>WGNC01000046.1 GCA_016124745.1 Thiobacillus sp.
CCGGGGATACGAGATCGTCATGATCGGCCACAAGGGTCACCCGGAAGTCGAGGGCACACTGGGGCAGGCCAGGGGTGGCATGTTTCTGGTCGAAACGCCTGCGGATGTCGCCAGCCTGCAGGTGGCCGATCCGGACAGGCTCGCCTATGTCACCCAGACCACGCTGTCGGTCGACGACGCTGCACGCGTGGTCGAGGCGCTGCGCGCACGCTTCCCCAACATCACCGGCCCGAAAAAGGACGACATCTGCTACGCCACACAAAACCGCCAGGACGCGGTCAAGATCCTGGCACCGCAATGCGATGTTGTGATTGTTGTGGGGTCGCCGACCAGTTCGAACTCCAACCGGCTGAGGGAAGTGGCCGAGAACTTGGGCGTGCCCGCCTACATGGTCGACAACGCGAGCGAAATCGACCCGCGATGGATCGCTGACAGTTCCCGTGTGGGCGTCACTGCCGGTGCCTCGGCGCCGGAAGTGCTGGTCAGGGAAGTGGTCGAGCGCCTCAAAGACCTGGGAATTGGTTCAGTGGCCGATCTGGACGGGGTGCAGGAAAAGATCGGCTTTCCCCTGCCCAGGGAACTCGGCAATCCCAGGTAATCAACTCTTCCAGCAGTCGCCCAGCGAGCCTGTACCCGATTTCGTTTTCACCCCTGCCTGATTGATCGACAGGGTGCCACACAGGGGATCGGTATAGCCACCGGTTGGCACTGCCCGAATCAGAAAACCCGTCGCAGTTCCTGCGGGACCAAGAATGGTGTACTTCGCCGTTCCCATTTCCGGAGACTGCGTCTTCGGCAAATCCGCGGCAGCGTATGTGCCATGGGTGGTGAAGTACCGCTCCATGAACTGCGCGTTCTCCAGCATGATGGATTGAGCATCGGCCCGGTTGGCACGCCGCGCATATTGCTGATAACCCGGATAGGCAATCGACGCCAGGATGCCGATGATCGTCACGACGATCATGAGTTCGATCAGCGTGACCCCGTATTGCCGGTTTGCCCTGAGCATGACCATTCTCCCCGAGATCATTGAATCTGCAGCCAATAGGTCCGCCTAAACGCGCCGCCACCGGCGGGTCCGGGCGGGGGGGCGCCCTTGTTGCCGACCGATTGGATCCCGCCCGTCGTACCCGTCATCACCTTGTAGTCCTTGCCCTCGGTTCCGGTAAACCAGGCCGGTGGCTTGGTGATGCCGACCGACGTCATGATCCCGCTGGCCACGTCGCCGCTCGCCAGCAGGTCGCTGTCGTCGAACGCGCCATCGTTATTGAAATCGAAGCTCGATCCGGTCGTGGCTGCCCCGGTCAGCGCATCGAGTTCCATGAGCCAGCTGAGACCGCCGGCTCTGCAGACATCATCGCTCGGCACCACGGTCAGGAAGATCACCCGGCCATACTTCACCAGCGGCTGGGTCACGACGCGCTCGCCGGTCGAGGAAGGCTCGTCGAAATCCATATACCAGCCCTTCTTGGTGCTCCAGTCGACGCTCTCCCTGCTGGTCGTTCGGGCCGCGTACGTCTGGGTCGTATCGTCGGACGTGTCGTCGGGCGTGCCATTGTCATTGACCGTGAAGGTCTGCGACGTCTGGTTCGTGATCGATTGCTGCTGCAGTTCGCTGCGGTCGGTCGTCGTGATGGGCGAGCCGTTATCCCAGATCCCATAGAAACTCTGGACCTGCTGGTTTCTCGGGCTCACGACGTCCGTGGCCTCCAGATATTGGCCGGTGCCAAAAGACACCAGCACGCCCCCGCTTGGATGTGCCGTGACAGCGGGTTGCGCCGTAATCGCCTGTACCTGGCCACTGGCGTTGCGTGCGACGAACTGCGGAGTCGTCTGATCGGCCAGGCTGGTCAGATCGAATTTCCACAGATTGCCCTGCAGATCCCCCGCATAGGCATAGTCCATGATCTTGTCACTGTTGGCGTCGTAAAGCACCGGCGTCGACAGCCCGTTCGACGTGGCGCTGCCTGCGGCGATCTTGGCAATGAGTCCTCCCGTGCTCAGGTTGACCACATACAGGTAGGCACGTCCGGACGCGCTGTTGTAACCGTTGCCGAAGATGGCGACCCACTGGCCGCTGTTCAGCCTGGCGATCAGCGGTTTACTGTAAGTCAGGCCCAGGTCCGCATCGGTGAACTCCCACATCACCATGCTGGCCGACGGGTTCGCCACATCGCTCACATTGAGCGCGAAGACGGATTTCCCGCCGCCGCCAAGACTGCCGACCAGAACCGTGGTCCAACCGCCCAGATAGGCATCTCCGACCGTCGGGCTGCCATCCACGTAATAGTGGTGGGTGTAGCCAGGATCGGTCAGCTTGCTGAGGTTCGGATACACGGCGTTCGGCACGAAGGCGAACAGTTCGACGCCGCCACTTGATCCGGCTTCCGCGCGGAATGCGTGCAGCATGCCGTCGTTGCCCCCGACGAAGACGGCCGGCGTACGGCTGCCCTTGCCCGACACATAGGACGCGTAGCTTGACGCCTCGCTGGCCGCCATGTCGGCATAGCCGAAGTCTTCTTCATAGGCGAACGCGGGATCCGAATTGATGATGTCACCCAGGACGATCGTGCGCTTGCGGAAAATCCCCGTGGTGACGCCGGTAATTTGGTTGGTGTTGCGCTCCTGGCTCCTTATCCCGCGCAGCCAGTCGAGTCTGGCTGATCCAAGGCCATCGTCGGTGCCAGATCCGTCGAGATTCAGATAGGACTGCTGGCCGCTGTTCAGGGCATTCCAGTTGAAGTTTGTACCGCTTCCGCTGGCGATCGTGAAGATATTGCGCGCATCTGCGGCCGGCATTCTTGCTGTCGCACTCCATGCCGGTGTCGAACTGACCACTCCGCCAACACCCACTGGGTAGGCAAGCAGATCCCCGCTCCATCCCTTGCCGTTGAAGGTAGCCTGGTAGACCAGTGCACCCGTATTGAGGCTGGTGGAGTTGGCCGCCAGCGCCGCAGCCGACGCGATGTTGTCGTCGATGGCATTGACCACCTTGGTGAACGACTCGACGAGACTGTCCGGCGCGTCGGCACTGAAGAACCTGCCACGACTGTTGATGGCCGCATGCCAGAGATCCGCCACCCACCCGCCATCGGTATTCGTGCTGGGCCAGGCAATCGCGCCGCTCAACAGGCCCGGATAACTGCCGCCCGTCACGGAATCCGCCCCGAGAGTCAGTCCCACGCTGTCGAGGAACGGCGTCAGGCCCAAGCCCACTGTAAAGTTGACCATGTGCTGCTTGGTCTGGGGATCATTCTTGGGGTTATTGAACGTCTCGGTGTCATTCGTGCCCTGTTCGACGATATAGGGGAGCAGATTGTCGGCCAGGCTGGGCGCCAGATCCGTCGACCAGTACTTGTAGGCCACATCAGCCAGGCTGTTCGAGTTGTTGTCGGAGAAGGGATGCGGCAGCGACTGATCGAGGTTGCCGACCGCTGAAAATGATTCGTTTGTGACACCGTCGGTCATCAGGATGTGGAAGTTCTTGCGGCATGACAGTTGTGTGGAACCGGGTGCACTCAGGTCATCATCGTAAGGGGAGTTCTCCCCGGTCAGCCTAAAGTATTCCCCGGCCCGCGACATCGCCTGGCGCAGCGGGGTTGAACCATCGCTGATCAAATGGAACAGCCAACTGTAGAAATCCTGCTTGTGGGTGCCGGTGAAAGGCTTGATATGATTACTGACCGACACGCCATCCCAGCCGCTGCAGGATGTCGTCTGCAGCACGGACGTCGAGTTCCTGCACGTGTTCAGGGACTGCCAGGCGACCCGTGTCGTGGGGCTGATTTCCGCAAACGCCAGCGAGGTCGACGCGATCGTCGCCAGATTGCGCGTGCGGTAGAAGGAATACCAGTTGGCAAAGTTCTGGCGCTCGTCGGTTCCACCCGGGCCTGATGTCGCGCTGACCATACGGATCGTGTAGCAGTCGTTGTCGACCTTTTTCTGCGCAGCTGTCCCCGTGCAGCCTGCGTTGAGTTCATCGAACACATAGTAATAGGCGCCGACGGGGGCGTTCGCGGCGACCGGCACTTCCGTGCTCGTCGTACCGGACACTTTGTGCGTGACAACAACATCAGCCCCGTACATGGAACCGGTGTCGCGGAAACACAGCGTCAGGTTCGAACCGGAAACCTGGGTCTTGAACTGGTTGGTGCTCCCAACCAAGTTCCTCTGACAAGTTCCGGTGTACTGGCCAGTGTTGCTTAACGCGACGCCATTCACCGTCACGCTGATCAGGTTGCTACCCGGAGCAGTGCCATTACCGACTCCGTCGATATTGGCATAATCGCTGATCGTGACCCAAGGCGCATTGCTGCCGGTGTTGTAGCTGGAATCCTGTGTCGTTCGTTCGTGCGCATGGAGCGCATAGTTAAGTGTGACCGTCGTGGTGAGGTCCGCCGACGCCGTATAGTGGTTCATGAAGCTATGGCTCTTGGTCGACGCGGGCAGATCCAGCTCCGCAGTTGGGCGGTATTCCGTGGCCAAATCAAAGGAGTCCGGGCTGATATTGGGCAAAACATGGGCATAGCCATCGACCCAGGCATTGCTAAACGAGGTGGTCAGCGGCGTCCCGCTGGCGTCTACCGGCGCCTTGTAGACGACTGCCGGGTTGTAGTAGATCGGGTTGGCATGGCTGGACTTGGGCCAGCGGTTGTTCAAAATGCCCGAAGGGGAGCACGTATTGTTGTAAATATAACCCGTTGCTCCGCACAGGTCCGGCGTGTAGGCCCGCGCCATGCTCCCCGAATCATCCAGCGTGACGATCAAGTTGGGGGGGATGTTCGTGGTCAGGAACAGGGGCGTTTCGGAGATGGTCAGGGGCGCCGACCGGGCGGTCGACGCCATCCATCCCAGACTGCCGAATATCAGCAGCAGGGCAAGGAATTTTCGAAGGTTTGAGTTGACGTTCATCATGCACTCCCTGAATCAGTTGTTCTCGTACCCTGCTTGCAGGATGACGACGGTGTTGGCGCTGGACCCCACCCCGCGGGCAGTCACACGGAAGCGCTGTGTGGTGGCGGCATCCGGCAGTTTCTCGATCACATAGCGTGGTTGTTCCGTGATGTGTGTATCTGGATCAATTGTGAAACTTGTTACCGACTGCGACGCGTTCGCCCAGTCGTATCCATTCCAATAGCCTGCGTTGCTGCCATGAGACGGGTCATAGGCCACATAGCCTGTCGTACTGCCGTCGAAAGCGGTGGTGATATTGCCCGACCCATCCTTCGGGAGCGCCCTCAGCGCCCGGTCGGCATCCATGAGTGCAGCTTCGGCCATTTGCAGTGCGAGATCGCGGTCCCGCGTGTTGCCTGCCATGCGCTCCTGCATGCTGCTCGTTTGTGCCACGGTCACGCCCAGCAGCATCAGGATGGCGAGAAAGATCAACGCGACGATCAGCGTGACCCCGCGCTGGCGTGAAGGCGGAGCAATCATTTGAATGCGATTCATAACCGGTTCCTCACCGCGATGGTGGTGGTGAATGGCTTACGGAGGCGACCGTCGCCGCTTGTGCTCACCCGGGTTTCCGGGCTGCGCATGTCGAGGGTCACCCGCACGGCGACGACGCGGTTCCATAGATTGGCTGCGGTAACTTGATCGGCGTCCCAGTAGACATTCGCCGAGCAGCGGTCGTCCGGACATTCCGGCAACGTCAGCTGGGTATTGTCTACGCCGTAGAGGATCTGCATGTCCTCGATCCCTTCCACGAGTTCCTGGGCTTCGGTCGTGCCGTCGGCCCGCAGGGTTTCGCGGTACAGGCTCGGTTCGCCGGCCGGATTGTTCCTTATGTAATAGACATGTCCTGCAAGGGGCAGCAGCATGAAATTGGTCGCGGCCGCGACCGGCGCACCCGGCCTGCAGGGCAATGCCGATGCAGCATTCAATGCGACATTGGAGCCTGAGGCCGTGGTGGCCTGGTAAGCCGTTGCATCCGAATAGACTTCTGAAACAACGATCCAGCCTCCGTCCGTCATGCCATGCGGGGTCACTGTCGTGGTGGCCGATGCAAGTTGGGATTCCCGGCTCTTGTCGGCCCGCAAGACCAGAAGCGCATCCGTATTGGCGATCGCGCCGGTCGCCGTGGTACTCGACGCCAAACCCGCACCATCTTCGAATCCGAACAGCGGCCGCTTGAACACGTTGCGGTACCAGTTATTCGGGTCAGCGTCGAGCGCATCCGTGTTGACCGAGGCACAGCCGAAGCCCACCTGACGCAGATCGACCGACATCGTCTCGAAGGCATAACGGGCGCCTTCCTGCATGCGGGACATCGCATCCTGGGTGCGAAAGGACTGGCGACTGCCCAGATAGACTGTCCCTACTGCAGCAATGATCAACCCGCCCAGCACCAGGGACACCATCAACTCGACCAGGGAAAAACCCTTCTGACGGAAAAATGAAGTGGAATGGGAGGTAAGCATCACAGGATCGTCTGGGTAATGAACTCGATGGGATCGGTACCATCGCGGTTGTCATCCCACTGGATGGTAATCGTGGCGACCGTTGGCGCACCGGGTGCCGCCAAGGGCACGGCTATCGATGCCTGGCCATCCGGCAAGGCATTGCTGACATTATTTTGCCAATCGATCACATCAGGCTTCGAACTCAATGATCCCATTGCCACGTTGTAGCCTCCCAGTACTGCCGGGTCCGGGTCACGTGCGACCGCACGCATACGATCCACGATGTCATAGGTCAGCATGGTGGCCTGGCTGCGCTGGAAGGCACTGGTATTGTTCTTCAGTGAGACCGTCTGCAATCCCGCATAGCCCAGCAGGCCTACGGAAAGCACGATGATGGAAATCAGCACCTCCAGCAGGGTCACGCCTCGCTGGGTGCGTGACAGATTCGAGGGCTTTGAAGGTGAGGGCAAGGGTTTCATCAGCAGGATCCTGAAGTGGTGCTTACACGTCCGGTGTTGTTGATGGAAATCACGCGAGCATTGCCTTCGATGCACAGTTCGAAATCCCCGCTGCCCCCGCCACCGTTGCCCACGCTCACGCCCGATGGGAGGTAGCTGATGTAACTGGAGAAGTTGGCGTCCGGCGTAATCGCCGCTGCACCGCTGGCATTGGGCTGAAAAACCCTGAGTACGGTATCGCCAGCATCACTCGGGTCGCCGGCTGTTCCCGTATCGACGAACACTTGCCAGCCTGCGTCCCAATCCGCCGAGGCCACCGTCACCCGGGTGGCGCGCTTGACGGCCTCGGACCGCGCGAGCGCCAGCGCAGAGGCCAGGTTATTGGTCATCGACACCAGACGATTCCTGCGGGCAAACTCCTGCAAATTCGGCACAGCAATACCCAGCGCAACCGCCAGGATTGCAATCGTCACCATGAGTTCGATGAGCGTGAATCCCCGACCGCGGCGCACCCGATTGACTGACATGTTATGAGTCCAATTTGCCATGTTGTTAAGATAGAGACGCTTCGGACGCGCTGTCCAGCCCTGGAGGACCAATGGATGTTTTTTGCGCATGAGCGGCTTCGTCTCACCCTTGCCAAGCCCGATAGACCTCCTGTTAACGGCTCTGCAACGCCATGACTTGAGCACCCTGCAGCGCATGGGCCTGAACTTCAGGACGGGTTGTCCGTGTTCAGTCCGCGTGCATCAGCCTGAAAGCCCGTCAGGCAAGGATCAAGCCGTTCACGGTTCCAAATTGTAAACAGGACGGGAAATGACTCGCCGACCGCGGCAACGGAGCCTGAATCGGCGCAATGGGAGTACGATGGAGAACCGCACACTTGATCCGCCAAGTATCACCGATGGCTCTGGATACGCCATTGATGGCGGATTCCAATCAGAAAGACAGCCTTCTCAAGTGGCCGTCTGGCTTCTATATTGGTAAGGAAGGGCAACGGAAAAGGGAGTGGGTGAAATGCTGCAGATTGTGGGACTCATTGTGGTGGTGGCGATTGTCGCATTCGTGTGGCGTCAGATGGCGAGGAAAAAACTGCCGCATTTGGCAACTGTTGCCGGCCGCGCCGCAAACAGAACATACCATTGCGTCGAAATTCGCAGGGGTACCCATGCATGCAAGGCGGTGCAAAGTCTTGGGAGTACCCGATTCCTGTCCGATGAGGCGCCCCGCCTGCCGGTTCCGGGTTGCACTGCTGCGCAATGTACTTGCAGCTTCATCCACCACGATGACCGCCGGGATGACGACCGCCGCAATCCTTACGGGCAGTTCGCAAACCTCCCACCCTTCATTACAGGGGAACGGCGATCAAGAATCGAGCGTCGCAAGCCGCAGGAAGGCAGTTTCAGGCCGTCGATTGCGAGTTGAAGCTGCCGATTCCGGAACCCCGATCAGCAGAGGTAACATCCCCATGACGCCCAAACCCTCCAATGCAATGCTGTTCAGGGCGGCATTCCTGTCGTTGGGGACGACTGCCTACGCCAATCCCGTGCCGCTCGATCCGCCCGCCGAAACCACCATTCCCAAGGGTCCGGTGGGTGATGCGATCAGGCTGGGCAAATTGCTTCTGACCGATACCCGCAAGCAGTTGCCAGAAAATGTCGGCAACGCCCTCAACTGCACCAATTGCCATCTGAACGCCGGCACGGTTGCCTATGCCGGTCCGTTCGTCGGGCTGTGGGGCGTGTTCCCCGAATACCGCAGCCGCAGCGCCAATATCAATTCGCTGCAGGACCGCATCAACGACTGCTTCGAGCGTTCCATGAACGGCAAGCCGCTGGCCTACGATTCGCAGGAAATGAACGCCATGCTGATGTATATGCGCTGGCTTTCGACCGGCGTGCCGACCGGGACCGAAGTGGTCGGGCGCGGCATGGGCAAGGTCGACATGAAGCTGGTGCCGAATGCCGCCCACGGCCAAACGCTTTATGCAACAAAGTGCGCAAGCTGCCATGGCGACAAGGTCGAGGCCAGCCGGGATCCGGCGGTCGGCTATATTTTCCCGCCGCTATGGGGCCAGGACTCGTTCAACATCGGGGCGGGCATGGCGCGCACCTACACCGCGGCCGCCTTCATCAAGCACAACATGCCGCTGGGGCAAGGCAATACGCTCAGCGATCAGGAGGCGATCGATATCGCCGAGTACGTGACGCACCAGCCGCGCCCGGCCTTTGCTCCCGCGAAAAACGACTGGCCCAAAGGTGGCAAGCCGAAGGACGCGCGCAACTGATGCTTGTCGAGCAAGCTCTCGGCATCCGCCATGGGTGATCAGATGCCATGTGCTTGCGGAGGCGTGACAAAGACGGCGGTCAGAAAGATGAACCGGGACCGATTCCGCAGCCGATCCCCTGTTCGCCGCTTTTGTATTCTCATGAACGGCAGCCCGTTTTTTCCGAGGTGAATGAACCATGAACTCCATAAAGGAAACACTGAGCAAGTCCTTCGACGAGCTCAGGACGAACGGCAAGTGGTTGATTTCGTTCGTGGTAAGCCCTTCGACCATGCTCAGGAGAGCCTTGTCGAACGTTCTCCTGAGCGCAGTCGAAGGGCACAAAGCAAACCAACTTGTTCAGTGTCTCCTTAACCGAATGCTGAGCGCCCTGATCATCGCAGGGGGTCTGGCCCTGACACTGGGAGGCTGCACTTATGTTCAGACGGTGCCGGGGGGGGCTTACGCCCCTTATCCGCCGAGTGCCTTCGAGCAGACCTGGGCAGCTGCCCTCGGCGCCATGAGCGACGAGGGCGTGCAGATCGTGAGCGCAAACCGGGATTCCGGAACGATCCGCGGCATACGTGGCGCCATCAACGTGACGGCAATCGTTCAGACGCGCGCCGACGGCGGCGTGCAGGTCGAATTCAAGACCGGTGGCGACATTGATTCGGATCCTTCGCTAAACCAGCGAGTCGTGAACGACTACAATCGCCGCATGGGACGCTGACCCCCGTGGGCCACGCGAATGCATGCGTCCTGGCTAGTCCGCCATCAGCCAGGCCTTCGCTCGATCCAGGTCAGCCGGCTGGAAGTATTCGATCGGGAATTTGCGCATTCCCTGTCCGGTGAACAGCAGCGCCAGTTCTTCCCATTCCTTTTCGCCGACGATGGCCATCTTGCTGATGTACGGGTCGTTTTCCATGAACGAGATATCGTCCCAGTCATCGCCCTTCCGCCACCCCTGAAAGTCCTTGGCAATGATGAGCATGCGGACATGGCCGTGCTGCTGGATCACGCCAGCAGCGGCTTGCTGCAACGCAGCCAGTTCGGGCTGGGCCAGCAAGCCGGAAATTCGGGCAGTCAATAATTCGCCGTGGGAACTCAGGATTTCAGCGCTCATGGATTCGGGATACCGTTGGGTTGTTGGGGTGGGCTCGATCTGCAATGCAAGGCCACGTCAGGTCCCGGCCGCTTCCCTAGAATAACCCGGTCTGGCGCACCGCACCAACAAGTGCCTTCGCTGCTTCTGCAATCTGACTGGTCACATCGGTCGCCGGTGGAACGGACGCCTTGGCGCTCCACATCACGCGGCCGCTGGCGACATCGACGACCGAACCGATGGCGGCCAGGCCTGTCGATCCCTGCAAGGCGCCAACCGGCATGGTGACGCCGACGCCCCCGCCCACCCCGCTGCCGCCATGGTAACCGCCCGACCCGCCCCAGCCACCGATGCCGATGCTGAACGAGGATAATGGGCTGGCTTGCCGATAATCCGGCGCCAGCGTCGTGCTGAACACGGCGCGGGCGCCTGCCGCCTTCGCCGCCGGCAGGTATTGGCTGGGCAGTGGTTCGCGGCCGGGCGTCGGATTGACGAGCGCCGCATCGGTCAGCGGCCTGGCGCCCAGCTGCGTCAACTGGCCGGCAATCTGGCTCTCGCAGATCAGTCTGATCGCCGGCTCGGGCGCATCACAGACGACCAGAACCGTCGCGCCTTGCAGTGTCTGCGGGGGGAACTGCGGATCGGCATACTGCGCGCCCAGTTGCGTCTGCGCACATCCCCCCAGAAGCGCCAAACCGAGGGCGCAGCAAAACGCTACCGTACTGTTGGAAACGGGGAGAACCATGGACATAGCCTCATGTTTGTTGAAGGATGCAAATGACTCGCGACATCGCAGCCAGTATCGCCAACCCCGACAGTTGCGGTCAATCCTGGACATGCGGGGAATCCTGAATTGTTCGAGAATGCCAAGGCTGACGTGACCTATACCAGGCCCAACCGAAATCCAACCTTGGAACGACATGGCAAGAATACAATCGAAGCGCCGATTCCTGACCCTGCAAGCTTTGCTCTTGCTCGGATTATTGTGGGGGCCGCGGGTCCATGCTGCGCCGCTTCCTCCCGCCGCACGGGCCGAGATCGAGTCCCTGCTGTCGCGGCTTGCGGCGTCGGGATGTGAGTTCAGGCGCAACGGCAGCTGGTATTCGGGCGCGGAAGCGCAGGCCCACCTCCGCCGCAAGCTCGACTATCTGGTGGACAAGGGGGCGATCGCCAGTACAGAACAGTTCATCGAGCGCGCGGCCAGCAAGAGTAGCGTCAGCGGCGAGGCTTACCAGGTGAGGTGTGGTGGCACCCCGCCAGTGCCGAGCAGCACCTGGCTGTTCGCCGAGTTGGGCGTGCTGCGATCCGCGCCTGCGGCCATGCCGAAATGATCAGGGCCTGTCTGGTGCCGCCGGCGCCGGAGGCACGCGATACGATGGCTGACGCGGTCGCCTGACGCAAATCAGGGCTCGTCATCCGGTTAATCTAATATTAGATTCAGGTCGGTATATTCCGGCGCGATTCTCTTTCGCCCTTCTTCTTTCTTGTTGCTCACAAGGTGTATCGATGCGTTGGTCCATGATCCGAAATCTGCTGCCCTGGCTGCTGGCCTTTTTCATGATTTCTGCCGCCATGCCGGCATTCGCCGAGCAGCAGGCTCCCGCCCCTCGCGAGGATCTGACCATCGATCCAACGCTTTTGATGAAGCCCTGGAAAGGCGATCTCGACGGCATGATCGAGCGCGGCTACATTCGCGTGCTGACGACCTACAGCAAGACGTTCTACTTCGCAGACAAGGGGGTGCAGCGCGGTACGACCTACGACGTCTTCCGCGTGTTCGAGGAAGACCTGAACAAGAAGCTGGCCAAGCAGAAAAAACTGAAGCATAGGCATCTCAGGGTGCAGGTGGTGTTTATCCCGGTCGCCCGTGGCGACCTGCTGCAGGGGCTGGTCGACGGCAAGGGCGACATCGCGGCATCCAACCTCACGATCACCGCCGACCGGCAGAAAGTGGTGGACTTCTCCGTGCCCGTGTATGCCAACGTCAGCGAGGTGGTGGTGTCCGGCCCCGGCGCACCCGTTGTGAAAAGCGTTGAAGATCTGTCAGGCAAGGAAGTGTTCGTGCGCAAATCCTCCAGCTACTACGAGAGCCTGGTGGCGCTCAACCAGCGCCTGGCCGCCCGGAGGAAGGCCGGCGCGATCATCAAACTGGCGCCGGCGGAGCTCGAGGACGAGGACCTGCTCGAGATGGTGAACGCCGGGCTAATCCCGTTCATCGTCGTCGACAAGCACAAGGCGGACTTCTGGAAGCAGGTCTTCCCGAAGATCACGGTGCATGATGACGTCACCGTTCGCACCGGGGGCGACATCGCCTGGGCCATGCGAAAGGGCAGCCCACAACTCAGGGCCGCGGTCGATGACTTCGTCACGCGCAACAGGGCCGGCACCGCAGTCGGGAACACGATCCTGAGGCGTTACCTGAAGAGCGCCAAGTATGTGAAGGATGCGGCTTCCGAGGCCGAGCGCAAGAAATTCTACGACCTGATTCAGTACTTCAAGAAGTATGGCGGCAAGTACGATGTGGACTGGTTGCTGATGGCGGCCCAAGGTTACCAGGAATCCCAGCTCGACCAGAACGCCAAGAGCCACGTCGGTGCCATCGGGGTGATGCAGATCATGCCCGCCACCGGCAAGGATCTCAACGTCGGTGACATCCGGAAAGTCGAGCCCAATATCCACGGCGGCATCAAGTACATGCGCTGGATGATCGACAACTACTACGGCAAGGAGCCCATGACCAACCTGGACAAGGCCCTGTTCGCGTTCGCGTCATACAATGCGGGTGCCGGCCGGATTTCGCAGTTGCGCAGGGAAGCCGCCAGGCGCGGGCTGAATCCCAACGTCTGGTTCCACAACGTCGAGTACGTTGCCGCCGACAAGATCGGACGCGAAACCGTCACCTATGTGAGCAACATCTACAAGTACTACATCGCGTACAACCTCCTGCTTGAAGCCAGGGAGTCCCGCGAGGTGGCGAAAATGAAGATCAAGGGTGAGAAGAAATAAGCGCGCGGGGAATGGCCGCGCGCACCTTGCTCAGCGAGCGCCTGCCAAAGGGATGAATGCTCTCGGTGATGGCGAAACTGGCAGAGCGGGATTGCAAGCTGCCGGTCCCAATCCGTCGCCTCGGATTCGTTCCCGGACCTCACGGAAAATCTGGGTTTCTGGCCGCCGATGCAACGATTGCATTGGCAAGCTTCATCTAGCGCAAACCCCATGAGCTCCCTGCTCCAAGTGGCGCGCCTTGCCGGCACATTGCTGCCCTGGGCCACACTCGCCGGATGCAGCGTCGCCCAGCCCGTGGCCGAACTCACAGCCAAGGCGGTGGTCACGCAACTGCCGCTGAGCATCGAGAAGAGCGAGGCCCGGCGTTACTGCCGGACGCATGCGGCCGAGGTCCATGGCCAACTGACGGAGTCGGCGCGGACGGCTGCGCTGAACCAGGAGGTGGAGGATTTCCAGCTCATGGTGGAGGAGGCGCTGGTCTACCGTGCCGAGACCGTGCGCCTGGCGGAAAGCGTGAAGGCAACGATGGACGCGAAGCAGCCGATCCCGGGCCAGGTTCTGATCGAGTTGAATGAAGGCCTTGCGCAACATCTGGCCCTGCGCAAGCGACTTTTCCAGGTAGCCGAGGCCCATGAGTGCTGGCTCGATGCAAACGGGCCGGGGGCGGACATGACGCCGGATCAGCGCCTCAAGGGCATCATGCTTTCGCTTTCGGCGGCGCTGACGCTCTACGACAACTATCTGCTCGCCATCTCCCTCTACCAGGAAGATCCGCGCCTGCGGTTGGTGCTCAACAACAAGGACGCGGGCTACGGCATCGACTACGGCGAACTGGACCGCGTGTCGATGTCGTTCGCCTCGGAGGAAACGCGCAACCGGGTGCGGCAGGGCATCACCTACTACGAGGCGGAGATCGGGAAATCGCAGGACCTGCCGGGGCAGGACACGCACATGCTGTATCTCAACCAGCTCATCAGCCAGAGCGTGTCCTACAGCATGACCAAAGGGTTCTCACCTCTGGCTTACGTGGGGCGCAAGATCGGGTTCTACGCGCCTTTCACCGTCGAGTCGTTGCTGCGACTCAAGAGCGAGGGGGTGAACATGGGCAGCATGATCTTCGGCAACAGCATCGGGCTCGTCGAGACACGGCGCGGCAAGCTCGACGGCCGGGTGGAAGTGCGTGAGGACCTGGCGGGCAATCTGCAGGCAGGCGATATCCTGATCGAGCGCACGCCCTTCCGGCTCACCGACTCCTTCATTCCCGGCTACTGGGGGCACGCGGCCCTCTGGGTGGGATCGGAGGCGGAACTTACGGCACTGGGGATCTGGAACGACCCGGTGATGCAACCCTACCAGGACGTCATCCGGACCGGGCGGCGCGTGATCGAGGCGCTGCGATCCGGGGTGGTACTGAATTCACTGGACCACTTCTTAAACGTGGATGACGTCGCCGTGTTGCGCTATGGGGGCCTTGGGCCGGATGAGAGAGCGCGGGTCATCCTGCAGGCGCTGCGTCAGATGGGCAAACGCTACGACTTCAATTTCGACGTGGAAACGCGGGACCGGCTCGGCTGCGCCGAGCTCATTTACCACGCGTATAGCGAGGCCGACTGGCCGACGCATAAGCAGCTGGGCCGGTCAGTCATCGTTCCGGACGACATCGCGGCTCGCGCTGTCGGGGACGGACCGCTATTGGCAGTACGGCTCTATATCGATGGAGCGCAGGTGACCGGAGATCCCAGGCAGGTATTGGAGCGTCTGATCGCGCAAGGCCAAAAACAAGGATGGCACAGTGAATTCACCGAGTGACGACTCGTTTCAGGAGAAACTTGTCCCCAATTCACGAGTCGAAGTCTTGGGTTCCGGTTGAATCGGTAGTCATCGTCTTGTGGTGTCCTCATGATGATGAATTCAGACAGGCAGGAGGTTGTTATGGTCAAGCGTCCCAAGTGGTCGGGTTTGTTGCTGGGTGTGTGCATGGCAGGCGTGAGTGGCTGGGCCCTTGCGGATCGCGGACATGGCGGATATTACGGGCACCCGGTATATCGCGGCTATAGCAATGTGGGGGTCGGTATTGTCATCGACCCACTCTACTACAGGCCCTGGCTTTACCCCGGTCCGTACTACTATCCCCCCTACGGCTACCCCTATCCGCCCATCGTGACGGTGCCTGCAGCGCCGCCGGTATATATCGAACGTGCACAGAACGCCGAAGCCGTTCCCCCACCCTCGGCATCCTGGTATTACTGCGCCAATCCGCAAGGCTATTACCCCTATGTGGAGAACTGCCCGGGCGGTTGGCAGGCTGTGGCCCCAAGGCCACCCGCCGGTTCTGGCGAAGTGAAGTAGATGAAGATTCCCTTGAAAATTGCGGTGCTCGCCCTTCCCTTGCTGGTCGCTGCCTGCACCACGATGCCGAGCGGGCCCAATGTGATGGCGCTGCCCGGCACCAACAAGAGTTTTGACCAGTTCCGCACCGACGACATGGCATGCCGGAGCTATGCGCTTCAGAGCATAGGGGGCGTGACACCCAGCGAGGCGGCCACGCAGAGCGGGGTGGGCACCGCCGTGGTCGGCACCGCGGTGGGGGCGGTTGCCGGTGCAGCGATTGGCGGTCAGCAAGGCGCTGCGGTGGGTGCGGGAACAGGGCTCCTGGTTGGCGGACTGGCGGGGACGCAAACCGCGCAGGTTTCGGGATACGGTCTGCAACAACGTTATGACTTCTCCTACATCCAATGTATGTACGCGAAAGGTCATCAAGTCCCCGTATACGGCCGCACCTATCAGCAGTCTCAGGCCCCTGCAAAAATACCCCCACCACCCCCCCCTCCGGGGACCCCGCCGCCACCGCCTCCCGGGATCACCGCGCCCTGACTGGCATTTCGGTTCATCTCAGGCACACTCGCATTACGCGGGCAGGGTCGCATGGCCTATGCTTACGGCTGACATGCACGAGGCGGCGGATGCTGGGCCAGGTCTTGATCGGCTGGAGCCTGAACTGCACGCGAGACTGATTGCACAAAGGGGGAAACAGTGGCCACACCGGACATCCGCAACATTGCCGTTTTTTGTGATTTCGAGAACGTGGCGATCGGCGTGAAGGAATCCAGTTACCCGGATTTCAGGATTCGCCCGATTCTCGAACGCCTGCTGCTCAAAGGCAGCATCGTGGTGAAAAAGGCGTACTGCGACTGGGACCGCTACAAGGAATTCAAGCGCGACATGCACGAGGCGGCGTTCGAGCTGATCGAGATTCCGCACGTGAGGCAGTCGGGCAAGAACTCGGCGGATATCCGCATGGTGGTGGACGCGCTCGACCTCTGCTACACCAAGACGCACATCGACGCCTTCGTGATCATCAGCGGGGATTCGGATTTTTCGCCGCTGATCTCCAAGCTGAAGGAAAACGGCAAGAGCGTGATCGGCATCGGCGTGCGCGGCTCGGCTTCGTCGCTGCTGATCGGCAACTGCGACGAGTTCATATTCTACGAAGACCTGGTGCCGATCAGGGCAACGCCAAAAGCGCCCGCCAAGAAACCGGCCGCCAAACCTGTTAAAGACACCACGAGCAAGGAGACGGCGAGTGGCGCGGCAATCAAGGCGAGTCCGACACGACGCAGAGCCCGACCTGCGCCGGAAAAAGCGGCGACGGCCGACTCAGGCCAACCGGAGGCCAGGGCCGAACCCGGCCCGGACGAAAAGAAGCGCGAAGCAATCGAACTCGTGGTCGGGACGGTGGATCAGCTCGTCGCGGAACGAGGTGGCGAAGGGTCGATTTCTGCATCGCTGATCAAGAGCACCATCAAGCGCGTCCACCCCGGTTTCAGCGAGTCGGCCTACGGCTACAGCGCGTTTGGAAAGATTCTGGACGATGCGCACAAGCAGGGTTCGTTGGTGGTGGACAAGAAAGAAGGCGGCGCCGTCATCGTCAGCCTGCCACCTTCCCGGGCCTGATGTACGGCCCCCCCGGAACATTTGCAAGGAAATCAGACTTCCCCGGAATGCTTATGCCGGGCAGTTTGCAATCCGGACATGAGATGAGACAAGGATGAGCCGATCCACCAACGCCGTGCTGCTGTCCGCCCTGGTTTTGCCCGGCGCCGGCCAGCTCTACCTGAAGCACCATGGGCGCGGATTCGCCCTGATCGGGGTGAGCCTGGCGTGCCTGTGGATCCTGGTAGACAGGGCGATGCAGCTGGCATCGACCGTACTCGACCAGCTAACGGCCGAAGGAGGGGCAGTCGATCCTGCGCACATCACCGAACTGGTCGCCCAGGCGTCGAACGCGCCCGCAAGCACCCTTGCCACGATTGCCACTCTCGGGCTGGCCGGCTGCTGGCTGGTCGGGATCGTCGATGCCTACCGGCTCGGCAAGGCCGAATCGACGCAGCCTCAGGGCAAAGGCTGATTTCATGGAATGCGCCGAGGTTCCGCGAATCTGATATTCAGGAGACCCCCATGGCATACGACGAAGGTGTTGCAGCGCGGCTCAGGGAATTGTTTCTTGAGCGCCCAGGCTTGACCGAAAAGAAGATGTTCGGCGGACTCGCGTTCATGTACCGGGGCCACATGCTGGTGGGGATCATCGGCGAGTCACTTATGGCACGGATCGGGCAAGCCGAATATGAGGTTGTCTTGAAGTGGCCTCACGTCCGGGAAATGGATTTCACCGGAAAGCCGATGAAAGGCTATGTCTATGTCGACCCGGCCGGGTTCGAGTCGGATTCGGAACTTGGAAAATGGGCCAATCTCTGCATCCGGATCAACGCATCCCTGCCACCCAAATGAAAAGCCGGAGCACAATCCTGCCCCGGTTCCAATCAAGTGCGAACAGTCCCTAAGGAGACGCTGATTCCTTCCGTTCGTGGTGAGCCCTTCGACCATGCTCAGGGCGAACGAACCAAATCAATAAGCGCTTCCCTAGATGCAGACCGGTTCGAGGCTTATCGGCAGGAGTTCGGAATCGTTCAGTTTGCCGATCATTGCGAGCATGAAGTTCTCGAAGGCGAGGATGGGCGGGAAGCCGTTGGTCATTTTTTCGATCTGGATGCAGGGTGTGCTGAATACGACCGCTGGCCTTTGCCCGTCCTGCGTGTAGATTTCCAGAGGCAGCGGGGCGAAGCTGATTTTCGACCCCGGGTGGGGCTGGGGGGTATCCCCGGCGAACGCCGGGCCGAAGAATCCTGAAACACCGGCCGCAACAGCACAGGACATTAAGAATCGCTTGGTATTCATGGGAGTCTCCACCTGGGTTGATTACTCGAGATCTTGCAGCGGTCGATTGTTTATAGACGACTTATGGCGATTGCGATGCAGTCTCTTGTTACCAATCAAGATCTTCAGGCGTGAATTCAGTTCCCTGGCCCGCGGTAACCAAACGCTCAGGTGGCAATGCAATGCTCACCCAGCCGCCCCGGTCTGTGCGCGATCAAGCAGACTTGAGAGCCCAGCGACAATCAGCAGCACCCTCCCCCCATCCATTTCATGACCATGTCCGTGTAACTCACGATGCCGACGATCTTGCCACCCTCGAGCACCGGTGCGCGTGCCAGACCAAACTTGTCGAACAGCCGGGCGCAATAGCGAATATCCATGCCGGCGTCGACTGAAACCACGGGCTTGGACATGATTTCGTAGACATTGACCCGTTCCGGCGCGCGGTTTCTGGCGAGTACGTGACGCGCGATGTCGGAGATCAGCACGATGCCGTACTCGTCGTCCTCGTGGCGCTTGTTGACAATGAGGGCCTTGGTTTCCACATGCTTCATCATGCGCAAGGCGTCGGCGACCGTGGTGAGGCCATCCACCATGTCCACCTGGGTCTTCATCACGTCCCGCACGCGGACGATGGTCTTGTGGGGGGCATTCATATTTCGTCTCCTAGGGTCTGGCTCAACTGGTTGATCTGGAACCCCACGCCTACCGCATCCTCGACGTCGATCTGGAAGGCAATGCCGGTGCCGGGAACGTCATCGAAATGACCGACCCGGGCAATCGTTTCCAGGATGCAGCGGCTCATGTGCTCCTCCACCAGCAGCAAAACGACGTCGCGCTGGCTTTCCAGGCTGAGGCCGAAAAAGGTCTTGCTGGGCTTGAGGCCTTCACCGCGGGCCTGGTTGAGCACCGTGGCGCCGGTGGCACCGGCCTTGCGTGCCGCGTCCAGAATGGCGTCGGTCCGGTTGTCTTCCGCCATCACGATGATGAGTTTGAAATGCATGGTCGCGTCTCCTTGTGCCTTCGATTAGCCCTGATGCGCCTTCCGCGCGCTCCGGCGTGCCCGCCATTCACTGATCTGTGCATAGCCCATCACCGTCATCATCGGAAACAGGCTCGCGAAAGCGATCAGCCCGAATCCATCGAGTATCGGACTGCGGCCCGGGATGGCGCTGGCCAGCCCCAGACCGAGTGCCGCCACCAGCGGCACCGTGACGGTGGAGGTCGTCACGCCGCCCGAATCGAAGGCCAGGGCGATGATCGTGCGCGGGGCGAAAAGCGTCTGGATCAGTACCAGAATATAGCCGCTGATGATGTACCAGTGCAGCGGGGTGCCAGTGACGATGCGGAATGCACCCAGGGCGATGCCGATCGCCACGCCGATGGCCACGGCCGCCCGCAGGCCCCACACCCCCACCGTGCCACCCGATACGCTGTGCGCTTTCATGGCCACGGCGATCAGGGCCGGTTCCGCCACGGTGGTGGAAAAGCCGATGGCCGCCGCAAACAGATAGACCCAGTAGTAATCGCCCCAGGTCAGCGTTTCTGCTGCGGACACACCGCCGATCAGGGCCGGATGAGTCAATTGTTCGGCCATCAGCCGGCCCAGCGGGAACAGAGCCTCCTCCAATCCTTCCAGAAACAGGGTCAGTCCGATGAGGACGAAGGCAAATCCGACCAGCACCTGACGCAGATGTGGAATCGGCCGGCGCAGCACGAAAACCTGGAAGCCGAACAGGATGGCCGCGATGGGCAGCACATCGCGGATTGTCAGCAGGAAGGTCTTGGCCAGCGCAAGCAGGCCGTCCATCAGACCATCATCCCGTAACCCATCACGAAGATCATGGGCGTGAGCGAGGCGAAGGCAATCAGGCCGAAGCCGTCGATCATGGGATTGCGGCCCTTGATCGAACTGGCCAGTCCCACGCCCAAGGCGGTCACCAGCGGAACCGTCACGGTGGATGTGGTCACGCCGCCCGAATCGTAGGCGATGCCGATGATCTCCGGCGGGGCGAATACCGTCATGATGACCACACCGATATAGCCGGAGAGGATGAACCACTGTATCGGCCAGCCCTTGATGATGCGAATGACCCCGAGCAAGATGGCCGCGCCCACCGAGAGTGCCACGGTCAGGCGCAGGCCGAAGGCATAGGCCCGGCGCGATTCGTCTGCCCTTTCGATCATGCCGCCCTCTGCTGCCACATTGGCGGCTTCGTCCGCGATGGCTATCAGGGCCGGCTCCGCCACCGTGGTGGAAAAACCCAGGGCAAAGGCAAACAGCAGCAACCAGAACAGGCTGCCCTTGCGTGCAAAGCCGTGGGCCATGGTTTCACCGATCGGAAACAGGCCCATTTCCAGGCCACGAATGAAGAAGGTCAGCCCCAGTACCACCATGACGGTGCCGTAGAGAATCTTGCCGAGGTTGGGCAGCGGCTGTTGCAACACCACGAGTTGGAAAAAGGCCACCACCACGATGATGGGCATCAGATCACGGACGCTTTCGCGCACGGACCGTAGCATGTCGAGGGCCAGTTTCTTCATGTTGGTTAGCGGATATGACTGTCTTAAATTATACGACTCCGGTTCAGCCGGAAAGCCCTCATTTCAAAGCGACCTCGAAGAATGTTAAATTGGCGCAAACAGGCCCCGGTAGTTGAGTCACATCAACGGATTTGCTGCAGTCAAACTGACTTTTTAGAATGGCAGACACGATCATGAACGTACGAATTCCTCACGGGTTGCTTCTGGCAGCGATGGCATGCACGCCCGCCCACGCCGAACTGAGCGCCGAGGAACTGGCGAAACTGGCGCAGAACCCCGTGGGCAACCTGGTCAGCGTGCCGTTCCAGAACAACACCAATTTCAACGTGGGACCGACCGCACGCACGCAGAACGTCCTCAACATCCAGCCGGTGATCCCTTTCACGCTGAACGCAGACTGGAACCTGATCACGCGGACCATCATGCCGCTCATCTGGCAACCCGAGTTCGCGCCCAGCCAGGGCACCACCTTCGGCCTCGGCGACATCCAGCTCTCCACCTTCTTGTCCCCGAGCAGCCCCACGCCTTCCGGCCTGATCTGGGGCGCCGGTGCCATCGTGCAGATGCCCACCAACACCAATGGTCTGGGCAACAAGAACTGGGGACTCGGCCCGACCGCTGTCGCACTGCACATGCAAAAAGGCGACCCCTGGGTATACGGCGCGCTCGCCAACAACGTGTGGTCGCTGTCGAGCGACAATCGCGGCGGGGACTACAGCAACTTCCTGCTGCAGCCCTTCGTCAACTACAACTTCCCGAGTGGGTTCTATCTCTCCACCGCGCCGATCATCACCGCCAACTGGAAAGCCGACAGCGGTGATCAGTGGACCGTGCCGCTCGGCGGCGCCATCGGCAAGATCTTCCACCTCGGCAAGCTGCCGGTGAACACCCAAGCGGGCGCGTACTACAACGTCGTCACGCCAGACAACGGTGCGGAATGGTCGACCCGGCTGCAGGTGCAGTTCATGTTTCCGAAATAGGCGGGCAAGGGAACGGACAGGCCGTAAGAAGAAATGACCTTGACCGAAGGGGCTTCAGTACGAAGCCCCTTTTTCACGTGCGTGGCCAGGACAAGTCACCGAAACCCGGTGACACAGAATGGGAAAGAAATTGCGTGAGGAACGACGGACGTGCCACAAACAAATCCCCCTCCCGGCCAGGCGAGGGGGATCGATCAGACTTGGCTGATTTGACGGTTATTTGGCGCCCGCTGTCAGTTGCTTGATCAGCACATCGGCCTGCGGGTTCCTCACATCACCCTTGACCAGGATATCCACCGGCGTCACAGGCTTGCCAAAATAAGCATGGTTGAGGCTGTCGCGCACTGCGATGACGGAGCCTTCAAGACTCAGGCCACCGAACAGGCCCTTGGTGCGCGTGAACTGGAGGATATCGACTGTTGCGGCCTGCGCGCCTGCGCCTACCGGGCCTGCCGCCACGCTGGCATCCGCGCCTGCCTGGAATTTGTTGCTGAGCAGTGCATCCTTGCCCTTGTCGGTCATCGCCATCATCACCACCTGGGCTGCCGAACCGCCGGCCTGAAATCCCCAACTCACCGAAGCTGCTGTGGCGAAGGACGGACCTTTCCACGTATTGGTCGCTTCGTCGCGCGCCAGCACCACCCCGGTACCACCCGAGCCACCGAAAATGAAGCCGGCCTTGACCAGCGTCGGAATAATCAACACAGCCTTGGCCTTGGTGATGTTATCGCGATACCAAGTCATGTTGGGATCGGCCGAAAAGTCCTTGAGGACCGTTACGGATCCATTCACCACCTTGACAGCTTCGGCCTTGTCTTTGGCCGCGTCGTCACTGGCTAGAGCCTGCACGGAACCCAGCGCGACACTTGACAACGCCAGCAAACCGAACAATTTCGTAGAAAGGGTGTGTTTCATAATTAACCTCCATGTGGTTGAACAAAGACAAACGACTACATTTGCATTAATCATAGTCACTTCAATTCTGTCTGGCGCAGGGGATGCGAAAAAAACACGGCAGCCAGCCCGAGTGGCGACAAGTATGGCAAGCGCTTCTCAGAGATCGAAGTCTCGTCGGCCTGGAGCGGCCATTTGTGAAATTTGCACGCGTGCTTCGGCAACGGGGAAAGAATCGGGACTTCTGGGCCATGGGTAGCGAACGACACGCGAATCTGCCAGCCTGTCAAGATGTGCTCGTGGAGACGGATTCGATGGCGACGGCTTGGGGGGACCGCTTCGGGGCGGGACCGCCCCCAGATTCGTGACGGAAGGCAAGGCTGGCTGTTCTTGTCTCTTAGCAGATGTGGCGATGGGTTCATCCATGGCGGGCCAGCATTGCCTTGGCAAAGAAGTCACGCTGAGCCCAATACGTGACTTCAGGGGGGCGATATTGTCAGGAATGGCTCGGATGGCGTCTATAATGCGCGACTAGAAGTATGGCAGGCAGGCTTCGTCAGCCAAAAGACCTTGAAATTTGCACTTCGTCACAACTTAACTCCGGGAGTTTCAACAGTGAACATACGCGCCGTTGCATGTCGCTCGACCACCCTGCTCGCCATGGCTCTGACCGCGCTTGCGCCCATTGCCGCACAGGCAGAATCCGCCGACGATGACTGGCAATACCAAGCGGCCATCTACCTCTGGCTTCCAGCGCTTGGTGGCGAAACGTCCTTTCCGGCCAATAACGGCGGTTCCAGCATCGACATTTCGGCAAAGGACGTCCTCAACGCATTGAAGATGGCGTTCATGGGCACCGCCAGTGCGAAGAAGGGCCAATGGGGGGTGTGGACGGATCTGGTCTATGCCGACTTCGGCGCCAAGAAAAGTGGTTCTCGCGACTTTGAAATCGGCCACGTGCAGATACCCGCCAACGTCAATGCCAACCTGAAGTACGACATCAAGACCTGGGTCTGGACAGTGGCCGGCACTTACGAACTGGTCAAGAAGCCGAACTACACGCTCGACCTGCTGGGCGGTGCGCGCTATCTGGACGTGAGCCAGTCGCTCGACTGGACAATCAACGGCGACATCAGCGCGCTGCCGCCCGTTTCGCGCACCGGCTCGGCTGAAGTGAGCTCGGACGTCTGGGACGGCATCGTCGGCGTCAAGGGCGTGGCCGACCTGGGAAGCGAGCACAAATGGTTCATCCCCTACTACCTCGACGTCGGCACCGGCCAGTCGGATCTCACCTGGCAGGTCAATGCCGGCATCGGCTACCGCTACAACTGGGGTGCCCTGGTCGCGACCTGGCGTTACCTGGACTACGAATTCGACTCGGGTAATCCGATCAAGAGCGTGAGCCTGAACGGGCCGCTGTTCGGCGCAAGCTTCAATTGGTAAATGACACTGCTGCATGAAGTGCAATGCAACGCTGTTGCGCCATCGGTGAATTGATTTTTCAAGCAGGCGGCCGAAGCCAAGAAGCAGGCAGCAACGCCCGCGCCTCCGACCCTGCCCGCCGGATGCACCTCGATGCCGGTCGGCAGCGTCAAATACCTCTAATGCGGCGGGAATTTCTGTCGCTCGGTGTTGCACGGCCCAGTGTACCTGACGGCACGGCCCTGATTGCGCTAGCCCGTGAGGCATCCGGGGGTATTTCGCCGGTTCGCCCTGGAGCCGATCCTGTTTTCAGCATACGGCAGGCGGAGTTTCTGAGGAGGTCTGATGGAATTGGCAGCGGGCATTTGGAGAGACCATGCACCAGTTCGCTGAAGCAGGCAGCCGACCCCAGGAATGGGGCGCCGACTCACTTATCAGACACACCACGTCGCACGACCCCAACGGCGCTTTCTGCCTGTTCCCCGTGGTGACGTCAGGATCCGACTGATGCAGGCTACCGTGGAACCCGCTGGCGCCATGGAAACCGTCGCCTGCCCCGACTGCGACCTGCTGCAGCAGATTCCACCGCTCAATCCCAGCGACCGGGCACGCTGCACCCGCTGCGGTCACATCCTGGCCACTGCACCGCGCGACCCGCTCGACCTGCCGCTCGCGCTCACCTTCACCGCAGCAATATTCCTCATCATCGCCAACACCATCCCGCTGATGGGACTGTCGGTGCTCGGTCTCACCGCGAGCACGACCATCCTCGGTGGCGCCCTCGAAATGTGGCAGACGGGCGAGCCGATCACGGCGGCGATTGTCGCGTTCTGCGCGGTGATTGCCCCGGCGCTCTATACCGTGTTCATGCTGGCCGTCCTCATCGCCGCCCGCAGGCCTCCTGCGCCGCACTGGATCGGTGAGATGCTGCGCTGGGCGCTATCGATGCAACCCTGGTCGATGATCGAAGTGATGATGCTCGGTATCCTGGTCGCCCTCATCAAGATCGCCGAACTCGCGACCGTCGACCCCGGCATCGGGATGTTCGCGGTCGGCATGCTGGTGGTGCTGTTTCCGGCGATCATGGTGTCGTTCGATCCGCGCGAGGTGTGGAAGCGGGTCGAGTGGGTCGATGGCAGGTTGCATCCCTTGTCTGCAGTTCGCGGAACGCCCCGCATGGAGCAAGCGCAATGAGCCTGGTTTGCCGATTCGACGAAACCGGACTCATCGCGCCGTTCGTGGTGATCTTGTCCAGCCATGAACGGTCCTCCGACAAGGCTCTCCTGAACATAGTTGAAGGGGTGTGGGCGAACGGTCGCACGAACGGCCCTTCGACAAGCTCAGGGCGAACGGTTCCGGGGCAAACGGGGTGTCCGCCATGAGCGCCACCGGGCTTACGGCTGCGCAGGCGGGACTGGTCAGTTGCGAGACCTGCAACCTGCTGACGCAACCCGTGCATCCCGAGCGTCCGGGGCATTGTCCGCGCTGCGGGGCCGAGCTCGAATCCCGTCGCCCCCGTTCGATCCAGTACACCTGGGCACTGGTGATCGCCGCCGCGATCTGCTACATCCCGGCGAACCTGCTGCCGGTGATGAACACGACCACGCTCGGCACCACCGAGCCCGACACGATCATGGGCGGCGTGGTGTTCCTCTATACCTCGGGATCGTGGCCGCTGGCGCTGGTGGTGCTGATTGCGAGCGTCATGGTGCCGATCGGCAAGCTGATCGCGCTGACGTATCTGCTCGTCACGGTACAGCGCGGCGTGCAAGGCGGGACCCGCGAACGGACGCGTCTGTATCGCATGGTCGAGATCATCGGCCGCTGGTCGATGCTCGACGTCTTCGTCGACACCTTCACCGTCGCGCTCCTGCAACTGAAGCCCCTGATGTCGGTGGAACCCGGGCTGGGCGTGCTGTTCTTCGCGGCGGTGGTGGTGCTGACAATGCTTGCAGCCGAGACATTCGACCCCCGGCTGATCTGGGATTCCGGAACACGCGTGGAGAAATAGATGACAGATAATGCCGATCGCGGGGATCTGCCCCAGGCCACCGTGGTGCCGAAGAAGCATCGACGGGTTTCGGTCGTGTGGATCATCCCGATCCTCGCCGCTGCCATCGCAATCGGGATTGCAGTCCAGCGCATTCTGAGTGAAGGCCCCACGATCACCATCGTCTTCAAGGCCGCGCAGGGCATCGAGGCCGGCAAGACCTTCATCAAGTACAAGGATGTGAACATCGGGCAGGTCTCGGCCGTGCAACTCACCGACGATTTTTCCAAGGTCAAGGTCACGGCGAAGATCGCCAAGAATGCCGCCGGCCTGATGGTCGAGGACGCGCAGTTCTGGGTGGTCGAGCCGCGCATCACCCTGAGCGGCGTATCCGGTCTTGGCACGCTGCTCTCCGGCAACTACATCGGCTTCGAGGCCGGCCAGTCGGCCAGGAAGCAGGTGGCATTCACCGGCCTCAATGAGCCGCCGCCCCTCACCCAGGGCGACTCGGGCCGCATGTTCACCCTCCAGGCTTCGAAACTCGGATCGCTGGGGATCGGCGCACCAGTCTATTATCGCAGTCTGGAAGCCGGCCAGGTCATCGGATACAGGCTTGCGCCCGGTGGAAAATCGGTCAATATCGATATTTTCGTCAAGGCACCCTACGACAAATACGTCAACACCGAAACCCGCTTCTGGAACGCGAGCGGACTCGACGTTTCGATCGGCGCCAACGGCGTGAACGTACGCACGGAGTCGCTGGTCTCACTGATCGCGGGCGGCATGGCATTCGACGATCCACCTTTTGCCAGCGACGGCGAGCCTGCCAGCGCCAACGCGGTTTTCACGCTTTTCGCCGACGAGACCAGTGCGATGAAGCAGCCTGAGGCGATCGCGCAACACTACGTGCTCTATTTCAACGAGTCGCTGCGCGGGCTGTCCGTCGGTGCGCCGGTGACCCTGCTCGGTCTGCAGGGCGGCGAGGTCACCGAGGTCGGGCTCGACTTCGATCCGAAGACGAAGAAGGTTCGCGGTCGGGTGGAGATCGTGACCTATCCCGAGCGGTTGGTCGGACGCATGCATGGCAAAGCAGTGGTGGCCGGCCAAGCCGTGGAGCACAGTGCCCAGAAACGTCATGCGTTCATCCAGCAGATGTTCGAGCATTTCGGCATGCGCGGCCAGTTGCAGAGCGGCAGCCTGCTGACCGGACAGCTCTTCGTGGCCTTCGACTTTTTCCCCAATGCGAAGAAGATGAAGATCGACTGGAACCAGGAGGTACCGGAGCTTCCGGTAGTCCCGGGCACCCTGCCAAACCTCGAGGAAAAGGTCGGCAGCATCCTGACCAAGCTCGACAATCTGCAGTGGGAGAAGATCGGCAGCGACACGCGCCAGGCAATCGAAACTTTCAATCAGGTGCTGAAGGACGCGGACAAGGCCCTGGTCCGCTTCGATTCCGACCTCACGCCAGAGATCAAGTCGGCTATCGAGGAATTCCGCCGTGCCACGGCCTCGGCCGACAGGATGATCCGGAATGCCGACGCAACGCTGGTCAGCCCGGACGCCCCCGGCCAGCAGGCACTGCGCAACGCCATGCAGGAAGTCGCTCGCGCCGCGCGGTCGCTGCGTGTACTCACCGATTATCTCGAGCGCCATCCCGAAGCGCTGATCCGTGGCAAGACCGAGGAGAAACCCTGATGCGCCACCTTTACGCCCTCCTGGTCCCCGTTGCAGCACTTTTGCTTGTTGGCGGCTGCTCGTCCACACCGCCCTCACGTTTCTATACGCTCAGCGCTGCGACGACCCCCGTTGCGCCGTCCTCCGGGCTGTCGGTCGCAGTGGGGCCAGTGACGGTGCCCTCGCAGGTGGACCGTCCGCAGTTCGTCGTCAGCATCGGACCGAACCAGGTACAGCTTGACGAGTTCAATCGCTGGGCGGCGCCGCTTCAGGACAGCATCGCGCGTGTGGTGGCGGAGAGCCTCGTCGCGATGCTGGGCAGCCCGCACATCACGCTGTGGCCGCAAACCCTGAGCGAAGATACCGAATATCGCGTCGCAATCGAGGTCCAGGGCTTCGAATCAGCACCCGGAGAATCCGCATCGCTCGACGCTGTCTGGACCGTGCGCCGCATGCAGGACGGCAAGACCGAGACGGGGCGCTCGACCATTCGCGAGCCGGTGAAGGAGCGAGCATACGACGCTCTCGCCGCCGCTCACAGCAGTGCCATCGCGCACATGTCGCAGGACATCGCCGACGCGCTGCGCAAACTCGAACGCGTGCCGGTCCAGAAGACCGACGCCGAACCCGCCAGGAAATAGCGGCCTTCGCCTGCCCGGCCCGGGTGTCCCCAAAGCTGCATGGCCTGGCGCGCAGCTTGGCCATGGATTTGACAATGCAGGCGTACTTCAAAAATCTTGCATACACATACTGGTGTAAGGGTCCGGCACACCAGCAAAACGAGGGAGGCATATGGCTGTGAGGGAACACTGTGGACAGTCAGGCACTGCGGTGCTTCGTCCGGACCGGCAATTGAAGTTGCCGGCTTTTTCTGGCGTCCCGCCGCGCCATCCCGATGTGAGGCCGATAGCCCGCTTGCCAGCCCTGGCCTTTCGCTCTGCCATCGGTGCGTTGGCCCTGCTCGCCAGTCTGGTTCTGGCAGTTGTCGCCCCGGCGGTGGCTGCCACTGTGAGAATCATCCCCAGCGGAGAGAACACGCCCACCGCGCCTGCTTCCAAGAATGTGCAATCCAACGCCTTGCCGTCTCTGGCCGAGATCCTGAACGCAGCCGGGGAGCATGACGCGGTCGTTCTCGGCATCCGCAACCGGCTGCAGGATGCACCAGACATCGAAGCGCTTGCGGCGAAGGCGGGCGCGATCCGGAAGGCATTCACGGATGTGCGGGAATCTGCCAAGAACACGGCGGCGAGCAAATCCGGGTTTTATGAGGTGGCAGACCTGCGGCTCGTCATCAAGAGAAATCTCGATCAAATCGGGAAAACTGTCGATGGCTTGGCTGCCAAAGCCGAGGCGCTCGACGCTGACCTCGATCAGCTCGCGACCAGCGAGCGCAAGTGGCGGGAATTGCTCGATGCGGCCCTGAAACGCAAGGCGCCACCCGAACTGCTGGCGACGTTCCAGGCCATCGTTCCGAGTGACGCCGCGTTGGCGCTGGAGGTGCGCGCACATCGCGACCATATTCTGGATGTCCTCGGCCGGACAATCGGTCTTCGTGACGAAATGAACGCCATGGCCAGCGAGCTTGATGCGCGGGGCGAGAAAATGCTGTCGCAGATGAAGGTGGCCCGTGACGTGCCGATCTGGAAAGTACAACCGAAGCCGGAAGAAATCGACCACGTTCTGGCGCTTGTATCCTCAGGGGTGGACCGTGTGTTCCGCTATCTCCGTACGCATGCACTGGCACTGCTCCTTATCGGTGCACTGGCCTTCGGTCTGAGCTACGGCCTGATCGCCATGAGCCGCGGGAGGATCGCGCGCCATGCGGAAGCCGACTATCGCGCCCAGCGGACTGTGGAACTGTTCAGCCTTCCCGGCGTGGCGGCTACGGTGCTGATGCTGCTGGCGCTCATCCTGCATGCCCCATCCGCCCCGCTGATTTTCTATGACCTGTTGTGGTCGATGCTGCCGATCCCGACGGCGATCCTGGCCCGCAAGATTCTGGGATCCCATATCGACCTCTCCATCTACACTCTCGTGGCAACGGTGATGTCGGTATTGCTGTTAGGGGCACTCGACCTGCTGCCCCTCACCAGCCGTCTGCTGGTCATCATCGAATGCCTCGCGATGGGCATCGCACTGGCCGTGGACCTGCGGCGCGGCGGCATCGAGAAGGCATTCCCATTTGTCGCCCCCATCACCCTTAGGCGGATCGTGGTCGTGATAATGGCCCTGCTGGCGATCAGCGTCGCCGCCAACGCCTTCGGCTATCTAGGGGTTTCACGCACGCTGCGCAATGGTGTCCTCGGCAGTCTCGGTCTCGGAATGGTGCTGAGGGTATCCCGGTATCTCGTCTACGGACTGGTCCTGGCGCTCATGCAGACCCCGATTGCACGCCGACTGAACATCGTGCGCCTCCATTCCGACGCGGTGCAGCGGACCACAGACAGGTTCCTGACCTGGATCGCAGCGATGGTGTGGGTGGCGGGCGCTTTGTTCACGTTCGGGTACGGTGTGGATGTGCTCGAGTTTTCACGATCGCTTGGCGAGGCGAACCTGCGACTCGGTTCGACCACCCTGTCGATGGGCAACATCCTGGCTGGCGCGCTGGTGCTGGCTGCCACCTACGCCCTGGTGAAGGTGGTACGCCTTGCGCTCGAAGTGGAACTGCTGCCGCGTTTGAACCTGAAGCAGGGGGTGCCGTTCGCGATATCGACGCTCACGCGTTACCTGCTCGTGACCGTCGGCGTGGTGCTGGCCATGGCGGCGATGGGTCTCGATCTCACCAAGGCATCGTTGCTCACAGGGGCAGTGGGGGTCGGAATCGGCTTTGGCCTGCAGGGCATCGTGAACAACTTCGTCTCCGGCCTGATCCTGTTGGTGGAACGCCCCATCAGCGTCGGCGACACGATACAGTCACAGGAAACCTGGGGGGAGGTGAAGCGTATCGGCGTCCGCTCCAGCACGGTGCGGACGTTCCAGGGCGCGGAGGTGATCGTCCCCAATGCCGACCTGATTTCCAAGGATGTCACCAACTGGACGCTGTCCGATCGCCGCCGCCGGCTGGAGATCGATGTCGGTGTGGCCTACGGCAGCGATCCCGAAAAGGTGGTGCAACTGCTGGAGGCAGCGGCACACGATGTCAAGGATGTACTGGAAGACCCGGCAGCACGGGCATGGTTCTCCGGCTTCGGCGACAGTTCGCTCAACTTCCGCCTGCACGCCTGGATCGACAGCTACGACCTTGGTATCCCTGCTCAAAGCGCTTTGCGGGTCGAAATCCTCAAGAAACTCAACCAGAATGGCATCGCAATTCCCTTCCCGCAGCGCGACATCAACATTCGCAGTGCGCCCGGCTGGCCGCAACCTGTGGGGGTACAGCCCGGTTAATCCTAAAAACCGCAGTTGACCACTCATTGCCTTTGCGATCGCCGCATGAATACAGAATTGAGTGCCTTCGATGCCGTTCACCCGGTGGGTGTGACCGCTGTGCGCCCGATGGCACGCCTGCTCGTTCGCCTGCCTTTGTGCCCGCAAAGGGCAGGCCGGATGGGTAAAGCCGCTAAGGCGGCAACGACTCCGCTCTCGCGCCTCCTTGATGGCGTGTACTCGCTAGCATCCACGGAGGTGATACGGCATCAGATGCCGCGCCGCAAGCCAATCGGGGCCGGAACAGCCCTGCTTCTCGCAGCTGCGCTGGTATCGCCTGACGGTCGTGCCGACGAAGGGGGCAGCTCGTTCTGGCTGCCAGGACAGTTCGCCAGCATGGCGGCGGTGCCCCCGACCCCGGGGTGGTCGCTCAACCTGATGCCCTACTATTACAGCGGCCGCATGGTGGAATCGCGGATCCTGCCGCAGGGCCGGATCGTTTCCAGCGGCAACGATACGCAACTGGTCCTGCTGAACGTGCAGCCGGGCTATGCGCCGGAAACGCGCATCCTCGGTGGACAGGGATTCATCGGTTTGGGCTTCGGGGTAGGGAACGAGCGCGTTCGCGCGGACAACTCCATTTCGATAGGTTCGCTCGATGCGCAGTCCGATGTCTCCGGTTCGGACAACGGTGGAACCGATCTGTCACCCTATGCGAGTCTCGCCTGGGCCGATGGGGTGTACAACTGGATGGTCTACCTGACCGGCAACATACCGGTGGGATCCTACGACAGCCAGCGCCTCGCCAACATCGGACTCGGCCATGGCGCGATCGACGCCGGTGGCGGCTACACCTATTTCAGCCCGCAAAGCGGACGCGAGTTTTCCGCAGTGCTCGGATTCACCAGCAACCTCGAGAACCACCACACCGACTATAAGAGCGGCGTGGATTCCCATCTGGACTGGAGTGTGTCGCAGGCGATGTCGAGCAACTGGCTGGCCGGGCTGGCGGGGTATGTCTACTATCAGTTGAGTGCCGACCGCTACCCGACCACTGGTGCGCTCGGTGAACTGCAGTTCAAGACCCTGGGCAGCTTCAAATCGCGCGTAGCCGCCATCGGTCCGCAACTGGGCTGCACGTTTGATTTCAACGGCGGGCAGGGCTCCCTTGATGTGCGCGGGTACTGGGAGTTCTGGGCGCAGAACCGACCCGAAGGCTATGCTTTGTTCGCGACGCTGGGCATTCCCTTGAGTGACTAGGGAGACACTTATATGGACGCCTCCCGGAGTACAAGTAGATTTTGCATGCGGCAGTAGGTAAGGATGCAGTCTTATATCCGGCCTGTTGGTGCAGGCGGCAAGCCTGCTGGCCCTGATGGAATCCGCTGACGGGGCCCTCATCTGA
>WGNC01000010.1 GCA_016124745.1 Thiobacillus sp.
GAGGCGCTCCAGCTCTTCGGCGGCGTAATGACGATCATAGGCCAGCGCGAGCCGCTCATGGGTGGCGCTACCGGTCAGGTTGGCATACCAGTCCAGGGCGGCGTTGATGTCGGATTCTTCAAACCCGGCGGCAAACAGGCGCTTTTCAAGCGCGTCGCGGTCGGGCGCGAGCTCCGCCATGCGAAAGCTTTCATACAGGTAAACCAGGATGTCGAGCATAGTGTCAGTGAATAATTTGGTAACGCCCGCCGGGCAAGGATGCGATCCGCCCATCCAGTTCAAGCGTCAACAGCTTCGCTGAAAGCGCTTCCAGCGTCAACCCGGTCCTTTGTGCCAGGGTGTCGAGCGTAGCTGGCGACCCCTCCAGCGCAGCCAGCAAGGGGTCGGAAGGGCTTTCTGGCAGCACGGGTGGCAACAGCCGTTGTTGCCAGGCCAATTCATCGAGTATGTCGGCGGCGGATTCGACCAGTTTGGCGCCCTGCTTGATCAGAGCATGACAGCCGCGTGACAGCGGCGAGTGGATCGAGCCGGGGATGGCAAAGACCTCGCGCCCCTGTTCGGTTGCTACCCGGGCCGTGATGAGCGAGCCGCTGTCGGGGGCGGCTTCCACCACCAGCACGCCAAGACTCAAGCCGCTGATGAGTCGGTTGCGGCGCGGAAAGTGGCCTGGCAACGGCGGAGTCCCGAGCGAAAGTTCCGACACGATGAGTCCGCTTTCGACCAATTGGTGCGCCAGCGTCTTGTTTCGCGCAGGGTAAATCCGGTCGAGTCCGGTGCCAATCACGGCGATGCTCGAGCCCGCCCCGGCCAGCCCGCCGAGATGCGCCGCCGCGTCGATGCCGAGCGCCAGCCCGCTGACGATCGTAAGCCCGGCGTCGGACAGCGCATGGGCAAAGGCTTCAGCGTCACGTAAACCTTGCGGGGTGGCATTGCGGCTGCCGACGATACCGAGTCCGGGCTGGTTCAGCAAGGCGCGCCGCCCCTTGCAGTACAGCACCGCGGGCGGGTCGCCGATTTCCAGCAGAGTGCTTGGGTAGTCCTCGTCCGCCAGCGTCATCAGGGAGTTGCCGGGCTGGCCAAGCCAGGCATGGACGGCGTCAAGCTGCGCCGGGTCGGGCGCGTCGAGCAGGGCGTCGCACTGGGCAGAAGAAACATGCACTGCCAGCGCACTGCGGCCAGATGCCAAAACGGCCTCCGGAGAACCGAAGGCCGTCAACAGGCGGATGAGGCTGGTATTGCCAACCCCCGGCGCGAGGGCGAGGCGTAACCAGGCGTCGAGCGAACTCAGGGATTCCTCACCGTGTCGAGCAGGTACACGGGTCCATCGGATTGCATGATGAGCGCGTAGGACACGCTGTCATACACCCGGTAAACCATGACCAGTCCACTCTTGGCATCGGGCATCTTGACGGCGCGTTCGCTGTTGTCGCCAAGGCAGGTGCCACGGAAGTTGTCGCGCACATCGGCGGCCTGATCGTAGGTAACCTTGCTGTACTGGTTCAGACAGCGGACATCGCTATACAGCCACGCGCCTCCCTCTGGTATGCCTGCCGATTTCTCATTGACCCACTTCATCCGGTCGGCCTCATCCTTGGTCAGCGTGGCCGCCATGCCTTCGCGGTAAACCGCCAGCACATGGCCGGGCTCCAGGCCGTCACGGCTGCCGCGGTTGATCACAACGGTCTGGTACACGCCGCTGTCGGCCAAGCCGCCGTAAGCCGAAATAATCCGGCCGCTGATCTCTTTCTCGGGTGCATGCGGAATGTATTCGAACGTGGCGCTATCGTCGGCTGCCACCAGTTTATCGTGGGGAAGGATTTCCTCGACTGCGTTGGTGATGCGGATTTTCTGCGGAGCGCCCTCCGCCAGGGTGCGTGCGTCGCCCAGATAGATGACCTCGTAACCCAGCAGTTCGCCCGTTACCGGATCCGTCAAAGCGTGGCCAGGACGTAGAATGTTCCAGTGCGAGACACCGGGTTTGCCACCCGTGGCGATGGCATCGTCGCCCGTTCCCAGCACATAGCGATCCGTGTTGCTGCCGAGAATGAAAGGCGCATCATCGAGCGCACCGTGGGGAACCACGCGGGGCTGCGACAGGAAAGGATGAATCACGCGGATCGGAATCGGCGGAATGCCCGTATCGCTGATCTCCGTCGAGCGCATCCCGGGGGACAGCTTCACGGTCGGCAGGCTGCCCTGGTCGCCTTTGACCAGCGATAGGCGGGGCTCCGCACCGCTGCGATCGAGCACGATCAGATCGCCAGGGTAGATCCAGTGTGGATTCTTGATTTCCTCGCGATTCATGTTCCAGATCTGGGGCCAGCGCCACGGATCCTTGAGGAATCGTCCGGAAATGTCCCAAAGCGTGTCGCCCTTGACCACGACATACTTATCCGGTGCGTTGTCCTGCAGTTGAATGGAATCGGCCAGCGCAGGCATGGCCAGCAACAGGGCAAGAGAAAGAACGAGTTGACGCACGGGGGAACCCTCCATTTAGACCTTGTCTAATTTTGCGTTGAAAATATACTGTGCGCTTAGCTTACGGCTATATGCAGCCTTATATTTAGGGCGGCACGCATTATTGATGCAGATTTTGCATCAAAGTGTGCGCCCAGCCCATTCATTCGTAAAGCTTTTATTGTTGGGGCCAGGTGATGTTGGAGGATTCCATCCTGAAGCACGAGGTGGTTTCCGCGTTTTGTTTGCCTTGGCCGCACCCATTCAGAAGCTGTTTAGTTTGCTATTGATCCAGAACACCATGCCGCAATTCTGCACCACGTGGACACCCCCCCTGCAAACCGCTTCTAACTTCACCGTGGCGAATCAATAACATGGCCAGACTCGACATTTTGCATTATCCCGATGTGCGCCTGCACACGGTTGCCAAGCCCGTGGCCCTGGTGGATGCGCGCATCCGCAAACTGATCGACGACATGGCGGAAACCATGTACGCCGCCCCGGGTATCGGGCTGGCCGCCACCCAGGTCAACGTCCACGAGCGCGTCATTGTCATCGACATTTCCGAATCCCACGACCAGTTGCGCGTGTTCATCAATCCCGAAATCATCGCTCAGTCCGGCCGCGAGGAAAGCGAGGAAGGCTGCCTGTCAGTGCCCGGTGTCTTCGACAAGGTCGAGCGCGCCGAGCAGGTTACGGTGCGTGCGCTGGATCGCGATGGCAAGCCGTTCGAACTCAAGGCCGACGGCCTGCTGGCAGTCTGTATCCAGCACGAAATGGATCATCTGATGGGCAAGGTCTTCGTCGATTATCTGTCCAATCTAAAGCGAAACCGCATCAAGGCCAAACTGGCGAAGCAGGCACGCGAACATCGTCCCGACGCCGCTCCCGTGCGCGCGTCGCTCTGAGCCATCTCCGTGCGCATCGTCTTCGCCGGCACGCCGCCGTTTGCGGCTGCGGCCCTCAACGCCCTGGCGGACGCCGGCCATGAAATCGTCCTGGTGCTGACCCAACCCGACCGACCCGCCGGGCGCGGCATGAAACTCACGCCGAGTGCGGTCAAGCAGGCGGCACTGGCGCGGGGCCTGCCGGTATTCCAGCCGGCCAGCCTGAAGACGCCCGAGGCCCAGGCCGCACTGCGCGCAGCGGATGCCGATGTCATGGTGGTTGCCGCCTATGGCCTGATCCTGCCACAAGCCGTGCTCGACCTGCCTCGCTTCGGCTGCCTCAACATCCATGCCTCATTGCTGCCGCGCTGGCGCGGGGCGGCGCCGATCCAGCGCGCCATCCTGGCAGGAGACACGGAAACCGGTATCACCATCATGCAGATGGATGCCGGCCTCGACACCGGGGCCATGCTGGCAAAGACTGTTTTACCGATACGCGACAACGACACGGCGGGTAGCCTGCATGAGGTCCTGGCGGAGGCCGGCGCGCGCGCCATCGTCGCCGCGCTGGCGAACTGCGCCGCGTGGGCTCCGCAGGCACAGGACAACGCCCTGGCCACCTATGCGGCCAAGCTCAGCAAGGAGGACGCCAAACTGGACTGGAGCCGGCCAGCTCTCGAACTCGAGCGCGCGGTGCGTGCTTTCAACCCGGTCCCGGGGGCATGGACGCTGCTGGATGGCGTACCGCTGAAGGTCTGGTCGGCGCAGGTTGTTGCCGACGCGGGCGCGCTAAGGCCTGCGGCGCATACCGGATCGTATGCGCCGGGTGAAGTCCTGCCTGCGGATGGGGAACGATTGGTGATTGCCTGTGGGGACGGCGCGCTGAATATTCGGGAGTTGCAGCCTGCGGGCAGCAAGCGGATGCCGGCTGCCGCATTCCTTGCCGGGCGTGTGTTGACACCGGGAAGCCGGGTCGGCTGCTGAATGCAGATCGATCAGCCCATGATTTTCGCGTTCGCCTCCACCTTGCTGCCCCACGGCCAAAGCCAGTGGATGAAAACGCATGCGTAACCTGCAAAAGCTGGCCGCCGGTGCGCTGGAAGAGGTGCTCGCAGGGGCGGCGCTGCATCAGGTTTTGCCGCGGCGGCTGCAGCAATTGAATACGCCGGGCGAACGCGGCGCGCTACAGGACATCGTGTATGGCAGCCTGCGTCAGCTCGGACGCCTGGACGCCTGGCTGGCCGCGCTGCTCGAACGTCCGATGACCGACCCGCAGCTGGGCTGGCTGCTGCGCGTGGCCTTGTTCCAGTTGGCCTATACGCGTGCGCCGGCCCATGCCGTGGTGCATAACGCCGTCACGGCGGCAGGACAGGGCTGGCGGCGCGGTCTGGCCAATGCGGTGCTACGCAATTTCCAACGACGCCGCGCCGAGCTGGAAAAAATCGCGGACGAACAGCCGTCCGCACGCTGGTCGCATCCGGACTGGTGGATTGCCAAAGTTCAAACCGAGCATCCTGCGCACTGGCAGGACATTCTCGAGGCCAGCCTGCTGCATCCTCCATTCACCCTGCGCGTGAATGGCCGCCATGGCGACGTCGCAAGCTATCTGCGACGATTGAATGAAGCCGGATTGCCGGCGCGACAAACCGGCGAGGACGCCGTCACGCTCGACAAGGCTGTGCCGGTGCACAACCTGCCTGGCTTCGAACAGGGCGACGTTTCGGTGCAGGACGCGGGCGCGCAGTGGGCGGCATGCCTGCTCGATGCCCAGCCCGGCGAGCGGGTGCTGGATGCCTGCGCGGCACCGGGGGGCAAGACCGGCCACATCCTCGAGCGCGCCGACGTCATGCTGACGGCGCTTGACGTGGATGCAGCGAGGTTGGCGCGGGTGCAGGAAAACCTTGACCGTCTGCGGTTGCAGGCAACGCTGGTCGAAGGGGATGCTGCCGAGCCCGAAGCCTGGTGGGACGGCAAACGGTTCGACCGCATTCTGGCTGACGTGCCTTGCAGTGCATCCGGCGTCGTGCGCCGCAACCCGGACATAAAATGGCTACGTCGCCCCGACGACATCGCTCAATTTGCAGCGCAGCAAGCCGTTATGCTAGAGAGACTCTGGCCGTTGCTGGCCGTGGGTGGTACATTGCTTTACGCGACCTGTTCGATCTTCAACCAAGAAAACGATGGACAGGTGAAGGCATTTCTGGCGCGTCATGGACAGGATGCCGAGCGCTGTCCGCTTCCTGAAACCCTGTCCGACGGATCACTGTTGCCTGATGCCGAGCATGATGGTTTTTTTTACGCCCTGCTGCGCAAAACGTGATCCCGCTGTTCGCTGGCTCGTCGGGCTATTGTTCGGCTGTTGGCTGGCACTCGGGGGCAGCGCGCTGGCGGCGGACAAGAGCGTCGTCAGGCATGCCGCCATCCGCGCGGTCCCGCAAGGCTACGTGTTGGATGCGGATGCCGATATCTTCCTCAATCCCACCCTTGAAGACGCCCTGACCAAAGGCATCAACCTGTATTTTCTGCTGGAACTGGAAATCACCCGGCCGCGCAACTGGTGGCTGGACGAAGACATCGCCGAGCCGGTGCGCAAGATGCGGATTTATTACCATCTGTTGTTGCGACGCTATGTGGTGGAATCGGGTTACACCACCCGGACCGTCGCCACACTGGGCGAGGCACTGGCGATGCTCGGTCGGGTGGACGACTGGCAGGTGCTGGAGCGTGGTGCCCTCCGGACGGGGGAACACTACGAAGCGCGCCTGCGTTTACGCCTCGATACCTCGAAATTGCCCCGACCGCTATCCATCGGTGCGGTGACCGGTGACAAGTGGGAAATGGTCACGCCCTGGTATGGCTGGTCGTTTGATGCGCCTGCGGCCGCCCCCTCAGCCTCCTCCTCGCAGCCTTTGCCCTGATGCGCAGTCTGATCGCTGTCGCATTGATCATTGGCGTCGTGCTGCTCGCGCTGCTGTTTTATGCGAGCGGAAGCAGCAGTGCTTTTTCAGACACCTTGCCCACCCTGTTCATCGGCGGTGGGGTGCTGGGCATGGCGCTGCTGGCGCTGCTGGGCTGGCGCCTGTGGTGGCTGCAAAAGCGGATTCGTCGCGGCGTATTCGGCGCCAAGCTCACGCTCAAATTGCTGATGATGTTCGGTGTCGTCGCCATGCTTCCCGGCCTGGTGGTGTATGGCGCGTCGGTCTTCTTTCTCAACCGCTCGATCGAAACCTGGTTCGATGTCCGGGTCGACAATGCGCTGACCGCAGGCGTCAACCTGGGGCAAGCCGCACTCGACGACCTGCTGCGCGAACTGGACAAGAAGGCCGACCGCATGGCGCTGTCGCTGTCGGACGAGGGCATGGGATCCGTCATCACCAGCCTTTCGACCCTGCGCGAGCAGAGCGCAGTGCAGGAGCTGACCCTGTTCGACGACCGTGGTGGCGTGATTGCTCACGTCGGGAGCGAGCGTGGAACCTTGCTGCCGTTGCTGCCGGAACGCAATGCCCTGTGGCAGGTGCGACAGCAACAGCCTTACAGCCGCATTGAGGAGGTCGCTGAGCGCGGACTCATCATGCACGTCATGGTCCCGGTCTACACCAGTGCGCTGACAGGCGAAATACGCGTCCTGCAACTGGTGCAGCCGGTGCCGGCCAAGCTTGCTCGCGACGCACAGGCCGTGCAGTTGGCTTACCAGGAATACCAGCAGATCGCGGTGTCGAGACTGGGGCTCAAACGCATCTATGGCGTTGCCCTCACCCTCACCCTGATGCTGGCATTGTTGATGACCTTTGTCATCGCCTACTTGTTGTCGGATCGTCTGGGTGCGCCGCTGCGCACGCTGGCACGAGGAACCCGGGCCGTGGCCAAGGGCGATTTTTCGCAGATGCCGTCCGTGTCCAGCCGCGACGAACTGGGCGTGCTGATCCAGTCATTCAACCGCATGACTCGCCAGTTGTCAGACGCGCGCGAGCAGGTTGCGCGGAACCATCAGGAGACCGAGCAGGCCAAGGCCTTTCTCGAGCGCGTGCTGGCCAACCTGTCGTCTGGCGTGGTGGTGCTGGATGATGCCCTGCGGGTTCGCACAATGAACAGCGCAGCAGCGCAAATTCTGGGGGTGGAAGTGTCGGTGCTGGATGCGCAGCCGCTCACCGGGCTGGGTCAGCCCGGGGATGCACTTTACACGTTCGGCGAGACCGTCGCGGCGCGCTTTGGCGCGCTGGAAGGCGAATGGCAGGAACAAATCGATTACACGGACCATGGTAGCAGCAAGACGCTGTTGCTGCGCGGCACCCGCCTGCCGCCAGGAGTCGAGCGCGGTTATGTGCTGGTTTTCGATGACGTGACCAAGCTGATCAATGCCGAGCGCAATGCCGCGTGGAGCGAAGTGGCGCGCAGGCTGGCCCACGAGATCAAGAATCCGCTCACGCCGATTCAGTTATCGGCCGAACGCATCGCCCGCAAGCTGGTTGATCGACTGCAACCGTCGGACGCCGAGTTTCTCGGGCGGGCAACACAGACCATCGTCAATCAGGTTGCCGCCATGAAAAGCATGGTGGACGCATTTGCCGGCTATGCAAGGATGCCACGCGCCAAGCTCGAGGCGCTGGACCTCAATGGGCTGGTACATGAAGTGCTGGCGTTGTACGACACCAAAACGCTGGGACTGCAGCTGCACCTCGGTGACGATCTGCCCCCAATCGCGGGTGACTCAACATTATTGCGTCAAGTGATACATAATCTCCTGCAAAATGCGCAGGACGCCCTGGTCGGCCATTCTTCACCCAGGGTCGAGATCCTCACGCGCCTACGAGAAAATGAAAATGCAGTGTGTTTATCCGTAACAGATAATGGAGCCGGGTTTCCGGAGCATCTGATGACGCGGCTGTTCGAGCCATACGCAACCACCAAGGCCAAGGGGACGGGACTGGGTCTCGCCATCGTGAAAAAGATCGTGGAAGAGCATCAGGGCAAAATCCGGATTGAAAATCTGAAATCGGGCGGCGCGACAATCCAGATTGCACTGCCTGTTTATATGGCAGCAGGGGAGAGCAAGTGAGCGGGCATATTCTCGTCGTGGACGACGAAGTGGGCATTCGTGAATTGTTGTCGGAAATTCTTACCGATGAGGGTTATGACGTGCATCTGGCGGAAAATGCCGAGGCGGCACGTGCCTTTCGATCGGAGCGACGCCCCGACCTGGTGCTGCTCGATATCTGGATGCCGGATACGGACGGCGTGACGCTGCTCAAGGAATGGGCGGGCAGTGGCCAGCTCACCATGCCGGTCGTCATGATGTCCGGACACGGCACCATCGATACTGCGGTCGAGGCCACCCGGCTCGGCGCGGCCGATTTTCTGGAAAAGCCGGTGGCCCTGGCCAAGCTCATCGATACGGTCAACAAGGCGATCAAGCGTGGGGTGGCGCTGCCCCGGCGCACTCCCGGCATGGATCTATCCGCGCTTGGAAAAAGCCCCCTGATTCTCGAGCTCAAGAAACGCCTTACCCAGATCGCAGGCAATACCGCTCCGGTGCTGCTGCAGGGCGAGCCCGGCAGTGGTTTCGAAATCTGTGCACGTTTTCTGCATCAGTCTGCTTCCCCCTGGGTCGAGATCAGGGATCGCGCGCGTCTGGTGACTGATCCGCTGAGCTTTGTCGAAACGCTTGGTAACGGCACGCTTTACCTGCCCGACATCTGCGAACTGGCGCGCCTGGAGCAGAAGGGTCTGGGGTTGCTGCTCGACCGGATCGAGGGCGGCGGTGCACGCCTGGTGTGCTCCACGGGCCGCAGTCTCGACGCCATGGTCACCGCGGGTGAGTTCGACAGCCGCCTGTTCTACCGCCTTTCCAGCCTCGCGATTCAGGTCCCCCCCTTGCGCGAGCACCGTGAAGACATTCCCGATATCGCCAATTTCATGCTGGCGCAGCTGGTCGAGGAGGGGGCATGCCCGGTTCGTCGACTGACTACCCCATGCCTGAATCAATTGCGCAATTTCGACTGGCCGGGCAATCTGCCGCAGCTCAACAATGTGGTGCGGACACTGGCGGTCACGGCCTTGTCGAATGAAATCGACGCTGCCGACGTCAATCGCGTGCTTGCGCCGATGAAGCAGTCGGCCCCCGCGGTTGCGCATGGCATCCCGCTGGATATCCCCCTTCGCGAGGCGCGCGACACCTTCGAGCGGATGTATTTTGAGCACCTGATCCAGAAGGAGGGCGGTAGCATGACGCGGGTCGCCGACAAGTCGGGGCTGGAACGCACCCATCTCTATCGCAAGCTGAAACAGCTGAATATCCGGCATGGGCGGCGGCTGGAAGAAGACCTCTAAGCTCGAGGAAGCCGCGTGAAAATAATCATCCTCGGGGCGGGCCAGGTCGGTGCGAATCTGGCCGAGAGTCTCGTTGCCGAAAACAACGACATCACCGTCATCGACCTCGACACGACACGACTGGCGCTTCTGCAGGATCGCTTCGACCTGCGCACCGTTCGTGGCCATGCGGCGCATCCCTCGGTGCTGAAGCAGGCCGGTGCCGATGACGCCGACATGCTGGTCGCGGTTACCCAAAACGATGAAACCAACCTGGTGGCATGCCGCATAGCATCCACCCTGTTCAACGTGCCCACACGCATTGCGCGCATTCGCTCGAGTGACTTTCTGGGGCTTCCAGCGGGATTTCTGTCAGAGCATTTTGGGGTCGATGATGTCATCAGTCCGGAACAGGAAGTGACCAATACGCTGCGACGGCTGATCGAGCATCCCGAAGCGTTGCAGGTGCTGGATTTCGCAGATGGCAAGGTGCGGCTGGTCGCGGTGCGCGCCTACCATGGCGGACCGCTGGTAGGACACGAGTTGCAGGATATCAAGCGACATATGCCTAATCTGGAGTGCCGTATCCCGGCGATTTACCGGCGTGACCGTGGCATCGTGCCGAAAGGGATCACCGTCATCGAGCCGGGCGACGAGGTGTTCTTTCTGGCACGCAAACAGGACATCCCCACTGTGATGCGCGAGTTGCGCCGCATGGAACGACCGGTCAAGAAAGTCATGATTGCCGGCGGCGGCAATATCGGGCGACGCCTGGCGGCGCAAATCGAACGCGATTACGACGTGAAAGTCATCGATCACAACAAGACGGTCAGCAACCTGCTGGCCGAGCAGTTGCACCATACAATGGTATTGCAGGGCGACGCGACCGACGAGGAATTGTTGGAGCAGGAAAACATCTCTGCCATGGACGTATTCTGCGCGCTTACCAACGATGATGAAGACAACATCATGTCCGCGCTCTTGGCCAAGAGAATGGGCGCAAGCCGCGTCATCGCGCTGATCAACCGTTCAGCCTACGTTGACCTGGTGCAGGGCGGCGAGATCGACATCGCCATCTCGCCGGCGCAGGCTACGGTTGGCCCTTTGTTGTCCAAGATTCGTCGTGGCGACATGGTGGCGGTCCATTCCCTGCGGCGCGGCGCGGCTGAAGTGCTCGAGGTGGCGGTGCATGGCGATGCCAAGACATCCCGGGTCGTGGGCAGGCTGGTCGGCGAGACCGATTTGCCCGAAGGGGCGACCATTGCCGCGATCATCCGCAACAACAATGTCCTTATTGCCCATCATGACACCCTGATCGAGGCGGAGGACCACCTCATCCTGTTCGCGCTCAACAAGCGAATCATTCCCAAGGTGGAAAAGCTTCTCCAGGTCGGCTTCAGCTTCTTCTGATGTCCCGCATCGCCCCGGTTCTTAATGTTCTGTCAAAGGTGGTCATGCTGTTCTCGACCACTTTTCTTCTGCCGCTCACCCTTTCCTGGGCGCTCGATGACCCAGCGCAGCGTGCTTATGATGACGCCATCGTTATTACGTTTGTGGCAGGGGCGCTCACCTGGCTGTTTACCCGGAAATCGCAGCGCGAATTACAGACCCGAGACGGATTCCTTCTGGTTGTGCTGGTGTGGACAAGTCTGCCGGCATTCGCCACTCTGCCCTTATTGATATACATGCCGGGCCTGTCGTTCACCGATGCGTATTTCGAAACGGTTTCAGGTATTACCACGACTGGGGCCACCGTTCTTTCAGGTCTGGATTCACTCCCCCTTTCCATCAATTTGTGGCGTGGCCTGCTGGTATGGTTTGGTGGCATGGGGCTCATCGTTCTTGCGGTTGCCATCCTGCCGCTGTTGGGCGTGGGCGGCATGCAGATCTACAAAGCCGAAACACCGGGGCCAATGAAGGACACCAAGCTCACACCGCGCATTACCGAAACCGCCAAGGGCCTGTATCTGGTCTATGTCGGCATTTCGATTGCGTGTGGCCTCTCATACTGGCTGGCTGGCATGACGCCATTCGATGCCGTCATGCATACTTTTGCAACAATGGGGCTGGGCGGGTTTTCCTCGCATGATGCAAGTTTCGCCTACTGGAATTCTCCAGTAATCGAGAACGTGGCGATCTTTTTCATGCTGGTCGCCGGAATCAATTTTTCCACCCACTTCATGGCGTGGCGTCAACGTTCGGTGTCGGCTTATCGGCTTGACCCGGAGGTGCGCTGGTTTCTGATTGTCGCGCTGGGAAGCGCACTCCTGATCGCGGTCTATCTGTCGGTCATGCACGTCTACCCCGATTTTTCGCAGTCATTACGTTTTGCGCTTTTCAATACCGTGTCGATCGCGACCACGACCGGGTTCGCCAATGCCGACTACAATCAGTGGCCCATTTTTGCACCTCTATGGATGTTGCTGCTGTCGTCGTTTGCCTCCTGCTCCGGCAGTACCGGCGGCGGCATGAAAATGATGCGCGCGCAACTGCTTTTCAGGCAGGGGCGGCGCGAACTGACCCGACTCATCCATCCGTCAGCACGCCTGCCGGTTAAGCTTGCCGGACAGGTGGTGCCCAACAATGTGATCTATGCGGTGCTCGCCTTCGCGTTTTTGTATGTGTTCTCTATCATCACGATGACGCTTGCAATGACCGCAAGCGGGCTTGAACTCATCACGGCCTTTTCTTCGGTTGTTGCTTCCATCAACAATACCGGGCCGGGCCTGAATCAGGTCGGCCCTGCTACAAACTATGCGAGCCTCAACGATTTCCAGACCTGGATTTGCACCATTGCCATGTTGCTGGGGCGACTCGAACTGTTGACGCTCCTGGTGGTCTTTACCCGGGCTTTCTGGCGTGCCTGAGCCGCTGGAAAGTTTTGTCGCGATGCTCGCGAGTGGTCGCGACAATGCGCTGCTGCGGTTTTCGCTCGGTAACGAGTATCTGAAAGCGGGCGATGCGGCAACTGCCGCTGAACACCTGCGCCGTGCGGTCGAGCATGACCCCAAATATTCCGCCGCGTGGAAATTGCTGGGCAAGTCGCTGACCGACCTTGAGGCGTGGCCAGATGCGCTCGCTGCCTACCGGCAGGGCCTCGCCGTGGCCGAAGCGCGTGGCGACAAGCAGGCGGCGAAGGAGATGGGCGTTTTCGCGCGCCGAATCGAAAAGCAGCTTGGGTTAAAATCCGGCGATTGATATTTTCAAGGAGCAGCAAATGACGCGGATGGTGAACTGTGTGAAGCTCGGACGTGAAGCCGAAGGTCTGGCCTTTCAGCCGGTGCCGGGAGACCTGGGCAAGAAGATTTTCGAGAATGTTTCGAAAGAGGCCTGGGGCGGCTGGCAGCGTCACCAGACCATGCTGATCAACGAGAACCGCCTCAACCTGGCCGATCCGCAGGCGCGCAGCTATCTGATGGACCAGATGGAGCGCTATTTCTTTGGCGGCGGCAATGTCGATGCCGCCGCGGGTTACGTGCCACCGAACAGGTAAACCCGGGTCGCATGGCAAAACGGGCTCTCTGGGGAGCCCGTTTTTATTGGTGTGCAGCGGAATTCACAGCACTTCTTTTTCGATCTCTTCAAGCGAAGTGTGGCGCACGTCCTTGCCCTTGACCATGTAGACCACGTATTCCGACATGTTCTTGGCATGGTCACCCATGCGCTCGATCGCCTTGGTGACGAACAGGATGTCGATGAAAACCGAAATGGTGCGCGGGTCTTCCATCATGAACGTGATGAGGTGGCGCAGGTTGAGGCGGAACTCCTCGTCCACCGACTGGTCCTGCCGCGCAATGTCGACAGCCTTGGTCGCGTCAAGCCGGGCAAAGCCGTCGAGTGCCTTCCTCAGCATGTCGAGCACCAGATCGCCCATGTATTTAACTTCGGAGAAGCGCGGCAGGCTGATGCGCTCGGCTTTGTGGATAAGCTTGGCCATGCGCGCGATCTTGGCCGCCTCGTCACCGATGCGCTCGAGATCCGTGATGGTCTTCACCACCATCATCACCATGCGCAGATCGGACGCGGTGGGCTGCCGCCGGGCGATGATATTGAGGCAGTCCTCGTCGATGGCCACTTCCAGCGCATTGACGTTGTGGTCGTTGGCATCCACCTGGTCGGCCAGTTTCAGGTCGCCCTTGATGAGTGCCTCGATTGCGCTGGTTATCTGCTCTTCGACCAGGCCACCCATTTTCAGCACGCTTGCGCGCACGGCTTCCAACTCGGCATCAAACTGCTTGTAGGTGTGTTCAGTTGGCATTGTGTTGACCTTTCCAGTAAACCACTTTCAATTATATGTCCCGGATTGTTACGGTTAGGTGATAGGTACGACAGGTTTTACTGTGTACTGAAGGGCAGCGCGTAGTGCGCACCGTCGATATCGAGGAACAAGGTCCAGTCGCGGCGACCGCTGACGCACACCGGCAGGGTAACTTTCGAGGCGAAAACGCCGTCGCCAGGGCGCAGGTCGTAGCGATTGAAGCCCATTTCCATGGCGTTCATCTGGAACTCTGCGCTGACCCGGGCTGCGCCCGGCGCCCGGACCGTCAGCACGAAGGGCTCGAGTGGTGCCGGCTTGACTGAAAAAAGGACTTCCGCGCTTGTGCCGCGATGCTTGAAGCGGCAGCCTGCCAACGGATCGTCGCACGCCACGGCCCGAGCTTCGGCCGGGCGCTTCAGCGAGTAGCCGGCCACGGCGATGGCGAGCAGAGCCAGTGCCAGCAGCAGGGGCGCAGCCACCTGTTTCATGTCCACGCGCCTCGCAACAGTGCTACGCCATGTGCACCATGTGACTGCGCCAACCCCACGTCGTCGCGCCCCAGGCCGCCCAGGCCATAGACCGGAATCGGGCTGGCGGCCGCCAGTTCGGAAAAGTGCTCCCAGCCCAGCGTGGCAGCGCCCGGATGGGTGAGCGTCGGCAGCACCGGCGAGAGCAGCGCAAAATCGGCTTCGATCGAGGCCGCATGGTCGAGTTCGGCCGCGTCGTGGCACGATGCCCCCACCCACGCGCAGTCGGGACGCACCGTCAGTTTGGCCGCCGCAGACGAATCGAGATGCACGCCATCGGCGTCCGACGCACGCGCCAGATCCAGGCTGCCGTTGACCAGCACGCGCGCGCCATGCGGACGGGCCCGGCGTACCGTTTCGCGCGCCAGCGCCAGACGTTCATCCTGCGGGAGCGATTTGTCGCGCAGCTGAATGAGCCGCAGGCCGTTGTGCAAGGCGACATCGAGTCGGGCCAGGAAGGTGTCGACGCCGAGCGACTCGGCGTGGGAAATCCCCAGCAGCGGTGGCAGCGACAGCGCCTTCAGAATCGGAAAATTGGCCGGTAGCAACGGTGTCACCTCGACCGCGTCCGGCCGCTGCCAGGAAAAAACCTGTCCCTCGTGCGGATGCGGCTCGCCCTGCCACGCGAACACGCGGAAGAAGTTCAGCCGCACGCTGGCGTGCGGATAGTCGAACACGCGGGTGATCCAGCGATGGGCGCGACTGACGACGATTCCAAGCTCCTCGTGCAACTCGCGCGCCAGCGCCGTTTCCAGCGATTCGCCCGGCTCCACCTTGCCGCCGGGAAACTCCCAGTAACCCGCGTAGACCTTGCCCGGCGGGCGTTGCGCCAGCAGCACCCGCGAGGGGTACGCCGGCGGGGACCCCGCTGCCGTGCAGCGACCCTCCCGCAGCACCCGGCCATCGGGCAAGGTCAGCACCGCCGCGACGACTTCGATTAAATCGCTCTTGGTATGACGTTCGCCCCCTCCCCCATCCGGGGGGAGGGTTGCCCCCTGTCGGGGATAAAGGGAGAGGGCGGTGGGGTTCACTGCCGCCCCGCCCAGTCGCGCGCGAACTGCCACGCTACCCGGCCATTGCGCGCGCCGCGGCCGAGCGCCCATTGCAGCGCAGCGCGTTCGAAGCGCTCGTTGACGGATGCCCCCAGCAAACCGGCCCAATGCCGGGCGACCGCCAGATAGGTGTCCTGGTCCATGCCATGAAATGAAACCCACAATCCGAAGCGGTCGGACAGCGAGATTTTCTCCTCGGTCGCCTCGCCCGGATGCAGCTCGCCGCCGAGGTACTTCGTTTCCAGGTTTTCCGCCATGTATTCGGGCATCAGGTGGCGACGGTTGCTGGTGGCGTAGATCAGCACGTTGTCCGACGGCCCGGCCAGCGAGCCGTCAAGCGCGGCCTTGAGGCTGGCGTAACCTGCCTCGTGCTCGGCGAAGCTGAGATCGTCGATGAAAACGATAAAGCGATAGTTCTCGTCAGCCAGCAGATCGAACAGATCGGGCAGGTTCGGCAGTCCCGCCTTGTCCACTTCTATCAGGCGCAGCCCCTTCGCGGCGTATTTGGCATGCACGGCCTTCACCAGCGAAGACTTGCCGCAGCCGCGTGCGCCGGTGAGCAATACGTTGTTGGCCGGCTTGCCGGCGACGAACTGGCGGGTGTTGGCGTCGATGCATCGTTTCTGTTCGTCGATGGCCAGCAGATCCTTCAGGGCCACCCGCTGGGGGTGGCGAATCGGTTTCAGCCCGCCTGACTGCGCCGACCAGCGCGCGGCGCGCACAGTCTTCCAGTCCGCGCTGGAGAGAACAGGGGGGTCGAGGCGGGCGAGCAGACTTGCAAGACGCGGCAGCAGTGTTTCCAGTTCACTCATGGCGTGATTCTAGCGGATGCGACGCGACTGTCTTTCCACTGCGGATTAAGAAAAAATTAAGTGCTGCCTAGCAAAGACTTAGCAACGCGCGATGGAAAAGCGGCCTAAGCTGATTTCATTCGGACACAGGGTGTGCCCGTCGAAACCATAGGAGAGAACATGAAAACGACCCTGTCATTTGCAGCAATGCTGCTGGCGGGCTGGGCGGGCCTGGCCTGGGCGCAGCCCCCCGCCGATGATGCCGATATCCGCCACGGCCGCTATCTTGTCATGACATCGGGCTGCAACGACTGCCACACGCCAGGCTACATGCAGAAAGACGGCAAGGTGCCCGAAGATGAGTGGCTGACCGGCGACAGCATGGGCTGGCACGGGCCATGGGGTACGACCTATCCTGCCAACCTGCGCCAGCTGGCCCGGTTGATGGACGAGAAAGCCTGGCTCGCGCGCGCGCGCCAGCCGATGCGTCCGCCGATGCCTGCGCCGTCACTGCGGGCGATGAGCGATGCCGACCTCAGGGCAATCTATGTTTACCTGCGCAGCCTGGGCGCCAGGGGTCAGATGGCGCCGGCCTATGTGCCCCCGGGCGGCAAGGTGGCGACGCCGTACCTGGACATGATCCCGAAAAACCTGCCGCAGATGACCAGCAAACGCTAGCCCGGACTCAGGGTCAGCGGACGTTCCAGAACCAGGTGGAAGCGCCCGCGTCCCGTCTTTTCCAGCGCGATCGCTGAGCAGCGTTCGGCGAGCCGGCGCTGCAGCAGAAGCAGGCGCGTTTCCAGGTTGTGGCCGAAGTCGGGCAGTTGCAAACGCGGGTCGCGCCGCAGTTCGCGGTTGCAAAAGTCGAGCCGGCCGGTTGCCACGTGCTCGTTGAGGAGCGTCCACAGGATGCTGCCCGCCACCCCTTTGATCAGGTAGTCGTTGTCGATGAAAATGCTGTGATCTGCTGGAAAATGGCGGATGTGGAGCGGGACGCCGCTGGGCCGGGCGCTGGTTTCGGTGCGTGCAGGCGCGGCGTCGTCCGGTTCGCACGGCACCTGGGAGATGAGCATGGCGAGGTGGCGGGCGTAGACTACCAGCGCGTCCTCGTCGGCGTGGCTGAAGCAGGTGTCATGCTCGCTTTCGGCATAGAGTACGCCGACGAGCTGGCCGCCCCGGATCAGCGGCACCGCGATTTGGCTGTGCGGTTCGGCCAGCACCGGCAGCGGAATGCGCGCCTCGCCCGGACGCGTCGCGCGCATCGCAGCCTGATAGCTGTAGTCGCCGGTGCGGTAATTGATGCGCACCGGGATCTTCTCGCGCGCGGCGACGCCGATGATGCCTTCGCCGACCTTCACTTCCGCGCCGATCCCGGAATTGGCATAGCCCAGGCTTGCCAGCGTGTAGAGTGCGTCGCCCGCCTCGTCCAGCATCAGCAACAGGGCGTGGTGAATGCAGAAATTGGGGCTCAGCGCGACGAGTGCACCGTCGGCGAGTTCGGACAGGTCCGCAGAATCGTCCAGCAGTTCGAGCGCGCGGCGCAGCCTCAGGAGGGCATCGGAAAGAGCGGGTGCAGGGGGCAGCTCGGGGTCGACGACCTCGATATCGAGCACCCGGTAAATGTCCGCGCCGCGCAGCACGAACACCTTGTCCATGCCGGTCTGCGAGGCGATGCCGGCGAGTTGTGCCTTCATGTATTCAAACAGCGGGCCCGTGGTTTCGGTGCGCAGGTAATGCAGGCGCAGGCGAAAATGGCGAAAACTGCCGGGTTCGATCACTTGCGCCTGTGCGTAGGGATGCGCCAGCACGTTCTCGCGCGTCTTGCTGAAGAACTGGTACGACAGCGCCACGTGTTCCGTGTCAACGTAGTGCACTTGCGAAGCGTAGGCCACGTTGGGCGTACCATCCTCCGCGCAGGTCGCGATGACAGCGGGAATCGCGCCGTCCAGGCAGGGCCGCAAGGCTTCGAGGGCGAGTTTCATGCCGCCACCAGTACGCGCCCTGCGGCAGGACCGGGCGTCTGGTCGAAAACGATTTCAGGAGCAAAGCGCAGCGCAACCAGATCGGTCGCTGTCATCATGGCGATCAGCCCCTGCCCCAGATCGGCGCCGTACCCCAGCATCATTAGTTCGTCGGCGAGCCCGCGCGCATAAAGGGTTGCGCAGTTCCTGTGCACCGTCTTTAGTGCCGTGCGCGCAGCGTGTCCGGCCTTGAGCTGCAAAGTCGCGTGTGTGGCCGGCCGACTGAACACGACGGCGATGCCGCCGCCGCCATCCAGCGCGTCCAACACTGCCTGCCCGCGGCGGGCCGACAGCAAAACCGTCACCGCCTTGCGATCATGCGCCACCATGCAGCCCTGCGCGCGGCACACGCACGGCCAGCCGTCACGCCCGGCGGTGGCAACGTTGATCGAAACCGGGCCCTGCAGGAAAACGGACTGTTCGACGGTCAGCTTGACGCTCATGGCATCAGGTTCGGTACTCCGCGTTGATCTTCACGTAATCGTAGGAGAAATCGCAGGTCCATACCGTCGCGGCGGCATCGCCACGATTGAGTATGACCCGCACGGTGATATCGGCCTGCTGCATCACCGCTGCGCCCTGTGCCTCGGTGTAGCTCGCCGCGCGGCCACCCTTTTCGGCCACCAGCACGTCGCCAAGATAGACCTGCAGGGTGGTCACGTCGAGGTCGGTCACCCCAGCGTAGCCGATCGCTGCGAGGATGCGCCCGAGATTGGGATCGCTGGCGAAGAATGCCGTCTTGACCAGCGGCGAGCGGGCGATGGCGTAGGCGATCTGCTTGCATTCGGCGTGATCGCGCCCGCTTTCGACTGCCACGGTGATGAACTTGGTTGCACCCTCGCCGTCGCGCGCCATCGCCTGCGCGAGTTCGATGGCAACGGCGCTGACGACGGCCTTCAATGCAGCGTAGTCGGGACTGGCGGTGGCGGTGATTTCGTTGTTCCCGGCCTGCCCGGTGGCGATCAGGATGAAGCTGTCGTTGGTCGAGGTGTCGCCGTCGACGGTGACGCAGTTGAACGAGATGTCGGCGACCTCCTTCACCAGCTGCTGCATCAGGGCGGGGGCGATGGCCGCGTCGGTCGCCACGTAGCCCAGCATGGTCGCCATGTTGGGATGGATCATGCCGGAGCCCTTGGCGATGCCGGTCACGGTAACTGTCTTGCCGCCGACCAGCGCCTCGCGCGATGCACCCTTGGCGACGATGTCGGTGGTCATGATCGCGTGCGCCGCTTCCGGCCAGTGGTCCGGCGCCAGATCGGCCAGTGCCGCCGGCAGGGCGGGCAGGATCTTGTCGACCGGCAGCGGTTCCAGGATCACGCCGGTGGAAAACGGCAGCACGCTTTCGGCCGCACAGCCCATCAGCTGCGCCACTGCTTCGCAGGTCTGGTGCGCCCGCCTCAAGCCTTCCTCGCCGGTGCCGGCGTTGGCGTTGCCGGTGTTGATCACCAGCGCACGGATATGGCCGTGCGCCAGATGTTGCTTGCACAGCGTCACCGGAGCGGCGCAGAAGCGGTTTTGCGTGAACACGCCGGCTGCTCTTGAGCCAGGCGCGAGTTCGATCAGGGTGATGTCGCGCCGACCGGGCTTCTTGATGCCGGCGGATGCGATGCCGAGGCGAACGCCCGCAACAGGCAACAGCGAGGCGGGGTCGGGAGTGGTGAGGTTGACGGGCATGGCGGCTTCGCAGGACGGAAAGCCGCTATTTTATGCCGGGCTGCCGGCAAATTGACGGCGTGAATTAAGGGGTGCGCCCCAGCAGCGCGTTCACGGCACGGCGAAAGCCGGGCCGCCACGGCCATACCGGATCCAGTTCGATCGATCTTGCCAGCGCTGCCAATGATATGAGTGCGAATACGGAAAACAGCAACTCCGAGATGAACTGGCGCGAAGTTAGCAAGCCCAAGGGGATGTCCAGAAAGCCGGGGACATAAAACAGGCTGGCAAACGCCGCGAAGAGGAACGCCGGTCCGAGGTACATGATTTCCGCAATGCTAGGTTGTTGTACCGAAAGCCAAGCATCTCTCGTGCCTGGTGTAATAATTGCATGAAATACAAAGGCTTGTGTTCTTCACGGCGGGCGCATGCTGGCAGCAATGTAAATTAAGTCGACAGCTACTTGCCGATCGGGGGGGCGGCCAGCTTGCGCAGGATCTCGTGCGACAACGAGTAGAACTGAGGCGTTGGACCGAGATCCTCATATATCGGATCACCATAGTCGTCCTCGGCGATGATGCGGTTGCCGGGGATGTAGGGCATCGCGACTTCGAGCTCATCGAGGGCGGCGCTGATCAGGTCGGCCATTAACTGGGAGTCGCTGCGGCCGGGGTACATCACGCGCAAGGCTTCAATGCGCGCAGCATCGCGCAATGGCAGGTGGACCGTGTAAAGACGTACCGTGGTGCGGGAATGCGGCTGCTTGCCCCAGCGTTGAATCAGTTCGGCGATGCGCATGGAACCTCCTCTGCCACACGATGTTTTTGTTATAGCAAACCGATCCACAAGGCAAAGCGGAAATGAGGATGCCGACGTAGCCTATTCCGTGCGGCGCCATACGAGTGTGCGGTTGTTCGCCGGCATGGCGACATCCTGCTGCAGTTCCAATCCCCGCGCACGCGCCAGCGCGTCTACTGCCTCGAAGTCGCGCACCCCGGAGGCAGGGTCGCGCGATTTCAGCCAGGCGTCGAAACAGGCATTGCTTTCCGATGTGAACGCGCCTTTGTAGTTGAAGGGGCCATAAACAGCCAGGATGCCGTTCGTTTCCAGTACTTCGCCGACACCCCTAAAAAAGCCTTCAACCTCGACCCAGCTCATGATATGCAGGGTGTTGGCTGAAAATACGGCGTCATAGCGGCCCTCGTGCCATGACTGCCGATTCACGTCGAGCGCGATAGGGGGCAGCACGTTGGCCAGGGCAGCCTCATCGAGCCAGAGCCGGATGCCGGGGTGGTGCACTGGCAAATCGGCGGTCTGCCAGCGCAGATGGGGCAACTCGGCCCCGAAGTACACTGCGTGCTGACCCGTGCCGCTGCCGACTTCCAGCACATGGCTGCGGTCCGCAAACACCTCGCGCAGCACCGCCAGAATCGGTGCCCGGTTTTGCTCGCAGGATTCGGAATAGGGCTTGTCGATCAAATCTGCGTCCCCGGTTGCTTGCATTGGCACTGATAGTTGAACCCTTCATCTGGTGCCGCCTTGCATGAAAATGCCTGAATGCCCGCGCTGCCACAGGTGTCCCTGCATTGCGCCTCTTTTCCCTGGCAGAGCGAGGCGTAATCTGGCGCTGAGGGTGACTTGGTGGAGCTGAAGGAAATACAACCGGCGAGCAGGGTCGTCATCCATAGCAATAAAAGGGGTCGCATCGGGTTCTCCTTGGAATCGTGACAACACGCAGTGTGGCTGAGCACGCGGAAATCTGGGGCGCAGGGGCACAATTTTTTACATTGTGTGAACAGGCTCCAGCTTGACCAGCCGGCCATCGGCTAGCAGCAGGGCGATCCGCACCACCTGATCAGGATACAGTCCTGCCAGCAGCGCCTGGTAGCCGGCCAACTGGCGCTGATGGCGCTCGGCCAGCTGTTCGTCCGTCAGGGCACGGCTATCGTCCCCGGTTTTGTAGTCGAGCACCCATACCGCATCGTCGAGTTCCACCACGCGGTCGAGCCGCTGCATCTGCCCTCCCGCATCCAGCAATTCCAGTTCGTTGAACGCGCGCCGGTATTGCGCCGGGTCGAAGAACTGCGCCAGGTGGGGCTGCCCCAGCAGGGAACGGGCGGCGGCCTCGATATGCGACAGCTCGGCAGCCATGCCCAGGCGTTTCGCCAGCGCCGACAGATTGCGCGGCCGGCCTGGTGGGGCATGGTGTTCGAGGCAGGCATGAAACAGCTCGCCCTGGGCGGCGGCCGGATGGACGGGCGTGGGGGGACGCCGCTGTCCGATAGCCGATGCGCCGATGCGCGGCGGTGGCACGACAGCTTGGCTGGCTTCAACCGAACGGGCCAGTGGCAGGTCGGCCGGCAAGTCCAGGTCCTGCCAGGCTTTTTCGACACGCTGCAGCCAGCTGTTCTTGTCTGCTGCGCCGCTCACGATCAATCCCTGTTCGGCGCGCGTGAGGGCCACATACAAGAGGTTGTCGGATTCGCGCTGCGTCAGTGTCGCTTCTACCGCGAACCAGCGATCACGCCAGGTGCCGCGCTCGTCCTGCCTGCCGAACAGCGAGAAATGCTCGGGCCGTGGTGCCTCGGGCGGCCACGGCGCCAGCACGCCATAGCTCTCGCTGTGCGTATGGTCGCTACCGCCGAGCAGCCAGACGATCGGCGCTTCCAGGCCTTTGGACCCGTGAATGGTCAGCAGCCGCACCGCGTTCTCGCCGTCGGCCGCGAGGCCCTCGCCGGGCGCGGCGTCGGTGTCGTCGGTGAGCGAGGCCAACTCGCGGATGAAGCCGGCCAGTGTCGGGTAGCGCCCCGCGTCCTGTGTCAGCGCCAGTTGCATGAATGCACGCAGGTTGGCCGCCACCTGCGGCCGCAGCGCAGCGGGTACGGCCGCAGCGTAACGCGCTTCAAGGTCTCCTTCGAAATAGAGGCGGTCGAGCAGGTCGTGTACCGGCAGCGTGCCGCAATGCGCCCGCCAGCCGCCGAGCAGTCGCGCAGCGCGCGCGAGCGTCGTTGCTGGCGCATACGATTCCACGCGGGCCTCAGCACGGAGTGGATCGATGTCCTTGAGGGCTTCGGCGTCTTTACAACCACGGCCTGCCTCGTGCGGGTGGAGCATGGCCGGGCAGTCGGTCTGGCCCGCGAGCGCGAGCAGGCGCTCCCAGCCGCGGGTTTCGTCAGGGGGCCGTGGCGCAAACACCTGCAGCAGGTCTGCGTCGCTGCAGCCGAAAATCGGGCTTTTCAACACGTGGGCCAGTTTCAGCTCGGCGTGCGGCAGCAGCAGGGTTTCCAGCAGCGCGATCAGGTCCTGCGCCTCCAGCGCGTGCAGCAGGCCGCCGCGCCGCGAGGTGATGAACGGAATGCCCGTCGCCTCCAGCGCACGCTCGTACAAGCGGAGGTGGGTGCGCTTTTTCACCAGCGCCAATACATCGCCGGCGCACGCCGGACGGCTGCGCTGCGTCTTCCTGTCCATCACGCTCCAGCGCCCCAACACCTGATCGCGCAACACCTGGGCAAAGGCTTTGGCTTCCACATGCACGACGCGGTCATCCGCTTCGGCCAGCGGCGTCAGCAGGGGGTTGCGTAATCCGGCAGCGGGGGCGGCCTCCGTTTTGTCCACGCTGATCGGCAAACACCGCAGCGCGCCGGGGCGGCTGTCGTTTTCGGGGGCATGTGCGTGCGAAGCAAAACCTTCGAGGTCGGCAAATACCGGATTGATCGCCTGAACCAGCGCGGGCGAGAGGCGCCGCGTCATGTCGTTGCTGAAACGGGCGGCCTCGAAATGCTGCTGCAAGAAATCTGCCGCAGCGTTGAATACCCGTGCCTCGCCGCGGCGGAAGCGGTAGATCGCCTGCTTCGGATCGCCCACCATGAAGACCGTCATGTCGCTGTCGGCCGTGCGCGCCTCGGCCAGCCAGGTGGAAAGCGCCTGCCATTGCAGCGGGTTGGTGTCCTGAAATTCGTCGAGCAGCAAATGCCGGTAGCGCGCATCAAGTTTCAAGGCTAACCCCGGCGCGTGTTCCTCGCTTTGCAGCAGGCCGCATGCGAGCCATTCGGCATCGGAAAAGTCGATCACACCCTGCTGCGCCTTGGCATCCTGATAGCCCTTCACAAGCGCGTGGCCGAGCAACAGGCCGTGGCGGTTGAGGTTCCAGATGCGCTGGTCGGTCTGGATCGTGGCGACCGTTTCGAGTGCGGTTTCCAGGGCGCCGTAATCGCACAAAAACGTGTCGGCCTCTGCGCCCATTGCTTTCAGGGTGGGCGCGTTGGCCTTCTTCACCCGCCGCCCCCCATCCTTCTTGAGTATGGTCACGCGCAAGCGATCAAAGTCAGCATCGGCTAGTGCCAGATGGATCGAGGTGCTGGTTTTGCGCTCGGCCTCGCTGCCCTTTTCCAGCGCAAGGCCCACCCGCTTCGCACGTGCCACCATTGATTCATTGGCCCAGAACGCTGCCACAGCATCACTATCCAGATCCGGATGCAACCCCTCCCGCAAGCGTTGCAGGACATGACCCACGGGATCAGCCGCACCGTCGGTGCAGGCCCACCACTCTGCGCGAGCATCGACAAAATGCGTCAGCAGCGCGTTCAGGTTGTGCTCGCCAATGTCGGCCAGCAAGGCCAACAGGGACGCACCTTCGGGAGAATCCGGATGGGCGGACCACTGTGCCAGCAGGCCGTCGCGCACCTCGTCCTGCAGCAGCCGGTTGCGGCCAAGCAGTGGCGCTCCCCACGGCAGCCCCGCTTCGAGCGGCGCGCGCTTCAGCAGATCGAGAAACCAGCCATGGAAGGTCGTCACCGTCGGTCCGGGTTGTGCGGTCAGCACCGTTTCCAGCAGGCCGCGTGCGCGCGGCAGCAGGCCATCGATTTCGTGTTCCGGGATTTCGCGCTCGCGCAAAAACGTCCTGACTGTCGCGTCGTCTCCCAGCGCCAGCACCCGCAGCCAGTCGTGCAGCCGGTCGGTCATCTCCTGCGCCGCCTTGCGCGTGAAGGTGATCGCGAGCAGTTCCGAAGGCGCCGCACCGGCCAGCAGCAGCCGGATCATGCGCGACACCAGCAGCCAGGTCTTGCCGCTGCCGGCACAGGCTTCCACGACTGCCGAGCGGGTGGGGGACAGCGCGATGGCCTTGTCCAGCGGTTCACTCATGCCACATCCCCTTGCGACACAGCCCACGTGCCTCGCAGTACTGGCACGCCGCGTCAATGCCGTTTGCACGCAGCGCTGCGCCGGCGACGATAGCTTCGAGCAACTGTGGAAGTCGGCGGCTGATGGCGTCGACATCGGTTTCGCCATTCAGTTCGATCGGGGTGACGGGGGTCTCGTTGATCGGCAGGTAGGCGGCGGCGGCGTCACTCAACCATGCGTAAAACGGCAACTGGATGGCTTCGGCGGGATCATTGAGTTTCTTCCTGAGGCCTTGTGCCGCGCCGGTTTTGTAATCGATGACGATTCGGGCCTCCCCACCGTTCTGGTCGATGCGGCGGTCAACGCGGTCGACACGGCCATGCAGGGTGATGTCGCCAAGACCGGGGACATTGAACGGCACTTCGAACGCCGCCTCGCCGCATTCATAACGCCAGCCCTGGGCGACCCAGTCCAGCCAGGCGTCGATGTAGGCCGGCCGGATGGCTGCCCACCTGCTGCGCCAGGCCGCGGCGGTCCAGGCAGGCAGGGTGGCGAATTCGGCGTCGGAAATGTCACTCAGGAGGGCCAGCGCGGCATCGCGCTCGGGTGGCGGGGCGTTGTCGTGAAAGGACTTGAGAATGCGATGCAGGGCGTTGCCGTAATCGCTCTTGTCTAGGGCGTCATCGGCTTCGTCGAGTTCGCGAATGCCGAGCACGTTCTTGACGAAAAACCGGTACGGGCAGTCGAGCAGGGTCTGGTAAGCGGTCGGCGAATAGCGGCGCGGCAGCTGCGCGGCAGACACGGTCGGCGCGGGCTGCATGCCGGGTTCGGGCAACGGGCCGGGCCGGGTCGGTGGAACGCCACTTGTTTGCATGGGCAAATCGCTGCCCCACGCAGCCTGGTGCAGTGCCCGCAGCCGCAGCACCAGCGGCGAAGCGGGATTGGGTTCGTCGTCGTTCCAGGCCTGCCAGCTCATGAGCGCCGGCCCTTGCCCCAGCAGGTGCATGAGGTCGGCGGTTGTGGCGTTGGCTTCGTCGCCTGCAGTGGACAGGCCCAGCTGCGCACGGGTGGACTGGCTGAACAGACCGGGTGCGGGACGCGCGGGCAGATGCCGGGCATCGGCGCCGATCACGGCCACCGCGTCGAACAGGCGGCCGCGCGCAGCAGGCAATGACGTCAGCACGATCGGGCTGTCGACGCTGGCGTCGATGAAACTGGCGGATTCCAGTGCCAAGTTGAGCCAGCGCCGCCATTCGCCGAAGCTGTATCTTTCGTTGTCGGCGTCCAGATCACCGCGCAAGCCATCGAGCGTGTCGAGCACCTTGGCTCCGGCAGCGTCGGCGCTCAGCGCGGCCGTAGCATCGATCTCGCCGAGGCTGGAGCTCAGCCTCGCGAGCCAGATGGAAAGGGGTGCGCGGCTTTGCGCAAAGTTTTGCCGGGCGCCAAACAGCGTTGCCAGCCAGGGCGGCAGTTCGCCAAACCGGGACTCGGCCAGCCGCAGCATGTCGGCCATGCCGCGCGCCACGCCCTGCCGCCGCAGCGCGATTTCGAACTGCAACACCTGATCCTGTCTTGCCACCAGGTCGCCCAGCACGAACGGCGATTTCAGCAGGTCGAGCAATTCGACGTGCGGGAAATCGCTGACCACGCATTCCAGCCAGCGGTCGATGACCGCAGCGGCGGCGGTGGTCGACAGCGTCCAGCCGGTTTCGTCGGCGACCATTACGTTCAGGCGATCGAGCAGCGCGCGCACCCGGCGTGCGGCTTCGCGGTCGAGTGCGATCAGGGCGAGGTCGCGCTGGCCGGCCTGCAATTGTGTCGCGACCCAGATGGCGACGGCGCGTGCCTCGGCTTCGAGGTGCGGCGCGGGACAGAGCGTGAGGCGCGGGGGAAGAGGCGAATGCGGGAAGGCTTCCGCCAGCGTGGCGGCGCGTTCTCGCAGCGGTGGCGTTGTCAGCTGCCATGCCTGGTGCAGGGCAAACGCCACCGCGTCGGTGGCATCGGCAGCCGGTTCGAACAGCGTGACCGGGGCACGTTCGGCGCAGCGCTCTAGAAACTGTCGCTCGACCGCAGTCAGGGTGCCCAGCGCAAAGCCATAAATGGGTTGCCGCTGCAATCCGACTTGCTCGAGCAGCGCGTCGAGGGCACGGGCATAACGGGCCTGCGGGTCGTCACCGTCCTGATTGAGCGTCCGCCACACGGCTTCGATCAGCGAAGTTTCGCGGTCGAGCGCATCGGCCCGCAGCGCACGGATTTGCGAGCCGATGTTTCCACCCAGGCGCGCGGCGGAGAGCTCATCCGCCAGTTGCAGCAGCTCGTTGGCGAGCGACCACTTATCAACGGTGCCAAGCCAGGACTCGTGACGAAGCACGCTGTGAAGGCGCGCCAGGCGCCGTGCCTGCGGCTCGATGCGGTCGTCGGCGACGCTTTCGGCCCAGCTTTTCAACGGGATGATCTGCGGTGGAATCAGCACAGGCCGGCGCGCGGCCAGGGCTAGCGCGCGGGCAAAATCCTGCCCCGCGCGGTGGTTGGGGACGAGCACGGTCAGCCCGGACAGATCGGGAAGGTTGTCGGCATGGCGGTCGAGCAAGGTGCGGGCGACGGCGTGCGGCAGCGCCCCGCCGCCCAGGGCATACGACTCCACACGCACTTCAGTTCGTAGTGGATCGGAGTCCCCCTGTGAGGCATGGGAGGCCGCCCCGCTTTGCGGGATTTCAACGCCAGGTGGACTGGAGTCCTTCGGGGGAATCCTTGCGATTCCCACCGGGCTCAGCGTTCCAGGTACTTGAGCTTGTCCTTGACGCCGGCCCACTCGTCGGCGTCGGGCAGCGGGTCCTTGCGCTCGATGATGACTTTCCACTGCTTGGCGAGTTCCGCGTTGAGCGCAATGTAGGCGCGCTGGTCGTCCGGCACGTCATCTTCGGCAAAAATGGCCTCGACCGGACATTCGGCCACGCACAGGGTACAGTCGATGCACTCTTCGGGATCGATGACAAGGAAATTGGGGCCTTCGTGGAAGCAGTCCACCGGACAGACATCGACACAATCGGTATATTTGCACTTCACGCAGGCGTCAGCTACAACGTAGGTCATTCGTGTTTACCCAGAAATTTGAGAAATGCCCGGATGCTTGCAGGCGGCGATTTTGATGTAGCATATCGGCACAAAACCGAATTTTCCAGCTTTACCACATTCCCAAACCATCCAGGCCGCATCCGGCCATCCGCATTCTTCAACAGGAGCAACACCGATGAGCGAGCATGTTCATTACATATCCGATGATTCCTTCGAGCAGGAAGTTTTGCAGGCCGGTGTCCCCGTGCTGGTGGATTACTGGGCGGACTGGTGCGGTCCCTGCAAGATGATCTCGCCGATCCTCGACGAGGTCGCCAAGGAATACGCCGGCAAGCTCAAGGTGTGCAAACTCAATATCGATGAAAACCAGGCCACGCCGCCCAAGTTCGGCATTCGCGGCATCCCCACCCTGATGATTTTCAAGAACGGCAACGTCGAAGCCACCAAGGTCGGCGCCCTGTCCAAGTCGCAACTCACCGCTTTTGTCGACAGCAACATCTGATCCCAAGCTTTCCCCGGACGGCGCACCGGCGCGCCGCCGCCAGCAGCACCGTCCGGCTTCTCCCCTCCCCCCACGTCCGGCTCTTTCAAGCGAGCCCACTCAGGCCCATCCCATGCATCTTTCCGAACTCAAGCAAAAACCCATCACCGAACTGCTCGAAATTGCCGCCACCAACGGCATCGACAACGCCAACCGCTTTCGCAAACAGGAACTGATCTTCACCATCCTGAAGACGCTGGCGAAGCGCGGCGAAAGCATCTACGGGGACGGCGTGCTGGAGGTGCTGCCGGATGGATTCGGGTTCCTGCGATCGCCGGAAACCTCGTATCTGGCCAATACCGACGACATCTACGTATCGCCGTCGCAGATCCGCCGCTTCAACCTGCATACCGGCGACAAGATCGAAGGCGAGATCCGGACGCCGAAAGACGGCGAGCGCTATTCGGCGATGACGAAGCTCGACCTGATCAACGGCGAGCCGCCCGAGGCGAGCAAGAACAAGATCCTGTTCGAGAACCTGACCCCGCTGCACCCGGACAAGCCGCTCATACTGGAACGTGAAATCAAGGCCGAGGAAAACATCACCAGTCGAGTCATCGATATCGTCGCCCCCATCGGCAAAGGCCAGCGCGGCTTGCTGGTGGCACCGCCCAAATCGGGCAAGACAGTCATGCTGCAGCACATTGCACACGCCATCAGTTCGAACCATCCCGACGTGGTGCTGTTCGTCCTGCTGATCGATGAGCGCCCGGAAGAAGTGACCGAAATGAGCCGCACCGTGCGCGGCGAAGTGGTCGCCTCCACCTTCGACGAACCCGCCAGCCGTCACGTGCAGGTCGCCGAAATGGTGATCGAGCGCGCCAAGCGTCTGGTCGAGCACAAGAAGGACGTGGTGATCCTGCTCGATTCGATCACCCGACTGGCGCGCGCCTACAATACGGTGCAGCCGGCATCGGGCAAAGTGCTGACCGGCGGCGTCGATGCCAACGCGCTGCAGAAGCCGAAGCGTTTCTTCGGCGCCGCGCGCAACATCGAGGAAGGCGGCAGCCTGACCATCCTTGCCACCGCGCTGGTCGAAACCGGCAGCCGCATGGACGACGTGATTTATGAAGAATTCAAGGGCACCGGCAACCTCGAAATCCACATGGACCGCAAGATGGCCGAGAAGCGCCAGTACCCCGCCATCAACGTCAACCGCTCCGGCACCCGCCGCGAAGAACTGCTGATGCCGCACGACATCCTGCAAAAGGTGTGGGTGCTGAGGAAACTGCTCTACCCGATGGACGACATGGAGGCGATGGAGTTTCTGCTCGACAAGATCCGCGCGACCAAGAACAACAGCGAGTTCTTCGACTCGATGCGCCGCGGCTGACGTTCACTGAAGGGCGCCTCCCTGTCGCGCCCGCTCCGAGGTCGCACGTGCCGAGGCTCTGCTCCCCGCGGGTGCACACTCCGGCGATGGAATTTCTGCTGGACACGATCCGCGCGACCAAGAACAACAGCGAGTTCTTCGACTCGATGCGTTGGTTAATGTGTTTCCGGGGTTGATCGGGGCTTGCGTCTCCGCTATACTCCCGCGTTCTCCGAATTCAACCATTTAAGGAATTGCCATGAAAGCCGGCATTCACCCCAATTACAAAGAAGTTTCCGTGACCTGCTCCTGCGGCAGCACCTTCAAGACCCGCTCCACGCTGGGCAGGGATGCGCTGCACGTCGAAGTCTGCTCTGCCTGCCATCCGTTCTACACCGGCAAGCAGAAGATCGTCGATACCGCTGGTCGCGTCGAGAAGTTCCGCCAGCGCTACGGCATGAAGTAAGCAGGTCTGCGCTGCAGGCGTGATGCAATTCAAAGCGGCTTCGGCCGCTTTTTGCATTTTTGCGGCGCTGCAACGGTATCATTTCGTGCGCTGCCTCCAGACAATAAAGAGATCCATTTGAATCCTCACGTATTTCGCCGCATTGCAGTGATCGCACTCGGCGCGCTGGTGCTGACGCACTGCGCGCAAAACCCGGTTACGGGCGACAAGGACTTCGTGCTGATGTCCGAGCAGCAGGAAATCGAGATGGGTGCGCAGTCGCACCAGGATGTCCTGAAGGAATACGCGGCGCTGGACAACCCCGCGCTGCAGGCCTATGTGAACGAGGTCGGTCAGCGGCTGGCCAAGCAAAGCCATCGTCCCAACCTGGAGTGGCATTTCACCGTGGTCGACAGTCCCGACGTCAATGCGTTTGCCCTGCCCGGCGGCTACGTCTACATTACGCGCGGGATCATGGCGTATCTGAATTCGGAGGCCGAACTCGCAGGCGTCGTCGGGCACGAGATCGGCCATGTCACCGCGCGCCATGGCGTACGTCAGCAGAGCGCGACGACCGCAGCCGGCCTCGGCGCGGTGCTGGGGTCGATTCTAGTGCCGGGGATGAACAACCAGGCGGGCGCCACCCTGATGCAATCGCTGGCGCAGGCCTGGACCGCCGGTTACGGTCGCGATCACGAACTGGAGTCGGATCGTCTCGGCGCGCAATACCTGGCCAAGACCGGCTACGATCCCAGGGCGATGATCGAAGTGATCGGCGTCCTGAAGGATCAGGAACTGTTCGCAGCCGAGCAGGCCAAGCGCGGTGGCCGTCAGCCGCGCACCTACCATGGCACGTTCGATACCCACCCCAGCAACGACGCGCGACTCAAGCAGGTGGTGGGCGAGGCGGACAAATATGCCGTGGCCAACCCGCGCGAAGGCCACAATGAATACCTGCAACACATGGCGGGCGTGGTGTTCGGCGATAGCCCGGATCAGGGCGTGATCCGCGACAATGCCTTGCTGCATGAAAAGCTCGGTCTGGCCATTCAGTTCCCGCAGGGCTGGCAGGTGCAGAACCGGCCCGACCGGGTGGTGGCCGTCAGTCCCCAGGGCGATGCGCTGGTCGAGGTACAGCAAGGGCCGAAGAGCGACAAGCCGCTGGCCACCTTGCAGAAAGGACTCAAGCTGGATGCCGGCGCGCGCTATGGCAGCGGCGATCTCAGCGGCTATCCGGCTGCGTTTGCTGCCGGTTCGCAGCAGGGCAAGCCCGTGGTGGTGGCCGCCGTGGTGTTCAAGGGCACGCAGTATCTGATCGCGGGCATGGCCAAGGACAAATCCACCTATGACCGTGAACGCAGCACCCTGCGCGCGGCTATCAACAGCTTTCATGCCATCACGCCCGCCGAGCGCAAGGCAGCCCGTCCCTTCGTGTTGCAACTGGTGACGGTGCAGCCGGGCATGACGATGGCGGGTCTGGCCCGGCAGTCGCCATTGGGTGCGAATGCCGAAAGCCAGCTTCGCCTGATCAACGACCTCTATCCCAGCGGTGAGCCGAAGCCGGCTCAACTCATCAAAATTGTCCAGTAAGCGCGCGCTTTCCCTCCCGCAGCACCCGCAAGGGGTAGGCCGTGGTTGTAAAGGCGCTGAAGCGCCAACAACCACGCTCCACCCGCAAGGGGTACGCCGGTGGGTGCCCCGCTGCTGCGCAGCGACCCTCCCGCAGATCGGCCTGCTATTGCTCTTCGCGGCCTGGCTGTTGCCCGGACTGGTTGGACATGCGCCCTGGAAGGGCGGCGACGGCGAGCACTTCGTGCAGCTGTGGCTGCTGCAGCAAAGTGGAGCGTCCCCGCAGACCTTGTCTGCCACGCCGCCCCTGTATTACTGGGTGGCGAGTGCGACCGCCTGGCTGACTTCGCCCATGCTGTACCTGGCCGATGGCGCAAGGCTGGCCTCCGGGCTTTTTGTCGCGCTGGCGCTGGTCTTTGTCGCGCGCACGGCCCGGGTACTGTACGGGGCAGAAACCGGCTGGGCAGCCGCGCTGACCTTGCTGGGCTGCATGGGCCTGCTGCTGCGTGGTCACGAACTCAATGCCTACACGGCCCAGTTTGCAGCAGCTTCGATCATGTTGTACGGCCTTGCGAGCCTCGGGCAGGAACGACGTGGCGGCTGGGCGCTGGGCGGTGGTGCGATATTGATGCTGCTTGCCGGCGGTGCCGTGGAAGCGGCGCTGTTTCTGCTGCTTGCCGGGTTGCAGGTTATGCGCCTAGAGGGCTACACCAGCCGGGCGGCACGACGCGAGTTTGCCTGGGGAGCGGGTCTAGCGCTTCTGGGGGCGACGGCATGGCTGGTTTACCTGGCCACCCAGGGGATTCCGTTGATGCAGGCAATCAACCTGCAGCGCTGGCTCGGCAATGCAGGGCAACGCCCGGCCTTTTATCTGTGGACGCTGGCCTGGTATGCCTGGCCGGCGTGGCCGCTGGCGGCCTGGACGCTGTATCGGAGCCGACGAAACTGGCGCACGCCGGGCATCGTATTGCCGCTCGGCATGCTGCTGATCCTGCTCGTCCTGTATGCCTTCGATGCCGACCCCGGCGAGGAACAGGGCCTCATCCTGCTGCTGCCGATCTCGCTGCTGGGCGCGTCCGGACTCTATACGCTGCGGCGCGGCGCGGCCAATGCGCTGCTGTGGTTCGCCCTCATGCTGTTCGGCTTCATCGCGCTTGTGCTGTGGGTCTACTGGGGAGCGCATGATCTCGGCATTCCGGCGCGACTGGCGGCCCGGCTCACCAAGCTGGGTGGGACCGATGTGGGCGAATTGCGGCCATGGACCCTGATGCTGGGCATCGTCGTGACGCTGGCCTGGATCCTTTTCCTGTCCCGCGTCAAACGCTCGCCGCTGCGTCCCATGCTGGTGTGGACGTCGGGCATGACCTTTGTCTGGGCATTGCTGATGGCCCTGTTTCAGGCGCCGCTCGACCGTCGCCTGAGCTATGCCAGCGTGGGCGAAGTGCTCGCAGCACAGGTGCCTCCCACGGAGTGCATCCAGTCCCATCAGGTTCGCAGCCAGCAGCGATTGCTGCTCGCCTATCACAGCGGTCGCCTGATCGTGCCGGATGATGCCGACTGCAACTGGCTGCTGATCGAGACACGCCACAATGAGGACGTGCCGCCGCTTGCGGAAGGCTGGGTCGAACAGTGGGCCGGGGCCCGCCCTGGGGACCGCTCGGACCGTTTCCACCTGTATGCACGCCACTGAGCCGGTGGCCGCGGTCATCCTGGCGGGTGGCCGGGGCAGCCGCATGGGCGGCGCCGACAAGGGGTTGGTCGCCTACCGGGGACGACCGCTGGTCGAATGGGTGCTGGCCGCCATTGCGCCGCAGGTCGAAGAAGTCGTCATCAGCGCCAACCGCAATCTCGAGCGCTATGCAGCGGATGGGTGCCGCGTGCTGCCCGACACCCTGCCCGATTATCCGGGTCCGCTCGCCGGTGTGCTGGCGGCCTTGCAGGCCGTGAACGCCGAGTGGCTGCTGGTGGTGCCGTGTGACACGCCGCATCTGCCCGCCGATCTTGCAGCGCGCCTGCTTGCGGCGGCGCGACAGGAAAACGTGCCGCTGGCAATCGCAGCAGACGACATGCGCATGCACCACACCTGCTTCATCGTGCGCAGCGATCAGCGCAGCGGTCTCGCCGAGTATCTGGAACGGGGCGAACGCGCGGTGCGGCGCTGGCAGGCGAAACTCCCGTCTGCCGAGGTTCGGTTTGATGCCGCGCCTTTCGCGAACCTGAACCGCCCGGAAGATTTGTCCAATACCTGATTATTCCGGGCGTCTGTCTTTACCAGAAACAGACGCCCATTGATGCGAGATCATCGGCAGGAGTTCGGCCAACGCAGCCGCTTGCGCTCGCTTGTCAGAAGTCCCTTTCAAAGTCCGTGATCAACGGCCAACAACGGAGGGCGAAGCCGGCAATTACAGGTCAGGCGCATCACGCTGTTGGGCCACGCAAGCTCGCCGGGGCAGCGAGCGAACAACGTCGCGACATCACATCTGCAATTCCAGGTCACCCGGGCGCCAGCTCTGATTGAACCACGGCTCCAGCGGCCCATACAGCCGCAGAAGGACGTTGAAGCCCTTGCCCGACATGGTCTGCACCCAGTTAGCTTCGTTGCCGGGCGGCGCCTTCGGCCCGAACCAGATGGTCGCGCCACCGTCCGCGTTCTTCTTCAGCCCGGGAACGTTGCTGTCCATCCCGGCCGATTTCTGATCGGTCGGCAGCAGCGAGCGCGTCTGGTTGTCGTAGACGGTAAAGGCCCAGAAGTTGTTCACCGGAATCGGCCCCGGCAGGGTCACCTTGTAGGTGCGGCCGCCATCGAGGTAGTTCCCGGCCGCATCGCGAAAGACGCCCGCATAGGCGGAGCCGGTGCCCGGCTTCGCTTCGCTCATCGCCGGCGTGATGCCCGTCGCGTAATAGAAGAACATCGCCTCGGCGTCGAGCAGCCGCTCCGCGCCCGAGAGGAACTCGTAGCTGCCTCCCACGAAAGGCGTGAGCCATTGCCGGTCGCCGAAGATCCGGGTGTGCGGGTCGCGCGACGCAAACAGGTTCGAGCGGGCGTAGGCATTGGCCACCGCGACCGCTTCCGTCAGCGTCTTCTTCATGCGCGCGTCCGGCGCGAACGGCTGGCCCTTGCGGATGCCGATGGCCGCGTACAACCCAACGGTGTCCGGGTCCACCCAGTCGGCGGGCTCATTCTGCACCACCGCGTTCAGTTCCTCGTAGAAGCTGAAGTCGTTGGCGCTGATGGTGTTGAACGTCACGCCCGACAGGTTGACGAAGCTCGTCGCCGGGGGGGTGGCCGCCTGAGACAGCGGGAATACCGCGGCCTTCGTTTTGACACTGGCCGTCGCCGCCGCGAGATCGCCCTTCTCTACGAATACGCGATAGAAGACGACGAGCCGGTTGGTACGCGGCTTCGCGACGTGAAAGCCCATCGTGGGCAGGGTTCCCTGGTAACCCGGCGGCACGAACAGATAGTCCCCGCCTGCGCCCTTGTCGGGCCCGGTCAGGCCGACGTCGGTGACCCAGCGGAAGTCGGCGTCGTCGACCGGGCCGAGCACGCGCGGCGGCACGCGCACGACCACGGGCCCGTCCTTCAGGTTGACGCACATCAGCACGTAGACGGTGGTGGTGTTGGGCGTCAGGAACAGCGAGCGGGCGTCCATCAACTGTTCGGTGATGCCGATGCCCTGGTTGGACTTGACCCCTGCCTCCTCCAGGCCGCGACAGGCCGCATACACCGAAGTGGCCGACATGCCTTTGACGAAGGCATCGATGCCGCGCGTGAAGTCGATCTGGTCGTAGGCGAGCTGGACCGTCGCCGGATCGGGCGCGCCGTCCCTGAAGCGCAGCGTGCCGATACGCGTCGATACCGAATCGGGTGTGGTGATCTTTGCTGGCACGTCAGGCGCGTACTTCGGCGCAGCGACGGGCACATCGCCGGGCGTCTGCGCGCCACTTGCAGCTGACGCGATCGCGATCATCGCGGCGAATGTGATGTGGAGGAGACGTCGTTGATGGGCTGTCATGGATCCTTCCTTCCGTCAGCAGGTTGATGGGAGTTGGCATGATGGATGCGGCCCGGCAATTGGTCAATAGACCCATGGGGGCCAGAAATTTTCTATTTATAGACAGGCCATTTGTGCCGCCAAGTCATTGTTTACATGCCGGTAGCGGCTCCCCGGGTTTCGATTTTCAGCAATGAAATGTGGCGACCGACGAAGCGTTGATGCAGGCGGACATTCAGTGTCTGCTTCGTCCGCGCCACATGACCGGTGAAATTCTCCGCCTGCGTAGCGTGACAAAGCAGCGACGGTCAATGGGTGCTACTCGGCCACATGGGCCGGGCCTGCCCGTTGAGCGTCACACACTGTGTGCGGATGCTCAGGATCAGGACGTCGACAAAGCGGTGTCCAGCAGCTCGACCCAGTGCCGGACGGGAATCGGGCTGCCGGATTGCAGGTGGGCAAGACAGCCGATGTTGGCGGTGGCGATCAGTTCGGGCCTGCCAGCCTGCAGGTGGCCGAGCTTGCGTGCCTTGAGCTGGCTGGCCAGCGCGGGTTGCAGGATCGAATAGGTGCCGGCCGAGCCGCAGCACAGGTGCTTTTCTGCGACCGGCGTAAGCTCGAAGCCGGCATCGGTGAGCAGGGCCTCGACACCGCCGCTGAGCTTCTGGCCGTGCTGCAGCGTGCACGGCGGGTGATAGGCGATGCGCTTCGGCGCCGCATGCGCGGCCAGCGCGCTCAGAGCCTCGCGTTCGGTGATCAGCACTTCCGAAATATCCTTCGCCGCAGCGGAGATGCGCGCAGCCTTTTCCGCATACGCGGAATTGTTGCGCAGCAGCCAGCCGTAATCCTTCACCATGACGCCGCAGCCCGAGGCCGTCATCACGATCGCTTCCATGCCGGCATCGAGATGCGGGATCCAGGCGTCGATATTGCGGCGTGCGGCGGCGAGACCTGCGTCGCTGTCGTTGAGGTGGTGCGGCAGCGCGCCGCAGCAGCCGGCTTCATTCGCCGTGATCAGCGAGATGCCGATATGGTCGAGAACGCGCGCGGTAGCGGCGTTGATGTTGGGCTTGAGGCCGGGCTGCACGCAGCCCTGCAGCACCAGCATGCGGCGGGTATGGCGAGACGCCGGCCAGTCGCCCGCGGCTTCGGCGGCCGGAATGCTTGTTTTCAGGGAGGCGGGCATCAGGCTGCGCACGCTCTGGCCGAGCTTCAGCGCCGTATTGAACAGCAGCGGCGTGCCGAGACCGGCTTTGAGTGCGGTGCGTGTTGCGGTTTCACTCACGCTGCGCCCGACTTTTTCCTCGACGACGTGGCGCCCGATGTCGAGCAGCTTGCCGTATTCCACGCCCGACGGGCAGGTGGTTTCGCAGTTGCGGCAGGTCAGGCAGCGGTCGAGGTGCAGCTGGGTCTTAGCGGTGGGGGTCGCGCCTTCGAGCACCTGCTTCATGAGATAGATGCGGCCGCGCGGCGAATCGAGTTCGTCGCCGAGCAGCTGATAGGTGGGACAGGTGGCCAGGCAAAACCCGCAATGCACGCAGCTGCGCAGGATGCGCTCGGCGGCGTCGCCATCGGGGGTGTTGCGGAAGGAGTCGGCGAGATGGGTCTGCATGTCAGAAATCCGGATACAGCCGGCCCCGATTGAGGATGCCGCCGGGGTCGAAGCGCTGCTTGAGATTGCGGTGCAGGACCGACAGCGGCGGCGAGAGCGGCGTGAATGCACCGTCGACCGGTGCCGTGCCGCGGAACAGGGTGGCGTGGCCACCAGCGGTTTTCGCCACCTTGCGCAGCGTGTCGGCGGCTGCGTCGGAGATCAGCCAGCGCACGGCGCCGCCCCATTCGATCCATTGCGCGTCGCCCAGATGCAGTGGCGGCGCGGTCGGTTTCACCGACAGTCGCCACAGGCCCTGATTCGAATCCGGCGCGCGCTTGTCGAAAAACGGCGTGGTCTGGTCGCGCAGGCGCTGCCAGAAGGCGGCGGCGTCCTTCAGGGTTTCGCCACCGAGCCTGGCCTGCGCGGCCTGCACCGCGGAGGCCGCGCCCGACAGCCGCAGCGTCAGCAGGCCGGCGTGCCACGACGTAGCCGACAGCGGCAGCGGCTGTCCAGCCCACTGATTCATCTTCAGGATGGCGGCGGGTTCGTCGAGTTCGAATTGCAGCGTGGTTTCAGTCGCCGGCTTCGGCAGCACCTTGAGCGAGACTTCTGTGATGAGGCCGAGCGTGCCGAGCGCGCCGACCATCAGCCGCGACACGTCGTAGCCGGCGACGTTCTTGATCACCTGGCCGCCGAAGCGCAGTGGCTGGCCGCTGCCGTCGATGATGCGCACGCCGAGCACGAAGTCGCGCGCGGCGCCGGCGTAAGGTCGGCGCGGGCCGGACAGGCCGGCGGCGATGCTGCCGCCGAGCGTGGCATGGGTCGGTTTGGGCGTGACGTTCGCTCCCTCTCCCGCAAGTGGGAGATAAGCAGCGACTTGCCCGCTTGCGGGCTTAGTCGATTGCTTAGCAGTTCCATCAGGGTTGGGGAGAGGGCGCTCTCCGAAGTGGGGCGGCTCGAACGCCAGCATCTGACCCTGCTCGGCAAGCAGCGCTTCGATTTCGGCGAGCGGGGTGCCGGCGCGCGCGGTCAGCACCAGCTCCTTCGGCTGGTAGTCGACCACGCCCGTGAGCGTGCGCGTGGCGAGCACCTCGCCTTCGTCGGCGTTGCCGTAGAAGGTCTTGCTGCCGCCGCCCTGGATGACGAGCGGGGTGCCGCTCGCCTGCGCGGCCTGGATGCGGTCGATGAAGGCGTCCAGCATCAGAACCTCGGCAACTCGGGATGCGGCAACTGGCCGCCGTGGACATGCATCGCGCCCCACTCGGCGCAGCGGTGCAGTTCGGGCACGGCCTTGCCGGGGTTGAGCAGCCTGTCGGGGTCGAACGCGGCCTTCACCTCGTGGAAGCGGGTCAGTTCCGGGGTGGCGAACTGCGTGCACATCTGCCTGATTTTCTCCAGTCCGACGCCGTGCTCGCCGGTGATGGTGCCGCCGACTTCGACGCACAGTTCCAGGATCCTGGCGCCGAATTCTTCGGCCTTGTGCAGGCCATCGGGCTGGTTGGCATCGAACAGGATCAGCGGATGCAGGTTGCCGTCGCCGGCGTGGAACACGTTGGCGACCGCGAGGCCGAATTCCGCGCTCATCTCGCCGATGCGTTTCAACACGTGCGGCAATTGCCCGCGCGGGATGGTGCCGTCCATGCAGTAATAGTCGGGGGCCAGCCGCCCGACCGCCGGAAACGCCGCCTTGCGCCCGGCCCAGAACTTGAGACGCTGTTCCTCGCTCTCGGCAGTGCGGATCTCGATGGCGCCGGAGGCTTCGAGCACCTTGCGCACGGTGAAGATGTCGGCCGAGACTTCCTCGTTGACGCCGTCGACTTCGCACAGCAGCAGCGCTTCGCAGTCGAGCGGATAACCGGCGTGGACGAAAGCCTCGGCGGCCTGGATGGCGAGCCGGTCCATCATTTCCAGGCCGGCGGGAATGACGCCGGCGGCGATGATGTTGCCGACCGCGGCACCCGCCATCGCCACGTCGTTGAACGCCGCCAGCACCACCTGCGCGCGCTCGGGGCGCGGCAGCAGCTTGACCGTGACCTCGGTGATCACCGCCAGCATGCCTTCCGATCCGGTCAAGAGCGCGAGCAGATCGTAGCCGGGTGCGTCGAGCGATTCGCCGCCGATTTCGAGCAGCTGGCCATCGATGGTCCAGGCGCGCAGGCCGAGGATGTTGTGCACCGTGAGACCGTATTTCAGGCAGTGCACGCCGCCCGAGTTTTCCGCCACATTGCCGCCGATCGAGCAGGCGATCTGCGAGGATGGATCGGGCGCATAGTAGAGGCCGTGCGATGCGGCGGCTTCGGAAATGGCCTGGTTGCGCACGCCGGGTTCGACTGTCGCGGTACGCGCCAGCGGGTCGATGGCCTTGATGCGGTTGAGCTTGGCCAGCACCAGCAGCACCGCACCGTCGACCGGCAGGGCACCGGCGGAGAGGCCGGTGCCGGCGCCGCGCGCCACCACGGCCACCTTGTGCTGATGGCACAGCTGCAGGATCGCCGCCACCTGCGCCTCGTTCTCCGGCAGCGCCACGACGTCGGGCGTGTTGCGGTAGGCCGCCAGGCCGTCGCTCTCGAACGGCAACAGGTCCTCGCGTTCGTTGAGCACGCAGTGCGGCGGCAACAGGCGACGCAATTGGGAGAGGAAGGCGGGGCTGAGCATGGCGTCGGGTGAAGGTTCAGGCCGCCAGTTTAGCCGGCCTCGTTTGCGCGTGCGAGGGCGCGAGGCGCCGGTAGGCTTCCGCCAGCGCGCCGTCGCCGCCGACGTTGCCGGGGAAGATCACCACTGGTATCTGCGGCAGGCGGTGTTCCGCAGGCGTCTGCACCACGGTGACGCCGGGCAGGATCTGCCCCAGCACGCGCGACGCGGTCAGCGCCAATCCTGTCGACAGCACGTCGTTGGAGGTGATGCCGCCCTTGCTGACGAGAAAGCCCAGCGTCGTCGGCAATCGCCGCACAACGTCCATCAGCGTGCCCGACACGATGTCGCCGAAGGCCAGGCGCTCGGCCACGCTGGCGAACTGCAATTCGGCACGGCTGGTAAACACCACCGGGGTGAGGCCGCTCGCATGGGCGTGGGCGATACTCGCCGTCAGTTCGTCGACCAGCGCGGCGCGCTCTGCCGGCAGGCGTCCAACGTCGAGCGGCAGGCCGACCGTGCCGCGTTCCTTCAGCAGCGCCGACAATTGCGCGGTCGTCTTGGCGACGTGCGAGCCGACGATGACGGCCCCCGGTCGCTGCTCGCGCACCAGGGTCGAAAACGCGTTGGCGGGCACCGGCTGCGGCGGCAACTTCGCCAGTGCCGTCAACAGCGAGGCCGCGCTGCGGAAAAGCAGGCGCTTGCCGGCCGCTGCAGCCGCCAGCGCGGCATCGGCGAACAACTGGTAGTCGGCGGCCGTTTCGCCATCGACCACGCCGACCGCGTTGTCGTGCAGCGCGGCGAGCCAAGCGCCGGCCTTGCCACCGCGCAACTCGGCCAGCGACAGGCGTTGCACCGAATCGGAAGCGAGGCGGCCAGCTGTCTTTTCCGCTACGTAATCCGGCAAGAACGCGGTGCGGTAGCCGAACACCGAGTCGCGCGCGAATTCGGTGTCATGCGTCGGCACCGGCTTGCCGTCGACCATCAGGTAATGCGTGCTGTCGCGCGTGATGCGCCCGCCCTCGAAGAATGCCGGCGTCAGGAGCGTCGCGTCGAACGGCCCGAGCACCGCGTCCATGACGTCGGTTTCCACTGGGTAATGGCCGCGCAGCGTCGAATCCGAGCGCGACACGAACAGCACCGGCCCGGCGTAATCGGTGAGTGCGGCCCTGAGGTTGACGCACACTTCGCGCGTCAGCTCGGTGGCGCGTGCCGCATCCATGCCGCGCGTGTTGGTGAGGATGAAGAACAGCGGTGCGGCGTCGGCCAGCGCCGTCTTCAGTGTGGCGACATCCCAGCGCGTCAGCAGCAGGCAGGAATGCACCGTCTGCGAGCCGGTGGGGTCGTCGTCGAGAACGATGATTTTCGGGTTCATGGTATTGCCTTGATTGATCCGCGAATGCCCTTCGCGGGCATTCGCGGATTTTTGTTAAGCCGCTGCCTGCTGCAGCATCGCCAGCGCGCGTTCGTGCATCGCCTCCGCATTCATGCTGTTGAAGTCGAACAGCTGCTGCGGGTTGGCGGTGGTCTCGCCGCGCTTCCAGCAGAACACGTCGCGCTCGGCGGCCCGGCTGCGCAGCATCACCGGCTCGAGCGGCGCCGAGGGGCCGCCGCTGACGCCGATCAGCGCGTCGCCGTGGAACAGCGCCTTGAACGCGGCGTCATCCATGAAGCGGCCGTCGGGTTCCGACACGCTGTTCCACAGCACGTCGCCCGGGCGGTACAGGCGGCGCGGGTTGACCACGGCGACGATGCGCGAGCCGATGCCGGCGGCAGCCAGCTTGTCGGCAGCGGCGAACACCGGCTGCAGCGCCATGTCGCCGGTGACGGCGAACACCACGGTGCGCGATCCCGCTGCTTGATTTGAAGGCAATTCCCTCAGCACCATCGCGCCGTCGTCGATCGCCTGGCGGCTTTGCGCCATGGTGGTGTGGATTGGCAGCGGCGACTTCGAGGCGGTGATGACGATGCCCTTGTTGTGCTGCTTGAGCGCCCAGTCGTAACTCGCCTGGATCATGTTTGCGTCGACCGGGAACAGCGGGTAGACGTTGCCGTTGCGCATCATCGCGGCGAAGTAGCTCTCGATCTCGGGGCGCTGGTGGGTCCAGCCGTTGCGGCCCTGCTCGAGCGCGCCGGCGGTGAACAGGCACACCGTGGCAGGCGTCGGGCGACGCAGCTCGGCCATCGCCTGGGTCACCGTCTGCCAGATCGGCAGGCCGTTGATGGCGAAGGATTCGTAGCTCGCCCACAGGCTACGGCCGCCGAACAGCGCGACGCCCACCGCGAGGCCGGCACAGGCGTCCTCGTTGAGCGGCTCGTAGACCTGTCCGGACGGGCCCTGGAAGTAGAGTTCGTCCGCGGTCGGATGGCGGATCGTCAGCGCCTTGTTGATGTTGGCCATGGCCGAGGCCTCGTTGCCGTCGGCGTTGGTGACGACGAACATCGGGTCGCGCTTGCCCACTTCGCCGACCACGTGGCCGAAGGCGGTGGTGGGGATGTGGTTTTCGCCGACCGCGAATTCGGTCAGCGGCAGGCCGTCGAGGCTGGGCAGGTCGCGCACGCCTTCGGTCACCGCCACGCGCGCAGCCGGGCCGCCGCCGGCATGGCGGAAGTTCTCGCGCGTGATTTTCCAGGCCTGGATCGGCAGCGCGCGGCGCTGCAGGCCGCCCTTGACGTCGTCGGAATCGAGCGTGTGGTGCGCATAGAGATTGTGCGACTTGGCGCCGGTGGCGTGCACGCCGGCGCCTTTGAGTTGCTTGATGATGAGACAGGCGCGGCGGCCGTTCAGCGCGCTCTTCGCAGCGGCATCGGCAGCCTTGAGCACGGCGCCGGTGAAGGCCATGCGCGCGGCGAAGCCGAACGTGGTGCTGTCGGTATACACCGGCGCATCGGGCGTTTCGGCAAACTCGCGGGCATCGATCAGGTGTACCTCCTCGAAGCCGTGCGCGCGCCAGTAGTCGGTCATGCGCGTGTTGTCCCACAGCGAGACCATGCTGTGGTGTTCCTGCGAATAGCCGTTCCACACCAGCACCGGCAGGTAGTTGGTGATGTCGGGATACGCGGTGGCGAAGTGCTGGAACGCGCTCATGATGTAGGGTTCGCCGAGGCCGCCGTCGCCGATGGTGACGGGGAACAGCTTGTCGCGGTTCAGGTAGGCGCCGGCCATCGCGAAGTGTTGCCCCTGTCCGAGCGGGCCGGCGGGTGCCAGCAGGCCGGGGATCGCGCCCGACAGGTGCCCCAAAAGACCGTGGCGCTCGCGGAAGCGTGTGCGCATGTCGGCAACGGTATGGATGTCCATGTCCTCAAGCGAGGTGTCGAGGAACATCGCCGAATAGAAGCCGGGCGCATGATGCCCGACCTCGGTCACCATGTTGCGGTGGCCCAGCAGGTGCAGCGCGGCGACCGCGTCGGCGCTCGAGGCGAAGCCGCCGGGGTGGCCGGAAGACTTGCTGCCGGTGACCTGCAGCGTCAGGTAGCGCAGCGCGTCGGCCGCCAGCAGGGTCTGGTAGATCGCGGCTTCGCGGGTCGCGTCCGGCAATGCGGGCTGGTTCGGGCCCAGCAGCGGCGCAGCGCCGAGGCGGTCGATTTCCGGGTAGCTGTCGGCGAAATACTGGATGCCTTCGCAGAATGCGGGGAGGTTTTCGGGGGTGGATTGCATCAGGGCGCTCATCGCGGTTCCTTTCATAATGTGAAAATGTTTCACATCATGTGAAACGATGGCTGTATTGAAGCACCATTGGCCCTCAATTTCACATTGCGTGATAAATTTTCACTTTATGAAAAACTCGGTCTCATCGATTCAGGTGCTCGACCGCGCCATGTCGCTGGTCAACATCCTCGTGCGTTCACCGGGGCCGATCAGCCTCACCCGGCTGGCCGAGCAGGCCGGGCTGCACACGGCGAGCGCGCATCGCATCCTCGGCGCACTGATGGCGCACGGCCTGGTCGAGAAAACCGGCGCCGGCGAATACGACCTGGGGGTGCGCTGGCTGGAAGTGGGCAATCGGCTGCGGGCGCGCCTGAACATCCGCCAGGTGGCGATGCCCTTCATGCAGAAGCTGGCCGAACTGACCGGCGAGACCGTCAATCTGATCGTGCGTCGCGGCGACGAGGCAGTGTACGTCGAGCGCGTGTCGGGCGGCCAGACCCTGATCCAGGTGGTCCAGGTGGTGGGCGCGCACGCACCGCTGCACGTCACCGCCGTCGGCAAGATCTTTCTCGCCGAGGACAGCGCCAGCGGCGTGATGGGCTACGCCGATCGCACCGGCCTGCCGGCCTACACGCCGAATACGCTGACCACGCTGGAACGCCTGCAGGCCGAACTGGAAACCATTCGCCGCGAGCAACTGGCACATGACCGTGAGGAAGCGGAACTGGGGGTGGCCTGCATCGGCGCGCCTATCCGCGATGCCGACGGCAAGCTGGTCGCCGGGCTGTCGATCTCCGCGCCGGCCGACCGCCATAAACCGGGGTGGATCGAGGCGCTTCAGCATGCTGCCGCGCAGACCGGCGCCGCGCTGGGCTATCTGGCCGGGGCCTGAACTTTTCAGCCTGAATCCAAACGCCCTTTCATCTGAGCTGCAAAAAAGGCCCGCAGCAAGCTGCGAGCCCTTGTCGCCGCCAAAGCGCTAACCCGGATCAGTCACCGCCGGGGCCGTTGTGGCAGTCGTAGCAGCCCACTTTCTGGCCGGCCGTGTAGCTCACCGTCCTGCCCTCGACGCTGAAGCTGCGCGCGGCTTTTGCCGTGGACAGGGCGCCGCCGCGGTAGTCCGTGCCATGGCAGTAGGCGCAGGCCGACGCGCCATGGTCGGCAGTGTTGCCGTGCGCGCTCACCCAGGCGCTGCCGATGGTATGCATGCCGTGCGGGCCGCCGGTGGCGGTGGTGGGTACCGACTTGTGACAGGCCGTGCATTCGCCGATGGTGCCGGCACGCCCCTGGACATCCTGCGCCAGCAGGTTGTCGTTCCGATGCGAACTCGGATACTCGGCATGGGTGGCGCCATGACAGGCCTCGCACTGCAATCCGCCGTGGCCCTTGCTCATGCGGAACAGCGAGAAACCCGCCAGCGGCGTGTCGGGATTGCTGGCGTAGCGCGTGTCCTGCCATTTTTTCAGGATGCCGGTGCTGGAGACGGCCATGGTTTCGCGCTTGCCGTCGTGGTGGCAGGCCTGGCAGTTGGGCTGGTCGAGCCAGCCGACGCGGCCCGTGCGGCCGACGTTGGACATGTTGCCGTGGCAGGACTGGCAGTTCATGGTGGCGTTGCCCTGGGCGTCGACTGCGTTGCCCATGACGCCACGCAGGCATTTCGTCACCGAGCCCGGATGGCACTGATAGCAGGCGCTGCGGTTGTCGATGCTGTCCAGCGTAGCGCCGGTCTTGGCATCCTTGACCGAGGCATGGTGGCTGTGGACGGCCTCGGTCAGGGGGGTGATGCCGGTGATGCCGGTCCCCGGGAGTGCGTTGGAAGCATGGCAGGCGGCGCACAGCACGGGCTTGCCCTGCTTCGCCGAGGCCAGCAGCCCGGTGGACGGATAGCCCTTGGCCTGGAGGGCGCTGGTGTAGGCGGGCGTGCCCAACTGCTTTTCGTCATGCAGGCGCAGCACGTTCATCTTGTAGTCGCGATCCGGGTCGATCTGGTTGACCCATCCGGCCCGTGGCATGGCGTCGGGCGAGGAGTTGGAAGCATGACAGGCGGCGCAGCTCATTTCGTCCGAAACGGGCAGCACGACGCGCGCCTGCGCCAGCACCTTGCCGGTCGTGTCGCGGGCGACCACCTTCACCAGCGGGTAGGAGTTGAACTGGAGGGCATCATCGTAGGGCGTGATGGGAATGCCGTCAGACACGAACATCTTGTCCGTCGCGTTGAAGCCCATCGACTGCGGGACGAACGATGGCGTCATGTTGCCGGCGAGGCCGGTGTCCGGGGTCAGGTCGGCGCCGAACAGGGACTTCGCGTAATCCCAGAAATTGCTCTTGTTGTAGGAGCGGCTGTTGACCGAGCCGTCCGGGTCGGCCATGGCCTCATAGGTCATGCTGACGCCCTGGGTGACCACCTGGGTGCTGGTGTTGTTGACGAGTTGTGCGCGCAGGTTGTTGAACGGCGGCAGGATCGAGAAGACCGAGTAATCGGCGTCCATGCAGTGCATGCCGAGGTCGTTCCAGGCCAGCAGCGTGAAACCGCCCTGGGTCGTCGTGCCGCCCGTGCCGGTGGTGGCTTGCACGGTGATCTGGACGACGACCGTCCGGGCGCTGTCGCGCACAGTGATAGAAGTGGTACCCACTGCCTTGGCCTTGACCAGGATGGTGGACCCGCTCAAAGAGACCGTGGCCACATCGCCATTGCTGATGGAGATGGAGACGCTGCCCGACGCGTTGGCGACGCTGAAGCTGCCGCTCTGGCCGGGAATCAGCATCAGGTTGGCAGGCGACACGGTCATGCCCGTCCCTGAACTGGCGGAGGTGACGGTTACCGTGACCTTGACGCTTCGGACGGAGTCCCTGACGGTGACCGTGGTCGTGCCGGCTTTCTTGCCTTCGAGCTTCAACTGGCCATCGCTGATCTCGGCGGTCACCACATTCAGGTTGGAAGAAGTCGCCCTCACCTCGCCGCGCGCATTGGACACCTTGGCCGAGCCATGCTGCCCGACCTGAAGCGTAACGCGCGTGGGGCTGACCGTGAGGCCACTGGTGGCTGCTTCGGCCATGACGGCCCCGATCAGCAGTAACAGTGGCAACAAAAGCCACCGGATGTTGAATATGCTATGCATCTTGAAACTCCTTGATCCGATAAAGGGAGATGGAGCTGACTCCATGTTGAATCAGCTTAAATCCCTCAAATTAACGGGGTCTTAAGGCAGCCTTAAGGCAAGCTTAAGATAATGAAGCCATGCGCATCCTGATCATCGAAGACGATCTGCAACTGGGGGACGGCCTCAGCAGTGGCCTGCGTTCGCTGGGCTTTGCGCCGGATTGGGTCTGCGAACCGGTGGCGGCCTGGCATGCCTTGATGGGCGAGGACTATGACGCCGTGGTGCTGGATCTGGGTTTGCCCAAGGAGGACGGCGTCTCCCTGCTGTCGCGCCTGCGTGCCCGCCACGACCCGGTCCCGGTCCTGATCCTGACGGCGCGGGACGGCAAGGCGGACAAACTGGCAGGGTTCAATGCCGGGGCGGATGACTACGTGGTCAAGCCGGTGGACATGGAGGAACTGGCGGCCCGATTGCATGCCCTGATCCGGCGCACCCAGGGGCAGTTGCGCGCCCGTCTGGCGGCAGGGGGCATCGAACTGGATCCGCAGGCGCGACGGGTCTGGCTGGACGGTGATCCCGTCAACCTGTCGGTGCGGGAATACGCGCTGCTGGAAAAGCTGATGTCCAACATCGGCCGCGTCCTCTCCAAGGCCCAACTGGAGGCGGCACTGTACGGCTGGGGGGAGGGTGTCGAAAGCAATACCGTTGAGGTCCATATCCATCACCTGCGCCGCAAGCTGGGCAGCGAGCGCATCGTCACGCTGCGCGGCATCGGCTACATGATCGAGAGCGTGTGCTGAGATCCCTCCAGGCCCGGCTGATCACGGCGGCCGTTCTTGTTCTCGTGCTGTGCGCCCTGCTCGCCGCGCTAGGGAGCTACCGGGCGGCCATTACCGAGGCGGACGAGATTCTGGACGCCCAGCTGGCCCAACTGGTCAAGACGCTGCTGTTCCTGAGCCAGGTCAACGGTGGCCGCGCCGCGGGGGACATCGGCAACGGCTTGCAGTCGGATCACAGCTACACGACTTTCCAGATCTGGCAACTCAAGGAACCCGGCCCGGGGGGCGTAGGGGTCTACCTGTCCAACCCAGCCGACACGCGGCCCTTTCCCCGGCTCATGCTGCGTTCGGGGGACATGGACAATCAACGTTCGTTCGACCGCAAGGATGGCTTCAGCCAGGCCGAAAGCGACGGGCGCACCCTGCGGGTCTTGGCCAGCACCTCGGCCGATGGCGTCTATCGGGCCATTGCCGGTCAGGATCTGCGCGACCGGCGAGAGATGGCGGAGGGCATCGCCCGCAGCAACGTTCGACCCTATCTGCTGGTACTGCCGCTGGGAATCCTGGCCCTGGTCGGGCTCATCTACCAGAGCCTCAGGCCGATTCGCCGCCTCACGCTGGAAGTCTCGTCCCGCGAGCCGACCCATCTTGCTCCCCTGGCAATCAGCGATGTGCCGAAGGAACTCGTTCCGCTGATCCGGGCCCTGAACGACCTGCTGCAACGTTTGCAGACCGCCATGGAATATGAGCGCCAGTTTACCGGCGCCGCCGCCCACGAGCTGCGCACACCGATCGCCGCCCTGCACGCCCAGCTCGATGCCATGCGTCTCGCGGGCGACAAGGAAACCCGCATTCGGGCCCATCAACAGGCTTCCGCCACGGCAATCCGGCTGGCGCGGCTGGTCAATCAGCTGCTCACCCTGAGCCGGTTTGATGCCGAGTCCCTGCCATCCGGACACACGACGGACCTTGCCGAGCTGGCGCGTGAGCTCTGCCAGGACATGGGGCCGGCCGCCATCAAGAAGGACATCGATCTGTCGCTGCACGCCCTGACCGCCCGGGTGCGCGGCGACGAAGACGCCATGCGCATCCTGCTGCGCAACCTGCTCGACAACGCCCTGCGCTACACGCCCAAGGGCGGACGTGTCGAAGTCAGTGTCGGGGCGATGGACGGCATGGTCCGCCTGGTGGTGGCAGATAGCGGTCCCGGCGTGCCGCCGCAACGACGCGCGGCCCTGGGGCAGCGTTTCAACCGCCTCGACCAGATGGATGGCACCGGTGTCGGCCTGGGGCTCTCCATCGTGCTGGGTATCGCCGATCAATTCGAGGGCCGGATCATTTTCGGAACGGGTCTGGACGAGCAGGGTCTGGCAGTGACGGTCGAGTTTCCGGGAAGTGGCGAAGCGAATTGACCACCTGGCCGGGAACTGAAAACAACGCTTCAGCAGCGAGTCCTTGCCGAGCGGGGGCTTTGTTGGCATGGTGGCGGCCATGACGACGCCCGCCCCCGTGACGCGATACCAGATTGCAGCCTGGCTGTTGATGGCGGTCGCCCTGATCCTCACGCTCACGGTCCATCTGCTGCCCGCGCTGCTGGCGGGCCTGCTGGTGGTCGAACTGGTGCATCTGCTGGCGCCGCGCTTTGTCATCGGCAGGCTCGACCACTACTGGTCCAAGCTGCTGGTGGTTTCACTCATTACCCTGATCGTGCTGGGCGTGCTGGGCGGGTTCACGACCGGCCTGCTGCTGTATCTGCGGACCGAGGGCGGGCTCGCCGGGCTGCTGACCAAGATGGCCGAAACCATCGAGAATTCCCGTCAGCTGTTGCCGCCGTGGGCAGCGGCCTGGCTGCCGCAAGGCAACAAGTCGGGGATCCGTGCCGACCTGGTCGAATGGCTGCGCATCCACGCGATGGATATCCGCCAGCTCAGCGGCAATGCCGGCCGTGTACTGCTGCATTTCATCATCGGCCTCATCATCGGCAGCTTCATCGCGCTGCGCGGGGCGACGCCGCACCAGACGCTCGCGCCGATGGCGCAGGCCATGAGCGAGCGGGTGCATCGTCTGGGCGAGGCGTTCCGCCGCGTGGTGTTCGCACAGGTGCGCATCTCGGGGCTCAATGCGCTTCTGACCGCCATTTATCTGACCATCGTGCTGCCTGCGTTCGGGGTGTATTTGCCCTTCACCAAGACGATGATCGTCGTCACCTTCGTCGTCGGTCTGCTGCCGGTGCTGGGCAATCTTGTCTCCAACACGGTCATCGTCGTCATTTCACTGTCGCATTCGCTCAATGTCGCCTTCGCTTCGCTGGCCTTCCTGATCGTCATCCACAAGCTCGAATATTTCGTGAATGCCCGTATCATCGGTGGGCAGATCAAGGCACGTGCGTGGGAACTGCTCATCGCCATGGTCACCATGGAAGCGGCCTTCGGCGTGCAGGGCGTCATCGCGGCGCCGATCTTTTACGCTTACATCAAGAAAGAACTGTCAGACAGGGAGCTTATTTAATGTCCAACGACGCAGAATCACTCGTCATCACCGCTGCCGGCGAAGACAAGATCGGCCTGGTGGAAGGCTTCACCCGGCGCATCAGCGAATCCAGCTGCAACATCGAGGAGTCGCGCATGGCGGCGCTGGGCGGCCGCTTCGCGCTGCTGATGCGGGTGAGCGGCAACTGGGATGCGCTGGCCAAGCTGGAGGCGCGGCTGCCGTCCGTCGGCGAAGAGCTGGGCCTGTCGATCATCCAGCAGCGTACCCGCCCCACGCGCGCCGACAAGCCGCTGATCCCCTACACCGTCGAGGTCGCCGCGCTCGACCAGCCCGGCATCGTCAACAGCCTGGCCAATTTCTTCGCGCGGCTGCACATCAACATCGAGGCGCTCGATACCGAGACGTACCCCGCCCCGCATACGGGCGCGCCCATGTTCGCCGTCCACATGACCCTGGGGATTCCGGCCGATGCGCATATCGCCACGCTGCGTGGCGATTTTCTGGATTACTGCGACGACCAGAACCTCGACGCGACCTTCGAGCCGGTGCGCATGTAGCGGGCTGGAAATAAAAAACCCGCCCGTCCTTGCGGATGGTGCGGGGCGCGGAACTCAAGAGAACTCTTATCAGGGCTGGATGTAGGCGTACCCCAGGGCCTCGAAATCTGCAATCGAGGTCAGGCCGGCGGTGGAGAACTGCACGCCATCGATCATCTGTCCTGTGGCTGAACGCCCAGCCCCATCAGTCTGGAAGTCCGGCAAGGTGCCATTGGTGATATACCCGCGCGTGGTGTTCTGGCAGAAGTAGAATTTCACCCCGCGTTCCATCAGGGCCTTGACGTCAGTTTCGAACTTGTTGCGGTCGGAGAGCAGTACCCCTGCCTTGTTATAGGATTCATTCTTCAGCATCAACGTCCCTCCACCGTTGTGGACTACTGCGACCAGTTCATAATCCCGGCCCACCTTCATGCCGTGGGTGATCTCGTAGTCGTCCAGGATGTTGGCGATGTTTCCAAGGGCGTAAGGCTTAGAGCAAGTTGCTGCGGTCGTGGCGGTGGCTGGTGACGCACAGAGCTGGTTGATCTGCACCACCATCTTGACGTTGTGCCGCTTCTTGAGACAGCGGGTCAGTTCTTGTGCGCCGGGCCCGAATTCCTCATCCAGGGTCAGGCCCTTGACGAGCCCTACCGGACATTCATTGTTTCCGCCTTTGCGGTTGCTGTCATTGTCTGCAAGAGCCGGGCCGGCAATTAGTGTGGCAAAAAGGGCGCACAGGGTGAGTTGGGGGATCCGCATCAGTCTTCTCCTCGAGGTTTTGGATCATTGTTGGATGGCCCGGTCAGCGCAGGGCCTTACGCTCTATGAGCCAGGAAATTGGCGCGTAGAATCGATAGACGCGATCTCTTGTCGCTTTATTCCATTAATTTATGGACATTGAAATAATTTCTATACCTTGCCGGCCGGCGAGGCCTCTGAAAGCCGCCCGTGCCTTCGCGTGAGGGTCATTCAGGTTGACCCAGGCGGGGTGTCTGATTCGGTCTGGTACATGGGCTGAGGGATCCGCGTGGCAGAGGTTTGATCCGCCGAGCGGATAATTGCGTGGGCGCGGTCGGCGGGCGTGGGCGGGTTGGCTGGGCCGATGCGTGGATACAGGGGGGCAATCAAGCTTCCGAGCTTGCTTACAGCGCGGAACCTCCGGCTAAGATTCGGCTCACTGTTGCTCACCCTTTTGAACGAGATTCCTGCCATGCCCAGCTTGCTCATCATCGCCCACGGCAGCCGCCGTGCCGCTTCCAACGACGAGGTGCGGCGACTGGCCGAACAGGTCCGCGCCCAGCCGGAGCAGGCGTACACTCATGTCGAGGCGGCCTTCCTGGAACTCGCAGAGCCGGGCATTGGGGACGGGCTGGCCGCGCTGGCGGCAAAAGGGGAAACCGAAATCGTGGCGTTTCCCTACTTCCTCGCCGCCGGAACGCATGTGGCGCAGGACATCCCCAAGGCCATCGCCGGCTTTTCTGCCGCCTATCCCGCGGTAGAGGTGCGGGTGACCCCGCATCTCGGCGCCTCGGCCAGCTTGCCTGCCACCATTCTCAACGTCGCGGCCTGATCATTCCTCGCTGACGTTGAGCTCGATATAGAACATCGGCATTGCCTCGTCCTGCTGGGACGAACGCGGCTGGCTGCGCACCAGCGCGGCTTCCACGCGCGCGGCCTGCAGCGCGGCGCGGTCGATCATCGCGGGATACAGCCGGCAGTGCTTCTCGACCGATTCGGCCTGCTCGCAGGCCGCCAGTTCCAGCGCGCTGCGGGTGGGCGCATCGAGATGCGGCAACAGCAGCATCCATGGCGCCTGCCAGGCGTGATAGTCGCGCACCAGCTGGGCATGCGCGGCGTCCATGTAGGCGGTGGCGACGAACAGCGGCGGGAAGGCGTCGGCGTCGAGCACCCGGCCGTGCAGGCTGTCACCGCCCCTGAGCGTATGCAGGCCCAGTCCGGCGCCGTCGTCGGAGCGGCGGAACCATTGCGCCACGCCGCGGGAAAGGCTGTTCACATAACGCGTGAGATAGGCCCCGGCGGGCTCGGCCAGATCGGAGATGGCGGCGCTTCTGAATTTTTCCTGCGCCGCCATGCCGGCTCGCCAGTCGAGCGGCGGTTTGGTGTCGGTTTCGCTGTCGGCGCGCACGCTGTGCAACAGGGCCAGCGGCCGGTCGTTGCGGTCAAGCAGCCACAACTCGAAGCAGTCGCGAAACTTGAATGGCACCTCGCGATGCACCTTGAGCAGATGCTCATACACCAGGGCGCCCATGTGCTCCAGCCGCATGAAGTCGTCTGACGGGAACAATGGCCCGCGCTTGAGTCCCTTTTCCGCCGACCAGTGGCCGTAGCGGATGTCGGATATCATCGCCCGCCTGCCGGCACGCCCCAGGCCGTCGAGCAGCGCGTCGTTGGCCACATAGATGTCCCACTCGATGCCGTCGGTGGTGACCGCCTCGGCCGACTGGTAGCGAATCGTATGCATCACCCCGCGAAACGGGTTGAGCAGGCGTTGGGCATAACACTCGATCTGCATGAGACTCAACTCTACAACAGCTACGGGCACTTTCGAATCACGGCTGGATTTTGCCGGCTGTATCTTTCTTGCCGGCCGTGCTCATCCAGGCAAACATCGAAGCGCGCATCGCTTCTTCCACCGACACATTGATCGGCTGCACCCAGTCGCGCGGAACGAACACCGTGTAGCCGCCGATCATATAACCCATTGGCAGGTAGACCGCCACACGATCGCCCTGCAGGAAGCCGGCCGGCAGGTCGTCGACGCGCTGGCGTGTGACCAGACCAACCACTTCAAGGTCTTGCCCCGGCAGTTTGAGGATCACCACGGTTTGCTGGGCATCCTGCTTGCGCTGGGGCGAGAAATAAGCGGCGAATTCCTTGAACGAAGAATAAATGCTCTTGACCACCGGCAGGTTGGTGAAGGGCAGTTCCACCAGCAACAGCAGCTTGGCCACGCCGCGCTGCGACACCAGAAAACCGAGCAGGAAAATGCAGACGATCCCCAGCAACAAGCCCATTCCCGGCACGTAGAAATCACCGATGAAAGGCCGGATCAGCTGCATCGCAAGGGTTTCGCTCCAGTTGAGGAAGATGTATAGCAGGTAGACAGTGAGTCCGAGCGGAAGGGCGGTGAGCAGGCCGCGAAGGAAATACTGATAGATATTCTTGGTCACGATGGGCCCCAGGACGGCGGAAAGAAAAATTCGCGCCAATGCGGTCAAGCATAGCAGCGAGTTGTTGCTAGAATTTGCGCCCGACCTATTGCACGGAGGATTCTTGACCATGAAAACACCCGCTCTGATCACCCTTGCACTGCCCGCCCTGCTCGCCGGCTGTGCCAACAGCCCCAGCGCCGAGGAGCAGGCTGCCATGGCAGCCGACGCGCGCAAGACGAGTGGCGCCCTGATCCAGAAACTCGGCGGCGAACTGAAGGCGTCAATGAGTGCCAAGGGCCCGGAAAGTACCATCGTCGTGTGCAAGGTGCGTGCACCGGAGATCGCTGCCGAGGTGTCGAAGCAGTCCGGCTTCGAAGTCAAGCGCGTCAGCCCGAAGAATCGTAATCCGGCAGGCGTGCCAGATGCATGGGAAGCCGAGGCCCAGGCCAGCCTGGAGAAGCGCATGGCCGCCGGCGAAAAACCGGAAACGCTCGACACCTGGCAAGTCGTCAGCACGCCGAACGGCAAGGTGTTCCGCTACGCCAAGGCGTTGCCGGTGCAGCCCGTATGCCTGAGCTGCCACGGCGACCCGGCTGCGATTCCCGATGGCGTGAAGGCAGTTCTCGCCACCGAATATCCGCAAGACAAGGCCATCGGCTACGCCCCAGGCATGATTCGTGGCATCGTTTCGGTCCAGCGTCCGCTTTGATCGCCGAAGCCGCGGCTGCAGGAACCCGGGTCAGGGGACGGGTGGATGAAGGCCGCGCATGACCGTTCGGAGCCGTGGATCGTCTACATGGTGCGCTGCGCCGATGGCACCCTCTACACCGGTATCACCACCGACGTCGTGCGCCGGGTCGCCGAACACAATGGCGAAGGGCGGCTGGGCGCACGTTATACGCGCAGCCGTCGTCCGGTGAGACTGGCCTACATGGAGCCTGCCTGCAACCGGGCTGCCGCCGCCCGCCGCGAGACGGTGATCAAGCAACTCGATCGCGCAGGCAAGCTGGCGCTGTGCGCCGACACCCCATAAGCGGCCTGGGTTTCAGTGCCGTTCCGCGCCGCGCAGCAGTTCCTGCAGTTGTGGCAGGACGTGCTCGACGGCGTGGCGACCGACTTCGATGGCGAGGCTGGCACGGTGAAACTCCATCAGGCCGAGGTCGGCGAGACGTGGCGTCACGAGCACGTCCGCCGGCTCGCCTGCCAGCCGGCTGCGCGTGATCTGTACCTGCATGATGTTGATGCTGCTGGCCAGCACGTCGAGCATGGCGGGAGGGACTGGCCCATCGTCGCGATCGAGTCCGAGTTGCGCCATGGTGGACTGGATGCGTGCCACGACCGTATCGGCAAGGGTTCCGGATTCGGGCAAGGCGGTCTGACGCGAAACACGCACAGGCTGCGTTTTGAGATGGCGGCCCAGCAGGTCGGCATTGAGGTCCACGGCGATCACCAGGTCGGCCCCCATGGCCCGGCACAGCGACACCGGCACCGGATTCACCAGTCCCCCGTCGACTAGCCAGCTGCCATCCCGCTGGACCGGCGTGAACAGCCCGGGCAACGCGATCGAGGCACGTACCGCGTCCGACACCCTGCCTTCGCGCAGCCAGATTTCACGGCCATGCTGCAGATCGGTGGCGACGGTGCCGAAGGGACGCGCCAGTTCAGGGATGTCACGGTCGACGAAATGGCTGCGAAAAAACGCGATCAGTTTCTCGCCCTTGATCAAGCCGCTGCCGAGCGAAAAATCCAGGAAGCTGACCACGGTCTGCAGGCTCAGGCTACGCACCCAGTCTTCCAGCCGGTCGAGATCACCGTCCACATAGGCGGCGCCGACCAGCGCGCCGATCGAAGTGCCGCAGACGATGTCCGGCACGATACCGGCTTCCTCCAATGCACGGAGCACGCCGATGTGGGCCCAACCGCGCGCCGAACCGCCGCCAAGTGCGAGGCCGATGCGGGGTGTGGTCGAGTCGTTCATGAAGTCAGTCGGCCTCGCGTTCGATGCCGCAACACTGTTCGCGCTCGGTCGCCGGCGCGCTCAGGATGGCGCCGGTGACCGGGTTGGGACGGAACACGGTGCAGCCCTTGAGGCCCAGCGCATGGGCCTGCCGGTAGAGATCCGCGAAGCGCTCGAACGGGATGTCGGCGGCGACGTTGATGGTTTTGGAAATGGCGTTGTCGACAAATGGCTGCAGCGCGGCCTGCATCTGCAGATGCGCGAGCGGATCGACTTGCCGCGCCTCGACGAAGGCGGGCGGCAAGCCATCGCCTCGCTGCCGCCGCCACAAGTGACAGGCGTGATCGAGCACGCGGTGGGTGCGATAGCGACCGTCTGTTCCCAGCACGCGACGCTCCGCCTCGGCGGCGAAGATCGGTTCGATGCCGCTGGAGCAGTTGTTGGCGAGCAGGCTGATGGTGCCGGCCGGTGCGATGGCCAGAAGATGGCTATTGCGGATTCCATGTGCCGCGATGGCCTCTCGAATATCGGGCGGCAGGCGGCAAGCGAAGCCGCTGGCCAGAAATGTGTCGGCATCGAAAGTGGGAAAGGCACCCTTCTCGCGGGCGAGTCCGATCGACGCGCGATAGGCGGTGTCGCGCAGCGTCTGCATCGCGGTGGCCGCCAGTGCCCGCGCGGCATCGCTGTCGTAGTCGAGGCCCAGCATCACCAGCGCATCGGCGAGACCGGTGACGCCGAGGCCGATGCGCCGCGTTGCCCGCGCCTGTGCTGCCTGGGCAGGGAGCGGATAGCGTGAGACGTCGATGACGTTGTCAAGAAAACGCACCGCCAGCGTCGCCGCGTCGCCCAGCGCAGCAAGGTCGAGGCGGGCATCGGTATCAAAAGGCGAAGCCACGAAGGCGGTGAGGTTGAGCGAACCGAGGTCGCAGGCGCCATAGGGTGGCAGCGGAATTTCGCCGCAGGGATTGGTGGCGGTCAGCGTTTCGCGGTGGGCTAGCGTGTTGTCGCGGTTGATGGTGTCGACGAACAGCACGCCGGGTTCGGCCGTATCGTAGGCTGCGCGCAGGATGCGCTGCCACAGCGCGCGAGCCTTCAGCGTGCGCGCACCGGCAAGGCCGGGAAACACCAGCGGCCAGTCGCGGTCTTGCGCCACCGCAGCCATGAACGCGTCGCTGACCTGCACCGACAGGTTGAAGTGCCGCAGCACCGCCGGGTTGCGTTTGGCGTCGACGAAGGTTTCGATGTCGGGATGGTCGCAGCGCAGCGTCGCCATCATCGCACCGCGCCGCGCCCCCGTGGAAAGCATGGTGGCGCACATGGCGTCCCAGATGTGCATGAAGGAAACCGGGCCGGAGGCGATGCTGCCGGTCGCCTCGGCCACCATGCCGGCCGGGCGCAGCGTGGAAAAATCGTAGCCGATGCCGCCACCGTGCTGCATGGTGAGCGCGCCTTCCTTCAGCGCCTCGAAAATGTGCTCCAGATCATCGGCGATCTCGCCCATGACAAAGCAGTTGAACAGCGTGACCCGGTGCCCGGTGCCGGCGCCCGCCAGAATGCGGCCGCCGGGCAGGAAACGGAAGCCGTCCAGCAGGCCGCAAAAGCGTTCGACCCACTGCGCGTGTTCGCTCCCCTCGACGGCCGCAACGGCCTGCGCCACGCGCTGCCAGGTGGCATGTACATCGCGCTCCTTCGCGGCCCGATAGCGGGTCTCCCAGATGTGCCGGGAGATTTCCATGCGGAAGGGCGGGGGTGACGTCATGGCGTGTCAGGGCTGGCGGAGCGTTCGGGCATTATCTGCTTACCCTAGCTCAATAAGCATCACGGATTCAAAATTGAAGCGCAAGCCTTAGACGATGGGGAAATCGCGGATGTCCGGTCCCCCTTGCGGCATGGGCAGCCCGACCATGGCGTGGTCGTAGCGCTCGGCTCCGGCAGATGATCGCTCCCGCCTTGCTTGTGTCCTGCCTGCTTCGAGGGTAAATTGAAAACGTTTTCTGTAGTCCGAGTTCGACAGCCTATCAACTTCTGGAGCCTATACATGAGAGCAGCCCCTTTCCTTTTGACTGTCCTTGGCGCGACCCTGATTTCTGCCGGGTCGGTCGTGGTCCATGCGGCCGAGGGTGTTTATTACGACCCCACCAACAAAGCCAGCCCGACTGGCTATACGACCGATTATGAGGATTACAGGACGATCGGCTGCCCGGGCAAGCAAATTCTGGACGTGCCGTGCAAGGTGCCTGACAGCGATAAGGACGGTGTGCTCGACGACAAGGACAAGTGTCCCGACACGCCAGCCGGCCGCAAGGTCAATGCCGAGGGCTGTGAGCTCGACGGCGACGGCGACGGCGTCGTCGACGGCCTCGACAAGTGTCCTAATACACCGGCTGGCCGCAAGGTCAACGCCCAGGGTTGTGAACTGGATAGCGACGGCGACGGCGTCGTCGACGGCCTCGACAAGTGCCCCGACACGCCCAAGGGCCGCAAGGTCAATGCCTCGGGCTGCGAACTCGATACGGACACGGACGGCATCGTCGACTCTCTGGACAAGTGCCCCACGGTCTATGCGAAGACGGCGGATGGCTGCCCAGTCCCCGTGGTTGAGCCGGCCCCGGCCGCCCCAGAGAAAAAACTGGTGCTCGGCGACGTGCTCTTCGCGACCAACGAGGCGACCCTGACCGAGGAATCCGTCGAAACGCTCGACAAGGCTGCGGCAAGCCTCAAGGAATGGGGTGACGTCAAGGTCGAAGTCGCCGGTTACACCGACAGCAGAGGCACCGACGAATACAATCAGAATTTGTCGGTGCGTCGTGCCGACGCCGTGCGGACTTACCTGATTGGCAAGGGCATCCCGGCAGACCGCCTGGCCGTCAAGGGGTACGGGGAGTCCAATCCGGTTGCAAGCAATGATACGGACGAGGGCCGTACCGAGAACCGTCGCGTCGAACTGGTGCCGATCAAGTAATCGTTTTTCAAGCCAGGCACAACGGGGACTTCGGTCCCCGTTTTGTTTGAAGCGCTGCGGGGATGATGTCGTTTCCGTCGATCGAGGCTATCATTCTTCAATGCGACAAAGCCTTGCCATTTCGCGCCTTGGGTAGCCTGGACGTGCCTACGCTCATGGAACGAATCAAGCCGGGGAGAGTCTCCGTCGAAACGGAGTTTCGGCTTAACTTCGCCGCCAGTTCCCCGATCAGCAAGGTCGTTCTGACCGAGCGCGGTCTGATGGGCCATGTGCTCATACGGGGCGAGGACTATAGCGGGCGCACGCCCGCGGTTTCAGCACTGTGCGGCGATGCGGCGATGGCGGGTTTTGGCGTGATCTATATCAGCGAGGGGCTGGTTCCGACACTGGCGGCTACCTTGCGGACCAAGGCCCATGCGGCTTTCGGTGCGGGCCGCTATCACTCGCTGCATGTGGGCATCGAAAAGGGCAGGAAATTCAAGGTCAGCAGGCAGGCCGTATCGGTGCTTCATTTCAACTCGCACACCACTGCCGGCAGCGTGGAAGAAGTGCGCCGTCGTATCCCCGGCATCTTGGACTGGATCAAACTGAGCAGCATCGAGTCGCCATTGCTGTTCGTCCTCGAAAACTATCACCTGTATTGCAAGGAATTCGTGGTCGATCTGCTCGACCGCGCCAACATGCTGAATTGCGCGGTGATCCTGACGACACTGGGTTCGGATCCGCGAGTCGAATCCCCCGCCATCGATGTGAAAGTGTTTGAAAAGTGCGCGACCATCCTGGATCTCAACCGCAGACGGGCGAGCGATCTCGCGGAGTAAGGGATGAGGGGCAATCGGACGAACATTCCTGTTCGCCCTTCAGTCCGGATCAGATCAGAGGACTGTCGTGACGTTCGCCCTGCTCGTACACGACATGCGCGCGCCCGACCAGCAGCAGATCCAGCGGGCCGATACGCGAGGTGTCCTTGTTGGTGTAGGGCAGGCGGTGCAGCACATAGCGCATGGCGTTCAGCCGGGCCCGCTTCTTGTCGTTCGACTTGATGACCGTCCAGGGGGAGTCGGCGGTGTCGGTGTAAAAGAACATCGATTCCTTGGCCTTGGTGTAGTCGTCCCACTTGTCCAGCGAAGCGAGGTCGATGGGTGACAGCTTCCACTGCTTCAGCGGATGGACCTTGCGCTCCTTGAAGCGGCGGCGCTGTTCCTCGCGGCTGACCGAGAACCAGAACTTGATCAGGTGCACCCCGCTGCGCACCAGGTTGCGTTCGAATTCGGGCGACTGGCGCATGAATTCCATGTATTCGTCATCGGTGCAGAAGCCCATGACGCGCTCCACGCCGGCGCGGTTGTACCAGGAGCGGTCGAACAGGGCGATTTCGCCCGCGGTCGGCAGATGCTGGACATAGCGCTGGAAATACCACTGGCCGCGCTCGGTTTCGCTGGGTTTCTCCAGCGCCACCACGTGCGCGCCGCGCGGATTGAGGTGTTCCATGAAACGCTTGATGGCGCCTCCCTTGCCGGCGGCGTCGCGACCCTCGAACAGGATCACCACCTTTTGTCCGGTTTCCTTCACCCAGGCCTGCAACTTGAGCAGTTCCACCTGTAGCTGGTATTTCTGCCGCTCATAGCTCTTGCGCGACATCAGGTTCTTGTAGGGGTAGCCACCCTCGCGCCAGTCTCCTGCCAGTTCGTCGTCGGGATTGAGCAGTCCCTTTCTGAAGCTGCTCCTTGGCTTGTTCAGCAGCGCGTCACGCAAGACCGCGGCGTCCTCGGGAGAAGCACCGGCAAGAATAGCCTTCAGCGATTCGATCATTTCAGGGTTGTCGCTGCCGCTCCGGGAGAGGATGTCCTTGACGGCGACGATCTTCGATTCCTGGGCGGCTTCGACGGATTCGCCCACGTTGAATGTCTCGATACCGCGCTTGCTGTGCAAGGGTGAAATATCCCCTGCGGCCGCGATGCGGGTTTTCGCATTACGGCGACGTGCGGGAACGCTCTGAGGTTTGACTTTGGCGGGGGGAGTGGGTTTGGTCGACAAAAGAGATTCCTTTCGAGTGAACGAAGCTTACGCAAAGCTGTGGGTAGGTTAAGCGTTCGGGTTGAATGTGTGGCCGCTTTGCCAAAAAACGGCTACACGCCCTAAAAAAGACTCACAACTCCAATTAAAGACCAAAAATTCCTTTTTGTGAATGCAGCACGTGATAATTTTCACGGTGGGTTGTCCGCCTTACCGGCTGGGTTGAATCGGGCAACCATGCCCAGGCCTTATACTTGGCGCGCGTCTTGCTCATCCATGTTGCTGAATAGGCACGTTATCCGGACGAACACGAATGAATTTCAAGCTCGAAATCCTGATTCTCGCCGCGGGCAAGGGCACCCGCATGCGTTCCGACCTGCCCAAGGTGCTGCACAAACTGGCCGGCAAGCCCCTGCTCGGGCACGTGGTGGACACGGCGCATGCACTCGGTGCAACGCAAACCTGTGTGGTGTATGGCTTCGGCGGCGAAGCCGTGCCGCAGGCGATGGCTGACGACAAGCTGACGTTTGTGCTTCAGGCCGAACAGCATGGCACCGGCCACGCCGTGAAGCAGGCCTTGCCCTGGCTCGCAGACGACGGCGTAACGCTGGTGCTGTATGGCGATGTGCCGCTGACCCACATGGCTACCCTGCAGCCGCTGGTGGCGGCCGCGAAGGCGGGCAAGCTGGGCCTGCTGACCGTGACGCTGGCCCATCCCGATGGCTATGGCCGCATCGTGCGCGAGAACGGTACCGTCACGCGCATCGTCGAGCACAAGGACGCGACGCCTGCCGAGCGCGCGATTCAGGAGGTCAACACCGGCATCCTTGCAGTGGCCACCCGCCACCTGAAGCAGTGGATCGCAGAACTGAAGAACGACAACGCGCAGGGCGAGTATTACCTTACCGACATCATCGCGCTGGCAGTGCGGGATACGGTCGAAGTGGAGACGCACCAGCCGGCATTCGAGTGGGAGGTGCTGGGGGTGAACAGCAAGGCACAGCTTGCGGCGCTGGAGCGCATTCACCAGAACGAGATCGCCCAGGGTCTGCTCGATGCGGGCGTGACCCTGCTGGATCCGGCGCGGCTCGACGTGCGCGGCACGCTGGCGTGCGGCCGCGACGTGACGATCGACGTCAACTGCGTGTTCGAAGGTCTTGTGGAATTGGGCGACGGCGTGCAAGTGGGCGCCAACTGCGTGCTGCGCAATGTGCAGGTGGCGGCAGGCACGCGCATCGACGCCTTCACCCTGATCGACGAAGCCCGCATCGGCGAGGCCAACCGGCTTGGGCCCTTCTCGCGGATTCGGCCGGGCACCGTGCTGGCGCGCGACGTCCACGTGGGCAACTTCGTCGAGATCAAGAACAGTCAGATTGACGAGGGCTCCAAGATCAACCACCTGTCCTACGTCGGCGACACCACCATGGGCAAGAAGGTCAACATCGGGGCTGGCACCATCACCTGCAATTACGACGGCGCCCACAAGCACCGCACGGTGATCGAGGACGAGGTCTTCGTCGGCTCCGACACCCAGCTGGTGGCGCCTGTGACCGTCGGTCGCGGCGCGACGCTGGGGGCCGGAACCACCTTGACCCGTGATGCACCCGCCGGCGAACTCACCCTGTCGCGGGCGAAGCAACTCACCATCAGCGGCTGGAAGCGGCCGGTCAAACAGAAAAGGGAAGGCTAATCATGTGCGGCATTGTCGGCGCGGTTGCGCAGCGTAATGTTGTTCCCATCCTGCTCGAAGGCCTGCGGCGGCTGGAATACCGTGGCTACGACTCGGCCGGGCTTGTCACAATCAACGGCGGTCTGAAACGGGTACGCAGTATCGGCCGTGTCGCCTCTCTGGCGGAAACCTGTGCAGCACAACAGGTGCATGGCCACCTCGGCATCGCGCACACGCGCTGGGCGACCCACGGGGCGCCTTCGGAGGCCAACGCGCACCCGCATGTCAGCGGCCATCTGTCGGTCGTTCACAACGGCATCATCGAAAACCACGAAGCCTTGCGCATCCGGCTCAAGGCAGCTGGCTTTGTTTTCACTTCGGAAACCGACACCGAGGTCATCGCGCACCTGATCGCGCTGCATTACCGCCAGAGCAAGGACCTGCTCGCCGCCACCCGCGCCGCAGCGGCCGAACTCGAAGGTGCCTATGCCATCGGCGTGGTGAGCGAAGAGGCGCCCAACCAGCTGGTATGCGCCCGCAAGGGCAGCCCGCTGTTGATCGGGCTGGGCATCGAGGAAAACTTCATCGCCTCCGATGTCTCGGCCCTGCTGCCGGTGACCCAGCGCGTGATGTATCTGGAAGAAGGCGACGTGGCGGATATCGGCCTGCTGTCGGTGACTGTCTACGACGCCAGCGGCAACCGGGTCGACCGCAGTGTGCATATCTCCGAACTGTCGGCCGACATGGCCGAGCTCGGCAATTATCGCCACTTCATGCAGAAGGAAATCCACGAGCAGCCACGCGCGCTGACCGACACGCTGCTCATCGCGGTGGCGCAGGATCACATCCAGCCCGAGTGGTTCGGCTTCGACGCCGCCGCAGTGCTGAGCAAGGTGAATGCGGTGACGTTCCTGGCCTGCGGCACCAGCTTCCACGCGGCCAAAGTGGCCACCTACTGGCTGGAGGAAATTGCGGGCATTCCGGCGCACGCCGAAATCGCCAGCGAATACCGCTACCGAACCAGCGTACCCAACCCGGACGCGCTCATCGTCACCATCTCGCAATCGGGCGAAACCGCCGACACGCTGGCGGCGCTGAACCACGCCAAGGCGCTCGGCCAGGACAAGACGCTGACGATCTGCAATGTGCCGGAGTCCGCCCTCACTCGAGCGTCGCGGCTGAAGTTCCTGACCCGCGCCGGACCCGAAATCGGCGTCGCGTCGACCAAGGCCTTCACCACCCAGCTGGCCGGGCTATTCCTGCTGACGCTGGTGCCGGCAAAGCTGCGCGGCAATTTGACGCCCCTGCAGGAAACCGCCCATCTCACCGCGCTACGTGGCTTGCCGAACAAGGTGCAGCAGGCCTTGGCCCTGGAGCCGCTGGTCGAAGCCTGGTCGCAGCGCTTCGCCAACAAGCACCATGCGCTGTTCCTCGGCCGTGGCGTGCATTATCCGATTGCACTCGAGGGCGCGCTGAAGCTGAAGGAGATTTCCTACATCCACGCCGAGGCCTATCCGGCGGGCGAACTCAAGCACGGCCCGCTGGCGTTGGTCGACGAGGACATGCCGGTCATCACGATCGCGCCCAACGACCAGCTGATCGAGAAGCTGAAGTCGAACCTGCAGGAGGTCCGTGCGCGGGGCGGCGAGCTCTATGTATTTGCCGACGGCGACGTGCATATCGAGGAATCCGCCTACGTGCACGTGATCAGGCTGCCAGGCGGCCACAATGGCCCGCTGTCACCGATCCTGCACACGGTGCCGTTGCAGCTGCTGTCGTACCACGCAGCGTTGCAAAAGGGCACCGACGTCGACAAGCCGCGCAACCTAGCGAAATCCGTGACTGTCGAGTGAGCGCAGGGGCGGTTGGGTTTGCCGGTGGTAAGAGGCAAATGAAAGTTGGGCCGAGACAAATAAATTTGGTTTGCCGCTTTTGGACAAACTTAACTGGACTGGCTCTTAACCGAGTTGCAACGCAAGGACAAATTAAGCTGGACTGCTCCGCTGTGTGCCGCAAAACGTGTGGGTGTCGCAGTCCCTGTCAACATATTGGCAGGGTCCGAATATTCCTGCGTCCTCTTCTGTCCGGTGCCGGCTGTCAAAAGCCGTGATGGCGCCGCGGAAATTCCGCTCGTCGCAAAAACAACGGGTTACTGGATCCGCGAACAAAGTTAGTTGGGCTGGATAAGGCGAACGGTCAGACAAAGCTGGATTGGGTCTCGTCCAGTGGGGGTCGGACTTGAAGCCCACAGCACAGCCCGCTCCTGGAGCCTGTTCAGGCTTTCCTCTCGACCTTCGAACGAGCCTCGGGCAAAGGCCCGATGTCAACTTTCTCCACACCCAATGCGCGCATGCACATGATGAAGAAGGCAAAGGAGAAGGTCCCTCGTGACACCTTGTTCACGATCGACCGTTCCGTTTCCGCCGCTATTCCAGCTGCCCGAAGCCGCTGAATAAGCGGGCTATACGCAAGATCGCGCCGGGCCAGCTCAGACTTGAGAATGCGCCTGAGCCATGAGCAACGGCACACGCGAATCGAGGCCGAGCGTCACGCTGTCACCATGGGTGAACGATTTACTCTGGGAAGCACTGCCGCTGCAGTATTAGCCCTGTATCGGCAATGACCAGCCCGGCGTTGCCGGGACCGCGGCGAAGCTCGCGTACTGACCCGAGAACCAGAACGGTACCCCGCCCTGGTCGGCTGAAGCCGAAAGCGGAAGCAACGCAAGCGCCGCGGCGATCGCAAGGCGTTGCGGGTGGGTCGATGATGGCCCCGCCGAGCCGGCCATTTCGAATCTTGTTACTTCTGCAACTCGAACTCACCCGGTTTCCAGGTCTTGTCGAACCAACTCTTCTCGGGGCCGTACATTCTCAGAACCACGTTCCAGCCCTTGCCCGGCGCGGTTTCAACCCAGTTGGATGCCTTGCCAGCCGGCGGATTGAGACCGAAATACACGTCGATCGCGCCATGCTCAATTCTTGACGCGCTGTACTAAAGGTGGCTTCCACGTTCCGTTCAGCGCTTTCTCCTCCGGCCAGTAGAGACGCATGACAAGATAGATTGGGCCGTCCGGGGCCGGCAGCCAGTTCGCTTTCTGGTCAGGGTCGGTCGGTTCGGCATGCTGAACATAAAGCGTCAGCGACCCGTCGCTGTTCTTCTTGAGGTCCGGCAGCATCGGCGAATTGACCAGGTAGCGGTCGATCGAGTTGGCGACGAGAAGCTGCGTCTTGCCGTCATACATCGTGATCGACCAGAAGGCGTTCACCGGCGGCAGCTCGCCATCCTTGAAGGTGATGGTGTAGGTCGCCTTGCTGCCGTCCAGCGGCTGACCGTCCTGATCAACCTTGGTTGCCGGATAAAGCGCCTCGGCGGAATCGTTTCCATAGATACCTGCAACCGCAGCAACCGAGCGGATCATGTAGTTTTCGCCAAGCATTTCCCGGCTGCCGAACAGGCCCGTGCTGATCTGCCAGCCGTTCACGTTCTTGCCAAAACCCTTGACCTGCTTTGCGACCTCCACGGTCCCGGCCTTGATGCCTTCCGCCAGCGCTGACTTGGCCTCATCCGACCAGCCGTCCGTCGAGAATGGCTTGCCGGCCTCTATGCCGATGCTGGCGAATTTCTCACGCAGGGGAGCTTCGACGGCGGCCGGGCCGATCGGTGGCGCGAACTGCAGCACGAAACTGAGGTACGAGAACGGGTCCATCTTGGCGATGGCGGCGTCGAACTTGGGCCAGTCCTTGTTCGACAGTACGGTCGACGCTGGCTCGCCGAGAACTTTCGAGAGGGTCTCGAACTTCGGCCACTCGACCTTTGGGGCAGCTGCGGGTGCGGTCGTTCCAAGGAACGCGGAGAGGGGCTTCAAACTGTACTTTGCCTGGATCGCCCGGACGTTTTCGATGTCATCAGCGTTGAACAACTGTGTGCGAAAGACCGCAAAGGCAAACTGCGACCCCGAGGTGATGACCTTGTCGACACCGGCAGGTGTCTTACCGGTCCAGTCCGGTCCGGCGACGGCGTAGCACCCGCCGCCATTTCCGGTGGTGCGACTGCCGAGATACCCGAAGTTGTAAGTGTAAAGCGACGTCAGCATCACCGAGTAGTAGCGATTCTTCTCGATCTTGGGGATGCAGATCACCATCGGCTCGGCGCGCAGGTCCATCCAGGCGAAGGAATAGGGCGTGTCGGCATTCGGGGTGACGACCCCGGTATCGGCTGGTGTGAAGGTGCGGGCTTCGTTGAAAAGCTGGTTGATCGGGGCCTTGAAGTTCGGCGACTTCGGGTCGATTGCGAAGCCATACATGACGCCGTAGCCCATCACGACAGGCAGGCCATAAACAAGCGCTTCCTGCGCGATCTCCCTGATCTCGCCGGGCGAGGGGAGATCTTTTGCGTGAGCGGCCGCCGGGGCGGCCCAGACATTGGACATCCCCGTGAAAGCGAATGCCGCGAGTGCAAGCGTTGTGACAAACCGATGACATTTCATGGTTGCAGTCTCCTTTGGTTTTTCCGAATGTGTGGGCGAGTCATGAATGAGGTGCGTGCCTATTTGGCCGGTTCCAGATCGCCAGGCCGCCAGCTCTGGTTGAACCACGGCTCCAGCGGTCCATACAGCCGCAATGCGGCGTTGTAGCCCTTGCCGGGCATGGTTTGCACCCAGTTCTTTTCATGGCCTGCCGGCGCCTTGGGTCCAAACCAGACGGTGACCCCGCCGTCCGCGTTCATCTTGATGCCCGGAAGTGTACTGTCGATTCCGGCCAGTTTCTGATCGGTCGGGAGCATCGAACGGGTCTGGTTGTCATACACGCTGAACGACCAGAAATCCTTCGCCGGGATCGGTCCGGGCAAGGTCACCTTGTAGGTGCGGCCACCCTCCAGGTAGTGCCCGTTCGTGTCGCGCACGGTGATTGCGTAGGCGGAACCGGAGCCCGGCTTGGCAAAACTCATCGACGGGGTGATGCCCGTTGCGTAGAAGAAGAACATCGTGCGCGCGTCGAGCAGACGCTCAGCACCGTTGAGAAACAGGTAGCTGTTGCCTACGAATGGCGAAAACCACTTCCGGTCGGAGAACAGTGGGGCTTGCGGATCCCGCGAGGCAAAAAAATCCGAGCGGGCAATGGCATTGCCCACGGCCACCGAGTCGGTCAGGATCTTTCTCATCCGTGCGTCGGGTGCGAATGGCTGTCCTTTGCGTATGCCAATCGCCGCGTACAAGCCCACGGTATCCGCATCGACCCAGTCCGCCGGCTCGTTCTGGACGACATCGTTCAACTCCTCATAGAAGCTGAAGTCGTTGGCGCTGATCGTGTTGAACTTCATTCCCGATGTGTTGATGAAGTTTGTGGCCGGCGGATTGGTGGCTTCGGACAACGGGAACACGGCTGCCTTGGCTTTGACCCCCGCCACCGCCGCCGCGATGTCGCCCTTCTCGACGAACGCGCGATAGAAGATCAGCAGACGATTGCTGCGCGGCCGCTCGACGTGATAGCCCGTCGTCGGAATGGTTTCCTTGTGGCCCGGCGGAACGAACAGGTAGTCACCGCCTGCTCCCTTGTCCGGGCCGGTCATCCCGACGTCGGTCACCCAGCGAAAATCGGCGTCATCCACCGGGCCAAGTACCCGCGGCGGTATCCGCACAACCACCGGCCCATCCGTCAGGTCGAGGCAGAAGTAGGCGTAGACGGTGGTGCTGTTGGCGGTCAGGAACAGCGAGCGGGCATCCATCAACTGCTCGGTCATGCCGATGTCGCGGTTGGGCTTGATGCCCACCGACTCGAAGCCCTTGCACAACGCATATACCGATGTGGCTGACATGCCCTTGAGGAAAGCTTCGGTCCCCCGCTGGAAGTCCAGTTGATCGTAGGCCAGCTGCACGGTCCCGGCATCAGGCGCGCCGTCCTTGAAGTGCAGCGCGCCGATGCGGGTCGTGACCGTATCCGGCGTGGTGATCTTCGCCGGAATATCGGGAGCGTATTCCGGTTCAGCAGCTGCTGGCGACTGGGCACTTGCCGCAATACTGATCGATACCAAGGTCGCCGCTGTGAACACACGTATTGAAAGGCGTCTTTTGTCCATCTGAATCTCCAGAGTAAAAGTGACAGCTACTGCACCAGCTCAAGCTCACCCGGCCTCCAGGTCTTGTCGAACCAGCTCTTCTCGGGTCCATACAGGCGCAGCAGCACGCTCCAGCCCCTGCCGGGAACGGTCTGGACCCAGTTTTTTTCATGCCCATTGGGGGCCGTCGGGCCGAACCAGACATCCACCGAACCATCGGCATTGATGACGATGTCCTTGTCTTTGCTGCCGATGCTCGGGAACTGCTGGTCGGTCTGCAGCATCGAGCGGCTCTGGTTGTCATAGGCGACGAAGGACCAGAAGTCCTTGGCCGGGATGTTCGGCGGCAGCCGGATCTTGTAGGTCTTGGCACCTTCCAGCGGCATGCCCTTGGAATCGGTGGTCGCCATCACGTACTGCGAGCCGATGCCCACCATCTCGAAGGCCATCGCCGGGGTGATGCCGGTGTAGTTGTAGTGGAACAGCACGCGTGCCGCCAGGTTGCGTACGCCCGGTTGCGACAGGAACTGGTAGCTGCCGCCGACAAAGGTGAAGAACCATGCGCTGCCCGGGCTCAGGTAGGCCTCCTTCATCCGCGGCTTGAAGGCGATGGTGCGCGCGGTGGCATTGCCCACGTCCACGGCTTCGGTGAGCGTCTTCTTCAGCTTGTCGTCCGGAGCGAAGACCTTGCCCTTCTCGATGCCGATGGCGGCGAGCATGCCGAGGATCTCCGCGCTGTAGGCCTCGTTCGGCTCGGCCTGGACGATTTCGTCGATGTCAGTGAAGAAGCTGAAATCGTTGCCGCCGATGGTGTTGAAGTACTTGCCGGACACATCGATGAATTTCATCGGCGGCGGGTTCTTGACGTCGGCAAGCGGGTAAACCTTGGCGAACTTCTTGGTGTTCTCGACCGCGCTCGCGGTGCTGCCGTCCTTGATGAAGCCACGCCAGAAATACAGGTTCTGGTAAGTCTGTGAGCGCATCACGAAGTAGCCCTTCGGCACGCTGCCCTTGTAGCCCGGCGGCAGCAGCAGGTACTTGCCGCCCTTGCCCCTGTCGGGGCCGGCGTTGCCGATGTCGCCGACGTAGCGGAACCAGTGGTCGTTGACGATGCCCAGGATATCGGGTGGTGACTCGATCACCAGTGGGCCGTCCTTCAGGTCCAGCCACATCATGCTGTAGATGCTTTCGGTGTTGGCGGTGAGGAACAGCGACCTGGAGTCCATCAGCTGCTCCATGATCAAGACTGTGTGGTTGTCTCCACCCATGCTCTTGATGCCCCGGCCGGCCGCATGGACCGACGCACCCGGCAAGGCGTAGAGGAAAGCTTCCACGCCATGCATGAAGTCCAGATGCTCATAGAGCTTGTCGGCCGTGCTGTCGGTTGGGTAGCCCTGCGGAAATTCGAGGGTGCCGAGCCGGCTTTCGATCCTGGCGGGCGTCGTGATCTTCTCCGGGATCGGCGTCGTCATCTTCATTTTCGGGCTCGTCTGGGCCCATACGCCTGTAGCGAACAACAGGCCGGCGATGACAGCGCTGGTCAGGCTGAGAGTGGGGGAGAACGTTTTCATGGGAACTGCTCCTGTCTAACACTATTGCATGTATGTGTGCGCTGCCCCGGATGGTTCACGATCCGGGGCAGCCTGAACGTAAGGGTCGATTACCAGACCCGTTTCACTCAGCCTTGATCATCTGTGGATGAGTCCACGAACCATCCAGCGCGGCTTCCTTGGGCCAATAGAGCCGCATGATTACCCAAAACGGGCCCTTGGGTGCAGGCAACCAGTTCGCTTCCCTGTTTTTTCCGGGAGACTCGTTCTGGAAGTAGAGGGTGATGCCACCGTCGGCATCCTTCACGAATTGCGACAGCATCGTCGAATTCAGAAGGTAGCGGTTGAGCGGATTGGCCACCAGCAGACTGGAAGGCAACTCGTACATCGTCAATGACCAGAAGGCATTTACCGGTGGAAGTTCGCCCGCCGGGAATGTCAGGGTATAGCGATTCGCGCCGTTCAGTTTTTCGCCTCTGGAATCAACCGCAAGAACCGGATAGATCGCCTCCTCTTTGGCGTTGCCGTAGATGCCAGTTGTGCCAAGCCAGCGGTACAGGTAATTGTCCCCCAGGAATTCGCGGCTGCCGAAGACATCACCCGAGGTGATCTTGCCTTCGTCCATCTGCTTAACGACTCCGGCAAAAGCTTTCCAGGCGTCCGCGCGACCCTGCTCAATGGCCGTTTTCATTTCAGGTGAGAGCGTGGCCGGGTCGAAGGTTTTGCCACCCTCGATACCGATCCTGGCAAAGCGTTCCCTGAGGGCCTTCTCGCTCGGCACCACCGGGCTGTATGTCAGCACGAAGTTCATGATGTTGAAGAACTCCAGTGACGTCTTCAGCTCGGCCTTGGTAAGTGGCTTGATGAAATCCACGGCCGGTGCAGCCGGTGGAGAAGCTGTGCCCAGGAACGCGGACAGCGGCTGCATCTTGTACTGCGCCTGGATCTTCTCGACGTTGCCGATGTCGTCCGGATTGAACAACTGCGTGCGTATCACCAGAACACCGAAATCTGTATCGGAAACATACACCTTCTTGATGCCTTCGGGCGTCTCGTCTTTCCAGCCCGGCCCGACCACCATGATATTGCCGGCATCATTGCCCGTGGTTCTCGACCCCGCGTAGCCGATGATGTAATTGTAGGCATCCCAGATCTCGACATCGTAGTAGCGCTTCTTCTCGATCGCCGGCAAGGAAAGCACGATCGGCTCGGCGCGCAGGTCCAGTCCCGCCCAGGAATACGGCGTGTCCGAATTGGGCGTCTGAACCGACGTATCGGCCGGCGTGAAGACTCTGTTAATGTTCCTGAGATTGTTCCAGGGCGCCTTGAAATTGGGATCGTCCTTGTCCACGTAGTAGGCGTACGAGATGATGTAGTTGTCCACCAGCGGGTAGCCGTAGATGTACGCTTCCTTGGCAATGGCGCGGGCTTCGGCTGGCGTGACAGCGGGTGCAGCACTGGCGCTGGTCGCCCCGGCCAGCAGCATGGCCAGCGCAAACACGCTAGCCATGGCCAATTTGAAGATGGTGTGAAGGAATGTTTTCATACTGATGACTCCTGATTCATGACTTGTTTGTGCTGACTCGGACGCTTGTTGGCCTGGCATTCATTATCTTCAGACACCCAAGGCCATGCTCCAAAGGGAGCTTAACCGCAAGTTAATGAAGTTATGACGGTCCACTGATTTCACTGCTGCGAACCGGGTATGTGTGTCTAGCGCGTGATCCCTTCGCAGACACCCAAAGGTGCTAGAAAGTCTAGAGCATGGCAAGTGGCCAAACTTGCCATTTGGTGCCACACAGATGTCCTCAGACGACCTGGTGCTGGCGTCGATACTCGTGGGGAGAGAGCGCTGTCCAGCGGTGGAAAGCGCGCGTGAAATGAGCGGCGTCACTGTAACCGAGGTCGTAGGCGATTTCGGTCAAGGGCACATCGGGATTGCTTAAAAACGACAGTGCCTGCTTAAGTCGTATCTGGTCGATCAGTGTGCTGTAGTCGAGCTGCAAATCTGCCAGACGGCGTTGAAAGGTTCTTGTGGAAAGACCAGCCATCTCGGCTGCGAGTTGGATATTCATAGTGCGATATTGAAGGTAGGTGCCGATGATCGCGCCAAGTGAATCGAGAAAGGTGTCTGCGAGTGGATTCGGCAATTGCAGTCCGCATGGATGTGCCAGCCCCTGCATTGGCCAAGCCAGCATGTCGGCCGGGAATGCCACGCAGGTAAAAGTGTCACTGCGCCGGATCCGCACCCGCTCGAATTCTTTGCTTCGGGTCAGACGCAGGACATTCACTGGACTCACGAACACTTCGGGAGGGGCCCATTCCCGGCCTGCCGCCAGTTGCACGATCTGGATCATCAATTTCAGATCGTAGAGCTCGGATTGGTCTTCGCCGGGAGCACTCGGGATCTGGTCGCATTCCAGCAGGGCTTGATTTCCCTTGCGTGTAATCTCAAACCGCACCGTGTTGCTGTACTGCCTGGACAGGCGGCAGAACCGCGACAGGGCAATCCAGAGCGTCGGCAAAGACCGAAGCAAACCGATGAGTTCTGGCTCCGACTCCCACACTGGCATGTGTGTTGCCGCCAGGAGGCCGAAGTCCTCAATGCCCTGGTTGCGCGCAACCTTGTCTGCCAGTTCCCATAGGAAGAGCTCCGGCAATACAGCCTCGGCGTCGTCGTATGCGAGCAGAGGCAGCTTTGACTGGCGCAGAAGCCGCTCGCGCGGTGCACCGATGCAGTCCATAGCAGCGAGAAAAGGGCGGACCTGAGATGCGCGTATGAGCGGGACTGCATCGATGTTCATGGGAATGGGCCTCGCATTCCTGTCAAAAATTTATTTTGCAAGCACAATGCTCGGTGGCTTCCAGGTGCACTTGCCGGCGGGAAGGATCGACAGCGCCTCGGTGGCCGGCTTCGGCCAGTATAGGCACATGACCAGGTAGACGGTGTCATCCGGCGCCGGCAGCCAGTTGGCTTCCTTGGCCTTGCCCGGCGAATCCTTCTGGATGTAGATCGTCACGGAACCGTCCGCAGTTTTTTTCATGCCAGACGTCATCGCCGTATTGACCAGATAGCAATTGATCGGATTCTTGATCAGCAGCTGCGTCTCGCCGTCGTACATGGTCACCGACGCAAAATGCGTTCACCGGCAGCATCTGGCCGGCGGCGAAGGTGGGTAAGGGAATCGTGCCCGACAACCTTTGAATATGTCACCGTTCCCGGTGAGTTTCTGACCATCGAACCGACGCCGCTACGCCCGATCGCAGTTGACTCACGTGTTGATCCAACCACAGATACCGCTGCATTGATTTGCCCCTGGAGGCAGAAATGTACACACAGATGCACAAGTGCATCGCCGCAACCAGCCCTCGTCAGCCCCCGATCCACTAGGGCGGATGCGCGACCTTCGCGCTGCCGCGAGGGTGCTCGCCAAGGGACAGAGGGTGCGATTCATTTCAGCATTACGCCTCAGCCCAACCTTTAGTTGTCACTTGGGCGCTCTGCGTGAACGCGATCGGCTCAACTTATATTGGTCGGCCTTTTTGAGCCAGGATCCGGCTGTCTTGAGGAAACAATGGGTTACGTGATTTCTCAGTCCAGCTTTTATTTGTTCGTTACCAGTGACGGTCGAACGAGACAAGAGGCGGCGTGGAAAGCCGCCGTTGTCTCGAATGAATGCGGACTAGTGCCGCTTGTGGTCTTCCTTCAGCGCCAGGGTGGCGACCTGGACGCGGTTGCGCAGGCCGAGCTTTTCCATGATGTTGCGCAGATGGTTGCGCACCGTGTTTTCCGACAGGGTCATCTTGTAGGCGATGGCCTTGTTGGAAAGCCCTTCCTTCACCTGGTCGACGATTTCCATCTCGCGCGCGGTCAGCGCCGACAGCGCGTTGTTGTTGAGTTCGCCGCGCGCCATCTTCTGCATGATATTGAGCGGGAAGCTGCTCTGTCCTTCGCAGACGCTGCGGATGGCGGAGAGCACCTGCTCGGGATCGCTGGACTTGACGACATAGCCATCGACGCCGGACGAGATCGCTTCCGAGATTTCCTCGTCCGAATCGGCAATGGTGAGCATGATGACCTTGATCCCGAGGTCGCGCAGGTCGGACACGAGATCGAGCCCATCGGCGTCGGGGAGCGAACGGTCGAGCAGAGCGGCATCGGCCCGGTTTCCCGCTGCCAGCCAGTTGCGCAGTTCGGCCGCGTTGGCCAGTTGTGCCGTCAACTTAAAATCAGGCTCTTGCTGGATATAGCCTGCCACCCCCATGCGCAATAGCGGATGATCGTCAATGAGGATGATGGTCAAGGGTGCAGGCATGAATTCTCCGTTGATTGTTCTGGCCGCTTGTCAGGTCGGCAAGCCCCGGGGCTTGCGCGGCGCTTTCTCGAATAATGCATCATAAACCGGAATCGGCAAGCATCTTAGCATTCGCGCCACCCACGCCATTTGCCAGGGAATGACCGTGTAGGCGCGGCGCAACGCGATGCAGCGCGCCACTTTGCCGGCAGCAAGCTGCGCCGTCATCTTGAATGGCATGGCATAGGGATTGACCTGCGTCATCGGCGTGTCGATGTAGCCGGGAGCGACGGTGACCACGGCGATGTCGCGTGCCTTCAGTTCCAGCCGCAGCGCTTCCAGATAGACGGTGGCCGCAGCCTTCGACGCCGAGTAGGCGCCGCCGCCCGGCAAGCCGCGCACCCCGGCCACGCTGGAAATCGCGCACAGTACCCCGCCACCCGCCTGCATTGCGGCGATGAAGGGCTGGAAGGTATGCACCAGCCCCAGCACGTTGGCGTCCATCACGGCGCGGAAAACCGCCACGTCGGCGGCTTCCTCGGTCAGCGTGCCGACGCTGATGCCCGCCGCCGCGATCACGATGTCCGGCGCTCCGACCGCCTGCAGGTAGGCTTCGGCCGCGTCTTGCATGGCGGCGGCATCGCGCACGTCGGCCAGATACAGTCGCGCGTCCGCGCCGGCGGACGTCTCCTGCAGGCCTTCGAGTCGGCGCCCAGCCAGTCCGAGCTGCGCGCCCTGCGCGGCATAGTGCCGTGCCAGCGCCGCGCCAAGGCCCGAACTTGCACCGGTGATGAATACGCGGAGGGGTCTTGCGGGAGGCGTTGCGGGCTTATTCAAGCTTGGGTGCGGATCGGAAGGGGGTAGCCCTGGTTCGGTGAACGGTCCGGCAGGCCTGCGGCCACCCGGCGCCAGGGCGCACGCCGGTGTCGCCGTCAGCCAGCCGGGGCTATCGGGCGGCTTTCTTGCTGCCGCGTGCTGCGCGTGACATGTCGATGAGCTGGTCGAGCACCTCGAACAGACGCGGCTCGCTGCCGGTCATCGACATCGAGGTGGAATACCTGCCCTCGACGATGAAGGCCGGAACGCCGGTAATGGCGTAGGTCGTGGCCAATTTCGCCCCCTGCATGGCCTTGGCCTGCACCGAGAACGAGTTGTAGATGGCCTCGAATTTCTTGCGATCCACGCCCTGCTGTGCAATCCAGTTTCCCAGGATCCCCGGATCGTTCAGGTTGAGGTTCTGCTCGTGGTAGGCCGCGAACACCTTGCTGTGCAGGCGGTCAAGCAGACCCATCTGCTCCAGCGTGTAATAGAGCTTGGCGCCAGGCAGCCAGTCGTCGCGGAACACGGCGGGCACGCGACGGATCTGCACGTCCTTCGGCAGTGTCTTCACCCATTTCTCGAGGCCGGGCTCGAGCTGGTAACAATGCGGGCAGCGATACCAGAAGAATTCCAGCACCTCGATCCGGTTGCCGGTCGCGACCGGCTGCGGGTTTTTCAGCAGGGCGTAATCGTGGCCTTCGAAGGCGGCATCCGGGGCGGCAAAGGCAGACCAGGACAGTACGGCGGCGGCGAACATCGCCAATGCACGGGTGAACATCAAGGCGTCTCCTGTTGGGTGGGAACTTCTTTGACCAGCGTAGCCGGAATATTGTTCTGCGTCAGCAGGGTGCGGGTGCGGTTGATCTCGTCCATGGCGTGGAATGGACCGACGCGAACCCGATGGAACACGCCCTTGTCTCCGAGGTCGCGGGTCTGAATCGAGGCCTCGACGCCGAGCAATGCCAGCTGGGCCTTCAGGTTGTCGGCGTCGGACGGATTCTGGAACGCGCCCGCCTGCAGGTAATACAGCGGGGTGCCGGGCGCAGTGCCGGGCATCGGCGGCATCGCGCCGGGGGCGTCTCCTGGCAGCACCTTGTAGAAGTCGAAGCTGGGTGCCGTGTCCGGCGCGGCCGACGCGGCGGGCTTGGGTTCGACCGCTGCGGGCTCGAGCGGTGACGACTTGAACGGGTTGCTGCCGGTGACCCACAACGCCACGCCCACCGCCAGCACGGCGCCGAAGGTGAGGCCGATCAGCACGCCGGTAAACACGGAGCGGCCGCCCGAGCGGCCGGAATTGCGGGTTGCGGGTTTTGCCATGGCTACATTTTCTCCGGGGCGGACACGCCGAGCAAGGCCAGCCCGTTAACAATCGTAATGCGCGTGGCGTCGGCCAGCGCGAGCCGGGCGTGTTTCGTCGCCGCCTGCTCGACCAGGAATTTCTCGGCGTTGTACCAGGCGTGGAAATCGCCCGCCAGCACCTGCAGGTAATGCACCAGCAGGTGGGGGGCCAGTTCGCGTGCGGCGGTGGCGACCGTTTCAGGGAACTCGGCCAGGCGCTGCATGAGCGCAGTTTCGTGCGCTGCGGTCAGCGGCGCGAGGTCGATGCCGTCGAGCGTGGCCGGATCGCCGCCCCATTCCTCGAACACGCGGCAGATCCGGGCGTGCGCGTATTGCACGTAATACACCGGGTTGTCGTTGTTTTTCGCGAGGGCCAGATCGATGTCGAAGATGTACTCGGTATCGGCCTTGCGCGACAGCAGGAAAAAGCGCACAGCATCCTTGCTGGTCCAGTCGATGACGTCACGCAGGGTGACGTAGCTGCCGGCACGCTTGGAGATTTTCACCTCCTCGCCGCCGCGCATCACCCGCACCATCGTGTGCAGCAGGTAGTCCGGGTAGCCTTGCGGTATGCCCACGTTCGCCGCCTGCAGGCCGGCGCGCACGCGGGCGATGGTGCCGTGGTGGTCGGTGCCCTGGATGTTGATCGCGCGCTCGAAGCCGCGCTCCCATTTGGCGATGTGATAGGCGACGTCCGGCACGAAATAGGTGTAGGTGCCGTCGGACTTCTTCATCACGCGGTCCTTGTCGTCGCCGTAGTCCGTCGTGCGCAGCCACAGCGCGCCGTCCTGTTCGTAGGTCTTGCCGGCGTCGACGAGCTTCTGCACCGTCGCCGCGACGCGCCCGCTGTCGTACAGGCTCGACTCCAGGTAGTAGTGGTCGAAGCGCACCGCGAAGGCCTTGAGATCAAGGTCCTGCTCGTGGCGCAGATAGGCCACGCCGAACTGGCGGATCGAATCGATGTCGTCGATGTCACCGGTCCCGGTGTATTCGCGGTCGTCCGACTTCACCGTCTTGCCGGCGAGGAAATCTGTCGCGATGTCGGCGATGTAGTCGCCGTTGTAGGCAGGCTCCGGCCAGCCGGCGTCGCCGGGCTTCAGGCCTTTCGCGCGCGCCTGAACGCTGCTGGCGAGCGTGGCGATCTGCACGCCGGCGTCGTTGTAGTAGAACTCGCGCGTTACGTCCCAGCCCTGCGCCGCATACAGGTTGCAGATCGCGTCACCGAGCGCCGCCTGGCGGCCATGGCCGACGTGCAGCGGGCCGGTCGGGTTGGCCGAAACGAACTCGACCAGCATCTTGTGGCCCGCCTTCTCGCTGCTGCGGCCGAAAGCGGCGCCCGCTGAACGGATCTGCGGCACCAGGCCGTGCCATGCCGCGGGTGCGAGATGGAAGTTGATGAAGCCGGCGCCGGCGATTTCCGCCTTGGCGATCAGCGGCGATTGCGGCAGTTCGGTCAGGATCAGCTGCGCCAGCTCGCGCGGATTCTTCTTCAGCGGGCGCGCCAGCTGCATCGCGGCATTGCTCGAAAAATCGCCGTGGGCGGGATTCTTCGGGCGCTCGATCTCGAGGCTCACCGGAGCGTCGGGCGCCACCGTTTCGAGCGCTTCGCCAATCAGCAGGGCGATCTGGTCTTTGAGCGGATGGGTGTTGGACATGATGACAAAGAGGGAGGCACGACGCGTGTCCTGTCCTGGTCGCCATCGAAGGCGCCCAGGGTTCGAATTGGGTAGCCCGCGATTATAAGCGCCGCACGCGGGGCATCCAAACGCGGCTGCGCTGGAACGCGACGTTCCGGCTCAGAACACCAGCGGATCGACATCGAGCGACCAGCGCGCCACACGTGGCCGGATGGTGTCGAGCTGCGGCCGCCAGTCGCGCACGAAAGCCTGCAGGGCGGCTCTCGAAGCCGACTGGATCAGCAGTTGCGCGCGCTCCAGGTTGGCGACGCGCGCCATCGGCGCCGGCGTGGCGCTGAACACGCTGACGTCGGCCGCGTCCGGCGCCAGCGCGGCGGCACGCTGCAGGAAGGCCAGCGCTGCGTCCATCGTCGTCGCTTCGGCGCGCAGCAGCACCTGCCGGGTGATGGGGGGCAGCTCGAGCTGGCGGCGTTCGGCCAGCAGTGCACGTGCATAGCCGGCGTAGTCGTGGCGCTGCAGATAACGGAACAGCGGATGGTCGGGGAAGGCCGTCTGGATCAGCACGCGGCCCGGCTTGTCGGCGCGCCCGGCGCGGCCGGCCACCTGCATCAGCTGCGCGAACAGGCGTTCGGTGGCGCGAAAGTCGGGGCTGTAGAGCGCGCCGTCGGTATCGAGAATCAGCGCCAGCGTCATGTTGGGGAAGTCGTGACCCTTGGCCAGCATCTGCGTGCCGACCAGGATGTCGACTTCGCCGCCATGCACCGCGTCGCCGAGCTCGGCCCATGCACGCGGGCGCATGCTGTCGCGGTCGATGCGGCGGATGCGCGCGGCGGGCAGCAGGGTGGTGAGCGTTTCCTCCAGCCTCTGGGTGCCCTGGCCAAGGGCTTTCAGATCCGGATTGCCGCAGCTCGGGCATTCGGCCGGGATGCGCGTTTCGAACCCGCAGTGGTGGCATTTCAGACGATGTGAGGTTCGATGCAGCACCAGCCGCGCCGAGCAGCGCGGACAGGGCGACACCCAGGCGCAGCTCGGGCAGTACAGTGCCGGTGCGTAGCCGCGGCGGTTGAGGAATACCAGGCTCTGTTCGCCGCGCGCCAGCGTGTCTGCCAGCGCCTGCACGGCCGGACGGGTGAGGCCGTTGTCGACCGGGATGTGCTTCAGGTCGACCAGTTCGATCGCCGGCAGCTGCGCCGCGCTGATCGCGCGCTGCTTGAGTTCGACCAGCTGGTAGCGGCCATTCAGCGTCTGTGCATAGCTTTCCAGTGACGGCGTGGCCGAGCCGAGCACAACCGGCACGTCGCGCTGCTTGGCGCGCGCGATGGCGACGTCGCGCGCCGAGTAGCGCAGGCCGTCCTGCTGCTTGAACGAGGCATCGTGTTCCTCGTCCACCACGATCAGGCCCAGTCGCGGCAGCGGCGCGAACACCGACAGGCGGGTGCCGAGGAGGACATCGCAGTCGGGTGCGGCAAGCCAGTTTTCCGTGCGTGCCCCCTCGCCGAGCCCGCTGTGCAAGGTGGCGATGCGGCGTCCAGGGAAACGCTTGCGAAAATGCATTTCCAGCTGCGGGGTGAGCGCAATTTCAGGAATCAGCACCAGCGACTGTCGTCCCTGTGCCAATACCGCGTCGATCAGGCGCAGGTAAAGCTCGGTCTTGCCGCTGCCGGTGACGCCGTGGATCAGGTGCACCTTGAAGTGCGCGAGTGCAGGGCGCAGGTGCTCGAGCGCAGCGAACTGCTCAGGTGTGGCGGGAGGGGGCGGGGTTGTTTGCAGCGGAGCGCTCGCTTGAGGGGGCACCCGCGTCCAGGCCGCCCAGCCGGCCGTCACCAGCGTGGCCGCGTGTCGGCCCTGCTTCTGCGCGCGCAGCTGGTCGCGCGACTGCGGCGCCACCTTCAGGGCATCGAGCAGGGTACGCTGCGCCCTGGCGCGGGCAGGCGGGTCCGCCAACCGGCCGGCGTCGGTCAACATCAGCCAAGGCGTATCCGCGACAAAGGGCGCGGCGTTCTTCAGGCGGGGCGGCAACGACGCCAACAGGATGGCACCCAGAGGGTAGTGGTAATAGTCGGCGCAAAACTTGGCCAGCCGCAGAATCGCGGGCGAGAGCGCAGGACGATCATCCAGCACGCGGATCACGTTGCGCAGCTTGTCGGTCCCGATGCTGCTGTCAGCCGTCTCGCCTAGCGCGACGCCGACCTGGCGGGTCCGCCCGAACGGAATTTCTACCAGGCTGCCGGGCGGCACATTGCCCATGTCATCCGGCAGGCGATAGTCGAACAGCCGGTGGAGCGGTGTATCGAGCGCGACCTGAAGAATGGAAGACATAAATTTAGCGGCGAGTCTTGGGTATGTTTCGTGGAATATTCACTAACTGGCTGTTAGCCAAGGATTTATCAAGGTTGTCCACGTAAGCTGTGGATAATTGTGTGAGTGATTTGTGTTGAGTGCCCCCAATCGCCCGTATTCAGGCGAGCATGAATCACAGTCCAAAAAGCAGGCATTTGATAAAAGCCTTATCAATCATCAACATACAAACATTGGATTTCTGTCAAGGATTTGCAGCAAAAAAAGTTCCCTTGCGCCAAAAATGTGCATAAGTTAATGCTTCTATTCCCGGGATCGTGGTTTCCGATGCGCGAAAAATGGACGCAGGCCATTGTTTATTAGGGCTTTATTGCGAGGCCAGCGGCAAGGATTCTGCCGCTGACGGTTTGTAGAGCGTCCCGACCTTCTTGCCGGGCGCAGTTGTGGCTTTTCGAATCGGACTCGATGAACGTGCGCGGCGAGTTTGTCGGTTGCCTGCTTCTGGCGCTTCAAGCACTTGGGCGTCGGGCGATCCGACATCGGGGTTCCGGCCGAGTCGGCAGGCGGAGGCCTGGTTCGCCAATACTGTGTGACGCCGTCTCAGGCACGCAAAACACGGCTGTGGTTATGCACTGTTTCGACCAGCACACTGACGTTGTCAGGATTGGTGAATTGTGAAATGCCGTGGCCGAGATTGAATACGTGACCGGGGTGGTTGCCGTAACTGTCGAGGATGCGCGTGGCCTCGTTGCGGATGCTTTCCGGCGTGCCGTGCAGGGCGCAGGGGTCGAGGTTGCCCTGCAAGGCCACTTTGCCGCCCACCCGATGGCGAGCGTCGCCGATGTCGACCGTCCAGTCCAGCCCGACTGCATCGGCACCTATCTCGGCAATGGCCTCCAGCCAGTTGCCGCCACCCTTGGTGAAGACGATGCTCGGCACGCGACGGCCATCGCGCTCGCGGATCAGGCCGGCGACGATGCGTTCCATGTAGGCCAGCGAGAATTCCTTGTATGCGTGCGGGGTGAGGCTGCCGCCCCAGGAATCGAAAATCATCACGGCCTGGGCGCCGGCCTCGATCTGCGCGTTGAGGTAGTCGGTGACGGCCCGGGTGTTGATCTCGAGGATGCGATGCAGCAGGTCGGGGCGGCTGTACAGCATGGTCTTGATGTGACGGTAGTCGTCCGAGCTGCCGCCTTCGATCATGTAGCAGGCCAGCGTGTAGGGGCTGCCGGAAAAGCCGATCAGCGGCACCGAACCGTCAAGTGCCCGGCGAATCGAGCGCACCGCGTCCATCACATAGCCGAGCTTGTCGGTCGGATCCGGCGCCGACAGGTCGCGAACTTCCCATTCGTCGCGCAGCGGACGCTCGAAACGCGGCCCTTCGCCCTGTGCGAAATACAGGCCCAGGCCCATCGCATCGGGCACGGTGAGGATATCGGAAAACAGGATGGCGGCGTCGAGCGGGTAGCGCGCCAGCGGCTGTAGCGTGACTTCGGTCGCCAGATCGGGCGTCTTGCACAGGGTGAGAAAATCGCCGGCGCGCGCACGGGTGGCGTTGTATTCAGGCAGGTAGCGTCCGGCCTGGCGCATCAGCCACAAAGGCGTGTGATCGGTGGGTTGACGCAGCAGGGCGCGCAGGAAGGTATCGTTTTTGAGGGTGGACATGGTGTAGCCACGAAACGTGGCCATGACGCAAAAACGGCATTTTAGCAGGCTTGGCGCCGCGGGGCCGGCGCCCCGGGCGGATTAGTTGCGGAATACCCAGTTCCCGCGCCCGGACGGGCAGGCCAGCACTTCACGCGGTTTGCGGCCATCGACCACGATGGTCGCATAACGGCAACCATTGGCCGCATCGCTGCGTGGCGTGAACTGGTACAGGTGGGCGCCATCGCGCCACACTACCGGCGCACCGGGTTTGCCAAGTTCCAGCACATGCCCCATGCAGGCGCGGTCCCGGTCGTCCATGCGGTCGCCGATGGCGTGCCCCAGCACGGCACCGAGCGCCCCCCCGATCACCATGCCGACGACCTGATTTTCCCGGCTGGCAACCTGGCTGCCGATGACGGCGCCGGTCACGCCGCCGATGACGGCACCGATCTCGTCGCGGTTGCAGCGGCCGGACGAGATGCCGTAGTCGTTCACATAGACGACCCCGCTTTTGGCCTTGTACTGCTTGGCCTTCGGCGGGTTCTTGTAGTAGCCGTAGGCAGGTGCGTGGCTGGGTGGGTCAGCCAGCGCCAGCGTCGATGCCACCATTGCGGCAAGGGCCATCGTCAGGGGAAGCTTCATTGCATACTCCTTGGAATGGTGCTTGTGTTTAACGGCAAAACGCTATCCGAATGAAGCGTTGCGCCGGATCAGTTGGACCAGAGGTTGTAGGCAATCCGTGCCTGGCGGTCATGCTTTTCAGCCCGGATATTCTGGCTGGCGATATCCAGCGCACGATCAAGGCGCTTGAATTCACGTGGGCTGATGAAGCCGTCGGCGCGGAAGTGTCGTTCCATGGCGCGAATCGCGCATCAGTTTGTGGAATTCGGACCGGGTCAGGCTGCCGGTGCGCCTGCCATCCTGCATGCGATCCCTCTGTTGTTGCTGGCGTGCGTTGATCTGCTGGGCAAACATGTTGCTTCGCTGGATGGCGTCGCTAACGTGATCATGGCCGTCACGGTTCCAGTCGGCCTGAGCACCGCTTGTCATCAGTCCCAGACTGCCGAGTGCCAGAACTGCGAGGGATTTCTTAATTGTCGTGCTTTTCATGGTGTTGCTCCTTTTCGGTTGACGGATGCCGCTTCAGAACTGTTTCGTCAGCGGACAACTGCACTCTAGGCGCGCCATGTAAGCTGGATGTTTGAGTCGGGTAACGAGGTGTAACGCAAGGTAACTGCGTGATGGCCGGGCATTTTCATGCGGCTGTCATGCCCCGGGTTGGGTGCTCGATCACCATCAGGACAAGGGGCAAAACGCGAAAGGCCGGAGCTGAGTCAGCTCCGGCCTTGCTTGTGCTCCCAGGACGTCAGTTGCGGCTTACATCAGGTCGAGGTAGCCCAGGATGCCTTTGGCCGCCTCCCTGCCTTCCCATACCGCGGTGACGACGAGGTCGGAGCCGCGCACCATGTCGCCACCGGCAAAGATTTTCGGGTTGGCGGTCTGGTAAGCGTGTTGCTGGCCCTTGGCGATTACGCGGCCGCCCTGATCGATGGCGATCTGATGCTGCCCGAACCATGGCTGCGGATTGGGACGGAAACCGAACGCGACGATGACGCGGTCGGCCGCGACGATTTCTTCCGAGCCTGGCACCACCACGGGCGTGCGGCGGCCCCGTGCATCGGGTGGGCCGAGTTCGGTGGTGACGAGTTTGACGCCCTCGACCTTGCCATTGCCTACGATCTCGACCGGCTGGCGATTCCACAAAAACCTCACGCCCTCTTCCTTGGCATTGCCGACTTCGCGCTTGGAACCGGGCATGTTCTTCTCGTCGCGGCGATAGGCGCAGGTGACCGAGGCCGCGCCCTGACGAATGCTGGTGCGGTTGCAGTCCATCGCGGTATCGCCGCCGCCCAGCACCACGACACGCTGGCCTTTCATGTCATGGTAGACCTCACCCGGCTTGGCCAGGTCCAGGCATTTGCGCACGTTGGAAATCAGGAAGGGCAGCGCTTCCAGCACGCCGGGCAGTTCTTCGCCCGGAAAGCCGCCCTTCATGTAGGTGTAGGTGCCCATGCCCATGAACACGGCGTCGTATTCGTCGAGCAGGCTTTGCATCGACACATCCTTTCCGATGTCGGTGTTGAGGCGGAACTCGACGCCCATGCCTTCCAGCACTTCGCGGCGGCGCGTCATGACCCATTTTTCCATCTTGAATTCGGGGATGCCGAAGGTGAGAAGGCCGCCGATCTCGTCGTAGCGATCGAACACCACCGGCTTCACGCCGTTGCGCGCCAGCACGTCGGCGCAGCCGAGGCCGGCGGGACCGGCGCCGATGACGGCGACCTTCTTGCCGGTCGGCGCCACGTTCGACATGTCGGGACGCCAGCCGGCCTTGAAGGCTTCTTCGGAGATGTATTTCTCGACCTGGCCAATGGTGATCGCGCCGAAGCCGCCACCCGCATCGAAGCCATCGCTATTCAGCGTGCACGCACCCTCGCACAGCCGGTCCTGCGGACAGACGCGGCCACACACTTCAGGTAGGGAATTGGTCTGATGGCTCAGTTCGGCGGCCTCGAACAGACGGCCCTCGGTCACCAGTTTCAGCCAGTTGGGGATGTAGTTGTGCACCGGGCACTTCCACTCGCAATACGGATTGCCGCAGCCGAGGCAGCGGCCGGCCTGTTCCTGCGCATGCGCCGTATCCATCTGCGCATAGATTTCGCGGAACTCGTGCTTGCGAACGTCGGCGGGGGTCTTCTCGCCGTCGCGTCGCGCCTGCTTCAAAAACTGGAAAACGTCACCCATCATGCACTCACTGCTTCTTTGGTCTGGCCGGGAATGTCCTCGACCAGGTCTTCAATCGAAATCCGCTTCGGCTTGACCAGCCAGACCTTCGCCAGTGTGGCGTCGAAGTCTGCCAGCAACACCTTCGCACGTGCGCTGCCAGTGAGCGCCAGATGACGCTCGACCTGGGCCTTGAGGAAGATTCGGAATGGCTCGGTTTCGTCGCTTGCGATCCGGGTCAACTCGACCATTTCCTTGTTGGTCTTGGCCATGAAGTCTCCCGCCTCATCGACCACGAAGGCCATGCCACCGCTCATGCCAGCACCGAAGTTCAGCCCGGTATCGCCCAGCACGATGACGGTGCCGCCGGTCATGTATTCGCATCCGTGGTCGCCGACGCCTTCCACCACGGCCAGTGCGCCTGAATTGCGCACGCCGAAGCGCTCGCCACCTATGCCCGCTGCGTAGATTTCGCCGCCGGTGGCGCCATACAGGCATGTGTTGCCGATCAAAGTATTCCGGTGCGCCTCGAAGGTGGAGACACGCGGTGGGTAGATCACCAGTCGTCCGCCGCCCATGCCCTTGCCGACGTAGTCGTTGGCGTCTCCTTCCAGCGTGAGCGTCAGCCCCGTGTGATTCCACACGCCGAAGCTCTGGCCGGCCGAGCCGGTCAGTATGATGCGGACGGTGTCGTCGGGAAGTCCCTTGCCGCCATGCGCCTTGGCGATTTCACCGGAAAGGCGCGCGCCGATGGAACGATTGACGTTCCTCACCGGATAGCTCAATTCAACTCGCGTGCCTGATTTGATCGCGGCCAGCGCGTCAGCCACCATCTGTTCGGCGAGTTCGCCCTTGTCGAAAGAGGGATTGCGTTCCTGCTGCGAGAAGCGCGGCGCATCGGCGGGAATGTCGCCCTGGGAGAGCAGCACATCGAGCTTCAGGCGACCCTGGCGCGGCGTTTCACCGTCCGAGATGCCGAGCAGGTCGGTGCGGCCGATCAGGTCGGTCAGCTTCCTGATGCCCAGGGCCGCCATCAGTTCGCGCGTTTCCTCAGCGACGAACTTGAAGTAGTTCACCACCATGTCGGGCAGGCCGATGAAGTGGTCGCGGCGCAACTTGTCGTTCTGCGTGGCAACGCCGGTGGCGCAGTTGTTCAAGTGGCAGATGCGCAGGTATTTACAGCCCAGCGCGACCATCGGGCCGGTACCGAAACCGAAGGATTCCGCACCCAAGATTGCCGCCTTGATGACATCGAGGCCGGTCTTCAGGCCGCCGTCGGTCTGAACGCGCACGCGTCCGCGCAGGCCGTTGGCGCGCAGGACCTGTTGCGCCTCGGACAGGCCCAACTCCCAGGGCGTGCCGGCATATTTCACCGAAGTGAGCGGGCTCGCGCCGGTACCGCCGTCGTAGCCGGAAATGGTGATGAGGTCGGCGTAGGCCTTGGCCACCCCGGCCGCGATGGTGCCGACGCCGGGTTCGGCCACGAGTTTCACCGACACCAGCGCGTCGGGATTGACCTGCTTGAGGTCGAAAATCAGCTGCGCCAGGTCTTCGATCGAATAGATGTCGTGGTGCGGCGGCGGCGAAATCAGCGGGGTGCCGGGCTTGGTGTGGCGCAGGCTGGCGATCATCGGGGAAACCTTGTCGCCAGGCAATTGCCCGCCCTCGCCGGGCTTCGCGCCCTGTGCGATCTTGATCTGCAGCACTTCCGCATTGACCAGATAGGTTGCGGTGACGCCGAAACGGCCGGAGGCGACCTGCTTGATCTTGGAAGTCCTGATGGTGCCATAGCGTTTCGGATCTTCGCCGCCTTCACCCGAGTTGGAGCGGCCGCCGATCCGGTTCATGCCCTCGGCCAGCGCCTCATGTGCCTCCGGCGACAGCGCGCCGAGCGACATGCCGGCGGAATCGAAGCGCTTGAGAATGGCTTCCAGCGGCTCGACTTCGTCCAGCGGAATCGGGGCGATGTCCGTCTTCAGGTTCATCAGGTCGCGCAGCATCGCCACCGGCCGTGTGTTGACGATCTCGGAGTATTTCTTGAATTCGGCATAGTCGCCGGACTTCACGGCCTTCTGCAATTGCTGCACCACATCCGGGTTGTAGGCGTGGAACTCCTCGCCGAACATGAACTTCAGCAGGCCGCCGGCCGGCAAAGGGCGAAGCGGGTTGAACGCCGTCTTGTGCAGCAGCCTCTGGTCGGACTCGAAGTCGTCGAAATGGGCGCCGGAGATGCGCGAAACCGTGCCTTTGAGGCACAGCGCCACCACATCCTCGTGCAGGCCCACGCCTTCGAACAGTTGTGCGCCGCGATAGCTCGCGACCAGCGAAATGCCCATCTTGGACAACACCTTGTAGAGGCCCTTGTCCATGCCCTTGCGGAAGTTGGACAGCGCTTTTTCGAGGTTCGGCTTGATCTCGCCGGTTTTGACGAACTCACCGACCACCTGGTAGGCCAGGTACGGATACACGGCGGTGGCGCCGTAGCCGATCAGGCAGGCGTAGTGGTGCGGGTCACGCACGGTGCCGGTTTCCACCACGATGTTGGCGTTGCAGCGCAGGCCGGCGGTGATCAGCGCATGATGTACCGCGCCAGTGGCGAACAGTGCATGGATCGGCAAGCGGTCCTTGGCAATGTTGCGGTCGGACAGCACCAGAATGACCTTGCCTGCACGGACTGCATCGATCGCACGCGCTGTCAGCGCCTGGATCGCGTCTTCGAGGTTGGTGGTGGCCGGGTCGTAATGCAGATCGAGTGCAGCCGAGGCAAATGCCGGGTCGTTCAGGTTCAGCAGCTTGTCGAACGCCTCTCTCGACAGCAGCGGCGTGTGGACTTCGACCCGGTGCGCATGATCGGGCGTTTCGTGGAACAGATTGCGTTCGCGCCCGAAGCTGGTGTTCAGCGACATCACGATCGCTTCGCGGATCGGGTCGATCGGCGGATTGGTGACCTGCGCGAACTGCTGGCGCAGGTAATCGAACGGTGAACGCACCTTCTGGCTCAATACCGCCATCGGCGTGTCGTCGCCCATCGAGCCGATCGCCTCGGCGCCGTCTTCCGCAAGGACGCGGATGATCTGGTCGCGCTCCTCGAAGCTGACGTTGAAGAGCTTCTGGTGGGTCAGCAGGCTGGCCGCATCCATCACCGGCAGGTCGGCATCCTGGTGGAGCGACAGGTCGAGCCTGACCGCACCTGCCTTGAGCCACTCGCGGTAGGGCTGCGCGCCCTTCAGTTCATTGTCGATGTCTTCGGGCATCAGCAGGCGCCCGGTATCGAGGTCGGCGGCGATCATCTGGCCAGGCTTGACGCGGCCCTTGCGCTCGACGTTGGCGGGATCGATCTGCCACACCCCCACTTCCGAGGCGATGGTGAGGATGCGGTCCTTTGTCAGCACCCAGCGCGCCGGGCGCAGGCCGTTGCGGTCGAGCGTGCACGCCGCGTAGCGGCCGTCGGTCAAAACAATTCCCGCGGGGCCATCCCACGGCTCCATGTGCATCGAGTTGTATTCGTAGAACGCGCGGATATCGGCATCCATCGATTCGATGTTCTGCCACGCCGGCGGAATTACCAGGCGCAGCGCGCGGAACAGACCCGCACCGCCCATCACCAGGCCTTCGACCATGTTGTCGAGACTCATCGAGTCCGAGCCCCTGGTGCCGACGATGGGACGGATGTCGTCCATGTTCGGGATCAGCGGCGTTTCGAATTTCTGCTCGCGCGCGCGGCTCCAGTTGCGGTTGCCCTGCACCGTGTTGATTTCGCCGTTGTGCGCCAGATAGCGGAACGGCTGCGCCAGGCGCCACTGCGGCCAGGTGTTGGTGGAAAAGCGCTGGTGGAACACCGCCAGGCTCGATGCAAAGCGCGCGTCGCTGAGGTCGGGATAGAACACCGGCAGATTGTCGGGCATCACCAGGCCCTTGTAGCTGATGACGCGGCACGACAGCGTCGGCAGGTAGAACACCGGGTCGGTCGGTTCCAGCGCCTTTTCAGCGCGGCGGCGCGCGATGTAGAGCTTGCGCTCGAAGTCGTCCTCGCTAATGCCGGCTGGCGCGTTGACGAACACCTGCTCGATGTGCGGTAGCGACTCCAGCGCCGATTCGCCGCATACGCTGGCATCGGTCGGCACCCGGCGGAAACCGGCGACCGCCAGGCCCTGGGCTACCAGTTCCGCTTGCAGCGTCGAACGCGCGTGGTCCTGCGGCGCGGCCTCGCGCGACAGGAATACCAGGCCGGCGGCGTACAGCGCGCCCAGCGTGAAGCCGGCCTCGCTCGCCACCGCGCGCAGGAACGCATCCGGTTTCTTGAACAGCAGGCCGCAGCCGTCGCCCGACAAACCGTCGGCTGCGATCGCGCCGCGGTGTGTCATGCAGGCCAGCGAGCCGATCGCGTTCTGCACCAGCGTGTGGCTGGGCTGATTGTCGATCTGCGCAATCAGGCCGAAGCCACAGCTATCCTGTTCGAAATCGGGCGAATACAGCGTCCCGTCCAGCCAGCGTTGTCGTTCCATGGTTCCGTATGCTCAGGCAACAGCGGCCTGCCCGGGGGCAAGCCGCAAAAAATAAGCGAAAAGTGCGGCATTTTAATCCCTCGCGCCACATGCGGCAATGATTGCCCTGGTCAAAGCCTTGCCTCTGCTAGGGTTTCCGCACTTACCGGGGCTAGTGCTCGGAGCGGAAATGCCCCGATAAATTCCATGGTGCCGCTCAATCGAGCCTTCTCCCGTCTCGACGCGGCCAGCTGGCTCCGCCACTTGGCCCGTTCGTCATCCTTGAAGGCATGGGGTAGGCTTGTGTCATGACCGATGCCTCCCTGCCGCCATGGCCGCCCAGCGACGTATTGTCCGATCCGCCAGAAGTCGACGTGGTGATCGAAGTGCCTCGCGGCAGCTTTCTGAAACGCGGGTCCACGGGCCATATCGATTTCGTTTCGCCTTTTCCGTGTCCGTTCAATTACGGCGCGGTGCCGGACTATCTCGGACTCGAAGGCGACCTGCTGGACGCGCTGGTGCTGGGGCCGCGTTTGGCCCTGGGCACCCGCGTACGGGTCAAGGCATGGGGCGCGATCACCCTGACCGACCGCGGCATGGCGGACGACAAGCTCGTTTGCAGCGCCGAACCCCTGACCGCCGAGCAAAGCGCGTTCGTGCTGCGATTTTTCCGCTTCTACGCCAGATGCAAGGGCATGCTGAATTTCGTAAAGGGCCGCCCGGGGCGCAACGCGTGCGAGGGTTGGCGCAGCGCCCGCGAGGCCATTGCACGGGCCCGGCCGAGGCTGGAGTCATGGCAGGGTCCCCCTGTCGAATATTGAAGGCAATTCCTTCGATCCGGATTTGCCTATTCTTTGACAAGGGACCACTCGAATTGGGAAAGCCATGAAACTGTTGAGCTGGAACATCCAATGGGGACGCGGCATGGACGGGCGGGTCGACCTCGCGCGCATCCTCCGCACCATCCATGAAACAGGCGATTTCGACGTCCTCTGCCTGCAGGAGGTCGCGGTCAATTTCCCCGGCCTGCCCGGCAGCCACGGCGAGGACCAGGTTGCCGAACTGTCCGCCGGCCTGCCCGGCTACACCGTTATCTATGGTGCGGCAATCGACGTCCCGGATGGCCGCGGTGGCCGCAGCCTGTTCGGCAACGCCATTTTTTCCCGCCTGCCGGTCGGCCAGGTGTGGCGGCACCTGCTGCCGTGGCCGGCCGAGGCGGACGCGCCCAGCATGCAGCGGGTGCTGGTCGAAGCGGTGGTCATGGCCGATGTCGGCCCGGTGCGGGTCATGACGACCCACCTCGAATACTACTCGCAGCCCCAGCGCGAAGCCCAGATCAAAGCCATCCGCCGTCTGCATGCCGAGGCCTGCGCCATGTCCACCCGCGTGCCCTTGGTCGAGGAGCAGGGCGGTTCCTTCGAGGTGTTTCCGCGGCCCGCGCAGGCGCTGCTGTGCGGCGACATGAACTTCCCTGCCTCGGCCCCTGATCGGCTGCGACTGCTCGCACCGTTCAGCGATGGAACGCCGGGTTTTCACGATGCCTGGTCCGAACTGCATCCGGGCGAAACGCACGCCCCTACGGTCGGCATCCACAAGGTCGATTTCGTCGACCGCCCGGAGTGTTTCGATTTCGTTTTCGTGACCGAGGGACTGGCGGGACGGCTCAAGTCGCATGGCATCAATGCCGCCACAGACGCTTCGGATCATCAACCGGTCTGGGTCGAGCTGGCTTGAGCCAGGATGAAAACAAGGCGCCTCCGGTTTTTTGGAGGCGCCTTGCCGGATGTGATGGCGGTGCGTAGTTTACAACCGAACTACGCGCTATTGTGGCCAGAGAGCAAGTCTGCGGCTTCCTGCGGATGTTCCACAACGCGATAACCCATTGCCCGATATCCACGCTGCCGCTTATCCCACATCCGCAGCAACGCCGGGTGTCCGGTGTCCACGAAATCAATGATTCGGACATCGGTCTTGGTGGTGTGCTCACGATGGAGGCGGCCGGCATATTGCTGCAGGGTTCCCTTCCACGAAATCGGCATTGCCAGTACCAGCGTGTCGAGGGCGGGGTGGTCAAACCCCTCGCCGACTAACTTGCCGGTCGCGAGCAAAATCCGCGGCGCCTCGGGTGGTAGCCCGTCAAGTTCAGCGATCATTGCGGCCCGTTGCTTCTTCGACATCCGGCCGTGCAGCACGAAGGGCGCCGTCACATGCCCATCCAGGGCGGCGAGGATCGCATCGAGGTGCTCTGTGCGTTCGGTCAGAACAAGCACCTTGCGGCCTTGCTGGTAGGCACCCCGGACTTCGGCGGCAATGGTGTCGGTCCGTGTCTGATCGATTGCAAGATGCCGAAATACATCCTGAATACCCGCTTGGGAAGGCAAATCAATCTGCGTGAAAAGTGATCGTGGCTGCACGACCAGATCGTGTGGCGCGCTGGCCGGTTTGGCCGCCGTGTAACGGATCGGCCCGCACTGCATAAAGATTATTGGCTGCTGACCGTCACGACGAATCGGCGTGGCGGTCAGGCCAAGCACGTATTTGGCCTTGACCACTTTCAGAATCGCGTCGAATGAGGCAGCGCCAACATGGTGGCACTCGTCGATGATGACGTGGCCGTAGTTCTCGACGACAGGATCGATCTCGCCCTGTCGTGACAACGACTGCATCACGGCGATATCGATCTTGCCGGTCGGCTTGGCTTTGCCGCCACCAATGGTACCGACCACGCCCTTGCCGACACCAAGGAAGGATTGCAGACGCTCCTGCCATTGCTTCAGCAATTCGGTACGATGCACCAGAACCAGCGTATTGACTCCCCTCCGGGTGATCATCGCCGCCGCAGTCACCGTCTTGCCGAAGGCGGTCGGCGCGCACAGTACACCGGCGTCGTGGTGCAGCATCGCGGCCAGGGCTGCTTCCTGATCCAGGCGCAGCGTCCCGGTGAAGGCCACGTCGAGCGCCTCACCAGTAAAGCGCTCCTCGCGCAGATCGAAGCGGATGCCGTTGTTCCGCAGCAGGTCCTGCGCGGCGTCCAGGCAGCCGCGCGGCAACGCGATGTGGTTCGGGTAGTTTTCAGCGCAGCCGATCACCCGGGGCTTGTCCCAGACCGACATTCGCATCGCCTGCGCCTTGTAGAACTCGGGGTTCTGGAACGCTGCGAGGCGAATCAGCCGGTTGGCCAGCGGCTGCGGCAGCTGCGCCTTCTCAAAGTAAACGAGGTTGGCCAGCGTCACCGTGAGCGCCTCCGGCATCGGCACCGACAGCCTCCTGTGCATGGCAGCCTGCCGTGTCCACGGCGCAGCCAGATCCTCCTCGTCGATGAACGTCACATCGAGTGGATGCGCATTGCCCGTGGCGCGCAGGATAGCGGGTTCGATATCGTGCGGCGGCATCGGCTGGATAGATGCCAGGAACACCCATTGGTCAGGATGCGGGCGCAATGCGTCATCGACGAAGATGCTGCAGCCGCTCTCCCTGGGCTTTTTCTGCAGCGGCAATGCAATCAGATTGCCAAAACCACCTTTGGGCATTATGTCCTGATTGGGGAACAGGCGGTCGTAGGACGCCAGCTTCAGTTGCCGGGTACGCGAACAGGTGTGGCTGATGATCGCTGTCCCCAGCCGCCGGGCATCGCGCGCCGACACCCGGCCAGAGAAAAACAGCCAGGCGTGCGCGCCGTTACCGGAGCGGGAAATCTCAAGGGCGACCGGCACCCCAAGCGCGTGACATGACTGGGCGAAGGCCAGCGCATCTTCTCTCCATTCGGCCTCGTCGAAATCGACAGCCAGGAAATAACAAGTGTCGTCGGCCAGGAGCGGATAGATGCCGACGGTGTGCTCGCCAGCCAGGTGGCCGTAAATGACCGTATCCGACAACGGGACCAGCAGACGGTTGGCGCAGTCTGAGCACTTGATGCGCGGCTTCTCGCAGACACCGGCACGCCACTCGTTGGCGCAGGCCGGGGCGTAACCCGACTTGCCGCTCGTTTTGCTTTCCCAGCGAACCGGATAGACATCGGTACGCCCCCTGAACAGGCGGCGAAACAGTGCCACTTTCTCTGCAGAAGAGAGCCGCGAGCTTTCGGGTACCGTTGCCGGCGCCGGCGATGGTTCAAGCGGCGGGCGCCATTCAATCCCATGTGCCTCCAGCAGCGAAACCAGCCGGGCGATTTCGGCATGGAGCTTTTTCCGCTCCAATGCCGGATCGTCTCCCGGCAAAGTCATGGCCGCCGTTCCGCCTTGAGTGCGGAGTCATCCCCGAGGTGAATGAAAATGCGCCCTTCGACCAGGTCGTCGTTGACTGCCAGCCACCCGCGCCCATTCACGGGGTTGTTGTCGTCAAATCCCGACCAGGAAAATTCAAAGCGCACCGCGCCGTTGCGGGTTTCCACCCGTCCATCGAGCTCACCCTGCACCATGCCGAACTGGAATTCGCCGGTCAAATCCTTGCGGACAATGATGTGTGCCGGCACCTCCATATCGAAATAGTCGGCATCCCAGGTTTCCATTTCCGTGATGCGCCAGTGGCCGATGAAGGTAGGTTTCGTCCGTCTCATTCCGCCACAATCAAACCTGCGCGATACCAGGATTCAATGAATTCACCGGCCACCCAGCCGCTGATATTCTGGTCAGAGGCTCTCACTTGATCCAGACGATCAAGAAATGGAGCGCGCTGCGCCTCGGGCAGCAACATCACGGTTTTCAATGCCTGCTCAAACATCCGCACCACGGCATCGTAATAGCCCTCGTCATCCAGTCCAACATCGTTGGCGAACCCAATGGCGCGCTCGCAGTAAAACACCATCAATTCGGCCAGCCCCTCAGTTTGGCCAATGGCTTTCCTGTAATCGGCAATGGCTTTTTTCGCCTTGGCGACGGAAGTGTCCTGGTTCTTGATTATGTCCGGCCACAGCCAGCGGTCGATGGTGGCCTTGTAGGGTATGAGCGGGTCGTCTCCCAGCCCGAAACGGGCGTGCAGGAAGGCCTGGTTGTCCCCACTGGCTGCGTACAGGTCGTGCACCAGGTCGAGCAGGCCGGCGCGGTCGAAGTCGGTCAGCCTGGTTTTGAGGTCGCTCCATGTGGGCGTGGTTTTCTTGGTCGCCATCCTTTACTTGTCTGTCTTGCCGGGCTCAGCCCTCACAGCAGGCCCTCGATCAATTCCCAGTGCTTGTCCTTCACCATCACGAAGCGACAGCGTCCCCCGGAAAGCCCGGCCCACAAGCCCCCGATCAGGCGGTCATCCTCGGACGCCGCCCAGCGGTCGCCGCCCTTGTATTCGACAGCGAGGATCGCGCCCGGTTGGTCGCCAGAGGCAGGCAACTGGCACAGGAAATCCGGGTAGAAACGGCCATCAGCTTTTTGCAGGAAGAAGGAACTGCCTTCCCGCCTGACCAGGTTGCGCACCCAGAACTGGAGTCGTCCTTTTTGTGCCCGCATGTCGAGCCAGCAGGCGCATTCGAATTCCTCCTTGCTGTCGAAGTCGCCGATGCGGCCATAGAAGTGCTTGCGGAAATCGAACTGGCCAAAGCGTCCGTCGTAGTCGCGGCTGGGCGCGTAGGCCTGGGCCTGAAACTCGAACGCGTCGTGATCGGTGACGGCCACGCGTGAGGCCGCATCGTCGCCGAACAGCGCCTGCTGAAATGCCTTGCCGACCGCCTGCTTGCGCAAGCCGCGAATGCGCGCTTCCAGCAGATTGCGGATCAGGAATTTCTGCAGGTTGGCGCGGGCCAGCGTGAATCCCTCGCGCCGCAACAGCTCGGTCAGCCAGGCCGCGACGAAAGCCTGCTTGCTGGCGTGCGTCAGCGATGGTTCCGGCAGGTTGCGGCACAGCCAGGTCGCCAATCGGACTTCGTCCCAATGTTCGGGCTGGTAAACCAGCCCCAGGTCGCGCTGCAGTTCCGGCAGGAAGCGCGACACCATGTGGCCGCCTTCATCGATGTCGATCTCGCCGCCTTCGGATACCTTGAGTCCTGCACCCAGCGCAGTTACGTCATCAGCCGATGGCGTCGCATCGTAGGGCGACACGTCCCACGGATATTCCAGCACCTCCGGGTCATCGAACAAGGCAAGCTCGCCCTGCACGCGCAATGCCAGTTGCGGCACACGGAAGCGCTCGCCCAGTTCGGCGGGCGTCTGGAAGAACTCGATGGCCGTGGTGCGGCTGACCTCGGCCGCCTCGACGATGGCGGCCATAGCGGTTTCCGATGTGACCGAGGCCTTGAGCACTTCTGCTTCGTCCTCGGTCAGCGGCGTGCTGATGGTCAGGGTGTTGAGCTTGCCGTCCCAGCTCACCTTGTCGCGCACCGGTTTCGGCACGCTCCTGAGGTCCGGCTTTTCCGACAGGGTGATCGCCACCGGCCGAACGACCACGCGCCCGGCATGGCCCTCCAGGTCAAACCGCGCCTGCTCTTGCCTGGCCGCCGTCACGAACTCGCTCACCTCGCGCCGCTCGAAACCGGCGCCGGCCACCAAGCGGTCGCGCAGCGCGCTCGCGGTTTCCGCGAAATTGCGCGACACCACGAAGGCATAGGACTGATTCAGCGCTTTGGCTTGCCGGTGACTGGCGCCCGGCTGCCGCAGCACGCGACCAAGCAGTTGCTCCACCGCCGTGGCCGAATGCAGCGAAGCCATGCTGACCAGGATGTAGGCAAACGGGCAGTCCCAGCCCTCGGCCAGCGCCTTCTGCGTGATGACGAATTTCACCGGGCAGGCCGGGTCGGCAATGCCCAGCTTGTAGTCCGTCTCGATCTGCTCCAGCCCCTTTTCCTCGCCGGTGGCGACGACAATCTCGCTGGCCGGGATGCCGTGGTTGGTGATCAGCTCGGTGCGCACGCGCTCGAAATCCAGCGTCTCCACCCCGGCACGGCGCGGCTCCGACTGGATCAGCACCAGCGGCCGCAAGTAGGGGCTGCCGGCGCGGCGCTCTTCGTCGGCGAGCTTGTGCAGGGCGTCGCGCCGGCCGATGGCGTCGGCCAGGCACTGCTGCCAGTTCGGCTCGGTTTCCAGCACCACCGGCAGCTTGATCATTTCCTCCGCCTTCAGCTCGGCCGCCGACACGCTGTGCAGCACGTTCGACGGCGTGCGCTCCAGGTCGGGCGTCGCGGTCAGTTCCATCACCCCGCTGGGGCGGAAGCGCGCCAGCATGTCGAAGGCGAGTTCGGTGCGGCTGTTGTGCGCCTCGTCGACGACCACGAAAGGCCGGCGCAGCCGCAGCACGTTGGCCAGCGAATAGGGAACGGTGCGCTCCGCGCCGTCGCCCTCGGTCAGCAGCTCGTCGCGCTGGCTGGGCGAGAGGTTGTCGAAGTGGTGCATCAAAGCGCCGCTCGACTGATACACCTTGCGGCATTCCTCGTCTTCCACCTGGAACGCCTGCCGCGTCGCCACGATGATCGTGGTCGAGGTATCCAGCGTGGCGCGGGTCACGCTCTTGGTCTCGTCCAGGTCCATCACGGTGATGGGCCCGGCCTCGCGCAGCGCCGTGTGGTAAGGGTGGTTGCGATCCTTCAACGCCCGCAGCGTTTGTTCGCGGATGGGCTTCGAGGGCACCAGCCACAAAATGACGCTGTGCTCGCAGCGCAGCAGATGCGTGTTGACCAGCGCTACGCTCTTGGCCGCCAGCCAGGTCTTGCCACCGCCGGTCGGCACGCGCAGACAGAAATAGGGCATGTCGGCCGGAAAGCCCGGCAGCGGGTTGTACGACAAGCCGCGGCCCCACAGCCGTTCGGTGGTCGCGGTGAAGGCAATCGAGGGCGAAGGCAGCTCGTGGCAGGCCTGGAAATAGGCCTCCACGCTTTCGAGCACCTGCTGCTGATAGATTTTTGGGGCAAAACTGCTCATGCCTTATCGCCATACGGCGCGTTAGCTTCCTGAACGCTGAGGACTTCAAGCTCCGGCGCATCGGGTTGGAAGTGCTCGACGATCCCGTCCCGGCTCACCACAATGGCTGTCCCCGTCTTGCGCGCCAGCTCCCGGGCACGTACCGCTGCGCGCTGCATTGCCGCAACAGAAAGCCGTAAATCGGCATCAAGTGCCTTTTCGATGGGCTGCTTGTTCATGGTTTTTCGCTCCAGTCCAGCAACACCGGTTGCGCGCCGGCATTGTCATAAAGTGTCCAGGCATCCACCTTGGGCGCATACAGCGTTTCGAGATTGACCAATCCCGCCGCAAAAAACGGCGGCGGATAACATTCTCGGGAATGTTGTGCCCACCCTGTTTGACACGTTGCTCGACCCGCGCAATGGCCTCTTCCGCGCTGGCGAGTTGCAGGAATATCAGTTTGACGCGATAGCCCGCCGCCTGCCACTGGTCGATCAGGCGCAGATAGCCGCGCCCGGACAAGGTGGTTTCGAAGCCAAAACTCGTGCGCGTGGCGAAATGGCGCGCCAGCTCCTGCAACATCAAGCGGCCAGCGTGAATCGCCGCCGTTTCCGGCGCAAACGGGGCAATGCCGGCAGCAATCAGATCGGCATTTACAAACACGGGGCAGCCCGCCTCATTGGGCAGAAACTCACGGGCAAACGTGGTCTTACCCGCACCGTTCGGTCCGGCAATCATGATGACGCGCGGCTGGGTTTCCATGCTTACACCTCCAGCGCGTAAGGCGTCTGCTTGAAGACGATGCCCTCGCGCGCGGCGCGGGCGCCCATGCGGTTGGCGGCAGCGTAGATCACCTTCGGCCCGGCGAATTTCGGCAGCACCTCGAATACCGGCCCGGTCAGCACGTTGCCGCCCGCGACTGACTTGTCTTTCAGGATGCCGTTGTAGAGCAGGTAGATCGCGCGGCCCTCAAACACGCCGAGCAAGGGCGACAGTATTTCCCCCTCTCCCTCTGGGAGAGGGCCGGGGAGAGGGCGCGCGGTGCCGGTTTCGGCAAACCAGACGAATTCGGCAAGCTGCGCGAATGTCACGTCGCTGCGGATCTGGCCGTCGGCATCGAACAGCGGTTCGGCCGACAGGCGGCAGAACTGGAAGCCGCCGCCCAGGCCTTCGACGGCGTTGCCCCTGGCGTTGGTGTAGCCGCTGGCGACGCGCTTCACCCGTTCGGCGGTCACGGTGCGGGCGATGGTGCCGTCCATCTCGACCAGGATGAAACGGCGGTTGCCGCCGTCTTCGGCATTCTGTTTAAGCACTGCATGACCCGTGGTGCCTGAGCCGGCGAAGCTGTCGAGGATCAATTCGCCGGGCTTGGTTGCGATCTGGATGACGCGCTGGATCAGGCGTGTCGGCTTGGGTGTATCGAACGCGGTCTGCGTTCCGAACAAGCTTTGGACTTCCTTGCGTGCCTCATCGGTATGGCCGACCTCTTCGTGTGGCCACCACGTCCATGGAACGAAGCCCTCAACTTCTGATAGATAGCGAATCACATTGGGCTGCGAATCACCATTTTTTCCAAAGTAAATGCGTCCTTCAGCCTTGAGTTTGAGGAACTCGCTTTCGATGGTTGACCAGCAACGCCCTTCAGGTGGTTTCAGCTTCTTCCCCGTCGGTGTTTCGATCTCATACATTTGATTGGGACGGAAGCCCTGCGCAGTCATCGGGATACCGCGCCACCGTCCGTTCGGATCATTGTTCGGGTTCTTGTAAACAGCCGCCTGTTTCTCATCGATGGGCACGCGATTACGAACCCCCTGAAACAAGACCGGATTCTTGGCGTATACGACAAGGTACTCGTGCACATCGCCGATCGCGCCCCGGTTTTCGCGCGAGTAGCGCTTCTGCCAGACGTTGCTGGCAATGTAATTGGACGCCCCGAAAATCTCATCCATCAACAGCCGCAGCGTCGCCACTTCGTTGTCGTCGATGGACACGAAGATCGCCCCGTCCTCACGCAGAAACTGCTTCAGCAGCACCAGCCGCGGATACATCATCGACAGCCAGCGGTCGTGCCGGTCCAGCGTCTCGCCTTCCTTGCCGATCCAGTTCAGTGTGGGCATGAGGATTCAATGTCCGTGCTTGTCATGGCTATCGCCCTGGTCCGGTCGAAACGGGGCGATATAAGTCTCTGATTTTTTGTGGAAGCCTGGGCGTATCGCCCAAGGTCTATTGCCCGGGTGGTTCCGATAACGTGCTTCATGTCCGATAGCCGTCTCATTGAGCCAACCGGTAGCGCCGCCATCGCCTGTCGCCTTCGAAACGCACCTCGCCTTTGTCGATGAGTCCGTCCAGTGCACGCTTGACCTGTTTGGGGTGGATTTCGCCGCCGATGCGCTGGCGGATTTCGCCGATGGCAGATTGCGGATAGCGGCCCAGATCTTCCAGGATCAGGGCGGCGAGTCGGTGCGGTTCGATCCGCTTGAGGGTGGTGCCACTGGCAAAGTTCAGGTTCCGCAGCAGGCCTGGGTCGACGAAGTAGCGGGTGGCCTGGGTGCGGCCACTGCTCTGAACGATGCGCCAGTCCAGCAGCCGGGACAGCCAGGGCTGCAATGCCTCCACTGCGGGCAGTTCCAGGGCCACGGTCAACTCGCGTGCGGTGAGCGCATCGTGTTGTGCCAGCAGCCCGATGACGATGCGTTCGCGCTGGGTCAAAGGGTAGGTTTGATCGGCCTTGGCGATGAAATCGATAACCTCGGGCTTGAGGATGCGCCGCCGCACAGTTACCTGCACGCGGTCGTGCGTCTCGATCAACTCGGGCGCCGGCCGTCCCTGTGAAAGCAGCACTTCGTAGATCTTGTCGAAGCCGCTGCCTTCGCGTTCCATCAGTTTGAGGTCGTGGAACAGGCGGGCCATGTGATCGTTACGCCGAACGGTGGTGTGCAGAATATTGCCGGGCGTGACGCCCAGCGGCAGCAAGCCAGGGTTGACCACCTCCAGGCGATCCGGATACAGGTTCAGAAAAATGTCGCCCCGCTGCGTGTAAGGACGATGCACCAGCGCATTGACTAGCAGTTCGCGTACGACGATCTCGTCGTAGGCAGGTACGTTCTGGCGATAGAGGCCGTCCGGCAATTCGTAACGCTCGCGAAAGTCCGGTATTTCCTGCCATATTGCCTCGATGAGTTCCATCGGGTTCAAGTTGAAGTCGTCCCAGGTGAGCTTGTTGACCTTCTGGCCAAGTTCGTCGTACTTGATGAACTGGATGACCGGCGCCGTACCCAGATTGGCGCGATCTTCGCGCTTGCCTATGCACAGCACGCCAAGATGGGTGAGCCATTCGCCTTGCGCCAGCAGGTAATGGTCAAGCAGTTCCTCCTCGGTTTTCTCCTTGACCGAGTCCTTGACGCGGTCAGAGGCGCGAACGGCAGCCACCAGGACAGCCTTCCTCTGCTCATCAAGACGGGTTCGTGGAACATTCAGCGAGGTTAGTGTTTCCCACGGCAAGGCCGTGCGCTCGGCAGCAAGCCGCATGACATCGTCGCCGAGAACTGGCTTGCTTTCGTCCGAGACGCGCAGAAAGTAGCGGCCATCCGTGGTGGACGCTACTGACATTGCGCGCGGGATGCCCAATTCGAGGAACTCGCCGCCGTTATCGGCACGGCGAATGTCGGGCAGGGAGGCGACATTAACAGTGCGTTCGCTGATTTTTCGCCGCAGAATGTCGGCTAGCGCGGGATCGATACGTTGGTCCGGTGCCGGGGTGTCAGCATTGTCCTCAATCCCGATGAGCAAACGGCCGCCTTGGGCATTGGCAAAAGCGACGCAATCTTTGGCGAGTGCATCCCAGTCGGGGTTGCGGCCCGTGAGGACACGCAGGGATTTTTTGTCGACCAGTTGCCCTTCTTGGCTCATGCCGCGTACAGGCCTCTGTCCAGTGGGAAGGTGCGTCGGGTTTGACCCGACATTAAGTTATCGTGAATTTGGTGGAGCGGAGGAGGATCGAACTCCCGACCTTCGCATTGCGAACGCGACGCTCTCCCAGCTGAGCTACCGCCCCAGTGCGGCGGATTATAGCTTCAGCGGCTCCGTGCGGGAAGCGCGGCGAGGGATTGGGGGAGGTTGGGCAGGACGCGGGCGGCGAGCCAGCCGAACAGGACGCCGCCGCTGTTGGCGAGCGCGTCCAGAATGTCTGGCTGGCGCTCGGGAGTGAGGCCTTGCAGCCCTTCGATGGCAATGCCGTATAGGACCACTGCAATGGCGAGTTTCCAGCGCCGTTGGGTTACCAGCTGCGCCCACCAGAACATCAGAAGTGCGTAGCCGAACAGGTGCACGAGTTTGTCGGCCTGGCTGTCAGCGTTGCCCAGTGCGGGTGGCATCAGCGATACCACCAGGGTGACGATGACGCCGAGCCAGCCGCACGCGAGCCACACGCGGGTGATTCGGGTGGCGCGCCGGTTGCGGGTTGCCCCAATCCGGCGTCGGAGCGTTGCGGTCATGCCTGACGCTTCGCCCAGCGCAGCATCAGCACGCCGGCGACAATCATCGGCAGCGACAGCCATTGCCCCATGGAAAGACCCAGACCGAGCAGGCCGAGGAAACTGTCGGGTTCGCGGGCGAACTCAGCGAGGAAGCGCAAGCTGCCGTAGCCGATGAGGAAGACGCCGGAGACAGCGCCGACCGGACGCGGTTTGCTCGAATAGAGCCACAGGATCACGAACAGAAGCAGGCCCTCGCCGGCCAGCTGGTAGAGCTGTGAAGGGTGGCGCCCAATATTGTCGCCCGCCTGCGGGAAGATCATGCCCCAGGGCAGGTTGGTGGCACGCCCCCACAGTTCGCCGTTGATGAAGTTGCCGAGCCGCCCGGCGGCCAGTCCCAGCGGGACCAGTGGCGCGATGAAGTCGGTGACGGCGAGCCAGCGCAGCTGATGGCGGCGCGCGAACAGCGCCATTGCGATGATCACGCCTAGAAATCCCCCGTGAAAGCTCATGCCGCCTTCCCACACCCTGAGAATGTCGAGCGGGTGGGCCAGGAAATCTGCCGGCTTGTAGAAAAGCACATAGCCCAGCCGCCCGCCGAGGATGACGCCGAGCACTCCATAGAACAGGACGTCGTCGAGCATCTTCGCGTTCCAACCCGACCATGGCCGGTGCGTGATGCACCAGCGCCCGAGCAGGATGACCTGCATGAAGGCGACCAGGTACATGAGGCCGTACCAGTGGATGGCGACAGGCCCAAGCTGCAGGGCGACGGGGTCGAATTGCGGATGTACGAGCATGAATGAAAAGGTCAGGATTCAGGGGGTGGGATTCAGTGTTACCAAAGCGCGAGTAAAATGGACGGCTGATTATAGATTGCCTGAGTGACCATCATGCCTGACTACCGTTCCTGGACAACCACCCGTGGCCGCAACATGGCTGGAGCGCGCGCGCTGTGGCGCGCCACCGGCATGAAGGACGGCGATTTCAACAAGCCCATCATCGCGATCGCCAACTCGTTCACCCAGTTCGTGCCGGGCCACGTGCACCTGAAGGACATGGGCCAGCTGGTGGCGCGCGAGATCGAGGCGGCGGGCGGCGTGGCCAAGGAATTCAACACCATCGCGGTAGACGACGGCATCGCCATGGGCCACGGCGGCATGCTGTATTCGCTGCCGAGCCGCGACCTTATTGCCGACTCGGTCGAATACATGGTCAACGCGCATTGCGCCGATGCGCTGGTGTGCATTTCCAACTGCGACAAGATCACGCCCGGCATGCTGAATGCCGCGTTGCGGCTGAACATCCCGACGGTGTTCGTCTCCGGCGGCCCGATGGAAGCGGGCAAGGTGGTGTGGGACAAGCAGACCATCAAGCTCGACCTGGTCGACGCCATGGTGTCTGCAGCCGATGCCAGGTTCAGCAACGAAAAGGTCGACCAGCTCGAACGCTCGGCCTGCCCGACCTGCGGTTCCTGCTCGGGCATGTTCACCGCCAACTCGATGAACTGCCTGACCGAGGCGCTCGGCCTCTCGCTGCCCGGCAACGGTTCGTTGCTGGCGACCCATGCCGACCGCCGGAACCTGTTCCTGGCCGCCGGCCGGCTGATCGTGAAAAACGCGCGTCGTTATTACGAAGATGGTGACACCCGCGTGCTGCCGCGCGCGATCGCCAGCTTCGACGCATTTGAGAACGCCATCGCGCTCGACATCGCCATGGGCGGATCGACCAATACCGTGCTGCACCTGCTGGCAGCCGCGCATGAGGCCGGCGTCGACTTCACCATGGCCGACATCGATCGCATGAGCCGCCGCGTACCGCACCTGTCGAAAGTGGCGCCGTCGATCCAGACCTACCACATGGAAGATGTGCATCGCGCCGGCGGCGTGATGGCGATCCTCGGCGAACTGGAGCGCGGTGGCCTGGTGCATCGCGAGCTGCCGACCGTGCTGTGCGATTCGCTGGGCGAACAAATCGACACCTACGATATCCGCCGCACCATGAACAGGGACGTGAAGGACTATTTTCGTGCTGCGCCCGGCGGCGTACCGACACAGACCGCGTTCTCGCAGGACCGTCGTTTTGCCAGTCTCGACGATGACCGCGTGAATGGCTGCATCCACGACATCGAGCATGCCTACTCGAAGGATGGCGGCCTGGCGGTGCTGTACGGCAACCTCGCCATGGACGGCTGCATCGTCAAGACCGCCGGTGTCGACGAGAGCATATGGAAATTCTCGGGACCTGCGCGCGTGTTCGAATCGCAGGAAGCGGCGGTGGAGGCCATCCTCGGCGACCGGATCGTCGCCGGCGACGTGGTGGTGATTCGTTACGAAGGCCCGCGCGGCGGCCCTGGCATGCAGGAAATGCTGTATCCGACCTCGTACCTGAAATCCAAAGGCCTCGGCAAGGCCTGCGCGCTGATCACCGATGGCCGCTTCTCTGGCGGCACCTCGGGGCTGTCCATCGGTCATGCCAGCCCGGAAGCGGCTGAAGGCGGCACCATCGGTCTGGTGCAGGAAGGCGACATGATCGACATCGACATTCCGAACCGCACGATCAATGTGCGGCTGGCCGATGCCGAACTGGAACGTCGCCGCAACGAGATGGATGCGAAAGGCGCGCAGGCATGGAAGCCGGTCAACCGTGAACGCACGGTGTCCGCCGCCTTGCGTGCCTATGCGGCGATGGCGACGTCGGCCGCCTTCGGCGCGGTGCGCGATGTCAGCCTGGTGGAGCATCCGAGCGAAGCGCAGGCGCACGCCGATCCGCTGGCGCGCTTCACCATCCCCGGCCAGTTGAGCTTCCGCGTCGGTTCAGGCGGCCTGACCTATGCCGATATCGACAATCACGGCGGTCGCGCGACGATCTGCCTGCAGGGCGCGCATGTGGTGAGCTACCGGCCCAAGGCGCAGCAGGTGCCGCTGGTGTGGGTGTCCGATGCGGCCAAGTTCGCAGCGGGCAAGTCCATCCGTGGTGGCGCCCCGGTGTGCTGGCCGTGGTTCGGCCCGCACGAGAGCGAGGCTTCGTTCCCCGCACACGGGTTTGCGCGAACGGTTCCATGGACGGTAGTCGGCAGCCGCAAGCGCAACGATTCCAAAACCGAGATCACCCTGCAGTTGGCCGACAGCGACCAGACCCGCGCGCAGTGGCCCCACCCCACCCGGCTGACGCTCACGGTAGTGGTGAGCGACAAGCTGGACATGCATCTGGCGACCACCAACCTGGACGACAAGCCGGTGCAGATTGGCGAAGCGCTGCACACCTATCTGCAGATCAGCGATGTGGGCGCGGTGAGGATCACCGGGCTGGAAGGCAGCAGCTTCCATGACAAGGTCGACAATTTCGCAAAGAAGAAGCAGTCCGGCGCGATCGCGCTGAAAGGCGAGGTCGACCGCGTCTACGTCAATACCCCGGCCGACTGCGTGATCGAGGATGCGGGCCTGAAGCGCCGAATCCGCATCGCCAAGACCGGTTCATTGTCCACGATCGTCTGGACGCCGTGGACCGAGAAGGCCGAGAAGATGGGCGATATGGGTAAAGGAAAATCGGGTGAGGGCTGGCGCGAAATGGTCTGCGTCGAGTCGGCCAACGCGATGGACAACGTCGTCACCGTCGCGCCGGGCGAGACGCACACGATGACCGTTGCCTACAGCGTCGAGACGCTCTGAGTCAGGAGAAGATGCCCGATATGCGCGTAATTCTTGTAGCAAATCCCAAGGGTGGCAGCGGCAAAACGACGCTGTCGACCAACCTCGCAGCTTTTCTGGCAGCGCGGGGGGAGCGCGTGGCCATGCTCGATCTGGATCGGCAGAAATCGGCTACCCACTGGCTGGCGATGCGCGACATGGCCTTGCCGGATATCGAGTTGCTGCGGGAAGGCCACAAGGGCGAGGGTGACTGGTTGGTGATCGATTCACCTGCCGGGCTGCACGGCAAGAACCTCGAACGTGCGCTGAAGCTGTCGCACAAGGTCGTGGTGCCGATTGCCCCCTCGCTGTTCGATATCCGTGCCAGCCAGGAGTTTCTGTCCGCGCTGCATGCCGAAAAGGCGGTGCGCAAGGGCCATGCTTATGTTGCGGTGGTGGGAATGCGTGTCGATCCTCGCACCCGGGCCGGCGTGACGTTGGAACAGTTCATGGCGCAGCAGGATCTACCGGTGCTGGCCTATCTGCGCAACACCCAGCATTACGTCAACGCCGCGTTCGAAGGCAAAAGCCTGTTCGATCTTCCGCATCATGTCGCCGAGCGCGACATCGAACAATGGCAGGGGCTGATCGACTGGCTGGATCGATGAATGCGATTTGTAGGAGCGGCGCCCTCGCCGCGAATGTCCGCCCGTAATCGGCCCGAGGGCGGGCCTCCTACATCATCAGTGCGTGTTCGGCTTCATCAGGTTGACTACTTGTGGCTTGGCCACCCCCCGGGTCGACGAGCACGAACCGTCTACCGACACGCCCAGCTGCTGCTCGGCCTCGTGCAGCAGGTTGATCACATCCACGTAGAACTTGTCGTCCGCCATCATGCGTGCGGTGCGGCCGCCTTCGTTGGCGGCGAGCACATCGGCGCCGTTGTTGATCAGCCATTCCACCACCGGGGCATCGCCGCCGCCCGCCGCCAGCATCAACGGGGTGATGCCGAAGAAAATGCGCTCGTCGAGCGAGGCACCGGCTGCATGCAGCACTTCGATGATCTCGACATATCCGCGCTCGGTCTCACCGTTGTAGGCAGCCTTGGCGAGCGCCGTCCAACCCTGTGGCGACTTGGCGTTGACGTTGGCGCCGGCGGCGATCAGTAGCTGCACGACGGCAAGGTGGCCACCGTGGGCGGCGTGCATCAGCGCGGTTTCGCCCGCTTCGTCGGCGGTGGCGTGATTGGCGCCGGCATTGAGCAGGCTTTTGACTTGGGTGGCATCGCCCGACTGGGCGGCAGAGAATAATTCCTGGGACATGACGACTCCTGCAGATTTCAGAATGACGTGAGCGTACAATTGTTGAGTGATTTAATCAACTATTGGCCTCTGGCTCGACCCACCATGCCCAACCGACTCGCCACCGAACCCAGCCCCTACCTGCTGCAGCATGCCGACAACCCGGTGGACTGGTATCCCTGGGGCGCCGCAGCGCTGGAGCGTGCGCGCCATGAAGACAAGCCTATCCTGCTGTCGATCGGCTATTCGGCCTGCCACTGGTGCCACGTCATGGCGCATGAATGCTTCGAGGACTCTGAGGTGGCGGCGGTGATGAACCGGCTGTTCGTCAACATCAAGGTCGACCGCGAAGAGCGGCCGGATCTCGACCAGATCTATCAGTCGGCGCATCAATTGCTGACGCAGCGCGGTGGCGGCTGGCCACTGACGGTGTTCCTGGCGCCTGACCAGACGCCTTTTTTCGCCGGTACCTACTTTCCGAAAACGCCGCGCTACCAGTTGCCAGGCTTCATCGATCTGATGCAGAACGTGGCGCGCGCCTGGCACGAGCGGCGCGGCGAGATCCAGGAACAGAACGAGGCGGTGCGCGATGCGCTTGCCCGCCAGCAACCCACGCCAGCCGGATCGAAAGCCCTGACTGACGCGCCGTTGGCCGAAGCAGTGCGCGACCTGGCCCAGGCCTTCGATCCGGTGTGGGGCGGCTTCTCGCGCGCGCCCAAGTTCCCCCGACCGGGAGAACTGTTCTTCCTGCTGCGCCAAGCACAGGCATGCAACACGCAGGCGCGCGAGATGGCCTTGTTTACCCTGCGCAAAATGGCATCGGGCGGGGTCGTCGACCAGTTGGGGGGTGGTTTTTGCCGTTATTCAGTCGATGAGCAGTGGGCCATTCCGCACTTCGAAAAGATGCTCTACGATAACGGGCCGTTGCTGCATCTGTATGCCGATGCCTGGGCACTGAGTGGCGAAACGCTGTTTGCAACCACCGCCGAAGGCATCGTCGACTGGCTGCTGCGTGAGATGCGGGGACCGGACGGCGGATTCTGCTCGGCGCTTGATGCCGACAGCGAAGGCCACGAAGGCAGGTTCTATGTGTGGCTTCCGGACGAAGTGCGTGCGCTGCTGTCCGCCGACGAGTATGCGGTGGCTGCTCCGGTATACGGGTTCGACCAGCCGCCGAATTTTGAAAATGCCCGCTGGAACCCCGTTCTCGCGCGGCCGTTGAAGGAAGTAGCGGTCGAGCTGGGGCTGGCGGAAAGCGAGGCAGAAATGCTGTTGCGAGGTGCGCGTTCCAGGCTGCTGGCCGCGCGTGAAACCCGTGTGCGTCCCGGGCGTGACGACAAGCAGCTCACAAGTTGGAACGCGCTGATGATCGCCGGGCTGGCGCATGCCGGCCGGGTGATGAACCGTCCCGCCTGGATCGATGAAGCGCATGCCACAATCGATTTTCTGAACCGCAATCTTTGGCAAGACGGGCGACTATTGGCGAGCTTCAGGCATGGCGAAGCACGGCTCAATGCTTACCTGGATGACTATGCGTTCTTGCTGGATGCGTTGCTTGAATCGATGCAGGCCGGCTACCGGGAGCGGGACATGGCGTGGGCACGTGAACTCGCCGATGCCTTGCTGCTGCATTTCGAGGACGCCGAGCAGGGCGGTTTCTTCTTTACCGGCCACGACCACGAGGCGCTCATCAGCCGGCCAAAATCCGGGTACGATAACGCCACGCCATCGGGCAACGGTGTCGCGGCATTTGCCTTGCAACGGCTGGGGCATCTTCTGAGTGAAGCACGCTATCTCGACGCCGGTTCGCGATGCCTGCACCTGTTCATGGCGCAGCTTATCCAGCAGCCGATCGCCTACCCTACCCTGCTTGCCGTTCTGGACGAAGCGCTGACGCCCCCGCGAGTGATCCTGCTGCGAGGTCCGGCGTCAGGTCTGCGCGAGTGGTCAGCAGCGTTGGCTTCGAGGCTGTTCGCGCGCGACATGCTGCTGGCCCTGCCCAATGGTTTGTCATTGCCCGCCGCGCTGTTCAAAGCGGAAGCGGATCGCCCGACCGCATGGGTCTGCAGCGGCACGTCCTGCCAACCGCCCGTTACCAAGGTGTCGGATCTTCCGGGTTGAATCCGGGAGGCAACCGGTTTGACCGCCTTGGCGCCGACGATGTTCTGGTTGGTGCGAGCCGGCGGGCATGGTTGGCTGAGCCGCTCAGGCGGGAATAACAATCTTTTGCGGCCCTTGGTAGCAAATAACCAAGCTGTGTCCTTGCGCGGCGGCGATTTTCCCATAATATTGCAAGCGCGATGATGTGTGCGCGCCAACCCGACCCTTACGGAGACTGTAAATGAAAAGTATATGGATGATGACCGCAGCTGGTGCTGCCCTGTTGATGATGTCCGGCCTGGCCTCCGCCGATGACGGCCGGGCGCTGGCCCAGAAGAACGCCTGCATGTCCTGTCACGGCGTGGACAAGAAGATCGTCGGCCCCGCCTTCAACGAAGTGGCCAAGAAGTACGCTGGCGACAAGGGCGCGCAGGCAATGCTGGTTGCCAAGGTGAAAGCCGGCGGTAAGGGCACGTGGGGACAGGTGCCGATGCCGCCGAATCCGCAGGTCAAGGATGCAGACCTGAACGCGATCGTTGCCTGGATTCTAAGCCTGAAGTGATCTGAAGCACGAGTAAAAAGGCCGACGCTTGCGTCGGCCTTTTTTTGTGCTTGGTCTGTTTCCGCCGCAATTTGTTATTGTTGCGGACAATAACAAATTCAAGGAGCGCTGGTGGTGATTCATCCTTATCTTTTCATCGCGGCCGCAGGGCTGTTTCCGCAAATCGCGCAGGCGGCCGGGCCCGGGGTGATCGACAGCTTCTTTGGCACGCTCAATGGCTATCTCGCCAGCGTCATCTTTTTCGACGTGTTTCCCGGTGAACCGGTGCTGCCCTTCATCGTTGGCTGGCTGATCGTGGCCGCGGTCTTTCTCACGCTGCGCTTCAGCTTCGTCAACCTGCGCATGATGCGCCATGCCTATGCGGTGCTGCGCGGGAAATACCGGACCGCGGACGACAAGGGTGAAGTCAGTTCGTTTCAGGCATTGACCACCGCCCTGTCGGCCACAGTGGGTCTGGGCAACATCGCAGGGGTGGCCATTGCGATTTCCATCGGCGGTCCGGGCGCAACGTTCTGGATGATCGTGGCGGGCTTTCTCGGCATGACCACCAAATTCGCCGAGGCCACCCTGGCGCAGCGTTACCGCGAGGTGCGTCCCGATGGCCGCATCATGGGTGGAGCGATGGAATACCTGTCCAAAGGTTTTGCCGAGTACAACATGCCGCGTACCGGCAAGGTCCTGGCCGGAATGTTCGCCGCCTTTACCGTACTCGGTTCATTTGGGGCGGGCGGCGCATTTCAGGTGAGCCAGTCGCTCGGTGCAGTTCAGGAACAATTACCCTTCTTTAGCGCAACGCCGGTTGCCTACGGGCTGATCATGGGGCTGGCGGTCGGCGTGGTCATCATCGGCGGTCTGCGCCGTATTGCCCACACTGCCGAGGCGGTCGTTCCGACCATGATCCTGGTTTATCTGGCAGCCTGTCTGTGGATCATTCTGGGGAATGTCGAGCAGGTACCGCAGGCGCTGACCAAGATTGTCACCGAAGCCTTTGCGCCCGTCGCCGTTGCGGGAGGCATGGTGGGCGTGCTGGTGCAGGGCTTCAAGCGTGCGGTATTTTCCAGCGAGGCGGGTTTGGGATCGGCGGCGATCGTGCACTCGACCGCGTCGGTCAAGTACCCTATTCGCCAGGGTATGGTCGCCCTTTATGAACCCTTCATCGACACCATCATCATCTGCACCATGACGGCACTGGTCATCGTCATTACCGGGGTTTACAACGACCCGGCTACGCTCGCGCTGCGCGAGGCCAGCAAGGGGGCGGCGCTGACCTCGGTGGCCTTTGCCACGGTATCGGACTGGTTTCCGGTCATCCTTACCTTCTCGGTGGTCCTGTTCGCCTACAGCACCATGATTTCATGGTCCTACTACGGTGAACGCTGCTGGACCTACCTGTTCGGTGAGCGTACTTCAATGGTGTACCGCCTGCTGTTTCTGGCCTTTATCGTCGTCGCATCGGTGGCGAGCGCGGCCAACATGGTCGACTTTACGGATCTCCTGGTATTGGCGATGGCGTTCCCGAATCTTCTCGGCCTCTATTTGCTGAGCGGCAAGGTGAGAAGCATGTTGACGGACTACCAGACGCGCCTGAAGACCGGCGAGCTTGAAAGGGAAAGGAAACTGCGGCCGTCCTGACCGGGGTGGGTGAGGTTCATCAGGCCGCGCGGACCAACGATTCGAGCAGGCTGATCAAGGCCGGACCCGGTGTGTCGCTCGCCGGCAATATTCGAACGACAATCCCGCGCGCTTCGCATGCCTTGTCATCGACTGCCGCTGGGCCGGTCACAACAACACGGCTGAGCTTGTGCAATTGGTCGATGCTGCCGGCATCGAGCGGGCAGGCATGGGTGATCGCGGTGGTGGCCCAGAACAGCCGTGGCACCAGGTCGGCCGCCTCGGTCGCCGGGTATTCGCTCCAGTTATGGTCGAAGCTCGGGATCGGCAAGTCGTCCGTAGTGAAGGCGGCGCGATCGAGGAAAACAACGCGCTCCTTGATGCTCACTTCATTTCGCCGACCAGCCGCTCCAGCGCGCGCATGAGGGCGGACGAATCGAGTTCGCTGTCGCCGGCGCCCATCAGTGCATTCATCTGCTGGGCGATCAGCGCGGCGCCGGGCAGCGGGGTGGCGGTTTCCTGTGCGTTGTCCATGACGATGGACATGTCCTTGTGGTGCAATTTGACCTTGAAACCGGGCTTGTAGTTGGAATCGAGCATGCGCTGGCCGTGGACTTCGAGGATGCGGCTGCCGGCAAATCCGCCCAGCAGCGCTTCGCGCATCTTGATGGGGTCGACGCCGTTGCGGCGCGCCAGCAAAATTGCCTCGGCCACGCCTTCGAAGGTGAGGCCGACGACGATCTGGTTGCAGCATTTGACGACCTGGCCGGCGCCGTGGCCGCCGACGTGGACGATGTTCTTGCCGAGCACTTCGAACAGCGGGAGGACCTTGTCAAAGATGGGCGCATCGCCGCCAACCATGATCGACAGCGTGCCTTCGCGTGCGGCGACTTCGCCGCCCGACACTGGCGCGTCGAGCATGTGGACGCCGCGTTCGGCCAGCGATGCGGCGATGCGGCGGGTGGCGGCGGGCGACACGGTGCTCATGTCGACGATCGTATGGCCGGGTTTGGCGCCGTGGACGAGACCACGATCGCCGAAGATGATCTGTTCGACATCGGTGGTGTCGGAGACGACGGTGAAACTGATATCCGCTTCGGCGGCGACTTCGGCAGGCGTGCCCTTGCCGAGCGCACCGGCGACCAGCATGGGTTCGAGACGGTCGAAGCGACGACCGTAGACGTACAGTTGATGCCCGGCGCGGAGCAGATTTTCCGCCATCGGGCGCCCCATGATGCCGCTGCCGATAAATCCGATTTTCATGACGCCAATCCCTTCACCACGACAAGCCAGAATGGCAGCGTAACCAATCCTGCCAGCGTTGACCAGCCCATGATGAGGCCTGCCAGCCGGGTATCGAGGCCGAAACGGTCAGCCAGTGCGATCACCATCACCATGGTCGGCATGGCGGCCTCCAGCACACCCGCTTCGCCCGGCTCTGAAAGCGTGCCCGGCCAAGCCAGCGCGATGCCCAGGGCCAGCAGCGGCATCAGTGCCAGCTTGATGCCCATTGCGACAAACACGGCCTTGTGCGGGCGCAAATCGTGCCAGGGTATCGTCAGACCCAGCACGAACAGCATCAGCGGGATGGTCGGACTGCCGGCCCAGTGTGCGGCCTCGATCAGCGGCGTCAGTGGCAGGCCGGACAGATTCACCGCCAGGCCCGCGGCGAATCCCCACACCGGCGGCAGCCTCAGCCACATTTCCAGAAACGAGGCATGTTCGGTGTGCTCGCCGCAACGGAACGCAATCCAGACGCCGAGCGACCAGACCAGTGGGGTGGTGGCGAGCATGTCGGCGAAGAACGGGTAACGCGCGCCCGATTCGCCGTACACCGTGGTGAGAAATGGGTAGCCGAAGAACAGCACGTTGCCGAAGCCGGAGGCCAGCATGATGGTGCCGCGCTGCGGACGCGACAGGCTGCGCCCGAGCGGTGTGGTGAACAAGGCCAGCGCGGCCAGCCCCAATCCAGACAGCGTGGCCACCCCCAGAATCAGCGGCACCTGCAGCAAGCTGAGATCGACCGTTGCGGCGGCACCAGCCGAGAAAAACAGCATCGGTGCAAAAAAATTAAGCACGAGCCGGTTGATTTCACCGCGCAGGCCGACGACGGAAATGCCGCTTTGCCAGCGCGGCCAGATGCCGCCCGCCGAGATCAGCAGAGACAGGGGCAACAGCGTTTTAAGCAGTAGTTGCTGCGCAAGATCGGGCGACATCAAGCGAAAAACCGAGCGATAGATTGTTCATCATACCGCCGACATCGAGGCGCCGACGTCGGCGGCACCGCACAAACGGTCCCCGATTAGCTCCCTGTAAGAAAAGGGGTCAGTGCCCATGGGGTGTCGCGCTGTCCGTTCGCGCTGGGGGCGCTTGCGCCCGCCAGGGTCAGGATCCTTGAGAGATCCTCACGTGGACAGAAAATCAGGTACGTGAAGCGGGGGTGTAATGATCGGTGTGTTGCGAAGGGCTGCCGGACTCCAGCCAGGTCTTGATGCGTGTGGCGTCGCCGGCACGATTGTTCCGGCCCTGTGCATCGAGCAGCACGATGATGACGTCACGTTCAGCCACGCGTGCCTGCATTACGAGGCAATGCCCGGCTTCGTTGATGAAGCCGGTTTTTGACAGGCCGATGTCCCAGTCATCCGCGCGCGTAAAGCGATTGGTGTTGTTGAACGCCACGGCGCGGTAGTAAACCTTGGGCTTGCGGTGTCTTTTCTTTACCACCACGCGCCGGGTGCCGAGGGAATAGCTGCCGGTCGAGGTGATTTCGCGGATTTCCGGAAAGTTCTGGTAAGCGTAATCGGCCAGCTTGGCGAGGTCGAACGCGGTAGACCGATTGTCACTCGACAGGCCGGTCGGTTCGACATACGCCGTGTCGTTCATGCCCAGTACACGCGCCATTCGGTTCATGTTGGCGACGAAACGATCCAGCCCCCCCGGGGCGCTACGTGCCAGCGCGTGTGCCGCGCGGTTATCGGAGGCGATCAGCGCCAGATGCAGCAACTGGCCACGCGTGTAGGTGGCACCGATGGCCAGCCGCGAACCGGTGCCTTTCAGCGTGTCGCGGTCTTCTGCCGTGATGGTGATGCGCTCGTCCAGCGGCTGTCCTGCATCCACCACCAGCATCGCCGTCATCAGTTTGGTAATCGAGGCAATGGGCGTCTGCATGTCGGCGTTTTTAACAAGCAGCGGCCGGCCGCTGGCCTGATCGTATACCAGTACCGACTGGGCGCTCAGTTCCGGAATCGACGCGGCGTCGAGCGCCGGTTGCGGTGCAGACGTGACAGCACTGATCTGGCTGCTCAATTGCAGCGTGGTATTGCCATCGAGTGCGCTGGCACTCGCATGGGCGCACAACAAGATCAACCCGGTCAAAACTTTTTTCATCTGTATTCGCTTGAACAGTAGGCGTTGGAAATGTACCAGCTTCGACGAACTACGGACACATCATAAGAAACTTGAAAACAACAATTCACGTAAATGCCCAAAGTATTTTGCACTCCTGATTGACTGTTTAGCAAAAATTATTATATATAGCAATGACATGCGAGAACTTCCGGATAATTTACTAAAGAAATCGGAGCTAACGGCCTGTCTCTGCGCCCCTGGCGTGGTGGCGGAGGCCCTGGAGCATCTGATGCGCGGCGACGCCGGGCGTGCCGAGCTTGCCGCCAGTCTGCGTTGCGATCCGGTTCTGGCGTTGCGTTTGCGCCTGCTGCCCCCAGGTTTCAGCCTGTTGCAGCCGGATCTGCTGCGGGCGCTGCTGCTTGCCGCACCGGTTGCGGTAGGGGTTTCCCAGGCGACGTATGCAACGCGCTGGCGGCAGTCGATCACCGTCGCGCTGCTGTCACAGGCCTTGGGCGCACGTTCCGCTGTGGTCGATGCCGATACCGCCTGGATGGCGGGCTTGACTCACAACCTGGCGGCATATTTCGAAAACGCCGCCGCCTCCACCGCGCACATTGCAGACTGGCTGAACGCGCTCGACCCCGACGGCTGGCTGGCCGATGCAGTGCGCTACCACGCCGAACCGCTGGCGCGATCGCGGGCAGCGCATCCGCTGGTGCGCATCGTCCAGCTGGCCTATCAACTGGTTGCCCGGGCCGATGCCGTGGACAGCGTCGATGTCCGCGCCGCGCTGGCGGCGCTGCAGATGAGCGCGGGTGAGGCGGCCCAACTGCTGGCCGACAGCCAGTCGCAGGCGCGCCAGCAGGCGCTGCGCTTCGGTCTGGTCGATACGGTGACACCATCCCATGGCACGGGATTCGATCGCCTGGCCCTGCTGTATGCCGGGCAGGCTGCGCAATCGGCCCTGCACAGCCATTTTCGCCGCGCCAGCGCGGCCGAGTTGGTCTATCCGCTGTTGCAGGACAGCTTGCGCGCACTGTTCGGGATCGAAGTCGCCTGTGTGTTCGCCCCTGCTGCCGACGGCAATCTGCGCCTCAGCGGGCTGATCCCGGCGGCATCCGGTCTGAGTGCGCTGGCGATTCCGCCCGACGACGGCCTTTCGGCTCTGGCACGCGCGCTGTCGAGCAACGCGCCTCAACATTTCGTGCATGGCGGGGCGGAAGGTGCACTGGTCGATGAGCAGATCGCCCGACGGCTCGGTGTATCGCGTTTTATCACTCAGCCGCTGGCGCTGCACGATGGCCGGGTCGGGGTGCTCGTAGCGGGCGATGCGGCGGCCGACCTGAGCGAGTCGCCGTTGTGGCGGTTCGCTCTGGCCGAGTGCACCGAGGGCCTGCGGCCCATGGCTCTTGGCGCGGCCTCATTGCCCCAGGCCATGACTGCTCCCACCACGGTGCCCGCTGCGCCTAGCGACGACATCCCGCGCGAGCGGGTGCGGCGCGCCGTTCATGAAGTGGCCAACCCGCTCACCATCATGCGCAATTACGTCAACCTGTTGTCCGAGCGCCTGGGCACGGATTCGGCAGTGCAGCGCGACCTTGGCATCATCGGTGACGAAATCGAGCGGGTGGCGCGCATCGTGCGGGGCATCGTCGCGAAGGAGGACGTCGTGGCGCCCGACGCGACGCTCGAGCTGGTCTCGGTCAACGGGATCGTCTCCGAGCTGGTGCGGATGGCACTCGGCACCCTGTTCACGCCCAACAAGGTCAATGTGCAGATCGACCTCAATCCCGACGTGCCGCCGATGCCGTTGCAGAAGGATCTGCTGAAGCAGGTCCTGTTCAACCTGGCCAAGAATGCGGTCGAGGCCATGCATGCCGGTGGTCATCTCAAATTCACCACCCGCCTGGCCATGCTGGACGGACAGCGCCAGGTCGAAATCGAAGTGGCAGACACCGGTCCGGGTCTGCCGGATACCGTGGTGTCGCAGCTGTTCGAACCGGTCGTGAGCGACAAGGGCGGCGACCATGCCGGCCTCGGTTTGACCATCAGCCGCAGCCTGATCGAGCGCATGAACGGCCACATCAGCTGCACCAGTACGCCGCAAGGCACCCAGTTTCTGATTCGCCTGCCGACCGTGCAACACGGCCAGGCTCCGCTTACGACAACGCGCTTCGGGTCGATGTAACCCAGGCCCGAGAGGAGAACACCTTGTCAAACGAACCCATTGAACCCGTCGAACTACATAGCACCGTCAGCAGTTTTCCGGTGCGCTCCCGCCTCCTGGTGGTGGACGACGAACCACTTATTCTGGAAGGCCTCACGCGGCTGCTCGCCACCCGTGAGTATGAAGTGGTGACCGCCAACGGTGGCTGCGAGGCCCTGATCGCCATCGGCAAGCAGCAGTTCGATGCGATTCTGCTCGACCTCGGCATGCCGGACCTGAACGGCAACGAAGTGCTGCGTTTCGTCGCTGATCGCAGCGCCGATACACCGGTGATCGTGGTATCCGGCGACAGCACCATCGATGCCGCGATCCGGGCCCTGCGCGGAGGTGCCGCCGACTTCGTGCGCAAACCGTACGAGCCGGAAGAACTGCTGCGCCGCATCGACAACACGCTGACGCGGCGACGGCTGGAAAAGGAAAACAACCACATCCTGCAGCGCCTGCAGCAATCGGAAAAGTGGCACCGCTTTCTGGTCAACAGTTCGCCGGATTTCATCTATACGCTCGACTGCGAAGGCCGTTTCACCTTCGTCAACGACCGCGTCGAAAGCCTGCTCGGCTACCGGCGCGAGGATCTGCTGGGCCAGCACTACAGTCTGGTGATACACGAAGACGACATAGCCCGCGCTGAACACGTATTCAACGAGCGTCGCGCCGGCGACCGCAGCGCCCGCAATATCGAAATCAACCTCAAGTGCAATCCCGGCGTCCGGCGGCCACGCCTGATGAATGGCCGCTGCAAGTCGGTCGAACTGACCGCCACCGGCATGTACGACGAAGAGGCCAGCCAGTTCGACCGGCGCTTCATCGGCAGCTACGGCGTCGCCAAGGATGTGACCGAGCGCAAGCAGGCCGAGGAAACCGTGCATTACCAGGCCTACCACGATCTACTGACGGGGCTGCCCAACCGCGCCCTGTTCCGCGACCATCTGGGCCTCATGCTGGCGCAGGCCAAGCGCAATCAGAAACCGCTGGCGGTACTGAGCCTCGACCTCGATCACTTCAAGGTGATCAACGACTCGCTCGGTCACGCCATCGGCGACGAACTGCTGCTCGCAGTCGGCGCGCGGCTGCGCCAGTGCCTGCGCGAAGGCGACACCCTGGCGCGTCTTGGCGGTGACGAATTTGCCGTGCTGCTGCCGACCCTGGTATCGCGCAGCGACGTCGAACACATCGGCCGCAAGATCATCCAGGTGCTGTCCAAGCCGGTGTACGTCAAGAGCCACGAGATCTACATCTCGGTCAGCATCGGTGCCTGCGTCGCACCGGAAGATGGCGACCTGATCGACAGTCTGATCCGGCAGGCGGAAATCGCCATGTACCAGGCCAAGTCGCAAGGGCGCAGCCGTTTGCAATTCTGGGAAGCCGGCATGCAGGCGCCGTACTCCGAGCGCATGCAGATCGAGGCCGACCTGCGCCGCGCGCTGGCGCGCAACGAGTTCGTGCTGTTCTATCAACCGCAGGTCGACACCGCTACCGGCGAAGTGCGCGGATTCGAAGCCCTTCTGCGCTGGTGGCATCCGCAGCGCGGCATGCTGGCGCCGGCTGATTTCATCCCGGTCGCCGAAGAGGCTGGCGTCATCGTCCCGATAGGGGATTGGGTGATGCGCCAGGCCGGCGCGCAAATGGCTGAATGGCGCAAGGATGGCCTGCCGCCGGTGCGCATCTCGGTTAATATCTCCGCACGCCAGCTCGAAAGCCCCGATTTTGTCGACAGCATCATGCGCGCCGTGCAGGTCTATTCGCTCGACGGTAACCTGCTCGAGCTGGAAATCACCGAAAGCCTGCTGATGCGCGATTTCGAGGCCAACGCCATCAAGCTCGGGCGGCTTTCGGCCTCCGGTATCCGGCTCGCCATCGACGACTTCGGCACCGGCTACAGTTCGTTCAAATATCTGTCGCGCTTTCCCATCCACACCCTGAAGATAGACCAGTCATTCGTGCAGGAGCTCGACCGCGAGGAAAACATGTCGATCGTCAACGCCATGATTGCCATGGGGCGCGGCATGAACCTCAACGTCGTCGCCGAAGGCGTCGAAACCGAAGCCCAGCGTGTGCGACTGCAGCAGATGCAGTGCCATGAAGTGCAGGGCTATTTTTACAGCCCCCCTGTTTCCAGCCATGAAGCGACAGCCATGTTGAGACAGCATGTTCGGGGCTTCGATCGCGCGAAGCAGCTGGCGGCGAGCTGATCCCGCTGCTGGGATTGAAGACATCAGCCAGGCAGTGGCTCACGGCTGGGCTCTGCGCTGTCTGGAGAGCTCGCGGTTCTGCGGACCTCTGTTGTTTCGTGGACAAATCGCGGATGAACATGCGAAGCTGTCCTCGGCGATGAGGCGTGAACAAATCGTTCGGGCTGCCACGAATCCCTTGAGACCATGACCTACCGTTTCTACATCGTCGACGTCTTTGCAGAGCGCCGTTACGCGGGGAACCAGCTTGCGGTCGTACTTGGCACGGAGAATCTGTCCGACGAAACGATGCAGCAGATCGCTGCGGAGACGAACTACTCGGAAACGACCTTCGTGACACCAGCGCCCTCGGCGGATGGCGGTTACCGTGTCAGGATCTTTACCCCGGCCCGGGAAATCGCCTTTGCCGGCCACCCGATCCTTGGCACCGCGTGGGTGCTTCGGCATCATGGTTCGGGTGCGGCTTCCGGGCCGGTGCGGCTAAATCTCGCAGTGGGACAGGTTTCCGTGACGTTCGAAATGTCGGCTGAGGGCGACGAGGTGGCGTGGTTTCTGGCGCCGCCGGTCGCACTTGGCGCGACGTGTGCCATTGAACCAATGGCGGCAGCACTGGGTCTGTCCCCGGACGACATTGCCACCGAGAGCCCCGTGCGGCAGGCGACTGCCGGCGTTTCGGCGATGATCGTGCCGCTGCGCAGTCTTGACGCCCTGCGTCGCAGCAAGCTCGATCTCGACGCCTACGCGTCGTTGGCGGCGCGCGGCTTCCCGCCACTCGTCTACCTGTTCTGTCGCCAGACGCATCATCCACAGAACGACCTGTGTGTGCGGTTCTTCTTCGAGGCCCACGGCGTGCGCGAAGATCCGGCGACCGGAAACGGCGCGGCCTTCCTCGGCGCCTATCTGCTGGAACATGGTCTGTTAGGTGGCGCCGAATTGTCACTGCGGATCGAGCAGGGCTACGAAGTTCGCCGTCCTTCCCTGGTCATGCTGCGTGCGCGCATGCGCAAGGGGTCGCCCGAAATCGGCGTGGGAGGGCGCGTCGTTCCCACGCTGCAGGGAGAATTGCTTTGACACCCCAAGCGCTGTTTCTTCCCTTGGCCGTTCCGAGACCTCGCTTGTCAGCAGCCATGGATTGCCTGGCCTAGGGGAAGCCGTGGAGTCCGTCCTGGTGAGCGCGTGTCTGCTGGGTGAAGCCGTTCGCTACAATGGCGGCCACATGGGCTGCGATGACGACATCCTGCAGCGCTGGCTGCGCGAAGGGCGCGTCATTTCCGTGTGCCCGGAAGTTGCCGGGGGCCTGCCTGTTCCGCGTCCGCGCGCCGAGATCGCCAATGGCGCCGACGGCATGCAGGTGCTTGCGGGCAATGCCAGGGTTATCAATTCCAATGGCTGCGACGTGACCCCTTATCTCGTGTGCGGGGCGGAGCACGCATTGCAACGGGCACGTGCAAAGCAGATCAGAATTGCGGTCCTGAAAGAGGGCAGCCCATCGTGCGGGACGGGCCACATCTTCGATGGCAGCTTCACCGACGCCCGAGTGCCCAATCGTGGTGTGACGGCCACGCTGTTGCAACAGGCCGGTATCCAGGTGTTCAGCGAAGCCCAACTGGCGGAAGCGGATGCCCTGCTTAAGCAGTTCGAGGCCGGCGTCCAGCCTGAACAGGAGTCGCCATGCTGAAACTTCATGACCGCGATAAGTCAGGGAATGCCTACAAGATTCGATTGCTTCTGAGCTTCCTGAACATACCGTACGAACGCATTCCGGTTGCCCTGAAGAACGGCAGGAACCAGGTGGATAGCAGCTATCTTCAGCTGAACCCGCGTGGTCAGATTCCCACGCTGCAGGACGGTGACGCCGTACTCTGGGGCTCGACGGCCATCCTGAGCTATCTGGCATTGCGCTACGACAAGACCGAACACTGGCTACCGCGTGATCCGGTCCGCTTTGGCCAGGTCATGCAGTGGCTTGAACTCGCCCAGAACGAAATACAGAGCGGCCTGTTCCAGGCCCGCGCAATCGTGCAATTCGGCCTCGCGGGTGACCTGCAGGCAGCACAGCGGGTCGCCGGGCAGGCACTCGACGTTCTGGAGTCGCGTCTGCGTATCGAGCAGTGGCTGGCCGGCCCGGAGCCGACGATTGCGGACATTGCCTGTTTTCCCTACGTTGCGCTTGCCGGGGAGGGAAAGGTGGACGTTTCACCCCACCCCGGCGTTCAACGCTGGATCGATGACTTCAGGTCACTGGATCGCTTTGTCGGCATGCCAGGCACCGAAGCGCGTTGCCCAGACTGAACGGGGCCTGCAAGCCTGAAGCCGGGAAGCGTGACGCTTTAGTGAAGCGCTGAGCTATTCCGTTCGTGGTGAGCCCTTCGACAAGCTCAGGGCGAACGAACCTAATTAATCAGGTTTAGCTTATAGCTTTGAAACTATGTCCTCACACCCCGGTGTGGCCTGTGCGTCTGCGGCAGCAAGGGTTTCGTCCAGCAATTCGATCCAGTGGCTGACGGGTACCGGTGACACCGCTGCCAGATGGTTCAGGCAGCCGATGTTGGCCGTCGCGATGGCCGTCGGGCGGCTGGCCATCAGTGTTTCGAGTTTGCCCGCACGCAGCGACTGCGCGAGATCGGGCTGCAGGATCGAATAGCTGCCCGCCGCACCGCAGCACATGAAGGGATAGCGGACCGGCACCAGCTTGAACCCGGCGCGCTTCAGCAGTTTCTCGACCACGCCGTTCAGCTTTTCGCCGTGCTGCAGGCTGCAGGACGACTGGAAGGCGATGCGTCGCGGGGGTTGCGACGCAGGCGCCTCCTGAAGCGGCGCCTCCTTCCATTCCTCGGCGACGATCTCCGCGATGTCGCGTGTCATCTCGGAGACGCGCTGTGCCTTGTCACGGTAGTGCGGGTCATCGAGCAGCAACTGCCCGTATTCGCGGAAATGCGTGCCACATGCACTGGCGGTGAGGACGATGGCTTCGACCCCGGCCTCGATATGCGGCCACAAGGCATCGATATTCCTGCGCATAAAGTTGCGCGCCTCTTCTGTCGCGGCCATGTGATGGCTGAAGGCACCGCAACAGCCGTCTGCAGCGGCAGTCAGCCGGATGCCGAAACGGTCCAGCACCCGCGCCGCGGCGGCATTGATGTCCGGTGCCAGGGCCGGCTGTACACACCCCTGCCAGACCAGCATGCGCCGGGCGTGCGCGCGGTCTGGCCAGGCACCGGCCGGGCGGCGTTCGGGGATTCGGGCGCGCAGCTTGTCCGGCAGGTATCGGCGCAGGACCTGGCCGGTGCGCAGCAACGCAGTGAACCGGAAGCGGTGGGGGACCACGGCGCGCACGGCCCGGCGCGTCAATTGTTCCTTCAGGGAACGTGGCGCGGCCCTTTCGACCAGATCGCGCCCGATATCGAGCAGGCGACCGTAGCGAACGCCTTGCGGGCAACTGGTTTCGCAGGAACGGCAGCTGAGGCAGCGATCGAGATGCAGTTGCAGGTTGGCGCTCAGGGACCTGCCCGCCAGCGTTTCGATGGAAAAGGCAGGGGGCAATGTGGTCGGGTCGGGTTCCTTTCCCTCCAGCATCAGCTTGATCAGATAGATTCGACCGCGCGGTCCATCCCATCCCTCGTTGAGCAGGCGGAAGGTCGGGCACACGGGCTCGCACTGGCCGCAAATCACGCAAGGAGACAGCAGGGCTTCCGCTTCGCGCCCTGCATCGGTATCACGGTAAGGTTCAGCCAGCTCGACTTTCATTTGTATGCATTGCCCAAGGGTCGTCGGTCCAAACTATGGGCCAGGCTGAAAAACCTGTCCAAGACCTTGTGCCGATCGTGCCGATAGGATTGGATTATCGATGTTCGAATTCCGGTTCATCAAACGATCTGCGGGCAAGACGGATATGAACCTGGAGTGCCGGACAGGCGCGGAAGAAACCTTGACCGCCGCCCTGCCAGGAGATTTCCGTCCTGCATCCGCTCGCTCAGGGCCTCCGGGAACTGCCACGATCATCGGACACAACTGCCGGCGTCGCGTCAGGCACCTTGCCCTGGTCTGGCCTGAATTCGCTATGGCTGCACTTGTCGGTCAGGGGGCAGGGCCTGAACCGGTGACAGGTCTTCAGCTTGCACCGGACCGTGGTCCATTCCGCTGCCAACTCCGAAAAAGCCTTGCAAGCCGGGCTCTTGTAGGCGCCCTTGCGGCAGATCAGACTGATCGTGTGGCGGGGCAATTCAGGCAGCAGGTCGATCGAATGAAGTCCGTGCTGCGCGCAGGCAATGGTTTCCGGAAGGATGGTCGCGAGACGGCCCAGACGGACGATCTCGATGATGACGCTTAGCGAGGTGGCCTCCATCGAGACGGGCGGCATGATCGCATGCTCCAGACAGTACCGGTCGATATGGCGCCGAAGCGCGTAGTCCGTATTGAAAAGGACCAGCGGTTCCTGCTCCAGGGCATGTTTGCTCAACGGCCCCTGTTGGTTGGCCAGGGGGTGGTCCTTGCCGACGGCGAGCTTGAGTGTTTCGACGAAGAGGATGTGGCTGTCGACATCGTCCGAGCTTTCCTCGGTCGTGAGTGTGCTGCTGAAGGCGATGCCCATGTCTACACGGTCTTCAGCCAGGGCCGACACAATGTCGTTCTGGGGCATTTCAAACGTGCTCACCGTGATGCTGGGATGGCGCGCGTTGAACTGGTCCAGCAACGGCGTGGCCAGGAAGTCGGTGATGGGCGTCATGCCGAGCCGGAGCGAACCGCGACTGAGATCCTGCAGCTCGTGGATGGCCCGCTTTGCCACGTCGAGCTCCCCCATCGCGCGGCGTGCATAGTGCAAATAGACTTCGCCGGCAGCGGTCAGCCGCACGTTCCGTCCGGAGCGGTCAAGCAACTGCACTTCCAGCAAGTCTTCCAACTGCTTGATTTGCTGTGACAGCGTCGGCTGCGAGACATACAACACTTCTGCAGCCCGTGTGAAGCTGTGGTGTTCCGCCACTGCGAGCAGGTAGCGGATCGAACGGGGGAAGATGATGTTTCTATCCATAGCCATCCCCTATAGCGCGCATCGGAATTTAATCTTGGAAAGCCATCGTCGCATGGTACATAGTTCAGTGCAACAGCGGCGTAGGGCGCCCGCTCGTGCAGGCTGCACAGCAGTGGATCTCCGCAGGTGCCTTGCGTCGTTGATCGGTTTCCTGATATTTGCTGAGGCGAAGCAGGCAAATTCGGGGGAGTTCATAGATCAAAGGAGATACACATGCACATTGAACCAGGCGTCGTCGACGGCGCGAAAATTGTCCTGAGCTATGTTACGGCAGCGGGCGCGATTGGCTATGCCGTGAAACAGTCGCTCAACACGATCCGGCTGGACGGGTTGGTTCCGCTTGCGGTTCGGAGCGTCATCGCGACGGTTCTCGTGTTCTGTTTCTTCCAGGTGCTGCCGCACTACCCGATCGGGGTATCCGAAGTGCACCTCATTCTGGGCGCGACACTCTTTCTGATGTTCGGTGCCGGCGCAGCCGCAATCGGCCTGGCGGCCGGTCTATTGGCCCAGGGGCTATTCTTCGTGCCGGCGGACTTGCCGCAGTACGGCATGAATGTCACGACCCTGCTGGTACCGCTCCTGGCCGTCAGCGCGCTGGCGCGTCGCGTCATTCCTGCCGACATCCCCTACAAGGATCTCGAGTACGGACAGGTGTTTGCGTTGTCGACCGCCTACCAGGGGGGTGTCATAGCCTGGGTAGCGTTCTGGGCATTCTACGGTCAGGGGTTTGGTGCCGAGAACCTCGCTAGGGTCGGCAGCTTCGGTGCCGCCTATATGGCCGTCATCCTCATCGAGCCGCTCGTGGACCTGGCAATTCTTTCCGTCGCCAAGACGCTGCATCGATTCGGCGACAGCAAGATATTCCATGCGCGACTGTATCGGGCTGCCGCGTGAATGCGCGTGCGAGAGGTCTCCGGCAGCAAGGGCGGAGGCCTCGAGCAGCAGTTTCTGACTGATTTCCTCATGCGGACGTGAGTCTGGGCATGCAGCCCTACCTTGTCGTCCTGCCGAATCGTTTACGATTGGACCGACCGATGAACAAAGCTGAAATGAAAGACGCCATCCTCGAGGCAAAATTCGCAACAGGCCTAAAGTGGAGCGACATTGCCAAGGCGGCGGGCCTTTCCGCTGAATATACCTGTTCGGCTTGTCTCGGAATGAACCACCTGGACAAGCGCAATGCGGATGCGGTGGCCGACGTGCTCGGTCTTGGCGAAGACGTCTCGACTGCGTTGCAGCGCTTCCCGCACAAGAAATGGAACCAGGCCGTTCCGACCGATCCGGTGATCTACCGCTGGTACGAGATGGTGGGCGTGTACGGCGAGACCATCAAGGAGCTGATCCATGAGAAATTCGGCGACGGCATCATGAGTGCGATCGACTTCACCATGAATATTGACAAACAGGAAGACCCGAAAGGCGACCGCGTGCTGGTCACCATCAGCGGCAAGTTTCTGCCTTACAAGTCCTGGTGACGGTGAGAATCGCGTGATGCTTTCGGTGCCGCGTCGGGGCTTGCAGCCCTCGAGGCGCACCGGCTTCCATGCAGTGCAGTGCCCGGTAGACAGCTATCTGTCCGGTAGTCAGGGTGAACGAGAAGTGAGGTGAGACATGTCTGCGCGTGATCCGCATCGCTTCGTCAACGAGCTCGATGAGGTTGCAATAAACAACCTCATTGCCAGGCTCGAAAGTCGTGCCCAGGACGACGTCTTTGCCTGCTTGCTGGACAATTACGTTGTCCGTCTCGTCCTGCCACCGACAGCCCGGGTGCTGGAAGTGGGCTGCGGCACCGGCGCGATGCTGCGATCCCTGGCGCGGCGCGAGGACTTCACGGGCAAGGCATTCGGCGTTGACCAGTGCAGTCATTTCATCGATGCCGCGAACAAGTTCGCGCGCGCCGAGAATGTCAGCGACCAGCTCGTTTTCCAGGTGGGCGACGCCCACAAGCTCGATTTCCCCGCCGCATCCTTCGATGTCGTGATCGCCCACACCCTGATCAGTCACGTCACCGAGCCCGCGGCCGTCCTGAAAGAAATGGCGCGCGTCGTTCGTCTGGGCGGCACGGTGGTCATCTTCGACGGCGATTACGCGTCCCTGACGTACGGGTTTCCGGACCACGGCTTTGGCCATCAGATGGATATGGCCCTGGCGAACGCGACCTTCAACAACCCGCGAATCATGCGCGATCTACCGCGGCTGCTGCCGGAATTCGGTTTGACGCTGACGGCAGCCTGGGGCGATGCCGTCGTTGAAATCGGAAAAGGGAGTTACTTCAAGTCGTTCGCGGAAACGTACGTGCCGTATGTCAAGCGGGCGGGCTTGCTGCCAGCCCAGGCCGTGGATGTCTGGCTCGATGAGCAGCGAGAGGCGATGAAAAACGGAACCTTCTTCGCGGCATGCAATTACTACACTTTTCTGGCGCGCCGCACATGACGCCGCTTGGCCCCTGCCCGATTTGCCACGCGTACAGGGAGCAAAGCCGGATATTCCGGTCCATAGCCAACTCCTATGGACCGCATCGGAATTTAGTCTTGGGAAACGATGTTCGGCTGGTCCATAGTGGTGAACATCGATGGCTTGCGATGTCGTCCTGTGCGACGGTGGAAGACAAGAAGGTGCATCGAGTCGTTGATGTCTAAGAATCGACAGAAGCGAATTCTGCCTGTTCGTGAATGTTGATCGTTCGTTAGGCGTAGCGCCGACAGGCCTGTCAATTACAAGAGGAGTCCAAAACTTATGTCATCGTCTACCAGAGAAGAGGTTCTCCGACATCTCCAGACTGTCGGACAACTGCAGCCGGCGCTGCACAAGCAGACGCACGCCCCTGCCCCCACGGAAATCGACCATACCCTGTTCAGGGCCTATACGCGGACGCCGCACGATGTCGGCGGCGAACAGGATGCGCCGATCGTGTATCAGGAGAAGGAAGAGGAGGTCTGGGAACTGAATACCTTTGCCACCTGCGAATGCCTTGCCTGGCGCGGCGTGTGGACGGCCGAAGAGCGTCGCCGCAAGCAGAACGTCGATGTCGGCCAGACGGTCTATCTCGGCATGCCCTACTACGGGCGCTGGCTGATGACCGCCGCCCGCATCCTGGTCGACAAGCAGTACTGCACGCTGACCGAACTGCACAACAAGATTGTCGAACTGAGAGAGCGCGCGAAGTCCGGGCAGGGTCTGGGCGAGTACCTCCCCGCAAAGACCAAGTAACCATCACGAGGGAACATTGCCATGAGCCACAAGCCTGTTTACGACAGAACCCACCACGCCAAGATGGCCACCGGCATCGGCGATCCGCAGTGCTTCAAGGGCATGGCGGGCAAGGCCAAGTTCAAGGAGGGCGACCGCGTCCGCATCAAGGACCTGCCCGACCTGTTCTACACCCGCACCATGACCTATACGCGCGGTGCCGTCGGCACGATCGTCAGGCTGGTGTACGAGAGCCCGGCGGCGGAAGACGAAGCCTTCGGCAACGAGGATCACTCCGAGTGGTTCTACAGCATCGTGTTTCCGCAGAAGGAACTCTGGCCAGAGTATGCCGACGCCTTCGCCAACGATACGGTCGAGACCGAGATCCCGGAACGTTATCTTGAGTCGGCCTGATTCGACTCACGGACATTACTGACAAGAGGAAAAACACATGTCTGATCATCACCATGACCATGACCACGACCACAGCCACAAGCCGGCGCCGATGGTCGATGAAGTCAGCGATTTCGAAATTCTCGAAATGGCTGTCCGCGAGCTTGCCATCGAAAAGGGGCTGTTTTCGGCTGAAGACCATCGCGTCTGGAAGGAATACGTGCATACCCTCGGCCCCGTGCCGGCAGCGCGCCTGGTCGCCAAGGCCTGGCTGGATCCCGAGTACAAGAAGCTTTGCATCGACGATGGCGTCGAAGCCAGCAAGGCCGTTGGCGTCAACTGGGTGACCAGTCCGCCGACCCAGTTCGGCACCCCCAGCGACTACTGCAACCTGCGCGTCCTGGCCGACACCCCGACCCTGAAACACGTCGTGGTGTGCACCCTGTGCTCATGCTATCCGCGTCCCATTCTGGGTCAGTCGCCCGAGTGGTACCGCACGCCCAACTATCGTCGCCGCCTGGTGCGCTGGCCACGGCAGGTGCTCTCGGAATTCGGCCTGCAGTTGCCGCCCGAAGTCGAGGTTCGCGTTGCCGACTCCAACCAGAAGACCCGCTACATCGTGATGCCCGTGCGTCCCGAGGGTACCGAAGGCTGGACCGAAGACCAGTTGACGGAAATCGTGACCCGCGACTGCCTTATCGGCGTTGCCGTGCCCAAGCCCGGTATTACTTCGAACGCCAAACGACCGGTGCTGAAGGCGAACCGCCCGGTTCACCACGACCATTGATCAACATTTGCACAGACAGCTAAGGAGCGGGTCATGGCTACGGCAGAGAATGGCAATCAGGCGTACAAGCGCTGGCAGGGAACGGATACGACGCCGATCGGTGTGCTCGAGGAGGTCCGCACACGAGGGCGGGTGTGGGAGGATCTGGCGGTCGAGTACGGCGTCACCAATCCCGATCCACCCTGGAAAATCGACCTGGAAGCGACCTGCGACATGCTCGCGGCCGATTCCTGTGTCAAGCCCTACGATCAGGTCGAGCCCGGCTCGTGCGTCCTGCCTTCGCTCGAGCGCCGCGCCGAGGAGGACGATTTGTCCGAGACGATCTATGAGGACGTGCCCTTCCCCGAGCGGCAACTCCTGGCGCTGGCGCATTCGATGCTCAAGCGCGGATTGTTCAGCGAAGAAGAGCTTGCACGCCACATGGACGAGATCGGGCAGCGTCTGAGAAGCGTCTGATCAAGCTTCTGCAGGCGCCGCGCTTCGCGGAGGCCCGACAGGATCGACTGGCCGTTAGCGAAACCTTCAGGCAGAGATACATTTTGTAAGGAGTTCATGGATGTCGATACGTGGTACCGAAATCAAGATCGAAGGGCTCTCGCAGCGTTACCCCTCGCGCAAGGTCCCGACCTTCAACCGCGTTGATCTGATATCGCCTCCAGGCGAAGCGCTGGCGATCATTGGCCGTTCCGGATGCGGCAAGTCCACCCTGCTGCACATTCTGGCCGGGCTGACCAGGGGCACCGAGGGCAGGGTGCTATTCAATGGCGAAGAGGTCACGGGTCCCTCCCCTCGATGGGTCATGATGTTTCAGGCCCCGCACCTGTTTCCCTGGATGACGGTTTCGCAGAATGTGGGGGTCGGTTTGACCTTCGGCCGCTGGTCCAAGAGCGAAATCCGTGAGCGCGTCACCGAGGCAATCCAGCTCGTCGAACTGCAGGATTTTGCCGAATCCAACGTGCAGGATCTCTCGGGCGGCCAGCAGCAGCGCGTGGCACTCGCCCGCTCCCTGGTCATGGAGCCGGAAATTCTTCTGCTGGACGAGCCCTTCTCTGCGCTTGACGCCTTCACTCGCGCCTCGCTGCAGAAAGACGTGCGTTCCATTGCCAAACGTCTTGGGTTCAATATCGTCATCGTGACGCACGACATCGACGAGGCCGTCATCATGGCCGATCGCGCCGTGATCATGGCCGGTTCGCCCGGAAGCATTGTTCATGAACTCGATGTGGCGCTGCCTGATCCGCGTGATCGTCATGACCCCGCCGTGCAGGAATTGCGAACCCGCCTGATGTCTACATTCCAAGAGGCTGCGCATGCGAAAGGGGGTGCGGAGGCCATGGAGGCAACTCATTAATACTCACAAGCCCAGACGCACAGGCTTGAATCAAGACGGTGTAATCCTCTCAAGGAGATAGGAAATGACGAAGAAATTTACCACTCAGCACGCCGACAAGATCGTTGGCAAAGAGCTCGACTACAAAACGCATGGCGACGGCATTGTCGATCAGGATCTGTTGCTGGATCACGACCCGCGATTCAGCAGCATTCTGGGCACGGGCGTCAACAGGCGCAGCTTCCTCAAGGCGGGGGCTGCGATGGCAGCACTCGGCGGCATGATGCCAACGCCTTCGTTTGCGGCGGAAAAAAAGTTCGACCCCGTGGTCAAGCTGGGCTATATCCCGATTACTGACGCGGCGGCGCTACTGGTGGCGCATGAAATGGGTTATTTCAAGGCTGAAGGGCTTGATTCCGAGCCGCCGACGCTGATACGGGGATGGGCACCGCTGGTCGAAGCGTTTTCATCCCACCGTTTCAACCTCACGCATTTGCTTGCCCCGATTCCCATCTGGATGCGCTACAACAACAACTTCCCGGTCAAGATCACGGCCTGGGACCACACCAATGGCTCGGCCATGGTCGTCCACAAGGACAGCGGCATTACCAAGCCCGAGGATATGGGCGGCAAGCAGTTCGCGATGCCGTTCTGGTACTCGATGCACAACGTCGTTTCGCAGATGCTGCTGAAGGCGCATGGCATCACGCCGGTAATCCGCCCGCAGAACGCGAAGCTGGCGCCCAACGAGTGCAATTTCCTCATTCTGAACCCACCCGACATGCCGCCCGCGCTGGCGTCCAAGCAGATCGACGGCTATTGCGTCGCCGAGCCGTTCTGCGCCATGGGTGAACTCAAGGCCAATGGCAAGATTCTCAGATTCAATGGCGATATCTGGAAGGGGCAGCCCTGCTGCGTCGTGGTCATGCACGAGGCGGACGTCATGGATCCCGACCGGGCGGCCTGGGCGCAGGCGGTGCATAACGCCATCATCAAGGCGCAGCTGCACCTGGGCGCGAACAGAAAGGAGATGGCCCAGATGCTGTCCAAGGATGGCAAGGGATATCTGCCCATGCCGTCTGCAGTGGTCGAGCGGGCGATGCTGTTCTATGACCCGGCCTACTACAAGAATCCCCATGCCATCCAGAACGCGGCCTGGGATCAGGACCGCATCAACTTCCAGGCCTGGCCGTTCCCATCCGCCACAAGTCTCATCGTCGATAAGCTCAAGGATACGACGCTGACTGGCGACACGGCATTCCTGGACAAACTCAAGGGCGACTTCGTGGTCAAGGATCTGGTCAACTACACCTTTGTCAGGAAGGCACTCGAAGCCAATCCGAGCTGGAAAAAGGATGCCAGCGTTCCCCAGAGTGGGGATCCGTTCAAGCGTGTCGAGGTGATCAGCACATGAGTACAGCCGCCGAGACCGTCGGCAGAGCGGGTGCCGCCGGGTGGATCAAGCATCCGGCGCTCCAGCAACTTGCCTGGGCGATCGGTGGCTTTTCAATCCTGATGCTGCTTTGGGGGATTGGCGGCTATTACATAGCCAACAATCCTTCAACGCAGAGTTTCGCCGCCTTTGGCCTCATGCCCACGCTCAAGGCCATTCCGTATCTGCTGGAAGCGGGGAAAATCCAGAATGCGATTTACGCCAGTGCCTTTCGCATGGGCTACGGGCTTTCCATTGCCATCGCAATAGGCCTGCCGATCGGCATCCTGGTCGGGCGCAACAAGCGATTCCGTGAATTGAGCAACTCGCCCTTCCAGTTGCTGCGAATGATCAGCCCGCTCTCCTGGACCCCTCTCGCGGTGTTCGTGTTCGCGACGTGGAACGGGTCGATCATCTTTCTCATCGCGGTCGCCTCCGTGTGGCCGGTCATGTACTCCACCGCGGCGGGCCTGGCCAAGGTCGATCCTGCCTGGTTCAGGGTGGCGCGCAATCTCGGCGCCCGCCCCTTGCACATGCTGACCCGAATCATCATGCCGGCCATTACTTTCGACGTCCTGTCCGGCATTCGTCTCGCACTCGGTGTCGCGTGGATTGTGCTGGTCCCTGCGGAATATCTCGGCGTGACCTCTGGTCTCGGATATGCCATCCAGGACGCACGCCAGACCCTCTCCTACGACCATCTCACGGCGATGGTGCTCACCATCGGGGCGATCGGCTATGTGCTCGACACGACACTTGTCATGCTGATCAAGCACTACAGCTGGCATCGTGGTGGTGCCTGATGGATCAAGCACAAGAACGGCAAACAGGCGGTCTCGGTATGAGCGAGACCTGGGAAGTTGCGATCAACGATCAAGTTGAAAACCCATCACGGACATGAACAGAAAAATGCCTGTTAGGCTCTTCAAGCGCGTAGCTGTGCCTGTCATTCGGTGGCAGCAGTTTCGAATTCACAGCCAACAAGTTATAGGGGCGACGAGATGAGCAACTCCATCGCGTCAGTCGCGGGTGGCCCGGTCACCAGATCGTATGCCTCCCAATTCACCTACATGGTCGGGTGCGTATTCTGCAGTCTCGGGAATTTCTTCGGAGGTCTCGCGATACTTTTCGCTTTGTGGTGGGTCAGCATCTACCTCCTCACCCAGAATCCGGAATACGCCCACTTTGCCGATTTCGGCGTCGTCGAGGCATTCAAGGCAATCCCTGCCCTCTGGGAAAACGAGACGATCCCGCATGCGCTGCAGACCAGCGGCGCTCGCCTGGGGTATGGCCTGCTGATTGCCATCTGTATTGGGGTGCCGCTAGGCATCCTCATGGGCCGGATCAGATGGTTCCAGCGACTGACCAATGTGCCGTTCCAGTTTCTGAGGATGATCAGCCCGCTGTCCTGGGAGCCGGTTGCGGTGATCGTGTTTCCGGAATGGGACCAGGCGATCATCTTTTTGATCGCGATTGCCACGGTCTGGCCCGTGACGTTTTCAACGGCCGCAGGTTTGGCAAAGGTCGACCCGAACTGGTTCAAGGTGGCGCGCAACCTGGGTGCCAAGCCCTGGCATGTCGTGACGCGGATTATCGTGCCGGCCATCACCTTCGACGTGCTGACCGGCATTCGTCTGGCCCTGGGTGTCGCATGGATCGTGCTGATCCCTGCCGAGTTTCTCGGTGTGACATCCGGCTTCGGGTTCGCCATTCAGGATGCACGCGAAAGCCTGGACTATCCCAATCTGATGGGCATGATCCTGGTCATTGGCGCGGTCGGGTATGTGCTCGACAGCGCGTGCGTCATCCTGATCAAGCGTTACAGTTGGCACAAGAAGTAAGCATCGTCTGACGCCATCCGGGCGTTTTTGAACAGACAGGTTTTGAAAGAGAAACATTCGCAGGCAAGCAGGAGCGCCAGGGCGTTCCGACACGCAAATCGAGGAAACTATTGATGCCCCAAAAATTCAACATTGTGTGCGTGACCGGCACGCGCGAGAAGATGCAGATGGCCGCGATGTTTGCATCGGTCGCTGCCGCGACTGGTGACGAGGTGACGGTTTTCCTGTCCATGAATGCCCTGACTTACTTTGTCAAGGGACGTGCCGCGGATGCCCCTGCCGAGGGCGAACTCGGGGCGTTGCTCATTGCGGAGAAAGGCGTGCCGCCGTTCAAGACCTTGTTCCAGCAGGCGGTCGAGCTGGGCGACGCCAAACTGCTTCCCTGCTCGATGGCGCTGGACTTGATGAAAATCACCAAAGAGGATCTCGACAGCGAGCTTGGCCCCCCAACAGGCCTGACGCGCTTTCTGAGCGATGCCGAGGACGGCCAGCTGCTCACGTTCTGAAGCCGATGCTGCATTGAACAAAGAGATTACGAAAGGACACACCACAATGAGTGAAACCAAACTCGTCGACGCGCGCGACACATTCTGCCCCGGACCGCTTATGGAGCTGATCACCCACATGAAACAGGCAAGCGTGGGCGATACGATCGAGCTGCTGTCGACCGACGAAGGCTCCGGTGCCGATGTGCCGGAGTGGGTCAACAAGGTCGGACACGAAATGCTCAGCAACGAGAAAATCGAGGGGGTCTGGCACATCAAGGTTCGCAAGGCCAAGTGATGCAGCTTGCGTGTGCGGGTCCCGGATGGGCGATGGCCAGGAACGTCCTGAAAATAATGCTTAGGAGAATGCAATGAAAATCTTAGTCGTCGGTGGTGGCACGGGAGGGACGATCGTGGCCAACAACCTCGCCCGGCGCCTGTCCGGAGAAATTCGTGCTGGCAAGGTGAAGATCACGATGCTGTCCGCCTCGGACAAGCACATGTATCAGCCCGGGCTACTGTACGTTGCCTTCGGGCAAATGATGCCGGACGAACTGTATCGCGACCAGGCGAGCCTGCTCGAATCGAGCGTCGATTTTCACGTCGACCCCGTCGAGCAGTTCGAGCTCGACAAAAATCAGGTGAAAACCAAAAGTGGCAAGGTCCACATGTACGACGTCCTGGTCATTGCCACGGGATCGCGCATCGTGCCCGAGCAGATTCCCGGATTGGCGGAAGGCGCGGAGACCTTCTATTCCGAAGCCGGGGCGGTGAAGATGTTCAAGCGCCTGCGCGAATTCCAGGGCGGCAAGATCGCTGTCGTCGTAGGCGTTCCGCACAAGTGTCCGATTGCACCGGTCGAAGTCATCTTCTCGCTGAACGACTATTTCAAGGCGCGCGGTATTCGCGAAAAGGTCACGATCAAGTACCATTATCCGATCGGCCGCATACACACGATCAAGGAAGTGGCGACCTGGGCCAAGCCCGAATTCGATCGCATGGGGATCGAGTACGAGACCCTCTTCAACGTCAAGGAAGTGGACGTCAAGAACAAAGTGGTGAAGAGCGAGGAAGACACGGAATACGCGTACGATCTGCTCATTGCGATTCCGCCGCACCGTGGCATGGAAGTGATCGAGAAGAACGGGCTCGGCGAGGGCGGCTGGATTCCGACCGACCGTCACAAGCTCACCCTGAATGGTCACGATAACGTCTACGTCGTGGGAGACACCACCAACCTGCCGGTCAGCAAGACGGGTTCTGCCGCACATTTCGAAGCCGAGGTGATTTCCGAGAACATCTCATCGATCGTGAAGATCGGCACGCCAGTGCGCGACTATGACGGCAAGGTGTACTGCTTCATCGAAACCGGCCACGACAGCGCGACCTACGCGATGTTCAACTACCAGAACCCGCCCAATCTGAAGCCGCCGAGCAAGCCGATGCATTGGTTCAAGATGTCCTACAACAAGATGTACTGGACCAGCGTACGCGGTCTACTCTGAGGAGCTGCAACATGACCACCGAGACAGGAACACCTGCCGCCGCAACGGCCAACGCCGAAGACCTGCATCAGCTCGCAGAACTTGCGAATCTTGTTACCGCCGCCCGGGACGCGATGTCGGATGACATCGTGACGCGGCTTGCCGGGGCGATGAGCGAGGGCATCACATTGCTCGACCGCCTCACGCGCAATGAAGGACTGATCTACTTGCTGCAGGAATTGGATCGCCCGGAGAATCAGCATTTCCTCGTATCCATGGCCAATGCCTTCACTCAGGCGAGCCGGGAACTCGCGACCACCCCGCAGGCGAAAGGCGGCCTGGTGTGTGCCCTACGCCTGGTCCAGGATCCCGGGGTGCTCGAAGGACTCCGCTTGGTGTCGCTGGTCGGATCTCGTTTGAGCAAGAGCATGCGCGAGATGCACCGACACGGCGTGTAGTGCACAAGGCGTTCAGGGGAATGCCTAGTGGGTCCGATAGCCCGGTTCGTCAGGGCTCGTGGGCGTCATCCGAATCGTAGGCCTGCAACTGTTTGAGTTGCAGGCCTTTTCGTTGAATGGGCGGCCGGTCAGGGACCGAGACGCCCATACGTGATTCTCCTCTGCGGCGGTGCCTTCGGGTAGCGCCTGGACGCGTTTCGCGGCCCCCTTCATGGCACCGTCCACCTCCGGTTTGGTGCATCCTGCACGAGAATCACGCCCTTCCTTCTGCAAGCGCCCTGGCGTCGCTTTGCACAAGTCATTGAATCGTGGACGTATTTCTGCATGCAGACTGCTGTCATAAAAGTGGCACATGTATTGCTTATAGTAAATATAAGAAATGTCTAATGAACCAAATATGACTAGGCTTTACAAATACGTGCTGATGCTGATGCTCACCCTGCTGGCCGGGTTCACACAAGCCGCCGAGCCGGCACTGCTGACCCTGTTCGTGCCGGGACGCACCCTGGACCAGGCTACCGAGGCGGTCAAGCTGGCCATCGGTGCCCGCAACTACACCTTCGTTCGCCAGCAGGCCATCGACAGCAGGCTGGTGCCGCAGGAATGGGAGGCGAAATCGGTGCGCATCGTCTATTTCTGCAACTTCGACATGATGAATGAAGCCCTGCGCCGCAACAAACTCACGACCCAGATCATGCCCTGCCGCATCACCCTGATCGAGGGTGAAAAGGGCATCGACCTGGTTGCTGTCAACCCTGCCTGGATCAGCGAGCAGTGGAATGCCCCCGACTTGCAATCGGGGTGCCGGCAGCTCAAGCAGGACTATCTGGCCATTCTAGAGGAGGCTGCAATATGAAGACCCCGTTTCTTGCGCTTGCCCTGATGATCATGACTGCGCAGGCGGCCGCGACCCCGGTTTCCGCCAGCAAGGCTGGCAGCATGCAGACCGCGCTCGACGACCTGAGCCTTGCGCTGATCGACCATGGCTACCAACTGGTCAAGGTGCAACCCATCGACCATGCCCTGGTCAAGCGCGGTTATGCCGACCCCGGCATCCGCATCGCTTTCGTAGGCAAGCAGGAGCAGGTGCAGCAGGCGCTCGCCGCCGCCCCGGCCCTTCTCAACCTGCTGCCGCTGCGCCTGACGATGGAAAAGGATGCGGACGGCATCCGCATCAGCAGCGACGATCTGGCGCAATGGCGCGAACGCATGCCGTCGGCCGGTCCGGTGCTGCAGGAATGGGAGGACGAACTCGTAGCGATTCTGAACGACTATCGTGGCATGCATTGAGCCGAGCCGGTGTCATTGCTGAACAGGCAACAGAAAACAGGCTGGCGGGTAGCAGAACGCGTCAATCCGCTTCGATCGTCCGCAACATCCGTCTGGCCGGGTTGCCGGATCAGCGGCAGCATCGTTCCATCTGCATCGGCCCCGTCATGCTGATTGGCCGTATCGGACGGTCCCGTTCACGATACGCGCCGGGATGACGAGGACCTAGAACGGCGAGCCCAGGTAGAGGAACCCGCTGTAATGCCCGCCTTCGCCGAATCCTGCCCCCACATACACCGGGCCGACAGGCGTGTCGGCACCGACAAAGAGGCTGCCGTTGAACATGCCGTTGCTGAACGAGACGTCATCCCGCTCCTGCCAGACGTTGCCGTACTCGACCGAGCCGCCGATATAGGCCTTCAGGAGCGTCATGTTGGCGATGCGCCGATAGTAGACGGCGTTGAGGAGGCCGCTGTCCTGTCCAATCAACTGGCACGGCTGGTAGCCGGAAAGATGCAGGAAGCCCCCCATGCAGAACTGGCTTTCCAGCGGCGCGTCGTCATCCTGCGTGACGTTGAGGCTGAATCCGCCGACCACGTTGTTCGGTCCCCAGGAGTAGGCATGGACATAGGTCAGCAGGCCCTGGTTGTAGTTGGTGTCCGACCCCAGCGATTCCTGGGCTGTGATCAGTTCCAGCCGACCCCGGTTGCCGCGGGTGGGAAAGGAAACGTTGTCCAGTGTATCCACGCCGAGCCGGCCATAAAATTGGCCCAGACGGAAATCGTAGTCGTTTAGCGTCGGCGCCCCGACCAGCACATCGGTATGGCCGAAGGCCATGCGGTAGCCGATGCGGCCCTCGCCCCAGGCACCGAATACCCGGCCGGCAGCCAGGTCGAAGCCCGTGTAATAGATGTTGTACTCGGCGCTCAGATCGTCACCGACGTAGGCGTTGAAGACCTGGCGCCTCGCGGTGGCCCCGATATCGAAAAAGTAGTTGGACGCCGCGTCGATGGGCTGATACCACTCGCCAGAGATGCTTGCATCCTGGCCGAATTGCGCCCCGAACCGGAGTTCGCCGTTGCGGCTGTTGATGGCGGTGCGCGTATACAGCACCCCCAGGTTGTAGGATGAAAGGCCCTCGAAATTGCTGGAAAGCTCGAGGCCGAACTGCAGGTAGTTGGGCCCCCAGGCCTTTTCCTTGGCATGCAGGATTACGCCGGTCCTGCCATCCTCCTCCACCACTTCGTAGCGCACGGTCTCGAATACGTCCATGCCATAGATCCTGCTGATTTCTGCTTCCAGCACGGTGGTGTCCAGCGGCTGTCCCGGCTTGAGCGTGATATTCGACAGGATGGTCTCGTCGCCGATGTTCGACTGATTGTCCAGGCGCACGAAGTCGATCACGGGCGGCCCGGCGCGGACCCCCCTGTGGGCCAGGTATCGCTGATAGGTGGCTGCGTCGACGGACAGATGCCTCAGCGTCGGGAGCATCTCCAGCGCGGCCTCCTCGCCTTTCTTGATGCCGAAGCCTGCGTTGTTGAAATCGCCCGCGCTCATTTTGCCGAGTTCGGGCCGGATCAGGATGTCGGTGGGTTTGAGGGTGGCCAGTTGCTGCGCCACGTTGCGATCGCTCAGGATGTTGGTGAGTTGCGCCACCACGTCGAGGACGCCCTTGATGTCGTCGCGCTTGTACAGGCCGCTGCCGACATCGACCACGATGACGATGTCGGCACCCATGGCGCGCGCGACGTCGACCGGCACGTTGTTGGACACCAGACCGTCGACCAGCAGCTTGCCGTCTATCTCCACCGGTGCGAAGGCGCCGGGAACGGCCATGCTGGCACGGATCGTCAGGGCCAGGTCGCCCGATTTCAGTACGACCGCCCGCCCGGTTTCGATATCGGTGGCGACGGCGTGAAAGGGAATGGGCAGCTTGTCGAAGTCACTGACATGGGCTGCAGGCAGGGTCAGGCGACTGAGCTCGAGGTCGAACTTCTGGCCCTGGACGATGGCGAAGGGAAATTTCACCCTGCCTTCGCTGAAGCCCAGACGGGCCTGGACGGCGTAGGTGTCGTCATCGCGCTTGCGGCGGAACGAACGGTCCGGCCGCGGGGGCGCATCAGAGAAAACATCGTCCCAATCGATCGTCTTGAGCTCGTGCTCGATCTGGTCGGGGCTCATGCCCTCGGCGTACAGTCCGCCGACGATGGCGCCCATGCTGTTGCCGGCAATGTAGTCGATGGGGATGCGCAGTTCCTCCAGCACCTTCAGCACGCCGACATGTGCCGACCCGCGCGCGCCGCCGCCACCCAGCACCAGGCCGATCTTAGGTCGCGAGGCCTCGGTCGCCTGCTGCGGTTCGCCCGCCAGTGCCGGTGTGGGATGAATCAGCGTGGCCAGCCCGATCAGGGCGATGACGCGGAAAGCCTGAAAAAAGGCTGGCAGCTTGTGAAGGGTTGGGGGGGAACGGCGGTGTGTGGGCATGATCGGCTATCCGGACGTTCGAATTGCGCTCAATTATATGTGTCGGGATGAGCGGATTGTCCGGCACATCCGGGATTGCCGGGAAAACTCAATTGGCGGGTGGGGCTGGTCTTGGGGGCAGGCCCTCGCGGATCGCCGCTGAGAAGTGGCTGTCGAGAGGCAGTGCCTTGGCCTTCGGGTTGATGTAGCTCAGCTTCTTGAATTCCGCGAAGGGCCGTTCCCGGTTCACGACCCCCAATTCGTAAAGCAGTTCGTCCAGGTAGCCGTTCGCCAGCCAGCGCCAGTCATGGGGCACGCCCGCGATCACGTCGGCCACGTGCAGACGGATCGTGGTGGTGCAGTTGGTGCTGAGGGCGTTGTACCACCCGGGGTGCTCGGCCAGGCGGTTGATCCCTTTCAGGTAATCGAGCAGGATCGCGCGGGCCCTGGCTGGCGGCGTGCGCAGCGGGTAGAGGTAGACGTCCTCATGCCGGTGATTCGTGCGAACCCCCACCACGTCGCGTTCATCCGCGATCACATAGTAAAGCTCGAACTGGCGGAAAAATCCGCGCACGGCGGAATAGCTCTCGCCCACTTCCTTGCGGGTCTCGATGGAAACGGCCAGTTGCTGGCCGTCTTCGAAATCCCAGCTGAGGATGGTGTGAGCAATGCTGGGCGAGCCCCAGTAGATCACGAAGAGATCCAGTCCGCGCAGTTTTGAAAGGTCGTAGCTGCGCGTCTCCCAGTGTTCGGTAAAGTCGGTTTCGGAGCGGTAGTCGAAGTTGCGCACGTTGTGGATCGTGACCTTGTCGCCCTGGATTTCCGCCGTCGGAAGGCGGGCCACATCCGGCTGCCAGTCACGCTCATTGCTCGGCGCCAGGCTGAGCCACCAGACGAGCACCACGCCGAACAGTGCCACAAACACTGCATAGGCACGGCGCCTGGGGCGCAGCATCAGCAGGGACGCAAGCGACGCCAGCGAATACAGCATGGCGAGAAGCGCGGCCAGCGGCCGCGAGCCGGGGCCGTCGAACCACAGGGCTGCGCCGCCCCAGGCCGTGGCGGCCAGCAGGATAATCCACAACAGCAGCCGACCGAGCCCTTTCGTTATCGCGCGCATCAGCGGACGGCCTCCTCGCGTCTGTCGCTACCCAAGGAACCTGAAGCGCACCGCCCGCTTCGGGATTCCGGATTCGCGTCGTGACTTCGAAAATTTGCATGATCCATTTGTGTGCAAGTCTGGAATCCCGTGGCCCCTGCCTTTTTAGCATATTCCCGTCACGGTCCTGCCAATGAAAATGATCAGAATGCTTCGGGCATGATATTCCGATCGCTGAAATGTGCCTGTCTGTCTCAAGATTGGTCTTTCGGGGCCAACAACGAAAGGCGGCTGATGACTTCCGTCCAACGTCATCCTGTCACATTGCGGGCAGACAATTCGAGCCTCTCTTCCACCTGAATATGGAGTTGGCTCATGAATCGAAAGACGTTGCTTCCCCTCCTGATTGCCCCGCTGTTCGCATCGACGCTGGCCCAGGCAAGCGTCGATCTGATCGCTATCGGCAACATAAGTGGCACGTATCAGGACCTGGCCCTGCAGACCGCTGCCCCGCTGGAAAACGGCGTCGCGGGCAACCGTCTCGGCGGCATCGGCTCAGGCCTCGCGTATGCGGGCGGCAGCATCTTCCTCGCCCTACCCGATCGCGGCCCCAATGCGAACCCCTACAATCCCCTGGTCGACGATACGGTATCCTACATCGACCGCTTCCACACCTTCAGTTTCAACCTCGCCCCCAGCGAACCGGGCTCCATGCTGCCCTTCACGCTGACGCCGATCCTGCGTGACACCACCCTGCTGTCGAGCGCCAGGCCCCTGGTCTATGGCAGCGGCGTCGGCCTCGACCTGGGTTCCGGCGAACCTGCCCTCAATGCCGTGAACCACACCCACTATTTTACCGGCCGCTCCGACAATTTCGATCCTTCCCGTCCTTCGACCAACCCTAACAATGCCCGCCTCGACCCCGAAGCCATTCGTGTTGCCCGAAACGGCAACAGCGTATTCATTTCCGATGAATACGGTCCCTATGTGCACCAGTTCGACCGCAAGTCCGGCAAGCGCATCAACTCCTTCAAGCTGCCGGACAACCTGGCGATATCCACGCTGAGCCCGCAGAAGGACGTCGAAATCGACAACAACGCGGTTGGCCGTGTCACGAACAAGGGCATGGAAGGCCTGGCCATCACGCCGGATGGCAGGATGCTGGTGGGTTTCATGCAGGCGAATCTCGAACAGGACAAGAAGAAAAGCCTGCGCATCGTCACCATCGACATCAAGCGCGGCACCACCCATGAATATGCCTACAAGCTCACGGACGGCTCGGGCGTCAGCGAGATCGTCGCTGTCAACGACCATCAGTTCCTGGTCGATGAACGCGACGGCAGCGGCATGGCCGACGCCCCCGGACTCGATGAGGAAGCCTCGGCTGCCGAGGTCAAGAAGCTTTATCTGATTGACCTGAATGGCGCTGAGGACATTTCCGGCGTGACCGGTCCGAATGCCGACTTGTCCAGCTATGCCGTGCCCAAAATTCCGTTCCTGGACATCGTCGCAAAGCTGAAGGGAGCTGGCATCGATCCCCTGTTCATTCCCTCCAAGATCGAAGGCCTTGCCTTCGGCCAGGACGTGGTCATCGACGGTAAAACCCGGCACACCCTGTTTATCTCCAACGACAACGATTTCCTTGCCTACATTGCCGACCCGACCAAAATGCCGGGTGACGCGTCTCGGGGCTATGTCGAGAACCCGAACCTGATTTATGTGTTCGCATTCGGCGATAGCGATCTGCCGGGCTACGTGCCGCAGGCGATCGACCGGGACCGCGATTTCAGCTGTTATGACCCTGAAGGGAACAACGGCGACGCCAAGGATAGCGGTCGCTGGTAAACCTTCGCAGCGCAAGCATCACCTGCGGGTGGCGGACCGATGGCATCGGTCCGTAAGCGGCATTATTTCTGCTGCTTGGTTTGCGCATGGAACGGGTATCCGAGCTGGGCGCTACCCGCTTTCCTTGCCCTCCCGCCGGAACCGGACTTTCTTTTCCACCTTGCCCGCAATGTAGGCGACAAATTCGCCGACATTGTCGTAGTTCTGTATGCAGGCCAGTTCGGCCAGCGCATCGATCAGTTCACGGGTGCGGGTGATTTCCTCGAAGCTGCGTCCGCATGTCAGGCATTGCTTGCCGTCGTCGCGGCAGGCGGTCTTGCCTTTGCAGGGCGTGAACCGGCTCATATCTGCCGCACCTTGATCTTCAGGATCTGGATCCGATAGGCGATCTGCCGCGGCGTCATGTCGAGCAGGCGCGCGGCCTTGGCCTGCACCCAGCCGGCCTGTTCCAGCGCGGCGATGACGCGCTCGCGTTCGTCGAGGTTGGGGTCGTCGAGGTCGACGGCCTGGATGGCGCCGCGTCCCATCGAGACCTTCTCGTCGATGCCGGTGAGAAGGATGGCGTCGCGGTCGATAACGTTGCCTTCGGTCAGTACGGCAGCGCGCTCCAGGCAGTTCTCAAGTTCACGCACGTTGCCCGGCCAGTCGTGGTGCATGAGCACGCGCAAGGCTGCCTCGGTGAGCCCGAGTTCGCGCCCCTGCTGGCGGCCGATCTTGTCGACGAGAAAACGGGCGATGTCTGGGATGTCTTCCATGCGTTCGCGCAGCGCGGGCAGGTAGATCGGCATGACGTTGAGGCGGTAGTACAGGTCCTCGCGGAAGCGCCCGGCCTCGACCTCGGCTTCGAGGTCGCGGTGGGTCGCGGCGATCAGGCGCACGTCGACCCTGATCGTGCGCGTGCCGCCCACGCGCTCGAGTTCGCCTTCCTGCAGCACGCGCAGCAGCTTGGACTGGAACGCGGCAGAGACTTCGCCCACCTCGTCGAGGAACAGGGTGCCGCCGTCGGCCTGTTCGAAGCGGCCCTTGCGCTGCGCGACGGCACCCGTGAAGGCGCCCTTTTCGTGGCCGAACAGTTCTGACTCCAGCAGATTCTCAGGGAGCGCCGCGCAGTTGAGCTTGACCATGGGGCTGCGCGCGCGCGGCGAATTGTAGTGGATGGCGTTGGCGATCAGTTCCTTGCCGGTGCCGGTCTCGCCGCGGATCAGCACGGTGGTGTTCCATTTGGCCACCAGCCGCGCCTGTTCGAATACCCGGCGCATGACCTGGGTGTGGCCGATGATGTTGTCGAAGCCGAACTGCCCGCGCACGGTGCGGCGCAGGCTGTCGCGCTCCTCGGTCAGCGAGCGGCGCTCGGATTCGATGTCGCGGTTGAGCCGCACGCTCTGGCCGATCAGGTTGGCCACCATTTCGAGAAAGTGCGTGTATTCCTCGAGCAGGATTTCCGCGCCGGGTGCCGGTTGCGCCGCCAGCACGCCGGCGACCTTGCGGCCCACCCGGATGGGAACGCCGACGAATGCGCCCTGGGGATCGTAGATGCCGAGACGGCCGAGGAAGCGCGGCTCGTCGGCGATGCGTTCGACCACGATCGGCTCCCCCTCCTCGAGGATCATGCCGACCACGCCCTCGCCGGAACGGTAGCGGATTTCGCCGATGTAGGTTTCATCAAGTCCGTGTGCCACGGCGACGAGCAGGGCGCCGGTATCGGGCTCGATCAGGCTGACCATGCCGCGCTCCAGGCCGACGCCCTCGTGCAGCGCGCGCAGCACGGCGCTCAGCGTTTCCTTGAGGTCGAGCGAGCGCGACAGCACCTGGCTGACGTGGTACAGCGTCTCGAGTTCGGTCTTCAGCAGTTCGTGCTGGAGTTCGTCCCAGTCGTCACGCTGTGGGGTCGTCATGACGATTCCCCCTGCGGGCACGGCAGCTGCACGCGCATGCGGCAACCAGCCAGGAAGGCTGGATCGATGTCGAGCATGCCGCCATGCCGCGCCACGGTTTCCTGCGCGATGGCCAGCCCCATGCCCAGGTGGTGCTGGTCGGCACCCTTGGTCGTGAAGAAGGGCTGGAAGACCTTGTAGCGCCATTCTTCGGGGATGCCGGGACCGCTGTCCTCGATGACGATTTCAACATGGTCGCTGTAGCCCTGCGTGCGGATACGCAATTCCCGCAGTCCGCCGCGCATTTCGTTGAGCGCCTCCACGGCGTTGTCGATGAGTTGCTTGAACAGGGTGCACAGTTGCGTCATGCGTCCGGACACCGGCGGCAGCATGGCCCCCGGCTGCCAGTCCACAACCACGCCTGCCGCCAGCAGACTCGGCGTCGAAAGCTTGAGGATGTCGCGCAGGATGGTATTGAGGTCGATTGCCTGCACCCGCTCGCCGGCGTCGTCGGGAATGCTGGCGCGCAGCGTGTCCAGGGTTTCGCGGCTATTGCGCACGGCATCGTCGAGCGCCGTCGCGAGGGGCGCTTCATCGCCGTTCTCTCGGCGGCGGTCGAGCATTTTGACTGCCGCTTCCAGTAGGTTGAGCGGCCCCTCGAGTTGATAGACGGCACCGGCCAGCGTTTCGCGCAGGCCCTGGATCCGTTCCTGCTCGGCCAGCAGGGCGCGCAGGCCGTTGATGCGGATGGCCTCCTGCTGCTGCTTGAGCTCGCTGATGTCCTGGATGGTCAGCAGCAGGTAGTTGCGTTTGGCCGGCTCGTAGAAGGCGTCAGCGCTGACGTCCTGTTCCTCGAACCAGGAGATGGAACAGGTAAACCAGCGCGGTGGCCGGCCGGGCTGTTCGATCAGGACCTCGCGGTTGGACAGGCTGCGCCGCTTGCTGCGCGCGCGCTCGAGCTCGGGCCCGAACTGCGCGCGGAGTGTGACCATCAGCATGGCGGCGGGTTCGCGCCCGAGGTCGCCGATCAGCTTCTTGTACTCCTGGTTGTCCAGCAGCACGCGCTCGTTCTCGTCCAGCAGGACGATGGCGACCTGGGCAGCGTCCACCACCGATTCGGTCAGCGCCTTGTGGTTCTGCACCTGGCGTTCGAGACGATGCACCTCGGTGACATCGCGGTGCATACCCAGGTAGTGCGTAGTCTGGCCCGACTCATCGACGACCGGCGTGATGGTCAGGTCGGCCAGATAGCGGCTGCCGTCCTTGCGCCGGTTGACCAGCAGGCCGTTCCACGGCCGCTGGCGCTTCAATTGCGCCCACAGCGTTTCATAGACGATCTTGGGCGTGACCCGGTAGGACAGGATGGATTCGTTGTTGCCGATCACTTCGGCTTCCGAGTAGCCCGTCACGCGCTCGAAGGTCGGGTTGGCATAGAGGATGTGGGCATGCGCATCGGTGATCGAGATGGCCAGCGCCGCCTGCTCCACGACCTGGCGAAAGACCTGCGGCGGGACTGCAGGAGACGGGCCCCCGGAATCTTCCGGTGGGGGCGTCGTGTCGTCGGGTGCGTCGGGCTGTCTCATTGCGATTTAAATATCCCTTTATGACAGATCACGTTCAGCAACATGCGTGCCAGCAAGGAACGAGGCTGGCGATCGTTCCACAGGCGGCGTGCTTTGTAGGATTTGCGACAGGAGATTTCGCCTGGGCTTGTCCGCGACAAACTATTGGCGCACTTAATTGGTGCCGCCGGTGCCAGTGCCTTGATTTTTCGTGCACTGTTCCTGTCCTTCGATTTGGCACGGCGCTTGCGAACTAACAGGCAGGAGAACGAAGCAAATGAGCGAATACTTGCTGATGCTGCTGGGTACGGCACTGGTCAACAATGTGGTGCTGGTGAAGTTTCTGGGCCTGTGCCCGTTCATGGGCGTGTCGAAGAAAATGGACGGCGCGCTCGGGATGGGCATGGCCACGACCTTCGTGCTGACGCTGGCGACTGCGGCCAGCTGGCTGCTCGAGCACTGGCTGCTGGCGCCGCTGGGCATCCAGTACCTGCGCATCCTCGCCTTTATCCTGGTGATCGCGTCAGTGGTGCAGTTCACCGAGATGGTGATCCGCAAATCCAGTCCCGCGCTGTATCAGGTGCTCGGCATCTATCTGCCGCTGATCACCACCAACTGTGCCGTGCTCGGCCTGGCGATCCTCAACGTGCAGGAGAAGCACGCGTTCGTCGAGAGCCTGCTGTACGGCTTCGGCTCCGCGCTCGGCTTCACCCTGGTGCTGCTGTTGTTCACCGGCCTGCGCGAACGGCTGGCGCTGGCGCAGATGTCGGAAACCTTCGCCGGCACGCCCATCGGATTCATCACGGCGGGCTTGCTGTCGCTCGCCTTCATGGGCTTTGCCGGCCTGGCCTGAGGAGGGAATGCAATGATCGCTGCAATTGCCAGTCTGACCGCGCTCGGGGTGTCGTTCGGCCTGATCCTGGGCCTGGCCGCGCGCCATTTCAAGGTGGAAGGCAATCCGCTGGTGGCGGAACTCGAGGCCCTGCTGCCCGGTTCGCAATGCGGCCAGTGCGGCTACCCCGGCTGCACCGGCGCGGCGCAGGCGCTGGCCGACGGCGCCGCGCCGGTGACGCTGTGCCCGCCGGGCGGACGTGCCGTGGTGGTGGCGCTGGCGGCCCGGCTCGGGGTCGAGGCGGACCTGTCGGGCGTGGCGGACGCCGTGCCCAGCATCGCCGAGGTGCGCGAGGAACTGTGCATCGGCTGCACCCGCTGCTACAAGGTCTGCCCCACCGACGCGATCCTCGGCGCGGCCAAGCATGTCCATGCCGTGTTCAAGGAGGCCTGCACCGCCTGTGGCAGCTGCGTCGAGGTCTGCCCGACCGAGGCGATCCTGCTGCGCCCGGTGCCGCCGACCCTGCAATCGTGGGGTTGGCGCAAGCCCGGTAGCGTGCCGCAGCCGGTGGTCCTCGGCGAGGAGATGCTGGCGGCATGAAACTGTTCAGACTGCGTGGCGGGATTCACCCCGAGGGGCGCAAGACCTCCTCGGCCGATGCGGCGATCCGTGCGCTGCCGCTGTCGCCCTATCTGTTCGTGCCGCTGCAGCAGCATGTCGGCGCGCCGGCCAAGCCGGTGGTCCAGGTGGGCGACACCGTGCTGGCCGGCCAGCTCATCGGCGCTGGGCAGGGCAACGTCTCGGCACCGGTGCATGCGCCGACGTCGGGGCGGGTGGTGGCCATCGGCGACCATCCGTCGCCGCATCCGTCCGGGCTGTCTGCCGCCACGGTGACCATCGAGCCCGACCATGAGGCGCGCTGGGTCGACGCCGACCTGCCGGCCGACCCGTTCGGCCTCGCGCCGGACGAGATCTCCGAGCGCGTCGGCGCCGCCGGCATCGTCGGACTCGGCGGCGCCACCTTCCCGTCGTCGGTCAAGCTCAAGCTGTCGCGCCGGAGCGGGGTGGACACGCTGATCATCAACGGCGGCGAGTGCGAACCCTATCTGACCTGCGACGACCGCATCATGCGCGAGCGCGCGGCGGACATCGTCACCGGCATCCGCCTGATCCAGTTCGCCGTCGGCGCCAGGCGCGCGCTGGTCGGCATCGAGGACAACAAGCCCGAGGCACTGGCCGCTATGCGCCAAGCCGCAGCCGGAAACGACGTCGAGATCCGCATGGTGCCTGCGATGTATCCCATGGGCTGGGACAAGCAGATGATCCAGGTGCTGCTCGGCCGCGAAGTGCCGGCCGAAGGCCGCAGCGCCGACATCGGCGTGCTGGTGCACAACGTCGCCACCGCCTGGGCGGTGCAGCAGACGATCTGCCTCGGCCGCCCGCTGGTATCGCGCATCGTCACCGTCAGCGGCGGCGCCGTTGCCGCCCCGGCCAATCTCGAGGTGCCGATCGGCACGCCGGTGCAGGCGCTGTTCGATGCGTGCGGCGGCTTCCATGGCGCGCCCGCGCGGCTGGTCCTGGGCGGGCCGATGATGGGGCATCAGCTGAGCCACACCAGCGTGCCCGTGGTCAAGGGCAGCAGCGGCGTGCTCGCGCTGACGCAGGCCGAGATCGGGCTGACCCGCCCCGCGCCCTGCATCCGCTGTTCGACCTGCGTGCGCGCCTGCCCGGTGGGCCTGCTGCCGCTCGAGATGGCCGCCCGCATCCGCAGCGACGACCTGGCGGGCGCAGAGGCGATCGGGCTCAAGGACTGCATCGCCTGCGGCTCCTGTTCCTACGTCTGCCCGTCGAGCATTCCGCTGGTGCATTACTTCAACTACGCCAAGGGCGAGCTGATGTCGCAGGCGCGCAGCAGGCTCAAGCAGGAAGCCACCAGGAAGCTGGCCGAGGAACGCACGGCACGGATGCAGCGCATCGCCCGCGAACGCGAGGAAGCGGCCGAAGCGCGCAAGGCGGCCAAGGCTGCCAGAGAAGCTGCCGCCCAGGCGGCTGCGAAGACGGAGGTCGCCGCATGAGGCCGATCGCGCACTCGCCCCACGCCCATGCGGTCAGCAGCGTCGGCCGCATCATGGCGACGGTGATGCTGGCGCTGCTGCCGGCCACCCTGTTCGGATTCTGGCTCTATGGCTGGCCGGCAGTGTACCTGTGGGCCGTGTCACTGCTCGCTGCCGTCGCCGGCGAAGCGCTCATGCTGAAGCTGCAGCAGCGCCCGGTGAAGCCGGCGATCCTCGACGGCTCGGGCGTGCTGACGGCCTGGCTGCTGGCGCTGTCGCTGCCGCCCTGGGCGCCGTGGTGGATCGCCGTGGCGGGGTCGCTGTTCGCCGTGCTGATCGGCAAGCAGGTGTTCGGCGGGCTGGGGCAGAACGTGTTCAATCCGGCGATGGCGGCGCGCGTCATGCTGCTGATTTCCTTTCCGCTCGAGATGACCACCTGGGTGGCGCCGATGGCCCAGTTGCCGGGCGCGCTAGACAGCCTCGCCGTGACCTTCGGCGGCCAGCACCTGGACGCCGTCAGCAGCGCGTCGCTGCTGGGCCACGTCAAGACCGAGTTCAGCCGCGGGCTTGACCTGCAGCAGGCACTGGCCGGCCACTTTGCACCGCTGCAGGCACTGTGGGGCCAGCGCAGCGGCAGCCTGGGCGAGACCGCCGCGCTGCTGATCCTGGCTGGCGGTCTGATCCTGATTGCGCGCCGCATCATCACCTGGCACGCGCCGGTCGCCATGCTGGCCGGGGTGGCGCTGCCTGCGCTGCTGATGAATCTGCTCGCCCCGGAACACTACGCCGGACCGGTTGTTCACCTGCTTTCGGGAGGCGTCATGCTGGGTGCGTTCTTCATTATTACCGACCCCGTCACCTCGCCGAACACCGCGACCGGGCAACTGGTCTTCGGGCTGGGATGCGGCCTGCTGACCTACGTCATCCGCACCTGGGGCGCCTATCCGGAAGGCGTGGCCTTCGCGGTCATGCTGATGAACGCCGCCACGCCCCTCATCGACCGATACATCAAGCCGCGCATCTACGGCCGCACGCGCAAGGGCGACACCCTGGTGCCCGAAGCCGCGAAGCGGGACGCTACATGAAGCTCGAAGCGCTGCGCGCCAAGCTCTCGTATCAGACCGTGCTGCTCGGCAGCGTGACGCTGCTGACCAGCGGTGCGCTGGCCCTGGCCTCGCGCACCACCGAAGCCGACATCCGGGCGGCGCACGAACGCGACCTCCAGCAGTCGCTGGCGCAGGTGCTGCCCGGCAAGTACGACAACGACCTGCTCAAGGACACCGTCATGATTGCCGGCGCCGATGGCGAGGTCACCGTCTATCGCGCGCGCCGCGCCGGGCAGGTGGAGGCGGTCGTGTTCCAGACGGTCGGCCACGGCTATGCCGGTGCCATCACCTGCATCATGGGCGTCACGCGCGACGGTCAGCTGCTGGGCGTGCGCGTGCTTAGCCACAAGGAAACACCTGGCCTCGGTGACAAGATCGAGCCCGCCAAGAGCCGCTGGATCGAGTCCTTCTCCGGCAAGTCGCTTGGCGACCCGCCGGTGGACCAATGGGCGGTCAAGAAGGACGGCGGCGTGTTCGACCAGTTTTCCGGCGCCACCATCACGCCGCGCGGCGTGGTGCGCGCGGTCAAGGGCGGGCTCGAACTGTTCGCCCGGGAAAAGCCGCGCATGCTCGGCGAGATGAAAGGAGCCAAGACATGAGTTACGCACGCATTGTTAAAGACGGCCTGTGGGACAACAACGTGGTGTTCTCGCAGATGCTGGCGCTGTGCCCGACGCTGGCCGTGACCGGCAGCGCCACCAACGGGCTCGGCATGGGGCTGGCCACCACGGCCGTGCTGCTGGCGTCCAATGTGCTGATTTCCGCGATCCGGCACCTGGTCAGCGCCGAGGTGCGCATCCCGGTCTACATCGTGCTGATCGCCACCCTGGTCACGCTGGTCGACATGGGCCTCAACGCCTGGGCGCACGAACTGTACAAGGTGCTCGGCCTGTTCATCGCGCTGATCGTGGTCAACTGCGCGATCCTCGGGCGCGCCGAATCGTTCGCCTCGAAATCGCCGGTGCTCGAGTCGGCGGCGGACGGCCTGATGATGGGGGTGGGCTTCACGGCCGCGCTGGTGGCCATCGGCGGCGTGCGCGAAATCCTCGGTTCCGGCACCCTGTTCGCCAATGCGCATCTGCTGCTGGGCCCGCACTTCGCCTTCCTGGAACTGACGCTGATTCCTGATTACCGCGGCTACCTGCTGATGATCCTGCCGCCCGGCGGTTTCCTGGCGGTGGGTTTTCTGCTCGCCGGCAAGCGGATCCTCGACCGGCGTCGGGCGGCGCGTGCGGAGCCCGAGGCTGCCCTTCCGCAGCCGGCGGCAGGCTGAGGACGACCATCATGCAGATCGCCGTCGCCTATTCCGAACCCGCCCGGCAAGTCTGGCTGCGCATCGAAGTGCCCGAGGACTGCACCGTGCAGGACGCCATCGAGCGCTCCGGCATCCTGCGCCAGTTTCCCGAGATCGACCTGGCAAGTAACAAAGTGGGCGTGTTCGGCAAACTCGCCAGGCTCGACGCCGGGCTCAAGCCGGGTGATCGCGTCGAGATCTACCGCGGCATCATCGCCGACCCCGCGACGGTGCCGCGCCGTCGGATCGGCGACGACGACGATGACGATTAGCGTGAATTCTTGTCAGGCCCTTCCGCTGCGGTTATCGCCGTCGCCTGGCGGCTTGCCCAGCCAGGCAGGCCGCCTGCGTGTCGAGGCCAGCTGCGCCAGCGTGTAGCCGACAAACTGGCCCAGCAATTCCTGCTTGATTGGTTTCCATTGGCAATGCAGCACACAGGCCGTCGCGTCGTCGCAGGTCTTGAATCCCAGCAGACAATCGCGGTTTGCGTGCTCGCCCTCGGTCAGCATGACGACGTCCAGCACAGTCAGGTTTTCGGTACCCGGATTCAGCAGGAAGCCGCCGCCTCGTCCTCGCGACGACGACAGCCAGCCCGCCCGGCAGGGTTGCTGCAGCAGCTTCGACAGATAGGGCGAGGGTAGACGCAGCTGCTTGGCCAGATCGCGTGCCAGCACGGGCTGGTTCGACGGATGCGCGACCATATGCATCAGCGCCTGAAGGATGTACTGCGTGCTTCGGTTGAGGATCATGCGGCGGGTGCGGCCCGGTCTATTCGTTGTGCTGCAGGTGTTTGACCCAGGCCTGCTGGCACACGCGCTTTCGGCGCTGTTCCAGGTGCGTGCGGATCGGGCCGCGCGCTTCCTTGAGCGTCAGCACGGCGGCCGCGGTAATGCCGTCGCAGCGCAGCAGGTGCAGGCCCATCGGCGATTCGAGGATCGCGCTGATCTCGCCGGCGGCCATCTGGTAGAGCGCGGCATCGAGTTCCGCGTACAGCTGGCCGCGCGGCACCTCGCCGAGCAGGCCGCCCTGCAGCGCGGTGGGGCACTCCGAGTGCTTCATCGCCTGTTCCTCGAAACGCGCCGGATCGCGCGCCAGCCGTGCGGCGATGGCCTCGATCCGGGCCTGCGCGGCCGTGCGGGTGTTGTCCGGCAGGTCGTCGTTGACGGTGACCAGGATGTGGCGGACGCGCCGGGTTTCCGGCCGGCGGAACTGGTCGGGGTGGTACTGGTAGTAGAGCTCGACATCGATGTCGGACACCTGCGCGGCGCGCGTGCCGACTTTTTCCAGGATCGCCTCGACCTTGAGTTCGCGTTCCAGCGAGTGCATCAAGCCGGCTTCGTCGAGGCCGTTGTGCTGCAGGTCGGCAAGGAAGTCGGCTTCATCGGGGTAGCGTTTGCGGATTTCGTTCATGGCGGCACGCAGCGTGGCCGGGGGCACCATGGCGTCGCGCGCTTCCGGTGCCGCCAGCACGCGTGCTTCCAGTCCGTATTGCCTGGCGGCCAGGCTGCGCACGCGGGCACGTTCCGCTGCCTCCAGCGCCGCAGGCGGCTTGCCGAACAGGTTCTGCGCCGCCTTGAGTTCGAGGTAGGCCACGCCGGGCCGACTCAGTTCAGCCATCCGCTTCGCTTCCTTCGACTTCGCTCAGGACAGGCCCTTCGACTCCGCTCAGGACAGGCCCTTCGACTTGGCTCAGGACAGGCTCGAGGCAGGATTCGGGGACCTGCAGCGTGTGGCCGGGAAAGCGCACGTGGTACTGCACGCCGTCGGCCAGGTCGCGCAGCACCTTGAACACTTCGCCCTCGGTGCCGGCAGCGGCGAGCACCTCGCCGTTCACAGCCAGCGAGTAGCGGGTCAACACCTTCTCGCGCGTCTCGAACAGGCTTTCCACCCAGGTGGCGTCCGCCGGCTGCAGTTCCTCCTCGCGGCAGCCCACCACGCGGCCCTGGTCGAGGAAGTTCACGGTGTAGATAACCTGGTCCTGCAGGAAGGTGCCGACGTTCATCACGTAGCCGACGCTGCCGCGCCTGATCAGCAGGTTGCCGACATCGAGACCGGGAAAGGTGCCGTCGTTGCGCACGTTGCGCGTCAGCCGCACGGCTTCGCCGAAGTCGAATCGCTGTTCCATGACGTGCTTATCCCATCGAACTGCCGCATGATCCGCTGCTGCCGCACCCGCAAGTACCCGCTGCGGGTACCGCGGGCTCGGCAGCCTTGTTCAGCGTGATCTCGGTTAGCGGCACGAAGGTCGTCTGCGGCTCGTGCATGTGGAAGACCTTGAATACCTTTTCGGTCAGCGCGTCGGACGTCACGAAGTCCTGGTAGGCCTGCTGCAGCAGCCGCGCATAGACCGCGCGGCGCGGCGCTTTGTCGGCAGGCAGCTCGCCCGCCTGCCCGATGTAGTTGTGGAAGCGCTGCAGGATGTGCAGGCGGTTCACCTGCACCGTGCGTGCGTCGTAGTCGATGCCGAAATACTCGAGAAACTCCTCGGCGGCCGAGAGGTCTTCCAGCGCTTCGTCCAGGGTCAGGTCGTGCATGATGGTTCCTTTAGGGAGGGTGCGTCATGCGCACCAGTGACGAGCCCTTCGATCATTCGACAGGCTCATGATTCAGGGCGAACGGACAGTTGAATAATCCCGCTTGGTTGTGTTTCATGCCGCGACTTCTTCCTGCAGCGCGGCCCGATAGACGTCGAGCAGGGCCTGGCCGCCGAGGCGGTCGTGGCTGTCCATTTCGATCAGCTTTTCCAGCATGGCTTCGCCTTGTTCCGCACGGCCGAGGCGCAGGTTGATGTAGCCCGCGGCCTTCAGCACCATCAGGTAGAAGCGCAGCAGGCCGATCGAGCGCATCGCGGCGTAGCCGAGATGCTGCGCATGCAGTTGCTCCCACTCGGCCGGAAAGCCTAGCCGCGTCCCGGCCGCCGCCAGGGTGCGGTCGGCCACGATCAGCGCGTCGTCGAGGCGATGCTGGTAGAAGTAGGTGCGGTACAGCGCCACCAGCACGACGAGCTGGGTCGGTGCCAGGAAGTAGGCGCGCAGCAGCAGGCCTTCGGTCTCGTCCGAGCCGTAGCCCGCGCCTGCTGCGTCGATCAGCCGCTCCACCTCGGGCGAAACCGGGTCGTCGAAATACAGCGTCGTCTGGTCGAAATCCATCAGGTCCATGGGGGGCTCACATTTTTCGCATCGTGCGCGCGACTTCCGAGCCGCACAGGTCCTCCGCCTCGCAGGTCTGGCACTGGCCATCGACCGGCTCGCCCTGCCGGCGCAGGGTGGTTTCCAGCACTTCGATGCGCTCCATCAGGCAGGCGATCGCCTTGCCGACCGGGTCGGGGATCAGGTGGTGGTCGAGGTTGATGCCGAGCGCGTTGGCCTCGCCTTCGTCCTGGCGCAGCACCACGCGGCCCGGGATGCCCACGACCGTACGGTGCGCCGGCACGTCCTTGACCACGACCGAGTTGGCGCCGACACGCACGTGGTCGCCCAGCGATATCGGCCCCAGCACCTTGGCGCCTGCACCGATGACCACGTGGCTGCCGAGCGTGGGATGCCGCTTGCCCTTGTTCCAGCTGGTGCCGCCGAGCGTGACGCCGTGATACAGCGTGACGTCGTCGCCGACCACGGCGGTCTCGCCGATCACCACGCCGGCGCCGTGGTCGATGAAGAAGCGCCGCCCGATGGTCGCGCCGGGGTGGATGTCGATGTTGGTCAGCAGCCGCGCGAACCAGGACAGGAAGCGCGCCGGATAGCGCAGCCCCGCGCGCCAGAGCCGATGCGCGATGCGCTGCAGCAGGATGGCGTGCACGCCGGGGTAGGTGGTGATCACCTCGAAGCGCGAGCGCGCCGCCGGGTCGCGCTGGAACACGCAGGCGACGTCCTCGCGCAGCAGGGCGAACAGGCCGGGGGCCGGCGCGACGGTCAGGGTTTCACGGGCGTACATGGCATCGTCCATCCTGCAGCACCTCAATGCAGCTCGCCTGGCACGTGCCGGCCGATCATGCGCTGGTACAGGAACAGCAGTTCGTGGTCGGCCGGCGAACGCTTGGCGCGCTCGGCGAACACGCGGATGTCGGGCAGCAGTTCGCGCGCCTCGGCCGGGCTCAGCGTCAGTCCCATGCGCGCATAGGCGGCGATGATGCCGTGCGAGCCGGAATGCTTGCCGACCACCAGCGTGTGCGCGCGGCCGACCTCGACCGGATCGAATCCCTGATAGGTCGCCGGATCCTTGAGCAGGCCGTCGACATGGATGCCGGATTCGTGGGTGAACACGCCGCCGCCGACCACGCTCTTGTGCCACGCCACCGGCCTGCCCGATGCCGCGGCCACGGTATCGGACAGCACCGGGAACAGGCTGAGGTCGACGCCGGTGCCGAAGCCGTAGAGCTTTGAAAGCCCCAGCGCGACTTCTTCCAGCGGCGCGTTGCCGGCGCGCTCGCCGAGCCCGTTGACCGTGGTGTTGACGTGGGTGGCGCCGGCGCGGCAGGCGGCCAGCGTGTTGGCGGTCGCAAGGCCCAGGTCGTCGTGCGCGTGCATCTCGATTTCGAGGTCGACCGTGCTGCGCAGCGTGGCGATCGCATCAAACACGCCGAACGGCTCCATCACGCCCAGCGTGTCGGCATAGCGCAGGCGGCGTGCGCCTGTCTCCTGCGCGGCTTCGGCGACGCGCAGCAGGAATTCGGGGTCGGCGCGCGAGGCATCCTCGCAGCCGACGATGACGTCGAGCCCGAGGTCGAGCGCGCGCGGCACCAGGTCGCGGATCGCCTGCAGCACCCAGGCGCGGTCCTTCTTGAGCTTGCGCGTGATGTGGACGTCGGACACTGCGATCGACACGTCGATCAGCTGCACCCTGAGGTCGCGGCAGGCCTCGATGTCCGCCTCGCGCAAGCGGCTCCACACCACCAGCTTCGACTTCAACTCGAGATCGGCCACCGCGCGGATGCTCTCGCGCTCCTCCGTTCCCATCGCCGGGATGCCGACTTCGAGTTCCGGCACGCCCATCGCATCGAGCCGCCCGGCGATCGCCAGCTTCTCGTCCAGCGTGAAGGCCACGCCGGCGGTCTGCTCGCCGTCGCGCAGGGTGGTGTCGTCGATGATGATGGTGCGGTTCATGCTCGCTCGGAATCCATTCGTTCGGCAGATGCACAAGTATTTGCAAGCCGCATGCCAATCGGCATAAAAACGTATCCGCATGAATTGCAAGGTGAATTTGTCCGAGTCCCGACTCAACTCCGGTAGGCAATGGCACGCCGAATCGGGCTTCGTCGGGTTTGCTACAAACCGGCCCGACCGGCCGCCCTGCCTTACGGTGTGCCGGGTAGCATCATGACGCACCTATCGAAAAGCCCGTCATCTACATGGCGCCATTTTGGCGACAGTGGTACACTGGCCGCTCAATCGAACGCAGGAGGTAACGATGGAAACCGCTACCAAGCAAGACCGCATCGGCGCACGCGTCCCGCATGAGGTCTATGAAACCTTGTGCCGCGCTGCCGAACTGACCGGTGCCACGGTCAATCAGTTTCTGGTGCAGTCGGCGCTGAAGGAAGCCCAGGCCGTCATCGAGCGGGAAGAGGTCATCCGCCTGTCGCCGCGCGACTGGAACTGGCTGCTCGACCTGATGGAAAGCCCGCCCAAGCCCAACGCCAATTTGAAGGCGGCTATGAAGCGCTATCAGAAGGTCAAGCGAGACGATGCGGGTACATCCTTTAACTGGGAGCCATGACCGGCAAGGGTTCGACTGCGGCCGCCAGGAACTGAACGACTGGCTGCGGCAGGTTGCCCGCCAGCATCAGGACAAGGGGCTGTCGAAGACTTTCGTCGCCACCTTCGAGGAGGAACCGGCTCGCATTTGCGCCTACTACGCGCTGACCCTGGCCGAACTCGAAAACCGGCATCTGCCGGACGCCTGGCGCAAGAAACTGCCGCGCCGCATTCCAGGTGTGCGGCTGGGGCGGCTGGCCGTCGGCAAGCACTATCAGGGCAAAGGCCTGGGCGAATTGCTGCTGGTCGATGCCCTGACCCGGGCGCAACGAATCTACGCCGAAGCGGGCGGCATCGGCCTGTTCGTCGATGCGCTCGACGAACAGGCCGCAGGCTACTATCGGCGCTTTGGCTTCACGGCGTCACCGGACAACCCGTTGCTGCTGTTTCTTCCAGCACAGGTGATCGGGTGACCCGGCATAACAAAAACAGGGAGAGCACATTGTCAGCCATTCACGATCTGACCAGCCAAATCGGCGATCCGTGCCTGCGCGAGTTCGTCCGCCTGTGGCGTGAGTAGCCACCGCACTAGCCCAAATCCGAACGCTAGAACCAACGACATGCCAACACTGCACTGGTTAGGAAAAGAAAAGGTCGTTAACCATCACCACGACGTGCCGTTTCGGGACTCGACAAGGTTCACCGCGCCCGAAGGTACGTCCGCAACAGCACCGACTACCGCATCATGCACGGCGACAGCCTGGAAGCCCTGAAAAGCCTGCTGTCCGAGTTCGAAGGCCGGGTGACGTGCATCTACACCACTATCCCGACTTCATTGTGAAAACCAAGGCAGGCCGCATCATCGCGCTGGAGGCCAAGGGCGACGACCGGGACAATACGGATTCCGAGCTGAAGCTGAAGCTGGGCAGACTGCGGGAGGTCAAGGCCGGCCGTGACTACCGCTACATGATGGTGTTCGAGAACAAGCCCATCGATGGGGCCGAGCGCCTGGCCGATGCGCTGGCGAAGATCCGGCAGTTGTGACCACCGGGGAAGCATCGTCCCGGTCGTTCTTCACATACGCTTCAATATGAAAAACCGAGGTTCCGGCCCATGGGGATCGGCCTTCGCGATGAAGCGAGGCCGACCGGGCGAGGCCCTATGCGTACACCGGCGCGAAGTCTTTTTCCGGCTCCGCCGAAGGGCCGTTCTCGCCCCAGTAGGGCGATAATTTCCTCAGCTGCGCGACGATTTCCGGCACCACTTGGATCACGCGGTCGATCTCGTCTTCGGTGGTGTAGCGCGACAGCGAGAAGCGCGTGGTGCCGTGCGCGGCGGTATAGGGAATGCCCATCGCGCGCATCACGTGGCTGGGTTCGAGCGAGCCCGAGGTGCAGGCCGAGCCCGAGCTGGCGGCGATGCCGAACTTGTTCAGCAGCAGCAGGATCGCCTCGCCCTCGATGTATTCGAACGCGATGTTGCTGGTGTTGGGCAGGCGGTTCGTCACGTCGCCCGTGGCAAAGGCGTGCGGCACGCGGGCCAGAATCCCGGCTTCGAGCTTGTCGCGCAGGCGGCGCACTTCGGTGTTCTCGTGTTGCATCGCCGCGAGGGCCATTTCGCAGGCCTTGCCGAGCGCAACGATCGAGGCGGTGTTCTCGGTGCCGGCGCGGCGGCCGCGCTCCTGGTGGCCGCCGCGCAGCAGCGGACGAAAACGCACGCCGCGCTTCAGGTACAGCACGCCGATTCCCTTGGGCGCGTGCAGCTTGTGGCCCGATAGCGACAGCATGTCGATCTTGCTGGACTTGAGGTCGATCGGCACCTTGCCGACCGCCTGCACCGCGTCGGTGTGGAACATCACGCCGGCGGCGTTCGCCAGCTCGGCCATTTCCAGCACCGGGAAAAAGCTGCCGGTCTCGTTGTTGGCCCACATCACCGACACCACGGCCACCTTGTCCGACAGCCGCCGCTTGTACTCGTCCATGTCGACGCGGCCCTTGCCGTCGACTTTCAGGTAATGCGCGGCGTAGCCTTCCTTCTCGAGCTGGCTGTACAGCGACAGGATCGCCGGGTGCTCCAGCACCGTGGTGATGATCTCGCGCCGCTCCGGGTTGGCCTTGAGCGCAGACAGGATCGCGGTGGAATCCGACTCGGTGCCGCACGAGGTGAAGATGATCTCCGACTCGTGCTCCGCGCCCAGCAGTTCCTGCACCTGCATGCGCGCCTTCTTCACCGCCAGCCCCACCTTGTTGCCGAAGCTGTGCAGCGACGACGGGTTGCCGAACTGCTCGGTGAAGTAGGGCAGCATGGCTTCCACCACCGCGGGGTCGACGCGGGTGGTGGCGTTGTTGTCGAGGTAGATGCCTTGCATGATCGGCTCCTTAGGGAAACGCTTTATTCCGTTCGTGGTGAGCCTGTCGAACCATAAACGTAATAAATCCAATAAATTCAAACGAATGAAATGCCCTTCGACAAGCTCAGGGCGAACGGGCCGAATTAATCAGCGGCTCCTCAGGGCTGGCTGGTGGCGCGTGCCAGCGAGCCGGCGCGGGTGGGGACGAGCTTGACCAGTTCGCCCAGTTCTTCCATCAGCTTCGCCTGGATGCCCTGCAGCGTCAGCGCTTCCATCTGGCAGCCGGCGCAGGCGCCGGTCATGCTGACGTAGACCGTCTTGCCATCGACGTCGACCAGCTCGATGTCGCCATGGTCGCGCTGCAGCTGCGGACGAACCGATTCGAGCACCGCCTCGATGCGGCGGATGCGCTCCAGGTTGGTGAGCTTGCCGGGTTTGGGCGCTTCCTTCGCTTTCACCGGCACCGGCTTGAAGCTTTCGCCGCGCTCGGCCAGCACCTTGGCGAGGATCTCCTCGATGCCCTCGTGGCACGAGGCGCAGCCGCCGCCGGCCTTGGTGTAGTTGATGACGTCTTCCATCGTCGACAGGTTGTTTGCGCGCACCGTGTCCTCGATCAGCACCGCATCGATGGCAAAGCACTTGCAGATCAGCGCGCCTTCCTCGTGGTCGTCGCTCCACTCCTCGCCACGGTAGTTGGCGATCGCCGCCTGCAGCGCCTCGCGCCCCATCACCGAGCAGTGCATCTTCTCCGGCGGCAGGCCGTCGAGATAATCCGCGATGTCCTGGTTGGAGACCTTCAGCGCGTCATCGAGCTTCATGCCCTTGATGATTTCAGTCAGCGCCGACGACGAAGCGATCGCCGAGCCGCAGCCGAAAGTCTGAAATTGGGCTTGCTGGATGGTTTCCGTTTCCGGGTCCACCTTCAGCATCAGGCGCAGCGCGTCGCCGCACGAAATCGAGCCGACATCGCCGACCGCGTTGGCATCCGCAAGCGGCCCCGCGTTGCGCGGCTGGAAGAAATGCTCCTTGACCTTGTCCGAGTAATCCCACATGGCGGTCTCCTAGATTGGCTCCCCTCGCCCGCGAGCGGGAGAGGGGCTGGGGGTGAGGGAGAAAATGTTCATGGACAGGAACGTTTTCACGCAGAGAAGGAAGAACCGCACGCGCAACTGGAGGTGGCGTTGGGGTTCTCGAACTTGAAGCCGGAGCCGTTCAGGCTGTCGACGAAATCGACCGTCACGCCATCGAGCATCGGGGCGGAAAAGGGGTCGATCAGCAGCATCACGCCGCCCACCGCCACTTCCACGTCGTCTTCGGCCTTGGATTCTTCGAGCCGCATGCCGTACTGAAAGCCGGAGCAGCCGCCGCCTGCGATGGAGATGCGCAGCCCCGCCACCGGCGTGTCGGAACCTTTGATGAATTTCTCTACAGCAGAGAGCGCGCTGGGGGTAAGGGTAAGCATGGTTTGCCTCCTGGCAGGTTGAACGGATACACACCCCGGATATCGCAAGCCGCATGCCAGCCGCGCACCGGACAACAACTCCTTGTTTTAGCTGGCGAATGTTTTGGCAGCGTGCCCAACCCGCGTGTGCGGAACCCAACCGGAAGGGGGGCTTGTCGGGTTTGCAACAACACCCCGCTCGCAGGCCGCAAGAAAACCGCCAGCGAAATCAGCCGCTTGTCGCAAGCGCCCGCAACCCATGCCCCGGCGCGCCGTTTGCTAGGCGTTATCCAGGAAGCGTGAACCTATGCCCGTTCGCCCTGAGCTAGTCGAAGGGCCAGCTCGCGAACCGCAGACTCAGCGCTCACATAACCTGCACAAAGGAACCCACCATGGCCCGCATCGGCATATTTTTCGGCAGCAACACCGGCAACACCCGCAAGATCGCCAAGATGATCAAGAAGCGTTTTCCCGACGACGAGCGGATCGCCGACCCGCTCAACGTCAACAAGGCGACGCCGGAACTCATCGCCGGCTACGACCACCTGATCCTCGGCACCCCCACGCTCGGCGAAGGCCTGCTGCCCGGCCTCGATGCCGACTGCCAGCAGGAGAGCTGGGCCGAATTCCTGCCGCGGCTCGCCGACGTCGACTTCAGCGGCAAGACCGTCGCCCTCTACGGCCTGGGCGACCAGGAAAAATACCCCGACAACTTCGCCGATGCGCTGGGCGAACTCCATGACTTCGTGAAAGCGCGCGGCGCCAAGGTCGTCGGCAAGTGGCCCACCGACGGCTACGACTTCATCGCTTCGAAAGCGGAAATCGACGGCGAGTTCGTCGGCTTGGTGCAGGACCTGGACAACCAGAAGATGCTGCTGGAGGACAGGCTGGAGACGTGGCTGCTGCTGATCGCGCGGGAGTTCGGGTTGGTGATGAAGTGAGTGCTACTGAAAACCGGTGGGACGTCGCTGGAGGAGAGATGGTGGGCCGGCACCGGCAAGAAGCAGACGGTCGATTAAGGCGCTAAGAATGGCTGTTGCTCGGCCGAAGCCGACGGTGGAGGTGCCTGCGCGATTTCACGCGGATGACTGCTTTCTGGTGGGTTAAACTTGGTCAGCAACGGACCTGGAGCCGACGCTTGGGGCGGATGGCCTCGGCTTCCGCAGTTTCCCCTATAGCCGACATCAACTCGATCAAGGAGCGAGTCCGCCAGATCATGCGGAGTTGCATCCCGGGAAAATGTCGGATTTCCCAGGGCAACTAATGTGCCCGGCGGATTTAACACGCTGTCTTTGTTGCCGATAAGAAAACAGGCACGCAAAATGTCGCTTTGTAAGCCGACATTTCGGTCGGCCAATATGCGTTAGAGGAGCAATTCATGGGGCGCGAGCTTCAGCGACTGAAACGTCGAAAGGCCACAACAAAGCACATGGAAGAATTGCTCGACCATGCGCCAACAACCCTTGTTGTGCATTACTCGTGTGAAAGCTTCTACGACCGCACAGACGGCAAGACCCCTCGCGTCACTTCGATCGCAGTTCGCAATCTTGCGTCCGGCCAAACAGACTCTTTTTCAATTCATCACATCGCGGAGCAGCAACACATTCCATTTGGCGAAATTCATGAGCACTACGATGCCCTTGAAAGGAAGATGCTCGATCAATACTTTTCGTTCGTCACATCACACCAGCATTTCAGTTGGGTGCACTGGAACATGCGGGACGTAAACTACGGCTTTGCCGCAATTGAACACCGATACCGGAGCCTCGGCGGCAGTCCAATCCTGATTCCAGAAGATCGAAAGTTCGATTTGGCGCGTGCGCTGGTTGATCTATTTGGCGTTGGCTACATTGGGCATCCAAGACTGGAAAATCTGATCGACAAAAACAAAATCACGAAACGCGATTTCCTCTCAGGAAGAGAGGAAGCTGCCGCATTTGATAACAAGGAATACGTCAAGCTCCATCAGTCCACCCTACGTAAAGTGGACATCCTCGCGAACCTCTTTGAACGCACCTCGAATGATTCGCTGCTTACCAATGCCACGTGGGCCGAGAAGTATGGTCTCTCCCTTCGCGTTCTTGGCGAGCTGATTAAGGATCATCCGATTATTTCTGTTCTTGTGGCGGCAAGTGCAATTCTTACGATCATCGTCCGTGTTAGAGAACTCCTCTAACCCGCCAGTCGAGAGGGACGCTCCGCAAGCGGCGCTGCCGCCCGCTCCGCGCCCCTCACTTTTACGTTATGCGGCAACGGGTGCTTCGGGACACTCGGCAGGCATTCGCGGCAGCCGAGCACCATCCGCCGTTCGCCGTGGATTGGGCAATGGCGGGTTGAAGTGAATCATGAGCATGGAGGATGCATTGTGAATTTCGTCCGGGCTGCGAAGCTTGGCACCTTCGGTGCAGTATTGTTTCTGTCGTATGGTCTAAGTTCCGTTCAAGCCGCACCTATTGTGCTCGATTTTGAAGATTTATCTCCGAGCACCCTTGACGTAATCCCCGATGGATATCAGGGCTTCGAGTGGAGAGGGGTTGGCGAGATACGCAACCTGAACATGGCATTCTATGCGCCCACCCTGCGTGGTGAATGTTCGACAACTGGCAGCATATTTGCTGGCGGTTACTGTAATGGCACTACGTCAGGCATGTACGTGGCGTATCGAGGGACAGGCACTGGCGCCGCCACAATTAGGAGAGACCGAGCGTTCAATTTCGAGAGTGCTTTCATTACGTCACCCTGGAACGACGGAGAAGACCTGGTCGTTCGAGGGTTTCGAGACGGGATTGAACTGTATCTTGATCATTTCATCATAGACACGGCATCCCCAACCAGGATTGAGCTGAATTATCTGAACATTGATACCGTGACTTTCCAAGGAACTGGGGGCGTCAATGCTGGCTATGGTTCTAGTGGAGAAGGCGTAGTAATAGACGACTTCGCATACAGTGATTACTCTGTTCCTGAGCCCAGCATCATGGGACTCCTCGCCGTCTCACTTGCCGGTCTCTGGCTCGTTCGCCGCCGCAGGATTGCGCCAATTGCCGCATAACCCCTCGCTGAACCGGACGCTCAACCGGCGGCGCTGCGCTTGCCGGTTTCGCGCCGGCTAGCGCGATCGATAATCCCTACACAGGCAGCGCAATGGCTTCTCGCCGCAAGGACACAGACCTCCCAGGACTCGCCGCGAGAGCAGAACGGGAAAAGGCTGAGGGCGACCCGACTGGCTTCATGTCTGGAGCGCTCTTCTACTCAGACTTCGCAATCATCCTCGGTGGCTGTGTCGACTTCGATTCGATGGTGCCCGAAGCGGAGCAGAGGCGGATCGTCCAGCTCGTGGCCCACGACCCATCCCTCGCAAGACCGATAACCGCAGACAGCCTTCTCAAGGCATGTTCCAAGCTAGAGCGCGATTATCTGTCGCGCGCAAGAACTCCCCACCGCCTGCTGACGGAGATTTCACTGTGGTGGATGATCGAGGTGCCGAGAATCAAAGTCGGAGATGTCACACTTACATTCAAACCGAAATTTGTGAAGGGGTACGCTGAGAGGGCACGATTGGCACGCGAGTCCCGTGGCGCTCTAGGCGTCGAATTGCCAAGTGGCTACATGCGCGTATCGGCACACTTGAAGGCGCGCTCTGCACACGAAGCTGCGGAGCGGGCACTGGATGCCCTGGATCTTGTTCGCGCCAGCTGGAATCTCGCGCTAAACCGCGGCAAGGAATGGCGACACTCTAGCGGTCGACCCGCGCCGATCAACGACGTTCGCCTCTCCCCCTTCCACACGGTACACGATGCGGCCGGAGCACTTGCTACAGAGACGTTCTGGTTCGATCCCGGTTACTCGCGCCCGGCTGGCACCTTCTCTGACAAGACTAAGTTCGCAAAGATACTGGCGTTCGCCACGAATCTTCGCACTCGATTGGCCAGCCTCTCCTACCACAAGGACATCGAGCGCGCATTGATTAGATATGTGCGCGCCCTCGATTCGGCCGACCTGAACGATACGTTTCTCCGGTTGTGGAGCCTCCTTGAGTACCTTACGGACAGCACGCATGACTCTTACAAAGTCGCAACGCGACGCGCCGCATTCATGTTTAAAGACCGCGAGCGATCGCAGCTAGTTCTCTCAAATCTGACCAGCCATCGGAACCGGTTTGTCCATGTCGGCTCGGAGACAGAGGATATAGAATCACTCGTGTTCCAACTCAAGCGTTATGTTGATGTGCTCCTGCTATTCCACCTAGGTAACCGTCTTGGGTTCGACTCCCGTTCAGAAGCCGCTCGATTCATGGACCAACCGCCCGACAAGATGGAGCTGAAGCTAAGGGTGAAACGGATTCAGCAAGCCAGAAAGTTCATTTCAGGTGGGGCGTAACCCTTCGCTCTACTTGACGTGCGTCAGCCTGCTTTGCCTCTTGTCGCCCGCAGGTGAACTCCCGCGTTCAAGGGGCAGCTAAACCCCAAAGAACCGACGTTTACCGGGCGCACGGCCTGGGTCCGCATTGAGAATTGTGCTGCCCTGAAGGCAATTGGAAGCAGCCGTTCGCGAATATCGGCATACGGGATTCTTGGTTTGACCGGTATGGCCGAGCAACAGCCACCTGTTGCAGATCACCCGTCGCGGTTAACGGGGTCAGTTCGAATTGTTATTGGCAGGCGGCCTTAGTCGGGCTGCGTTACGCAGCCGCCACCCCCACCCCTCCGCAAATACTTCAACACCGGCAGCGTCGAGGCACTGTCCAGCGCGGTGTAGCTGCCGGTGGTTTCCTTGCCCAGATCAGCGCTGGCCTGCACCAGACGCCTGAGCACGTCGAACTTGCCGGTGGAGGTGGTGTAGATGGCGCAAGCGGCACCGCGGGCAATGAACTTCTTTCTGGAGCCGTTTAAATTAGCCTCTTGCGTTGTTTTAGGTTTTCAATAAAATCTAAAACAATAAGCCGGCTTGTTTTAATTCCCGCGAGGCGCTCCGATGAAGCATTTCCAGTCTGGCCGCTATGTCCAGCAGGCGCATTACAAGAGCTTTCAGCCCAACCCCATCAACCGTACGTGGGCATTGGACGATATGGGCTTGCTTCAGTTGCTGGGCCAGGCGGACAGGGAGCTGGGCCGGTTGGACATGTACTCCGAATACATTCCGAACATCGACCTATTCATCCGCATGCATGTGCTGAAGGAGGCGACCCAGTCGAGCAGGATCGAGGGGACGCAGACGAACATGGAGGAGGCGCTGCTGGATAAGGAGGATGTGGCGCTGGACAAGCGGGACGACTGGGAAGAAGTGCATAACTATGTGGCGGCGATGAACGAGGCGGTCGCCAAGTTGCGGACGTTGCCCTTCTCAGCACGCCTGATCCGCGCGACGCACAAAACCCTGATGCAGGGCGTGCGCGGCAAGCACAAGCAGCCGGGTGAGTTCCGACGCAGCCAGAACTGGATCGGCGGGGCGACCATCGACGATGCGGTGTTCGTGCCGCCGGTGCATGCTTCCATCGGGGATTTGATCGGCGACATCGAGCAGTTCGTGCACAACGACCAGCAGTATTTCCCCGACTTGCTGAAGATCGCGCTGGTGCACTACCAGTTCGAGACCATCCACCCATTCCTGGACGGCAATGGCCGGGTGGGCCGCCTGCTGATTACGCTGTATCTGGTGAGCCGGGGGATATTGAAACAGCCGGTGCTGTATCTGTCGGACTTTTTCGAGCGCAACCGCCAGCTTTACTACGACAACCTGATGCGGGTGCGGGAAAAGAACGACCTGCTGCAATGGTTCCGGTTCTTTCTGGTGGGCGTGATCGAGACGGCAAAAAGCAGCACTGCGACGTTCGACAATATTCTCAAGCTGCAAAAGCAGGTGGAAGCGCAGTTGCAGACGCTGGGCAGCCGCACGGCGAATGCGCAGAAGGTGGTGAACTATCTTTACCAGCGTCCGGTGGTGAATGCGGCCAGGGTCGGCGAGGCCGCGGGCGTGTCGCCAGCGTCGGCCTACAAACTGATCGCCGATCTGGAGCGGTTCGGGATACTGAAGGAAATCACCGGGGGCAAGCGCGGCAAGATGTACGCGTTCGATGCCTATTTGAAGTTGTTCAGATAACGACGGGCGGGCAAAGCGTTATCTGATGAACAGCGGGGAACGAGCACCGCCGTCTCTGAGCCGGGTTGCCTCATTCAGAAAACCGACTCAAGCGGCATTCTCGTGCAGGCGTCCGGAATCTTCGATGTGCCTGCGGAACTGATCCAGCAGCGACTGGCGGATCAGTTCCATGTCCAGGTTGTAGATATCGCCCGGAAACAGGAACTCGGCCACGCCTGAATCGAAGATGCGCTCCACTTCGTATTCGTCGTGGGCGATGTCGCGTTGGAAACGATAGTTCAGGTAGGACTGGTTGGTGTGGATGATCAGTTCCACCCGCATGCCGCCCATCCGGGCGAAGAACTTGAGCATCTGCGTCTGGCTGCTGCTGCCGATCGAGGACGAATGGAAATGGCCGCCGGTCAGCGTGTCCGAAATATCCTCCAGCGTCATGAGCGAGCCGCTCTTGATGGCGGAGCGGGTCATGTGACGGACGAAGCGCTTGACGTCTCTGACGTTGTCCAGCACGGCCATCAGTCCCAGTTCGTCGTCGACCGCAACGGCCGGGTTCTTTTCGTTCTTGCGCAGCAGCTTGAGCACCTTGGCGGCGGAGTCCTTCTTGCGCACGCTGACGTAGACGGGGATGTCGCGGCCGCCATCCTGGAACACGCGCCGCTTCAGCAGCGTCAGCTTTTCGCCTTCGCCCAGGTCCTTGAGGCGCGCGCGACCGGCTGAACTGATCACCTTGACGCTCAGGCAGCTGAAGGTGTCCGGATCATGCCGGCTCAGCAAATAGGCGGTCTCCAACTCGCCGATCTTCAGTTTGGGGCTCCAGACATTGCGGTTCAGGAACTCGAGAAACGCATAGAACTTGTTCTCGATATCCGTTTCACGCTCGCGCTGGTCGATGGAGCCCGCCAGGTTCATCAGGACCAGCTTGCGCTTGGCCTCGAAGCGGGCCTTCTTGTGGAAGCGGTCGTCGAACACGCGCAGCAACAGGTCCACCGGGTCATGCGTGGTCTCGATCTCGTTGCTGGTTTCGACATGCGAAGCATATGGGGCCAGCAGCCTGCGGCGCATCAGGTTGATGACGGCATCGGCAGTCTGGGCATACTCCTTGATCTTGCTGCGGATTTCGCTCGTGCTGCCGGTGATGTCGAACAGCTTGCCCAGCAGCAGACACGCTCTCTCGCTGCGCTGGGCGCGGGCGACCGGATCCGCAAGCAATCGAGGAATTTCCGCGAAGCTCTCGATCTGGAGCAGATCGAAGACCTGGGCGCGGACCACCCGGTACTTGGTGACCAGCAGCCGATCGTCGCCAAACAGCTCGGCCCAGTCTCGCGTCTGCCTGGAAAAGGACCGGTCCAGCGTGAAGTCGTCGGTGACGGCAAACGGGCCGTTCTGCTTCATCGCGGTAAAAATGGATTTGTCGTCTATGAGGCTCATGAAATAACGATGGGAACAGGCCTGCCGGTCGTGGCGACCTATTTTATGCGCTTATCGGTTCGATTCCGATCAGGCGTGCGGGTTGGATCTGGCCGGTGCCGATGGTCCGGCAAGCCTGCAGCGGGGTTGTGCGACAGGCCCTACCTGGAGTCACTCCGGAAGGTCTTGCTGCTTGCGTGTCAGGGGCTTGACCCGCATGTCGTCGATCCAGACGCCATGCGGGTCTTCGAATATGCCGATGGGCGTCAGCCGCTGCCCGTTGCACAGCGAGCTCACTGACGCGCCGGTGACGGGGTCGTACACGATGCCGTGCATGGAACACCGCAGGTACTGTCCGGTCGCATCGAAGATCCCGTCCTTCTCGCAATCGAGCTGGCGCGGCATGTGCACGCACCGGTTACGATACGCCAGGCATCGGCCCTTGTGGCGAAAGACGATGACCGAAACGGGTTCGCCGGTGTAGGCGACCTCCGTTCGCAGGTAGCTGCCTTCCGCCAGCTGGTCGCTGGCGGCGACCCAGAGGCGCTCGTTAGGCAACGGCCGCCACCCCGCGCAGGAATTTCAGCACCGGCAGAGTCGAGGCGCTGTCGAGCGCGGTGTAGCCGCCGCTGGTTTCCTTGGTCAGATTGGCGCCGGATTCCACCAGCCGCCTGAGCACCTCGAGCTTGCCGGTGGAGGCGGTATAGATCGCGCAGGTGGCGCCGTTGACGTTCTGGTTGTCGACATTGGCGCCACGGGCGATGAGCAGGGACACGAGTTCCGGGTCGCCATGGACGCAGGCGAACCAAAGCGCGTGGTGATCGTCGTCGTTGACGTGGTTGGGATCGGCGCCCCATTCCAGCAGTTCCTCCACCAGGCCGCGCTCGCCCTTGAGCGCGGCCAGCATGAGCGGTGACATGCCGTTGTCGATGCGAGCGTGCAGGCGGTCGGGCGGGAAGCCGTGTGCCGCCATCCAGTCGGCCAGGGCCGCGGAATGTGAAGCAGGCTGGGGCGTGGCCGATTCGGACTGGCGGTGCTGTGCCCAGCCCTGCCAGCCGCCCAGGAGGTTGTAGACCCGGGCGTAGCCGAAGCCGGCGATGAACTGGCAGATGTCGCGGCTGCTGTTGCCGTGATAGCAGTAGACCAGGACCGGGCGTTCGCGCTGGCGGCTTTTCATGAGCCGCATGAAGAGCGTGTCGTAGGCGGGCTCGGCGCCTTCGATGTGGCCCTGGGCGTAGCTGGCCGCGTCGCGCGTGTCGAGGATCAGCAGGTCGGGGTCGGCGCGCAGATCCTGAACGTGAGCGGGGTGGATGTCGTGGTAGTTCATGGCGTGGGCTCCTCTTGCAAGTCAGGCATGGGCAACGATGTCCGCAAGGTTTGCTTGAAACCTTTCATCACCGGCTTCGGGATCAGGGCTTCGGCGCGCACGCGCCAGGCGTGGAGGGCGTCGGCCAATGCGGGGTTGGTGCCCTGCCGGGCCTGCGCGATCAGGGCGTGGACGTCGCCGCCGAGTCCCTGCCCGGGCCGTTCGCGGACCACGTCGTAGACGGCAGTCAGCGCGGCTTTTTCCGAGCGGCCCATCTTGCACTTGCCGTCGAGGATCTTGAGCATGATGGCGGTGACGCAGTCGAGGTGGGCCGGTTCTAAATCGGTGGCCTGCGCCCACTGCGCGGCCGGATGCAACGGGATATCGGCGCGCGGCGGGTCCGCATCCCACAGTGCCTTGAAACGGGTGTCGAGATGCGACAGCAGCCGGTCGGTCGCCTCCAGTTGCTGCAAGCCGGCGCGCGGGGCGAGGGCGCCGGTCTGTAGGGCCTGCTTCAGCTGCTCGCGCTGGGCCCAGACCTGCGCGATGCGGTCCTTGAGCCGGCCGATTTCCTGTCGGGTGTCGTGCTCGGCGCTCATTCCATATTCCTTGGCTAGATTCCTGCCGCCAGCGACGCCACCACCGAGCTGCCGATGCCGTCGCTGGGATCGAGTTGTTCGAGTTGCGCCAGGATGGCGACCGAGGCGGGCGTGTTGCCGCGGCGCAGTTCGATGAAGGCCGTGGCCTTGAGGGTGAGCAGGGCGAAGCTGGCTGCCTGGCCGTTCAGCATGTCGAGGGTCCAGTCGCGCCAGTCGTCCGGTAGCCGGCCGAGCCGGGCGGCTTCGCGCATGCCGAGCGCGGCCATGTCGTAGGCGGCGTCGAACGCGCATTCGCGGTTGTAGAACTTGACCAGCGCGCGATAGAGCGGCAGTGAGGCGGGCGCCTGGCTGCGCGCGATGCCGAACAGCAGTTCGGCGCCGGCCGGGTCGCTGCGGTACAGCACCATGCCGCGCTGCAACAGCGCCATGGCGTGGGCCGGCAGGCTGTCGATGTCCGGGTCAATCATAGGCAGGCAGGGTCAGCAGCCGGGGATCGTCCACCGGCATGCCGACGGCGAAGTGGTAGAGCACCTGGAATCGCGTATCGGCGAGGCCCAGCACCTCGTGGTCGGCATCGTCGAAGAAACAGCCGATGCCGGTGCCACGCCAGCCGGCGGCTTCGGCCTCGAGCGTGACGACGTGGCCGAGCATGCCGGCCTCCCAGTGCAGGTGGCGGTAGGCGGCGGGGTTGTCTGCGATGGGGGCGGCGAATTCGGCGACGAACATCAGGGTGACGGCGCTGTGCGAGGCGATGTCCTGGTGGCACGACAGCGTGCGTGCGGTTTTCGCGGCGGCGGCCTGCAGCAGCAGGAACAGCGGCAGGTCGCGGTCGGCCGCCTGCCATTCGAACTCGGCGCGGCAGGCTTCGCGCAATGCGGCTTCGGCGGCATCACTGCGCGGCAGTGCATAGAGGCCGGGCGCGACGTCCTCCACTCGGTGCACCAGCAGCACCGGATGCACGCGCGCAGCATGCGGCCACAGCGTCCATACCGGCGAGTTGCCCGGCAGCAGGCAGGATAGCAGTCGGCGGAACACGGCGTGGGGCAGGACGGAGTGGCCGTCGAAGGCCTGGGCGCTGCGGCGGTTGAGGATGACCTGCGCGCGGGTGGGCTTTCGGCCCCCTCTCCCGCAGGCGGGAGAGGGGCGGGGAGAGGGAAGGTTTGTGCGTTAGTGGCAGGGATTGCGCCGCGCGTGGCCGCAGCCACGTCCTCGATCAGCGGCCACTGGCAGAGCGGGTGTGGATCGAGCAGGCTGGGGCGACCAGAGAAGTGGGGCCAGCTTTCAGGTAAGGGAGCACTCGCTTCCAGCGCGACGATGAACTCGGGCTCTTCCGCCTCAACCCCCGCAAAATCCGCGGCGCGATCGAGCCCCAGGCAGGCGGCGACTTGCCGCGATTCCAGATTCAACGGCTGAGCGCGCCAGCCTAGCAGACTCGCGGCGTAGCTGATGGCGGCTAGCACATGGCCGAGGTCGAGCTGGCAGTAGCGGAAGGCGCGCTCGCCGTATTTCCAGGCCTCGCGCCAGTGGATCGAACTGAAGCCGAGCCACAGGCCTGCCCTCTCCCCCGGCCCCACTCCCGCTTGCGGGAGAGGGGTGTCAGGCCACGCGCGATGCTCCAGCACATGCGACTGGCTCTGGTAGTGATGTAGACCGTCAGTGACCCCTTGCACGCCGCTGGCGATGCCCCAGGTTTCGGTGGGGTGCAGGTTGCCCGAAGACGGGTTGGCGCGCAGCGCCCAGCGCGCCCCGGCGTATTCCTTCCAGGCGGTGAGGCCGACGCAGAGGCGCAGCAGCGTGCTCAGCGACTCGACATCGAGCGGCGCGGCCGGACGCGCGTCGGGCAGGGCCGCCCAGGCGATGTCGGGTTCGGGCAGGTCGCGCGGCAGGGCCAGAATTTCCGTGTTTGTCCAGTGGCGGAACGGGTCGGGCTGCGCATCCCAGTCGAGCGTGCCGGGGCCGGCGGCGTAGCGGTCGAGGTGGTGCTTGGTGCGCTGGTGGTAGTCGCGCACGGTCTGGCAAGGGCTTTTCGGAGTGTCCATGCCGACTTCGACAGACTCAGCTGCGACAGGTGCCGCCGCATGGATCATGGCGCGACCGGTGTATACGACAGTTCGCCGGGCAGACAGCCGATCGGTTCGGCGAGGCTGCCGTTCGGCCCCGTCTCGAAGCTCACCAGATAGATCTCGTCGTCGGGCGCGGCTTCGGCATGGCCGACGGTGACCACCATGCCGCGGGTGCCGGCGCGCGCGAGCAGGTCGCCGGGCTTGGCGCCGGGGATGCCGCTCTCGCCTGTTTCTTCCAGCGGATCGTTGAACAGGTCGAGTGCGGCGAACACGCAGTCGCCTGGCTGAAAATCGCTCATCAGGCCAGCTCCACGATTTTGACGCTTGCAGGGTGTGCGACGAAATGCACCATCGCGGCCATGCCGGGGGTCAGCTGCACCCGGCCGGCTTCGTCGACGATCATGACTTCGCGCACGCCGAGGCTGCGCGCGACTTCGGGCCACGCTGTGCTGCCTGCCACCACCAGCGCAGTTGCGGCGACGTCGGCGCGCGCGGCGTCCGGATGCAGCACGGTCGCGGAGACCACATGCGTTGCCGGCTGGCCGCTGCGCGGATCGATGATGTGCGGGTAGCGGCGGTCGCCGTCCTGGCGATAGCGCTCGTAGGTGCCGGAGGTCACCACGGCCATGCGTCCGCTGACTTCGAGCGACGCGATGGCGCCTTCTCCCTGCGGGTGGCGCAAATCAGAGCGGCCGCCCAGCGGATGGCGTATGCCAATGCGCCAGGGGCGGTCGCCGCGGGTTCCGGACACCGCGAGGTTGCCGCCGAGGTTGACGAGCGCGTTCTTGTATCCGTGCGCGGCCAGGCGGTCGAGCGCCTGGTTCAACGCCACGCCCTTGGCATGGCCGCCGAGGTCGATCTGCACCTGCGGGTTGCGGCTGCTGACGCGATTGCCGTCGAATACCAGGTCGTCCATGCTGGGCGCCGCGGCGACCAGTTCGAACAGCGCCGTTGCATCGGGTGCGCCGCCGACCGGCAGCACATCGTTGTGGAAGCCCCACAGCCCGACGAGCTTGCCGATGGCCGGGTTGAACCGGCCGTCGCTGGCGCGGGCGAGATCGCGTGCCTGATGCAGCAGCGGCAGCAGGTCGGCTGCGACCGCGTGCGTGCGGCCGGCCGCCAGCGCGCGGTTGAGGTCGCCCAGCGCACCGGGCTTCCAGGCATGCCAGTCGCGGTTCTGCTGCGTGAAAGCGTGCGACACGTCGGCGATGGCCGCGCGCGCGGCCTCGCTGTCCGCGGCCAGCACGTCGACACCGACCAGCGTGCCGAAGACGTACATTTCCTCGCTGACCAGGGTTGCGGCGCGCGAACTGCCCAGCGCCGGCAGCAGGCAGGCGCCGAGGCCGAGCTTCATGAAATCACGACGGTTGAGCGGCATGGTGGGACTCCTTGTAATCCAGGTGCAAAATGCCCGCGGTGGGACACATGGCCTTCGATCGTTCGACAAGCTCACGACTCAGGCCGAACGGTAACGGGGGTTCGTCTCGTACCGAGGAAATAAGATCGAAGTTCATCCGAGCAGCACCTCGTAGGCCTTCCGCAGCAGATCCATTTCCACCGGCATGCCGCCCGCGGCCTCCGTGATGGCGATGAAGCGGCCGCCCAACGCCGCGGCTTCGTCGAAGGGCGGATCGATCGTGGTGAAGCTGGCCAGATGTAACGCGACCGGGCCGTCGGGCGTGTCCACCGTTGCCTGGAATTCGGACTCGTGCGCCAGGCTGCCGGCAGGCAGCCCCATCCGGTCCTCGGTCGCCTTGATGAAAGCTGCCGGGTGATGCACCACCTGCTGCGGGTCCGCGTCTTCGATCAGGTCGGCCAGCGCCGGCAGCGGGGTGAAGGCGACGGTGCCGTGCGGCAGGCGCAGGAAGCGCAGGCGGCCGCTGGTCTTCTGTTTATGGACCAGGATCAGGCGCAGGTCGGTCGGCATGTCCATCGAGTCGCTCAGTCACACCGCCGCCAGCAGGCGAGGCTCCGCCTTCACCACGCCGTCGCGTCCCCACACCGTGACCGCCTCGACGAACCAGTTGGGCTTGTCGGGGTGCAGGGTCAGCACGTCGAATTCGGCGTAGTAGCTGCCGTCGCTGTTGAGCGTGAGGCTGCCGCAGCGGACTCCCTGCGGGTTGCGCCAAATGCCCTCGTAGCTCGGCAGATTGTTGGCGGGATCGGTGCCCTCGACGAATACCGCATCCTGCAGGCGGATGACGGGCGAACTCCTCAGGCACGCGGCCTCCTTGCGCAGCACCCCGCACAACTGTTCGGCGGTGTGCAGCCAGCTCTCGGGCAGTTCCATGTTCATCCGCTCCGTGTTCACCAGATCTCGGCCGGCGCCTTGAGGCTTTCCACCGGCTGGCCGCCGAGCAGATGCTGGTCGAAGATCGTGTTCACGTCGGCCACTTTGACGTTGCTGTAGAGAATGCCCTCGGGGTAGACCAGTACGTTCGGCCCCATGCCGCACGGGCCGAGACAACCGCTGAGGGTGACGGCGATCCTGTCGAAGACCTGGCGCTGCTGGTATTGGAAGAGGAATTCGTCCTGTACCTCGCGGCAGCCGCGTTCGGCGCAGGAGCCGCGCGGGTGTCCAGCCGGTCGTGCCTGTGAACAGATGAATACGTGTATCTCGGGTTTCGGCATGATGAAATCTCAGGCGACCAGCGGAAGGGATTGGTGGGTGTGGCACTGCTTGGGGCAGACCCGGGCGCAGGAACCGCAGCCGATGCAGTCGAGCGCGTTGGCGATCGACATGACCATGTTGTTGTCCTCGTCCTCGTCGTCATACGCATCGTCGTCCGCCTCGCGTTCGATCAGGTCGAACACGTCGCGCGGGCAGACCTTGTAGCAGCGGCCGCAGCCGATGCAGGTCTTCTGGTTGAGGTCGACCAGGAAGGTGGGGGTCCAGGCGCTGCCGCCGCGGGTGAGTCCGGTGATGGGATCCATGTCAGCCTTCCTTCTGCGCCGCGGCAAGGCGGGCGTTGGCGTCGGCCCAGGCCTTGCAGGCATCGTAGGTGGATTGCGCGATCGGGTGGATGTCCGCGTAGGCTGCCGGCAGGCGGTCTTCCACCAGGTCGTGCAGTTGCGACGCCCATTCGCTGGCGATGCGCTTGAGTTTCTTGACCTCGCGGTCGAGGTCCTTGAGTTCGTCTTCGCTCATTTTTTTGCTCCTTGATGTAAGCAGTGAACAGTGAGCCGCATGGCTGGCCGGTTCCACTGTTTAATGTTCACCTTTCGCCGCTCACAACTCCGCGACTTCCCGGTGCGTGCCGATGATCTGCAGCGCGACCGAGAGCAGCTTGTCGGCTTCGTCCTTCATCTTCGACAGGCTCTCGTAGCCGTAGCGATGCACATCGCGCACGGTGCGGTCCATGACCACCAGCTTGCCCACCGTGATGAGCGCGCGGCCGAAACCTTCGTGGGTGATGTTCATCATCGGCACGGCCATCAGCCCGCATTCCTTTTCGATCAGCGCGGCGATGCCGTTGTAGAACGCCTTGACGCGTGAAAGCGTCTGCTCGTCGGGATCGCCGATCACCGGGATCTCGCGGCGCTGCTCCTTGGACAGGATGTAGGGCGCGAGGATGCGCGCGACCGGCCAGCCGTCGTAGGTGCCGTAGCTGTCGATGGCGCGCATCTGCTTCACCATCTCCTTGATGAAATCGGTTTCGAGTATCGGGTCGAGTTCGACCGTTGCTGCGTCAGTCATGAGTGGACTCCTTGATGGGAATGATCGGAAAGGGTGTCGTGCGCAATGCGGCCAATGGCGAAACCGTGATGCGCGGCGTGCGCGTGAAGCCGCGTGCGACGACGAGACCGACGGCGAAGCCGGCTGCCATGGCCGCCACCGCGGCCGCATCGCCGAGTTTGAACAGCGAGGCGACGACCGCGCCGAGCACGGCCAGCACGGTCGGGAGCACATAACCCAGCAGGCCCGCGCGCAGCAGATCGGCTTCGGTCATGTTCAGCACCAGCTCCTCGCCCGGCTGCACCGACAGATCGCAGGCCAGCGGCACCGGCGGCTTGTTGCGGCTGAAGAACTTGCCGAGGCCGGACACGCCGCAGCTGGATTGTGCGTGGCAGGCCGCGCAGCCCTGCTGCGAGGACGCCTCGACCCAGACTTTTCCGATTCCGGCGGAGACGACGCGCGCCCGTGTTTCGATCGTGAATCGGTTTGGGCCTAGTGTTTGCTCCCTCTCCTGCAGGCGGGAGAGGGTTGGGGAGAGGGGAATGCCGCCCATGTCGATCATTCCTCCCACCCTTCTTCGGTCATCGAGCCGAAGCGGTCGTCAATCGGTTTGGGCGTCACGTTCGCCCCCTCTCCCGCTCGCGGGAGAGGGTTGGGCATACGATCTTTCACGAGCTTCAGCGCGTAGAAAGTCGGAGTCCCCTTGTGGGGGAGAGGGAGGCGAACGCTACTGTCGCATGTGTTCGCGCTCATTCCTGCCATTCCTCTTGAGCCATCGAGCCGAAGCGGTCGTCAATCGGTTTGGGCGTCACGTTCGCCCCCTCTCCCGCTCGCGGGAGAGGGTTGGGGAGAGGGAGGCGAACACTACTGTTGCATGTGTTCGCGCTCATTCCTGCCATTCCTCTTGAGCCATTGAGCCGAAGCGGTCGCCCGCGTTCTGGCGCCTGATCTGCTTCACCATCCAGGCCGGCGGGCTGGTCTGCAGGCTCTGGTTCAGCTCGGCCAGCACGGTGTCGATGAGCGTGCCTTCCTCGACCTTGAGCGGCTGGATGCCGCGCGCCAGCAGCTGCTTGATGGCCGAGGCGCCGACGGCGTTGCAGTAGACCGCGGCGCAGTCCTGCAGCAGGTCCATCTTGCTGGCGAGCTTGCCTTCGTGGCCGTCCATCGCGGTGTCGCTGTCGGTGAATTCGGCGACTTCCACGAGGCGCGCGTCGTCGTCGGACAGTTCGTATATGGCGAACGATTCGGCGGCGCCGAAGTGCTGGTCGACCTGGCGGCGGTCGCTGCTGGCGAAGGCGATTTTCACGCTCATGTCGGAGTCCTCAGTGGGTGTGACCAGGCGCAGGTGTCGCATGGCTGGCCTCCCCGGCGTGGTAGATGGAACGGTAGGCGGAAATCTCGTGGTGGCCGTTGCTGACCAGGATGTTGGCGAGGTCGAACAGCGTCTGCCGGGTGCCGCGATAGCCGACCCACAGCTTCTGGTAGCCGCCGATCAGGTCGTATTGCGGGAAGCCCGCGCGCAGCAGCGGCACGCCCAGATGCTGCGCCGTCTCGGCCGCGTGGGAATTGCTGATGACCAGGTCGACGCCGTGTTCGCGTGCCGCCAGCTCCAGGTCCTCCAGGTCGCCGAGCTTGACCTGGGTGGCAGGCACATCGTCGAGCACCGGCGCGCGCGATGGCGCCACCGCGGCGCTGACTTCGCAGCCCATGTCGGTGACCAGGCGGGCGCAGCCATAGAGCAGGTCCGGATCGCCGGCGATGGCGACGCGGGCGAAGCCGAGCATGAAGTGGGTGTCGACCATCGCGTCCTGCAGCTGCGCGCGCTGGCGTTCGAGCTTTTCCGGCACCGGCTGGCCGGAAATCAGGTTCAGCGCATGGACGAAGGCGTCGACCGCCGTGAGGCCCATGAGCGTGTCGAAGCGATAGTCGGGGACGCGGGTGCGTGCCTTGAGCAGATCGGCGGCGGGATCAAGCGAGCGGCCGATGACCAGCGTCGCCACCGACTCGCCCATGGTGACGATCTCCGCCACCGGGGTGCCGCCGGTAGTCAGCGGGCTCGACTCGGCCGCGGTCAGGTGGCCGTCGAGCGAGTCGGCGATGTCGGGCAGCACCACCGGGCGCAGGCCGAAGGCCTCTACCAGCTCCTTGATGTGCTCGATGTCGCCCGGCGTCAGCAGCGAGCCGGCCAGTACGTTGACCTGCTTGTGGCGCTTGCCGACGCTGGCGCTTTCCTGCACCAGCACGTCGATCATCGACTTCACCGCCAACGCGTAGCCGCTTTCCAGGCAGCCGCTGTAGTCCGGCGTGACCACGGGCACGACAGGGATGTCGGCATACTCGGGGCAGGCGGAATGGAACTGTTTGGCGAGCCGATAGATGTCGGCACCCTGGGTTTCCGACAGCCCGGTGGTCGGCAGGCCGATCAGCGCAGGATGGTTCTTTTCGGCGATGGTGCGCAGGCCCTCGATCACGCTGTCGTCGGCGCCGAGCACGGTGGACGTCTGGTCCATCGCCGTGGTCTGCAGCGGAATCGGCTCGCGGAAGTGGCGCACGAAGAACACCTTGCCGAACGCCGTGCAGCCCTGCGAGCCGTGCATCATCGGGATGGCGCGGTTGACGCCGAGGAAGGCGAGCGAGGCGCCGACCGGCTGGCTGACCTTGAGCGGGCTGACGGCGAGCGCCTTGTTGCGTTTGATGATCTCTGCCATTTCCCTAGCTCCCTGTTGCGGTCATCGGAATGCCCGGCGCCGAATCGGTCGCCCACGGCGCCGGCTTGCGCACCGAGGCCCACACCGGGCTCTCGATCGTCAGCGCCAGCTGGCGCGCCAGTTCTGACATGCCGGTGTAGCCGGCGTAGCCGAATTCGCGTTCCTGGTTGATGTCGAGAAAGGGGATGCGCGCCTTGAGCGCGGTGTACATGTTGCGGCCACCGGCGATGAGGATGTCGGCCTGGTATTCCTTGACAATGCCGATCAGCGCCTTGGGGCTGCCGTCGGTGATCATCCTGGTCTTCTCGCCCATGAGTTCGCGGATGCGTGCCTTGTCTTCCTCGGTCGACTTGTTGGTGCCGGTGGCGACCACGTCCATGCCAAGGTCCTGCAGCGCCGAGACGATCGACCATGACTTCACGCCGCCGGTATAGAGCAGCACGCGCTTGCCTTTAAGGCGCTGCCGCCACGGCTCCAGCGCGGCATCGACGCGGGCTTCCTCGCGCGCGATCATCGCTTCGACGCGCTCGGTCAGCGAAGCGTCGCCGATCAGGCGGGCGAATTCGCGGAAGGCGTGGCTGGTGTCGGTGACGCCGTAGAAGCTGCCCTCGAAGAACGGCACGCCGTGCGTCGATTCCAGCTTGCGTGCGACATTCAATAGCGCCTTGGCGCACACCACCATGCTGGTCTCGGCGCGGTGCATGGCCTGCACCTGGTGGAAGCGCGCATCGCCTGACAGCGTGCAGAGGATGCGCAGGCCGAGTTCGTCGAACAGCGGCAGCACGTGCCAGAACTCGCCCGCGATGTTGTACTCGCCGATCAGGTTGACGTCGTGCACGGCGATGCCGGGGCGCTGCGCCTCGGGCGGCACCGGGTCCGGGTCGCGCGTGCCGATCACGTACTTGAACATGGAATCGCCGGCGATGCGGTTGCCGAGGTTCTTGGTGCCGTAGAAGCCGGCGCAGTCGACCGGCACCACCGGCACGCCGTAGCGCTGCGCGGCGTCCTTGCAGACCGCGTCGACGTCGTCGCCGACGAGCGCCGGCACGCAGGTGTTGTAGACGAATACCGCGGCCGGGTGATGGCTGTCGATGGCCTGCTTGATCGAATGGAACAGCCGCTTCTCGCTGCGCCCCATGATCACGTCCTGCTCGGTCAGGTCGGTGGTCATGCCGATCTTGTAGAGCGTGGGGCCGGAGGAGCGCGTGCCGCGGTTGTCCCAGCTCGACCCGGCGCAGGCGATCGGGCCGTGCACGATGTGCGCGACGTCGGCGATCGGCAGCAGCGCGATCTGCGCGCCGTCGAACGAGCAGCCGCCCGCCGTCGCCCCCGGCTTGGGCTTGGCGCAGCCCGATTTCGACTTGGTGTTGTGCGCGCAGGCCGGTTCGTTGAGTAACTCGGCAATGTCCTTGGCTTGCATGACGGATCGCTCGGAAAATGTCCTGATCTTTCCATCGCAAGGGTCGTGCCAAACGGTATGTGCTTGGTTTTACTACTAATCGCGCCCGTCTGTCATGTAGCAAACCTTACACAGAGCCCGCGGATGGGGGCGGGGTCTACAAAATATTTAGGTTCCGGGCTCCGGCTGTTCAAGTTGGAACGCCGCCCGCGTTGCTTGTGGCCATCCTGCAGTGGGAGGCACATCACGCGCTATAGGGTGCGCGCATCCATTGCGTGAGCAGTTCGGCATCCTGCTCGCGCAGATAGCTGAAGCCAGCATCGAGGTCGCCGGCAAGCTTGCCGGCGACCTCGCCCGGCGTCAGACCGCCCGCAACCAGGTGGAAATACCAGGCGCCGGGATAGCCGGCGGCACGGTCGAAAGCCAGCAGCTGGTTGGCGGCGTCAACTCCATGCGCCGTCTTGTCCCAGTGAAACGACTTGAGCTTCCGGGCATGCAGCGAAACGGGCGCGGCCGAGAGCACGGCGTTGCGATAGCGATCCTGATGCTCGCGCAGGGCGATGATCCAGTGATCACAGAAGTGGCTCTTGGCGTGGGCCTGGCTTTTCATCCAGTCGCCGAGAAAACGCGACAGCGGATGGGTCTGGCCGACCGGCGCGGGGAGCCGGGCCGCGACATAGCGCATGTCGGTCAGGCGACGGAACCGGTAGTGCGGCGGCGCCACCGGGTGGGCTTCCAGCAGGACCGGGTGCAACGGGTCGATGAGTTCCTGCAGGTCCGTGGGCGGATCATTGGGGGAGAACAGGTGTCGGTCCAGAACTTCGTGCAGTTCTTCGATTTCCAGCTGCAGGAAATCCGCGGGTGCCGGCCCATAGGGCGCGACGAAGTAATGCGTGCGGCCGCTGTGGCGTGTCGCGATCAGGCCATCGTCGACATGACGCTGAAGAAAAGCATCCATGTCGCCATCACAGTCGGCCAGTTCCTTTTCGGCCCAGCGTTCCAGATTATCTGCAACGCGCTCGCCGTTGACCCGGACCACCCCGCCCGGACGATACCAGCCGCCGCGGCTGAGCGCGGCGCGAAACGGCCGGCCAGGCAGGGCGCGTCCCGCCTTGTCCAGCAGGCTGCTGTGGTGCGGGCGCGGCGGCGTGGCCTCGAGCTCGGCTACAAGCTGCTGCAACGCGCGATCGTCGATGGGGCAACCATTCATGTTGTGTCCTTGCTCCGCGTTTCATTGAGACGGGCCCACACCTGCTCCCGCACATCCTTGTCCTCATCGCCGATGTAAGCGCGAATGGCTTCGAGCGGTGCCTGATCCACGGCACCGAGACGCACGCGCCAGTCGGGGTCGCCCAGCATGCGCGCGGCATCGTCGGGCAACATGCGTGAAGCGGCAATCGCACGCACTTCCGCATCCTCGTCGGCCGCCAGTTTCGACAGCGCGAAGGGCGGCAGCCGGCGCGCGACCTCCTTGCGCACTTCACGGTCTTCGTCCCGCACCAGACGCGACAAGCTGCCGTGGGGGATACGCTGCGCCACATGCTGGCGCACCAGGTAGTCCGGGTCACCGAGCATCATGTGCAGGCCTGTTACAGGTAGCCTGCTGGCCACGGTGATGCGCACTTCGCGGTCCTCATCGCCGAGGAAAGGCATCAGGTCTTCCGGCGGCAGACGGGTGACCACGGCACGACGCACCGCCTCGTCGCTATCGTAGGCAAGAGCGCGCACGGCTGCAACGGGTGCGTAGCGCACAGCGATGGCGCGCCGTTCCCAAAAGGCATCGTGCAAGCAGCCTTCGGCGAATTCCGGATTCATGCGCAGGAAGCGCTCGATCTGACGCCCGCTATGGGCGACCAGGCAGCGATCGCCGGGCTCGCAGCGTCCGGCAGGTCTCAAGGTCTCACGATGTGGACAGCTCGTACAGTCCGCATGCGGCGTTTCGATCCGGCTCATGAAGGGGAAACGATTGGTTTCTGTCACGATTTGTTCAAAATGGGGTGCGCGTCCCGGATGGGTTTTCCCGATGATGGTTCGCAAGCGCCGTGCCAGATGAGTCAAACCGGCATGAGCTTGATTTGACAGAGCAAAATTTGCGGCTGCCGTTGCAGGATGCAAACACGCGACAAGGCCACGCGCAGGCTTGTCGCAAACCCTACAAGTGCCGACGGGAAGAACCGGCTAGCTTGCCTGTCGCTCGAGGAAGGTGGTCAATGCGGCGTCCATGGTCGCCATGTGCAGGTCGAACCACGGCGCCAGCCCGCCTTTCACGTAGGCGCGTGCCAGCGCGATGTGCCCGCGCTTGATCGACAGATTGAGTCGCACCAGTTCGCCCAGCACGCGATAGTGTTCGCTCTCGTGTTCGGCGATGCCGGGATAGCGGCTGGCGCGCACTAGGGCCTGCTAAGGTTAATTGCGCTCCTGCGGCGAGGCCGATTCGGGATGCAGGCCACGAAGCGGGACGGGCCGCTGTGCCGGCACAGCAAGCGGCTCGCGACAACGGGATGCGCCCGACTCGGCCCGCCCACCTCGGCAATATGCAGCCGCATCAGCGCCAGCAGTGCCTGGAAGCGTGACGGAAAGGCCGCGCTGTCCGCCCCGATCAGGCCTTCGATCAATTCTGCCAGCGCCTGGTGCGTTGCCTCCACGTCGCTCGGTTCCAGCGGCGGGACGGGTGCGTGCGCGGGTTCGGGGTGCAGGCTGGTCAGCATCATGCCGCCTCGGCGCGCACGACGCCTTCACTCTTCCAGGCTTCGGCCGCCGCCAGAAAATCGGACACGTCCGCGTCCATCCACTCGAATCCGCGCTTGGCCAGGAAACGCTTCTCCTTGTCGGTGGCGTTCGGAATCAGCGCCCAGCCGCTGGGCTGGCCGGCGCCAAAGACGATGTCTGCGAGCACCATGCGTTCGGTGTCGCGCGTCAGGCGCAGGCCCAGCAGCAGGTACTGGCGGCCCTGGCGCAAGCGCTTGATGAAGGACGGAATCGCGAAGCCGCCCATGAGCTCGGTGACGTAGTCGACGAAGTCGGCATCGGAGGCGATGTAGTCGGATTCCGGCAGCGGTGTGCCCAGTGGCTTGAACAGCACCGGCAGGCTGGTGTCGACGGCTTCCTGCTCGACCGGCGTGTAGGTCGAGCCATCGTACTGGTAGAGGCGGAAGCGGTAGGCGGTGCCGGCGATCCGCGCCACTCCGACGACGAGGGTGTGCGGGGTGCCAGCATAGGCGCTCTGCAGCAGCGTGTCGCGGTTGCTGTCGACCACGTAGGGCAGGTTCCTGCCGGCCAGCCAGGTATGCAGCGCGGATGCGCTCCAGGCCGTGTCACGGTAGGTGGCGTCGAGCAGACGGGTCAGGGCCGAGCGCCCGCGCTTGAGTTCGATATTCATGGCGGCGCGCGAAAACTCGTACATCAGCTTGGGCGCCATCGGACGGCCTTCGTTGATGGCCAGGATCAGACTCTCGCTGTCGGCGGGAATGGGCTGACCCGACTGTGGGTTGACCACGCCGGCCAGTGCGCCGGCACCGAGGTAGGGAACGACCGTGCCTTCGGCCAGGCCCGACAGGATGGATTCGAAGCGGGAATGCATGGACAACTCCTTGTTGGGGCAACACGGGGTGTCCTGCAAGAAGCGGGCCGCAGCGCGGGTCACGGAACGGCGCGGGTTTGCGGCGTGCGGCGACTGTCGGGTTTGCGCCAGGGCGCGAAAGCGTGTCGCAAACGCCCCCGATTTCCATGCGGCGCATTACGCCTTCGGCTAATGCGCCCTACGGTTGTTGTAGGGCGCAATAAGCGAAGCGCATTGCGCCGCATGCCATCGCCGCCGATACTTTTACCATGCCCGATTACCGACGCGCCTGGCATCCGGGCGGAACCTATTTCTTCACCGTCAATCTGCTGCAACGGCACGGCAACGACCTACTGACGCGGCATGTCGAGGTGTTGCGCGCGGTGGTGCGTTCGGTGCGGGAAAGACATCCGTTCCGGATTCATGGCTGGGTGGTGCTGCCTGAACACCTGCACTGCGTCATCGAACTGCCGCCGGGTCATGCGGATTTCGCGACTCGCTGGCGCTTGATCAAGATGGGGTTTTCCAAGGCCTTGCCGCGTACCGAGCGGGTATCGAAGGTGCGCGCGAAACGTGGCGAACGCGGAATCTGGCAGCGGCGATATTGGGAACACCTGATCCGCGACGAGGCTGATTTCCAGGCACACATGGATTATGTGCATATCAATCCGTTGAAGCATGGGCTGGTGCAACAGGTGGCGGATTGGCCGTATTCGACTTTTCACCGGCTGGTTGAGCAAGGGGTTTATCCGTCGGATTGGGCCGGGGGTGACGAGGGCGGAGTCGGGTACGCGGATTAGCCCCATGCGGCGCATTACGCCTTCGGCTAATGCGCCCTACGGAAAGTGGGTAGGGCGCAATAAGTGAAGCGGTGCGTGGTTGTTGCCGACTTGTCGGCTTTACAACCACGGCCTGCCCCTTGCGGGTGCATTGCGCCGCATGCTGAGCGATTCAACTGGTCGCAACCCCCACTTCGGCCACGCCGCCGATCACCATGAACTCGTCCTCGCCCCTGAGCACGCCCGGCAGCAGCCGGTGGAAGAAGCACACCTTGGGCAACGGCACCTGCACATCGAGGATGAAGTCGCCGAACTCGCCCGCGCGCTCGCGATCGGGCGTGAAGGAATTGAGGCTGTTGAGCAGTACCACGCGCCGGTTGCGCGATGTCGCCTGCAGCACCTCGAAGTCGGTGACGCGGTTGATGCCGCGGTACAGCACGACGTGCGTCTGTCCCGGCCGCTGCCGCACCAGTTCATGCTGGCAATAGGCGTACAGCAGGTCGAGCTGCGCTTCCAGCGCGTTGGTGCCATAGAGGCCGCGGCTGCGCGCTTCCAGGTAGCGGCGGTAGGTGTCGCCGGAGAAATCGCGGATCGGTCCGCCGTGGTGGCGTGGCAGCAGGCCGAAGCGCGATTCCACCCAGCCCTTGAGCACCGCGCCTTCCTGGCCATCCGGATCGAAGGCCCAGCCGCGCAGCAGGCGCAGGTAGGTGGCGCGGACGCGATCGTGCGCGGTCGCGCTGTGGCCGGCTTCCTCGGGATGCCCGAGGCTGAAGGCGGCCGTCATGTGGGTCATGAACAGTCGTGCGCGCTCGCCGGGATCGGGCAGCGCATCGAGCGTGGAAAACAGGCCGCGATGCAGTTCCCCGACGCCGTCCAGTTCGAGCGGCACCGGATGGCGCTGATAGCTAAGGCTGCCCAGTATCGAGGCCGGCAGGTTGCAGCGATTGATCGGCAGGCGCGCGTGGGCGGGCAGGCTGTCGGGCCTTGTCGATACCCCTACAAAGGCTGGGCCATTGTTGTGTCCTGCACCCGTTTCCGGCATCGGGGTTCCCCCTGTATGTTCTTTCATATCAGAGGCTTATCGTCGCGTTTCGCGGCTGGCATGGCGCTTGCGATTACCTGGGTGCGAACGAAATTTTTCAATCGCGTTCCGTTTACACCTAGGAGAGTGACATGGCACGTCTTCGTCAATGTGCGATTTATGGCAAGGGGGGTATTGGCAAATCGACCACTACCCAGAATCTGGTGGCTGGCCTCGCCGAGGCCGGCAAGAAAGTGATGATCGTCGGCTGCGATCCCAAGGCGGATTCTACCCGTCTGATCCTGCACGCAAAGGCCCAGAATTCCATCATGCAGATGGCGGCTGACGCCGGCTCGGTCGAAGACCTGGAGCTGGAAGACGTGCTGAAGGTCGGCTACCGCGACATCAAGTGCGTGGAATCCGGCGGTCCCGAGCCCGGCGTGGGCTGTGCCGGTCGCGGCGTGATTACCGCGATCAACTTCCTCGAAGAGGAAGGCGCCTACGAGGAAGACCTCGACTTCGTGTTCTACGACGTGCTCGGCGACGTGGTGTGCGGCGGTTTCGCCATGCCCATCCGCGAGAACAAGGCGCAGGAAATCTACATCGTATGCTCCGGCGAAATGATGGCCATGTACGCGGCCAACAACATTGCCAAGGGCATCGTGAAGTACGCCAACTCCGGCGGCGTGCGCCTGGCGGGTCTCATATGCAACAGCCGCAACACCGCCCGCGAAGACGAACTGATCATGGAACTGGCGCGCCAGCTCGGCACCACCATGATCCACTTCGTTCCGCGCGACAACGTGGTGCAGCGCGCCGAGATCCGCCGCATGACCGTGATCGAGTACGAGCCGACTGCCAAGCAGGCGCAGGAGTACCGCGATCTGGCCAACAAGATCATCGAAAACAAGAATTTCGTGATCCCGACCCCGATCACCATGGACGAGCTCGAGCAGCTGCTGATGGACTTCGGCGTGATGGAAGAGGAAGACGAATCCATCGTCGGCAAGACGGCAGCCGAGGAATCGGTGGTCGCCGCTGCGTAAACCCCGGAGCGTCGTTCCGGGCTGCCGGATCGGCGCATTCGTAACCTGTCGCAGGCCGTCCACAGATTGGTGGCGGCTGCAAGGAGAACGGAATGTCTGCATTGACGCGTGAAGAAACCGAAGCCCTCATCAAGGAGGTGCTGGAGGTTTATCCCGAAAAGGCCCAGAAGGACCGGGCCAAGCATCTGGCGGTCAACGACCAGAGTGTCGAACAATCCAAGAAGTGTATTACCTCCAACCGCAAGTCGCTGCCCGGCGTGATGACCATCCGCGGCTGCGCCTACGCCGGTTCCAAGGGCGTGGTGTGGGGTCCGATCAAGGACATGATCCACATCTCCCACGGTCCCGTCGGCTGCGGCCAATATTCCCGCGCCGGTCGCCGCAACTACTACGTCGGCGTCACCGGCGTGAACACCTTCGGCACGATGAACTTCACTTCCGACTTCCAGGAAAAGGACATCGTGTTCGGCGGCGACAAGAAGCTGGCCAAGATCATCAACGAGATCGAGGGCCTGTTCCCGCTACACAAGGGCATCTCGGTGCAGTCCGAGTGCCCGATCGGCCTGATCGGCGACGACATCGAGGCCGTGTCCAAGAAGGGCGCCGCCGAGCTCGACAAGCCGGTGGTGCCGGTGCGTTGCGAAGGCTTCCGCGGCGTGTCGCAGTCGCTCGGCCACCACATCGCCAACGACTCGATCCGCGACTGGGTGTTCTCGCGCGACGGCAAGGACGTCAAGTCCGAGTTCGTTCCCGGCCCCTACGACGTTTCCATCATCGGCGACTACAACATCGGCGGCGACGCCTGGTCCTCGCGCATCCTGCTCGAGGAAATGGGCCTGCGCGTCGTGGCCCAGTGGTCCGGCGACGGCACCCTGGCCGAGATCGAGCTGACCCCGAAAGTGAAGCTCAACCTCATTCACTGCTACCGCTCGATGAACTACATCGCGCGCCACATGGAAGAGAAGTACAGCATTCCGTGGATCGAGTACAACTTCTTCGGCCCGACCAAGATCGCCGAAAGCCTGCGCGCCATCGCCGCGCACTTCGACGACAAGATCAAGGCCGGCGCGGAAGCCGTGATCGCCAAGTACCAGCCGATGGTCGACGCCGTCATCGCCAAGTACCGCACCCGCCTCGAAGGCAAGCGCGTGATGCTGTACGTCGGCGGCCTGCGTCCGCGTCACGTCATCGGATCGTACGAGGACCTCGGCATGGAAGTGGTCGGCACCGGCTACGAGTTCGGTCACAACGACGACTACGACCGCACCATCAAGGAAATGGGCAACGCGACGCTGCTGTACGACGACGTCACCGGCTTCGAGTTCGAGGAGTTCGTGAAGAAGGTCAAGCCCGACCTGATCGGCTCCGGCATCAAGGAAAAGTACATCTTCCAGAAGATGGGGGTGCCGTTCCGCCAGATGCACTCCTGGGACTATTCCGGCCCCTACCACGGCTACGACGGTTTCGCCATTTTCGCCCGCGACATGGACATGACCATCAACAACCCGTGCTGGAAGATCCTCACCCCGCCCTGGCAGAAGAAGCCGGAAGCGGAAGCGATCGCCAAGGCCGCGTGATGTAAGCCCCTCTCCCTCGAGGGAGAGGGGAGGAAAACCGATCAACCCATGCCCGTGTCCGCAGATTGGCGGTTCGGGCCAGGAGATGAACATGCAAGTCGCTGAAGACATCAAACCGTCGTACCCCTTGTTCCGCAATGACGAATACAAGGAGATGATCAAGAACAAGCAGGCCAGGTTCGAAGAGCGGGCCGAGCAGGGCAAGATCGACGAAACCTTCCAGTGGTCGACCACCCTGGAATACCAGGAACTCAATTTCAAGCGCGAGGCGCTGACCGTCAACCCGGCCAAGGCCTGCCAGCCGCTCGGCGCCGTGCTGTGCGCGCTCGGCTTCGAGAAGACCCTGCCCTACGTGCACGGCTCGCAGGGCTGCGTGGCCTACTTCCGCACCTACTTCAACCGCCACTTCAAGGAACCGGTCGCCTGCGTGTCCGATTCCATGACCGAGGACGCGGCGGTGTTCGGTGGCCAGAAGAACATGTTCGACGGCCTCGAAAACGCCAAGGCGCTGTACAAGCCCGACATGATCGCGGTGTCCACCACCTGCATGGCGGAAGTGATCGGCGACGACCTCAACGCCTTCATCAACAACAGCAAGAAGGAAGGCCACATTCCGCAGGAATATCCGGTGCCATTCGCCCATACGCCTTCGTTCGTCGGCAGCCATGTCACCGGCTGGGACAACATGTTCGAGGGCATCTGCCGCTACTTCACGCTCAACCACATGGAAGGCAAGGTCGCCGGCAGCAACGGCAAGATCAACATCGTGCCGGGCTTCGAAACCTACCTCGGCAACTACCGCGTCATCCATCGCATGCTGAACGAAATGGGCGTCGCGCACACGATGCTGTCCGACCCGACCGAAGTGCTGGATACCCCGGCCGACGGCCAGTTCCGCATGTATTCCGGCGGCACCACCCAGGACGAGGTCAAGGATGCGCCCAACGCCATCAACACCTTCCTGCTGCAGCCGATGCAGCTCGAAAAGACCAAGAAACTCGTCGAGAACACCTGGAACCACGACGTGCCCAAGCTCGACATTCCGATGGGCCTGGAATGGACTGACGAGTGGCTGATGAAGGTCGCCGAAGTCACCGGCAAGCCGATTCCAGAGGCGCTGGTCAAGGAACGCGGCCGCCTGGTCGACATGATGACCGACAGCCACACGTGGCTGCACGGCAAGCGCTTCGCGCTGTACGGCGACCCCGACTTCGTCATGGGCATGGTCAAGTTCCTGCTCGAACTGGGCGCCGAGCCGGTGCATGTCGTCTGCAACAACGGCTCCAAGAAGTGGGGCAAGGCGATGAACAAGTTGCTCGAGTCCTCGCCCTATGGCGTGAACTGCAAGGCTTACCCCGGCGCCGACCTCTGGCACCTGCGTTCGCTGGTGTTCACCGACAAGCCAGACTTCATCATCGGCAACAGCTACGGCAAGTTCATCCAGCGCGATACCCTGCACAAGGGCAAGGAGTTCGAGGTGCCGCTGATCCGCATGGGCTTCCCGATCTTCGACCGCCATCATCTGCATCGCATGACCACGATGGGGTACGAGGGCGCCATGTACATGCTGACCACGCTGGTGAACGCCGTGCTCGAGCGCCTGGACGAAGAGACCCGCGGCATGGGGACGACTGACTACAACTACGACCTCATTCGCTAACGCGGGTGAACGGTGAGCGGTGAGCGGTGAGCAGTAACCGCCTCACTGCTCACGGCTTACTGCTCACTGGAAACCCATTATGGCCAACATCATGATCCGACGCGGTGCCGCAGGCGAGTATGTGTTCTACCTGCCCAAGCGCGACCTGGAAGACACCATCACCTCGATGGAGTTCGACCAGGCCGACAAGTGGGGCGGGGAGATCAAGCTCAACAACGGCGGCGCCTACTACGTCGACCCCATGCCCGCACCCCCCAAGCTGCCGATTTCCGTGCGCGCCCGACGCATGGATGCGGCCGAGTAAAGAAAGGAAGACATCATGGCACTCAAGATCGTCGCCGACCTCTGCACCGCCTGTGCTGACTGCGAAGCGGACTGCCCCACGGCATCCATCCGCATCAAGAAGGGCGTCTACATCATCAACCCGGACACCTGCACCGAATGCGACGGAGACTACGATTCGCCGAAATGCGTCGAACTCTGCCCGATCGAAAACTGCATCGTTCCGCTGGTGGCTTGATGCGATTTTCTCCCTCTCCCACTTGTGGGAGAGGGTTGGGGTGAGGGAAACCTCCCCCGCATGAACAAGGAGCCTGTGACATGACCACCATCACCCAGGGCGCAGCATTGCGCATTGCGCTCGCCGCCCGTGTCCTCGAAGGCGTGGATACCCGCCAGTTCACGCAGTGGGTCGTCAAGAAGCTCGGCCTGCCCGTTAACGAGGCCAAGCTCGCCGGCCTCACCGTCACCGACCTCAAGCAGGCGCTGACGGCCGAGGAAACGCAGGAAACCGCCATCGAAACCGACGTCGACATGGAATCGCTGAAGCTCGCCGTGCGCTATCTGTGGGGCGAGGATGTCGATATCGATGACGACCTGCCGCCGGTCGAAGCCTATGCCGAGGGCGACATACCCGGCAGCCTGCGCGTCGCCGTCGCTTCGAATTCGGACGAGAACCTGGACGGTCACTTCGGTTCCGCGCTGCGTTTCCTCATCTATCAGCTCGGCAAGGACGAAATCCGGCTGGTGGATGTGCGCCCCACGCTGGAGGCCGATCTGGCCGAGGACAAGAACGCGGCCCGCTCGGCGCTCATCAACGACTGCCAGATCGTCTACGTGCAGTCGGTGGGCGGGCCGGCGGCCGCCAAGATCGTGCGTGCCGGCGTGCATCCCATGAAGTATCCGCAGACCGGGCCGGCGCGCGACGTCATCGCCCGCCTGCAGTCCATCCTCGATGCACCGCCGCCGTGGCTGGCGAAGATCCTCGGCGTCGAGGCGCAGAGCCTGGCCCGGTTCGCCGAGGAAGCAGAGGAACTCGACGCATGATTCCGCGCGACACGCTCAGCCACATCGCCGACGCCGCCACGGATTTCCGGTTCCTCGACGACGCCACGCTGGATCACCTGCGCGGCCGCTGGCCCGGCCTGCACTTCACCGTGTGCGGCGACGACGACGTGCCGGCCCGCCTGTCGCCGGTGCTGGAGCGTCCCGGCTTCAACGTCTACCTCGTCAATGGCAGCGAACACTGCTTGACGCTGACCAACGATCCCGAACTCGCGATCGGCGTGGTGCTGGCGTGGATGGACGAGGAATGAGCGTCGCCGCCGTGTCGTCGCTTTTTTTTGACTTTCGTTATGTCGTAGCGGGTAACAACGCTGCTCGATACGGCCGCTGGAGCCCGTCATGAGTGCATTGCCCGATCCATTGAAACTTGCCCAGTCGCCCACCTCGCGCGGTCGCCGCTGGGACCACCTGGAACTGCTGGAGCGCATCGACGCCTCCGGCTCGATCTCGGCCGCGGCCAACGCCATGGGTATGAGCTACAAGGCCGCCTGGCAGGCGGTGGAGGCGATGAACAACCTGTCCGAACAACCCGTGGTGGCGCGCCAGACTGGTGGCAAGCATGGCGGCGGCACCACGCTAACCGAGTACGGCCGCCGGGTGGTGGCCGCCTACCGTCGCCTGGAGAAGGAACGCGAGCGCGTGCTCTCGCAACTCAACCGGATCATGGGCGACTTCGACCAGTACTACCAACTCATCAGGAGATTCGATATGCAGACCAGTGCCCGCAACCAGTTCCTCGGCAAGGTGGCGTCCGTGAGGACCGGTCCCATCAACGCCGAGGTGATCCTCGACATCGGCGGCGGCGACCAGCTGGCCGCGGTCATCACCCACGACAGCGTCGATCATCTGGCGCTTGAACCGGGCATGGAGGCCTATGCCCTGGTCAAAGCGCCCTGGGTCATCCTCACCACCGATGACAGCTTGAAGACCAGCGCCCGCAACCGCCTGTGCGGCACCGTGGTGCGCTGCCAGGAAGGCGCGGTCAACGCCGAAGTCATCGTCGAACTGCCTGGCGGCAAAACCGTCGCCAGCATCGTCACCAACGACAGCATCCAATCCCTCGGCCTCAAGGTCGGCGTGCGCGCCTGCGCGCTGATCAAGGCTTCCCACATCATCCTGGCGGTTGCCGCCTGATCCTTTTTCCTTCACGCTGGAGCCCATCATGCAAATTCGCCTGTCCCCCCTCTTCGCCGGCCTCGTTGTCCTCGGCCTGTCCGCCCCGTTGCACGCGGCTGAAGTCCAGGTCGCCGTCGCCGCCAACTTCACCGCCCCCATGCAGAAGATCGCCGCCGATTTCGAGCAGGCCACCGGCCACCAGGCCAAGCTCGCCTTCGGCGCCACCGGCAAGTTCTACGCGCAGATCAAGAACGGCGCGCCTTTCGAGGTGCTGCTGGCGGCCGACGACGAAACCCCGGCCAAACTGGAGAAGGAGGGCGCCGCCGTCAGCGGCAGCCGCTTCACCTACGCCATCGGCCAGCTCGCATTGTGGTCGGCCAAGCCGGGTTACGTGGACGACAAGGGCGCGGTGCTGAAGCAGGGCGCGTTCGACCACCTGGCAATCGCCAACCCCAAGCTCGCCCCCTACGGCGCCGCCGCCGTCGAAACGCTGACCAAGCTGGGCTTGTTGAGCGGACTGGAAAGCAAGTTTGTGCAGGGCGAGAACATCGCGCAGACCTTCCAGTTTGTCAGCACCGGCAACGCCGAACTCGGCTTCGTCGCGCTGTCGCAGGTGGTCGAAGGCGGCAAGCTCAAGAGCGGTTCGGCCTGGATCGTGCCGGCCAACCTGCACAGTCCGATCCGCCAGGATGTAGTCGTGCTGGCGAAAGGCAAGGACAACCCCGCCGCCGCCGCGCTGGTCAGGTTCCTCAAGACCGACACGGCACGCGCGGTGATCAAGTCCTACGGCTACGAGTTGTAAACAAGAGGGCACGGCATGCTGAGCGACACCGACTGGAGCGCGATCCGCCTGACTCTCGAACTGGCGAGCGTCACCACGGCGCTGCTGCTCGTCATCGGCACGCCCATCGCCTGGTGGCTGGCGCGCACGCGCTCGGCCTGGAAGGGTGCGGTGGGAGCGGTGGTGGCGCTGCCTATCGTGCTGCCGCCAACGGTGATCGGTTTCTATCTGCTGGTGACGATGGGGCCGAATGGCCCGGTCGGCCAGCTGACCCAATCGCTGGGGCTGGGCGTGCTACCCTTCACCTTCGCCGGTCTGGTCGTGGCCTCGGTGTTCTATTCGCTGCCCTTCGTCGTGCAGCCGATCCAGAACGCCTTCGAGGCCATCGGCGAGCGGCCGCTGGAAGCCGCCGCCACGTTGCGCGCCTCGCCCATCGACAGCTTCTTCAGCGTGGTGCTGCCGCTGGCGCGGCCCGGCTATCTTACCGCCAGCGTGCTCGGCTTCGCCCACACCGTCGGCGAATTCGGCGTGGTGCTGATGATAGGCGGCAACATCCCGGACAAGACGCGCGTGGTCTCGGTGCAGATCTACGACCACGTCGAGGCGATGGACTACGCGTCGGCGCACTGGCTGTCGGCCGGCATGGTGGCCTTCTCCTTCGTCGTGCTGCTGTTGCTCTACACCCTGAACCCGAGCGGGCGGCGCGCATGAACGCCAAAACACACCCCGGCATCCGCGCCTGCTTCCGGCTCGACTATCCCGGTTTCTCGCTCGACGTCGACCTCGACCTGCCCGGCCGCGGCGTCACCGCGCTGTTCGGTCATTCCGGTTCCGGCAAGACCACGCTGCTGCGTGCCATTGCCGGGCTCGAGCGCGTCGCTGGCGGCAGGTTCACCGTCAACGGCGAGACCTGGCAGGACGAGGCCGAGTTCCGGCCCACCCACCGGCGTTCGCTCGGCTACGTATTCCAGGAGGCCAGCCTGTTTCCCCATCTGAGCGTCCAGGCCAATCTGCAATACGGGCAGAAGCGCGTGCCCCAGGCCCAGCGTCGGGTCTCGCTCGACCAGGCCGTGGCCTTGCTCGACATCGGCCACCTGCTTGACCGCAAGCCCGCGCGGCTCTCCGGCGGCGAGCGCCAGCGCGTCGGCATCGCGCGTGCGCTCGCCACCAGCCCGCGCCTGCTGCTGATGGACGAGCCGCTCGCCGCACTTGATCATGCACTCAAGCAGGAAATCCTGCCCTACCTCGAGCGCCTGCACGACGAACTCGACATCCCGGTGCTTTATGTCAGCCACGCCCCCGACGAGGTGGCGCGACTGGCCGATCACATCGTTGTGATGGCGGGTGGCCGCGCAGTGGCCACCGGCCCGCTGGGCGACACGCTAGCCCGCCTCGACCTGCCGATAAGGCTGGGCGAGGATGCCGGCGTCGTGCTCGACGCCGTGGTGGCGGCACGCGACGAACAATGGCACCTCGCGCACATGGAATTCGCCGGTGGGAGGCTATGGGTGCGCGACCACGGTCTGCCGCTAGGCCATCGCGCCCGCGTGCGCATCCTCGCCCGCGACATCAGCCTCGCGCGCACCCCCCATAACGGCACCAGCATCCTCAACACGCTCCCTGCAATCGTGGTGGAAAGCGTCGACGACGCCCACCCCGCGCTCACCCTGGTCAAACTGCGCGTCGGCGAATCGCCGCTGCTGGCGCGACTGACGCGGCGTTCCGCACACGCGCTGGAGATCGCGCCGGGGCAGCTGCTTTATGTGCAGATCAAGGCGGTGGCGTTGGTTGGGTGAGTAACGCTCAGGAGCGGGGCGTTAGTGGGAGGCTGATTCGATTGCTGAAGAACTGGGGAGGCGGGAAGATTGAACGACGCTTGTGCGGCCTGAACGGACTGTTAAGTCTTCCGACAGCGGACATTCTTGAGCGTCTGCTTTGCCAGCAAGCCGACTTCCGCCGCCGCCCCAGACTATTCAGCCAAACAGACTGGTACGCGTTATCTGTGAGGCGGCTGGAATGGGAGCATCATCGAATAGAAGCGGGTAGGTCCCTTTGATCCGGGTTTTGGATACGTAATCCGATGAAACCAAGTTACGGAATTCCTTAATGCACCCATCATGGTAAGAGTTCCGAAATTTCCAATATTTGCCTTTTTCATTTCTCCACCTCCTGTGTTACGCCTCAATCTGCTAGTCGATCTTGTATCGCGCAGACCATGACATCATTAACGCCCACTCCTTGATGAGTCTTGAGACTTTCCGCTCTTTGTCGCTGTTGGCAACCTCTTGATTGCTCAAAAAATGCTAACTGATATAACTAGATAAACAGTATATACCATTACATTTTGCTTGCAAGGAGCATCCAACTGTCAATAGTGGCCAGGATAGCCCTGGCCGGCAGCTTGAGGTTCGTTGCGGACGGTTGGGTCGATGCCCGTTTGCGGTCATTCGGAGAAATCAGGCGACATCAGCCACTGGCCGCAGTGGCCGAAGAGTTGCCGCCCACAAAGGCGATGTTGTGCGGCCGCTTCCTGCAGGCTCACAAGCACATTGGGTAAACTGGCTACGACACGATCATCCGGCCCGCCCATGACCCCCGCCCACGCCCAACTCCTCCGCGACCTGCTGCATACGCAGCAAGTCGCCGCCCTCGGCACCCTGCACCAGGGCCAGCCCTACGTTTCCATGGTGCCGTTCGCGCGGCGTCCCGGCGGCACGGATTTCATCATCCACGTGAGCCAGCTCGCGGCGCACACGAAGGACATGCAGACGCATCCTTCGGTGAGCCTGCTGGTGATGGCGCTGTCGACGCCGGAGGTGATGGCGCAGGAAACCGCGCGCATCACGGTGCAGGGCGAGGCGTTGCAACTGGCGCGCGACACGTCCGAATACGCCGCGGCGAGGGCGGCGTATCTGGCGCGCTTTCCGCAGAGCGAACCGATGTTCGGCTTTGCCGATTTCTGGCTGTTCGCGATCGTGCCGGAAGCGATCCGCTTCGTCGGCGGCTTTGCGCAGGCGACGACGATTTCGCCGGAAACGTTCGCCAGGTTGCTGGTGGAGAGCTGACAAGTCCTTCGACGAGCTCAGGCCGCGTCGTGAGCTAGCCGAACGGACGAACGGCAGTTATTGAGCCGCTCGTGGCGAGCTGTCATAGGTTCACGGCACCATCGAAAACAGCTCCGGGTGCACGCGCCGGTAGTCGATGAGCTGCTGCACGGTGCGCGGCGCGAGTTCGCGCGCGGCCACCCAGATTTTCAACGGATGATCGCCGGGCCGGATCAGCGCCTCGGGCAGCGCGGCCCAGGCGGGCCAGTCGATTTCCGCCAGCTGCTCGCGCACGCCCGCTGGCAGGCCGCGCGCGGTGTAGGCCATGACGCCGAGCAGGCGCAGGGTTTCCTGGCGGGTGAGGCGGCTGGCGAAGAATTCCTGTTCGTCGAGTTCCTCGGTGAGGACGATGATGTCCATTCCGGTCTGTTGCAGCAGAGCCAGCATTGCGCCTGTGAGCATGGATATATTCCGGAGTTGTGGTGATGGACATCAAGCAATCGCTGTGCCGCGAGGCGATTGCGCGCGGCGGCCCGTGCGTGTGCCGTACCGGGCACGTTGCGCCTTCAGCTTGTCGCCTTCGCCACAAGATTTCCGGCCGTGTCGTGTGACGTTTGCGACAGATGCACCGGGACGGCCGCAGCCTTTTCCTTAAGAAACAAGAGGTTCAGGTGTGGTCGTGGGCAGGCACGGGGCTTGCGAGTGTCCCTCCGACACCTTGAGGGGAGGACGACCGTGGACTTGCCAGTCATCAACACAAACAGTTCCAGCGGCGAAGCGGCGGAAGGCGGCGGATGCGCGTCGCACTCCTGCGGTTCCACCGATGATCAGCTCGGCCACCTGCCGGAGCACATCCGCGCCAAGGTGCACAACCATCCCTGCTATTCGGAGCAGGCGCACCATTACTTCGCACGCATGCACGTGGCGGTGGCGCCGGCCTGCAACATCCAGTGCCATTACTGCAATCGCAAGTACGACTGCTCGAACGAGTCGCGCCCCGGCGTGGTGTCGGAGGTGCTGACGCCGGTGCAGGCGGTGAAGAAGGTGATGGCGGTGGCGGCCAACATCCCGCAGATGACGGTGCTCGGCATCGCCGGCCCCGGCGACCCACTCGCCAACCCAGAGCGTACCTTCGCCACCTTCCGCGAACTGTCGGAGAAGGCGCCCGACATCAAGCTGTGCGTGTCGACCAACGGCCTCGCGCTGCCCGAGAGCGTGGAGGAGCTGTCGAAGCACAACATCGACCACGTCACCATCACGATCAACTGCGTCGACCCCGACGTCGGCGCGCAGATCTATCCGTGGATCTTCTGGAACAACAAACGCATCATGGGGCGCGAGGGAGCGGCCATCCTCATCGAGCAGCAGCAGAAGGGGCTCGAGATGCTGACCGCGCGTGGCATCCTGGTGAAGGTCAATTCGGTGATGATCCCCGGCGTCAACGACAAGCATCTGGCCGAAGTCTCGCGGGTCGTGAAATCCAAGGGCGCGTTCCTGCACAACGTGATGCCGCTGATCGCCGAGCCCGAGCACGGCACCTTCTACGGCCTGATGGGGCAGCCGAGTCCGACCGCCGAGGAACTGCAGGCACTGCAGGATGCCTGCTCCGGCGATATGAACATGATGCGCCACTGCCGCCAGTGCCGCGCCGACGCGGTGGGCCTGCTGGGCGAGGATCGCGGTCTCGAATTCACCATGGACAAGATCGAGGACATGGAGATCGATTACCCCGCCGCGATGGTGAAGCGCGCCGAGGTGCATGCGCAGATCGCGAAGGAGCTGGAGATCAAGGATCAGGACCGGCTATTTCAGGCGCAGGCCAAGGCAGCGCTGGCGGCCATGCGCGGCGAGGCCGACGCGCCGCTCAGCCGCCCGGTGCTGATGGCGGTGTCGACCAAGGGCGGCGGCGTCATCAACGAGCACTTCGGCCATGCCCACGAGTTCCTGGTCTATGAGGCTTCGCCGGCCGGTGTGCGCTTCATCGGCCACCGCAAGACGACGCCTTACTGCGAGGGCGGGTCGAGCTGCGGCGACGGCGAGTCGGCACTCGACGAAACCCTGCGCGTGCTCAAGGGCTGCGAAGTGGTGCTGTCGGCCAAGATCGGCTTCGAGCCATGGGCGCCGCTGGAAGCCGCCGGCATCCAGCCGAACGGCGAGCATGCCATGGAGCCGATCGAGGAAGCCATCGCCGCGGTGTACGAGGAACTGCGAGCCGCCGGCAAGCTGGAAGAGAAACCCGAACTGCAGCAAAAGGTCGCCTGAGGAGATCACGCCATGTCACTGGAAATCATCGAATCCTGCGTCAACTGCTATGCCTGCGAACCGCTGTGTCCCAACGAGGCGATCTACCAGGCATCGCCGCATTTCCTGATCGACCCGGACAAGTGCACCGAATGCCTGGGCGACTACGACGACGCGCAGTGTTCGAGCATCTGTCCGGTCGAGGGCGCCATCGTCGACGAACTGGGGGTGGCGCTGAACCTGCCCGGCTCGCTGACTGGCATCTCCGAGGCGATGCTGGCCAAGTACCAGGCTGCAGTGGAGGCCACCTACCAGGCGGCGCTGGAAGCCAAAACCGGCTGACGCGATCATGGCCACTATCGTCTTCTACGAAAAACCCGGCTGCACCAACAACACCCGTCAGAAGGTGTTGCTGGCCGCGGCCGGGCATACGGTGCTGGCCAGGAGCCTGTTGACCGAGAAATGGGAGGCACGGCGGCTGCGCGAATTCTTCGGCACGCTGCCGGTGGCCGAGTGGTTCAACCCGAGCGCGCCGCGCGTCAAGTCGGGCGAGGTGCGACCGGATGCGCTCGATGAGTCGTCTGCACTCGAATCGATGCTGGCCGACCCGCTGCTGATCCGGCGTCCGTTGATGGAAGTGGACGGCGAACGCCGGGTCGGCTTCGATCAGGACGCCGTCGACCGCTGGATCGGTTTGGCGAGCAAGGTGCCGCGCGAGGATCTCGAGACCTGCGCCAAGGGGCATGCGGCCCTGCCCTGCCCGCAGGGGGCGGAACGATGAAGGCCGATGCGGCGGTGCCGCTCGCGCCCGGCGTGCACTGGGTGGGCGCGCTTGACCCCAATTTGCGCGAATTCGACGTCATCCTCAAGACCGCCAATGGCACCACCTACAACGCCTATTGCGTGCGCGGCAGCGCGGGCGTGGCAGTCATCGATACGGTGAAGGCGGAATACGCCGACACCTTCTTCGAACGCCTGCAGCAGGTAGCGCGCTACGATGAAATCATCGCCATCGTGCTCAACCACCTCGAGCCCGACCACACCGGTGCGCTGCCCGAACTGATGCGGCGTGCGCCGCAGGCGCGGCTGTACATCTCGGTCAAGGCGCAGATGATGTTGAAAGGCCTGCTGAAGAGCGATGAACTGGCCTACACGCCGGTCAACACCGGCGACACCATCAGCCTCGGCGACCGTACCCTGCGCTTCCTCAACACGCCCTACCTGCACTGGCCCGATACCCAGTGCACCTGGCTCGAAGACGCCGGCATGCTGTTTTCCGGCGACGTGTTCGGCTGCCATTTCTGCGACGCGCGCCTGTTCAACGACCGCGTCGGCGACTTCCGCTTCTCGTTCGAGTACTACTACGCGCACATCATGCGGCCGTTCCGCGAATACGTGCGCGACGCGCTCGACCTGATCGAGCCGCTCGATCTGAAGCTGATCGCCCCCGCGCACGGCCCCATCCTGCGCGACGCGCCGCGCGCCTACGTGCAGCGCTACCGGCAGTTGGCCGCACCGCAGCTGCACAACGAGGCGCACCGCGACAAGACCCTGATCGTGTTCTACATCTCCGCGTACGGCAACACCGCGCGCATGGCGCAGGCGGTGCGCGACGGCGCCGAGGAGATCGACGGCGTGCGCGCCTCGCTGTATGACCTGCAGGGCGGTGAGGTCACGCCCTTCGTCGACCTTATCGAGGAGGCCGACGCCATTGCTTTCGGCACCCCGACCATCAACGGCGACGCCGTGAAGCCGATCTGGGACCTGCTGTCCTCGCTCGCCGTGGTCAAGGTCAGCGACAAGCTGGGCGCTGCCTTCGGTTCCTACGGCTGGAGCGGCGAGGGCGTCAACATGGTGGAGGACCGGCTGCGCGGGCTGAAGCTGCGGGTGCCGGTCAAGGGCGTGCGGGTCAAGCTGATCCCCACCGAGGACGAACTCGAAAGCTGCCGTGAACTCGGCCGCGACCTCGCGCGCCACCTCACCGGACGCGTCGCGCGACGCGTCATCGACATGTCCGAATTACTCAAGGAGCACCCCACCCATGCCCAAGGCTAACGTCACGTTCGAAGACATCGGCATCACCGTCACCGTCCCTGCAGGCACCCGCCTCATCGAGGTGTCGGAGAGGGTCGGTGCCGGCATCACCTACAGCTGCCGCGAAGGCGAGTGCGGCACCTGCATCATGAAGATCGTCTCCGGCATGGAAAACCTGGCGCAGCGCTCGGTGCTGGAGGACAAGGTACTGCAGGAAAACATGGCGGGCCGCAACAACCGGCTCGCCTGCCAGGCGCAGGTGCTGGGCGGCGAGATCGTCGTGCGGCCGGGGTAAACGGTGAGCAGTAATCAGTGAACGGTAAACGGAGAAACGCTGCATCCTTCTGCTCACCGCTCACTGTTCACCGCTCACTGTTCACTGTTCTATTCACCAACCCAAGGAGTTCATCATGCCCATCGTCACTTTTTCCAGCCCGCTACACAAGGACAAGACCGTCTATGCCGTTGCCGGGAGCCACACCAAATCCTTGCTGCAACTGGCCAAGGAAAACCACATTCCCCTCGACTTCAGCTGCGGCGACGGCGAATGCGGCACCTGCCTCATCAAGGTCACCAACGTCACCCGCAAGGGCCCCATGGGCGGCCCGCTGACCGACCGTGAAATCACCGTGCTGAAGGACCTGGGCAAGATCACCAGGGACCAGATCGAGGCGATGAAAGTGGACGACACCGTCCACACGTCGTGGCGTCTGGCCTGCCAGATGGTGCTGCGCGACGAGGACATCGTGGTCGAGTATCCGTCGCGCTGATCATGGCTGCTGCGCTCTGGGATGCCCCTGCCTGTGTCTCGCCGGGACGCGTGCAGTCGGCCTGTGTCGTGCTCATGGCCCATGCCGCCGGCCTGCCCAACGATGAGCTGTTCGCACGCATGATCGCCAGCCAGGCGGCCGGACACGGTGCCCTGCCGCCGGGGCTCGGGCTGTTCGGTCCGGACTATGTGGGGCTGCTGGCGCGGCACTTCCCGGGCGCCGTGCTGCCTGCGCCGACCGACCGGCCCGCGTTCGACCCGGACAGCATGCCGGAACGCGACGACCTGCGCGCGCTGCTGCTCGACCATGTCGCCGGGCGTGACGATTCGGAGCGCTGGATGGCCGAGATCGTCGTCGTCGCCTGCATGGGCGGCGACCATCTGTGGCAGGACCTGGGAGTGTGGAACCGGGCCGACCTGTCGCGCCTGATGAACGACAATTTCCCGTCCCTGGCGGCGATGAACGATCGCGACATGAAGTGGAAGAAATTTCTCTACCGGCAGATCTGCGAACGCGAGGGCATCCACGTCTGCCCGGCGCCGGCTTGCCAGGTGTGCGTGGATTACGCCAAGTGTTTCAGCACTGAAGGATAAGCAATGAGCGGTGAGGGGGCGGCCCATCCCGGCCTTGCGCCTGCCTTTGCCCAGCGCCGGATCGACCGCGCCATCGCAGCCTACCTCGGCCTCGCCCTCGGTGATGCGCTCGGCGCGACGGTCGAGTTCATGACGCCGCGCGAGATTGCCGCCCAATACGCCGTGCACGACACGATACGCGGTGGCGGCTGGCTCCGGCTCAGGCCCGGCCAGGTGACCGACGACACCACCATGGCCCTGGCGTCGGGCGCGGCCATCCTGCAATCCGGAGGGGTCGACGCGCTGGCCATCGCCCGCGCCTTCGACGACTGGATGCGGGCCAAGCCGGTCGACATCGGCAACACCGTGCGCCGCGGCCTGATGCACTTCCGCGCCACCGGCCTCCCCGAAGTCGCCCCGAGCGAACACGATGCCGGAAACGGGGCCGCCATGCGAGTGCTGCCGGTTGCGCTGGCCACGCTGGGACTAAGCGAAGACAAGGTCCGCACGGCCTGTCGTGCCCAGTCCCGCATCACCCACAACAACGCGCTGTCCGATTCCGCCACCGAATGCCTGGCGCTGATGGTGCAGGATGCCCTGCGCGGCGCGGACCGGGAGACTTTGCTGCAGCGGCATGTCATTCCGCTGGTCAACCGGCATTCGGAATTCGAGTTTCGCAACGCGGTACCGCGCAGCAATCCGAGCGGCTACATCGTCGAGACCATGCAGGCCGTATTCCAGGCTTTTTTCGGCACCTCGGGCTTCAGGGAATGTCTGGTCGACGTGGTCAACCGGGGCGGCGACGCCGACACCACCGGCGCCATCGCCGGCATGCTGGCGGGCGCCCTGTATGGACAGGATGCGTTGCCGGAACACTGGCTGGCCACGCTCGACCCGCCTACCCGTCGGACGTGTGAAACGCAGGCCCGTGAACTGCTCGCACTGACACAGTGACATCCGGGGCGGTAGTGCGCTTCGCGTTGTCTTCGTTCCGCCACAGCGTGGCCAAATGAAAACGGCCCCCATCGCCGGGAGCCGTTGAAAATACTGGTGGCCAGTCTCGGAATCGAACCAAGGACACGCGGATTTTCAATCCGCTGCTCTACCAACTGAGCTAACTGGCCAAAACTAATGAATCGGTTTGATCCTGCGCGAGCGCGCAAGCAAAATCGAAGCCCGGCATTTAAACCTTAAACACGATTTTAGTCAAGAAGAACGGGCGCGGCTTGCTGCTGTCCGGAGCGGGCTGGCTCGCGCAGCGCGCGGGTTGCAAGTCGTGCTGCGATGGGCGAGGATTCGGCCCTTGGTGCGCGTGTGAGGGAAGGACAATTGATGGATGACTGGTTTGTCTGGCTGGCCCGCTTGATGTTCGTCGGCATTTTTCCGCTGGGGATCGGCATGCTTTTCCGTGCCTGGAAAATTGGCGCGCGCGAGGACTATCGTTATGTGGCGGATTGGCGTGGCCGCTTGATCGAGGACGGAAAGCGCTGGGCCTATCCGGTCATGGGGATCAATGGTGCGGGGGGCGCGGGGCTGCTGCTGGTGGGCATACTGGTCCTGCTGGTCGGCCTGCCCTTTGCACTGTGGTCAGGGGCCACGGCGCTCATTATCTGGAGCTATTATTTTGCCTTGCAACTCGTCGTGCAGCGCGCCAGGCGTGCCCAAACGTCGCCTTGATGACCATGATGGTCCGGCTTTGGAAGAACGCGATTTCGTCAAGCGAAGCGCCATGCGGTAGATTACGGGACGTTTAATTTTTCAGAATTTCCCCATCATGAACCCGCGCCGCCATTTGTTTACCTCCGAGTCCGTTTCGGAAGGCCATCCTGACAAGATTGCCGACCAGATTTCGGACGCCATCCTCGATGCGTTTCTGACCGAAGAACCCGACGCCAAAGTGGCCTGCGAAACCCTTGTGGCCGACAAGCTGGTGGTCATTGCGGGCGAGTTCAAAACCACGCGCAAGGAATTGTTCGAAGAGATTCGTGGCCGGGCTGCAGAGGTTGCCCGCCAGGTGCTGCGCGACATCGGGTATCGGGATGCCGAAACCGGCATCGACCCCGACACCTGCGAAGTACTGGTGCGCTTCAACCATCAGTCCATCCAGATCAACAAAGGCATCACCCTGGCCGGCGGCGACATCGGGGCCGGCGACCAGGGCATGATGTTCGGCTATGCCTGTGACGAAACGCCGGACCTGATGCCTTACCCCGTCTGGCTGGCCCATCACCTGGTGCGAAAACAGGCCGAGTTGCGCAAATCCGGTGCCTTGCCCTGGTTGCGCCCCGATGCGAAAAGCCAGGTCACCGTCGCCTACGAAGGGCATCGGATGGTCGGCGTCGAAACCGTGATCATCTCCACCCAGATCGCACGCGGCCTCGATCCGGCCTGGGTCGCGCAGGAAGTCGCGCGCGAAATCGTCGATCCCTTGCTGCCAATGGCGTCGCGCACGCCGACTTTCAGGTTGTGGGTCAACCCCGCCGGCCCGTTCGAAATCGGCGGCCCCAACGGCGACACCGGCCTCACGGGCCGCAAGATCATCGTCGACACCTACGGCGGATCCTGCCCGCACGGTGGCGGCGCCTTTTCAGGCAAGGATCCGACCAAGGTCGATCGCTCGGCAGCGTACATGGCGCGCCATGTCGCCAAGAACATCGTGGCGGCAGGCTACGCCAGACGCTGTCAGGTTCAACTGGCGTATGCCATCGGCGTGGCCGAACCGGTCTCCCTGCTGGTCGAAACCTTCGGCACCGGCACCGTGCCCGACGAACAGCTGGAAGACATGGTGGGCAGCACCTTCAACCTGACTCCGCGCGGCATCATCGACCACCTCGACCTGCGCCGGCCCATCTATCGGCAGACCGCGGCCTACGGGCACTTCGGGCGCGCCGAGCCGGATTTCACGTGGGAGCGCGTGGATCAGGCACAGCAGCTGACGGATTCGAATGCCTGAGGCGACTGAATCCGTGGCCTGCCATGGTGCTTGTTTCCAATCGCGTATGCCGTTTTATTGTGGGGGAGCCCTTTGATGTCCGACACAAGCCTCCGCCGCATCGTCGCCCTGGTCATTGCACTGCTTCTGGTTTACCAGATGGGGGCAATCATTACGGGATTGTTCGGCGCGGCCTGGGGCGTCCTGTCCGCGCTCGTCGTGGCGGGTGTGACCTTCTTCGCCACGCGGCTGGCGAAGGCCGGCGGCAAGCGCAGCGTCTGGTTCCTGCTGCCGACTCTGCTTTTCACGGTGGTGCCGTTGGCGATCACGGTCTGGTCCATGTTCGCGCAGGATGTGAGCTGGATGGACCGTGCGACGGCGCTGGTGCCGTTCGTGATCGGATTTGCCGCGCCCGTCCTGTTTTTGCTGCTGGTGTACCACGCGCTTCGCGTGCGCACGCGGGGCGATTATTGAGCCTTCCAAAAATCATGACAGCTACCTACTTCCGTTCGGGCTGAGCTTGTCGAAGCCCTGTGCCCATTCGGATATGCCCCCTTCGCCAAGCTCAGGACAGGCTTCGACGGGCTCAGGGCGAACGGTCACGTTGTCTGACTTATGGAAACATCAATAGGCCTTGTCTTTCCTATCGACCTTGCACCGATCCACCCGCTCGGCGATCCCGTAGTGTTTGCAGGCACTTCAGCGTGGCCGACTGCGCTTAGTCCGTTGGACGCAACCTCCCCCGGCTGACGCTTTCCCCGTCCCCGGGACGCAGCGACCAGAACGACAGCGAAGACAGCATCGTCATGCCACCCAGCGTCAGGAAGGCGTAATGCAGCGCGGTCGTTACCGCCGCGCGGTCGGTCTGCGGCAGGTCGCCCAGATACCAGCCGACGATGAGCGTCCCGCAGGCCAGCCCGAAGCTCATCGACATCTGCTGCAGCGAACTGGAAATCGTGCTCGCCATGCTCGAATCGGGCGCTTCGATATCGGCAAAGGCCATCGAATTCATGCTGGTGTACTGCAGCGAATTGAAGAATCCCATGGTCAGGCCCAGCAGCACGATCAGCAGAATCGGCGTCGCTGCATTCACCAGCGAAAACAGGCAGACGATCGCCCCGATCATGACCGTGTTCGCGATCAGGATGCGGCGGTAGCCGAAGCGCGCCAGCACGCGCGAGGAAATGAACTTCATGGCCATGGCCGCCGCCGCGACCGGCATCGTCAACAGGCCCGACTGCCAGGCGGGCATGCCGAGGCCGAGCTGGTAGAGCAGCGGCAACAGAAACGGCATCCCGCCCACCCCCAGGCGCGTGATGAAGCCGCCGATCACCGCGACGCGAAACGTGCGCGCGCGGAACGGCGCCATGCGCAGCAGCGGATAGGGTGTTTCGTGGGCATGCCAGAAATATCCGGCCAGCAGGACGAAGCTCAGCAGCAGCAGGGCAGTCGCCGAGCTTGCATCGAGTCGATGCTCGCCGAAGATCTCAAGCAGCCAGGACAGCAGCGCCGTGCTGCTGCCGAACAGGATCAGGCCGACGACGTCCAGTGGCCGTCGCGCGTCGCCGTGGTAATCCGGCATGTGCCGATGCGCCAGCCACAGCGCCAGCAGTCCCACCGGCACATTGACGAAGAAGATGTAGCGCCACGAGAACCAGTGCACGATCACGCCGCCGACGGTGGGCCCGAGCAGCGGCCCGATCAGCGCCGGGATGATGACGAAATTCATCGCCCGCAACAGCTCCCCTTTGGGAAAAGTACGGATGATCGCCAGCCGCCCCACCGGCATCATCATCGCCGCGCCGATGCCCTGCAGCACCCGCCCCGCCACCAGCATCGGCACATTCTGCGCCAGGCCGCACAGGATCGATGAAAACGTGAAGAGGCTGATCGCGATGCCGAACACCCGGCGCGTACCAAAGCGGTCGGCCATCCAGCCGCTGACCGGAATGCCCACCGCCAGGCTCAGGATGTAGCTCGTCACCACCGCCTTCAGGCTCAGCGGCGCCACCTGCAGGCTTTCCGCCATCGCTGGCACCGCCGTGTTGACGATCGTGGTGTCGAGCTGCTCCATGAACAACGCCGCGGCCACGACCCAGGGAAGGTAGGTTTTGACCGTGGCGCTGTTCATGTCGACTCCGGTGAGCAGATCCTGGTGTAAACGGCCGTCTGCCCCAATTTCCCGCAGGGAAAGCGCAGATCAGGCTGAAAAGCTGAGATTGTTCAACCAGCTGACGCGCGTCGGATGCATCGCCTTCTCGCTGCGTCGCAGTCTTGAACGCATGAGAACAAGCCCTGACGGAATGCATTGCACTCCGCGTGCGCAAGCATGGCGATCAAGCCTGGTGTTTCGTATAGGCCTTGTACCACTCCACCCACTTCCCGATCCCGTATTCCAGCGTCGTCGCCGGCTTGAAACCCGTGTCGCGGATGAGGTCGTCCACATCGGCGTAGGTCGCCTGCACGTCGCCGTCCTGCATCGGCAGGAAATTCTTCTTCGCTTCCTGGCCCAGCGCTTTCTCGATGGTGCCGATGAAGTCCATGAGCTGCACCGGGGTGTGGTTGCCGATGTTGTAGATGCGATAGGGCGCGTGGCTGGTGGCGGGGTCGGGGTTGTCGTGGTCGAAATTGGGATTCGGCTGCGGGATGCGATCGAGCACTTTCACGGTGCCGTCGGCGATGTCGTCGATGTAGGTGAAGTCGCGCATCATGTCGCCGTGGTTGAAGACGTCGATGGTGCGGCCCTCCAGGATGGCTGAGGTGAACAGCCACGGCGACATGTCGGGGCGGCCCCAGGGGCCGTAGACGGTGAAGTAGCGCAGCCCCGTGGTCGGCAGGCCGTAGAGGTGGGAGTAGGTGTGCGCCATGAGCTCGTTGGCCTTCTTGCTCGCGGCATAGAGGCTGACCGGGTGGTTGACCGGGTCGTGCACCGAGAACGGGATCCTGGTGTTGGCGCCGTAGACCGAAGACGAGCTGGCGTAGACGAAGTGCTTGACGCCGTGGTGGCGGCAGCCTTCGAGCAGGTTGGCGAAGCCGACGATGTTGGACTGCACGTAGGCGTGCGGATTCTTCAGCGAGTAGCGCACGCCGGCCTGCGCGGCGAGGTTGATGACGGCGTCGAAGTGCCCCTTCTCGAACAGGTCCTCCATCATCATGCGGTCGGAGATGTCGTCCCTGACGAAGCGGAAGTTGGGGTAGGGCTTCAGCTGCTCCAGCCGCGCCAGCTTCAATGCCGAGTCGTAGTATTCGTTGAGGTTGTCGATGCCGACGACCTCGTCGCCGCGCTTGAGCAGGATGTGTGCGACGTGCATGCCGATAAAACCGGCGGCTCCTGTAACTAGAACTTTCATCAATGGCTCCGCCGGTTTCAGAGAAGGCTAACTTGCGCAATGCGCAAGTTAAGTGAGTTGTGCGAACGGCCGGAACTAAAACCGGCGGCACCTGTAACAAGAACTTTCATCAATGGCTCCCGAATTTTCACGCGATTTTAGCAGTCGGCTCGTGCCTTCCCATAGAATCAGGCCATGACACTGATCCTGCAACGTGCGCTGTATCAACTGCTGCTGTGGCTGCTGCTGCCGTTGATTCCGCTGCGGCTGCTGGTGCGCGGGTTCAAGGAACGCGGATATTGGCGCCACATCGCCGAACGCTTCGGGTGGATGGGTGCCTTGCCCGGACATCCAGTGTGGATGCATGCGGTATCGGTAGGCGAGGCGCGCGCCGCGGCGCCGCTGGTGGAAAGGTTTCTCGCGCAAACGCCTGCGTCGCCGGTGCTGATGACCTGCATGACCCCTGCCGGGCGGGCGACGCTCGAACAACTGTTCGGCGACCGCGTGACCGTACGCTATCTGCCGTATGACTTCGGTTGGGCGGTGCGCCGCTTCTTGCGGCAGGCGCAGCCCCGGCTCGGCATCATCCTGGAAACCGAGTTGTGGCCGCACCTGGTGCGCGAATCACGCCGGGCAGGCGTGAAGCTGTTTCTGGTGAACGCGCGGCTGTCGGAGCGCTCCGCACGCGGTTATCGCCGGCTGGCGGCGCTGGCGCGCGCTACCCTGGGAGGATTCGAATCGGTCGCCGCGCAAACGCAGGCCGATGCGACGCGTCTGCTGGAACTCGGGGCCCGTACCGTCGAAGTGACCGGCAATCTGAAATTCGATATCGACCCCCCTGCGATCCAACGGGAACTGGGCCGGGTGTTTCGCGAGCGTATCGGCAAACGTCCGGTGTGGCTCGCTGCCAGCACGCGCGACGGCGAGGAGCGGCTGCTGCTCGATGCCTTTCGAATGGCCCCGGCCAAGGCGCTGCTGGTGCTGGTGCCGCGTCATCCGCAACGCTTCGACGAGGTGGCGGCCCTGGCCAGGGGCGGCGGGCTCAGCCTGCAACGCCGGAGCGGCAATGAAGCGGTGGCGGCTTCAACCCGCGTCTGGCTGGGCGACAGCCTGGGGGAGATGTTTGCCTATTATTCGGCGGCGGATTGCGCGCTGATCGGCGGCAGCCTGTTGCCCTATGGCGGGCAGAACCTGATCGAGGCCTGCGCGGTGGGCTGTCCGGTGATCCTGGGGCCGCATACCGAGAACTTCAAGCAGGCAGCTGAAGACGCCATCGCGCAGGGTGCCGCGTTGCGGGTAGTCGACGCGGCATCGTGGACCCGCGAGGCGGTACGACTGATGCGGGATGAAGCGGCGCGGCAACGGATGGCAGATGCCGGCCAGGCGTTCACCGCCGCGCACAAGGGCGCGACCGAACGGGTCTGGGCATTGCTGGAGGCGTGCGCGCCGCGCTGACGCGCTTCCGGCTTGCCGGCAGATTTTCAGCGGGAAGAGACCTTTTCTGCCTCGGCCGGTTTTGGCAGGGTGGCTTTCTTCAAGGCAAGGCCTGCCGGCTTGGCAACCACTTTCGCTTCCATCGCCGCTGCTGCGACCGGGCTGCTGCGCTCGCCGGTCAACAGCTTGTCGATCGACTCCAGGTCAGCCGGGCTGAGGCTGCCCACGGCGGCCTTGAGAGCCAGGCTGGCCAACAGATAGTTGTAGCGCGCGCTCGCCAGGTCGCGCCGGGCAGCCAGCACCTGCTGCTCGGCGTTCAGCACGTCGAGGAACGTGCGCACGCCGACCTCCTGGCCGAGCTTGGTCGAATCGAGTTGCGCCTTGACGGAGGTGAGCGCTTGCTCCAGCGCCTTGACCTGGGCGACGCCGCTGTTCACGTTGAGCCAGGCCTGACGAGCCTGCTGGCTCGCCTCGCGGGCGGCCGCTTCGACTTCCTGGCGCGCCTTTTCCTGGTTGGCGACCGCCTGGCGGACCTGTGAGCTGACCAGGCCGCCCTGGTACAGCGGCACGTTCAGCTGCAGGCCGATGTTCGCGGCGTTGGAGTCGATCAGCGCGACTCCGCCATAATTCTGGTTGTTGTAGTACGTGTAGCTGGCGACGGCATCCACGGTGGGATAGTGACCGGCGCGATTGAATTCCACCTGCTGGTCGGCGATGACCTTCGAGATCCGCGCGATTTCGGCCTGCAGGTTGGCGTCGGCGGCACGCGTCGCCCATTCGTCGATGCTGCCGGGCTCGTCAGCCAGCTTGGGCGCGTCGACGAGCTTGTCGAGCGATCCGGCCGGCTTGCCGGTGATTTTTTCCAGTGCACGCAGGCGGATGTTGAGGTTGTTCCGTTCGGCGATTTCCTGCGCGACCATCAGGTCGTAGCGCGCCTGCGCTTCGTGGGTGTCGATGATGGTGGCGGTGCCGACTTCGAAATTGCGTTTGGCGGATGCGAGCTGTTCGCTGATCGCTGCCTTCTGGGCATTAATGAACGCGAGGTTGTCCTGCGACTGCAGCACATCGAAATAGGCCTGCGCGACACGGAGAATCAGATCCTGCTCGGCTGCCTTGAACTGGACCCCGACGATCTTCACCTGCTCCTTCGATTGCTGGTATTGCACCCAGTTTTGCTTGCGGAACAGCGGTTGGGATGCCGTAACCCCGAGGTTGTCCGAAGTGAAATCGGCGTCGTTCGAAACACCCCCGGCACCGGTGGAGTCGATCCAGTTCTGCTGGACGTTGCCGCTCAGGCTGACATTGGGCAGCAAGCCGGCTTTGCCCTGTACGGAAATTTCCTGGCCGGCCTCATAGGCGGCGCGGGCGGCCGCGTATTGTGCATCGTAGGATTGCGCGTCGCGGAAGACGTCGGACAGGTTCGCCGCGTGGGCAGCGGGCGCCAGGGCCAGGGACATCGCAATGAACAGCGGTTTGAGTTGCATGATGGATCCAGTTCTTGAAAAGGGGGGTTCAGTAACGCGGCATGGCCGGGTCGATTTCGTCGGACCATGCGGCCATGCCACCCGACAGGTTGACGACGTCACCAAACCCTGCGGTTTCCAGGTAGCGGGCTGCATGGTAGCTGCGCACGCCATGGTGACAGATGACAACCGTTTCGGCGTCTTTGTTCAATTCCTGCAGGCGAGCGGGCAGTTCTCGCATCGGGATCAGGATCGCACCCGGAAGCCGGCACAGGTTCCACTCCCACGGCTCGCGCACGTCGAGCAGGACCGGCGTGTGACCGGCCTGGATATGAGCGGCGAGTTCGGCAGGACGAAACTGGCGCATCGGAGCAGGCTCTGAATCAAAATACGAAAGCCGCAGGATGCGGCGCGTTCAGCAGCGGCGTGACGCAGGTTTCGAACAGGACCACGCTGCGTGTTGCGCCGGGGGCGCTGCAGGTGATGAGCTGCGCCTGCATGACCGGGGCTTCGCCGACGATGGCGAACATCCGCCCCCCGACCTTGAGGCGGCGGCGAAATGCGTCCGACAGCAAAGGCGTCGAACCCGTCAACACGATGACATCGAAGCCGGCTTCGTCAGGCCAGTCGCGGGCGGCATCGCCGTTATGCAGCGTGACATTGTCGAAGCCGTGGGCGCGCAGTTTCCGGGTTGCCGCAGCGGTGAACTCCGGCACGATGTCCACCGACACCACTTCGGCTGCCTCGGCAGCAAGCAGGGCCGTAAGGTAGCCGCTGCCGGTGCCGATTTCCAGCACGCGGTCGGTGGGACGGATGGCGAGTTCCTGGATGGCGCGCGCTTCCAGCTTGGGCGTCCACATCGACTGACCATGACCGAGCGGAATTTCCATGTCGACAAAGGCCAGTGCCTGATGCGTTTGCGGCACGAAATCCTCGCGGTGCACCTTGTGCAGCAGGTCGAGCACGTTCTGATCCAGCACGTCCCAGGGACGGATCTGCTGTTCCACCATGTTGTAGCGAGCCTGTTCCATGTCCATTCGGAGCCCTTGCCTGTAGAGGATTGAATTGCGGCGAAAATCAAGTTTCGGCTCAATGGCTTAGATTGAGTCCTGCCTTGCAATTATTTCACATTTCAGATAATTTGACCCGCTCGCCAGGGGTCTCCGCGCCAGTTGTGACAGGGTGCAGGAGTGAGATTTACCCTTTGAACCTGATGCGGTTGATACCGCCGTAGGGAGGCCGGTCCACAGCCTCCCCTGTTTGTTGCATCGAGGCTGTCCTGCAGCCTCCGTTAATCTTCTCAGCGAGGCCGTCTTTTCGGTGGCTCCGTCTGTTTTTTCTGGAGCGCCCGTCATGAATGCCGCCATCCCCAATCAAGCCGCCAAGTTTCTAGCTGCCGATGCTCACGTCGACGCGCTTGCTGTTCAGCCGCTGCCCAATTCACGCAAGGTCTACGTGCAGGGCAGCCAGCCCGATATCCGGGTGCCGATGCGCGAAATCAGCCAGGCCGACACGCCCCTTATGTTCAGCGGCGAAAATGGCGCGGGCGGCGCCCGCTCGGAGCCCAATCCGGCGATCTTCGTCTACGACTGCTCCGGCCCCTACACCGACCCGGCGGCGAGGATCGACATCCGCACCGGCCTGCCTGCACTGCGCACGCGCTGGATCGAGGGGCGCGGCGACACCGAGGTGCTGGCCGACCTCTCCTCCGAATACGGCCGCCAGCAGGCCGCCAATCCCGAACTCGCCACCATGCGTTTCCCCGGTCTGCACCGGACGCCGCGTCGCGCCAGGGTGGGCATGAACGTCAGCCAGATGCATTACGCGCGCCAGGGCATCATCACGCCGGAGATGGAATTCATTGCCATTCGCGAGAACAACAACCGCGCGGCCTATCTGGAATCGCTCAAAGCGTCCGGCCCCATGGGCGAGAAGCTCGCCGCGTTGATGAACCGCCAGCACCCGGGGCAGAACTTCGGTGCCAGCCTGCAGAACGAGATCACGCCCGAATTCGTGCGCAGCGAGGTTGCGCGCGGCCGGGCCATCATCCCCAACAACATCAACCACCCCGAATCCGAGCCGATGATCATCGGCCGCAACTTCCTGGTGAAGATCAACGCCAACATCGGCAACTCGGCTTTGGGCTCCAGCATCCAGGAAGAAGTCGAGAAGATGACCTGGGCGATCCGCTGGGGCGGCGACACCGTGATGGACCTCTCCACCGGAAAGAACATCCACGAGACGCGCGAATGGATCATCCGCAACAGTCCGGTGCCGATCGGCACCGTGCCGATCTACCAGGCGCTCGAGAAGGTCGACGGCAAGGCCGAGGAACTGACCTGGGAGATGTTCCGCGACACC
>WGNC01000037.1 GCA_016124745.1 Thiobacillus sp.
ACTTTGGCACGCAGATGCCGTCGCAGCGAGGATCCATCCAGTCTCTTCCTGGCTACCAACAGCGCCCCGTTGCCGGGGGGAGGCGTCCATACCATCTGAACAAGTCCTTCGACAGGCTCTGGACGAACGGCAACGTATTGGTTCCGTTCATGGTGAGCCTGTCGAACCATCGTGGTGAGCCCTTCGACCATGCTCAGGAGAGCCTTGTCGAACCACACAGAAAACCAACTTGTTCAGGGATTCCTTAGCCAATCAGGCATCGCAAGACAAAAAAGGACTTGCGTCGCCGCAAGTCCTGGACTCTTTGTGTTCGGGGATGGTGGGCAGTACAAGGTTCGAACTTGTGACCCCTGCCGTGTGAAGGCAGTGCTCTACCGCTGAGCTAACTGCCCCCAAGGGCTGTGCGGTACCGACAGCGGCGCGAATTAAACCACATCCGCCCGCCCGAGGTCAATTTCAGGGCGGTCTATCCGGTAAAATGGCGCCTTTTCCGTTTGGCCCAGCCATGATCCGCACCCGTTTCGCCCCCTCCCCCACTGGTTTTCTCCACATCGGCGGCGCGCGCACCGCGCTGTTTTCGTGGGCGTTCGCGCGTCATCATGGCGGCCAGTTCATCCTGCGCATCGAGGACACCGACATCGCACGCTCGACGCCGGAGGCGGTGCAGGCGATTCTCGACGGCATGGATTGGCTGGACCTGAATCACGACGAAGGTCCGTTCTACCAGACCAAGCGCATCTATCGCTACAAGGAAGTGATCGAGCAGATGCTGGCCAACGGCCAGGCTTATCAATGCTATTGCAGCCCGGAGGAGTTGGACGAGATGCGCGAGGCGCAGCGCGCCCGCGGCGAGAAACCGCGCTACGACGGCCGCTGGCGCCCCGAACCGGGCAAGACGCTGCCGGTGCCGCCATCCGGCGTCGAGCCTGTGGTGCGCTTCAGGAATCCCACCACAGGGACAGTGTCGTGGAAGGATCTGGTGAAGGGCAGCATCGAGTTTTCCAATGCCGAACTCGACGACCTCATCATCGCGCGCGGCGATGGCACGCCGACCTACAACTTCTGTGTGGTGGTGGACGACTGGGACATGCAGATCAGCCACGTGATCCGCGGCGACGACCACGTCAACAACACGCCGCGTCAGATCAATATCCTCAAGGCACTGGGCGCGACCGTGCCGCAGTACGCCCACCTGTCGATGATCCTCGGTGACGACGGCACCAAGCTGTCGAAGCGTCACGGCGCGGTGTCGGTGATGCAGTATTTCGACGAAGGCTATCTGCCGGAAGCGGTCATCAATTACCTGGCACGGCTCGGCTGGTCGCATGGCGACGCCGAACTCTTCAGTCGCGAGCAGTTCGTGCAGTGGTTCGACCTCGACCACATCACGCCGTCGGCCGCGCAGTTCAACACCGAAAAGCTGCGCTGGATCAACCAGCAGTACATCAAGGCGGCCGACAACGCGCGGCTGGCCGGCCTCGCCCGCCCTTTCCTCGTCCGCAACGGCGCCAACCCGGACGACGGTCCCGATCTGGCGGCAGTCTGCGCGCTGGTGAAGGAGCGTGCATCCACTATCGAAGAGCTGGCGGATGCCGCCACGCTGTTCTACCGCACCCTGCACCCCACACCCGAGTTGTTGGTGCAGCACGTCACCCCAGAGGTATTGCCCGCGCTGGCCGACCTGGCTGGCCGTCTGGAAGCCGTGACCTGGGAACGCAGCGCCATCAGCAGCGCATTCAAGGAAACGCTCGCGGCACATGGTCTCAAGATGCCCAAGCTGGCAATGCCGGTACGCGTGCTGGTGACCGGCGAGCCGCAGACGCCGGCGATCGACGCCACGCTGGAACTGATCGGCCGGGACAAGGTGGTTTCACGCCTGAAAACGGTATTGTAGGCCGCCACACGAGCGGGGCTTTCCGCTATAATGCGCGCTGTTTTTCGCCGCTGTAGCTCAGTTGGTAGAGCAGCGCATTCGTAATGCGAAGGTCGCCAGTTCGATTCCGGCCAGCGGCACCACAAACCAAAACGCCGCTTGATAGCGGCGTTTTCTTTTGTTGATCCGGCACGAATTAAACATGAGTACCGTTCGCCCTGAGCCCGTCGAAGGGCTGTGCTTCGACAGGCTCAGCACGAACGAACTCGCGAATAAATCTGGCCGGATCAACAGTCTCGCTCCGGATCAATAGTCTCGCTAGTGGACCGTCTCGGAGAGCAGCCTTTCGATGCGATAAGGCTTGTGGATGGAGTAGCCCTGCGCGTAGTCGACGCCGATTTCCCGCAGGGCTTCCAGGATCATGGGAGATTCCACGTATTCCGCCACGGTGATCAGCCCCAGCGAGTGGCCGATGTCGTTCATCGACTTGACCATCGCATAGTCGCCCGGGTTCTTCAGCATGTCCTTAACGAAACTGCCGTCGATCTTGAGTGCATCGGTCAGCAGGTTTTTCAGGTGCGCGTACGAAGTGAAGCCGCTGCCAAAATCGTCGAGCGAGAACTTGCAGCCGAAGCGGCGAATTTCCCGGATGAAATCCTGTGCCGCGCCATAGCCCTGGATGGCGGCGGTCTCGGTGATCTCGAACGTGATCTTGCTGGTGGGAAAACCAATGCTCGGCAGGACCCGCTGCAAATAGGCCATCACCTCGGGGTTGCTGAGGGAAGTGGCCGAGAGGTTGATGGCAAATCCGCCGACGGACGCGAAATACGCCGGGTTGTCCTTGATCCAGTCAAACACCTTCTGCATCACCCAGATGTCCACTTCGTGCGCACGCTGAAGGTTCTCGACCGCCGGGATAAATTGCATCGGCTGGATGGCCACTCCGTCCTCGCCTTCGATTCCCAGCAGGATTTCGTAATAGGGCAGCAGCATCGTACCGGCGCTGATGGGCATCACCTGCTGGCAGCGCAGATGCAGCCCGGTGCCTTTGAGGAAGGAATCGATGCGTCCAGCCAGGTCCATGAGTGATTCCTGGGTCTGCAGCTGGGGGCTGGACTGTTCGTAGATCTGCATCCGGTTGCGGCCCTGCGCCTTGGCCGTGATGCAGGCAGAGTCGGCGTGCCGGATCGCCTCGGCGGTGCCACTCTGGGCTGGCGCGAACTCGGTGATGCCGATATTCAGGCCAATGCTGTAGCTGTGTTGCTCATGCTGGAAGTGGAAGTCCTTGACCTGGTTGAGCAGACTGTCGACGACATTGCATCCGTTTTCGCGATTGCAATCGGGCAGCAGCAGCGCCAGCGTGTCGTCCCGGAACGAAGCCAGGGCAGCATCCGGTCCGATGATCGCCTGCACCTCGGTGGCCAGGCTTTTTGCAAGCATCTCCACCGCTTCGACACCGCAGTTGTTGTAGATCATGCGGAACTGGTCGAACTCGATGATGGCGAGCGCGTGCGTCCTGCCTTTCTGATCCGGCAGCGTCAGTTGATTCAGCCGTTGCATGAATCCCTTGCGGTTGAGCAGGCCCGTCAGCGGGTCGTGCATGACCTGGTGGATCAGGCTCTGATAGGTCTCGTCGAACAGGGCATACTCGGAACGCTCGATGAGCGGAAGATCCAGATCCTTGCCCGGTTTGGCGAGGTCGCTGCGGATTTTCTTCGAAAGCTCGGCCAGCGTGAGTTCCTGCTTGTCGGTGGCGGAGCGGTTGGCAAACGTGCAACTGCAAGGTGGCTGGCTGATCCAGATGAGTTGCATCGGAACCACGCCGCCGTCCAGGCTGAAATTCCACCATTCGCCCACGCGCAGACGATCCACCAGCTGTCGGTGCGAGATCGCGGCTTCCGATCCCTCGTCCTTTTGCTTGGCGAGTTTGCCTGGCGGCACAAGAATCATGACGCTGTCTTTGGTGGGAGACGCCGGGCCGGCAACCAGACTGTCTCGCAGCTCGTCCAGGAATACCGACAGCAGGTTGGTGTCGACGTTGACCGTCGACAGCGCCCGCTCGATCTCGCCGATCAGTTGATGGGATTCTGCGTCGGGGCGGGGCGTGTCCGCCTGCGCGGGATCAAGCAGGGCAGACAACCGCTCCAGCACTTCAAGCCCGGCATCCCATGCTTCGCCCTGCGTTCCCTGGCGCAGTTCCAGCAGGACGAGATACTGGCGCCACCCCGCATCCAGCAGTCGCAGCAGCATGGCGGGCACCTCGCGCCCGGCCAGGCGCTGTTCAAGTGCCAGGTTGACCCGGACCCGGGCCGAACGGATGCGCTCCTTGCCCTCGCTGGCCTCCTGCAGTCGCGCTACCCGTGCTCGGCGGATTTGCAGGATGGGCAGCAGCACCTTTTCCAGATTGTCGCGAACCAGTTCGAAGATGCCCGGATCTGCGTCTGCACGGCTGCAGACGCGATCCACCAGCAGATAAAGGAAACGTTGCAGCTTGGCGTCGAAGAATCTGCCCTTGTCATCCGCTGCCACGGCGAATTGCTCGATGAGGTTGAGCACCTGGCGGGCGGGATGTTCAGGCGAGTTGGGAAAATTCGTGTCCTGCAGCGCCAGTTTGAGCAAGGGACGCTCCAGCCGCTTTACCAGCGACTCGAGGTCCGAACTGGGCACGAAGTCCGAGCGCGCCCGCGCGAACAGGCCTGTGGTTGCATCGAGAATCTGGCGCTGGCTCGACCCGAGTCGCCTCGCATTACCTCCCATCGACGCGATGTGCTCATCGACCAGTTTGCTGATCGGCGGCAACGACGGTTGTCCAGGTGCAGTCAGGCCTGTCAGCGGCAACCCGTCCAGCGCTTGCAGGAGTTCAGGCAGGCTGACCTCCGACGGTATGGCCTCCACTCCGCTCTGTGGGACCGGAGCCCGCTGAGCCGTCGCAGCGTGTCCGACCAGTTGGCGGGTGGCCTGTTGCAGACGATCCACCACCTGCAGGACTTCCGGTCGCACGGCGAACTGCCCGGGGATAGCACTTCCCGGACTACGGGGACGCGGCGAAGATGGTGTCGCAACGCCGCCGAGAGGGCCGTGCCGCGATGCGCTCAGACTGGCCAGGATGCGGTCCAGGCTGTAATCGGCACTCCCCGGGGTTTGCATGACGCCGGCCTGATCCGCCTGGTAGTGCTGATTCAGCGTATCGGCCAGTTGCGCCAGATCCGATTGGGAGCCACCGTTTTCGCCACGCTCGACTTCGGCCGAGTCGGGGCTTGCCGGCATCGGCTGCGCCCACGCCTTGCCGTCTGCCGGTTTGGCGGGCCCGACGGGCTGCAGCGAAGCCAGCACCTCGTTGAGTTGCTTGTAGAGTTCGGGCGCATGGCTCGATACGGCCTGGCCCAGCGTCTTGTAGAGCACCGACCGCATGGGGTTGGAGAAATCCAGCACCTGGATGGCAACCTGGAAGGTGCGGCCGATCACTTCGGGGCCGAAGGGATTGTTCTTACGATCGATCGGCATACCGGCCAGCCGGCTGTAGCGCTTCTCGAACTCGTCGAGTGGAAGGGCAATGTCTGCCTCGATCTGCTTGACGACGATCGACAAACTCAGCCAGTCTTCGAATTCCGTTTCGTCGACCAGGCTGAGATTATCCATCGACGGCATTTCGCTGGATGATTCCTTGACCGCTCCGACATTCTGAATGCGGTCCCGAATGGCGTTGAAAAAATCTTCCTCGATCCGGCTGCGGCGCTGAATCAGTTCCTGCGCGCCATATTCATAGCGGGAACGCTCCAGGAAGCTCAGTTCATCGTAGCTCGCCTGCCCCAGACGCTCCTCGGCCCGCTTGAAAAAATCCTGCATCACCACATCGAGAAAATTGCGGAACAGGCTGGTGCATTCCTGCTGCAATGCCTGGGTCCGCTGCAGGCTGAGTCCGGATGACGAATGTGGAGATGCCGGCCGGGCGTTCTGGACGGTCGCCTTGCGCAAGGCCTGCAAGGCCCAATCCGGCATGGCGGCAACGTAGACCCCCATCCCGCTGGGCGAAACATGCATGACCTGGCCGTTGAGCTTGCGCCTGCCTGCAGATGTTCCACTGTCGAACTCGACCTCTACGGTCGAGTCCACCAGGACGGCAACATTGGGTGCGTCCTCTCGCAGAAAGGCCACGTAAAGCCCGGTCTGGCAAAAATCACGGATCTCCGACGGAATCGCCCTGCCTTCGGCAAAGCGGATATACACGGCTTGCGAAGTTGCCTGCCGCGCATAACGCCGTAGCTCGTTGCTGCCTGGTACGCTGGTCGGAAATGCGGGATATGCCATTTTCTTCGGGTCAGAAACTGCCGCTACTTAGTCATGGCTTGCATCAGGAATCAATGACATACCGCAATTACCCGCATCAAACATCTGGTTATCAACAAACATCTTGGCCACAATCGATCCCCTGGGTGTAAGGCATGGGCACTGGCTCGGGATGCATGACTTGCTTGAAAACGGATATTTGGCTAATTGCTTTAGCCCGCATGCCCCGCAACAGGCGAGAAATCCGCAGACAACAGATCCATTTGTGTCCTTATTGGGCTGGGGGGCAACGATTAAGCTTGCTGGACGAGCGGACGCCCGACTGTGCCGATTGGGTTGGAATGCCCGCAACTCATGGCATGACGGCACTTGGCCCCTCCGACCACCCTGCCAGCGACAATCCGGGTTACGTGTCCCGGCCAGAGAAGAAAGCTTGGCCGCCATATAAGAATGGACTTTCGCTGTTTGGCGCATAGCGCGGGCAGGCGTTAACCCTGTTCAGGTATTGCAACTTCCATTCAGGCCAACCAGCCTTCGATCTTCTTGCGATCGGGCACCCCGCCCATGTGCACCACCTTGCCATCGACCACCACGCCCGGTGTGGACATCACGCCGTAGCCGAGTATGGCCGCCATGTCCTCGACCTTTTCCAGCTTGATGGCGAGCCCCTTGGCCTGTGCCGCCTCTTCGATGAGTTTCAACGTCGTCCTGCAGTTGGCACAGCCGGAGCCTAGAACCTTGATGTCTTTCACTCGAATACTCCTTGTTTTCAGCAGCAGGACTTGCCGGAGGGCGTGGGCGTGCAGCAGGCCGCGCCCATTTCCACGACGCCGATCCTGGCTAACGGATCGGCGGGCTTGCTGCAAACTGCATAGGCCTCGTCGAAACTGGCGTCTAGGTTCTGTGCTGCTTCGTTGCGGATATGCCGGGCAATTTCGATGACGGCGTCGATTTGATCCTTGCTGACGCCGTAGTCCCGCAGCCGGTCGACCTGGCACAAACCCTGTTTCGGGTGGTTTGCGGCGATATTGGCCGCCAGGGAAACCAGGGCGACGATGGATGGGTGCAATTCTGCGCTCATAAAACACCTCTCAGGAAATTGAACAACAGGCCAACGGTGACAAACGCGATGGCCAGATAAGCGGCGAACAACGCCAGCAAGGGCACTTTCACGACCTTCTTCAGGATGATCATTTCCGGAAGCGACAAGGCCGTCACCGCCATCATGAAAGCCAGCACGGTACCGATGGGAACGCCCTTGCCGAGCAGCACCTCGGCGATCGGGATGATGCCGACCGCATCCGAATACAGCGGCACGCCCACCAGCACGGCACCAAGCACCGACAGCAGCCCGCCGTCGCCGGCGATGCGGGCGACGAAATCCGCCGGCACGAAGCCGTGGATCAATGCGCCGACACCGACGCCGATCAGTATGTACTTCCAGATACGGCCGACGATTTCCCTGACCTGGCTGACGGCATAGTCATGGCGGGCGCGCAGGGACTTGTCTTCCTCGACCTGCGCGGTTTCCCCCATGCGGATTTTCCAGACATAGTCCTCGACCCAGCGCTCGGGCCTGAACCGCTCCAGCACGAAGCCACCGATCAGCGCCACGCCAAGACCGGTGAACACATACAGCACGGTGAATTTCCAGCCGATGACCGACGTCAGCACCACCACCGCCACTTCGTTGACCATCGGACTGGCGATCAGGAAGGACAGCGTCACGCCGAGCGGGATGCCGGCTTCGACGAAGCCGATGAACAGCGGAATCGACGAGCACGAGCAAAACGGTGTCACCGCACCCAGGCCCACCGCCATGAAGCGGCTCTGCAGATTGCCACGGTCGCGGATGAATTCGCGCACTTTCTCGGGCTTCAGCAGCGCGCGCAGCAGGCCCATGCCGTAGATCACCAGCGTCAGCAGCACCAGGATTTTCGTCACGTCCATGACGAAGAAATGCAGGGCCGCACCGAGCCGGGACCCGGGCGCAAGGCCTGCCAGGTCGAAGATCAGCAGGCTGGCGAGCGCGTCGAACACTACTGCGACTCGAACTCCGTGAATGCGCGGCTCATGTTGGCCCGGTGCAGGCCTTCGTAATTGTACAAATGGCTGAACTCGGGCAGATCCTGATAGCGGTCGAGCGTGGCAGTCAGCGACTCCATCTCCATCGCCGCGCCGCCCACCTTCACGACAAGGAAATCATAGTAGTCGCCGGTTTCACGCTGTGCCTGCGCCAGATCGCAAACGCGACCGTGTCCGGGAACGATGTGTACCGGCTTCAGGGCCGCCAGCGCCTGGAAGGCCTGCTGGCCATGCTTCACGCTCGACCAAGGCAGGACGCCCAGCAGGCGATCGACAAAGACCAGGTCGCCGCTGAATATCACGCCGCGCTTCGGCAGCCAGACCCAGGCGTCGCCCGGGAAGTGGGCGTCGGTGTAAGTCAGCATCAACGTCTCGCCACCCAGTTCCAGAACGGCGGCATTCCCGGCCAGGGTTTTCGGTGCAGGCAACGGCTGCGTCCCCCGCATGCGCTCGCCGAGAAACCGGGTCATGCTTGTCATGTGTTGCGCCGCGTATTCGGCCTGGGTGGCGGCGGTGCGCTGCATGGCCATGACCTCGGCCCCCTGGCCGGCAAAATAATCGTTACCCAGCCAGCGGTGATCCTGACTGCCGGTGTTGATGACCCAACGTACCGGCTTGTCCGTCACCTTGCCGATGGCCGTGGCAATTTTCTCGGCACCGAGGCGGCTGGCGCCGGAATCGATCAGGATCACGCCTTGGGGCGTGACGATGAAGCCGGAATTGGCGTTGAGGCCGTCGTTTTCCGGGCTGCGCTGGCCCAGTGGCCCAATCAGGGCATAGACGTTGTCGACGACCTTTTCGGCCCTGGGCTGAAACGCGTGCGCTATGGGCGCGGCCAGGAGGCCAACCAATAGAAACGGGAGGAACAGATATTTATGCATGGAGATATCTTCCGGTGGGCTGATCAAGGCTGCCGCGTGGACAAGCCCCTTTCATACCATCCTTTGCTCTGGTTGACGATCTTCACCACCAGCAACATCACCGGCACTTCGATCAGCACGCCGACTACCGTCGCCAATGCCGCGCCCGACTCGAAGCCGAACAACGCGATTGCCGCCGCCACCGCCAGTTCGAAGAAGTTGGACGCGCCGATCAGCGCCGACGGACAGGCGACGCTGTGCTTCTCGCCCACCTTGCGATTGAGCCAGTAGGCCAGCGCCGAATTGAAGAACACCTGGATCAGGATCGGCACCGCCAGCAGCGCAATGATCAGCGGCTGGGCGATGATGGCCTCGCCCTGGAAGGCGAACAGCAGCACCAGTGTCGCCAGCAGCGCCAGGATGGACGCATGGCCGAGCTGGGCCATCGTCGCGTCGAACGTGGCCTGCCCGCGCTTCAACAACAGCTTGCGCCACAGCTGCGCCAGGATCACCGGAATCACGATGTATAGCACCACCGAGGTGAACAGGGTGTCCCACGGCACCACGATGGCCGACAGCCCCAGCAGCAGGCCGACGATGGGCGCGAAGGCGAAGATCATGATGGTGTCGTTCAGTGCCACCTGCGACAGCGTGAAATACGGATCGCCACCGGTCAGCCGGCTCCACACGAACACCATCGCGGTGCACGGCGCGGCGGCCAGCAGGATGAGACCGGCGACGTAGCTGTCGAGCTGCTCGGCCGGCAGATACGGCGCGAACCAGTGGCGGATGAATAACCAGGCCAGCAACGCCATCGAGAACGGCTTCACCGCCCAATTGACGAACAGCGTGACGCCGATGCCCTTCCAGTGCGATTTCACCTGATGCAGCGCGCCAAAATCGATCTTCATCAACATCGGGATGATCATGATCCAGATCAGCAGGCCGACCGGCAGGTTGACCTGCGCCACTTCCATCCGACCCAGCGCCTGGAACGGTGCCGGCATGAGTTGCCCCAGCAGCACGCCGGCAACGATGCACAGCGCCACCCACAGGGTCAGCCAGCGTTCGAATACGCTCATCGGCGCGCCCGCGGCGCGCTTCCCCGTTACCTCGCACTGTGCGCTCATTGGCAGTACCCCGTTGGACTCAGCGCGCTCATACCGTCTTGCCGATGTCGCGCACGGCCTGCTGCAGCTTCATGCCGTCCAATGAAGCGAACGGCAGGTTGACGAACATGGAAATGCGGCGCTGCATCTGGTTCATGGCGTCCAGAAAGGCACGACGTTTGACATCATCGCTGCCTTCCACCGCAGCCGGGTCTGGAATGCCCCAGTGCGCGGTCATCGGCTGGCCCGGCCACACCGGACAGACTTCGCCCGCCGCCTTGTCGCATACCGTGATCACGAAATCGAGTTGCGGCGCATCGGGCTGGGCGAATTCGTCCCACGGCTTGCTGCGCAGGCCGCTGATCGGGTACTGGTTTCTCTCAAGCAATTCGAGCGCGAAGGGATTGACCTGTCCGGCTGGATGGCTGCCCGCACTGAACGCCCGGAAACGTCCCTTCCCCATGTCGTTCAACAGCGCCTCGGCCAGAATCGAGCGCGCCGAATTGCCGGTACAAAGAAACAATACGTTGTAAACAGGTGTGTCCATGTAGCTTCTCCGGATTCAGGCTTGCGGATTCGTGCTTTCGATCAGGCTGCGACCTGGAGCCCGAGTTTTTCCCGCACCGCGTCGACCAGGCGCTTGCGGATGTCGTCGCGCACCGCGACGAAACTCTCGATCGGTTCGCCGTGCGGATCATGAAAAGGCAGGTGGATGGCGGGTATCGGCTTGGGGAAGATGGGGCAGGCTTCCTTGGCGTTGTCGCACACGGTCACCACCAGATCGATGTCGTCATTCATCACTGCATCGATGTCCTTGGGGTGCAGGCCATCGGTCGGCAGGCCGGCCAGCTTCAGCGCCTCGATCGCGCCTTCGGCCACTTTCGGTTGCGGACGCGTCCCGGCGGACAACGCGCGCACCTGGCCGGACAGATCATGATTCAGCAGCACCTCGGCCATTTGCGAACGGCAGGAATTGCCGGTGCACAGCACCAGCACGGTATAGAGCTTTTCTGACATGGGGACTCCTCGATGAATTGAAATTGGAATCAGCAGCAGCCGCTTGAGGTTGGCTTGGCCTTGACCGGAATGCAGCTGGGAACCTTGGTCACGGCAGGTTCGGGCACGCAGCACCCGCTCGCCGCCTGCCCGCCGAATACAGGAATGCTGTCGAGCGTGTGATAGGTCTCCCACGCGATGCCGGTCGGGTCGGTCGCCCAGTACTTGTCCGATTTGGCGTAGCAGCAGGCGGTGCCCATCTCCTCCACGACCTCGGCGTCGAGCTGTTGCAGGCGAGCACTCATCTCGGCCAGTTCGTCGGCAGACTCGACCTGAACCCCCAGATGATTGAGGCCGGGAGCCGCGCCTCGCGACGAGATCGCGAAGTTCACGCGTGGATCGTCGAGCATCCATTTCGCGTAGTCGTCCTTGGTGACGGTCGGCTCGGCGGCGAACATCGTCGAATAAAAGCGGATGCTGGCGGCAAGATCGTCGACCGCTACGTGGACATGCAGGCGTTTCATGTTGACTCCTTTTCAGTGGCACATGCCGGTGTGCAGACCGGCGAGCAGGGATTGCCGCCGCAGCAGTTGTCGGTGAGAAAACCGAGCAACGCGTTCATGGTCGAGAAATTCGCCGTGTAGATGACGAAGCGCCCCGCCTGCTGCGACGTCACCATGCCGGCGTGCGACAGTTCCTTCAGGTGGAACGACAGCGACGACGGCGGAATGCCGGTCAGTTCGCTGATCCTGCCGGCAGCGAGTCCTGCCGGGCCGGCCTGGACCAGGGCGCGAAAAATGGCCAGGCGGGAATCCTGGGCGAGGGCGGCAAGGGCGGTAACAACGGCTTTCGTTTCCATGTTTCAATGATATTTGAATTATCTAAATAAATGCAAGCGTTTTCTTGCTTGTCCTCCCAACGAGAATTCTCTTTCGCCCCCAACCCGGTCAAACCAGCCACCCTGATATATATCCAGTCGAACCGGAATAAACTCGCCATCTCAGGTGTTCACGTTCATGCAAGCCCAGACTTGCCCATTCCTCTCCAACCCTGAACAAGGAAACGCCATGAACACCTCACTGACTATCTCCCTCGCTGCTCTGAGCATGCTGGTTGCCTGCGCCAGCCCCTATGCCGCCTCGCCCGCCAGGACCCAGATGGGCGTGCTCACCAACCCGGCCGGCATGACGCTGTATGTATTCGACAAGGACGTGGCCGGCTCCGGCAAGAGCGCCTGCAACGGCGACTGCGCCGCCAAATGGCCGCCCCTGACAGCCGCCATGTCCGACAAGGCCGATGGCGACTACGCAGTCATTGCCCGCGATGACGGCTCCATGCAGTGGTCCTACAAGGGCAAGCCGCTCTACCTATGGATCAAGGACCAGAAGCCGGGTGATATGAGCGGCGACGGCGTCAATAACGTGTGGCACACCGCCAAGCCCTGAATGGGCGTTCGTCCCGACCTGATCGAGCATCTCCCGCGCCTGCGCCGCTATGCCCGGGCGCTGACGGGGGACGTCAATCGTGCCGACGATCTGGTGCAGGACACGCTCGAGCGCGCGCTGGCAAAACTCGATTTGTGGCAGCCCGGCAGCGATCTGCGCGCCTGGCTGTTCACCCTGATGCACAATCTGTTCGTCAACCAGATCCGCGTCCGGCGGCCGCAGGAAACCGTCATGGAAGACGCGTCGGACGAACCGGTGAGCGGCGGGCAGATGGAAGCCCTGGCTGCGCGCGACATCCACGAGGCGCTGGCGCGGCTACCCGAGGAACAGCGCGCCGTTCTGCTGCTGGTGGGGCTGGAGCAATTCGGCTATGCCGAAGCCGCTCAGGTGCTGGGGGTGCCGACCGGGACGGTGATGTCGCGCCTGTCGCGCGCGCGCGAGCGGATGCGGACCATGCTGGCCGGAGAATCCGCAATCAAGCTGAAAGTTGTGAAATGACAGACGACGTGCACGAACACGAACTCCACGCCTACGTGGATGGCACGCTGCCCGCGGCCCGCCGCCTCGAGGTCGAGGCCTGGCTGGCGGCGCACCCGGCCGACGCCGCGCGCGCGCAGGACTGGACCGCACAGAACCAGTCCCTGCATGGCGCGTTCGACGCCGTCCTCAACGAACCGCTGCCGCTGAACCTGGTCCGCGCCACGCGCCGCCCAGCCATCGCCATGCCATTCAAGGCGGTGGCGGCAATGCTGTCCATGCTGGTGACCGGACTGATCGGCTACGCCATCGGCCTCGGCAGCGGCGAACAGGCGCCCGTCGCCCCGGCCTACCTCGCCCGCGATGCCGCCATCGCCCACGCCGTGTTCAGTCCGGAAGCGCGCCACCCGGTCGAGGTCGATGCCGCCCACGCGGACCATCTGGTCGCGTGGCTGTCCAAGCGCATGGGCACGCAGCTGCAGGCACCGGATTTCAGCACGCAGGGATTCGAATTGCTCGGCGGGCGGCTGCTGACCGGTGAAACGGGCCCGGTGGCCCAGTTCATGTATCAGGACAAGATCGAGCGCCGCGTCACCCTGTATGTGCGCCGCGCGGTAGCTGGCAACACGGAGACGACCTTCCGCCACGCGACCGAAAACGGTGTCGAGGTGTTCTACTGGATCGATGGTGATTTCGGCTACGCCCTGTCGGGCCAGATCGGGCGGCAGACGATGCAGCAGCTGGCGGATGCGGCCTACCAGCAGTTGGTCACGCCGTCCAAGTAGGAGCGGCGCCCTCGCCGCGATTACGAACCGATGCAAACTCCACGGCATCGGGCCGTGGGCGGCCCTCCTACATATCGTGCATTTCTATGACGATTTCTTCGCATCGCGCGCATCAGGGCCGCGCCGCTTTCCCCAGCATGTCCAGAGCCAACGCCTCGGCGACCCTGATGCCGTCCACCCCGGCCGACAGGATGCCTCCGGCATAACCCGCGCCCTCGCCTGCCGGATACAGCCCTGCGACGTTCACGCTCTGGAAATCGTCGCCACGGGTTATGCGCACGGGCGACGAGGTGCGCGTCTCGACCCCGGTCAGCACCGCATCCTGCATCGCGAAGCCCTTGATCTGCTGATCGAACGCCGGCAGCGCCTCGCGGATCGCCTCGATGGCAAAGTCCGGCAGGGCGGTGGCAAGATCGGTCAGGTGGATGCCAGGCTTGTAGGAGGGCTCGACGCTGCCGAGCCTGCTGGAAGGCTTGCCTTCGAGGAAGTCGCCGACCAGCTGGGCAGGCGCATCGTAATTGCCGCCACCCAGTTCGAACGCGCGCGCTTCCAGCTTTCGCTGCAGTTCGATGCCGGCGAGCGGATCGCCGCCCGGGAAATCCTCCGGCGTGATGCCCACGACGATGCCGGCATTGGCGTTTCGCTCGTTGCGCGAATACTGGCTCATGCCGTTGGTCACCACGCAATTCGGCTCCGAGGCGGCCGCCACCACCGTGCCGCCCGGACACATGCAGAAGCTGTAGACCGAGCGGCCGTTCTTTGCGTGATGCACCAGCTTGTAGTCGGCCGCGCCCAGCAGCGGGTTGCCAGCATTCGGCCCCAGCCGGGCCCGGTCGATAAGCGACTGCGGATGCTCGATGCGGAAGCCTATCGAGAACGGCTTCGCCTCCATGAAGACGCCGCGCGCGTGCAGCATCTCGAAGGTATCACGCGCGCTGTGGCCGAGCGCGAGGATGACGTGCCCGCTGGCGAGCGTTTCGCCGTTGGCCAGCGCCACGCCGCGGATATGCTTACCTTCAGGGCCTTCCTCGATCAGCACGTCGGTCACGCGCTGCTGGAAGCGGATTTCTCCGCCCAGCGCCTCGATCTCGTGGCGCATGGTCTCGACCATGCCGACCAGCCGGAAGGTGCCGATGTGCGGTTTCGACACGTAGAGGATTTCCTCGGGCGCGCCGGCCTTGACGAATTCGGTCAGCACCTTGCGCCCCAGATGCCTGGGATCCTTGATCTGGCTGTAGAGCTTGCCGTCCGAGAACGTGCCCGCCCCGCCCTCGCCGAACTGCACGTTGGATTCTGGATTGAGCACATGCTTGCGCCACAGGCCCCAGGTGTCCTGGGTGCGCTCTCGCACCGCCTTGCCGCGCTCCAGCACGATCGGCTTGAAGCCCATCTGCGCCAGCACCAGGGCGGCGAAAATGCCGCAGGGGCCGAAGCCGACCACGAGCGGACGCGCCTTCAGATCGTCTGGGGCCTGGCCGACGAAGCGATAGGCCGTGTCCGGCGTCGGCACGAGGTAGCGGTCGTTGCGGAATTTCCTCAGCAACGCCGCTTCGTTGCTGACCTCGACGTCGACCGCGTAGACCAGCAGCAACGCCTGTTTCTTGCGGGCGTCGTAGCTGCGCTTGAAGATGCTAAAGCCGGCAAGTTCGTCGTCCGCCAACTCCAGGCGCTTCAGAACCTCCGCGCGCAAGGCCTCGGGCGGATGGTCGAGCGGGAGTTTGAGTTCAGTCAGTCGCAGCATGGTCAGTGTTCAGAAAATTCAGCGCCCCCTGCCCCGCGACACGACCGCTGGTAAAGCAGGCCGTCAGCAGATAGCCGCCGGTAGGCGCTTCCCAGTCGAGCATCTCGCCGGCACAGAATACACCGGGCAATTTGCGCAGCATCAGATTTGCGCCGAGCGCCTCGAAGCGCACGCCCCCTGCGCTGCTGATCGCCTCGTCGAGCGGTCGCGGCGCAGCGAGCGTGAGCGGCAGCGATTTTATCGCGTGCGCAAGCCGGTCCGGGTCATTCAAAATGTCTGCCGGCAAGATCTCGCGCAGCAGCGCCATTTTCACGCCCTTGATCCCGGCCCGGCTTTGCAGGTGGCTGGCCAGCGAACGCGCCCCGCGCGGGTGGGCGACTTCGGCGACAATGCGCGCCAGAGGCTTGTCGGGTACCAGATCGAGTTGCACCGTCACCGATCCCAAGGCCGCGATCGTGTCGCGCAACGGTGCCGACAGGGCATACACCAGACTGCCCTCGATGCCGCTGTCCGACAGCATCAGTTCACCCTTGCGCTCGTGAACGTGTCCGGCCGCATCGGTGAATCGCAGCGCCACCGTTTTCAGCGGCTGGCCGGCAAAGCGGCTGCGCAGATGCTCGCTCCAGCCATCTGCCACATCGAAGCCACAGTTCGAAGGTCGCAAGGTCGCGACCTCGACCCCGCGATCAGACAGCAGCGGCACCCACGCGCCGTCCGATCCCAGCTTTGCCCAGCTGCCACCGCCCAGTGCCAGCACCACCGCATCGGCCCTCACGGCCGCCCCGCCTCCCGTCACGGCAAAGCGCAGCGCACCATCATCGTTCCAGCCCAGCCAGCGATGGCGCACATGGAAACGCACGCCTGCTTCACGCAGCCGATGCAGCCACGCACGCAACAGCGGCGCGGCCTTCATGTCCTTGGGAAACACCCGTCCCGACGAACCGATGAAGGTCTCGATCCCCAGCCCATGAATCCAATCACATAGCACTGTGGGGGGTAACGCCTCAAGCAGCGGTCTGATCACCGAGACACGCCGGCCGTAGCGAGACAGAAAAGCATCGAACGGTTCGGAGTGGGTGATATTCATGCCGCCCACCCCCGCCAGCAGGAACTTGCGCCCGACGGATGGCATGGCATCGTAGAGGTCGACCTTGACGCCGCCTTGCGACAACATTTCGGCGGCCATCAGGCCGGCGGGGCCGCCGCCGATGACTATTGCCGATTTCATGGCGTGCGAGGCTCTGCGGATCCCGCTACGCGGGGCCCCTCGCCCAACGGCTCAAAGTAGCCCGCTCCGAAAGTCTGTCGCATGACAAAGGCTGATGTGTCGCGGGCAGGCCATTTCGCCGGGTCGATCCCCGCTCCGCGGGGCCCCTCGCCCAACGGCTCAAACAAGCCCGCTCCGAAAGTCCGTCGCATGACAAAGGCTGGTGCGTCGCGGGCAGGCCATTTCGCCGGGTCGATCCCCGCTCCGCGGGGCCCCTCGCCCAACGGCTCAATAGCCTTACTCCCACTCGATTGTAAATAAGCGCTTTTTATCCTTTATATTCAAGGGCTTATTTTCCCTCTAATTCGTAATACCATGAAAAATACCATGTTCAGACATTGCTTGAAATTGTGCCCGCAATCTCCGCTTCAGGCTCTCATCAAAGAGGAAGAGAACCAATCGACTCAGAGTTCATAATGCTTACTGCAACCGACAACAGCACCGATATAAATCCGTCGCTTATTCCCGTCGATGTACCCAGTGGTACAGTACCGGCAACACCAACAAAGTCAGAAGCGTTGAAGAAATAATTCCACCAATCACGACCGTCGCTAATGGTCGCTGAACTTCCGCACCGGTTCCTGTATTCAACGCCATCGGCACAAAGCCCAGGCTGGCGACCAGCGCGGTCATCAACACAGGCCGCAGGCGAATCAGTGCTCCATCGATAACCGCATTCATCAACTCGCCGGTTTCATGCCAGCGATCACGGATAAACGCCACCATCACCAGGCCGTTCAACACCGCCACCCCGGACAACGCGATGAAGCCAATGCCAGCGGAAATGGAAAGCGGCATTCCACGCAACCACAAGGCCAGTACACCTCCGGTCAAAGCCAGAGGTACCCCCGTGAATACGATTAGCGCATCCCTGAATGAGCCTAAGGCCATCACCAGTAAGCCAACAATAATTGCCAGAGTGATGGGTACGACGACAAACAAACGCTGACTCGCTGACTCCAGTTGTTCGAAGGTGCCGCCGTAATCCAGCCAGTATCCGCTAGGCAGGTCTACTTCGTTGGCAATGCGAGTTCTGGCTTCTTCAACGAAACTTCCGAGGTCGCGATTGCGTACATTGGTGGTTACCACCACCCGACGTTTGCCGTTTTCCCGGCTGATTTGGGCGGGAGCGGGCTTGATCTGGACCGTCGCAATTTCCGCCAGTGGCAGATACCCACCGTCAGGCAACGACACAGGCAAGAAGTGCAGATTGTCCACATCGCGACGCAGCTTTTCAGGCAGGCGTATCGTGAGACTGAAACGGCGGTCACCTTCATAGATTACACCGACATCTTCGCCGCCAATGCTCATGGCCAGGGTGTCGTGCAATTTTTCAATGGATAGACCGTAACGTGCCAGCGCCATGCGTTTGGGCTCGATGGTTAACATGGGCAGCCCTTCCACCTGCTCGACCCGAGTATCTTCTGCACCCGGTATGCTGTTCACCACGGCCTCAATCTCCCGGGCACTCAGTACCAATAGATCAAGATCGTCACCGAATACTTTGATGCCAAGGTCCGCCCGCACACCAGAAATGAGTTCATTGAAACGCATTTGAATCGGTTGGGTGAATTCATGATTATTGCCAGGCAGTTGTTCCAATGCGATTTGCAATTCCTCCAGTAGCTGTGGTTTGGACTTGTCCGGATCGGGCCAGTCGTCGCGGGGCTTCAGGATGATAAAGCTATCCGCAACATTGGGGGGCATGGGGTCGGTGGCAACATCCGGCGTACCAATCTTGGCAAAGGTTTTGTCCACCTCCGGAAACTTCAGTACATGTTGTTCCAGCAATTTTTGCATCTCGACCGCTTGCTCCAGCCCCGTGCCATTCACGCGCATGGCATGCATGGTGATATCACCTTCATCAAGTTGTGGCACAAACTCCGAACCCAGGGTTGTCATCAACCAGGTGCAGAACACCACGAGCACCGTCGCCAATGACACGACGACCCAGCGCAAGCGTAAGGCGCCGATCAGCATCGGCCGATAGAGCAATTTACCTGCGGCAATCACAGGGCTCTCCTTTTCACTCACCTTGCCGCGCATGAAAACGGCCACGGCCGCAGGCACCAGGGTCAGAGAAAACACCATGGCCGCAAGCAGCGCCATCACCACGGTGGCGGCCATAGGGTGAAACATTTTTCCTTCCACACCGCTTAAAGTAAATATAGGGATGTACACCACGGTGATGATGGCCACACCGAACAAACTCGGGCGAATGACTTCAGTGGTTGCCGCGTAGACGACGTCCAATCGCTCCCTGAGATCAAGGCGGGTACTTCGAGTACCATTTTGAGCCTGCGACAGACGCCGGACACAGTTTTCGACGATGATGACCGCGCCGTCTACAATCAAACCAAAATCCAGCGCGCCCAGACTCATTAAATTGGCTGAGACGCCGGTCTGCGCCATGCCGGTGATGGTCGCCAGCATCGACAGTGGAATAACGGCAGCGGTAATCAATGCCGCGCGCACATTGCCCAGCAGCAAAAACAAGACCACAACAACGAGCAGTGCTCCTTCCAGCAAGTTTGTTCTTACTGTGGTAATGGTCTTATCCACCAGCGTAGTACGGTCATACACGGCTTCCACCTTGACCCCGTTAGGCAGGGAGGGCTGAATCTCATCGAGCCTGGCCGCGGCCGCCCGGGCTACCGTGCGCGAGTTCTCCCCGATCAACATCATCGCCATCCCTAAAACGGACTCCTCTCCGTCGCGGGTGGCGGCACCAGTACGCAGCTCTTTGCCAATGGCGACATCGGCCACGTCGTGCACCAGAATCGGAACATGGTCGATATGACTGATGACAACCTGTTCTATGTCCGAGATAGAGGCCAACTGCCCGGGAGAGCGCACCAGCAACTGCTGACCATTACGCTCAATGTATCCGGCGCCCCGGTTATCGTTGTTCTTGCGCAGCGCCTCCGCCAGTTGTTCGAGCGTGATGCCGTATTGGAGGAGGCGTCTTGGGTCGGGTGTAACGTGATACTGCTTGTTGAATCCGCCAAAGGTATTCACCTCGGCAATGCCTTCAACCTGCGCAAGCTGCGGCTTGATGATCCATTCCTGGATTTCCCGGAGCGCAATGGCGTCCATCGGTGAACCATCGGCCTGCATAGCGCCCGGCATCGCGTCGACGGAATACATAAAAATCTCACCCAGACCGGTAGAAACAGGACCCATGGTGGGCTCGATTCCGGCAGGCAGAACCGCCTTGATGGAACTCAAGCGTTCATCAATCCGGTTGCGGGCAAAATAGATATCGGTGCCTTCTTCAAACACGACGGTCACCTGGGATAGACCGTAGCGGGATATCGAGCGGGTGTAATCCAGCGCCGGAAGGCCATACAACGCCGTTTCCACGGCAAAGGTGATGCGCTGCTCGACCTCCAGCGGCGAAAAACCTGGCGCTTCTGTATTAATCTGCACCTGCACATTGGTGATATCCGGCACTGCGTCAATGGGCAAACGCTGATAACTCCAGACCCCCGCACCGACAACGACGAAAACCAGGCATAAAACCAGCAATCGTCGCTCGATTGAGAAACGGACAATAGCGTCTATCATCGTGCCCGCCTATCAGTGATGATGACCGGCACCGGCTTTTTCGATGTCGGCTTTGATGAGATAACTGTTGTCCACCACGTAGGTTTCCCCAGCTTGGAGTCCGGCCAAGACTTCCGTGAAGCGGCCATCCGTTCGACCAAGTCTGACCGTACGAGGCTCATAAGTGTCGCCCTCTTGAATAAATACGACTTGCTGGCCTTCCAGGGTTTGCAGCGCCCGGTTTTCAAGCGCCACCGGCACATTTGCTTTATCGACAACCACTTCGGCTTGAAGCAACTCACCGGGGGTAAATTTTCGCTGCGAATTATCCACTGTCATATGAGCGTGCATAAACGGTTCGCCGTCAGAGGAAGGCGCTATGTGTGTGATTCTGGCTGTAAGTTCCCGATCCTCCCTGACCAGATGGGCTAACTGACCTGCTTTCACCGCATTTCTCTGGTGGGGAAAGATTTTTAGCTCCGCCCACAGTACGTCCTCGTTAACGACAACCAATATCGGCACGTCATCAGTCACCTCTCCAGGGTTGATTTGCCTTTGCGTGACGACGCCCGAAATGGGCGACTGAATCGTGTAGTCGACCAGACTCTGGTTGGATTCGATGACCGCCAACACATCACCTTCGGCGACGCGGTCGCCGACATGTACGCTGACGTCCTTCACCAGGCCGGCAAATCGTGCGTGGATATGCGTTTGCCGATGGGGCGGTATTATCAATTTGCCGAAAGCTCGAGTCACAATTTCCAGCGTTGCCGGGCCAACCCTCGCCACACCAATACCTGCTTGTTCAGCAATGTTCGAGGTAATGCTTACAGGGTCATCGTCATGATCATCATGCTCGTCAGCGTGTTCACTGTGATCATCCCTATGCCCGTGCTGCTCCTGAAGATTGTTTTCGGCGTGTTCGTCATTACGATGGTCATCCGACCCATAGGCCACCCCGGACAGGCAAATAGCCAACAGCAGGAGTGTGCGTAAAAAAGGCGTCTCTATTTGCGCTTCTGTTTCTTTAATTGGAAACATGGCTGGTTCCTTGATTTGATGGGTTGGACTCACCGCGCTTTGAAATGGCGCTTTCATTTTCGGCGCCGCCCGGGCTATCGGTAATCCGGCCGGCAAGAGGCTCCGCCGTTAGTTGTTCAATCAGCGCCTGGTTAGAAAGCGCGGTACTGGCGGCATCAATCATTGCGCGGCGGGCGTCAAGAAGTTCGCGCTGGGCGCTCACCAGATCGATATAGCGGTAGCTTCCTCGCTCATACGCCTCCCGAGTTTGAACCAGGGCCTCTTCCAGTGCGGGCAATACCTTCTCGCCCATTTGTTCTGTTGCGGTAACAGCTTGTTGATGAGTTTGCCAGGCCTCAAAAAGGCGGGCCCGCAATGCGAGTGAGGAGATCTGTTTGCGATAACCTGCGCTCTCCCGCTCAGCCATAGCCGCCATTACCTCGCCCCGATTTCGCTTGGCCGCGAACAAGGGAATCGATACGCCTGCTGTCAATGCCGTGTCACTAAACTGTTCGAGCCGTCTGATACCGAGACTCCATTGCACGTTGCTGCTGGACTGGCTGCGAGCCAACTCCAGTTCTGCATCGCGCAGGCGTTCCTCGGTGGCAAATATCTGGAGTGTCGGGCTGTCGGCGACACGCTGATACAACACTTCAAAGGCCTCCGCCGACTCAAATGCGTAGAGATCTCCCTCCAAGATATCGAAGTCGGCGGTCTGTGAACCCCAAAGCGTGGCCAATGCCATCCTTTGACTCGCCAACTCCGCCTTGATCGCCGAACGAGCCAAACGCGCCTGAGTCAACATCGCCTCAGCACGCAAGCGCTCGGCATCGGGCGCGGCACCTCGTTCCACACGATGCTTGACGGCTTGCAAGGACACTTCAGCCAGCCGCGTGGCTTCCTCCGACACCTGAAGTTTTTCCTGCAAGGCCAGGACGGCGATAAACCGCTGTGTCACCCGCCCAAGCAGATCCAATGCCCGGGCTTCCCGTTCGATTTCGACCAAGGCGTAGCGTGAATTGGCCACGGTGACACGGGAGTGACGTTTACCACCCAATTCGATAATGGAGGAAAGTGACAGGGTATACTCGGCGCGATCCGTGCCGGAGAATTCACCTGAACCGAATACGTTTTCGGCCTCCATACCCAGCTCGAACCCCGGTGATAAATCAGCGGTTTGACGCAAGCCATCCACCGCATGTAGCCGCCATTGAAACGTTTGCAGCTCAGGACTGTTCTGTATCGTCCTGAGGCTCACCTCCTGTAACGTTAGCGATTCCTGTGCGCTCGTTGTCTGAACGGCAAGGAGCAGCCAGACACCCAACCCCCAAGGTCCGAGTCGAGCTTTTGTCGCCACATATTTTTTAGGGCCTTCCCCAATCATGGTGGGTCGTTTAGCCTGACGCCCCATGAAAGACACACAGCTATACAGCCAGATACTGGGTATTGAGAAGCCCTGGAAGGTGACCGACGTGAAGGTCTCTCTGCCAGAGGATGAAGTTGAGGTTATCGTTGAGCACGGCGGCGGTAAGCTGAGCTGTCCGAAGTGTGGCAAAACCTGCCCTGGATACGACAAGCGCAAGCGACGCTGGCGTCATCTGGATACCTGTCAACTGAAGACGTTGCTGGTTGCTGATGTTCCACGGGTTGAATGTACCGAACACGGGGTGGTCAATGTGAGCGTGCCCTGGGCTGCGCCGGGCAGTGGCTTCACCGCGATGTTTGAAGCGCTGGTGATCGACTGGCTGCAAGTGGCATCTATCAGTGCCGTGGCTGATCGCATGAAGCTCAGCTGGAATGCGGTCGACGGGATTATGCAACGGGCGGTAAAGCGGGGCTTGTCGCGACGGGAAGCCCTGTCGCCAACCCGTATCAGCGTGGATGAAACAGCCTACAGCAAGGGGCATGACTACATTACAGTGGTGACTGATCAGGTGCAGGGCGTTGTGTTGCATGTGGCTGATGATCGGAAGACAAACAGTCTGGCAGAATTTTATGCCTTGCTGAGCGAAGAGCAGAAGGCGGGTATTGAGAGTGTGTGCATGGACATGTGGCCTGCTTATATAAGAGCGACCCGGGAGGCATTGAATGATGCAGATAGCCGCATCGCTTTTGACCGCTTCCACGTTGCCCAGTATCTGGGCAAGGCCGTGGATCAGGTCCGCAAACAGGAGCACCGACAATTGCTCGGCCAGGGCGATGATCGAATGAAGGGCAGCAAGTATCAGTGGCTGCGTAATCGACGCAACATGAGTCGGCGCCAGCAGCTTGATTTCAGTGTCTTGCGACAATCAACATTAAAGACCGCCCGTGCGTGGTCGATCAAGGAATTTGCATCGCAACTGTGGGATTACCGCAGCCGCACCTGGGCTGAAAAGGGTTGGAAGCGACTGCTTGGCTGGATGGCTCGGAGCCGGCTGAAACCGATGCAGCAAACCGGCAAAACCCTAGGTACGCATCTGTGGGGCATTCTCAATGCTGTGATTCTCGGCGTGGACAACAGTCATGCAGAAAGTATGAACAGCCGCATCAAAACGGTGAAAGTACGGGCCAGAGGCTTTAGAAACAAACAACGGTTCCGCAACGCGATTTACTTCCATCTGGGTGGGTTACACCTCTATCCAGACGGAATCAGGTTCTGATTTACCCACTATGACTGGGGAAGGCCCATTTTTTATAGAAAGCTTGTCCACGCATGTGCTGAATCCTGTCGTTAAGCGACGCCTGCTCATTTCATAGAGCGGCCCAAAAGCGTCGGATCAAGCAATTGGCGGACGATCAATCTTCGTGGGTCGGGTTTTGACTAGAAGGGCGAAATAGGCGAATCGAAAACGAGATTCGGGAACAGGATGAATGTTCAAGTTGTAAAACATTGCGGTGAGCAGACAGCCGGAACAATGCTCGCAATCATCGCAATGAGCGTCATCCTCTGCGCCAGCCAGCGGATTGTATAGGCCAGAATCCCCAAAGTTGGAGTCAATACAATTCGCTGCGCAGAGACAATCGATGTTGTCAGGCGAGTTCAAATCCGGCGTACCCAATTCCGCGCCGACCACAACCGACTGAAGTAAAAACAACACAAGCATCACCATGACCAGCGTGGCTTTTCGTCTTTCATGTTGTGTGTGTACGTACAGCATCAATGCGAATCAATGAGTGAGTAAGTTTTATCGTGGCTCCAGCCACTGGCTCTTACTTTAGATGCCTCTTGCAGACTGCGCTTCGCCTGCACCAGTACGCCGTAAGAAGAATGCACTACTACGCCGGCAATCGCAGCGGCAATCACATAATCCGGCCAGGGGGAGGACATAACCTGTACCAACCCCGCCGCCAGTAAAACACCCACGTTGCCGAGCATATCGTTGCGGGAACATATCCAACTCGCCCGCATATTGACGTCGCCACTGCGGTAACGGTAGAGCAGTAAAAAACAGCTGACATTGACGACCAACGCCAGTGCAGCGATCCAGCCCATGACCTGGGTATTTGGAGCGCTTCCTTCCCAAATTCGCCAGGCAATGTGAAGAAAAACACCAATCCCCAGCAACATTTGCAAGCCGCCGTTCAATAAAGCCGCTTTGGCCTTGTGCGCCAAACCTCGTCCCACCGCATAGAGGCTGACCGAATAGATCAACGAGTCAGCCAACATATCCAGAGAATCCGCCATCAGCCCACTGGACCGCGCCATCCACCCTGCTGTGAATTCGCCAAAGAACATGACGGCATTCAAGGTCAACACCGTCCAAAGTAAAATGCGCTCCTGACGGTTCCGCGTTTCGGTGGCACAGCAATCGGTCATAGCGGTTCGCTTCAGAAAATCAGCTTGATATACTAAACCTTCAACCTGCTGGAAGGTCAAGCTGTATGAAAATCAATGAACTGGCTGAACGCTCCGGGCTCGCCAGCAAAACAATTCGCTACTACGAGAATATAGGCCTGTTGCCCGATGCACACAGGAGTCCTAACGGCTACCGTGATTACAGCGAAAGCGATATTGAGCGCATGGTGTTCATCCGGAGATGCCGGGAATTACAAATTCCATTGGATGAACTCAAAATCCTGGTGCGCCTTCAGATGGACAAAAAGGCCCCCTGCGCCGAAATAGATCAGATCATTCAGAGCCAATTGGAAAAAATTCGCAGTACGATTCAGGAATTGAAGCGCCTGGAACAAAGCCTGAACGAGTTGGCTCAGTGCTGCCGTTACGACACGGTGTCGGACTGCCAGATCGTCAGACATCTCAGCAATCACGGGGGTTGAGCGAGATTACTTGTTGACGAGGTAAACTACATCATTAATAGGGTATTTTTTCCTTTAAAATCAATGTTTTGAAAACACCTCACTCCCACTCGATTGTAAATAGGCCGTTTTTTTCTTCTAATTTCAGCGGCTTAATTTTCTGATTATTGGTAATACCATGAAAAATACCACGTACAGAATTTGCTGCAAATCGCCTGGTAAATTACCGCGAGAGCACCACACGATCCCGCACACTTGTAGGATTGGTTGACTTACTGCACCTCTAGGCCTATGCTTTGGCATATGCCACATCAACCGGAGGATATTAGAATGTCAACTTCTGAACGTCATGTACGACTCTTTCGCAACGGGCGCAACCAGGCACTACGCATCCCTCGCGAGTTCGAGCTGGAGGGTGAGGAAGCACTCATCCACAAGGAGGGTGACCGGCTGATCGTGGAGCCGATCCGTAAAGGCAGGCTGCTGGCGCTGCTAGCCTCTCTGGCTCCCTTGACTGAACCCTTCCCCGATATCGATGATGACCTGCCTCCACTGGATGACGTGCTGCTGTGAGTGCATCACTGGCGTACCTGCTGGATACCAACATCCTTTCCGATCTTGTCCGCAATCCGCAAGGCTTAGCAGCCGCGAAGATCACCAACGCTGGCGAGGATACTGTCTGCACCAGCATCATCGTAGCCGCAGAAATCCGCTATGGTGCAATCAAGTCAAACTCTGCAAAACTTGCAGAACGCGTTGACCTGATCCTCTCGGCACTGGAAATCCTGCCACTGGAAACACCCGCCGACCGCCAGTACGCATCATTACGCCATCACCTCGCACGCCAGGGAACACCGATTGGGCCAAATGATCTACTGATTGCTGCACATGCCCTCGCGAATGACTTTACGGTAGTGACCGCCAATGTCGGTGAATTCTCTCGGATTCCGGGACTGAAAGTAGAGAACTGGTTACAGAACTAGCCATCGACGCCTGACTTGACGGTGGAGATAAATCTTCGCGACTTCTGTAGCAACTGATCGCCAACACTCTTTTTAGAGGAAAACCCTGTCCACTCTCGATTCGCCGGAAAATATGTCTTTGTCGGGCGCCACGCACAGCACTATCATTCACGCGATAAAAGATTCCACTGATACTCAAGCACTCAAAATTATCCACATCGATATGGACGAGTTTTTTGCCAGTGTCGAGCAGCGGCAAGCGAAGTCCAACCGAATCCGCAAATCGGTCGGGCGCGAGCAAACTTACAGCGAAGCCCTGAAGGCAAACGCCGCGTTGCATGATGCACTGGGGCGCATCATCGACAGCTTCTGGTTGCGCATCGAGAAATGCGGCGTGGAGGGGCGCACCGTAAATCGAAACCGGCGCTGCCAATGATCCAGGAGCAGCGGATGTTTGATTATTGATACTATTCAGCCGTGAGGTAGCCACCGATGGAAAAAAGCAGGCTCGAAGCCTTCAGCGATGGCGTGATCGCTATCATCATCACCATCATGGTGCTGGAATTGAAAGTGCCTCACGATGCCACGTGGGAGGCTCTTGCCGGATTGTGGCCCGTGTTTATCACCTACGTGCTGAGTTTCCTCTACGTGGGCATTTACTGGAACAACCACCATCACCTGCTGCGCGCCGCATCCTCGATATCGAGTGGCACGCTGTGGGCCAACCTGCATTTGCTGTTCTGGCTATCCTTGATGCCCTTCACTACCGGCTGGATGGGTGAAAATGACTTTGCCCGGCTGCCGACGATGCTGTACGGCGGCAACCTGCTGGCATGCGCAATCGCCTATCATGTGATGCAGGCACAACTTACGCGGCATCATGGCCCCGACAGCGCGCTGGCGCGGGCGCTTGGTGGGGATATGAAAGGTAAAATTTCGCTGTTGTCCTATATCGTCGGCACTCTTCTCGCCGCGTTTACGTCGCCGATGCTGGGCTTCGCGGCTTTCGTCGGCGTGGCGCTACTGTGGCTGGTGCCAGACCGACGCATGGAACATGCGCTGGCGCAGCAGAGCCGGCCACCAGCCTAAGGACTGGGTGGCCGATTTCCGGCACCTGCACTGCGGCTGGATTTCTGTGCGCTGCCCGTCGAATAGAAGAGAGCGGTAAGCAGCAGCAGGAATGCTGGCACCAACATGCCGGCGACCCCCGCCATTACCTGGGCCAGTGCGCCCGCTGCGCATCCCGCCACGAATCCGATCACCAGGATAATGGAGGTCACTGATTGGCTCCACTCGTGCGCTTCTTCCTTATAGCCGACGAGCCGTCGGGCAACCGCGATCGCAAGGCCCGCTATATTGCCGGTCATCAGCGAGAAGGGTGGGCCGAGCCCCGCATCGAGGCGATTGATCGCCGTCAACATGCCCATGGCCGTGACGGTGAGCAGCGCACACGCATAGCCTGGACCCGCGCCAAAGAGCGCAAGCAGGGCGGCCGCCGCGAGTGCGGCAGCCACCGATACCACCGTCCAGACCGTCGCGCGCGCAAGCGGCTTGACCCAGGCGACCATGATCGCGGCCAGTCCCGCGCCTGCCATGAACAGCGGAAAGGTCAACAGCTGCAGATCCCGCAGCCCACCTTTCTCGTCACCGACGAGGCCGAGCCCGATAAGCACGACGTTGCCGGTGACAAGCCCGACGAAGAGTCCGCCCAGCTGAATAAAAAACAGCGCATCGGCGAAGCCAGATACGAATGACAGTACCAGCGAATTCCTTTTCTCGGCCAACAGCCTCAGCATTGTTCAGCTGTCCCCTAGCGGCCGACAGGAACCGTCAGAATCGGTGCCAGCTGGCCTTTTGCTCCCGCGTCGAGTCGCAATCCAACCAGCGTGCGCAGCAGCAGGAACGTCTGCTTACTCGTGACGTCCCCTTCGTCGATGAAGTACCAGTAGTCTCGATAACGGGTTGCAATGGATGCCTGCAGCGGTCGCTCTCGCGACGCATGAACCACCAGCGGGCTCCGCTCGTGCTCAGCCATCGTATCGGCTCTGACGATACCAACGGCGACATGCTCAGCCGGTACTGCCACGCCTCTGGACGCCGCGCGCAATGTTTCCAACGCTGTCGGTGTCTCGATCTCCATGGCATCACGGGTCGCGGCCCCTACAAAGAAGTGTAGCGCGATCCGCAGATCCGAGCCTGGTTGCACCGATCGATTGATCCCGAGCGTGGCCAGCAGCTCGACGACGTCACCAGCCTGCCGCTGGTTGAAATCGTGGATGAAAACCTCCTGGGCGCCGCTTTGCGATCCCACCAGGTCGAGAACCCCTTGTTGCCGTAGTTGCCTGAACAATTCCACGAAATGATTGAAGCCTTCATTGGAATCGCCGGGCGCGAACAGCGGGTTGGCCAGTCCATTCACCCGGCGCACGAGCAGGTGCAGTGGCTCAAAATCCTGCGTGCTCATGCGAGAGAGCAGCAGTGTCTGCTCCGCGGAGAGGGGGGCGAGCATTCGCTCTACAAATTGCTCGCCGCGCACGGGGACGTACGAGATCGTGGGGTTTTCCTCATACAGGACCCCTGCGCCGATCGTGCTGCCTTCGAAAGAACTTCCCGGCCCGATCTCAGCCTCCACGTCAACCGATGACCGCATGCTGATGTTGGCGGTGATGCTCGTCACAGCGAGCAGGCCGAAGGTCTGGTCATAGCGCAGGCGAACGATGGCCGCGAGAATTTGCTCGTCCTCGGTCTGGTTGACGATATTGTTGTACGCGGCCCGCCCATTGCCCAAAGCCGCCGGGCCGACAGCATTGCATCCGCCTATAGCCACCGCCACCGAGGCCACTGCTGCAATGAACAACACGTGCTTCATACGATTCATGGCTTGCTCGATTGTCCTGCGCTTGACCAACGCGGCGCCGGTTGCGCTCACACCGCCCAGCAACTGCAACCCAGCGCGCCCCAGAATGCGGTCTGCATGTCGTCCGCCACCGCTGCGGAGCCCGCCTTGCCGTGCGCATGGCCATGCACGGAGCAGGATGTTGAGCAGGCACAGGCGGATGCGGCGAGTGAGTGCATCGCCGCCTGGTTCTGCTCGGCCTTCCAGTAGCGCGAGCCATGATTGACCGGCGACCAGTCGGGCATCGCGGGTGGCAGGCCGGGGTCGAAGCCGGAAAATTCCGCATCGGCAAAGACGATCCTGCCGTCCACCACGGTCAATATGGAGCTCAGCTGGCGGATGCGATCTTCGGGCACCGCGAAGAAGTCCTCGGACAGCACGGCGAGGTCGGCATACTGGCCGACCTTGATCTGGCCCTTGGCGCCCTCTTCGTTCGAGAACCAGGTGTTGTGGCGCGTATAGAGCGCGAGCGCAGTCTCGCGATCGACCAGGTTGGCGGCGGGGTACATGCTGAGGCCGCCGAGCGTCTTGCCGCTGACCACCCAGTACAACGCGTTCCACGGGTCGTAGCTGGCGACGCGCGTGGCGTCGGTCCCCATGCCCACGTTGACGCCCATCTCGAGCATGCGTTTGTATGGCGGGGTGCGTTCGGCGGCTTTGCTGCCGTAGCGTTCGACGAAGAACTCCCCCTGATAGCTCATGCGGTGCTGGATGGCGACGCCGCCACCGAGCCCGGCGATGCGCTCCAGGCTGCGATCACTCACCGTCTCGGCGTGGTCGAAGAACCAGTGCAGTCCCTCAAACGGCATGTCGCGGTTCACTGTCTCGAACACATCCAGTGCGCGGGTAATGGTCTCCTCGTAGGTCGCATGCAGGCGCCACGGCCAGCGGTTTTCGACCAGCACGCGCACCACGGCATCGAGGTCGCCTTCCATGCCGGGTGGCATGTCCGGGCGTGGCATGCGGAAATCCTCAAAGTCCGCGGCCGAGAACGCCAGCATCTCGCCGGCGCCGTTGTGCCGGTACATGCCGTCGCCTTGGCCTGGCGTGACCTGCTGCGCCCAGCGCGAGAAGTCAGCTACCTCCTCCTTAGGCTGCTGCGTGAACAGGTTGTAGGCGATGCGCAGGGTCAGCTGGCCGGCGGCGTGCAATTCCTCGATGACCTTGTAGTCGTCAGGATAGTTCTGGAACCCGCCGCCGGCGTCGATCACCGATGTCACGCCGAGCCGGTTCAGTTCGCGCATAAAGTGCCGCGTGGAGTTGATCTGGTACTCGTACGGCAGTTTCGGCCCTTTCGACAGCGCCGTGTACAGCAGCAGCGCGTTCGGTTCGGCCAGTAGCAATCCCGTCGGTTCACCCGCTGCGTTCTTCATCACCAGGCCACCGGGCGGATTGGGCGTATCGCGGGTATAGCCCGCCGCACGAAGGGCGGCGCGATTCAACAGCGCGCGATCGTAGAGATGCAGGATGAAAACGGGCGTATCCGGCGCGACCGCATTGAGCTCCTCAAGCGTGGGCAACCGCTTCTCGGCGAACTGGGTTTGTGAAAAGCCGCCGACCACGCGCACCCACTGCGGCGCCGGTGTGCGATCCACCTGGGCCTTGAGCATGCGCATAGCATCGGCCAGCGAGGGCACGCCGTCCCAGCGCAACTCGAGGTTGTAATTGAGCCCGCCGCGAATGACATGGATGTGGGAATCGATTAATCCCGGGATGACACGGCGCTGCCGGAGGTCGATGACCTGTGTCTGCGGTCCTGCCAGCTTGAGGACTTCAGCGCCGGTACCGACGGCGACAAAGCGTCCGCCTTCGATGGCGACAGCACTGGCTTCGCCATTCTGGCGATCCAGCGTGGTGATGCGGGCATTGTGCAGTATCAGGTCTGGATCAGGCATGGGCGACCTCCTGCTACTGCTTTTTGGTCAGCGCGTCGTAGCTGGTCATCAGGTTGCGGTAGTCGGGAATATGGTTCGAAAACAGCGTCGCCAGTCCTTCGACGTCGTTGCGCCAGTCGCGGTGCAGCTCGCAGGCCACGGCGAACCAGTTCATCAGCTGAGCCCCCGCGGCGGTCATGCGGTCCCACGCGGAATGGCGGGCGATGTCGGTGAAGGTGCCGGACGCGTCAGTGACGACGAATACGTCAAAGCCCTCCTCCAGCGCGGACAGCGCGGGGAATGCCACGCAGACCTCCGTGACGACGCCGGCGATGATCAATTGCTTCTTGCCGGTGGCCTTGACGGCCTTGACGAAGTCCTCGTTATCCCAGGCGTTGATATTGCCGGGGCGGGCGATGTAGGGCGCCTCGGGGAACATTTCTTTCAGCTCCGGTACCAGCGGGCCGTTGGGGCCGGTCTCGAAGCTGGTGGTCAGGATGGTCGGCAGCTTGAAGTATTTGGCCAGGGCCGCCAGGGCCAGCACGCTGTTTTTGAACTTGTCCGGATCGATGTCGCGGACCAGGGACAACAGTCCCGCCTGGTGATCCACCAGCAGGACTGCGGCGTTGTTCTTGTCGAGTCTGACGTAGGGCTTTGCCATAACTTATTCCTCAGTAGTGTTTTATTCGTGTCCGGGCAGGGTGAAAGCGCGGGAGCGACGCCGGATCGTCGCTGCCGCGCCAGACATCAGGAAACAGGAAGATCGAAGACCAGCACCTCGGCGTTGTCACCGCCTTGCAGCGCAACGGTCGTTTCGTCAATGAGCTTGAGCGCATCGCCCATGTTAAGGACGACGCCGTTTACCGTCAATCGCCCCTGCACCAGGTGGACATAGGCCATGCGCCCCGGTGCCAGCGCGTGCTGCGTGCGCTCCGCGCCGGTGAACAGCCCGCTGTACAGACGCGCATCCTGATGGATGAGCACCGAGTCACCGGCGCTATCCGGCGAGGCGATGAGTCGCAGGCGACCGCGCTTGTCTGTTGCGTCGAAATGTTTTTCTTCGTAGCCCGGCGGCAATCCGCGCCGGTCCGGCTCTATCCATATCTGCAGGAAATGCACCGGATGGTCGTCGGAGCCGTTGAATTCGCTGTGCTGGATACCGGTGCCGGCGCTCATTCGCTGCACGTCGCCCGGTCGTATCGTCGAGCCGTTGCCGAGCGAGTCGCGGTGCGCCAGGCTGCCGGACAGCACATAGCTGATAATCTCCATGTCGCGATGCCCGTGGGTGCCGAACCCTGCTCCGGGGATAACGCGGTCCTCATTGATGACGCGCAGTGGCCCGAATCCCATGTGCGCACTGTCGTGGTACTCGCCAAAGGAAAAACTGTGGTGTGAGTTAAGCCAGCCATGATCGGCGTGGCCGCGGTCATTAGCGTTTCGAACGGATTTCATGGGCCTCTCCTCCTGGTCGAACAACTTACCACGGCTTTTTCGATAGACTAGCGTAATATTCAGATCAAACTCATTCGATTAACGGATAGATCATGGGCGCCTGGCCGCGAACGACACTGGAGCAATGGGCAATCCTGGCCGCCGTGGTCGACCACGGCGGCTTTGCGCAGGCGGCCAACGCGCTGCACAAGAGCCAGTCGGCCGTGAGCTACGCCATTGCGCGTTTGCAGGAATCGCTCGACATCGCCTTGCTGGAGGTGGAGGGACGAAAAGCCGTCCTCACCGGGCATGGGCGCATCCTGCTCCAGCGGGCTCGCCCACTGCTTCGCGATCTCCATGCGCTGGAATCACACGCCCTGCAGCTCAAGCAGGGCTGGGAGCCGGAGCTCACGCTGGTGGTGGATGCCGCCTATCCCCGCCAACGCCTGCTGGAAGTCGTCTCGGAGATCGAAAAACGCTGCCCGTCAACGCAGATACAGCTCTCCGACGCCGTGCTTTCCGGCGCGGAGGAGGCCATCACGCGCGCGCTGGCTGACTTGGTGGTGACCTCGCGTATCCCCAGTGGCTTTCTCGGCGATCTGTTGTTCGAAGTCACGTTCGTGGCGGTGGCCGCGCCAACCCACGCCCTGTTCGATTACGGAGTCCTGTTGAACAGGGAGCACCTGGCGCGTTATGCACAGATCGTGCTGCGCGACTCGGGCCGACTGAATCCCCGCGACGAGGGCTGGCTGGGCGCCAATCGTCGCTTCACGGTGAGTAGCATGGAAGCCTCTTGTGCCATGGTGCAGGCTGGCCTGGGTTATGCCTGGCTGCCGCACCACCTGGTGAAAGACGATATTGCAACTGGATTGCTGAAGCCGCTGCCACTGGTGGCAGGCCAGACGCGGTCAGTGCCACTTTATCTCGTTATGGTGCGACCGGATGATGTTGGCCCCGCAGCCCTCCTTGCGGTGGAGTGCTTTAAACGACGGCCGTGACTGCCGCGCATCGATTTGCGGGGAGGATCAACGCGGCGCGACTTCAGCTATTCATAACTCAAATCCGTGGCCTTCCCGCGAAACACCCAGAACACATAGGCCGAATAGAACAGGATCACTGGCAGCGTGATGGCCACGCCGTAAAAAATAAACCGCAGCGAATCCGTGGCGGCTGCGGCCTCATACAAATCCATGCGGCCCAGGATGATGTCCGGGTAGATGCTGTACGCGAGTCCCAGCGCGGCCATCAGGCAGATCAGTATCAACAGCGCGTACACCACCCAGTTATTGCTGGTGCGGATGAAGTCCGGTCGTTTCAACAGTCGGTACAACGCGAAGTAGGCGACCAGGCAACTGACGGGTATCGGCAACAGGCCGATCGCGCTCGGCAGCGTGAACCAGCGCGCGGCGATTTCACTGCTGACGATGGGCGTGGCGATGCTGACCAGTATCAGCGCAAAGCCCATGCTCGGCAGTGCCCGCCGTCCCCAGCTCACGGCTTTATCAAACAGCTCGCCTTCGGTTTTGACCAACAGCCAGCCTGCACCCAGCATGACGTACAGCGCGGGCAGGGTCAGCGCGATCAAGGCGGCGAACAATACGCTCGTGAGGCCTGATTCCAGCCCGGTGATATACGCTCCCAGCATCCAGCCCTGGGACATGGACGCGATCAGTGAACCGAGGAAAAACATCCGGTTCCAGAGCTGTTTGTGCGCACTGCCGGCCTTGACGCGAAAATCAAACGCGACGCCGCGCAGGATCAGGCCAAACAGCATGAGGGTTACCGGGATGTACAGCGCCGTCAGGATGATGCCGTGGGCTTTGGGAAAGGCGATCAGCAGGATGCCGATTCCCAGCACGATCCAGGTTTCATTGGCGTCCCAGAACGGCCCTATCGACGCAATCATGATGTCCTTCTCCGGCTCCGTGGCCTGCGGCAGCAGCAGGCCGACACCCAGGTCGAAGCCATCCAGTATCACGTACAACAGCAGCGCGAGGCCCATGGCCATCACGAAGAACACCGGCAGGAATTGTTCCATCAGTGCGCGTCTCCCGTGGCAGGCTGGCTTTTACGCTCAGGCAAAAATGAGTCAGGCAACAGAGAAAGCGACTGCGCCGGCTTCGAGGCCAGGTAGCGCAGCGCCTGGATGTAGGAGATCAGCAGGAAGACGTACAAACCCAGGTAGCCGAGCAGGGTGCCTGTAAGCGTTGCGCTGGCGTGATCGGCCGCGACCTCCGCCGAGGTCACCAGGCCGTAGATGATCCACGGTTGCCGGCCTATCTCGGTGACGTACCAGCCGGCGAGCGTGGCGACCCAGCCGGAGAAGGTCATCGCGGACAGCGCCAGCAACTGCCACCGTCCGAGGGCCCTGCCGCGTAGAAACTGCAACGCCGTCCACCAGGACACCAGCAGCATCAACATACCCATGCCCAGCATCACCCGGAATGACCAGAATACCATTGCCACCGGCGGGTGCTGGCCCTCGTACTCGTTGAGCCCCTTCACCTCGCCATCGGCGCTGTGGGTGAGAATGAGGCTGGCGGCATAGGGAATCTTGATTGCGTAACGTGTGCTGCGCGTCTCTTCATCGGGCAGTCCGATCAGCGTAAACGCGGCACCACGCTCTGTCGTCCAGACAGCCTCCATCGCGGCAATCTTGGCGGGTTGGTGTTGCAGTGTGTTGAGCCCGTGCAGGTCTCCTATGAAGATTTGCAGCGGGGTGAGCACGGCGGCCATGAGCACGCCGGTCTTCATCACCATCAGGGTCGCCGGGCCGTCCACGCCCAGTCGCGCGCGCCAGGCGCTCACCCCCGCGATGAGGAATGCGCTGGTAAGAAAACAGGCTGTCATCATGTGCATGAAGCGGTAGGGGAATGACGGGTTGAAAATAACCTGCATCCAGTCATCAGCGAAGAACACACCGTCCTCGATGACGAAACCGGCGGGTGTCTGCATCCACGAATTCAGCGCCAGAATCCAGAAGCCCAGGCATAGGACATATTAACGGCCTATCGAGAGTAGGCATCCTCGCTGATTGTGCTGCCCGGACCTGCAGACCTGTCGAGGTTTCCATCTATTGACCCGAAAATCCTGTTCGCGGCGTTGGACATGCCATTCCTATCTGGTCAATCCTGAACGAGTGCGCGCAACCGCCCGTGCCATTCGGTTTCCCTGGCTTCCTTGCTAGTGGGTTGCTGTTGGTCTGGAATCCTTCCCAGCGAAAAGCGGCAACGTCCCAGGTGGCGCTCTGGTCGGTGGCACCAGCAATGGCCGAGTTGGTGTTTCCTGTTCTTTCTGGCGTAGGTGAGTCAGTATTCGATCGATGACGTCGTGGTCCTCGATACATGCGATGACCCTGACAGATCCGCCACAAAGACTGCAGACCTCGATGTCGATGCGGATGGCCGCCCCGTTAAAACACGCTTTAGCCGTTGAGCCCAGGTCATTGCGGCATGGCGCTCGGCGGGTGTGCGGACTTCTGTGTTGGAGTTCGACTTGACGCCTTTCCCGCGTCTCGCTGGTGTGACCAGCCCACGACAGCGGTGGTTCGGGCGGGCCGCGCAGGCGCGAGGACGCCGTGGTAACGAGTGAGGTTGACGCGGGGTTTGGGTACCAGGGCAGCCAGACGGGCAACGAAATCCACCGACGGATGGCCGCCCCGATCGAAGGCCACTTGTGTCGTTCCATCCCGATACGGTGTCTTCAGGGTGTAAACCACCTTGCCCGTGGAACTCAGTGAAAGTCGGTGAACTGCTACGGCCGGTCGGGAAATATACCGACACAGGCGCTCACGTTTGTCTTTCTGATTCCCCTCACAGCTGACCCCGGCGTGCAGGGAGAACCCATTGGCCTTGGCTACCCGTTCCAGTCCGGGATCAGGCCGGTCCAGCGGGCGGATGGTGCGGATCATGAACGCTTTACGTCCCTGCTGCGGGCCGACGGCTATGCGGTAGGATATGGAACTACCCAGAAGCTGTGGCAGGGCATCGGTATCTTCGGCGGGGCCGAGGTCCAGCCAGGCACTCTCGGTGTCCTGTTCCAGCAAGCCCTGGCGTTCGAGGCAGCGTCCGACACGCTGGCTGATCAGTTGAACCAACTCCTCCAACTCGCCTTTGTCCGGTGCCTTGACGCGTTGAAAGCGGGGCGGCCTGTTGTCGCGATACACATAGACGCCATCCAGGAACAAAATATGAAAGTGAATGTTGAGGTTAAGGGCGCTGCCGAAGCGCTGGATCAACGTCACTGCCCCGGTGGCACCATTCTTGAGCGATAATCCGGATTTGTGGATCAGGTGGGTGGAGATCGCCCGGTAAACGATGCCCAGCACCTTGCCCATGGCCTGGGGGTGGGCGGCAAACAGGTAGCGCAGGGGAAAGGGGAAGCTGAGGACCCATTGGCGAAGCGGGACATCGGGAAACACCTCATCGGCCAGAAGGGCAGCGGTCTCGGCCATGCGGCGGGCGCCACAGCTGGAACTGGGCGTCCCCGACAGAATCCCCGCTTCTTGCAGGAAAACGCCACCAGCCGCTCGAAGTGGCATTTGTCGCAGCGTACCCGGAGAAAGCCGTGTTCGAGACGACCGCACTTCAGGTAGGCTTCGAATTCCCGGTGTATATGCTCGGGCAGGGATTTACCCTGCTGGGCCAATTGGTCCACCAGGGCAGGGTAGTGCGCTTCGACGAGCTGGTAGAGTAGTGTCTGCTCGGGTTGATGGCGTTCGTAGGCGGTTTTGCCAAGGCCATCCCTGCCTTGTGCCAACATGGTGGTTTCCGCCTCGGATCTCCATCGTGCGGAACGAACCAGATTGGGGCAGCAGCACGAGGAATGCCACGTCCGAAGCGTGCGGTGAAACTGCTTTAGGCCATCAGATCTGCCCCGTGTACGCTCGCGTCGGGCGGGCCAGACGGGAGAGAAACTCACGCGCTCGGAAGTGAAGACCTTCGCCGACCAGGAAATCTTCGTGCGCATCGATGAGAATGTGCGCGGCGAGGATGTGCAACACTTCAGCAGCATACCAATTCAGCGGTGGTTCCACTGGACCCACTCCATCAACCAGCGAAACCTGCGGGCTCGAAACCGCCCTCGGTACGCCAGAAGTCTCTTTCCCGACCAGTCCTGACTTTCAAAGCGCCAGGGGTCCGATTGAAAGCACATCCGATTCAGGTCGAGTTCACTGTGACAGCCACATTTCGTGTTCGTATAATCGACCCCAACACTGCATTTTGTCGCTGCCACTGCGCTTAAAGTGGCAAGGAATACCCCACCTGCGGATGGTTGGCCGACAGTCATCCGGATTTCAGGCGCGAGATTCTCGCTCTGGCCCGGAAAAAGTCCTGCGCGGCCAGCAAGGTGATCTATCGGGCGAGCGATGCCGGGCGAGACATTTTCGGAATCAGGGCCGGTGTCATCGCCGTGCAGTGCAGGTTCACCCACCCGGATGTGGTGCTTCTGCACATGCTGCGGCCCGGCGACTGGTTTGGCACCGTGCCGCTGCTGACCGACCAGAGTCGTCGCATCAACGTCATCGCGAGAACCGACGTGGAACTCCTGCGGGTGCCGTCCGACTATCTGCAAGCACTGCTTCGCCGTCACCGGGAGTGGAGTGCTGAGCTTGGGCGTGACGTCGTCTAAGCCCCTGGAGGTAGCGATGCAGGGGGCCGCCGACCTCCTGATCCGCAATGCCTCGGCGCGCTGCGCAGCCGCACTGCTGCGCCTCGCCGGCCGGCGTTGGGCTTCGGGCCCCGATGCGGACGCGCCCTCCGAGATTCCGGCCTCGCAAACAGAGCTGCCTATGCTCTGCAACTTCTCAAGGAATACGTTCAGCCGCGTCTTGAAAGAGTTTGCGCGACGCCGGCTCGTGACCCCCGGCTACAAGTCGCTGACCGTGAACGATCCTGCGCGCCTGCGCGACGTCGCCAACGTCGGCTGAGAGCGCGCCGGCTAGCCGCCAGTGCCTCGCTGGCCGAAACGGTACATCGCCCCGACCGACATCGTGAAAAGTCGGCTGTCGTGGAAGCGGACGTCGGAGTCGTCCTCCCCACACAACACGTTGGCGACCAATTGCCAGCGGCGGTCCGTGCCCGCTAGCGGGTAGAACAGCGTCGCGTCGATGGCGAAGCGGTCGGCGTCGGTCTTCGCGTTAAACAGCGGATTGCACTCGTCCCGGCTCAGCGAGCCGGCGGTGATGTTGCTGCTCAAGGTTAATGCCTGGCCGACATACACGTAACTCAGCTGGAGCCGCCAAGCATCCGCCGTCACCGCGGCGCCGTCCCGGTCGTCGATGGTATAGCGCACCATGGGGCGCAGCAGGTGGTTGCGGTTAGCGCCGAGCCGGCAGAGGTAGGACAGGTCGAACGCGTATTGGTCGCCGTCGCGACGGAGCAGGTCCTGCCACGCAACCGGGCAGCTGACGCTGACCACGCTCCGGCCGCTGCGCTCGTCGTCAATGGAGATGTCGCGCCAGGAAAACGTCGCCTGGAAGGCCGAGCCCAGCACGCGGTCCCACTGCAGACGCAGGCCGGCCGATGTCAATGAAGCGATTGCCAGCGACGAGATTGCTCTCGAGATCGGTGTAGCCGGCGCCAAGTACCTCGAAGCCGCGCCAACCGGCCGCCTCGGGGATCGGTTCGATGGCGTTCGCGCACGGCGCCACGCCGGTCAGGAGCACGGCCAGCAACAGCAATTCAGGGCGTGATGCTTTCATGGCATGCTCCTCGGGGCAACGGTGGTTCTCAGCGCGGAAAAAGCAGCGTGACGTTCAGCCTGAAGCCGAAACCTTCGGGGCCATTGGCGGTATCGTTCACCCAGTAGCGCACGCCGCCGCCGACGCTCAACAGCTGGGTGCCGACGCGGGTCACCCTGCTAACGGAGAAGTTCACGGGCACCGCCCACTCTTCGCGATCCCAGTCATAGGTGGTTTCAGAGCTCAGGCTGTACGACAAGCTCGTCGGGGTCGTGTAGGTCAGGAAGGGCTGCACAAAGCTCGCGTTGACGTCATCGCGATTACTGGAGCCGGCGAAAGACCAGAGGTGGTTGGCCAGAACGCCGCGCGTCCAGCCGTTCGCCTGCTTGAGAAAGACCACCGTCGGGCCGGCGCCACCCTTGTCGCGGGTCAGCAGATCGTCCGTGCCGGTCGGCAGCAGCAGCACCGGCCCGGCGCCCCAGATCCAGCCGCCCGCGGTTGGCGCCTTCGGCGACAGGAAAAAGCTCTGGACGGTGTCGCCGAGCCCGGTCTGTGAGCCGGCGCCGGGAAAGATGTCCTGCTGGCTCACCACCGGCAGGATGGTTCGCGAGATCAGGTTCCAGCGCGGGTTCAGGTCGAAGGGAACCACCGGCTGCACGTTCAGGAACCAGCGATCGCCCTCGTCGATGGGGCCGATGTCGCTCTCGTAGTTTAGCTGCAGCGGCACGCTGATCAGCGCCGCGACGGGATTGGCCAGCTGCAGCGCCAGGTCGACTTCGTACTCGTCTGCAGCCGCCGGGTTGGCGGCGAGCGTGGCGAGAAGCGTTACCATCAGCGGCGCGAAGCGCTGGCCCCAGCCGCTCGGACCCATGCGCAGAAGACTGCCTAGAATGACCATGCCACACCGATACCAGGCCCGTGCTGCGCCAGGTCGTAGCGCTGGTAGTTGATGCCGCTTCCGGTCTCGTAGTCATAGCCAATGTAGCGATAACCGAAATACCAGGAAAAGGATTCGCTGTTCTGGTGGACCAACTTCACCCAGCCATGCAAGGTCAGGTCGGAGCCGACACCGAAACCACCCACATCACCGCGCAGGTCGAGGTTCCACTTGTCACCGAATGGCGCCCGATAATTAAGGCCCAGCAGCGGATCTACCCAGTCCACATCACGGCTGGCAGAAACCTGCTGCTGCAGCACGCGCACGTCAAGCTGGGTGGAGAGGTCGAAATACGCCAGCGAGAAAAGCGCCTCGAGGCGTGGAGAGACCCGCCGTCCGACCGTGCCCATGATGGTGAGCTGGTCGGTGTCGAGACTGACGCTGGCGCGCCGCTGTTGGGTCGTTTCGCTGAAGCCCAGGTCCATGTAGGTGACGTCAGCGGAGAAGGACCAGGTGCCGTTCTCGATGCGGTACGCCGCCATGGCGCCGAAATCCAGCGCGTCGAACATGTCCGAAATGCTGACGTCCACCGGCACGCTTAGGGGGCCGATCTGCGCCTCGCCATCGATGGCCACGCCCATGCCGTACAAATAGACCGACTTTCGCCACTCACCGGTGGCGTCCTGCGCCAGCGCGGGAAGGGCCGACAGCATTGCTATGGCCAACACGGCCGCTTTACCACTCGTTCTCATTTCACCTCCATTCGACGCGGCTGATGATTGGATCAATCGGTAAGCATGACTCCGCTTTTGACCCCCGGCTACAAGTCGCTGACAATGCCACTAGGGCTGATTAGGCGGGGCGGCGAGCTTGGCGGCAACTGCCTCCCGCGAGAGGAACTGGCTGCGGTCGAACAGGGTGTCGAAGCCCCGGAGGCCCGGGCCGGTGCCGGGGAAGGGGCCGGTGCCAAGGACAAGATCAGCCAGCTGGGCGCGGGTGAGGCTGAGGTGGGTAGCCGACGGCGCCTCGGCGCGGGAGGGGATGAGCACGCCGTTGCGCAGCTGCAGGCGGTAGGTGGCGGGGTCGCCTTCCACCGCGAGGGTGAAGTCGTAACGCTGGGTGCCGGCCTGGGCGGGATCGACCATGTAGCGCAGATAGTCGAGCACCTGCGGCACGGGGGCGGCCTTCAGCCGATCGGGCCGCGGCGTTCCCAGCACGCGGCGCAGCAGGTCGACGGTGACCGGCTGGCCCTCGGGGGTCAGCATCTGGTTTTCGATCTGCAGCGCTTCGCTGATGTAGAAGCCGCGGGCATTGGCGGATGTCGTGCGCTGCCCCATGGCGCGCGCGGCGGTGGCGCGCGCGGCGCGGGCATCGGCGTCGGCGGGATCGAGTGCCAGCAGCAGCGAGGTAAGGCGCAGTGCCCAGCGCCAGTTGTCGATCCCGCCGTCGACTGCCGCCTTGGCCGCCTGCTGCCGTACTGCGGGTGCGCCGCCCATGGCGGCCACCGTGCGGGCGGCCTCGTCCCGTTCAGCGAGGGGGTTGATGTCGTAGACGTCGTTTCCGAACCAGCCGCGTTCGGCGTTCCACACCTGGCGGACATGGCTTTCGACCTGGCCATAGAGTTCGGCGCTATCCCGCAGGGCGGGCGACATGGCGATTGCTTCGGCGGCCTGGCGGGCGTCGAGACCCTGAGCGATCAGGCGGATGGTCTGGTCGTGGATCTGCTGCACCTGGTCCGTGCTGCGCTCGATCGCGGCCTTGATCTCCGCCCGGCCCTTCACCGGGGCATTGTGGATGTCGAGGAGCAGTTCGGCCGGTTTGGATTCGATCCAGCGGGCGTCGTTCACCAGGATCATCGGATCGCGATAGGGGCCGCCGCGCAGGGTGAAAATATTGAAGATGGTCGGCGTGACCGCAAAGTTGGTGACAAGGAGCTTGCGGCCCGGAAACCAGAAGGCGACGCTGTCCATCGTGTCGGTGCGCATGGGCGCAATCTCGATCTCTTCGCCGGCGATGGTGCGGGTTACGACCCGGCCTTGCGGGAACAGCTTTTCGGGGGGAACATAGTTGGTCTCGCCCGAGAGCTTCTCGGGCCCGAAACCCATGACATTGGGGAAGCTGTCGGGGCCCGTGCGGGGGTGCAGGACACCGAACTGGGCGACCGCTCGGGACTGCGCGACGCCGCTAACGGGGCTGAGGCCGAATTCCGCCTCGCGCGTCGCATCGAGAATTTCACTGCCCCACAGCTCGCTGCCGGGGTCGCGCCAGGCAGCGGTGCCATTGGCATAGTGCCAGTGGGTGATGAGGATGGCGGCGACGTTGATGCGGCGTCCCAGCGACTTTTCCAGCATCGCGCGCATATCGGCGGCGGCGGTGACAGTGTCGCCAGTATCGATGATGATCCAGCCGCCGGGCGCATCGATCGCATAGCTGATGGCAATCCCCCAGCCTGCCAGCGACCAGACGCCGGGGGCAACCTCGGTAATGGCCTTGCGCTCGACCCCCATTTGCCTGTTTACGGTGAGGGCCTCGGCGGTGGTGACAGCGCCGTTGGGGCCGGTGGCCGTGGTGTCGCGCAGCGACTGGCTGCGCCAGGAAGACTCCATCAGTCCCGCATGATTCTGGTCGGCTGCGTCTTGGGCACGGACGCCGGCTCCACTCGCAAGTAATGGAACTACGACCAGGGGCAACACTTGCCATAAAGTTCTCGGCACTATTCTCATGACATGCTCCTTTGGTTGATAGTAATGGTGGTTGGCCAGCTATTGATCCGGCCAACTGAAGTTTGAAGTTTAATGATTTTCATGCGGCGTATTTCACGCGTGGATCCTGAAAGTACTTTTTGACGCGTTCCGGCGTTTGTTCCAATACCTGCATGTGCGCGGTTGCCGCAGCTTTCAGCTTATCCTTGGTGCGGGTCGGCACCTTTGATCCAATGGCGTATTTCAGATCGGCATTGAGCCGTTCTTCCGGGTTCAACTCCGGGCTGTAGCTGGGCAAGTAGAACAGTTCGATCTTGTCACGGCGCGCCTCAACCCAGGCTTTCACCGGCTTGCTGTGATGCACCCGCAGGTTGTCCAGGATCAGGAACACTTTCTTGCCTGCGTCCCTGATCAAGGCCTCCAGAAATTCAATCAGCTTGTCCGAGTTGAATGCCTCGTCGATGATCATCCAGCGCGCTTTGCCGCGGTTGGTGACGGTGGCGATCATCGACAGCTTCTGGCGCGTACCGCCTACGGTATAGGCCACAGGCGTCTTGCCCGCCGGTGCATAGCTGCGACCACGGACGTCGGTGTTGACCAGCGCTGTCTCATCGCCCCAGTGAATCTCCGCGCCTTCTGCACGGGCCCGGGCTTCAATTCCAGGATAGGTCTCGTCAAGCCAGGCTTTCACCGCTTCGGGACGTTGCTCGTAGGCTTTCTTGATGGGCTTTTGCGGGGTGAAGCCCCAGCGCTTGAGGTAGTTGCCCACGCCGCGAACGGTGAGCAAGATGCCGCACTCGCGCTCGATCAGTTGCATGACTGCCGCCCGATTCCACAGTGCAAACTCCATCTTCAGTTGCTCCGGACGCTTGTCGCAGATGATCTGCCGCACGCTGCGCTCCTGCTCATCGGTCAGGCTGCGACCTTCTCCGCTGAGCTTGCCGCGCGGGGCGGGTTTGATTGACTTCGCACCCTCCCGTTCGTAGCGATCTACAACTCCGCGAACGGTCGGGTAAGAGAGTCCGCTCAACTCGACAATGCGCATCACACCCATGCCTTTGCGATGCAACCGAACGACTTGTTTACGTCGTTCATGCAGCTGCTCCAGCGTCTGAAATCTTGCATCTTCTTTGTCCATGCAAAAAAAGACAAAACCATTCAACAAAAGTTCAATCTTCTGCGTTCCGGATCAATAACGCCTAAGTTAAGCCGCCGCCGGCCAAGTTCCCGTCCTCCATGGAGTCGAAGTCCCCGGCCACTGATCGAACCCCTCGATCTCAGTCACGCTTGCTGACCGCGGGCGGGAACCACTCGCCCCGCCGAACGACCGCCTTCGGGACATAGGTGCGCCAGTTCAGGGAGAACCGCTTCCCGGGCGACGTCGGCAGCCAGTTCGCCTCGGGCACGCCGGCAACCGGCTCGGGGCCGAGTACGAGGGTCAGTGATCCGTCGTCATTCTTCTGGGTGTTGGAGTGCGAGCTCAGCATGAAGCGGTCGAGCCGGTTGGGAACCGGCATGAAGTCGGGGACGCCGACCAGGTGGATCGACCAGAAGGCGTCCACCACGTCCTGCGGCAGCGCGTCCTTGGGGAAGTGCAGCTCGTAGGTCTTGCTGCCGTCCAGCGCCTGGCCGGCCGCGTCGCGCGTGCCGATGAAGTAGATTACCTCGTGGGAGTTGTTGGCCCAGATGCCGATCAGGTTCGTTCCGCTGCGCGTCCAGAACTCCTCGCCGTAGTTGCCGAGAATCATCGCGGTGCCCAGCCAGTTGTTGCGCACCTGGCCCCCTTCCTGGGTTGCATAGCGCTGAAACCTCGGTATGACCTGATCGCGGAGAGTCTGGTCGATGGCCGCCCGCTGCGCCGGGTCTTGCGCGGCCAGCGCCACCGCGCGGACCTGGGCCTGCAGTTGCGCGGCGATCGGCGACACATCCGGGGCACTCTTGAGCAGGTCCTCGGTTGCGTCGAACAGCCCCACGCCGACCAGTTGCGCGTGGTCGAATTCCGGGATCTTCACGGCGGGCGGGAACTTCGGCTGGCCCAGCGGCGTGACCCGGATCTGGCGTTGCAGCGCCACCGCGCCCTCGCGGTCGTTCTGCAGCTCCACCCGGGCCAGCATCTTCGCCTTCTGGGAGCGCAGCTCGATGCGGACCGCGTCGTCGGGAATGGCCACCCGGGAGCCCGGCGCGACGAAGGCGAACTTGCCGTAGGACTGCAGCGGGTAATTACGCTCGTGGATGTTGGTCAGTGTCTCCCCCCACTCGTCCAGGATCTGCGCCGTGTAGTAGCGGCCCTCGATCTTCGGGATCTCCAGCAGAACGGGCGTGGCGTCATCGACCGCGATCCAGGCCTCGGTGTTGGCCACCCCCAGGTTCGGATTCACGAAATCGGCGGCGCCGAGCCGGTTGTGGAAAGCGACGTTGTATCCGCCCTGCGCCGCGACATCGAGATGCTCCTGGCGCACGATGAGGGCGCGGCCGATGAGGTACACGTAGGCGTCGGCGATGATCTGCTCGTCGAGGGCCGACTCCGAGGCGCTGGCCGTTACCGGCCATGCGCACGCGAGCGCCATGGTGATCGCTATCGCGTGGCTTCTCATGATTCTTCGGATTGTGTTTTGCATTTCCTCGCCTTTTTTGTGTTGACTAACGCACTGTAATATTCGGGACGGGTAACTCATCCGGCCGGTCGAAGACCGCGTGGAGGGACTGCACTTCAGCCGGGTTGCCGCGGACGGTGATCGCGCCGCTGTCCATCCCGGACTGCAAGGTCTCCTGGCCGCGGAGAATCCGGTTGCCGAAGGCGCGGGTCAGCTGAACGACGGCGGCGGTGCCATCCGTTAGCGAAGGCGTGACCTCCAGCACACTGTTGCGCAGCACCAGCGTGAAGGCCTCACCGGTGTCCGTAAACTCGTAGCCCACGCTCAACTGCTTGCCGTCAGCACGCTCCGGGTTGACCTGGAAGCGCAGGTTCTCGAGGATCATCGACGTCGGTGCGTCGTCGAGATTGAACACCTGCTGCATTATCATGCGCTGCGCGGCGGCCGGATCGAACAGGCCGTCCAGTTCGCGCGCGCCGGTCAGGTAGAAGCCGCGCAGGCTGCTGCTGGTCTGCTGGTAGCCCAGCACGCGCAGCGCCGCGGCCTTCAGCTGTCGTGCCGGCCAGTCCTCCTTGTTGAGCCGGATGAGCGGTGTGGTGAGCTCGGCCGCCCACTGCGCGTCGCCGTCGAAGAACGCCTTTTCGGCAGCCGCGAACACCTTGTCCCGTCCGCCCATCATCTCGACCGTGCGGCGGGCGCGCTCCATGCGCGGTGTTGGCCGCAACTCCGCCGGATCGCCGTTCCACCAGCTGATGTAGCCGCCGTACACGTTGCGCGCACTGACATCGACATTGCCGTAGTACTCGACGGTCCAGGGCTCAATCACGACCGAATCCGGCAACTCGACCGTCTCGGCGATCTCGTCGGGCGTAAAGCCCATGTTGATCAGGCGCACGCTCTGGTCGTGGACGTACTGCATGGCATCCCGGTAGTAGGTCAGGATCTTGTTGATTTCTTCCTTGCCCTCGACGTTCTGCCCGTGGCTGGGCACGAGGTGGTCCGCCTCGTAGCTGCGCATCCGGTCGATCGCAGCGACCCAGCGCACGATGTCGCGCGGCCGCGTGCCGCGCAGGGAGTGGAGCTGGGGAAAGGTCGGCCCCTGGACCTCGTCGCCTGAGAGCAGGACCTTCTGGTCCGGCAGGTAGGCGCCGAGATGGCTGGCGGACTCCCCGCCCGTAGAGAAAAAGACGAAGCGAACGCCGGCCAGGGTCATTTCCGTCTCGCGGTTCGTCGGCACGAAGGTGTTAGGCTCGATGTAACCGCTGCTGCCCAGCACGTTGAAACCGCAACAACCGATGTGAAAATGCTCGCCTTCGGCGTCGCCCGGCAGGAAGGCGCCGTACATGTAGCCGGCGCGCAGGCCCATGATCGGGCCCACTACGGCGTTCTCGAGCGCCGCCTCCCGCATGAAGTTTTCGGCGGCGATCACCTTGACGCGGCCGCTGGCGGCGTCTTCGCGCGAGATGAAGGCGGTGGTGCCGTTGATGTGGTCAACGTGATGATGGGTGTAGACCACCGCGGCGATCGGCTTGTCGGTCATCTCGCGCAGACGCGCGGCGGCGACCGTGGCGTGCTCTACCGCCGTCGTGGTGTCGATGACCACCAGTTCCTTGTCACCCTCGACCACGATGACATTGCCGAAGCCGCGGTTAGGCGTGTTGAAGTTCCAGATCTTGTGGTCGCCGACCCGGATGGTTTCCTCCTCGAAGAAGCGAGCGTGATCGATGAAGTTCTGGGGCGCTGAGAATGGCACCTCGTACCTGGCCGGACGTGGCGGCGGTTCGGCGGCGCTCGCGGACCCGATGGCGAAGGTAATCAGCCCGGCTATGGCGGTATTCAACAGGGCGTATTGGTGGCTCATGGATATCGTCTTCCTGATGTTGCGCAGTTTCAATGACCGGTCGAGGAAGGCCCTGGCCGCGGAATACCAGAGTGTGTTTGCACTGGCGGTCTTGATTGTAGAAACAATTGCTCTCCGTTATTGTTCAGATTCGCACAATTGGGGCGGAGCATCGAGCCATGACGAAGATCCCGATTTCCGATCGCCTGGCAATCCTGTCGTGCCACGAAGGATGGTTCGGGCGGGCCCCAAAGGAGTTCCAGGAGGCCGTCCTGTCGCGCTGCAGATGGCGAGTTTGCCCCGCCGGGGAGACGATCTATGCAGCCACCGATGAGACGGCTCTGTGCTGCGGGGTTGTCGACGGCTCGGTCGACGTCTACTCGCGTTTCGGCGCTGGCGACAACCCTCTGTTGCACATCGTTCATGAAGGCGTCTGGCTCGGTTACGGAACGGTCGTGGCCTGGGGCGAGCCGCGTTTGACCGCCGTGGCCCGCGTCGATACGCTGCTTGCATGTTTGCCCGAAAACGTCCTGAAGGGCCTGCTCGGTGCCAGGCCCGAATGGTGGCGAATCATTGCGGCCGGCATCCTCGAGTATGGCGACATGGCCATCGCCGCCTATGCCGATTCGCTGATTGCGGACAACGACCGCCGCTGTGCCAGCACGCTGCTGCGCATCGCGGGGCACAAGTATCCGCGCCGGGCGCGACCCGAACGCAGCGAGGTGCTGATCAGCCAGGGCGAACTGGCGTCCATGGTCAAGCTGTCGCGGACGAGCCTGGTGCAGGTGCTGCAGCGGTTCGCGCGCCTCGGCCTGGTAGAGCAGGGATACCGGATGATTCGGGTGGTCGACGTTGCAGGGCTGACTGCGATGGAATCGGAGGGGCTACCTTCCGGCACTTCCTGAGCGGCCAAGCGGTTGGGTTTCGCTCTGCCTTGACTGGCCTACTCCCACTCAATCGTCGCTGGCGGCTTGCCGCTGATGTCGTAGACGACTCGGTTGATGCCGCGGATTTCGTTGATGATGCGGTTGGAGACCTTGCCGAGCAGGGTGTAGGGCAGTTCGGCCCAGTGGGCGGTCATGAAATCGCTGGTGACAACAGCACGTAGCGCCACGACGTAATCATAGGTGCGGCCGTCGCCCATGACGCCGACGGACTTGACCGGCAGAAACACGGCGAAGGCCTGGCTCGTTTTCTCGTACCAGCCGGAAGTGCGAAGTTCTTCGATGAAAATGGCGTCCGCCAGGCGCAGCAGGTCAGCGTATTCACGCTTGACCTCGCCGAGTATGCGCACGCCCAGGCCCGGACCCGGGAAGGGATGACGATAGACCATGTCGTGCGGCAGGCCGAGCGCGATGCCGAGTTCGCGCACTTCGTCCTTGAACAGTTCGCGCAGCGGTTCCAGCAGCTTCAGATGCAGGGTGTCGGGCAGACCACCGACGTTATGGTGGCTCTTGATGGTATGCGCCTTCTTGGTCTTGGCGCTGGCGGATTCGATGACATCCGGGTAGATCGTGCCCTGCGCCAGCCACTTCGCGTTCGGCAGCTTCTCGGCTTCTTCCTGGAACACGTGGACGAATTCGCGGCCGATGATCTTGCGCTTCTGCTCGGGATCGGACACCCCGGCCAGCGCGTCCATGAAACGGTCGCGTGCATCGACATGGATGACCTTGACGCCGAGATTGTCGGCAAAGGTCTGCATCACCTGCTCGGCTTCGTTGAGCCGCAGCAGGCCGTTGTCGACGAACACGCAGGTGAGCTGCTGGCCGATGGCGCGGTGCAGCAACGCCGCCACCACCGAGGAATCGACCCCGCCGGAAAGGCCAAGGATCACTTCGTCGCCGCCGACTTCCGAACGCACGCGGCCAATCGCCTCGTCGACATAGTCGGGCATGTTCCAGTCGCCCGCGCAGCCGCACAGGTCGCGCACGAAACGGTTGAGAATCGTCTTGCCCTGCAGCGTATGGGTGACTTCGGGGTGGAACTGCACGCCGTAATATTTGCGGTCTTCGTCGGCCATGCCCGCGATCGGGGTGGCCGCATTGGAGGCCATGACCTTGAAGCCGGGCGGCAAGGCGGTGACCTTGTCGCCATGGCTCATCCACACGTCGAGCAGGCCGTGACCTTCGTTGTTGACGTGGTCCTGAATGTCGCGCAGCAGCGCGGTGTGGCCGTGCGCACGGATTTCCGCATAGCCGAATTCGCGCTTGCTGGCGTTTTCCACCTTGCCGCCGAGTTGCGCCGCCATGGTCTGCATGCCGTAGCAAATCCCCAGCACCGGCACGCCCAGCTCGAACACCACCTGCGGCGCGCGCGGCGTCTCGTCCTCGTATACCGAATTCGGCCCGCCGGACAGGATGATGCCCGCCGGGGCGTACTCGCGGACAAACTGCTCGGTCACGTCGTTGGGATGCAGTTCGCAGTACACGCCCGCCTCGCGCACGCGGCGCGCAATCAGCTGGGTGTATTGGGAACCGAAATCGAGGATGAGGATTTTCTGGTGCATTTTCTAGGGGCTGGGATCTAGGATTCAGGGGCTGGGGACTGGGGCCAGAGGCCGGCAAAAAGAAAGCCACGCGCAGCGTGACTTCCCCTGGACCCTAGCCCCTGAATCCTAACCCCTACTCAAGTCGGTAGTTCGGCGCTTCCTTGGTGATCTGCACGTCGTGGACGTGCGACTCGCGCACCCCGGCCGACGTGATTTCGACGAATTCCGCCTTGGCATGCATGTCGTTGATGTTGGCGACGCCGAGATAGCCCATGCTGGAGCGCAGCCCACCCATCAACTGGTGGATGACGCCTAGTGCGCTGCCTTTGTAGGGCACTCGGCCTTCGATGCCTTCGGGCACGAGTTTCTCGGCGCTCTTTTCGCTGTCCTGGAAGTAGCGGTCGCTGGAGCCCTGCTGCATCGCACCGAGAGAACCCATACCGCGATAGGACTTGTACGAACGTCCCTGGAACAGTTCGACTTCACCCGGCGCTTCTTCGGTTCCAGCCAGCAGGCCGCCGAGCATCACGCAGCTGGCACCGGCCGCAATCGCCTTGGCAATATCGCCTGAATAGCGAATGCCGCCGTCTGCGATCACGCCGACATCGCTGCCCGCCAGGGCGGCTGCCACATTGGCCACGGCGGTGATCTGCGGCACCCCTACGCCGGCGACCATGCGCGTGGTGCAGATGGAGCCGGGGCCGATGCCAACCTTGACCGCATCCGCGCCGTGCTCGACCAGTGCCGCGGCAGCGGCGGCCGTGGCGATATTGCCGCCGATCACCTGTACATCGGGGAAATTCTGCTTGACCCAGCGCACGCGGTCGAGCACGCCCTTGGAATGGCCATGTGCCGTGTCCACGGTGATGATGTCGACGCCAGCAGCCACCAGAGCGGCAACCCGTTCCTCGGTACCTTCGCCGGTGCCGACGGCCGCGCCCACGCGCAGGCGACCCATCGCATCCTTGCACGCCATCGGATGCTCGCTGGATTTCTGGATATCCTTGACGGTGATCAGCCCGCGCAGTTCGAACGCGTCGTTCACCACCAGCACGCGCTCCAGGCGGTACTTGTGCAGGAGCGCCATCGCCTCGTCGAGGTTGGCGCCTTCCTGCACCGTCACCAGCCGATCCTTGGGTGTCATGATATTGGCCACCGGCTGATCGAGGCTGGTCTCGAAGCGCAGGTCGCGGTTGGTGACGATGCCGACCACCTTGCCGTCGTCGATCACCGGCAGGCCGGAAATTTTCTTGCTGCGTGTGATTTCCAGCACCTGGCGCACTGTCATCTGCGGCGCGACGGTAATGGGATCCTTGACCACACCGGACTCGAAGCGCTTGACCGCAGCCACCTGCGCGGCCTGCATTTCGGCATTCATGTTCTTGTGGATGATGCCGAGGCCGCCTTCCTGCGCCAGCGCAATCGCCAGGCGTGCCTCGGTCACCGTATCCATCGCGGCCGACAGCAGAGGGAGATTCAGGGAAATGGTGCGGGTCAACTGCGTGGACAGGCTGACTTCGCGCGGCAGGATGGCGGAATGGGCGGGAACGAGCAGAACGTCGTCGAACGTCAGCGCTTTTTGCAGAACACGCATGGGCTTTCCTTATAGCAAAGCGGAATTATACGCGCGCGCCCTGTCCACGTACAATCAGGCGATCCCAGGCCGAAGTTTGGTCGTAATCTACCAACTTATTTGCATGCCTATCGGTTGACTCGCGCACGGGATACGGCTAACTTTGCGGACAGCATCAATGCTGCTAGGGCGCGAGGTTCGACAGCCCACCCCTGAATGCCATACAACTCGAGGAGATAAAACAATGTCCAAAGTTTTGCTTGCCCTGACTTCCGTTGCCCTGCTGGGCCTGTCTGGCTGCGCCGATACGGCAAAAAAAGATATGACGGATAGCAAGCCTGCTGCCAGTGCAACTGCTGCAGCGTCTATCAGCCCCGAAGCCCAGGCTGCGCTCAGCGCTGCACAGGCGGATGTCAAAACCGTGAAGTCCAAAAACGCGTTGTGGACGACTTCCGATGGCGCACTCAAGGCTGCAGAAGAAGCAGCCGCAAAGGGCGACAGCGCAACGGTCCTGAAACAGGCCAATTGGGCCTCTAGCCAGGCCAAGTTGTCCACTAACCAGTTGACCTACCCGACTCTAAAAACCGGTGACTAAGTTGACCCGTTTCAGCAATAAAGCCTTCTGGCGTCACGCCGGAAGGCTTTTGTTTTTGGGTTCGCTGGCTTTCATGGGCCTCGCTCATGCCGAGCTTTACAAATGGACAGATAGCCAGGGCAAGGTGCATTACACGGATCAGCCGCCTACGGTGAATGCCCAGACCGTCAAGCACCCTCAGGCAGGACAGGCGGAAACCACGACCCAGGCAACGAAGTCACTCAGCGACAAGGACCAGGCCTACCAGAAGCGCCGCGAGGAAGCCGAACAGGCACGACACAAAGCGGAAAAGGAAGCGGAGGAGGCTCGCGTCAGGAGTGAAAACTGCGCCAAGGCACGCGACAATCTAAGCACCCTGCAGAACAAGTCGCGCGTCTATACCACCAATGCTGCCGGCCAACGTACCTACATGGATGATGCAGCACGAGCCGATGCACTGGCCAACAGTCAGAAGGCCGTTTCAGACTTCTGCAAATAGTTTCGATCCGGCGTCAGCCTGCTGCATTTGGTGCCGCTCCGGTCTTGTCTGCCTCCGTGGTATTTTCCGTCGGGGCGTCGCCACCACCTTTCTTGGTGACTTTCCCTTCTTCCGCACGCTTGCGGCGCACTTCCTTGGGATCGGCAATCAGCGGCCGATAGATTTCGACTCTATCCTTGTCGCGTACTTTCTCGTCCAGCTTGACCAGCTTGCTGAATATCCCGACCTTGTTCAGGCTGAGATCGATTTCCGGAAATGCCTCCAGGATACCGGATGCGCGAATCGCGTCTTCCACCGAGGCGCCTTCGGCAAGCTGAACCCTCATCAGGGGCTGCTGATCGGGCAAGGCGTAGACCAATTCCACATGGATATTGCCTGCGATCGGGGTTGCACTCATGCGGAATACACCTCGTCGGCACGTCGCACAAAGGCATCGACAAATGTATTGGTGATATGATTGAAAACCGGCGCCAGGATCGTTTCCAGCACCCGGCTGGAGAACACGTACTGCAAGCGGAATTCAACCTTGCAGGCATCGCTCCCTAGCGGCAGGAACAGCCAGTCACCCTCCATCTCTGAAAACGGGCCTTCTTTTAGCTTGATTCGCATCTCGCGTGGGTGCTGCTTTGTGTTTTCGGTGGTGAAACTCTGGCGAATTCCCATATAAGCGATATGAAGCGTCGCCTCCGTGCGAGATTCGTCGCGAGCGATCAGTTCCGTTCCCCCGCACCAGGGCAGAAAAATGGGGTACTCCTCAACCTTGTCCACCAAAGCAAACATCCGTTCGGGCGTATGCGCCACCAGTACACTTTTTTCTACGCGCGCCATCAGTCCCTAAAGCCTTGTAAAATTAAGGATTGTACGCAAGCCCCCCGTCATGAGCATTACGGACAACAAAAAAGCCTTTCACGATTATTTCATCGAGGAAAAATTCGAGGCTGGCCTCCTGCTGGAAGGCTGGGAAGTCAAAGCCATCCGGGCAGGACGCGTGCAGTTGAAGGAAGCTTACGTTGTGGTCAAGAACGGGGCAGTTTATCTGATCGGCTGCCACATCAGTCCGCTACCCACCGCATCCACCCATATCCACCCGGATCCCACCCGCTCGCGCAAGCTGCTGCTGCATGCTTCGGAGATCAACAAACTCATCGGCAAGACGGAACGCGCTGGGTTCACGCTTGTGCCACTCGACATGCATTACCTGAAAGGCCGCATCAAGCTTGAAATTGGTCTGGCAAAAGGCAAGAAACAGCACGACAAGCGGGCAGCCGAGAAAGACCGCGAGTGGTTGCGGGAAAAACAGCGGCTGGTCCGGGCTTCCCAGAACTGATCTGTCGCGTATTGGCGACTAACGGATGGAATAAGCTACCTAATGGTCACATAGAGATTGTAAATATGTCGAGATATTGACTACAATCGCCATTATCTCGACAGGTAAGGACATATCCCATGGCGGCGCTCCCTGTTTACCAAGTTGAGTTCATTCCACTCGAACGCCGTCTGGGAGATCGCCGAGTCGCACCGCGCGACGCCGCATTGCCTCCCGAAATCAAGGCGGACCGCCGAAAAGCATCGGGCCGGCGCGCTGAAGACCGCAAATCCGCAACCCTGAAAGTCGTCTAAGTTCACTGACCAAGGTTCCCGGCGCTTTGCCGGGCAGGCAATTGCCGGTTCACTGCATCACTTCCGAACTGCCGGACGGAAGGTTTGTCGACCCTTTCCAGCATCCAGTCATCCACCAACGGTCAATCAATCGCGCCAATGGCTGGCCAGATTGCCTTGCCTGCAACCACGCATTTCCCCAAAACGAAAGCAAGACAGCGCTATTGCCGTCAACAGATCCTCACGCAAACTGTGACAGAATTCCGACCTCCTCTGCGTGTGTGCTCTAAGCACCTTGCCGCCAACAAATGAAACGTCCGCTGTTTGATTGACTGCTTCGCATGTCTCCAGAAAGTTGAATCCAATTGCGCCCCGCTACCATAGAAGACCTTCATGATTTTGACGAGGTGATCGACGTCCGCTCCCCTGGCGAATTTGCGGAAGACCATTTCCCCGGGGCCATCAACCTGCCGGTGTTGAACGATGCCGAACGTGAGCGCGTCGGCACCCTATACAAGCAGGTGTCGTCGTTCGACGCGAAGAAAGTCGGGGCGGCACTGGTGTCGCGCAATGTCGCTCAACATCTTGAAGATCATTTCGCCGACAAACCCAGATCCTATCGCCCGCTGGTGTATTGCTGGCGCGGCGGTAGTCGCAGCGGGGCGATGACGCACATCCTGCAGAAAATCGGCTTCGGCGCGATGCAACTGGACGGCGGCTACAAGGCCTATCGACGGCACGTCGTGGCCGAGCTTTCCAGCCTTCCGTCACGACTCTCCTATCGCGTCGTGTGTGGCCCGACCGGCAGCGGCAAGAGCCGTCTGCTGCAGGTGCTGCAGAGCGAGGGCGTTCAAGTGCTCGACCTCGAGGAACTCGCCGCTCATCGCGGCTCACTGCTGGGGGCGTTGCCGGATCAGGCCCAGCCCCCCCAGAAAAGTTTCGAAAGCGCCATCTGGTTTGCACTCGACCGCTTCGACCCGATGCGGCCCGTGTTCGTCGAATCGGAAAGCAAGAAAATCGGTGCGCTGCGCGTGCCTGACGCACTGATCGAGGCCATGCGGTGCAGTCCATGCGTGCGTCTGGAAGTGCCATTGGCGGCACGGGTCCAATTGCTGACCGAGGATTACATTCACTTTTTGCATGATCCGGAAACGATCAGTCGCCAACTTGGCTATCTCGCCCCGCTACGCGGAAATGACACCGTCGCTGCGTGGCAGGCGCTGGCCAATCAGCGGGCATGGGATCAACTGGTTGCCGCGCTGCTCGAGCAGCATTACGACCCGGCGTACCTGCGGTCGTTGTCGAAGAATTATGCCGCCACAACTGGCGACCAAACCTACAGCACCGCAGATCTATCGAGTACGGGCCTGCAGCGGCTGGCGCAGGACATCATGGACGCCGCCTAGACCAGCTTGCCAAGCACGAATCCGACAACGATGCCGATGATGACTGCCACGGTCAGGCCGCGATAGGTCAGGACGTCTTTGGAATAGCCGCGCCGGATGGCAATGTAGGACACCAGATAACCGACTGCATTGAGCAGCCAGACAAAGCCGATCGACAGTATCTTGGCGATGAGCGGGCCAATGACCGGCACCAGAGTGATCAAGCCGAGCAGCCAGGCAAAGGCGTTGGAAACCAGGCCCACCGCCACCACGCTGCCCGCGATCACGCTACGATCGACGTTGAAATGCAGCCCCAGCCACACCAGCCCACCGATCCCGAGCCACAGCGGCAGCATCACCTTCCAGCTGCGCCACCAGGGCAAGCGTTGCGAAGCCTCCTCCAGGATCGTCTCGTCTGTAGATGAGTCTTCGACCTGCTGTCCCATGACTACCCCAGTGCGGTGAGATCGACCCCATTGTCCGACATTGGCGGACACCAATAATAGCCAACCGTGAGCGGCCGGGTAAAGCGAAACAGGACATCGCTTATGCCGTCATCATGTCCGGTCGTGCGCGGCAGTTGCGACTCGCAAGCATCGAACGACTTGCCGAAGGCAAGAAAGACCAGCCCCGTCTCCGCGCCTGCCCCCCGGGGCATCAGTCTGCGCACCACGAAGGCCCCGGGCTCGAAATCCTCCTGCGCGGTGCGTTCGACATCGCATCGAACTTTGGAAAATCGTGCAGCCATTGCTGCACCGCTGTAAAGCTCGATCCATCGATGCCAATTCCCTTGCCCTGTACCACCGCAGCTTCGATGGCAGCTTCGTCCTTGGGATTTTCGGTGCCATCCTCGCGCCCGGTCAGATCGCGGCTATCCCGATGAAGAACGCTTTCGATCGCCCCGTACCAGCGCGAATTCCGGATCGATCAGCGCCTGCAATGCATAGCCACGCATGCACCGAGTTCGAAATGTGGAGATTCCGCATCGACTCAGCCACGCCTGACTTCGACCACATTCTGCACATGTTGCAGGCGTGTCAGTACCCGGGCCAGTTGCTGCAGTTCCTTTATGCGCACGGTGATCAGCATGTTGGCAAATTCGCCTTGGCTCTCGGTATTCACGCGCAGCACGTCCAGCCGGTCCTTGGCGATGACGTCCGAAATGTCACGCAACAGGCCTTGCCGGTCGAATGCTTTCAATCGGATATCCACCTCGAATGCCGCACCGGCGTCGAGGGCCCACTCGGCCGGCATCATGCGCGCGGGATTGGCACGCTTGAGCGCAGCGCAGTCGGCACGATGCACGGTCAGGCCACGCCCGACCGTTGTATAGGCCATGATGTCTTCTGGCGGCTGTGGCTTGCAGCAGCGCGCCAGCGTCAGCGGCACATCGCCCAGTCCCGGGATGCTGACCGGACTGCCGGGCCTGGACCGGACACGGGGCTTTGCATTCGGAACGAGTGCGGGCGCGGGCTTGCCCGGCTCCTGCAGGGCATTGACCAGATCCCGTTGACCGACATCGCCGCGACCTAGCGCAGCGAGGAACTCGTCCACCTTGGCGAACCTGAGCCGCTGTGCAAGTTTTTCCTGGTTGGTGCCCACCACCCCCAGTCGTTTGAGTTCCTTTTCCAGCAAGCTGCGGCCGAGACTTACCTGCTCGCCGACATCACGCTGGCGAAACCACGCACGTACCTTGGAGCGTGCGCGATGGGTGACCAGGTAACCGAGCGCCGGATTGAGCCAGTCGCGGCTCGGCTCGCCTTCCTTGGCGGTGACGATCTCGACCCGCTGGCCATTCTCCAGCACAGTATTCAGGGGCACCATCGCGCTGTCGATCCTGGCGCCACGGCAACGATGTCCGAGGTCGGTGTGCACCGCATAGGCAAAGTCCACCGGCGTGGCACCGCGATCGAGCGCCACCACCCGCCCCTGCGGTGTCAGCACGTAGACCTGATCGTGGAAAAGCTCGGTCTTGAACTGCTCGGTGAATTCGCTGCTGTCGGCAACGTCGTCCTTCCATTCCAGGATGCGCCGCAGCCAGGCGATTTTTTCCTCGTATTGCGCATCCTGGCGGCCGCCTTCCTTGTAGCGCCAGTGCGCTGCGACGCCCAGCTCAGCATTGTGGTGCATGTCGAAGGTGCGAATCTGCACTTCGAGCGCGCGGTCCTCCGGGCCGATGACGGCCGTGTGAAGCGAGCGGTAGTCATTGCTCTTAGGTTGCGATATGTAGTCGTCGAACTCGCCCGGAATCGGCTGCCACAGGTTGTGCACCAGGCCCAGAACGGTATAGCAGTCGATTTCGTGCCGAACCAGCACGCGCACCGCACGGATGTCGTACAACTGCTCGAAACTCAGGTGCTTGCGCCGCATCTTGCTGACAATGCTGGCGATATGCTTGGGACGGCCGCTGACTTCCGCCTCGATGCCGTGCAGCGCTATTTCGGATTGCAGCCTCTCGATGATGCCCTTGATGTAGGCTTCGCGGTCGGCGCGCTTTTCGTCCAGTTGGGAGGCAATGATCTTGTAAGTTTTGGGCTCCAGATAGCGAAACGCCCAGTCTTCCATTTCCCATTTGATCTGCCACACGCCAAGCCGGTTCGCCAGCGGCGCGAACAACTCGCGTGCCTGTTGCCCCAGTGCCTCGCGCGTGGCGGCATCCTGGCCCGCCGCACAACGCAGCGCATGCGTGCGCTCGGCCAGTTTGACGAGCACGACACGAATGTCTTCCACCATCGCCAGCACCATCTGCCGCAAGGCTTCGAGGTGCGCATGCGGGTCGACGCGCTTGTCGGTGACGCTGGTCGCCAGCGCCTCGATGCGAGACATCGCCGCTACCCCGCGGGCAAGGCGTGCTGCCGTGCCGAATGCGGAATCAAATTCAGGGGCATCGCCCAGACAATCGTGCAGCAAGGCCGCCGCAACTGCATCCGCCCCCACCTTCAGTTCGGCGACGATGAGCGCAGCGCCGACACTGTGGGAAAACGCGGTGCAGCTGCCCAACTGCTCATGCGCGAAAGCCAGCGCCCGCCAGGGCAAGTCGTTCTCTGCCACCGGCATGACGCGGGCGAGCGCCTGCCGGGCCGAATCCAGATCGGCGGCATCAAAACAGCGGGGGCGAACGGTTTCATTCATCGGAATATGCGGCTTGCCAGTAATGGCGTTCAGACGCCCGATATTCTGAGGCCACCACCCCGGCTTCACCAAATGTCAGCTTGATGAGACCGCCGCTATCGCTGCGCAGAATTCGGATATCCCGGTCACGCAAGCGAGCGACCACCTGCGGATGCGGATGGCCGTAGCGATTGCGATACCCCACGGTAAACACTCCGTATTCCGGATGAGCCATGTCGATGAATTCATTGAGTGACGATGTGCGGCTACCATGATGGCCGACCACCAGCACCATCGCCGAGATGTCCGCGCCGGACTCCATGAGTTCGAGTTCGCCGCGGCGCTCGGCATCCCCCGTGATCAGCAAGCTTCGTTTGCCCTGGCTGACCTTCAGCACGCAACTGAAATCGTTGTCGCGACGGTTGGTCTCCGCATAAGCCGACGGCAGTGGGTTGAGAATCTCGAAGGCAACACCATCCCACTGCCAGTGTTGACCACGATGACAATGGCGTGGCAGCGGCGCCGTTTCCAGCAAAGCGCTCGATGCGGGCAGGCCATGCAACAGCCAGCCGGTCGGCATGTCGCGCAGTACCGAAAGCAGGCCGCCACTGTGGTCGTTGTCGTCATGCGAAACGATCACCCCGGACAACTCGCCTACTCCGATCGCGCGCAGATACGGCACGACGATGCGTTCACCCGCATCGCTATCGGTAAAAGCCGGTCCGGTATCGTAAAGCAGGGCATGGTTCTCGGTGCGGATCAGGATGGCGGTACCCTGTCCGACGTCGATCACGTCGGCCTCAAAGGAATTCGGTGCGACACCGGGGCGCAACGGAAACACCAGAGGCAACCACAGAAGCCCCCCGAATGCCCGTAGCGGAAACCCGCGCGGCAGCAACAGCCACATCGTGCCCACGACCGCCAGTAATATTGCATCCCATTCCGGCACGGGTCGTGCCACGACCGCCCACGGCAGGGCACTTGCCCACGCCAGCCCTTGTCCCAGCCATGCCATTATCCACGCTGCCGCATGCCACAAGGGTGGCACAATCACTCCCAGCAAGGCCAATGGGGTGACCAGCCAACTGACCACTGGAATGGCAACCGCATTGGTTAACGGAGAGATCAGTGAAACCTGCTGGAAAAGCAGCAGCAAGGCTGGCGCCAGCGCCAGCGTCACTGCACCTTGTGCGGCCACCCATCCGCGCAGCTTATCGGGCAGCGCCACCCGCCCGAATGTCACCCACAGAATGGCCGCCACGGCACCGAACGACAGCCAAAATCCGGCTGACAGCACAGCCCATGGATCGATCAGCAATACGATGAACAGGGCCCACGTCAGCGCCGAAGAGGGGCGCGGCTGGCGTCGCCCCCAGAATGCCAGTGCCAGCACCCCGAGCATGAACAGGGTGCGCTGCGCCGGCACCTGAAACCCGGCCAGCACAGCATAGGCACCCGCCGCCAGCAGGGCAGCCAATATTCCTGCCTGTTTTGCAGGCAAACGCTCAGCGGCGCGTGGCCAGCGTCGCCAGCCGAACGTCACGGCCCATCCTGCCAGCGCGGCAATCATGGTGACGTGCAACCCTGAAATGCTCAGCAAATGGTTCACGCCGGTGCGGGTGAAGGCGCGCCATTGATCATGCGGGATACTGCGCTGGTCACCGATAACCAATGTGGCGATGACGCCTGCATAGGGCGCGTCGCCGAGCGAAGCCATTATCCGATCACGTATGCCGGCACGTGCGGCGGCAATCCAGGCAACGGGGGTGGCCGCTCTTTCAGCGAGCAACTGCGGCAACGGCTGCTCGCGCACATAGCCTGATGCTGCGATGCCGCGTTCCAGCATCCAGGCTTCGAGATCGAAGCCATGAGGATTGTGGGTGCCGTAGGGCCGCTTGAGCCGAACGGTGAACTGCCAGCGTTCGCCAGCATGCACGGTCGGGTAGCGAGCGCCTGGGTCGAAGGCGACGCCGCGCGGCCAGTAGCGCGTGAGTTGAATCCGTCGCAGTCCGGGTGCACGCGGGGTGACGACCTGCTCGACATCGAGCACGAAGCGCTCGCCGCGCGCATTGCTCTGCGGCAAGTCGCTGACGACGCCGACGACGGCGAGGTCCACGCCCTGCCAGGCGTCGGGCAGGCGATCTGCCAGCCGCAGATCGGCCCGCCATGCGGCCCAGGCAAAGCCCAGCGCGGCACACAGAAGTGCGACAGCGAATCGGCGCACGGCCTCGAATGCAACATGTGAAAAGCGCGGCAGCAGCAACACTGCGGACAGCAGTGGCAGCACACCCGCCCAGCTCGCAGGCGGCATTGTTGCCTGCTGCTGCAACAGCCATACTCCGAAACAGAACGCGATGAGAATGATCTGCATCGCGTTGGCTGATCAGAGCGGTTGCAGCATCCCGTCGACCAGCCGCAACTGCCGCTCCATGCGTGCGGCAAGTTCGATGTCGTGGGTGACGACGACCAGGCTGGTGTCCTGCTTGCGGTTGAGGTCGCGCATCAGGTCGAACACCGCATTGGCCGTATGGCGGTCAAGATTGCCGGTCGGCTCGTCGGCCAGGATGCACGCCGGTCGGGTGACCAGTGCGCGCGCAATGGCGACACGCTGGCGCTCGCCGCCAGAAAGCTCACCAGGTCGGTGAGTCAGACGATGGCCCAGCCCCACTTCACCCAGCACTTCGGCTGCACGTGCCATCGCCTGACTGCGCTCGATGCGGCGGATGGTCAGCGGCATGGCCGCGTTTTCCAGTGCGGAAAACTCGGGCAGCAGATGGTGAAACTGATAGACAAAACCGAGTACCGTATTGCGCAGTTCACAGCGCGCGGCCTCCGATATGGCGAAGGGATCGCGGCCCATCAGCTCGACCTGGCCGCGTGTCGGGGTGTCGAGCCCACCCAGCAGATGCAGCAGGGTACTCTTTCCCGAACCGGATACTCCGACGATAGCCACTGATTCGCCTGCCCGAATCTCGAGATCGACACCGCCCAGAACCGGGACGTCGTTTTTGCCTTGCCGGAAGGTCTTTGCCAAGCCGGTGCAGCGCAGCACCGTTTCATTCATAGCGCAGCGCCTCCGCCGGATTGATGCGCGACGCCCGCCAGCTGGGATACAGCGTGGCGGCCAGGCTGATGAACAGAGATACCCCGGCGATGATGCCGACATCGCTCCAGACCAGTTTGGAAGGCAACTGGTTGATGTAATACACATCGGCCGGGAACAAATCCATTCCGGCCATGCGTTCGATGATGGGCACCACGGTTTCGAGATTGAGCGCCAGAAGAATCCCGCTCGAGACCCCCAGCAGGGTACCGAAGACGCCGATGAATGCACCCTGCACGATGAAAATGGCCATGATGGACGCGGGCTTGGTCCCCAGCGTGCGCAGAATGGCGATATCGGATTGCTTGTCGGTCACCGCCATTACCAGGGTGGACACGATGTTGAATGCGGCGACGGCAACGATCAGCAGCAGGATCAGGAACATCATGCGTTTCTCGATCGCCACGGCGCGGAAGAAATTGGCGTGGCTTTGCGTCCAGTCGGTGATGTAGTACTGGCCCTCCAGGGTTTGCGCCAGTTCTCGCGTGACGAACGGCGCACGGAACAATTCGTCGAGTTTCAGGCGCACCCCCGACACGTCATCGCCCAGCCGCAGCAGCTTCTGCGCGTCGTGCAGATGAACCAGGGCGAGGCCCGAATCATATTCGAACATGCCGGCCTCGAAGATACCGGTCACGGTGAATTGCTTGAGGCGCGGCATTACGCCGGCCGGCGTGATGTTGCCCTGCGGCGTCAGCAGCACCAGCTTGTCGCCCGGATACACGTTCAGCACGCGTGCCAGTTCCGCGCCCAGGATGATGCCGAACTCCCCCGGCTTGAGGTCGGACAGTTTTCCCGCCTTCATGTGCTGCGAAAAATCGGCCACCCGGCTTTCAAGATCCGGCAGCACACCGCGGATGATTGCGCCGCGCACCATGTCACCGTTTGCCAGCATGCCTTGTGCGTTCACGTAGGGTGCGCCGGAGATGACCTCCTGGTTCTGTTTCGCCTGTGCCAGCACGCCGCGCCAGTCGGCCAGGCGATCCGCCGGACCGCTGATTTCGAGATGCGCCGCCACGCCGAGAATGCGCGCGCGCAACTCCTCCTGAAAGCCGTTCATCACCGAGAGCACCACGATCAGCGCCATGACGCCCAGCGCAATCCCTGCCATGGAGACGATGGAAATAAACGAGATGAAATGGTTGCTGCGCTTGGCGTGGGTGTAGCGCAGGCCAATCTGGAGCTCAAAGGGAAGCAAAACAGGACTCGCCGAAAGAATTGCGCGAGTATGCCACAGCTGCCCTACTCGCCCATCAGGTGAAGCACCACGCTGCGCACCTGCGCGGCACTCCGGTGCTCGAACACATATATCCCTTGCCAGGTTCCCAGCAAGGGCCTTCCTTCTGCAACCGGTATTGCCAGATGGGTTTGCGTCAGTGCTGCACGCACATGCGCCGGCATGTCATCCGTGCCTTCCAGCGTATGTTCGTAGATCGGGTCACCTTCGGGTACCAGCCTCGACAGAAAGCGCTCCAGATCGGCCTGCACCGTCGGATCGTAATTTTCCTGGATCAGCAGGCTCGCCGAAGTGTGGCGGATATAGAGGATGAGCAGTCCGTTCCTTATCCCGCATGCCTTCACCCAGCCGCGAACCTCCGAAGTGAAGTCATACAGACCCTTGCCTCGGGTAGCAACGATGATTTCATGAAGGGTCTGGCGCATGCGTGCCATTCTAGCGAATCCGCTTGATACACTCGCTGCATGCTGTTCCTTATCCCTCATCTGTTTCCCCCTTCACGTCTGCTGGAAAATGCAACTCAGGGGTTGCGCCTCCCCGCACTGGAAACGCTGCTGGCACGAGGAACGATCCGGTCTTGTCCGCAGGAGGGGGTGGAGGCCGCCTTGTGCGGGGCCATGAGCATTCCACGCCAACAGGACTGGCCACTCGCCCCGATCACCCTGGAGGCGGATGGCAGGCCTGCTGAGGAAATGCACTGGTTGCGAGCCGACCCGGTGCATCTGGGATTGATGCGCGATCGCATCGTGCTGACGGACAACAGGATCCTGAATCTGGCGCCACAGGAGGCTTTCGCCTTGGCCGACGCGATTGGCCAGCATTTTGGTGAAGCATTCAGCCCGATTCCGCTGCACCCGCAGCGGTGGTATGTGCCGTTTGCGATACCACCTAAGCTGACCACCAACCCTCCCTCCGTTGCAAGGGGGCATGGCATAGAACCCCTGATGCCGCAAGGCGACGATGCCATGCGCTTTCGTTCTCTCCTGAACGAGTTGCAGATGCTGTTGTTTGCACATCCGGTCAATCATGCGCGCGAGACCCGCGGCGAGTTGCCGGTGAATTCAGTATGGCTATGGGGGGGCGGCAGCAAACCCGCCGTTCCCACCGTCCGCGTGCCGATCTATGCCCGCGATAGCGAGGCGCGCGCGTTGGGTTCGTTCTGCAGGATTCCCGTGCTATCCCCCCCCTCGCAGCTTGAAAAAGCCATGCTTGAAGCAAAAGGCGTAACCGTGCTGGATGAACTGGCCGAAGCCGGGGAATGCGGCGACGCCCATGGATGGCGCGATGCCCTCAGGTGCCTGGAAAGGGACTGGTTCGTGCCGCTACTCAAATCCCTGCCCGCAGTCGGCCAAGTCGGACTGTGCCTGATGGATCCGGTCAACGGCAAAGCACTGCATCTTCAGCGAATAGACGCATGGAAGATCTGGAGACGGCCGCGAAGCCTGACTTCAATACTTGCCTGAGTAGGCGACGTGTGCGCTCGGGCTGCTGTTGCGAATACTCTGCATGGTGGACGGTTCCGCCCGGCAGGGGCAGGCCTGAGAACGTTCGATGAGGAGCTCGGTATGCCACTCCTGCAAATCCAGAACGGCCAAATGATCCGCCCTGGCTTGGGCCGACCGGAGTTCTCTCAGGAAGCTGTGACATTCCCCCGGAGTCATCAGCATCATCTTGTATCCCGCCTTGCATTCCTCGAAATCGGTAGCGGCATGCACATTGCCACCGGCAACATAAATGGAGCTTCCGATCAAAGCGGATGCCATCATTCTCAGGCTGATCTTCATATGCGTCTCCCTATGGTCGGGCCCTGTCATGCCCACACAACAGCAAGAGCAACTTGCATACCTGCAAGGTCTGGCAGCAATGGTCCATTAATTCAATGAACTAGGATCGAAGGCTTGCATCCAGGCGTCCATTCTTCCGCATCTGCTGTCGAGTTCCGGGCAGATACTTGCGATCCATTGATTCCGGCCTAGCAATCCGGCTCCAGCATCACGAGGTGCTGTGGGGCCGCGGCTTTCGGTTTGGAATCCATGCAAGGACAGATGGCAGCCCGTTCATCCATTTGCAATGCATGCTGCTGCTGCAAGGTCGCCAGCGCACTGACTTTGCCAGCTGACTTCAGGGCCATGACCTGCCGAGTGTACGCGCGACATTCCTGCTCTGTCATCAGCAAGACCGGATAACTACCACGACACAGTGCCTCGTCACCCCCAGTGGCCTGAGCTGCCGCAGCGGGCAATGAACTCGCTAGGAGCATTAAGGCTGCAGCAGAGAATGCTGGTTTCATGGTTCCATCTCCCTTGTTGAATTCAAGTCAGCATGACGTGGGATTGTGAAGACTTCATGAAATCCTTAGCATGGACCATGCCAATCAGACAACCCTCGGAAAGCCTTATACAGCAAGGGAGTCAAACATCCATACCGCAGTCCAGACGCACTTTAGGCGTACATGGCACCGGGTGCATGCACCAATATGCAACATGCTCAGACTGGGTTTGCCCACAGATCATGTTCGTCCGCTTCCTCGACGCGCACATTGAGACGTGTTCCCGGCGCCAGGTCAGACACACCCTCCAGATAAACCACACCGTCGATCTCCGGTGCATCCGCGTGGCTGCGCGCGATTGTGCCTACCTCATCTTGTTCATCGACAATGACTTCGATTTCACGGCCGATCTTGGCGTCGAGTTTGGCTGCCGAGATTGCAGCCTGTATCTCCATGAAGCGCTCGAGGCGCTCCTCCTTCAACGCTTCCGGTACGGCATCGGGCAAGTCATTGGCAGAGGCCCCCTCGACCGGTGAGTATTTGAAGCAGCCGACACGGTCGAGTTGGGCTTCTTTTAGAAAGGCCAGCAGTTCCTCGAACTCGGCATCGGTCTCACCCGGGAATCCGACAATGAAAGTAGAACGCAACGTGAGATCGGGAACGGCAGAACGCCACGACTGGATGCGGTCCAGCGTCTTTTCGACTGCACCAGGTCGTTTCATCAACTTCAATATTCGCGGACTGGCATGCTGAAAAGGAATGTCGAGGTACGGCAGGATCGTGCCATCGGCCATCAACGGGATCACGTCGTCCACGCTGGGATAGGGGTAGACATAATGCAGACGGACCCATGCTCCCAGGCCCCCCAGCGCGCTGGCCAGTTCGGTCATACGGGTTTTCAAGGGGCGGCCATTCCAGAACCCGGGACGGTATTTGACATCGACGCCATAGGCGCTGGTGTCCTGTGACACCACCAGCAATTCCTGCACGCCGGCCCTGACCAGTGCCTCGGCTTCCCGCATCACTTCGCCGATGGGTCGACTGACCAGGTCGCCACGCATCGACGGAATGATGCAGAAGGTACAGCGATGGTTGCAGCCCTCGGAAATCTTGAGGTAGGCATAATGGCGCGGGGTGAGCTTGATACCACCAGGGGGTATCAGGTCTTCGAACGGATCATGCGGCTTCGGCAGCGCCGTGTGCACCGCCTGCATCACTTCATCGAGTGCGTGTGGTCCTGATACTGCCAGCACCTTGGGGTGCGCTTCCCGGATCACTTCTGCTTTGGCGCCTAGGCAACCCGTGACGATTACCTTGCCGTTCTCGGCCAGAGCTTCGCCGATCGCTTCGAGCGATTCCTGGACCGCCGCATCGATGAAGCCACAGGTGTTGACGACGACCACATCTGCATCGTCATAACTCCCGACGATACCGTAACCTTCTGCGCGCAACTGCGTAAGGATGCGTTCGGAATCGACAGTCGCCTTGGGGCATCCAAGTGAAACAAACCCGACGGTTGGCGTGCGTGATGATCGTGCTTTGGTTACCATGGCGTTCACTGTGGAGCTTGATTGATGTACATCGTAGCGATTGGCTGGGCCTATGTGATCCTGATGATGGCAATTACCGCCAGCAGCTTCGGCAAGTCCCTCGTCATCCTGATTTTCCTGGGCGCATTGCCGATTAGTCTGTTTGTGTATGTTGCCGACAGGCCCCGCCGCCGAAGGAATTCAGTGTCCGTTCCCGATGAAATGTCCGGCCAATCCGACACTGCCGATTCCCAGTCCGATCAAAACTAATTGCTGCAAAGTAGCACCGATCTCCGCACGCTTGTGCAAACCTGGAATCAGATCCGACATCGCCACGTACAGCATGCTTGCTCCTCCCAGACCCAACAGAATAGGCGTCCATCCCTCCAGCTTTGACAATGCGTAATACCCGACCAGTGCGCCAATTAAGGTGGCCACCCCCGTCAGGAAATTGAGCATCAGGGCTTGAGTCCGGGAATAACCGGAATGTAGCAGAATTAAAAAGTCGCCAATTTCTTGCGGAATCTCGTGCGCGATAATCGCCAGCGCGGTCACCACGCCAAGACGGAAGTCGGCCAGAAATGCCCCGGCAATGATGATGCCATCGACAAAGTTGTGGAAGGTATCTCCCACTGTGATCATCAAACCGGAACGCCCATGATCATGTCTATGATCGTCATGACTGCCATGCGCTTCGCAGATTTCATCATGACAGTGCCGCCAAAGCACGAGTTTCTCAAGCAGAAAGAACAGCATGATGCCGCCGAGCAGAGCCATGGAGACTGTCCTGATATCTCCACTCATCTCCACCGCTTCGGGCAACACCTCCAACAACGAGGCGCCAAGTAGTGCACCAATCGCATAACTGACCAGCACCGGCACCCAGTGTGGCCGGGCTGACATGGCGACAATCGCAGCCAACAACAAGCTCAGCAAACTGCCGGCAGCAGTTGCGATCAATATGATGGCAAGGGTAGACATGAGAGACGAAGGGAATCCGCAAAGCTTGGCATTATACCGGGAGCCTCTGCTTACAAAGCTTAGTGAGACACGACGTGAATGAATCAAGTCTCCCGTTTATCCCAGTGCAACCTGATGGATCATGAATAACCCGCGGCAAGAACGCCGCGGGTTGTCTCAAGTGGGATATATCAACCGAGAGCAAACATCTTTGGACACAACCACATGCTTGTCACTTGGGTTTCTCCGTTCCGACTGACAGTTCATTCTTCAGTCTGTCAACGCTGGCCTTACCAAATCCCTTTACGTTATCCAACTCGTCAACGGACTTGAACCCGCCGTTCGCTTCGCGATATGAAATGATCGCCTTCGCTTTTGAGGGGCCCAATCCTTTAACTGCCTCAAGTTCAGACTGGGTTGCCGTGTTGATGTTAACCGCCGCCAATACCGGAAAGGCGATCATTCCCGCTATTAGCAACATACTACCGATCAAGTTCTTCATAATTCCTCCCTTAATAGATAAATTAACCACGTGTGAACATGAGTTCACGAAGGAAACGTACCCGTAACCAGGAACGCGTGCCATACAACTTTAGTTGTACGGCACCTGTACCTCATTGATTGATATATGTAAATAGTTTTAAGAGTCGATATGGAGTTTGGGCAAATGAACCCAATTGGGCCGACCAAAGCGCTTCCTGCATCGCGAAGACGGCCGTAGAGCGAATGTCTGCCTGCAATAAAAAACCCCCTCCTTTTGGGCTAGGGGTTAAATTA
>WGNC01000043.1 GCA_016124745.1 Thiobacillus sp.
ACTTTGCTACAGATTCTTTCGCTCACCCTGTTCGAGAAGATGCCCATCCAGCAAGCCTTTGCAGGAAATGGCCCCCTCTCAAACCAGGACAAAAACAACAACCAACTGAATCTATTCGCTTTTTAACCGGACACTACTGATATTGTGTATTGAATATTGGATGGTTTTCCGCCGGGTTCGACCGCGTCAGAAAGGCAGATGGTGAAGTCCCCGGAATATGCCCCTAAATCAATGACGGCACTGCCACGCAGGGCATATTTAGCAATCAAAGGAACGAAACTCAGATTCTTTTCTGGTCGATACATGTACAAATGGAAGTTGGTGTTCGGGTATGCACTGTATTCGTGGTCTCTTACCCGGTAGATTACGGGGCCAAACCCGGCATATTTGTCCTTGTTCTTTTCCAGCCAGGCTTCAAGCCGACACTTGCCACGGAAGCCTGGCGTACGCCTGCAGACAAGGACAATTAGCTTCAGAAGGCTCTTCATGTCTACTCCCCAATCAGTCGATTCAAGGCTGCTGCTTAAGCGATGCCTCAAAAATTGAAACAGTCTTCTCTGCGGTATCGCGCCAGTTGAACTGACGTGCCCGCTGCCAGGCTTTCGCCGACAATTTCTGGTAAAGCGCCTGGTTATGCAGCAGGCTTAATACCGCGTCCGCCATCTCGTCGATGTCTTCCGGGTCGACGAGTATCCCGGCGTCCCCCACGACCTCCGGGATGGACGAACGATTCGAAGCCACGACGGGCATCCCGTGGACCATGACTTCCAACGGGGGCAGCCCAAATCCCTCGTAGAGCGAAGCGTATACGAGGCACGTTGCTTCCTGATAAAACTTTCTCAATTCTTCATCGGACACGTAGCCCATTAGACTTACCCGGTTTTCCAGGGACAACTGGCTGGTGAGTTCCTGCAGCTGATTTCGCTGTGCACCATCGGTGACACCCAGGATGACCAGTCTTGCCGCTGGATCGTGGGCAGCCACCCTGGCGAACATTCTCACCAGAGCGGGAGTGTTCTTGCGTACCGATCCGCCCCCCCCCAATCCAAGCACGGTGCCCGTTGATGGTCTGTCCGCAAACGGAGCCTGATTTGAATCGGCGCCCCAGTGCACAACCCTGACCTTGTCCACATCGGCGTTCATGACTCTGGCGAGATCGAGGCGGGTGTGCTCAGAAACGGCGATCACGCTTCTGGATTGACGCAAGCCGGCGGACAGCCGGGTGCGAAAACGTTTGATCCCCTTGTGGTCCATCCCGTCGCCCATGATTAAAGGAATGACATCGTGTACGGTCATCACCACGGGGACGGGCGACCAGATCGGCGCGCCGCTGCTGGCGCAATGCAGCAGGTCTGCTCCCGCCAGCCGTGCGGCGATCGGCAGCCCCAGGTTCTCCCACAGGTTCCAGCGAAATCCTGGCAACTCGAACGTTCGGATCTCGCATCGGGGGATGCGGTCGAGAATCGCTTGGGTGGAGGCATCCGTCTCCCGTGTGCCGAAGAAGATGAAACGCCAGCCCGGCCGGATGCACGCGATCTCTTCGTACAGCCGCAACAGGCTCTTGCCCTCGCCGCGCGGATGACGCGTCAACAGGCTGCTGGCATCTACGGCGATGCGCATCGTTGGGCGGCTCAAACCGTCCCCCTGTCTGGACCATGATTTTGATCCACGATCTGCTGCATGAGTGCTTCCAGTTCCCCGGCTTTCCCGGCCCATGTGTAATGCGACTCGATCGTGGCGCGGCCTGCTTCACCCAGGCGGGTCGCCCTTTTTGGATTGCACAGCAGGTCGATAACGGCAGCCGCAAACTCCTCCGGGTTGTCCCGGATGAGAATGTTTCGCCCTTCCTCGGTCTTCAGGCTGCCGACGCCTGCGGTAGTCGAGACGATTGCCTTGCCCATCGCCCACGCCTGAAGAATCTTGTTCTTGATGCCGGCACCGGAGCGCATGGGGCACACAAACACCCCGGCTCTTCTCAGGTAGGGCCGGATGTCTGGCACCGAGCCTGTCACTTCCACGCCTTCTCCGGCCAGGGCGATCACTTCAGCCGTTGGATTGCGGCCCACAATGGTGAAGCGCGCATGGGGAAGCTCTTTCCTGACCAATGGAAGTATGGCTTCCACAAAATAGCGAACCGCATCGATATTGGGGGCAAAAAACATGGAGCCTTCAAAAACGATTTCCGGCGCTGCCGGCGCATTGTCTGGAATAGATGGGCTGTCCGGGCAGAAATAGGCCTCATCCACGCCATTCTCCACGACGACAGTATGCGCGGAAGGCATGACGCGCTTGAACGAATCGGCATCCGCTTGGGAGACGAACAGCACTGCCCCCGCTTTGCGTAGATGCTGAAAGGCGAAGATCCAGGTCAGTGCGAACTGCTTCAGCGTCCAGAGCTTGGAGTAGAGGGACGGGGCGAGCGCCAACTCACGGCGCATGCGCAGGAAACTGTCGTCCACCTGGTCTGCAAGTAGGGGAACAGACTTCCGTAGCGCCCCTAGGTTGAACAACATGTTGCAGCCTGCATCCCAGATCAGGTCGTAACGGCCGCTGCCTGCACATTCCAGAAGATGGACCTGGACTTCCGGCGAATGCGGATAAAGCGTGGCGGGGTTCAGGCCGGATGCCAGCTTCGACAGGCGGCCGCCCGGTATCGCGGGCGCTGGACTAGGGAAGCGCCGCACGTTTCGGAAGAAGGCTTCGATTTCGTGGTTCGTTTCCGTGTCGTCGCCCAGGCACACCAGGTCAAGTTCATGGCGCGCGCTCAGATATTTGGCGTAATGATGGATCCTGAGCGTCAAGCCATCCAGTGGCAGGCCGGAATATCGGTCGCAAGTGACGAGAATGCGCATGGGCAGGGTGTTGGGCCTTGAGTCAGTAACGCAGCCAATTCCGCGCCGCCCTCGTCGATCGGTCGAGAAGCAGCTTGTCGATGAAGCTGAGCCTGACGTCCGAGCGCGCGGAGCCCACCTTCTTGCCGATTGCCGCTTCCGGTTTCAGATCCAGCTTGCAAAACGCGGCCAGGTCCTGGAAATCCACGTCTGCGCTTGTCACGTCTTCGAGGCGGTAGAGCCGCACGGGGAAATCCGGCGGTGCCGATTGCCAACTCAGCGCCAGCCTGTTCCAGAGCCGGCCATAGGCGTAGGCGTCGTTCACCAGCCGGTCCGGCCATCTTTCCCACAATGCGCCCAGTTGCATGGCGGAACGATAGCTGTCGTAGGGGTTGCGGGTCACGACGACAAACCTGGCCTTGGGGAAAAGCCACAATAACAGCGCAGCGTCTTCATACCCCAAGCGGACCTCCTTCATCCCCCAGCGGGCATATCCCAATTCCTTGGCCGGTGCGGCCAGCCAATCGTAGACCAGGGACTGCATGGCCTGGCGGATAACTGTCGTCCTGGGATAGAGGTTGGCGATCCATTCGCCAGACATTTCCTCAGTTTTTTCCGAAAGAATGACCGAGTCTGGGGCAATTGGCCGGCTAAATCCCGCGATGATCTCGCCAAGTCGGTTGACAATATCTAAATCGCCATGCGGCTCACCCCAAACCAGCAACTGGGGATCGGTAACCAGGATGCGCTGCATGAGGGTCGAGCCGGTGCGCCAGCCGGTGGCGAAGAGAAATACAGGCTCTTCATCGTCATGTCGGAGTTTGAGCGGCTGCTTATTGCATGCGCCCTGAACCTTGAGGAGACCATCCAATACATTCAGGTGAGAATTCTCCGGCGTCAATAAAGAATTGAAGCCTTTGAAAGCCCGGATGACCTTTTGCTTTGTGAAATAGAGTCGCATGGAGTTGTTGTTCTGGATGAAAGAGAATTCGGGAGATCGCTTCCTGCAAGCAGGCGGTATCAGGATCTCATTTCATATCCAAAACGCACAAAGTCTGCCTCATAAAGAGAATTGGTCAAATCGAATGCTTCCTTGTCGTAATAATCAAAGTATGTGGGTCGGCGTCTTTTCCTGGTATTCCAATCTTCAACAGATTCCAGAATCTTCTTTATAGGTTTTCTGCTTGTGGTATTTGTTTTCGTCTTATTGGTGTGTGGCAGGGATGCATTGGAAAGCCCAATGGTCTTGCAGATTGCCAAAAAATCATTTTGCAGATTCTCCATGCGACCTATAAAGTCAACTAGTGATAAGCCGTCGTCGTTTGTTAAATAGATTGTCTGAGGCAAAAAATGTCTTGTGTATCTCTCGTGCAAATTTGATGTAACTATTTCCTTTATGAAATAGTTAAAATCGTATCGTTTTATGTAATCAAAATAAATATAGGTAGAAACAAGTCTTTCGTAGGGGTTTCTTACAAAAGTGAACTTGAAATAGCTGGAAAATTGCTCAGCGGTCATGTACTTCTTGTCGACATATTCTTGTGCAGTCAAATGGGCGAGGGACTGGGGGCCAAGCAATGGGTTGTCATTGGGCATCAATAGCAGGGGCGCCCGTGTGTTCCAGTCCAGGTCGAGTGCCTTAAGGAAGACCTGTTCAACGCTCTGCCCTGCGGCTTTGGGAATGTGAATGAAAATGCACTTATAGTGATGGCACAGCATTTCTTTTTCGGACTCCAAAAGATTGTCAGTGATTCGAACGACCAACTTTGGCCACCTTTATTCTCATCGCTCTTGCGTGATCCACAAGCGTAGCCTCGATCCCGTCCGGCCTGCCGCTTAGCCTCCAGGCCATGAAAATCACCCCTGCGTAAACAAGTGCACCCGCGAGGATCCCGAGCGCCAGTTCGATATAGACATTCGATGACGGTAGCGGAATCCATGCCAGGGTGACCAACATGATCGCGGAACCGGTTGCCGGGCGCCACAGGGCTTTCCAGGTGTCTCTGTAGCCGATGCCTGAATGCGTCTTCGTCATATTCAAGTTGAACAGAAAAAAAACAACCACCGAAACGAGGCGCGAGTAGGCGAGCCCCATGACACCGAACGCGGGCACCAGCGCAGCTGCGCAGACCAGAAACGCGAGGAACTCCCCCCACATCATATAAGCGTGCAGCCTGCTGTAGCCCTGAAGCAGGAAAAGGCCGGTAAAGGGCGCGACCGCCACCTTGAATGCCCCCACGATCGCGAATATCGCCAGATACGGTGCGACCTCGACCCATTTCTCCCCGAGCAGGACGAGCGTCAACGGCTGCGCGACCACGGCAAATCCGCATGCGGCCGGCAGCAGGATCGTGTTGACGGCCCCGAACGTTTTCAGGACGGCCGCGCGAACCCGGTTCATGTCGTCCTTGATGGCGGAAAGCGTGGGCAGGAACGCGCGCATGATGGGCGGGCCCAGCTCGGCCGTGGGCAATTGCCCGATTTCGGCCCCGACACTGTAGATCCCCAGGGTGTGGGCGTCGGCTATTCGTCCGGTGACCAGCTGGTCGGTGTTGCGCGACGCATAGTTCCCAATGCCGGACAGCAGCAGCCATTTGCTGAAGTGCCACATCGAGCCGAAGTGGGTCATGTTCCAGGCCGGACGATAGGGGTGCATGGTGTAGCTGAGGATCACCCCGCTCACGTAGCCGACGACGATGCCCAGAACCAGGGCGCGATAATCCTTGAGGATCAGGGCGGCGAGGATGGTGATCGTGACAGCGAGGACCTTGTTGTAGATGTTGAAGCGGTACTCGAGCGCAAACTGGAAATTCTTTCGTGCGACGGTGATGCCGATATTGGCGAAACTGGAGACCAGGACCCCGGCGGCGATGACCCAGATGATCCAGACGACGCGTGGTTCTTCGAAAAACCAGCCTGCCAAAGGGGCGGAAAGCGCAAGTAGGGCAGCGACTATGCAGCCCTGGATGAGGCGCAAGGTCCATGCCGAATCGATGATGTCGCGGTCGAGTACCTGCGTCCGCAAGATGTTGGTTTCGGCCCCGAAATTCACCAGCACCTCCGTCAACCCGACTGCGAGCATGGCCATGGCAACGATACCGTAATCTCCGGGAGACAGGATCCGCGCCAGGATGACGGTGCTGACCAAGCCGAGCAACTTGATGCTCCAGCGCATGCCCATGCTCCAGGCCGCGCCGCGGATGAAGCTGGATTTGAGATCAGTGGGTTGGGGGTTCAGGTCATTCATTGAAGTTGTTGCCACGGGTGACGCTGTTGTCGCGAAGTCACGGCGATGGGATCGGTGGGGTCTTCCGCAAGAACCGCGCTCAGGGGCAGAATCGGCAGTACGGATTCCCGGGTGCGCCGATGGCGGGCGGTTCGGTGGCCTTGCTGTCCGTTTGAGCGCTGCCCGCCTGCGGGGTGGATGCGGCATCGCTCGAATCACCCGACGCAGGCTGGGCGCCTGCCTTCTGCGCCGGCGCAGCAGACTGGTTCGCGGTTTGTTCCGGCGCCTCCGGTTCCCGTTGCTTGGCCAACGCGCTGCCCGGCGTGCCTTGGTATGGCTTGCCGAGTTTCTCGAGTTTCCTGAGCAGCGACGTCGGTGACGGATCGTTGGCGACCCCTTCCTCCAGTATCGCGACGGCCTTGTCCTTTTGCCCGATCTTCAGATAGTAGTCGCTCAACTGGGTGTAAGCCGGCTGATAGACGGGTTTCAGGCTGGTGGCCCTGACGAGGTCGGCGGCTGCTTCGCCGGGTCGGTCCAGTTTGAACAGGATGCGCGCGCGCGTGGTGTAAATCTCGGCAAGCGGCGGGAACGTGGCGGGCGGATTCTTGTTGAGGACATAGTCGATATCGCCGATGGCCTCTTTGAGCTTGTTGCTCCTGGGGCCTGCCTCAAGAATCTTAAACGCGTTGTATTCGCTCATCAGCGCCCAGCAGTAGTGGTGCAGATGGTGGTAGGTCTCGCCATAAGTCTTATAGTAGTTGTCCACGGCCGATTTCGGCAGCTTGCTGATCTGTCTGAGGCCTTGCGTGCCGCGGCAATATTCGGGCAGCAGCATGAGTTCGCGTTCGTTGGTGACCCTGTCGGCATGGCTGCTTGCCGCGATGACGAACAGCGGGAGGCAGGCAAGAAGAATGAAGAATCTTTTACGGCTAGACATCTTGAGGTCCCATGACGAATTCTAAGGAGATGGCCGCTGCCTGATCCCGCCAGGCACGCGAGGCGAACGTATGGTTTGCTGCCTGTACGACGGCTGTTTTGACTTTTCTGTCGGCCACGGCCTTTCGCCAGGCGCCATCCTGTTTCAAACGTTCGGTAAATTCCTGGGCCGTCAGATCGTTGCCGCTGAGGATGATCTGTATTTCGCTCCGGAAGCTTTTCAGACATTTGAGCATGCGATCGATGTAGCCGGGGCTGCCGTGACGGGGATCTGCTGGCGAGGCATCGCGCGGTGAATCCATTGAACCCGCCTGCCGCGCGGCCCGAGTCAGCCCCTCGAATGAATCGCCGAGCCGGAAATTGCCCGACAGCAGCTTGTCCCAGAAAGATCTGCTCAATAGCCGGGCCACGTAGTAATTTTTGAGTCGGGCGCGGGCGGCACCTGCTTCTGTATGCACCCAGGGGTTGAGCAGAACCAGACCTTTGACGCGCGGGTCGGTGTGACCGTAATACAGCGCTGCCGAAGCCGCATCACAGAGCCCCCATAAGGCAACGCGTTCAATTTCCGGCACTTGTGTCATCAGTTCGTCGATGGCGGCTTTGATGTCTGCGTCGATGTCTTCGAAATTTCGCATCTTGCCTTCGCTGTCCCCCATGCCGCGGTAATCAAAGCGAATGGACGCAATGCCCCGCTCGGCGAGTTGGCGGGCGAGCAGGGTGAACTGGCGATGGCTGCCGGCCCGGTATTGCGGGCCGCCAACCACGATGACGACCCCTGCCTGCTGTGGGCGTTCCGGGCGTGCAATGACGCCGATCAGGCGGCAGCCTTCGCAATCAAAGATGGATGCTTGTTCGTGAAAGACCATGGTAGTCGTGATTACTGGGGGCCGGGCATCGAAATTGACTGGTCGCACATTTCAGTTCCGCAGGGCTTGCCATGTGCTTTTTACGCTTTCATCGAACAATCCCTTTTGCATGAATTGCTGATGGTTGTATGCCGTCCTTCCGGTTACGAGGTTGACTTCAAGCGGGATGAGTCCAGTCGTGGTATCGGCAATATCCCATCCTTGCAGGCGCAAGCCGGGGAAAGCGCGGGCCGCCGTCAAGACCAACTCCCTCATTGCATTCCAGTTCGGGACGGCGGTACCCATTAGCTGAACCCCGGTGTCCGGGTGTGCGACGGAAGACTCGCTGGTGATTCCCCCGTTTGGCAAGGCAATTCGCTGGATACAACCGTTCGAGGTGTCCGCCAGTGCGAGCAGGTTGCCTGTTTTTCCGTCGTGGAAATTATCAACGATGTTGCTTCCGGTCGCGATTTTCCATTCGCATAGCATTATTCGCGGGCCATCCTCACATAGGGCAACTACGATCCGGACAGTCGATAAGCGGTTTCCCCACAGTTCGGTCATTCCGGTTGAAGCTTCCATCACCTGTTGAAAAAGATAGCCATTTCGACTTCGAATTAGGTGGTCTTTGATAAAGGCTTCGATGCTGATTTGTGATCCTGAGGGCATGCACAAGGAATCGCTCTCTGGAATATACGCAGTACACAGTATGTTTCCTGCGCCGTAAGCGCCATCCGCCGGTTTGCCGTAGAAAGGATAGGGGCAACGGTTGCGTAAAAAATCGGCCAATGAATCGGTGTCGCTGAATACAGGGGTGTTCCCGAAGAAACGTCTGCTTTGGCTGTAAATGGCATAGAGGTGGGGAACTTGAAAACCCAATCCCGTCATCAGGCCGTAAAAGTTGAGCTTGTCGTTGGCGAGTGCGTGCCAGGCGGGATTTTGCAAATCCGTAATGACCGGGGAGCGCCAGCCGAGATAGCTGCTCTTGGCTGCCCAATCCAACTGATTGTCGGATAGATTGAAGTCGTAATACTCGGATGGGGAAACACAGTTGGGCGGGCGCCGAAGTCGCGATATTTCAACAAGCTGGGACAACATGCCTTTGCCGCTTGTACGCTTTGCTTCGATGCTGGCGGTGATCAAGGCTGTAAGTGACCCGACGAGCTTTTTCAACGGACGGGCCGGCTTTCCTGAATTGGGCACTTGCTCATTCGCTTGTGTTGGTTGCTTCAATCAAATCCCAGCATTCCGTAATTTCCTGGGTGGCCCAGAAAGGGTCGCCCGCTACGGTCCGGCTTTGAACGGCTGCACCTGCTTCACGCCAGGAATCTGCAATGTGCTGGCTCGCTGGGCTGAGGTGTTCGCCTGCCAGCGCGCCGACTTCCAGCCAGGTAACCGGGCACTGGGGCACCAGGTGCGCAAGTTTGAGCCCGCCCAGCTCGCGCGCCATGGCGGGGGAAAGCATGTTTCCGCCCACTTCCACCCCTTGGCCGGCTTCGAGTTGGGCCAACAGTTCTTTGGTGCCGGATTTCGATTGGCCTTCGGATAGCATTTCGCTGGCGAGTTTGATCCGCAAAAACTGGTTGAGAAAAAGGCTGCCATCGGACACAGGTTGCCAAAGCAGCAGGCCATGAATGTCCAGCAATTGACGTGCCAGATCAGCTGCCAGCAGGGCGCCGGTGCGCAAGCCCCATAGCGTGACAGGGAGAGCGGCTTTTTCATGCAGGCAGGCGTGTGCCAGGCGGGCATCGTCCAGCCAGGCTGACCACGATGCATCGGAAAAATCCCCCGCACTGTCGCCGCAGCCGGTGAGGTCGATCTGCAGGACCGCGTAGCCGCGTGCTGCCATGGCGCGAGCCTGCAGCGCGGCCATGCGACGGGATTTGTGCATTTCCTCGGCAAAGGGGTGCAGGTAGAGCACGGCGCCTTGGGGGCGCTGTTCGGCGGGCGCGGTGTAAAGGCAAAATAGCGGCCCGCGCGGGCTATCCAGAAAAAAGGGCTCGATGCGGATGTCGGCCCGGTCCATGTCAGCTGCCGATTTTTTGATCGACAAAGGCAGCCAGTGTGCCGAGAGTCTGGAAGGTGTCTGCGCTGATTTCGTCATCATCGACGATAAAACCGTAATGCTCTTCCATGGCCGTGAGGATGGTGACGACGGCCATGGAGTCGATCTCGGGCAGGGCACCCAGCAGGGGGGAATCGGGTGTGAGACTGTCGGCACGGGACCCGAGTTGCAGGGTCTGGGCGAGCAGGTTTTTGACGGTTTCCAGCGTGTTCATGTACGTGTGATTTGCCTGATTTAAGGTACGCGGTAGTGTATCGCATGTCATTAACACCAGCCGTCTCGCGAGAAGGATGCGCGCTGAGGTAAGCTCCGGGCTGAGTGGGGCTGCCGGGATACGCGTGCATGGGCCTGGTCGAACGCCGGGCTGCGTGAACATCCAGCGATGCATTGTGCGGTGGAACAGAATTTGCTCCTTGTTCGTGTCGACGCAGGCGATTGATGTCTCCATTACACATGACAAAGCTACCGTTTGCCCTGAGCGTGTCGGTTGGCTTGTCCGAGTGGGCACCGGGCTTCGACAAGGCTCTCCTGAGCGAAGTCGAAGGGCTCAGCCCGAACGGCAGCAGGGTGTTGTCATGATTTAGGGAGACGCTTAATTGGGTCCGTTCGCCCTGAGCCTGTCGAAGCCTGTCCTGGGCGGGCGGAATGGGGGCTGTACTTCGACAGGCTCAGCACGAACGAGCTCGCGAATACACCTGGCCAGCTGACCGGGCTTGATTCCGGCCTTCGCCGGAATGATGAAACTTTGCACTTCAGCTGGCCGGGGTCATTAGGGAGAACCTGAAAAAGTCCTTCGACAAGCTCAGGACGAACGGCAAGTGGTTGATTTCGTGCGTGGTGAGCTTGTCGAACCACACAGCAAACCAACTTATTCAGGGCTTCGTTAGAGGAGGGCTGATCGTGTGTCGATCGGCCCATCACACACACCACTTTGAAACAGGGACGGATCGCCGCGGTGCAATTCAGTAGCTTTGACCCAACTGGCTGTCGGTTTCCTCGCCCACCTGTCCCGGTGTTGCCGGCGTTCCCGTCCGGGATGCCTGGGCTTTGCGGCACGGCAACCTATCGTTCGGCTTTTCTTGAGGCGCCGTGCGCGTCGTATTCGTTGGGGCGGTATGCCCTGACTGCGGCACTGCGATCCCTGGGCGTGGGGCCGGGCACGACGGTTTTGATTCCCGCCTACCATTGCCGGACCATGATTGATCCGGTTGTGCGTCTGGGTGGCAATGTCCAGCTGTTTTCCTTGCTGCCAGATTTGACCCCGGACTGGCCGCAACTCGATGTCTGTTTGTCTGCCTGCGGCAAGGCGGTTGCGCTTGTGTTGCCGCACTATTTTGGATTTCCGCAGTCGATCAAAACCGTGCAGGCGTGGTGTAAACGCCATCAGGTGGCCTATGTGGAGGACTGTTCGCATGCCATGTTCGGGGTGTATGACGGCGCGCCCATTGGCAGTTTTGGTGATTGTGCCATTGCCAGCCCCTACAAGTTTTTTGCTTCGGAGAATGGGGGGGTATTGCGTGGGGTTCATCCTGACATCGACGCGTCACGCCCGGCGCCTGGCCTGCGCGCGGAGTTGAAGGCGGTCTGGCGGTCATGGGAAAGTCTCTTGCAGCAATGGCACAGGCGGTTGTCTGTGTCCGCAGGGGATGATGCATCACCTTGCGGGACGGATGCGGTGAACGAGGACGCGGGGATTTCCCGGCAATACGACCCCGCAGCCGAGGATATGCAGGCTTTGCGCTGGTCGCGCCTGTCTTTACATTTTTCCAGTGTCGGCCGCATCGCCGTTGCCCGCCGTCAGAATTATCTGGCCTGGCTTGATGTGGCTTCCACGATGCCAGGCTGTCGCCCGCTTTTTCGCGAATTGCCGGCAGGCGTGGTGCCTTACATGTTCCCGCTATGGCTGGATCACCCGGAGCGGGCCTTCTATCGGCTGAAGCGCGCGGGCATGCCGATTTTCCGATGGGATGAGCTGGCCGTGAGCGATTGCAATGTTTCGCGTGCAGCCCGCTTGGGCTTGATCCATTTGCCCTGTCATCAAGGGGTTGGCCGGGCAGAATTGAGCTGGATGACCGAGGAATTGCGCCGGGCGTTGCAGGAGCAGAGTGCGGCATGAGCTGGCAGAGAATTCCGTTGCGCCAGGATTTGGGTGCTTATCGCAATGATTGGGATGCGCTTAATGGCCGATATTACGGCGGGCATCCATTTCTGGATAGCCGGTTTACCGAGTCGATGTTGCGGCATTTCGGCCGGGGTGACGAACAGCTTTTCGTCCATCGCTCCATGGAGGCGGTCGATGGCTTGATCATTCTGCGCGAGCGTGGCGCCGGCGTCTGGCGGCAGTTTGTGCCGAGTCAGCTCCAGGCCTCACCGGTCCTGATTCCGGACACAAAACTGATCGATGAATTGTTCGCGGCGCTGCCGCTTAATGCCTGGATCATCGAGTTGATGAACCAGGATCCCAATTTCGTCCCGTCGGGTTTGACTGCCGCCTGCCCGAGCCGAATTGTCCAGGCACATGCACTGACGGTGAACGTTTCCCTGGAAGGGAAATTTGAAGCCTATTGGAATGGACGTTCCAGCAACCTGGCAAAGAATATACGGCGTTATTCGAACAGGGTGAGCGATGAACTGGGCGCCAGGGAGCTTCGTGTGATCACTGACCCAGATGAAATGCGGGAATCAGTAAAGCGCTTTGGAGAACTGGAATCCAGTGGATGGAAAAAGGATATTGGTACCGCAGTCAGTATCGAGAATGTTCAAGGTCTTTTTTATGCGGAGTTGATGTCGCGTTTCGCAGGTTCTGGCCAGGCCCGGGTGTTCGAGTATTGGCTGGGGGGGCGTCTGGCGGCATCGCGCCTGATCATTGAAGGCGCGGGCATGTCAGTAATTCTGAAGACGGCCTACGATGAATGCAGATCCCGCTTTGCACCAGGCCGTTTGCTGCTGCATGACGTTTTGCAGCAAGCGTTTCACGAGAAGCGCCATAAAGTGGTGGAGTTCTATACGAACGCAAGCCGGGATCAGCTGGCTTGGGCCACCGGCCAGCGGGTTATCAGCCATGTCACATGCTTCCGCTGGCCATGGCTGGCTGCCTTATATAAAACCTTTCAGAGGCTAAAAGCAGCAACTGTGGGCGGCACTGCTGAAGCGGACAACACAGACACTCCAGTAGTCGAAGTTTTTGATCACATTTCCGGCTTGCCCAGGGCAAGCAAGGCGTTATTTGATTCCGCGGAACGGGACAGCTTCGATCTGGGTGCGGACTGGTTCGAGTTATTGCAGCGCGCTGCCATCCCCAAAGGTGAAAATACACGTTATTACGTTTTGTCACGCGGTGGGCAGGTTTGTTGTGTGCTTCCATTATTGGTGGGCGCGCATCATGTATCCGCGCTGACGACGTTTTACACATCGATTTATCGGCCCATGGTCGCGCGGGGTGTGCAGCCGGACGAATTGGCGCGTCTGCTGCGACGTGTGATAAAGGACACGAAGGCCTGTTCTTTGCGATTCGATGCAATGGATCCATCCCGTCCAGAATATGAACTTGTCCTCGCAGCATTGCAGCAGACTGGGCTTAAGGCTTTTCCATTCTTCGATTTTGGAAATTGGCATCTTCTTGTTTCAGGTCGGTCGTTCGACGAGTACTTCAGCAAGCTTTCATCCAAGACCCGAAACACCGTCAAGCGGCGTGAGAAGCGGTTCATGGCGTCGGGCCTCGGTCGGATCGAGATCGTGACGGGAGGTGAGGGGCTGGAGGAGGCCATTCAGGCCTGGAATCGAATTTATCAATCGAGCTGGAAGGTGCCGGAACCCTATCCGGAATTCATGCCGGGACTTATCCGGCTGTGCGCTCGGCGTGGCTGGTTGCGGTTGGCGCTCGCCTATTTCGATGGCGAGCCGATCGCTGCTCAGGTGTGGATCGTCAGTCATGGCCGGGCTGCGATCTACAAACTCGCATACAGTGAATCACATGCGCAGTACTCTGCGGGAACATTGCTTTCAGCGCACCTCATGCGCCATGTCATGGATGTCGACAAGGTAACTGAAGTGGACTATCTGATTGGCGATGACGCTTACAAGAAGGATTGGATGAGCCAGCGCCGCGAGCGGTGGGGTGTCGTGGCCTACAATTTGTCGTCAATTCGTGGGCTGACGGGATTTGGAATTCAGATACTGGGTAGGATCCGGCACCGAATGGGCCGGGTTCAAATGAGGGCTTTCTCCTGGGTGCAATCAAAAGAAGCAGTTGAGGCGCGTGACATGCATTGGAATCTGTTTCCGGTCAGTGAAATCGGGCGGCTTGCTCCGGGTTGGGATGACCTGAACAAACGCGGCCCCGATTCAGCATTATTAACAAGTCAATTTCTTCAGGCCGCCTTGCGTGCGTTTGGCACAGGCCGGGAGAGGCTGGCATGCCTCGGTAGTCCGGAGGCGCCTGATTGCATGGCGATACTGGTGGAGCGAGGGCGAGGGGTATGGGAGACGTTTCAGCCGGCACAGGCGCCCATCGGATTCATTTTGATGCGCGCGGGGTTGGATTTGGAGGCGGCGCTGAATGCGCTGATCCTGGCTTTGCCTGGGATTCCCTTGATGGTGGGGATTACCCAGCAAGACCCCGATGTGTGGCCAAGGCCAGCTACATCAGCGAAATTGCAGACCCTTGATTACATTGATACGGCGCGAATCGTCGTCGAAGGTGATTTCGACGCATTTTGGGAAAAACGCGGGAAAAACCTCAGGCAGAACATGCGCAAGGCGCGCAACAAGCTTGAAAAGGCGGGTTTGACGGTCAGCCTCGTGTCCATTACCGATCCAGCTGCGGTAAAGGATGCCATCGCAAACTACGGGCACATGGAGAGCGCCGGCTGGAAAGCAAGGGACGGCACTGCGGTGCATCCGGAAAATGACCAAGGCCGGTTCTACCAGGATTTATTGGAAACACATTGCCAGGCCGGGACCGGGAGGATTTATCAACTCATGTTCAACGATACGATCGCCGCGATGGATCTATGTGTTCAGCGTGATGACACCATCGTTATCCTTAAGACAACGTATGACGAAGCCACTGCTGAATATTCCCCGGCGATGTTGATGCATCAGGAGCTATTCAAGACGCTGTTCGATTCCGGCGTGTTTCAGAAAATCGAGTTCTACGGCAAGGTCATGGACTGGCATCTGCGCTGGACCGAAGACAAGCGAACCATGTTCCATATCAATTATTACCGCTGGAAATGGCTTAAGCGGCTTCGTGCGCCCAAGCTTCAGTTTGCAAAAATGGTGGAGGCCCCTGCGGAATAAACGTGTCAATGCGCGCCCATGAACTGATTTTGAATATGGCCACCTCCCATGGAGAACGGCAGGCACTTGTAGACGGCAAGCAGAGTCTGGATTACCGGCAACTGGCCATTGAGATAGGTCAGGCGGGCAATCTCCTTCTGGGCCTGGATCTTCAGCGCGCCGAGCGTGTCGCGGTCTATCTGGAAAAGCGCCTGGATGCGGTTGCTGCGATGTTTGGGGCGTCCACTGCTGGTGGAGTGTTCGTGCCGGTGAATCCGCTGCTCAAACCGGAACAGGTGAGCCATATCCTGGCGGACTGCAATGTGCGCATTCTGGTGACGTCTCCTGAACGGCTGGAGTTGTTGCGCCCGGTGTTGGCCCATTGCCGTGATCTGCGCGCGATTGTGCTGGTTGGCGAGAAATCCCCGGAGCCTGTCGATGGCCTGGAAATGGTGGCCTGGCGCGAACGAATCAATGCACCTGATCGAGCTCCCTTTCGGGTGATCGACGGCGACATGGCGGCGATCCTGTATACCTCGGGCAGCACGGGGCGGCCCAAGGGAGTGGTGCTGTCGCATCGCAACATCGTGGCGGGTGCGGAGAGCGTGTCGCAGTATCTGGAAAACACGCCGGACGACCGGATACTGTCGGTGCTGCCGCTGTCTTTCGACTATGGCTTGAACCAGCTCACCACGGCTTTCCGGGTGGGTGCCTGTGCGGTATTGATGAACTATTTGCTGCCGCGGGATGTGATCCGTGCGGTCGAGCGCGAAAGGATTACCGGCCTGGCCGCGGTGCCGCCGTTATGGGTGCAGCTGGCGCAACTGCAATGGCCGGCGGGTATGGACCGACACCTGCGCTACCTCACCAATTCCGGCGGGCATATGCCGAAGGCGACACTGGATGCGTTGCGCACCAGGTTGCCCAGGACACGGCCCTATCTGATGTATGGCCTGACGGAGGCGTTCCGCTCCACCTACCTGCCGCCGGAAGAAGTGGCTACGCGCCCCGATTCGATGGGCAAGGCGATTCCCAACGCCGAGATTCTGGTGGTACGCGAGGACGGCACGCCGTGCACACCCGGCGAACCGGGGGAACTGGTGCACCGTGGCGTGCATGTAGCGCTGGGCTACTGGAACGACCCGGAAAAAACCGCAGAGCGCTACAGGCCCGCACCGGGGCAACTTGCCGGGCTGGTGATTCCGGAGTTGGCGGTGTGGTCCGGGGACACGGTGAAGATGGACGAGGACGGGTATCTGTATTTCATCGGCCGCCGTGACGAGATGATCAAGACTTCGGGGTATCGGGTAAGCCCGACCGAGGTGGAGGAGGTGGCCTACGCTACCAGTCTGGTAACCGAAGCGGCCGCGATCGGCGTGGCGCATCCTTTACTGGGGCAAGCAGTGGTGCTGGTGACGTATGCACCGAACAATGATGAGGCGCTTGGCGAGCAGTTGCTGGCAGAATGCAAGAAGCACCTGCCGGGTTTTATGGTGCCTGTCCGTATCATGGCGCGCCACGAACCCTTGCCACGCAACCCCAATGGCAAGATCGACCGCAAAAAACTGTCGACCGATCTGGCTGGTCTGTTTGAGGAGAACCCGTCGTGAACGCGCCTGTTCAGCATGCACAAAATTTGAAATTCCCGGTGCTGGATAACGTGCTTCAGGTGGGCGGCATGTCGCTGATCCGTCTGGCCGAGCGGGTGGGGAGCACGCCCTTTTACGCCTACGACCGACGCTTGATTACCGAGCGGGTGGCGCAATTGCGTGCGGCGCTGCCTGCGGATATCCATCTGCATTACGCCATCAAGGCCAATCCCATGCCCGCGGTAGTGCAGCACCTGGCTGGCCTGGTGGATGGGTTCGACGTGGCTTCGGGCGGTGAGTTGAAGGTGGTACTGGATACCGTCATGCCGCCGGAAAACATCAGCTTTGCCGGGCCGGGCAAGAGCGAGCGGGAACTGCGTCAGGCGATTGCCGCGGGCATCGTGATCAACCTCGAATCCGGGCGCGAACTGGAACGTATTGTGATGATCGCGACTGAGACGGGTGCGCGGCCCAGGGTTGCGGTTCGGGTCAATCCCGACTTCGAGCTGAAGAGCTCGGGCATGAAAATGGGTGGCGGGCCGAAGCAGTTCGGCATCGATGCCGAGCGAGTGCCGGAACTGCTGGCCCGGATGAAGACGTTGCCGGTCGAGTTTTTTGGCTTTCACATCTTTTCCGGTTCGCAAAACCTCAAAGCCGAATCCATCATCGAGGCCCAGATCAACACCTTTGAACTGGCCCGGCGTCTGGCAGCCCATGCGCCAGGCACCGTGCGGTTGCTGAACCTGGGGGGAGGATTTGGCATTCCGTATTTTCCGGGCGAGCGGCCACTTGATCTGGCTGCCGTCGGCGAGAACCTGGCCGCGCTGATGCCGGACGCACGACGCGATTTCCCTGAAGCCGAATTCGTCATCGAGTTGGGGCGTTTTTTCGTGGGGGAGGCCGGGCTGTACGTCAGCCGCGTCATCGAGCGCAAGGAATCGCGTGGACAGCTTTTTCTTGTGATGGATGGCGGACTTCACCATCACCTTGCCGCGTCCGGCAACTTCGGTCAGGTCATTCGCAAGAACTACCCCGTTCTGGTGGGCAACCGTGTCGAGCCGGAAGGTGAAGCACAATCTGCCTCGGCAGTCGGGCCGTTATGCACCCCGCTGGATGTGTTGGGTGACAGGATGAACCTGGGACATGCGTGCGAGGGCGATCTGGTCGTGGTGCTGCAGTCCGGCGCCTACGGCCTGACGGCCAGCCCGACCGCTTTTCTGGGGCATCCGGCACCAGTCGAAGTGCTGGTATGAGTCGACCTTAGCCCGTTACGATATTTTGCAGCAGGCGCAATGCGTACGCTGTCTGGTTGACATCCCAGGGCGTGAACCGCGGCAATTGAAACACGTCGCTTGGTCGGGTTGAGACGCCACGCTGCGTGGAGACGGCTCCCTCGAAGCCCAGTTCGCGCACGATATCCGCCTGCTCAGGCAGGTAGTCGGATCCGGGTTTGCCGTTGGGATAGGCGAAAACCCGTACCGGTGTGCAGAGCGTGTCTTCCAGCCAGATTTTGCCTGCGACGATTTCATCCCGCACGGTGTTAGGGTCGAGTTTTGCAAGGATCGGATGGCGATGGGTATGGCCGCCGATTTCCATGCCGGCTGCATGCAGCGTTTTTAACTGAGAAGTTGTCATCATCAGGTCGTCAGGCAGGCTGCCGACACCCGCGCGCGTCACCACCTGGGCAACGGTGTCCTCACGCACATCAAGCGGGAGATATTTCACCTGCGGCAGAATTTTTCCTATGGCTTTGGCTTTTGCTACGTCCGAATCAAGTTCATGCGCGCCCAGGTCAAGGTCGTTCAGATCCAACCGGGTGAGCGGACTGCGGCGGACGCTTTCAATCACCGTGTCGTTGAACATGCGACCGCCGTTCAGATATGAGGTGGCAATGAAGAACGTGGCATGGAGACCATGTTTTTGCAGGATGGGCAACGCATTTGTGACGTTGTCAGCATAGCCATCGTCGAAGGTGATCGCTGCCGAGCGCGCCGGAAGCGTGCCGGCCTTGAGTTGGGAAACCGCCTCTGGCAGCGGCAGCACATTGAATACCGATTTGAGCAGGTCTAATTGCGCGTCGAATGATTCGACCGTCGCTTGGCCCGGAAACAGGGGGTCGATCTCGGGCAACACCCGATGGAATATAAGGATGCTGAGCCGGGCTTTGGGGCCCGCTGGGGAAAGTCGGTTGGCCAGAAACCGGAAGAGGGGATAAGGAAGTCTGTTCACCAGATGTTTGACCCGAATAGGGGGGCAGTCTGTGTCGCGGTACCCTTTGTCGATGATGGGGCGCAGGGATAACCGGATTGGGCTCTGGGGGAGTTCATGGATGGATATTGTAAGCGCCGATCGTGACGGCATGTGCTGTGCCGCTGATTCCCTCCAGGGTATCCAGGGTGCGCGCCGGGGAACGCAAACCGGAACCCTGGCTATGGCAATGTGCACACAGCCTCTGATGCCTTGCCCTCCTTGGAAGGGGCAGACTGGGTGCCTCGCGTCCTATGCCCTGTGCAGCAAACTTACCCCTCAAAACGTGCGCTGCGACGGCGGGTAATGAAATCGATCAGATTGCGATACAGCGCGCCGGGCAGCAGGCTGGCGACAAGGTGCTTGAAATCGCCTGCTTTCCAGTCGGCCTTGCGGAACGCTCGGCGAAACAGACGGCGCGCCGACTCGGTGTCGTTGCGCCAGTGGCAGCGATAGGCTTCGCGTAGCAGGGGGTCGTAGATCAGTTCGTTGAGGCGGGCTGGGGGTATGGAGGAGACCAGCTCGGGGTGATGGTGGGCGAAGTCGCGGCGCACGGCGACCGCATCGAACACCTGCCGCCACTGCGGGATGTGGGATTCGCCACGCGGGTAATGCCGGTGAAACGCCAGCACTTCGGGTACGCGAACCAGTTTGGGTCGGCGCGCGAGCAGCCGCAGCCAGAGGTCGTAGTCCATGGCGGTGGGGGCGCGTTCCGAGAACCCGCGCAGTTCGTCGATGAGGTGGCGGCGGATCAGCACGCTGTTGAGCGGCCACGTACCCAGCTCCATGAAGAACATCACAGCTTCTTCTGCTTCGAACTCGGGGGGCGTATTCGGCTGGGTGTCGGTGGCGGCGGGGCCAATGGCCTGCCAGCCGCACCATGCGACATCGGCCAGTTCAGTTTCGAGCGCTTCATGCAGCAGCCGCAGCGCATCCGGGTGCCAGGTGTCGTCGGCGTCGAGAAAGGCGATGTAATTGCCTTGGGCGTGGGAGAGTGCCTGATTGCGCGCGACAAAGGGGCCGCCGCGGGTCTGGTAGACGAGCGTGATGCGTTCGGGATTTTCGGAGGCCAGCCGTTGCAGGATTTCGGTCGATCCGTCCGTCGAGCCGTCGTCGACCACGACGAGTTGTACCTTCGGATAACTCTGCCCGAGCACGCTCTCGACCGCCTCTTCGACGTAGGGCGCCGCATTGTAGCAGGGCATGATGACGGTGATCAGCGCGGGGTCGAAGTTGTCCATGGCCAGATTTAGTCTGGTTCGCTCGGTTTCGGCAGATCGATGGCCAGGCGGTCAGCTGTTTCGTGTATGGCGGCCTTCAAGGAAGGCAGGTTTTTTTCAACGATATTCCAGACCAGGTTGAGGTCAACGCCAAGATATTGGTGAGCCAGTACGTTCCGGGCGCCTGCGATTTGAGTCCATGGAATGGCAGGCTGCTCGGCGTTTAAACGTTCGGTGCCCAGGTCTTTCACGGCCTGCCCAATCACTTCCAGGTTGCGTATGACGGCATCCTGGGTTTTGGGGTCATTGAAAAAAGCCGTGCGACCTTCTGCTACATAGGTTTCTATGCGGAGGGTGCAGTCATTGATGTGCCGGATGTAAACGGCCGGGTCCTTTTTCACAGGGCGACAGCCTCGTCGAGTATGCGTTCACGCAGATAGGGGCTTAGCCCTCTTTCGGTCAAGACATCGGCCGGTCGATTCAGCATGGCCTCCAGATCTTGCTTGAAGGCGATCAAATCCAGCAGGCTGCGGGATTCTTCCATGTCGATCAGGAAGTCGATATCGCTTTCCAAGGTGTCCTCGGCACGGACGACCGAGCCGAAGACCCGAATGTTCCGCGCGCCATGCACACGGGCGAGACGTTTGATCTCGGTACTTCGCGCGCGTAGTGCCTCAAGTGTACTCATGTGGCTACCCCCCTTTTTTCGTCATACAGCCGAGACTTCAGGCTTTCGTCTCGGCTGCGCCTGCATCGCGTTACCTGCCGATCCATGCGCGCCTCCGCTCGGCGAGAATGCGGTTTCGGTAGGGTAGAAAGTCAGCGGCGTCGAAGAGATGGCGGCTTAGCAGGGTTGCGTAATCGGTATCGCTACCCACTAGCCGGATGCCGTGCTTCAGGATCTGACCCAACAGGGGTTCACCGACCTGTTTCAGGTCGATCAGATCAATAGGCATGCCGGTGGCCAAAGCGAGCCGCTCGATCAGGGCGACTTTGTCCGCGGCCTCCATCGGCGCGGCCATCATGACAGCCAGGTCGAGGTCGCTTTGCGCTGCGGCGCGGCCGGTCGCGCGGGAGCCGAACAGGATCGCCAGGCGTACGCCCCCATGTTCAGCAAGAACTTGCCTGAGCGTGTGCGGCAGGTCGGGATGACCGTGAGTGTCCATTCGCGGATTATGGGCGGGACCGGCCTGGATGCAAAGCGGCTGTCCTCATGGGCCTCATGAAAGGCGCGGAAGTATGTGACTTTACATGCCCTATAGTATGGGGCATGATGAGCCCTATGAAAGCCAATTTGCTCCATCAATTCAAGCAAGCCTTCGGCAAGGGTCGAATTGAAGGTGTGGTTTGGCGCGTGCCGGAGTCCGTCCCGCCCACGCAGCATGGCTACAAATATCGGCTGGTGTATGTGGTCGACGGACAGAGGATCGTGGGCTATGACAACGAACGTGGCAAGGGGGACCATAGACATCTCGGATCGAAAGAAACGTCCTATCGTTTCATCGATGTGCCGACCCTGCTGCGGGATTTTCTGGAAGATGTGAAGGAGGCCCAATGAAAAAATTGCATATTGAAGTCCAATCTGCCGAGGCGGCGCTGGCCCGTTTTGGCGACGCGTTGCAGTCCGTGATGGACGGGCGGACGCCGCGCGCCTACGCCGGTGTCGGGTTCGAGAACATGGCCCAGTTCGGTGAGGTTTTCTCGCCCAAGCGATGGGAGCTAGTGGAGGCCCTTAAGTCGACAGGCCCGTTAACGATCTATGCGCTGGCCAAGCGTCTGAACCGCCATTACCGCAATGTGCACAAGGACGTGAGTATCCTCTCGGACTGGCTGGTGATCAGCAAGGATGAATCTGGCAAGGTTTTCGTGCCCTGGGATGAAATCGACGTCAGGATGGCCTTGGCAAAACAGGCGGCATAGGCATGGGTGCCCACACCCTTTGGGTACAATTGACGAGACGCGGATTTATTCCGTTTGGGAAACACTGAGCAAGTGGATTTCGCTCATGTCCTTCGACTTCGCTCAGGAGATGGTTCGACAGGCTCCCTTCGACAGGCTCAGGGCGAACGGGCTGAATGAATCAGCCTCTCCTTAAATTAACTTTCATATCCAATAGCGCATTCATGCAAACCCTCACCGTCGACCTCGGCGACCGCTCCTACCCCATCCACATCGGCGCCGGCCTGCTCGCCCGAGCAGACCTGATCATTCCGCATCTGGCGCAGAAGCGCGTGATGATCGTGACCAACACCACGGTGGCCCCGCTGTATCTGGCGCGGCTGACGGCGACGCTGCAGGCCGGCGGGGTGACGGTGGCGCAGGTGGTGCTGCCGGACGGCGAGGCCTACAAGAATTGGGAAACGCTGAACCTGATTTTCGACGCATTGCTGACCGACCGCGCCGAGCGCAAGACCACGCTCATCGCATTGGGCGGCGGCGTGATCGGCGACATGACCGGGTTCGCCGCGGCCTGCTACCAGCGTGGCGTGCCCTTCATCCAGATTCCCACCACGCTGCTGTCGCAGGTCGATTCGTCGGTGGGCGGCAAGACCGGCATCAACCATCCGCTCGGCAAGAACATGATCGGCGCGTTCTATCAGCCGAAGCTGGTGCTGGCCGATACCGACACGCTGAAGACGCTGCCGGCGCGCGAGTTGTCGGCGGGGCTGGCCGAAGTGATCAAGTACGGCCTGATCCGGGACGCCGGGTTTCTCGCCTGGCTCGAAACCAACATGGACAAGCTACGCGCGCTCGACGCCGCGGCGATCAGCCACGCGATTTATCGTTCGTGCGAAATCAAGGCGCAGGTGGTGGGCGAGGACGAGCGCGAGGGCGGCATCCGCGCCATCCTCAATCTGGGCCACACCTTCGGTCACGCGATCGAGACCGGCATGGGCTACGGCAACTGGCTGCACGGCGAGGCGGTGGCGGCGGGCATGGTGATGGCGGCGCAGACCTCGCAACGCATGGGCTGGATCACCGAAGCGGACGTGGCACGCACCCGCGCACTGATCCGCGCCGCCGGGCTGCCGGACGTGGCGCCGGACCTCGGGGTGGACAGGTATCTGGAATACATGGGCCACGACAAGAAGGTCGAGGGCGGCAAGATGCGCTTCGTGCTACTGAAGAAGCTGGGCGAGGCGGTGATTACCGGCGGCGTGCCGGGCGATGTGCTGGCCGGCGTGCTGACGGCACCGCGCTGAGAATGCCGATGGAAACGCTCGCACCTTACGCCGCCCATTCCGGCCAGAGCCGGGGGCGCCTGCATGCCGAAGCCCCCGCCGCGCCGCGCTCCGAATTCCAGCGCGACCGCGACCGCATCATCCACTGCACCGCGTTCCGGCGGCTGGAGTACAAGACCCAGGTGTTCGTCAACCATGAGGGCGACCTGTTCCGCACCCGCCTGACCCACAGCATCGAAGTGGCGCAGATCGGCCGCACCATCGCCCGCATGCTGGACCTGAACGAGGACCTGGTGGAAGCGGTGGCGCTGGCGCACGACCTCGGCCACACGCCGTTCGGCCACGCCGGGCAGGATGCGCTGAACGCCTGCATGCGAGAGCACGGCGGCTTCGAACACAACCTGCAGTCGCTGCGCGTGGTCGACCTTCTGGAAGAGCGTTACGCCGAATTCGACGGGCTGAACCTCACCTTCGAGGCGCGCGAGGGCATCCTCAAGCACTGCTCGCTCGGCAATGCCGAAAAGCTCGGCGACGTGGGACGGCGTTTTCTCGACAAGCAGCAGCCCGCGCTGGAAGCGCAGATCGCCAACCTGGCGGACGAGATCGCCTACAACAACCACGATGTCGACGACGGCCTGCGTTCAGGCCTGATCACGCTGGAGCAGTTGAGCGAGGTGCAGATCTTCGCCCGCCACCTGGCCGAAGTGCGCACGAAATATCCGGCGCTGCAGGGCCGTCGCGTGGTAACCGAAACCGTGCGCCGCATCATCAACACGCTGGTGATCGATCTGGTGAACACGACGCGCATGAACATCAAGAGCAGCGGCGTGCAGACCCTTGCCGAGGTGCGGACGGCGCCGCCGCTTGCAGCGTTCAGTCCCGCGCTGCTCGACGAGCACCGTGAGCTGAAGCGTTTTCTGCACCGCCACCTGTACCGCCATTACAAGGTGGCGCGCATGAGCGCCAAGGCGGGGCGCATCGTCAGCGACCTCTACGCGGCGTTCACCGGGGATGCGCGCCTGCTGCCGCCCGAGCACCAGGCGCGCGAATCGCTCGAAGGCGCGCGCGCGGTGGCGGATTACATCGCGGGCATGACCGATCGCTATGCCATCCGCGAGCATCGGCGGATTTTTGCGGTGGAAGAAATACTCGCCTGAGCGCATGCGTTCGGGCTAAGCCCTTCGATCGACTCGGGACAGTCCTGTCGATGCGTTCGTGGTGAGCCTGTCGAATCACAAGGCGGCATGTCGGAGCCCGTGCCGGTCAGCCCTTCGACGGGCTCAGGGCGAACGGAATTGGATGTTCGTGGTGACCCTGTCGATTCGTTCGTGGTGAGCCTGTCGAACCACAAGGCAGGCATGCCGGGGCCCGTGCCGTGCAGCCCTTCGACGGGCTCAGGGCGAACGGTAGTGATGTTCGTGGTGAGCCTGTGTTTGTCCGTTCGCGGTGGGCCCCGCATTCGATTCAGGACAGGCCTCTCGATTCGTTCGCGGTGAGCCTGTCGATTCGTTCGCGGTGAGCCTGTCGATGCGTTCGTGGTGAGCCTGTCGAACCACAAGGCAGGCATGCCGGGGCCCGTGCCGTGCAGCCCTTCGACGGGCTCAGGGCGAACGGTAGTGATGTTCGTGG
>WGNC01000022.1 GCA_016124745.1 Thiobacillus sp.
ACCGAGCCGCCTGGGATCGGGCGCATCGCCCCAAGATATGTAAACTGGCTGTGAATCGAACGCTAGCGCACATCGTGGCAGGCAGGCTCCAAATGCAGTGGTCGCCGGAGCAGATTGCCGGATGGCTCAAGCGTACTTACCCAGACAATGAGTGCTACCAGGTGTCACACGAGACCATCTACCGCAGTCTCTTCATTCAGGCCCGTGGCGCCCTGAAGAAGGAGCTACTGGCGCATTTGCGGCGCACACGAGCCATGCGCCGTTCGCGCCATTTCACACAGAAGACAGACGATCACGGCAGAATCGTTGACGCGGTATCGATCAGCGAGCGCCCAGCTACGGTAGAAGATCGGGCCGTACCAGGGCATTGGGAAGGCGACTTGCTTTGCGGAACCACGAACAGCCAGATCGCAACCCTCGTTGAACGCCATACACGCTACGTGATGCTGGTGAAGGTCGCCAGAAAGGATACCGAGACGGTCACCAACGCGCTGATCAAAAATGCACGCAAATTGCCACTGGAACTATACAAGTCGCTGACTTGGGACCGAGGCAAGGAAATGGCCGATCACAAGCGCTTCACATTGGCGACCGACATAAAAGTCTACTTCTGCGATCCCCGGAATCCTTGGCAGCGCGGAACGAATGAGAATACGAACGGACTGTTGCGGCAGTATTTCCCAAAAGGAACCGACCTGTCGGTCTACTCGCAAGCCAAACTCAATGCAGTCGCGAGGCGTTTGAATGAGCGTCCAAGAAAAACACTTAAACTACGAAACACCCGCTGAACGTTTTAACAAATCTGTTGCGTCGATCAGTTGAATCCGCACCGAACAGGAGACAATCGACCCAACAAGCCCAAGGGGCCGCTCTTGGCCGACACTTGCCGGATGAGGTTCTACCGCAAAAGCGGTCACACGCCAAAATTGACCGGCCACTTCAACTGGCTGCTCAGGCCGAGTTTGAGAAGGTGGCTCGGGAATTACTTTTTAGCCGTCCGACGCAGCCGGTTCAGCCGCCGCCGCGCCAGTCCGCCGAACAGTTCGGCCTGGTTCGGGTGCCGAAGATCAGCCTTGCCACCCGGGTTATCGCTATCTTTCCGGTCATCATCATCACGCCGGTGCCGTTCAGGGGGTCGGTGTGGCGGGCCGGAAAGTGCCTGCAGACGATGCGCCTGATGACCTTGCCGGAACGATTGCCGGTCGCCAGTGGCCTGCTTGCCCACTGATTCAGGACAGGGTTGAGCTCGTTTTCCTCTAGAATCCGGCCATGTCATCCAACTCCGACCCTACTTCAATAATCGAGGCCGAAACCCAGCGACAGAAGACCACCCTGCTGTACCGCAATGTGGGCATTGCGCAGTTGGTGAATGTGGTCAACGCTTCATTGCTGGCATACGTGAACACCACCTTGCATGCTTCCGCCAGCCTGGCATATATCTGGTGGTGCCTGGTCTGCGCGATCACGGCAGGACGCTATCTGTTGTCACGGCGCTTTCATGCGGCCAACCCTGATGCCGCTGCAGCGATGACATGGCGGCAACGTTATCTTGTCGCCACGGCAGTTGCGGCGGTCATCTGGGGTGCGGGCGCCGTCTTCTTCATGTGGAACGCACCCGATGGCGTGCGCCTGTTCACCGGGCTTGTGCTGGCCGGAATGGTGGCAGGGGCGCTGCCGATTCTGGCGCCGGTCCCCGCAGCCTTCCGGATATTCACGTTTCTGGTGCTTGTCCCGGTATCCGTGGTCATCCTGCTGCAGGCGAATTCGGCCTTCGACTGGGCGTTCGGGGCGATGACGCTCTTCTTCCTGGCGGCCGTGCTCACCAGTGCGCGCTACCTGCATCAGACACTCGATGTCTCGATCCGCCTGGGACTGGACCAGGGCCGTCTGGTCGAGAATCTCTCCCTCGCGCGCGATGCCGCCGAAGCCGCGCTGGCCGAGCGCAAACAGGCCGAGGTGACCTTGCAGGCCAGCGAGGAACGCTATCGCCTCATCCTTCAGTACTCGCCCACGGGCATCCTGCACTACAGCAACGACCTCATCATCACCTATTGTAACGATCGCCTGGCACAGATTCTCCATGCGCCGATGGAGCGGCTCATCGGCCTCGACATGAAGACCCTCAAGGACCCGCGCATCCTGCCCGCGCTTCGTGCGGCCATCGAGGGAAAGGAAGGCGCTTACGAGGGGGAATATCTCACGACGCTGAGCGGCACCCAGATCTGGATAGCCATGTCCTGCACGCCGCTGCGAGGCACCGACGACCAGAGTGAGGGCGGCATCGCCATCGTCGAGGACGTCACGGACAAGAAGAAGTCCGAGGAGGAGATACGTCATCTGGCCTATTTCGACCCGCTGACCCACCTGCCCAATCGACGCCTGCTGATGGACCGCCTGGGACATGCCCTGACCGCCAGCAATCGCAGCCAGGAATACGGTGCGCTGATGATCCTCGACCTGGATCATTTCAAGAGCATCAACGATACCCAGGGGCATGATGTCGGCGACCGCCTGCTGATCGAGACCGCCCAGCGTCTGGAAGGCTGCCTGCGCCAGGAAGATACGGTTTCCCGTCTGGGCGGCGACGAGTATGTGGTCATGCTGGAAAGGCTGGGGCAATCGGAACGAGCCGCTGCGACCCAGGCAGAAAGCATTGCCGAGAAGATACGTTTCGCCCTCAGCCTGCCCTATGTGCTCGGCGGCAGCGAGGCCGAGTATTTCAGCTCGACCAGCATCGGGATGACGCTGTTCAGGGGACAGGGCGATTCGGCTGAGATTCTGCTGAAGCAGGCCGACGTGGCGCTTTATCAGGCAAAGGGTGCGGGACGCAATGCGGTCCGGTTTTTCAGCCCCGCCATGCAGGCGGCCATCGAATCCCGGGCCGCCCTGCAGGGGGCATTGCGACGCGGTCTCGACAAGGGCGAGTTCTGCCTGCATTACCAGCCGCAGGTCGACGAGCGTGGTCGCCTGATCGGCGCGGAGGCCCTGATCCGCTGGCTTCACCCCGAACAGGGCCTGGTCACGCCGGCACAGTTCATCCCCCTGGCGGAAGAGACAGGACTGATATTGCTCATCGGACAATGGGTCCTGGATACCGCCTGCGCGCAGCTCAGGACTTGGGAACGCGATCCGCGCACCCGTGACTTGCAGTTGTCGATCAACGTCAGTGCCCGGCAATTTCACCAGCCGGATTTCATCGAACAGGTACGCCAGAGCCTCCTCGGAAGCGGCGCCGACCCGGCCCGGTTGAAACTGGAACTGACCGAAAGCGTGGTGCTCGACAACGTCGAGACCGTCATCGGCCGCATGCAGGAACTCGACAGATTGGGTGTGGGATTTTCGCTCGACGACTTCGGCACCGGCTATTCGTCTCTGTCCTACCTGAAGCGCCTGCCCCTGGACCAGATCAAGATCGACCAGTCCTTCGTTCGCGACGTCCCCGGGGACCCGAACGATGCGGCCATCGTGCGCGCCATCCTGGCCATGAGCCAGTCGCTCGGCTTGCAGGTCATCGCCGAAGGCGTGGAGACGCAGGCACAGCGCGATTTCCTGTTCGAGAACGGCTGCAACGCCTTTCAGGGCTACCTGTTCGGCCGGCCGATGCCGATCGAGGAATGGGAACGCATCCTGCGCTAGTGGTCTGCTTCTGAAATAAACGAACGTGAAACGGCGTCTTTTTCCGCATGGCGGCGTTGCTCGTCGTTGCCAAAGAGCCAGCTATGTCGCCTCCTCGCGCCTTGCCCTGCGAAGAAATCCATCCGTTTCATTTGGTCCCCCTACCTCAGAAGCAGACCACTAGATTTCGGGCGGGTGAAGACTGATCGCGATTGCTGTTCTATTCAGCAGTGGCGAAACCGCTTTCCGGGTCAGGGCCGACAAGAAGCGGCCAACAAAATCCGGCGCGGCGTCTCACGTATCCCTGCAGGGGTCAGGTTGTGAGCAGAGATCGCCCGGCACTCGCAAAGCAATGCATGGCCGGTCGCCTTTTGGCGCTGGACGGACCTTTTGAGCGATCCCGAAAATCGGCTCCGGCGCAAATCCAGAAAAGAGAACGGGCCACAAAGCGGCTCTCAGGGTGTTGACAAAGTCCGCAAGGGGTGATTCCCTCTCGCCTTGCGGGAGAGGGCTTGGGAGAGGGAGTTCTAGAATCAGACAGCTACGATAAAGCTCCGCAAAGGCTCACCCCTTCCCCTTCGAGGCGGAAGGGGTTCGTCAAGGAAGCCCTGAATAAGTTGGTTTGCCGTGTGCCTTTCGACTGCGCTCAGGAGAGCGTTCGACAAGCCTGTCCTGAGCCCCGTCGAAGGGCCTGTCCTGAGCCCCGGTCGAGGCCTGTCCTGAGTTGCACCGATGGGCTCACCACGATGGTTCGACAGGCTCACCATGAACGGAACCAGTGCGTTGCCGTTCGTCCCGAGCCTGTCGGGGGAAGCTTGTCGAAGGACTTGTTCAGGTTGTTGACAAACCCCCTCCCCCTCGAAGGGGGAGGGATGGGGAGAGGGTGATGCGTCGCGACGTTTTATAGTAAGGGCCTGATTTTAAATCCCCCTCTCCCTGGCCCTCTCCCGCAAAGGGAGAGGGAATCACCCCTTTCAGACTTTGTCAGCGGTCTGAGGGCGGCAAAGCGGCTCTTTCTGCGGGAGGGGCGAAGCCCTACTTCTTCGCCGTGCGCCGCAGCCGGTTCAACAGGCGCCGCGCCAGCTCGCCGAACAGTTCGGTCTGCGTCGGGTGCGGGAAGATCGCCTTGGCCACCTGGGTCAGCGTCATCTCGCCGGCCACCATCATGACGCCGATGCCGATCAGCGTGTCGGTGTGATCGGCGAGGTAGTGCACGCCGATGATGCGGCCACTGGCCTTGTCGGCGACGAGCTTGATCATGCCTTCGGTTTCACCGGTGATCATCGCCTTGGCGTCGATGCTCATCGGCATCTTGGCTTCCACCGCGTCGATGCCCTTGGCCTTGGCCTGCGCCACGCTCAGGCCGACGAAGCCCGCCTGCGGGCGCGAGAAGGTGACGCCGCAGTCCCTGTCCTGGTCGTATTCGCTTGCGTGGCCGAGCAGGTTGTCGGCGGCGACGCGTCCCTGCGTGGCGGCGGTGTGGGCGAGCATGTAGCCGCCGATGACGTCGCCCACCGCGTAGATGTGCGGCACGCTGGTCTGGCAGCGTGCGTTGACCCTGATCGCGGCGCCGTCGAGTTCGACGCCGACCTTGTCCAGGTTGAGCCTGCTGGTGTCGGGACGCTTGCCGGTGGCCATGAGCACGACGTCGCAGTCGAACACGGACTCGACACCTTCCTTGTTCGCATAGCGCAGCTTCATCGAACCGGGCGTGCCGCTCGCTTCGTGGATGCCGGCACCGGTGACGACGGTGATTTCCTTTTCCAGCGAGGCAATCAGCACCTTGCCGATTTCCTCCTCGATTTCACCGAGGATGCGCTCGTTGCGCTCGAGCATCAGCACCTCGGTGCCGAAGTCGCGGAAGATCTGCGCCATTTCCACGCCGATCACGCCGCCGCCGACGATGCCGAGCTTCTTCGGCGGGCTGGCAAGGTTCCAGATGGTGTCGGAGGTGACCACCCCGCCATTCGCCAGGTTCTCGCGCGCGCCGGGGATCGGCGGCACGAAGGCGGGCGCGCCGGTGGCGATGACCGCGGCGCCGAACGTCACGGTGTAGGGCTCGCCCTCGACCGGGGTGATCTTCAGCGTGTGGGCGTCGACGAATTCGCCGTAGCCTTCGCGCACGTCGATCTTCATGCCCTTGTCGGCCTTCAGCGCCATTTCGCCGCGGCTCGTCTGAACCCAGCGGCGATGCTTCTCGACCTGGTCCCAGTTGAGCCTGGGGGTGTTGGTGCCGTCGACGCCCATCTCGGCGTCGTGCGCGCGGTTGCGGATGACATCCGCGGCGGCACGCCACGCCTTGGACGGGATGCAGCCGCGCCACAGGCATTCGCCACCGGGGAAAGGCTCGTTGTTGACCATCATGACCTTGATGCCATGATCGGCCAGGTCGCGCGCGCAGTCCTCGCCGCCGGGGCCGCCGCCGACCACCACCACCGGAAAGTCCCAATTCCCCTCGGGGATGGGCGAGACCGGTGCGCTGGTGATTGCGGCAGTGCCGGAGAAGGCTTCAGCCGCCGTTCCCTGACCCCCGACCCCTGACCCCTGAATCCAGGCCTCGGGTGCCTCGATGGTCTGCTTCAGCGTCGCCAGATACAGCGCGACGTCGGCGCCATTCAGCACGCGATGGTCGCCGGTGACGGTGAACGGCGTCCCATGCGGGCCGTTGGCGGCGATCGCCAGGATTGCGGCGATGCCGGGGGTGGGAATCGCGGTGAAGTGCGACACGCCCAGCATGCCCATGTTCGAGATCGTGAAAGTGGGGTTGGCGTACTCGGCCGGCGCCAGCTTCCTTACGCGCGCACGTTCGACGAGGCTGGTCCAGTCGCTCTGCAGCGCCTCCAGCGGCTTCTTCTCGATGCCGTGCAGGATCGGCACCACGAGGCCGCCATCGTTCGACATCACGGCGACGCCGAAATCGTGGTTGCTGCGTTCGACCAGCTTGTCGACCGGCTGGTAGGCCCAGTTCATGCGGGGGAACTTTTCCATCGCCACCGAGCAGGCCTTGGCGATCGCCACCGTGACCGAGACCTTCTTCGCCTTGGCGGCGGCGGTCAGCGCGGCGGTGTTGATATTGACCGTGACGTCGAAGGTCGGCAGCGTGAGCGAGGCGGTCATCGCGTGGCTGACGGCCTTTTCCATCGAGGACATCGCCCGGCCCTGACCCGGCACGTCGACCTGCGGCAGCGAGTGGGCGACTTCCGCCATGCTCGGGCGCGCGCGCGCCACGTCGGACGCGACGATCACGCCGGACGGGCCGCTGCCGGCCAGGCCGGCGAGATTCACGCCCAGCTGTGCCGCGACCTTGCGCGCATAGGGGCTGGCCTGGCGGCCCTGCGGGCGCGCCACCGGCGGCACGTTGCCGGCGGCGGAGATCTGCCCGGGCGCGGCCTTGGGGGTGGGCATGAGCGCCGGTCTGTCAGCCGAAGGCGGTGCAACCTTGTGGGTCTCCTTGACCCGGTGGTCGGCACTGATGGTGACGCCGGTATCGTTGGCCTTCGCGGCATCGTCGACGATGAAGGCCATCGGATGGCCGACTTCGACCACGCTGCCGACGTCGGCGATGGGGCCGGAGAGGAAGCCGTCCTGGAACACTTCGACGTCCATGATGGCCTTGTCGGTTTCCACCGTGGCGACGATGTCGCCGCGCTTGATGCTGTCACCGGGCTGCTTTTCCCAGGTCACGACGACACCCTCGGTCATGGTGTCAGACAGTTGCGGCATCACGACCGGGGTGCCTGCGTGGTGCGGGATCATCTCGGTCTGCGCCTGTTCTTCCACCACTTCGCCGGCGGCGATCGCCACGTCGCCCGCGGTGTCGGTGATGTAGCCGAGCGCGGCGCCGACGGCGATGGTCGCGCCGACCTCGGCAAGCGGACCGGCCAGGTAACCGGCCTTGAACACCTCAACGTCCATGATGGCCTTGTCGGTTTCGACCGTGGCGACGATATCGCCGCGCTCGACCTTGTCGCCAGGCTGCTTTTCCCAGGTGACGACCACGCCCTCGGTCATGGTGTCCGAGAGCTGCGGCATCGTGATGGCGTAATGATTCATAGGATTCAGGGGTCAGGATTCAGGGGTCAGGGAGTTGGCGAAAGTTTTGCGGTCAACGCGCTTCGCAGACCGTGCAACATGCGACCAATTTCATTCGTCAGTTCAAATAGTCCTAGCAACTCGGCTTCCGGGATATAGCCCAGCCGGTGAGCAAGCTCCAGCTGCGTTTCTGCTTCAGCCAACGAGCCCTGCGAGATTGAGACAAAACGCAAATAATCCTTCGTCGAACTTCTTGCGTGACCTTCGGCAATATTGGAGGGGATGGAAACAGCGGCGCGCTGGAGCTGATTGGCCAGCGCATACGTTTCCCTGGCGGGAAAAGATTCGGTGGTTCGGTAGATGTGTTCCGTCAGCGTCATTGCCATCTGCCAGACTTTGAGATCACGGTAGTTCTGCACCCCTGACCCCTGAATCCCGACCCCTGACCCCTCAAGCCTTGCCGAACAGCTTCAGCACCGCCTTCACCACATCCTCGTGATCCGGAATCGCCGCTTTTTCCAGCGTGTGGTTGTAGGGCTGCGGCACCAGGGCCGAGTGGACGCGCACCGGGGCGGCATCCAGTTCGAAGAAGCATTCCTCGTTGATGATGGCGATGACTTCGGATCCGACACCGACCGGCGCTTCGTCTTCTTCGGCGATGACGGCGCGGTGGGTCTTGCTGACCGATCGCTTGATGCCTGCGCGGTCCAGCGGGGACAGCGAATAGAGGTCGATCACTTCAGCCGAGATGCCGTACTGCTTGTCGAGGATTTCGGCGGCCTTGAGGCACCAGTGCACCGAGATGTTGTAGCCGAACAGGGTGACGTCGGTGCCGGAGCGCGTGACTTCCGAGCCTTCCAGCGGGTGGAAGTATTCGCCGTCTGGCACTTCGCCCTTCATGTTGTACATGAGTTCGTGTTCGTTGATGAACACCGGGTCGTCGCTGCGGATCGCCGATTTCAGCAGGCCGTAGGCCTGCCTGGGGTTGGACGGCGTCACCACGCGCAGGCCGGCGATACCCATGAACACCTTTTCCATGCGCGCCGAATGCTGCGCGCCGAGCTGGTGCGCCGCGCCGCCGGCGGAGCGGAACACGCACGGCGCGGTGAGCTGGCCGCCCGACATGTAGCGCACCTTGGCGGCGGAGTTGAACATCTGGTCCATCGCCAGCCAGGCGAAGTTGACCGACATGATCTCGATGACGGGGCGCACGCCGAGGAAGGAGGCGCCGATGCCGAGGCCGGTGAAGCCGCCTTCGGAAATCGGCGTATCCATGACCCGGTGCGGACCGTACTTCTCGTACAGGCCCTTGGTCGCCTTGTAGGTGCCGCCAGCGACGCCGATGTCCTCGCCCATGCAGATGACCAGCGGATCGCGTGCCATTTCTTCGTCGTGGGCGCGTTGGATCGCTTCCCAGTACATGATGTTTGCCATGCTGTGTTCCTTAAATTGCAGCGTCGCGGAGCGACGGCGTCGTCCCCCTCGCCCGCAGGCGGGACATACGAATTTTCGTGGGCTTTAGTCCACAGAAAATCGGAGTCCCCTGGTGGGAGAGGGATGGGGAGAGGGCCATGCCGATGACCATCACGCGGCCTTGCCCGTGAGCCACGGGAGCTGGGTTTCACGGTCGGCGAAAACGTATTTTTCGCGATCCTCGACGCGCGGCTCGGGCGATTCCTCGGAGAACTTGATGACTTCGTTCTCGATATAGGCGTCGGTTTCCTTTTCCAATGCCTCGAACGCCTCCATGGTCAGCGCGCCTTCCTTGATCAGGCGGTCGCGCAGGATGAAGATGGGGTCGCGCTGCTTCCACAGTTCCTCTTCCTCGCGCGAGCGGTAGCCGCGCGAATCGGACATCGAGTGGCCGCGATAACGATACGTCATCAGTTCGAGGAAGTAGGGTCCGTTGCCCGAACGCACATGGTCGACGGCCTTGCGCGCATGCTCGTAGACCACTTCGATGTCCTGGCCGTCGCATTCGTCGGCCGGGATGTTGTAGCCGGCGACGCGCTTGTGCTGGTGGATCACGGCGGTGGAACGTTCGATCGAGGTGCCGATGCCGTAGAGGTTGTTTTCACACACGAACAGCACCGGCAGTTTCCACAGCGCGGCCATGTTCAGCGTTTCGTGGAACACGCCCTGGTTGTTGGCGGCGTCGCCGAGGAAGCAGATGGCGATCTCGTCGCCGCCCTTCAGCTGGATCGCCTTGGCGATGCCCGCCGCAAGCGGGAAAGGGCCGCCCACCAGTGCATAGCCGCCCATGAAGCGCTTGTCGGTGTCGAAGATGTGCATCGAACCGCCGCGGCCTTTGCTCGATCCGGTTTCCTTGCCGTACAGCTCGGCCATCACTTCCTTGGGGTCGGCGCCGCACTTGATCGCGTGCACGTGGTCGCGGTAGCCGGTGATGACGTAATCGTGCCCGGGGCGGGCCGCTTCCATGACGCCGTTGCAGCAGGCTTCCTGGCCGGGATAGAGGTGGAGGAAGCCGCCGATCTTGCGTTCGATATAGGCCTGATAGCAGCGCTCTTCAAAACGGCGGTGCAACACCATTTCGCGCAGCACGCGTTTCTTGTCTTCAATCTTCATTCGGTTACCCTTGTTCGATGGGGCGGAAAATGCGCTGGAAAAGGTCGCTTGAATAAGCAAACGCCGAATTATCCGGCAAACCCCGCCAACCATCAAGAAAAACGCCATCCCCAAGGAACCGTCATGCTGCCTAAACTGACTGAAAACAAACAGGAAATCACTGTCAAATCGCTGGAAACGGCGGGCCATGCCCTGATCCTTCTGCCGGTAGCGAAAACCCTGCCCGATGTACCGGGCGGCGTCCAGCTCAGGGCAGTCATGAAGCGGCGCGATCTCAATCTCGACGCCTTGGCCAAATCGCCGGTGGCGGTGCAATTGCCCGGAGGCACGCTCGCCGTCTATGCCATGCTCAAGGTCGACGCCAGCACCTTCGAGTCCCACGAAGCGGTGCGCAAGGGTTTGGCGCTGCTGCTGGCCGAACATCCCAAGGTGCTGGCATTGGCGGTGTTCGGCGACGCGGCCTTCAAGGCGCGCGCTGCGGAGGCGGCGGTCTATACGACGCTGGTCAATGCCGTGCCGCTGCCGTCGCGAAAGTCCAAAAGCGATGCCGTCCTGAAATCCGTTGCGCTGCATGGTTACCAACCCGCCGATGGCTTCGCGCGCGTCAAGGCGCTGGCCGAAGGCAACGTGCTCACCCGCAGCCTCACCGTGCAGGGGCCGGACGAACTCACCCCCGGCGTCTACCGCAAGCGCATCAAGGCGCTGGCCAAGCAATACGACTGGACGATCGAGGAATACGCCTACGACAAGCTGAAGAAAATGGGCGCCGGCGCGTTCTGTGCGGTGGCGCAGGGATCGCCGGCGAAGGATGCGGCGATCGTGCGCATCAGCTACAAGGGGCCTAAAAAGGGGTCGGGGGTCAGGGGTCAGGGATCAGGGAAGTCGGTGGCCTTCGTCGGCAAGGGCATCTGCTTCGACACCGGCGGCCACAACCTCAAGCCGGCCAAATACATGCAGGGCATGCACGAGGACATGAACGGCTCGGCGGTGGTGCTGGGCATCCTGGCCGCCGCCTCGAAGTTGAAGCTACCGGTCGCGCTGGAGGGTTGGGTCGCACTCGCCGAGAACCACATCAGCCCCGAGGCGTACCGGCAGAACGAAGTGGTCAAGGCGCTCAACGGCACCACAATCGAAATCGTCCACACCGACGCCGAAGGCCGCATGGTGCTGGCCGACACGCTGACGCTGGCGGCCAGGGGCAAGCCTGCGCTGATCGCCGATTTCGCCACGCTGACCGGTACCATGCACTACGCGCTCGGCAGCCGCATGTCCGGCGTGTTCGCTTCTTCCAGCGCGCTGGCGCACTCGGCGTCTCGCGCCGCGACCCTCAGCGGCGAGCGCATCGTCGTGTTTCCGTATCCCGAGGACTACGACAGCAGCCTCGATTCGACGGTGGCCGACGTCAAGCAATGCAGCATGGAGGGTGAGGCCGACCACATCCTCGCCACCCGTTTCCTTTCCCATTTCGTCGGCGACACGCCGTGGCTGCACATGGACCTGTCGGGTCACAGCTGCAAAGGCGGGCTGGGCGCGGTGATGAGCGACGCCAACGGCTTCGGCGTGGCGTGGGCGATGGCGCTGCTGGACGGAATGCGGGGCTAGGAAGATCCTTCGGCCGCAACGACGGCACGTGCGCCGGCTTTACAACTGGTCGGCGATGAACTCGGCGATGTAGTCGTTCCAGCCCACCGGTTTTGCCTCGGTCCATTCGGTGGAGCGGGCGAAATCGGCCTCGAACAGATCGCGCTCGATGAGCGCCACAAAGTGCGGGTCCGACGTCGCGAGATTGGTCTCCTGGTTGATGCGCAGGCTGAGCTTGTCGAAGTTGGCCGATCCCACGCAGGCCCAGCCATCGAAGAGCGCAGCCTTGACGTGCGTCATGCCGGGGTAGCCGTAGACCCGGACGCCGTTGCGGATGAAGGCCTTGGCGGCGAGCAGGTTGGCGCCGTTCATGAACCCGGAGTCGCTGCGGACGGGCAGGACGACACGCACGTCGACGCCGCGCCGGCGTGCGCGGATCAGTTCGGCGATGACGTCGTCCTCCGAAACATAGGGCTGTTCGATATAGATGCGGGAGCGGGCCTGGCGGATCGCGGCAAGCTGGGCGCGCAGGATCTGGGCGTCGCCGGTGCGGGTGTAGAGCGGACGAATGTCGATGAAGCCGGGCTGGTCCGCCTTGCCGGAATAGGGCTCGTCCTTCAGCGAGGCGAGGGCGTACGCGAGATCGCCGCCGAAGCCGGCATAGGCCCAGCGCTTGTCGAAATCCTTGAGTAGGCGGCCGACGATCGGGCCATCCAGTTCGACCATGAGGTCGTGCCATTCGTAGCGGTATTCGCGGCCGATGTTCATGCCGCCCAGGAATGCCTTGCTGCGGTCGACGACGATGACCTTGGTGTGATCGGATGTCAGCCAGGGATTGTTGACCATGCGCACCTCGACGTTCGAATCCTGCTGCAGATAGCTGGCAATCGATACCGGCGGCTTGCGGCGCGAGTAATAAGGCGATTTCGAGGGGATCTGGCCTGCCGCCAGCGTGCCGAGCTGGTCGATCAATACCCGCACCCTGATCTCGTGCGAACGGCGCTTCAGCAGATCGGCGATGCGCAGCGCATAGTCGTCGCTGTCGAAAATATAGAGCCGGATCTCGACCGATTCGCGCGCATCCTGAATGGCCTGGACCAGCGACACGAAAAAGGCCTCGCCATCGATAAGCGGCTTCATGCTGCCGCGATATTGCTCGGCGCCGACGAGTGTGTCGAGGTGCTGTTCCCATTTCGCCAGGTCCATTCCCGCACCGGTGGCGAGCGGCGGCGGGACACCGTTCGCCGCCGCCGTGCCGTGCGGCAGCAGGACAATTCCGGAATGCGCGGCAAGCCACAGCAGCCGGTTCGTCATGGTGACCGGATGGCCGAGCGCGGTGAACACATGGCTGCGAAACGCCAGGGAATCGATCAGCCGCAGCGAATATCCCAGCTTGCGACCGGGCGGCAGCGGGCTGGGCGGCTGGGCGATGAACACCGACTGACTGCGGCTGAAGTCGAACAGCACAAAGGCTTCGCCGAGTTCGTCTTCGCCCACCACGAACAGAACCGGCGCGGACGCCGTGCCCTCGCGCGACAATTCAGCTTTCAGATATTCATTGGCGCGGGACGCGAAGGCTTCCTCGCTGATGCGCCGCCCAATCCGCAGCGCCGCCGGCTTGCTTTCCAGCCGATAACTGTGCAGCTTGCCCGCGGCATCGCGCTGCAACACGATATCGTGCCCCTGCACCGCCACCAGCGTGCCCGTTGCCGGATCGTCAGGGGCCATCTCCTCCAGAAGCGTGCCGACCAGCGCCGTCCAGCGCGCATTGTCGAAAAGCGTGACCGGCTGCCAGTCGCGCTGCAATGCGTCCGGACTGGCAGGAATATCCGTCGCCAGGTCGATGACGGCCGTGCGGTAGTTGTGCTGGTTCGGGCTGAGGTCGTTCACCGTCCAGGTCGCCATGAGAAAGGCTTTTTCATGACCCATGCTGTATTGCAACACCAGTTGCCCGTCCCGATAGAAGGCGCCATCGGGTTGCAGGCCCAGCAGCGACTCCGCGTCGCCCGATGCAGCGGAATCGGGACGGGTGGCGCAACCACCCAAGCATAAGGCAAGCACGATGAGCAGGTGTGCCCAGATCGGCATTGCATGTCTAGTCCAGTCAGCGTGACGCATGAATTGATCATCCATGAGCACGTCCGCGCCAGCAACCCTTATCAAATCCAACCTGAAGTGGAGTATCGGTAGCAAACGCCTTCAGCTCAGGCCGGCATCGTGACTATCATTGCGATTCCTGAATTTGAGATCTGCTCCGGCCACCCCGTGGCGCTGATCATGATGCCGACGTCCGACACCCTTGTCATCGAGTCCTTGTACCTTGACGACGCCCTGCTGGTAGTCGACAAGCCCAGCGGCCTGCTGGCGGTGCCGGGGCGCGGCGTCGACAAGCAGGACTGTCTGAGTGCTCGAGTGCAGGCCCGCTATCCGGATGCCCTCATCGTGCATCGCCTCGACATGGCCACCTCCGGGGTGATGGTGATGGCGCGCGGCCCGGCAGCGCAGCGTCAACTCAGCAAGGCGTTCGCTGCACACGAGGTGAGCAAGCGCTACATCGCGATCGTGGCGGGCCGGCTGGAGGCGCCGGTGCAAGCGTGGGGAGAGATCGATCTGCCCATCGTCGTCGACTGGCCCAGGCGGCCCTTGCGCATCGTCGATCATCAAACCGGAAAGCCCAGCCTCACGCGCTGGCGTGTACTCGGGTACGACGCGAGCGAAACAAACACCCGGGTCGAACTCGAACCTCTCACCGGTCGTTCGCACCAGCTGCGGCTGCATATGCGCGAGTTGGGTCATCCGATCCTGGGTGATACGCTGTATGCGCCACCGGCTGTCCAGACCATGGCGGGGCGATTGATGCTGCATGCGGCATCGTTGCGCTTCGCGCACCCGGTGACGGGGGAGCAACTTGCGTTCGAGCGTCCCGCACCGTTCTGAGGGTGGTTCGATTATTTTCGCTGGCGACGGTGTGGCGTGTGTCGCTTCAGCGCATCTTCAGCACAGCGGCCTTGGGCACCACCAGCCTCACGTAATCGAGGGCTTCGTAGTTGCGGATTTGCGTGGGCCCCGCGGGCGCCACGTCGATGTAGGCAGGGAAATCCTCGACCGCCATTCCGCGCCAGCCGGCAAAGGTTCCGCAGACATGCACCGGAATGCCGTCGCGGCTGAGGTTTTCGGCGAGTTCATGCACTGCCGGATTGCCGGCACGGCCGCCGGTCTGCAGCGCGAACATTTCCTGGCCGTGTGTCACCAGCGCCATCGGCAGGTCGGAGAAACGCGCCCTCAGTTGCTGCGAGGCGTGCTTTACCCAGGGCAGTGCGACTTCGAGCGCACCCGGGTCGCGATCGACGATTTCGAACACCACGCCTGGCGGAGCCTGCGGGCGCGCCAGCAGTTCGTCGAGGGTGGGCGGTGCCGCAACGGCCGAGCCTGCCAGGGCGAGCAGGCCGATCCAGCAGGACAGCAAACGCTTGAGAACCGAATTCATGATGTTGGAAACCGGATCGGGCTTTGAAGTTAACGGCATCGACTTTGAGGATGTCTCCATTTCTGCCCGGCGGCCTGCGAGGTCAGGCGTCATGGCGGCCTGTTGGGTGGGTCCGCTCGCAAACGGGTGCTCTCCAGAAGCCGTGCGCGGGATGTCGTCGTGGCTAGCGAGCCGACAAGTAGCGCGGGAAGGCATGCTTGTCGAGCAGGATCTCGATGAGATTGATGGCGCCGGTGAGGTCGGCCTCCGCAAAAAGCCGGTCGAGATCGACTTCGGTTTCGACACGATAGTGCCTGACCCCGAAGGACTGCGCGAGCAGGCCGAAATCCGGGTTGGTGAAATCGCAGTCGATGTAGCGTTCGCCGTAGAGCTGGAACTGGTTCTTGCGGATGAGGGAGAGGGTGCCGTTGTTGATGACGACCACGTTGATCGGGATAGCGTGATTCACCGCCGTCATCATTTCCATGGCGCACATCTGGAAACCGCCGTCACCGAGGATGGCAAAGGTGGGGCTGTCGGGCGCGAAGCAGCGCGCGCCGAGGGCGGCGGGAATGGCGTGACCGAGCGACGAAATGCCGGTGTTGGGGAAGTAATGGTTGCGGCTGGACACGTCGAAATAGCTCTGTGCGAAAACGATGTTGTCGTCGAATACCAGTGCATCGCGCGGGAAGTGCTCGGCCAGGCGGGCGAAAAACAGGCGGACGAGTTGGAAGCTTGCGTCGTCCGCCGACGCGGTTGGCGGGACGGTCAAGGCCGACTCGCGCTGCGTGGATAGCTGCGTGAGAGACTTCGGCGGCATCGCAGCGTCCGCCAGCGCACCGTGCACGGCCCGGGTTGCTGCGAGGATGTCGCCGCAGATCGCGACGTCAGGCTGGAACACGCGGCCGAGCTGCGCGGAGTCGCGGTCGATCTGGACAATCTTCTTGCCGGCGAGCAGCTTGCTGTCCCACAGGTAGCTGGTGCGTTCGTTGAAGCTTGCGCCGAGGACGATCAGCAGGTCGGCGTGCTCGGCGAGGTAGCGGTAGGCGTCGCCGTTGGAGGTGACACCGAGGCAGCCGAGTGACAGCGGTGAGCCTTCGGCGACCACGCCCTTGGCCTTGAGGCTGGTGGCGACAGGGATGTTGAAGGCCTCCGCCAACGCGGCCACGGCGTCGCGCGCGCCGGCGCGGATGCAACCGTAACCGGCGATGATGGCCGGTGCATGCGCGCAGCGGATCAGCTCGGCGAGCGCCCTGAAGGACTCCGATTCGCCATGGGCAGTGACGGCGGTCGGGAAGTGGAGCTGGTCGAGCACGCCGGCATCGATACTTTCCTTTTGCACGTTGTAGGGAATCGACAGTAGCACCGGGCCGGGGTTGCGCCCGAGCAGCGCCTGCGTCGTCTGGTTCAGCACCTGGCCGAGATAGTCGGTGCGCTCGACCAGCCGCCGGTAGCGCGTGATCGGCGCGAACAGCGCGCCCTGGTCGATGGTGCCGCCTTCGCCTGCGCTTTCCTGCAGGCCACCGCGGCCGAAGATGTAGGTCGAAGTCTCGCCCGTGATCGCCAGTACCGGCAGGCGTTCCGCGTAGGCGTTGGCGATGCCCGTGATGAGATTGGTCGCACCCGGTCCGGCGGTGGCGATGCACGCCGATGGCTTGTGCGAGAGGCGCGCATAGCCGCCGGCCATGAAGGCCGCGCCCTGTTCGTGCTTGACCAGCACGCTCTTGACAAGTGAATCGTGGAGCCGGTCGTAGATCGGCAGCACGTGCCCGCCCGGCATTCCGAAGATGTGGTCGATCCCCAGGCGCTCCAGATACCGGACGATCAGTTCGCTGACGGAAATATTCATGTGCTTGTCATGGGCTTATATGGCCTCGCTCCGCCGTATCCGCAAGGCAGGGATTTGAGCACAAGACGCCGCGCGGGAAAACCTTGAATCGTGCGCGGGATCGCGTGCGCATTGTGAAAAACGCCTTGAGCACGATGCTAGGCTTGGCATACGCGCATCGCGCGACACGCTAGCGCTTGTCCGCCAGAGTGCGGACAAGCGGCTCGTCGGGCTCAGCGATGTGCCAGGTGCTGCTCGATTTCAAGGAAGGTGTTGGCCACCTCGGTGGTGACGACGCTGACGCCCAGCTGCTTGCAGAGCTGCGAGAGCGAAAGCAGGCCGCGCACCATCTGCCGGCCGTTCACGTTTTCGATCACCAGCGCATGCTGACGGCCGCGTGCTTTCAATGTTTCCAGCACGTGGCCGACGCGGGAATGGGCAATGTCCTCGTAATCGACCGCTTCCAGCCGGTCCACCGGCGTCATGATGTCGGCCACCAGCACTTCGTCGCGGCGAATGCCGCGGCTTTGCACCACCTGCATGGGTTTTTCGCCATGAATATCGGTGTTGGTGATCAGTCCCGCGACCCGGTCCTCGCTGTCCATCACGAACAGCAGCCGCACCTTGCGGCGGACCATGCGTTCCTCTGCCTGCCTGATGCTGTCGCCAGGGGTGGCGATGAAAGCGGTCAGGCGGCGGAAATCGGTCATCACGTCGAGGGCCGGGTTTTCGAGGTTTACGCGATCCGGCAAAACACAGGCGGGCCGCAACAGGCCGGAGGACTGATCGAGATTACGGGAGGACAAACGGGTATAGGGCACGGCAGGTCTCCTTGTCACGGTTCCGAAAAGCCATCCGCATGCTTGAGTGCGGGTGGGCAAAACCACGCATCCTGTTCCTGGCTCGCGCGTCTGTCCATTCAAGAATTTTTAGCCGACCATAAACAGTTGCATTGCTGGCGCGCGACGCTCAGCCGGTTTGCTGCAGCAGTTTCTGGAACGCGGCCTCGAACAGCTTGACGCCGTCGACCTGAAGACGGTGGCCGACCATTTCCATATCGATGCCCAGATGCGCCAGGCCGGCGAGTTGCGTTTCCGCCTCGGCGACGCCGTCCTCCAGCTGTAGCGAAGGCGTGCCGTGGTCGCGCAGCGCAGCGAGCGTCTTGTCGGGCAGGGTGTTGATGGTTTCCTTGCCGACCAGTGGCGTCACGTATTGCAGGTCGTTGTAGTCGGGGTTCTTGACCCCGGTGCTCGCCCACAGCAGGGTTTGCGGTCTTGCGCCCCGTTGCGTCAGCGCAGTGAAGGCATTGCCGTGGAAGGTCTTCAGATAGCCTTGATAAGCGAGCCTAGCCATCGCCACTGCAGCCTTGCCACGCAGCGACAACGCTTCCTGCGTGCCGATGGCGGTCAACTGACCATCGACGAGTGTGTCGACGCGAGACAGGAACAGGCTCGCCACTGCCTTGCTGCGGCGCACATCGGCACCCGCCTGCGTGCGTGCAATCAGGCCTCGAATATAAGCATCGAATACTGCCTGCGTCTGGGCAACCGAAAACAGCAGGGTTACGTTGACGTTGATGCCGAGCGTCGTTAGCGCCTCGAATGCGTTGATGCCCTCGGGCGTGCCCGGCACCTTGACCAGGAGATTGTGGCGACTCACGGCTGCGGACAGGCGTTGCGCTTCCTGCACCGTGCGCGTGGCGTCATACGCCCAGCGCGGCGCGACCTCCAGGCTGACGTAGCCGTCGTTGCCGCCGCTGGCCTCGAACGCGGGCAACAGCAAGTCGCAGGCTGCCTGGATGTCTGGAATGACCAGTGCTTCGTAACGGCGCTCGGCATCCGGCTCGGCGCTTTTCAGGCGCGCCAGGTCATCGGCGTAGTAGGGGCTGGTGGCGAGCGCGTTCTGGAAGATCGAGGGATTCGATGTCACGCCCGATATGCCATCCGCGCCGATCAATCCGGCCAGCGTGCCATCGCGGATCAGGCTGCGCGACAGCTTGTCCAGCCACAGGCTCTGACCGAGCGTGGTGACGTGCTGCGTTGCATTCATGGACGCTCCTCATGAAGATAGAGTTTCAGCATAGAACACCGGGATGAAGGCAAGTTCACCTGAGACGGCGGCGCGGGGGGCGAGGCCGCGCCTGTGCTAGACTTCGGCGCAATCCAACGGCATTTTTCGGGCTAATTTCCATGTCAGGCAGCACACTCGGCAAACTGTTCTGTGTCACCGTGTTCGGCGAATCGCACGGTCCCGCCATCGGCTGCGTGGTCGACGGCTGCCCCCCCGGCATGGAACTGGTCGAGGCCGACATCCAGCGGGATCTGGACCGGCGCAAGCCCGGCACCTCGCGCCACGTGACCCAGCGCCGCGAATCCGATACGGTGGAAATCCTTTCCGGCGTCTATCAGGGCAAGACCACCGGCACGCCGATCGCGCTCTTGATCCGCAACGAGGATCAGCGCAGCAAGGACTACGGCAACATCGTCGAGACCTTCCGCCCCGGCCACGCCGACTACACTTACACGCAGAAATACGGCTTTCGCGACCCGCGCGGCGGCGGCCGTTCATCGGCGCGGCTCACCGCGCCCATCGTCGGTGCCGGGGCCATCGCCAGGAAATGGCTGAATGAAAAATACGGCATCGTCGTGCGCGGCTACATGAGCGCACTCGGGCCCATCGACGTGCCGTTCGAATCGTGGGACGAGATCGGCAACAATGCCTTCTTCGCGCCCAATGCCGCCATCGTGCCCGAACTCGAGGCATACATGGACGCGCTGCGCAAGTCGGGCGACTCGGTCGGCGCCAGGATCAGCGTGGTGGCCGAGAACGTACCGCCCGGCTGGGGCGAACCGCTGTACGACAAGCTCGACGCCGACCTCGCCCACGCGCTGATGGGACTCAACGCGGTCAAGGGCGTGGAAATCGGCGACGGCATGCAGGCTGGGCGGCAACTGGGCACCGAGCACCGCGACGAAATCACCCCGGCCGGTTTCGTCTCCAACCATGCCGGTGGCGTCCTTGGTGGCATTTCATCCGGACAGGCCGTCGTCGCCCACGTTGCGATCAAGCCCACCTCGTCGATGCGCCTGCCCGGTCGTTCCATCGATCTGCGCGGCCAGCCGATCGAGGTCGTCACCCATGGCCGCCACGACCCCTGCGTCGGCATCCGTGCCACCCCGATCGCCGAGGCGCTGATGGCCGTCGTGCTGATGGACCATGCGCTGCGCCACCGGGCCCAGTGCGGCGATGTCGTGAGTGGCACGCCGGTCATTCCGGGAAGCACCTAGCGAGCAAGCGGCAATTGGCCAGGCCGCATCGCACCGCAACAAGCGCATCCGCCTGATCCGGGATATTGACTGAATGACGGCTTGCGCTCAGGCTTCGACTTCCGGCTCATTCGAGGATTCGGTCACATGCGGCTTCCCATCAGCCTGAAAATCTTCAGCATTACCACCGCACTGCTGGTACTGATGGTGGCGGTCACCTGGGTATCGGTGCTCAATTTCCGGCAGCTCAACAACCAGGTCCGCGCGCTCGCCGACTATTACCTGCCACTGCAGCAGCAGGTGGCCAGCGTTGAAATCCTCATCCGCCAGCAGATCGTGCACATGGAGCGGGTGCTGGCCGGCATGGATGTCGCGCATCCCGATCCGGAATTCCTCGCCAACGAATCGAATGGCTTCGACATGCGCGGCATCAACGCCGACCAGATCGTCGATTCGTCGCTGCGCTTGCTGGGTGAGGCCGAGAAGGAAAAGGGCATCGACCTTGACCGCGTGACGCTCGCCGTATTGGGCAAGCAGTTGCCGGCCATCCAGACCGCGCGCCAGCATTTCCACATGGCCTTCCGTCAACACCAGATCGAAGCGGCGGAGGGCACCCCGCGATCGGAAAAGATCGTGCGCGACGCCCTGCTGCGCGAGAAGGACACCGTCGACATCGAAATCGGCAAGACCATCGACCTGCTCAACAAGCTGACCCAGGACACCGCCACCCAGGCCAAGGCGGAGGAAGCGCGCGCCACCACGCTCAACTGGATCATCACCGCGATTGCCTCCGCGCTGGGATTGATCTTTGCCGCTGTCGTCACGCGCTCGCTGGTCGATCCGGTCAAACGCCTGGTAACGGGTACGCGTGCGGTCGAGGCGGGCGACCTGGGAGTGGAAATCCAGGTACGCACCCACGACGAGATTGCCACGCTGGCCACCTCCTTCAACCACATGGTGGGCGGCCTGCGCGAGAAGGAGCGCATCCGCGAAACGTTCGGCCAGTATGTCGACCCACGCATCGTGAAAAACCTGCTGGAAAACCGCATCGGGGCGGACAAGGGCGAGAGCCAGGTGATGACCGTGTTCTTTTCCGACCTGCAAGGTTTCACCCGACTCTGCGAGGGCCTCACGCCGGACGCCGCGGTGCGTTTCCTCAACCGCTATTTCTCGCTGATGTCGGAGGTGGTACGCAGCCAGCAGGGCATCGTCGACAAATACATCGGCGATTCCGTCATGGCCTTCTGGGGGCCGCCTTTCACCGATGCCGCCGACCACGCCCGGCTGTGCTGCATCGCCGCGCTGGAACAGATGGGGCGCATGGATGCCTTCCGTACCGGCCTGCCCGAACTGTTCGGCGTCCGCCACGGCCTGCCCGAGGTCAACGTCCGCATGGGCATCGCCAGCGGCGACGTCACCGTCGGCAACATCGGCTCCGAGACCTCGCGTGGCTACACCGTGATCGGCGATACCGTGAACGTCGCCTCGCGGCTGGAGCATGCGAACAAGTTCTACGGCACGCACATCCTGGTCAGCGAGGGGACGCGCAGGCTGGCCGGTGACGCGCTGGCCTTCCGCGAAATCGACAGCCTGCAGGTCTCCGGCAAGCAGGAGCCGGTCAGGATATTCGAGTTGCTGGGCTATTCAAGTGCGTTGAGCGACGCGGTCCGTCAACTTGCGCAGACCTACGAGACGGCACTGGCACGCTATCGCAGCCAGGAATGGGATGCCGCCGAAGCGGCGTTCCGAGGGTGTCTGTTGCGCGTGCCGGAAGATCGTCCCAGCGAGGTCATGCTCGACCGCATTGCCGGCTTCCGGCAGACGCCGCCGGGTGCGGACTGGGACGGAGTCTGGGTGGCGCCGGGAAAATGACGTGAACCAGACCTCGCCTGTACTAGTTGGCGATGGCCTCGTCCCCGTGACAGGTACAACCGGGTTCGGTACTGGTGGTGTTGTCGCAGCAGACGATCTTGCCAGCACGGCATCCGCAAATGCCCTTGTGGCCTTTGCAGCAATCCAGCTGGACGACCTGGGAAAGCGTCAAGCCTTCCAGGTTGGCCGGGCAGGCCGCCGGGGTAGCCGTATTTTGCTGTACTACAGCGAACTGACCGATTGTCGTACCCGAGTCGGCTGCCGCGGGCAGCACGAACAGCGACTGGGCGAACGCCAGCAGGGCAAACGAGACAATCGGCAAACGGATTTTCATGGCGTACTCCTCAAGACGTTGCAGTTGCATCCACTATATCTGATCCTGGATGAGGCGAAGCGTTCCAGCTGTTCACGTTTCTTCAAATACCAGGCCCAGCAGCAGCGCGGCCAAGACCAGAATCATCGCCAGTCCCGTAAAAGCGCTGCCGTATCCAGCCGTGCCGACCATCCAGCCGGTAAGGACCGGACCGATCGACTGGCCGACGTCCATCACGGTACGCAGCACGCCCATCGAACTGCCATAGCGTCTGTCGCGGGTGAGGTCGGCGACCAGCGCCGCGGTGGAGGAGGTGACGGTAGCGAATCCGATGCCGAACACCAGGCTCAGAACCGTCAGTCCGAGAAAGCCGGGCGCGTAGGGCAGCAGCGCAACGCTCGCCGCGCCGACGAGCAGGCCGGGAATGATGACCTGCCTGCGCCCCACCCGGTCGGACACCCGGCCCATCAGCGGCTTGGCGAAGACGATGCTGACCAGTTGCACGCCGAGGATAGCGCCGATCTGCCACGCCGGGATGTCGAGCGAGGCGGCGTAAAGTGCGAGGAAGGCTTCGATCGCGCCGAACACCAGGTACTGGGCGGCTTCGACCCCGCTTACCAGCATGATGCCGCGGTCGCGCAGCACGGTGATCAGGCTGTTCCAGAAGGGGGGGCGTTCCAGGCTCCCGGTAGGCGCAGGGGTGTCGTCACCCAGCAGCAGCCCGGCGCCGAGTGCCAGCACACCGCTGATGGCGCAGGCGATGTACACCGCATGGAAACTTGCCAGCGATATCAGGAAGCCGCCGAGAAAAGGCGCGATGGAACGCCCGACGATGGTGACCGAGGAATAGGTGGACAGCCGCGTCGCACGGTCTGATGTGTAGCGTTCCGCAATGGCGGCGCTCGCTACGGTGCCGAAAATGGCGGTGGCGAATCCGTGATAGAAACGCACCGCCATGAGTTGCCAGGCGGTATCGATCAGCAGATACAGGAAGGGGGCGGTGGCGAACACGATTAGCGAGGCCAACAGCACGCGCCGGTGGCCAAGGTGGTCGGCCAGCGCACCTGCGGGATAGCTGATCAGGACGCCGGGAATCGTCGAGGCCATCACGATCCAGCCGATTTCCGCCGGGCTCGCGTGAAGCGACTGCGCGAATAGCGGCAGCACCGGGGTTTTCGACAGGGTGGAACTCAGGATGGCGAGTCCGCCGATCAATGCGATCAGGATGAAGAAAGACGGTTTCGCGAGTTTCATCGGTTGGCAGGCCTTGGGTATCGCGGTCTGTTCATGGGGAATGGTAGGTTAAATTATCCAGCGTACGGCAGACCAATCGATTTTGAAGAACCCGATGCCCCCATGACGCTTCCCTGCCCGTGAACCTGACAACCCGCTCCCCTTTGGTATTGTTCGGCGCCTTCGATCGCCACAACTTCGGCGACCTCCTGTTTCCGCATCTGCTGACAGCCATGTTGCCAGGGCAATTAGTTGAATTTTCAGCATTGGCCAGGCGCGACCTGCGTGCTTTTGGCGGGCACCGAGTGAACTCGCTTGAAGCCCGCGCACAAGCTTCCGATCTGATCCATGTCGGTGGCGAACTGCTGACCTGCAGCGCCTGGCAGGCTGCGGTCATGCTGCTCGACCGGGAGGCGGCAACCGCAGTCATTTCGCGATACGACAACGACCCCGTCGCGGCAGCCGATTGGGCGGCCCGGCAATTGGGAACGTCGCGAAGCATGCCTTATGTGGTGGGACGCGATGCGCTCACGCCATCGGGACGACTGATCTTCAATGCCTTGGGCGGGGTGGAATGGACGGACTTGTCAGCCGGGCAACGGAACGAAGTGATGGCGGCGCTGCGGCAGGCGGACTGGGTCAGCGTGCGGGATCACGTGACGCAGGAGGCGCTGCGGGCGGAGGGCATCGACGTTCCGTTGTGTCCGGACCCGGCCGTGATGGTGGTGCAGTGTTTCGGCGGGGTGATCCTGAATCGCCAGCACGCCGATGCGGTCAGAGCGATGCGGGACGCCTTTCCGCAAGGCTATCTGGCGTGCCAATTCAGCGCCGATTTCGGCGACGACGTCAGTCTCGATGCATTGGCGCAAGGCTTGTCGCGGGTGCTTGCCGAAACCGGCCTCGGACTGGTGTTGTTTCGTGCCGGCGCGGCGCCCTGGCACGATGATCCTGAACCGTACGAAAGACTGCAGCACCGCCTGCCATCCGGATCGGCACGCCGTTTCTCATCCCTTGGCCTGTGGGATATCTGTGCTCTCATCGCCGCCAGTCGGGGCGTGGCCTGCAGCAGCTTGCACGCGCGCATCGTCGCGCTGGCCTATGGTTTGCCGCGGGTCAGCCTGATGCCGCCGCAGCAGGGCGAGCGTCCGGACAAGCGGGCGGCCTTTGCCGAAACCTGGGAGCCGCATGCGGTGCCACGCTGTGTGGCGGTGAATCAGGTTGAATCGGCGGTGTTGCAGGCGCTGGATCTGCCGGCGGCCATGCTGCTTGAGAATGCGGCCGACTTGAGCGCGCAGTATCTGCGCAGCCAGGCGCAGTGGACGCGCTTGCTGCCTCCCTGAAAAAGACCGGTCCCCCGGTCTTGCGCAATAATCCGAACATTTCCCAGCGATTGTGCCCGAATCCACCCATGCCGACCGTCACCTTGTCACCCGCCGAACTGCGCCTGACCATCGACCCTGAATCGCTGGGGTTTGCAGACACCAGCGAACTGCTGCAGGAACAACTGCCGTGGATTGGCCAGGCCCGGGCCGAAGCGGCCGCGCGCTTCGGCCTTGGGATGGACCAGCCCAACTACAATCTGTTCGTGATCGGCGAGGTCGGCAGCGGCCGCTCCTCCCTGCTGAAGCAGGCCATGATGGCGGCGGCGGCAGAGCGCAGGGTGCCGCCCGATCTGTGCTATCTGCACAACTTCGATGCGCCTGAACGGCCGCTCGCGCTGCGCCTGCCGGCAGGGCAGGGCCGTCTGCTGCGCCAGCAGCTGGCACAGGCCGTGAAAACCCTGCAGGCCGACATTCCGCAGCGCCTGGAGGGGCAGGAGTACAAATCGGAGAGTGCGCGCATCGAAAAAGCCTACAAGGACGAAGATGCCAAGGCCTATGCCGAGCTGTCGGCGTTCGCCGAGGCGCGCAGTTTTGCCCTGCATCGCGAAGAGGGGCGCATGGTGTTCACCCTGACCGGCAAGAAGGGCCAGGCGCTGACCGAGGACGAAGTGCTGGCACTGCCGAAGGCACGGCGGGTTGCGGTCGAGCAGGCCGATCAGGAACTGCGGGCGGAGATCACCCGCTACATCGAGAAAACCCAGCCGCTGGAGCGCGCGATGATCGACGCTCTGGCGGTGTTGCGGCGCCAGGTCGTGAAGCCACTGCTTGAACACGAATTGCAGGCCATTCGCAGCGGACTGAAAAAGCAGATCAAGGATGCCGCCAAGCTCAATGCCTGGCTCGATTCGGTCGCACAGGATGTGCTCGACAATCTGGAGCTGCTTCAAGGCTCCGAGGACGACGAGACCCGGCAGGCGGCAATGCAGGACATGCTGGCGCGTTACCGCGTCAACCTGGTGGTCGACAATGGCGGGCTCACCGGTGCGCCGGTGATCGTCGAGGAAAATCCGCTGTTCCGCGTGCTGTTCGGCAGCATCGAATACCAGTCCGAGAGCGACGTGCTGGTGACCGACTTTTCGCGCATACGTTCCGGCAGCCTGTTGCGTGCCCATGGCGGCTTTCTGATGCTGCATTTGCACGACGTGCTGGCCGATCCGCTGGTGTGGGAAAAGTTGCGGCGTTTCCTGCGCAGCAGCCGGTTGCAGATCGAGGAGCCGGGCGTGTCGTTTTCGCCGATTGCAACGGTGTCGCTGGTGCCCGAGGCAGTCGACGTCGATGTCAAGATCGTGCTGATCGGTTCGCGCGAACAGTATTACGAACTGCAGGAGGCCGCACCGGAATTTGCCCGCCATTTCCGCGCCAAGGTGGATTTCGCCGATAGCTTTGCGGCCAGTGCGGCGTCGCGCCGCGCGTCCTCGATTTTTGTCGCCCACGCCTGCCATCAGTCCGGTCTGCCGCATTATTCGGCCGCCGCGGTGGCGCGCCTGCTCGAGGAGTCGCATCGCGAGGCGGGTGACCAGACGCGCGAGAGCGCGATTTTCGCGCGTACCGAGGCACTGGTGATGGAGAGTGCTGCACTCTGCCGCGTCCGTGGGCCGGGTCTGGTGATGGTGGCGGACGTCGAGGCCGCGTTGCAGGCGCACAAAGCGCGGCACGACTACCCGGAACAGCGTTTGCGCGAGTCGATCTTCGAGGGCGATGTCCTCATCGACCTGCAGGGTTCAAAGGCCGGCCAGATAAACGGCCTCACCCAGGTCGACCTCGGCGACCACCGCTTCGGCCTGCCTGTCAGGCTTTCTGCGCGAACTTATGCGGGCGAGGAGGGACTGCTCAACATCGAGCGCGAGGTCGAACTGTCAGGTCCGTTGCACGACAAGGGCGTATTCATCCTGCAGAACTATCTGGCGGGATTGTTCGCACATCTGGCACCGCTTTGCCTGAACGCCTCGATCGTTTTCGAGCAGCAGTACCACGGCGTGGAAGGCGATTCCGCATCCTGTGCCGAGTTGTATGCGCTGCTGTCTTCTCTGTCGGGCGTGTCGCTCAGGCAGGGCATCGCCGTCACCGGCGCCGTCAACCAGCACGGCGAGGTGCTGCCGGTGGGCGGCATCAACGAAAAGATCGAAGGCTGGTTTCGGGTGTGCGAGGCGGTCGGGCTGGACGGCAGCCAGGGGGTGCTGATTCCGGCGCGCAACCGGCGTCACCTGATGCTGGAGCCGCGGGTGCTGGACGCAGTTTCCCGCGGGCTGTTCCACGTTCACGCTGCGTCGCATGTCGGCGAAGGACTCGAATTGCTGAGTGGCATTCCGGCGGGCGAGTTGAACGTGGCCGGGCATTACCCCCATGAAAGCATGCTGGGACATGCGCAGGACCGTTTGCTGGCGTTTCGGCGGGCCTGTAATGCGGTGGACAATCCCGCCGGACGCAGGCCTGTGCGCCCGGGTCATCAGCCGCCGCGGTGATGACCGTGGAAACGGCTTGCTGCCGGCTCCAGTTCGAGGATGCGATGCGCCTGCCCAGGCGGCAATTGCATGTTCTCGGGTTGTCAAGGAAATCGTTGCTTGAGGTCAGTCCAAAATCAGGGCCTTCCATCAGTTCATGTGAGTGCGGTGCGACAGGGGTGAACTATAGTGGAAATCAATCATCCGTTTTGAGGAGTCGATCATGAACGCATTGCATCGCATGGAACGTTTTCTCGATCAGCATCTGATCCCATTCGATCTCGTGGCGCATCCACACAGTCAGACCAGCGCCGAAACCGCACGCGCGGCAGCGGTATCCCCAGACCGGGTGGCCAAGGGCGTGCTGCTCGACGGGGTGGGCTGCCAGATGGTGGCGATGATTCCTGCCGACCAGGAAATCCATCTCGGCAAGTTGGGGCTGGATCATGGCGTGGAGTTCAGTCTGGCGGACGAGGCCAGCGTGAGCCGCCTGTTCAGCGAGTGCGAGCCCGGTGTGGTGCCGGGTCTGCCCAATGCCTGGGGTGTGGAAATCGTGTGGGACGACGCCCTGATGGCGCAGCCGGATATCTATCTTGAGGCGGGTGACCATGAGCGCCTGCTGCACATAGAAACCCGTCATCTGGCCGAAGCCTTCGGCGACGCGCCCCACTGCCGCTTCAGTCATCGCCGAATGCAGCACGCTGCCTAGTAGTGCCCGTTGTCAGTTCGACGACCGTGTCGCGAGGCGTTTCGCCGACTCGGCAAATGGCATGAGTGCTCGCAAGCGTTCCGCGCTGCTGGAGTGTTCGGCCGCGATCCCACCGCCCGCGTCAATGTCGCGCCTGAAATAGGCCATTGCGCCGGACTCGATGCTGCAGCCGCAGGCCTGTGCCGCAAGCAGCGCGCCCAGCCAGTCGGCTTCAAATTCCTGATCCTGCCAAAGGTGCGAGACCCGCATCGCCAGTCCGAAATCGCCGTCGACCAGTTGCATGGCATCGGATCCATGACGGGTCCAGTTTGCCCGCTTGCCGGAGTATACGGAAACGGCGATGGCGTCCTCGTCGAAGTGGCGACGCGCGATGTGAACGAGTTCGTGCCCTACCAGAAACGCCAGCTCGCAGGGTGTCAATTTCAGCGCCGAAGGCGACAGCACCACCACGTCGGGTGCGACGGAATACGCCTCACCGCCGCTTTCATCGGGTGCGAGTCTGAAATGGATGTTGCTTATCCCAGCAAGCGCGGCCATGCGGATCCAGGCAGGCGGGGGCGCAAGTGTCTTGCATCCCGGGCAAGGCTGATCGTCCCAGACGTAATGACGAAAATTCGGGGAATCCGGAAACCATGCTGCGGGAGCAGTCTGTATCGCCTGCGCGGAACCTGCGCAGACGAGCAGCGTCAGAAAAAGACCGCGTCCGATGCCTGACCGTCCAGAATTGCCTGCAAGGGCGAACATCGCATTCCCTCTTCACATGGCCACTTAACTATATAAACAATATAGTCGGTTATCAGGCGGGTGTACTTGATAGCAATGCCGTAAAAAACTTTGAGTGAGAAGACCGATGCGCCACAATGAACCTTCGCAGAGCCCATATCGTCCGCTCGGACGCGGCATGGCGCTGGTCGCCAGCTTGCTGGTGCTGGGCATGTTCTACCTCTATTTCGAGAACAGCCTGCAGGCGCGCAACAATCCCAACCGCGGGCTGCAGGTCGCACCCGGTACCGAACTGGTGCTGAAACGCAGCGGCGACGGGCACTATTTTTTCCCGGGCACGATCAACGGCCGGCCGGTGAACTTCCTGCTCGATACCGGTGCCACGCTGGTGTCGGTGCCGGCGCATATGGCTGCCGAACTGGGCCTCAGGGCGGGCGCTTATCAGCAGTCGATCACTGCCAACGGCACGGTCTCCACCCGCGCCACACGCCTGGATTCGCTGGCATTCGGACCGTTCGATCTGCGCGACGTACCCGCGAGCCTTAACCCCGGCATGGCGGACAATCAGATCCTGATGGGGATGAGCGTGCTGAAGCATCTGGAATTTTCCCAGCGTGGCGACACCCTGGTCCTGCGCGCGCTGGGAAAATAAATTGAGAAAGCGCTTTGACATCTTGGTCTTATGTGATATCAATGCGCTATCTGTTGGATTCAAGCTTTAAATTGCGGTACCTCTGGTAAGCGTTTTCCTTGATATTCGATCGATAGGGCATGTCGCCCAATTTTTTTAGATAGATAGGAAACAAAAGATGGAAACGGGTACTGTTAAGTGGTTCAACGATGCAAAAGGTTTTGGCTTCATCACCCCGGATAACGGCGGCGAGGATCTGTTTGCACATTTCTCCGCAATCAACTCCAGCGGCTTCAAGTCCCTGCAGGAAAACCAGAAAGTCAGCTTCGAAGTGACGACTGGTCCCAAGGGAAAGCAGGCTTCGAACATCCAGATCGTGTCGTAATCATTCCGATCTGATGTGGAAAAACCCCGGTTCGCCGGGGTTTTTTTTGCACGTCCTCCAGGCAGCGGGCGCTACAATCCACCGCCCTTCTCAAGCGTGAATCCCCATGGCGCTCAAAGCCACCATCTACAAAGCCGACCTGCAGATTGCCGACATGGATCGGCACTACTACGCTGACCACGCCCTGACCATCGCACGCCATCCTTCGGAGACAGACGAACGCATGATGGCGCGGGTGCTCACCTATGCGCTTTACGCCCAGGAGGGCATTGCCTTCACCAAGGGCTTGTTCGATGTCGACGAGCCGGAAGTCTGGGTGAAGAGCCTGGCGGGCGAGACCATCCTGTGGATCGACCTTGGCCAGCCCGATGAAGCACGCATTCGTCGCGCCAGCAGCCGCGCCGAACAGGTCGTGGTGCTGTGTTACGGTAGCGGGTGCGAGGTATGGTGGAAGCAGATCGCGAGCAAACTCACACGGTTTACCAACCTGACGGTGCTGCAACTGCCCGCCGCCACCAGTCAGGCACTTGCCGGACTGGCCGAGCGCAGCATGCGGCTGCAATGCATGGTGCAGGACGGCGACATCTGGCTCAACAGCGACACCCAGAGCGTGCCGGTGAAGCTGGCTGCGCTGCAGCGCGCCGCCTGACATCACTGCGCGGGCGGGCAGTTCCTGATGCACACCGTTTCCGTCAGGCGTTGCCCGCCGCAACCGACGAAACAGCCGTCGAACACGGGCAGGCAACCGCAATCTCGCTGACAGTTCTCTTTTTCCAGTTGCGCGCGCGCCTCCGCGCGTGTCGGCATCGTCGGCACGGGATAGGGTGGGGGATAGTACATTCCCGGCCATGGCCCCAGCCAGGGTCCTCACCACCTGCCCCAGCCGCAGGGGTAGGCGGTGTAGCTGTTCATCCAGGCGAAGCCGGGCTGCACCTCATAGGATCGCAGGGCGGCGACATACTGCCCCAGGTCGTTTTCAAACTGCGATAGCGCTTCGGTGCAGCGGGCTTCCACCTGCGGTTCGATGCTCTCGGAACAGACCCGGAAGCGGCCAACGCAATCCGTCTGGCAGGCGAGCTTTCCTGTTTCGCAGGCCTGCACGCAGGCCCGCCCCGCCGAATCGACGGGCGGAATCAGGCTGACGTTCGTCTGATACTGCGGCGCGGCGCAGCCCGCGAGTGCAGCGAAGCACGCCAATCTGGCGTGCGGAAAAATCGAACCCAATTAACGCATCGTCCAATCCTTGAAAGCCGCGCTCAATCGAAGCATAGGCACTTTTCAGGCGGGTGGTGCGTCGAGAAAGCGTCCTTCGAGTTCCTGCAGATTGAGTGCCTGCAGGATCTGCTGCAGGCGGCTGCGCGCATCCCTGCGCGGTGTGTCTATGCGGGTGGCGATGATGAGCTCGTTCTTCAGCGAATGTTCCCAGCCGACCAGTTCGGTGACGGTAACCTGGTAGCCGTGCGATTCGAGTTGCAGGCAGCGCAGCACGTTGGTGAGCTGGCTGCCGAATTCGCGGGTGTGGATGGGGTGGCGCCAGATTTCCGACAGCGGGGTCTTGCCGAAGGATTCGTTCTTGTGGCGGCGCAGCATCGCCGCGACCTCGGCCTGGCAGCACGGCACCAGCACGATGTGTCGGGCCTCTTTGGCGAGCGCGAAGCGGATGGCATCGTCGGTGGCCGTGTTGCAGGCATGCAGCGCCGTGACGATGTCGATGCGCGCCGGCAGGGATGCGGTGGTGATCGATTCCGCCACCGTCGCATTGAGGAAGGACATGCGATCGAAGCCCAGGCGGGTTGCGAGCTCACGCGACTTCTCCACCAGTTCGTCGCGCGTCTCGATGCCGTAGATGTGCGCACCGGGGCGCGTCTTCAGGAACAGATCGTACAGGATGAAACCGAGATAGGACTTGCCGGCGCCGTGGTCGGCCAGGGTCAGTGTGTCGTGCCGGCCCAGCACCTCGTTCAGCAGCGGCTCGATGAAGTTGCACAGGTGATAGACCTGCTTCAGCTTGCGGCGGCTGTCCTGGTTGAGCCTGCCGTCGCGCGTCAGGATATGCAGCTCCTTCAGCAGCTCGATTGACTGGCCGGGGCGCAACACCTCGGCCAGCGGATCGACGTAGGTCGTTTTGGAGAGGGTGGTGGCAGCGGTGCGGGTGCGCTTCATGGCTGGCCTAGCAGGCGTACCTCGCGCTGCGGTAAGGGGATGCGGATACCGCGTTCGCGGAAGATTTCCAGCACGGACTGGGTGATCTCGCTCGACGTATCGTAATAATCGTCGACAGTCGTCCACGGGCGGATGGCGATATTCACGCTGGAATCGGACAGCGCCAGCACACGGATCATCGGCTCCGGTTCGCGAAGGATCTTCGGATGCGCTCCCAGCAGGTCCCGAATCGCCGCGAGCGCCTGCCTGATGTCGGTGTCGTAGGCCACGCCGACGATCACATCGAGCTGCCGCAAGCTGCCGAAATTGTGCAGGATCTCGCCGACGATCTTGCGATTGGGGATGACAATGCGCGAATGGTCGGGGTGCCCGAGCACGGTATTGAACAGCTTGATGTCCTCGACCGTGCCTTCCTCGTTGGCGATGGAAATGTATTCGCCCACCTGGAACGGCCGCGTGAAGATGATCGTCAGCCCGGCGGCCAGATTGCCCAGAACGCCCTGCATCGCCAGCGCGATGCCCGCTCCCGCAACGCCCAGCCCGGCCAGCAGCGGCAGCAGTTCCACCCCGAGGTTTTGCAGCGCCATGATGAGGAACAGCCCCAGCACCATGATTCGCACGATGCGGACCAGCAACTGGCGCAGGGCTGCGTCGACACCGATCTTCACCAGCATCGAGTCCGCCAGCCTGCCTATCCAGCGGCCGACAAAAAAGCCCGCCGCCATGACCAGCAATGCAACCAGGACCTTGGGGCCGAACTGAATGGCGAGGTCGACCGCGGTTTCCTGGGCATGCGCCAGGGTCTGCAATTGTTCGTCCATGATCGGAAAAGGGTCGGCGAAAGGCCACAGGGTATCAAATGCCCCCGCAAGGAAGAAACAAACTGGATTCATCCCGACAGCGCCGTTTCCAGGATAATGCCATCTCGCTGAAAGGGATTTACCGTGTCTGTCGTCAACATTTCCTGCTACAAGTTTGTCACTCTTGCCGACCGTGAGGCACTGAAGTTGAATCTCTCGGCACGCTGCCTGGAACTGAATCTGAAGGGCACCATCCTGCTCGCCTCCGAGGGCATCAACGTGTTCCTGGCCGGCTCGCGGGAGGCGATCGACAGCATCGTCGCCTATCTGCGGGCCGATCCTCGATTCACCGATCTCTCGCCCAAGGAGAGCCTGTCTGCCGAGCCGCCGTTCCACAGGATGCGGGTGCGGCTCAAGAAGGAAATCATCACCATGAAAATGCCGGTTATCCGGCCCGAGGAAGGCCGCGCGCCGTCGGTGACAGCGACCCGGCTGAAGCAATGGCTGGATAACGGAGTGGACGATGAAGGCCGACCGGTGGTCATGCTCGACACCCGCAACGACTACGAAGTTGCGGCCGGCACTTTCGACAACGCGGTCGATTACAACATCGGCATCTTCAGCGAGTTTGCCCCCCATTTGGCTGCACACCGCGACGACTACGCCGGCAAAACTGTCGTATCGTTCTGTACCGGAGGCATCCGCTGCGAAAAGGCCGCAATTCACATGAAGCGAATCGGCATCGAACATGTCTACCAGCTGGAAGGCGGCATTCTCAAGTATTTCGAGGAAGTCGGCTGCGCGCATTACCACGGTGACTGCTTCGTGTTTGACGAACGCGAGGCACTGAGCGCCGACCTGCAGCCGGCCTCAGGGCGGCTTCATCGTTGAGCCGGCTTGAATCGGCCGGCCCGCTCCTTCAGGAATAGCCGGAAACCGCTTTTCCCTTGATGCTCTGTTCACGAGGCAACACGTCTGGAACGCCAAAAAAATGTCGCGTAGCGCCCTTGAATGAATGCCAATATGTGCCGATGTTAAAAGGATGTTTTTGTTTGTTGCTGCAACCTTGCCCTGCTCAGGAATATGTCCTTGTCTGAACTGTTGAAGTTACGTTGTTTGGGACCTGCAATCGTCACACTCATCGCGGTTGCGAGCCCGCCGGTGTTTGCGGATCAGTACGCTCGGGATGAACTGTGGGGTATTGAGCCCCCGCTGACTTGCCTGGGCCTTGAACCCTGCGAAGCGCAGCCTGATTCGGCTACCCCGCAAGGAAATGGGAAACAGAAGCGCTACCGAGGCTCCAGAGTCGACCAGGGTGCGAGAACAAAAGGAAGCGCAGAGGCTGAGCGGGTACTGGAGCAGGTTTATGCCTTGCCTGAAGCCGATAAGCGCTTTTTGTATGACAAATTGTCAGTCGCCCGTGGATTCGCCATTTTTCCGGACGTTCGAAAAAGCGGTGTGATGGCCGCCTCGGTGTATGGGAAAGGCATCATGTCGTTTCGCGACCAGAGCTGGGAATGGAAGCCCCCAATACTTTTGCATATGCACGGAAAGAGCATCGGCCCGCAAATCGCAGCTCAGCGCAGCACAATCGTATTCATATTCGACAGGTTGTGTGACATACGAGATTTTCTGCAAGGCCACCACAACCTGTTGACCACTGGAACCACCACTTCGATTGAGCATGTTGACCATCCAGAGCCAACGGAGCTAGGTGGGATCAATATTTACACTGTTAACAATGGCGTGGCGATGGGCCAGTCTCTGGAAAGTTACTCTGTCCATATCGATGAGGAAGGCAACGCTGCGCTATATGGCATGGACGTCAAGCCCCACTGCATTTTGGATATGGCCCGTGTCGGTCCTCAACTTCCCTGGTTCCTGAAATTTATGCGTAACATTCAACTTCCGCCAGGCCACCCCGATAGCACCACCACAATAAAATGACGGGACAAAGAACGGCGATCGCTGTTGAAAGTTGTTCAGGCGCTTGAATTGCGGGCCGAAAGATACTCTCAATCCGAATGCACAAATGAAACGGCTTGCGGTACCGCAAGACGTTGATCTTGCTCGAGAACCCGCCAGGAGTCGGCGCCTCAGGTTTCATGGCGCAGGACCCGCGTGTGGCTGTTGCGTCGCGGCGCCGCCGGACCGGAGGTCACGACTGCCGCCTGTCCGCCAGACAGCTTGACGCAAGGATCCACCACAACCGAACGGACGATCCTTGGCTTTGCCGCTTGATTGGCACAATGCCGGATCGCATCCATATAGCCCGCCCCACGACGGGAAAATCGAATTCCGTCGGGTAGCTTCAATTTGAGTCAACGTGGCAGCTGTGCCTGTTTGTTTTGGATGCTGTGTTTGCGAGGTGATTTGGTCCGAGTCAAGAGTCCGTCCATTGTCGTGAGTTGCCTATATTGGAAGCAGGGTTCGCTCATTGTGCCGTGAGATGCATATTGCTCTTCAGCGGCGGGCCTTGGGATAGATCTTTGGAGGATCTGAGGTGAAAAGGCTTCATCTTTTCAATTGTCGTTGCGCCGGTGTTGTCATCGCAGGTTTCCTCGTGCTGTCCACCGGCGCGCTGGCATCGGGTCCGGACCCGGCGCAGTTTTCAGACTTTCACCCCGGCCATACGGTCATCAAGTGTCCCAACATTCCTGAGGGGGTGACGCTACCGACCTGCAATGGTCTGCAGGCGACCTGCGCCGGAACAGACGGAAATGACCTGATTCTGGGCAGTGACGAGGCGGACGTGATCGTTGCTCTGGCAGGCAATGACGTGGTCCACGGTGATGCGGGACCCGATACCATCTGCGGTGGTCCGGGCAACGATGCGCTCTTTGGCGCTCGCGACGGTGACACGATACTCGGCGAAGAGGGTGACGACTTTATCTTCGGTGCGCCGGGCGACGATGATTTGCGGGGTGGCCCTGGCTATGACGTACTTTTTGGGGGACCGGGACACGACAAGCTGTCGGGCGGCGAGGGTGACAACGACGTGTGCCTGCTGCAAAGGGAAATGGGCGAGGCTGACGACACTTGCGAAACCATCTATCCACCGCCGGGCTACGTCCATGATCAGGACCTGGAGGCAGGCCTCCTGAAGCTTGGCAAGCCAAAATGATGCGCATCAACGAGTCCGCAGCCTCCACTTCGGGTAAATTAGCGCGCGCCCGGCAGCGGGGTTCCTAAGGATCAACTGCGCGGGCCGCCGGGGACGGGCAGGATCCGGGGCCCCGCATCAGACAGACCCGTCGCACGGCGATTGTCGTCAGCGACAGGACCCTGTCGAACACGTCAAGCACCTGGATGGCAGGAAGTCGTGTCGTATCGGTTCAACAAAAAGAGGAACATTCATGTCGACGTTTCGCAATGCAGTGGCAAGCGTATTTCTTCTGATGGGCGTGGCAGGCAGCGTGACCGTCTGGGCTGCAGAAGCGGCCAAGGCACCGGCACCCGGGCCACAAGAAGCCGCGACGCAAGCCCCGCACAAGGAGTTGTTCGCTATCGCCGCCGAGGGGAAGGAAGTGACCGCCATGATCCCGTTTTTGGGCGCTCGTGCGACGCATTATCATGTCTATGACGTGAACGGCAACCTGGTTGAGGTGTTGCCCAACCCGTTTATTGGCCAAGAGAGAGGGATGGGACCGGCGGCGGCCCAGATGCTGGCGGAACGCGGTGTGACCGTTCTGGTGGCCGGTATGGTGGGACCCAAGATGAAGGATGTGCTCGTTGTCAACAAGATGCGGTTCGTGTCGCGCAAGGGGGACGTGCAGGGCGTCGTCAACGAGCTGAAAAAATCGCAATGAGGGGCGTATCGGTATGCAAGGCCCGATACGATTCATGGTGTGCAGTCTGGCCTTCGTGCCATAGCCAGGCCTCACGGGCTTACTCGATGCCCAAGCGCTCCAGCCGGTAGCGCAAGCTGCGGAAGGTGACACCGAGCACGCGGGCGGCGGCGGTCTTGTTATAGCGTGTCTGCTCCAGCGCTTCGAGGATGACGGCGCGCTCGGTCTGGTCAAGATAGTCCTGCAATGGATATTTGGTGTCGGAGCAGGCCATGGTAGGTGGCAGGGCCGGGGCAAGATTGAGGTCGGCCGCGCAGATGTGCCGGTTTTCGCAAAGCGCCAGTGCGCGCTCGAGTATGTTTTCCAGTTCACGCACGTTGCCGGGGAACGCATACGCGCTCAATTCCTTCTCGGCGTCGCGGTCGAGCCTGACCTCGCCTCCCCCCATCTTGTCGAGCAGGAAACGCGCCATGACGGGAATGTCATCGGCGCGGTCACGCAGGCTGGGCATGACCAGGTCGATGACGTTGAGGCGGTAAAACAGGTCCTGCCGGAAGCGCCCGGATTCCACCAGCGCAGCAAGGTTCTGATGGGTGGCGCTGACGATGCGAACGTCGATCGGTTCTTCCTGAGTGGCGCCGACCTTGCGCACCTTTTTTTCCTGCAATACGCGCAACAGCTTGACCTGCATCGACAGTGGCAGATCGGCCACCTCGTCTAGAAAAAGCGTGCCGCCGTCGGCAGCCTGGAAAAACCCGCTGCGATCAGCGTCGGCGCCGGTGAATGCGCCCTTTCGATAGCCGAAGAACTCGCTTTCCATCAGCGTCTCCGGGATCGCGCCGCAGTTGACGGCAACGAAAGCCCTGTCGGCACGGCTGCCCAGCCGGTGAATCAGGCGTGCAGCGAGTTCCTTGCCGCTGCCAGATTCGCCGGAAATGTGGACAGGCGCCTGGGTCCGCGCCAGCTTGGCGATGCGCGTGCGGATATCCTGCATGGCGCTCGATTGGCCGATCAATTCACGCGCAGACCCATCGGCTTGCGAAGTCTCCGGCATTCTCAGCGCTGACTTGATCAATGCGCGCAATTGATCAAGCGCCACCGGTTTGGACAGATAGTCGAATGCACCCGCTTTCAAAGCCGCCACCGCGTTGCCGGCGTTGCCGAAGGCCGTAATGACTGCAACCGGCACCGGCTTAGGCAACGCGCTGGCGCTCGCAATCACTTCCAGCCCTTCGCCGTCGGTTAGCCGCATATCGGTCAGACAAAGGTCGTAATGCGTTTTTGCCAGGCGTTGCTGCGCCTCTGACACGCTGATCGCACGATCGGTTTCCAGCCCCATCTTGGCCAGTGTCAGTTCCATCAGGTCCAGCAGGTCAGGTTCATCATCCACCAGGAGAATGCGTGGGGAAGCAGCCATGTTTAATCCATTCCGCGAAAACTGAGGCGAAAGCGCGCACCGGCCTCTCCGGGCACGAAAGCCAGCGCGGCGTGGTTGGCCTCGGCCAGTTCACGTGCCAGGAACAATCCCAGCCCGGTGCCTTGCGCGTCCGTGGTGAAAAAGGGCTCGAACAGCTTGCCCTGATGCTCGGGCGTCAGGCCTGGACCATCGTCCTGGATATCCATTTGAACCCTGCTGCCCTGTGCCTCCACAGTGAAGCGAATGCTGCCAGCCTGCTTGCGGCAGTATCGCCAGGCGTTGCGCAGAAGGTTCCAAACGATCTGTCTCAGGTGGTCGGGGTCGAATTTGAAGTGGACGGCATCGGACATGCTGACTATGACGGCGTCAGCCGGGATTTCTTCAGTCAGTCGCAGTTCGTCGATCAGGGCGGCAAGCTTGACGTGATCGAAACTCACGGGATTGAGGCGGTCGCGCCGATTGAGCGTCAGGACTTCTTCCACGAGGCGGTCGAGCCGCCGGGTATTGTTGTCGATGATCTCGGTGAGTTTCGCCTGCGCGGGGTCGCTCGCATCCTCGCGCAGCAGTTGTGCGGCATGGCCGATTGCGGAGAGGGGATTGCGGATTTCATGCGCGATGTTTGCAGTGAGCCGCCCCAGCGCCGCCAGTTTCAGTCGTTGCGCCGCCTGTTCGGCCTGGCTCTGGTCTTCCAGAACCAGAATCCGGCTGTCCTCCGGCATGGCGAGTGATAGGCAGCGCACCCGCAACTGTGCGACAGGTGTGTTCAGGCTGGATGACGTGCCGGGCTGCAATTGCTCTGCCAGGCGTGCAAGCCCTGGGGAGCAGGCTTCCAGCCGGGTAATGCCGGGCCTCACGGGGGTCGTGGTACCGAGCAAGTTCAGCGCGCGCGGGCTGGCATGACGCACCACGCCGTCGCCGCGCACCGCCAGCAGGCCGTCGGGTGAGTTTTCGATCGCCAGCGCGTTGATGCGGTTCAGCAGTGCCAGTTCATCGGCCTGTCGCTGCGCCAGTCTTTCGGATCGCAGGGCGCGGTGGGTCAGCGTGTGTGCCAGCCAGCCGATCGCGAAGTAGCCCGCACAGAGCAGCCCGACCTGGAAAAAACTATCGATGCCCGCGCCGCCGCCGAGAATGCTGAAGCCGTGCTGCAGCAGCAGTGCGATAGATGCCATCGCCGCATACAGCAGGGTCAGCCGGCCGCTGCCGACCAAACCGCCCGATGCAATGGAAATCACCAGCAGCAGTCCCATGCTGTCGGCGAGCCGCTGGCTGGTGGTCATCAGCAGCATGACGAACAGGATGTCGGCAAAGATATGCGCGGAGAGCTGGATCTGGAAGCCGGGCCAGCGCGCGCGGATGCCCAGCACGAACAAGGCTGCGATCACCAGGTAGGCAAAGGCAAAGTTCAGGTAGCGCTCGCTTGCGCCAGCACGGAACAGATCGGACCCGCCAAACAGCATGCCGGTGAAAACCAGCGCCGCGGCCAATGTCAGACGATACAGATTGAAGTAATCGAGGCTGCGCCAGTGCGACGCAAAGTAGCCTTGCGTGTCGCTTCGGGGCAACGTTGCCGCCGAGGCGTTCATTTATTGCCGAGTTGCTTGTGCTCGGGCGTGCAGTAAAACACCCCACCTGAATAGATGGCCTCGCTGCGCGGGAGATTCACCCCGCAGTGTGCGCACTTCACCATGTCTTCGACCGTCTGGCTGTGTGGAGGCGTGCTCGGGGTGTTGAGCGATCGCTGGTAGGCGCGGAATATCGCCCATATCACGAAACCGATCACAATCAGCAGCAGAATCTTGATCACGCTAACCCCCCCAAAATGGCGCCCAGCATAGCATGCTGCCGCGTGAGCCGGTGGACGAAAGCAATGGTTGCGGGCGGGTTTCACGGGGGCTGCAGGGGGAGATGCCGGCCGATGACATAATGCGGCCGTCAGGTCTTCCGCGTCTGGCTTTCGCGCGGTGGGCTTGGTGTAACATTGCAGCCGACAGATTGCCAATAGATTCCGGAGGGTAAGTGATGATGATGCGTCAGGGTTTTGCCAGTAGATTGTGTGTGCCAGTGGTGATTGCCGTGCTGGCGGCAGGTTGTAGCGACAAAAAGGAAGGTGCGTCGACAGACGGAACGCCCGCTGCCCAGGTGGCGGCCAGGGTCAATGGCACCGAGTTGACGGTCGGTCAGGTTGACTTCGCGCTTCAACGCAATCCCAACCTCGACCAGGATCAAGCCAAGGCCGCGTCGATGCAGGTCATTCGTTATCTGGTCGACCAGGAATTGCTGGCACAGAAGGCTGTCGGCGACAAACTGGATAGCGATCCCAAGGTCGTGGCGGCGCTGGATGCAGCAAGGCGCCAGATCCTCGCCGAGGCTTTCATGGCTCGCAAGCTTGGATCGCTTGCCGAGCCGAGCGATGCCGAGGTGACCGCCTATTACGATGGCCATCCCGAACTGTTTGCCAAGCGCAAGATTTACCGCTTGCAGGAAATCTCGATCAAGGCCCCCCAGGAGAAACACGACGCGATTCGCGCCAAGCTGACAGCTTCCAAGACGCTGAACGATTTTGCCGCATGGCTGAAGGCAGAGAACCTGCCAGCCAAAGCTGCAGAGGGCGTGAAGTCGGCCGAACAACTGCCGAAGGCGATTCTTCCCAAGCTGGCCGCAATGCCGGACGGGCAGGCAATCGTAGTGAATGCGCCGGATGGTTTGCTGGTGATCGTCCTGGCGGACTCACAGATGCAGCCCGCAACGATGGAGCAGGCCAAGCCGGTCATTGCCCGAATGCTGCAGGGCGAAGCCCGCCAGAAGGCAGTCAAGGCTGAACTGGATGCGCTGAAGGCGGCCGCCAAGATCGAGTACCTTGGCGAGTTCGCCGAAGCGGGCAAGGTGGCGGAGGCCCCAGTTGCGGCTGATGCGCCGGCAGCGGCCCCGGCAGCAGATGCCGCAGCGGATGCCACGGCGGCCAGCAAGGACGAATCCGCACCGAAGTGAACTGACGGGGGGCGGCGTGAACCTGTCCAGGGTTTCGCCGTCATCCTGTTGCAAGTCGCTATGGATGCCTGGCCGCCGGATGAGGTTCCTGGTGGCCGCAGCCCGCCCATGTTTTTTCCGACTGGATTGGCAGGACGGAATGCGGTCCGCATGAGTTATTCTGGGGAGCCTGCATCCGCAGTCTGATGGGTTTTCTGTTTGCTTCGTCACCCGTGGCGGTTCGTTAGGACCCGCGGGTCGCCGGCAGTTGGGGCAGACATTGACAGCCAACCTGTTGGCAGACCCGGCGCGGCTGAAAATCAAGTCGGCCAGACGATTGATCACCCTTCACGGCTGTCAGCTGATATTCATTCAGGAACCCAACTCATGACCAAGAAAGCCCTCATCACCGGCGTCACCGGCCAGGACGGCGCCTACCTCGCCGAATTCCTGCTGGGCAAGGGCTATGAAGTCCACGGGATCAAGCGCCGCACCTCGCTGTTCAATACCGACCGCATCGACCACCTCTACCAGGATCCGCACGAGACGGGCCGCCGCTTCATCCTGCACCACGGCGATCTGACCGACTCAAGCAGTCTGATCCGGATCATCCAGCAGGTGCAGCCCGACGAAATCTACAATCTCGCCGCGCAAAGCCACGTCGCGGTCAGCTTCGAAGAACCCGAATACACCGCCAACTCCGACGCGCTGGGCGCCCTGCGCATCCTCGAAGCGATCCGCATCCTCGGCCTGGAAAAGCAGACCCGCTTCTACCAGGCATCCACCAGCGAACTGTTCGGCCTGGTGCAGGAAACCCCGCAGAAGGAAACCACGCCGTTCTATCCGCGCAGTCCCTACGCCGTGGCCAAGCTCTACGCCTACTGGATCACCGTCAACTACCGCGAGGCCTACGGCATGTACGCCTGCAACGGCATCCTGTTCAACCACGAAAGCCCGGTGCGCGGCGAAACCTTCGTTACCCGCAAGATCACCCGTGCACTGGCACGCATCAAGCTGGGCCTGCAGGATTGCCTGTTCCTCGGCAACCTGGACGCCAAGCGCGACTGGGGCCACGCCAAGGACTACGTCGAAATGCAGTGGCTGATGCTGCAGCAGGAGCAAGCCGAAGACTTCGTCATCGCCACTGGCGTGCAATATTCGGTCAGGGACTTCGTCGACGCCGCCGCCAGGGAACTCGGCATGGTCATTCGTTGGGCAGGCCAGGGCGTCGACGAAAGAGGTTACCTGCTCCCCGCTCCCGCAGGCTGGAGAGGCACCCTGGAGGGCATAAAGGCCGGGGGAGAGGGCCGCTGCATCGTCGCCGTCGACCCGCGCTATTTCCGTCCCACCGAAGTCGAAACCCTGCTCGGTGATCCGTCCAAGGCCAACCAAAAGCTCGGCTGGACGCCGAAGATCAGCTTTGCCGAACTCGTGGCCGAAATGGTGCGCGAAGACCTGAAAGCCGCCGAGCGAGACGAACTGGTGAAGAAGCATGGCTACAAGGCCATGGACTATAACGAGTAAACGCATGAAAGCGGACGCCAAGATCTACGTTGCGGGCCATCGTGGCCTCGTCGGTTCCGCCCTCATGCGCACCCTGCGCGACAAGGGGTACATGAATTTCGTTACCCGCACTCATGCCGAACTCGACCTCACCAGCCAGACTGCAGTCGAAGCCTTTTTCGCCGCAGAAGAGCCCGACTACGTGTTCCTTGCCGCAGCTCGGGTCGGCGGCATTCACGCCAACAACGTCTACCCGGCAGAATTCATCCGCGACAACCTCGCCATCCAGACTAACGTCATCCACGCGGCCTGGAAGAACGGCGTCAAACGCCTGATGTTCCTCGGTTCCAGTTGCATCTATCCGAAGCTGGCGCCGCAACCAATGAAAGAGGAATATCTGCTGACCGGACCGCTGGAACCGACCAACCGGCCTTACGCACTGGCGAAGATCGCCGGGATCGAAATGTGCTGGAGCTACAACCGGCAATACGGCACCAAATTCATCGCCGTCATGCCGACCAATCTGTATGGCCCCGGCGACAACTACCACCCGGAAAATTCCCACGTCATCCCCGCGCTGATCCGCAAGTTTCACGAAGCCAGGGTGAACAACCGGCCTGCCGTCACGGTGTGGGGCACAGGCACGCCCAGGCGCGAATTCCTGTACAGCGATGACATGGCGGACGCCTGCGTGTTTCTGATGCGCCTTCCGGATGCGCAATACGATACCTTGCTGGGAAGCGACGAACAGGCGACCGGCGTGTTCATGCCGCCGCTGGTGAATATCGGGGTGGGGACCGACCTGACGATCAAAGAGTTGGCAGAATCGGTGAGGCGCGCGGTGGATTACGATGGCGAAATCGTCTTCGATCCCGACAAGCCTGACGGCACGCCGAGAAAACTCATGGATGTGAGCCGGCTCAATCGTCTGGGATGGGTTGCGGAGACTGGAATGGCTGCGGGCCTTGCCCAGGCATACCGTGATTTCCTTGAGCATCATTGCAGCTGACTCTCAATTGATATCGGAATGGAAACTGTGAAGAACCGGAACATCAATGCCAATAGGCGGTTGAAAAGGGAGTGGTCGTGATCCTGGTCACCGGCGGCGCCGGCTTTATCGGCGCAAATTTTATTCTGGACTGGTTGCGTGTGAACGACGAACCGGTGATCAATCTCGACAAGCTGACCTATGCCGGCAACCTGGAGAATCTGGCCGACCTTGGGGGTGATCCACGTCACATCTTCGTTCAGGGCGACATCGGGGACCGCGCGCTGGTCGGACGCCTGCTGGGGCAGCATCGTCCGCGTGCGATCGTCAACTTCGCTGCCGAATCGCACGTCGATCGTTCGATTCACGGCCCGGAAGACTTCATCCAGACCAACGTGGTCGGCACTTTCCATCTGCTGGAAGAAGTGCGAGGCCACTGGATCAGCTTATCGGCAGCTGACAAGGCATCTTTCCGATTTCTCCACGTGTCCACCGACGAGGTTTACGGCTCACTGGGGCCCGACGACGCGCCATTCACCGAGACCACGCCTTTCGCGCCCAACAGCCCGTATTCGGCGAGTAAGGCGTCGTCCGATCACCTGGTGCGCGCCTACCATCACACCTACGGCCTGCCGGTACTGACCACCAACTGCTCGAACAATTATGGTCCTTACCAGTTTCCGGAAAAGCTCATCCCGCTGATGATCCTCAATGCCACCCAGGGCAAGCCGCTGCCGATCTATGGCGACGGCATGAACGTGCGCGACTGGCTGTACGTCACCGACCATTGTTCGGCGATTCGCACCGTACTGCAACAAGGCAGGGTGGGAGAAACCTACAACGTCGGTGGCTGGAACGAGATGCCGAATATCAAGATCGTGCATACGGTGTGTGCGCTGCTGGACGAAATGCGCCCCGCCCCGGCCGGCCCCTGCGCACGCCTGCTGACCTATGTGAAGGATCGCCCCGGCCACGACCGCCGCTACGCGATCGACGCCGGCAAGATCCATCGCGAACTAGGCTGGAAACCGGCCGAAACCTTTGAGACCGGCATCCGCAAGACCGTGCGCTGGTATCTCGACAATATGCCCTGGGTGGACCATGTCGCAAGCGGGGAATACCGCAAGTGGCTCGATACCCAATACAGCGAGAGGAGCGCGCCATGAGTCGCAAGGGAATCGTTCTCGCCGGCGGATCGGGCACCCGCCTGTACCCGGCGACGCTTGCCGTGTCCAAGCAGTTGCTGCCGATCTACGACAAGCCGATGATCTACTACCCGCTCACCACGCTGATGCTGGCGGGGATTCAGGACGTCCTGGTCATCTCGACGCCGCAGGATACGCCTCGCTTCGAGCAGCTTCTTGGCGACGGCAGCCAGTGGGGCCTCAATTTGCAGTATGCCGTACAGCCCAGCCCGGAGGGATTGGCACAGGCGTTCGTCATCGGCGCCGATTTTGTCGGCAACGACACCAGTGCACTGGTGCTTGGCGACAACATCTTCTACGGCCACGAGATGGCCGAAGATCTGCGCGCCGCCAGTGCCAGGCAAACCGGCGCTACGGTATTCGCCTATCGGGTGCAGGATCCGGAACGTTATGGCGTGGTGGAATTCGACCCTGCCGGCAAGGCCATCAGTCTTGAAGAAAAGCCTGCTTGTCCCAAATCCCACTATGCGGTGACGGGCCTGTATTTTTACGACGACCGCGTCGTGGACATCGCCCGCAGCCTGAAGCCGTCGCCTCGAGGCGAGCTGGAGATCACCGACGTCAACCGTCGCTACCTTGAAGCGGGAGCGCTTGAGGTGTCGATCATGGGGCGGGGCCATGCCTGGCTCGACACCGGCACGCACGAGTCGATGCTGGAAGCCTCGCTGTTCATCGAGACGATAGAGAAACGCCAGGGCCTGAAAATCGCGTGCCCGGAAGAAATTGCCTTTCGCCAGGGCTACATCAGCGCGGAACAGGTGGAGAAACTGGCAGCGCCGATGAGAAAGAATGGCTACGGGCAGTATCTGTTGAGCATCCTCGACGAGCAGGTGTTCTGATGAAGGTGATCAAAACTCCGCTCCCCGGTGTCTTGCTTCTGGAACCCAGGATCTTCGGAGATGCGCGCGGCTTCTTCCTCGAAAGCTGGAATCGCAGGACCTTTGCCGATTTGGGACTCGCCCCGGATTTTGTGCAGGACAACCATTCACGTTCGGCCAAAGGCGTGCTGCGCGGCCTGCATTACCAGCTCAACGATCCGCAGGGCAAGCTGGTCCGCGTGGTGACCGGCGCGGTATTCGATGTGGCGGTCGATTTGCGTCGATCCTCGGCGCACTTCGGGCAGTGGGTGGGCTACGAGCTGTCTGCCGATAACCAGCGCATGATGTGGGTTCCACCGGGATTTGGACATGGTTTCATGGTGCTGTCCGACGTCGCCGACTTCCTTTACAAGACCACCGCCTACTACGCACCGCAGTGGGATCGTGGCATCCGCTGGGACGATCCGGAGATCGGTGTGCAATGGCCGCTGGAAGCAGCGCCCACCCTTTCCGACAAGGATCAGGCCTTGCCGCTGCTCAAGGACGCAGAAGTCTACCCATGAGCAGGCGACGCATCTTGCTCACAGGCGCCAACGGCCAGGTCGGCTGGGAGCTGCGACGCACCCTGGCCTGCCTGGGCGAGGTGGTCGCGCTGGATTCCAGTTCGATGAACCTGGCCGATGCTGATGCGGTGCGCAAGAACGTTCGTGAAATCGCGCCGCACATCATCGCGAATGCGGCCGCGTACACCGCGGTGGACAAGGCCGAGAGCGAACCCGCGCTGGCGCATGCAGTGAACGCCGCCGCCCCCGGGATCCTTGCCGAAGCCGCCGGCAGAACGGGCGCGCTGCTGGTGCATTACTCGACCGACTATGTATTCGATGGCAGCGGCGCCGCGCCATGGCGAGAAGATGACGCTTGCGGTCCGCTCAATGTGTATGGAACGACGAAGCTGGCAGGCGAGCGCGCCATCCAGGCCGCAGGCTGTCGCCATCTGATTTTCCGCACCTCCTGGGTGTACGGCACACGCGGCAGCAATTTTATGCTGACCATGCGCCGTCTGCTGCGCGAGCGACCCGAGCTGAAAATTGTCGCCGACCAGGTCGGCGCACCGACCTGGTGTCGCGATCTGGCCGAGGCGACCGCACAGGTGCTGAGCCAGATCGTCTCGCCGGCTAGCGGCTTCGACCGTGGTGTACCCTGGGGCGTCTATCACATGACGAATGCCGGTGAGACGTCTTGGCACGGCTTCGCCGAGGCCATCCAGGCACTCGAGGAGTTCGATGAAACCTGTGTGCCGGCCCACCTGCTTCCCATCCCTGGCAACGAGTACCCGACCCCGGCGAAAAGGCCGCTCAATTCACGCCTGAGCAATGACAGGCTGGAACGGACGTTCGGCCTGCGGCTGCAGGACTGGCGGGCGGCTTTGGCGCTGTGCCTGGAACAGTCAAGATAAAACCATGACTTGGAGATGCGCGTGAAGGTCTTATTGACGGGCGGTGCCGGTTATATCGGCTCGCACGCCGCCGTGGAATGCCTGGCGGTAGGCCATGAAGTGGTAGTGATCGACAACCTGTCGAACAGCAGCTCGAAGTCGCTCGAGCGGGTGACACGGATTGCGGGCAAGCCCGTGATCTTCGTAAAGGGCGATATCCGCGATCGGGTCGTTCTGCACAAGCTGTTTGTTGAACACCGAATTGACGCGGTGGTGCATTTTGCCGGTTTGAAGGCGGTGGGCGAATCGGTGCAGAAGCCGCTGCAGTATTACGATAACAATATCGCGGGCAGTCTGGTGCTGTTCGAGGAAATGGCGACCGCCGGGGTGAAGAGGGTGGTTTTTTCGTCGTCCGCCACGGTTTACGGCGACCCCGCAACGGTGCCGATCACCGAAGATTTTCCTCTGTCCGCCACCAATCCCTACGGCCGTTCCAAGCTTTTCATCGAGGACATGCTGCGCGACGTTGCGCATGCCGATGCGGACTGGAACGTTGCGTTGCTGCGCTATTTCAATCCGGTGGGGGCACACGAATCAGGGCTTATCGGCGAGGATCCACGCGGCATTCCCAACAACCTGATGCCCTATGTGGCGCAGGTGGCGGTGGGACGACAGCCGCAGCTCAGCGTATTCGGCGGCGACTATCCGACGCCGGATGGCACTGGCGTACGCGACTACATCCATGTGGTCGACCTGGCGCGCGGACACGTGGCAGCATTGAACAAGCTGATGCAAACAAGTGGGGTGCAGACCTGGAACCTGGGCACGGGGCGCGGCGTGAGCGTGCTGGACATGGTGCGCGCGTTCGAGGCCGCCAGCGGGAAGACGATACCCTATCGGATCGTGGCGCGTCGTCCGGGGGATGTGGCGCAATGCTGGGCGGACCCAACGCGTGCCGCGCGCGAATTGGGTTGGCGTGCCGAATACGATTTGACGCGCATGTGCGCCGATTCATGGCGCTGGCAGCAGGCGAATCCCGAGGGATATCGCTGAGATCCGGCATGCCGCAAACGGCCAGTCAACAAATCAGCTCACCGCCTCCCAGTGATGCAGCTTCAGTTGCAGAGATTGCTGGCCATTGAAGTCGTTGGGCATCAGCGCGTAGACGGCGCGTATGCATTTCGGCAGCGGGTCTGAATGAAAGAAGTGCATGGCGTCGTACACGTCGCCGTTGCGTGTCAGCGTCAATTTCGTGTGCTTCTCCCCGACGATACGCTGCGCTGCGACATCAAACAGCCCGGTGAACAACGGAGCCGGGAAGCCCTGGCCCCATACGGCATGGTCGAATTGTTCGGCGAGGGCGTAACTGTGGTCGGCGGCATCGAGTTCACCATCGGTTTCGATCACGCCCTCAAGGGCCGCCGGATCGATCAGTTCGGAGACGACTGCCTCGAATGCCTCACTGAAGGCGTCGTGACGGCCTGCGGGAATGCTGAGTCCTGCAGCCATGGCGTGACCGCCGAACTGCTTGATCAGCCCGGGGTGACGTTTGTCGATGAGGTCGAGCGCGTCTCGCAGGTGCAGGCCGGGGATGGAGCGTCCCGAGCCCTTGAGTTCACCGGCGTCGTTGCTGGCGAAGACAATGGTGGGACGGTGATACTTGTCCTTGAGTCGTGAGGCCAGGATGCCGATGACGCCGATGTGCCAGCCGGGCTGAAATGCTGTGAGGGTGTGGCTTTCGTCGGGATTGAAGGTGGCGAGGATGGCGAGTGCATCTTCCAGCATGTCGGCTTCGACCTCGCGCCGGGCGCGGTTGAGTGTGTCGAGTTGCTGCGCCAGCTGATGCGCGGTCCCCGGGTCGTCGGCGAGCAGGCATTCGATGCCGAGCGCCATGTCGTCGATGCGACCGGCGGCGTTCAGGCGCGGGCCGAGCATGAAGCCGAGGTCGAACACGGTGGCACGCGCGGGGTCGCGCCCGGCCGCGCGAAACAGTGCATTGACCCCCGTGCTGGCTTTGCCGCCGCGCATCCGTGCCAGTCCCTGGGCGACGAGGGTGCGGTTGTTGGCGTCGAGCTTGACGACGTCGGCGACGGTACCAAGCGCGACCAGGTCGAGCAGGGTACGCAGATCGGGTTCGACCTGGTCTTCATACACACCGCGCCGACGCAGTTCGGCGCGCAATGCCAGCAGCACGTAAAACATCACCCCCACGCCCGCCAGATTTTTTGACGCGAACGCACAACCTGGCTGGTTGGGATTGACGATACAGGCCGCATCAGGCAAGGCATCGCCCGGCAGGTGATGGTCCGTGACCAGAACCGGGATACCGAGTGCATTTGCAGTCGCCACCCCCCTCACCGCGGCAATGCCGTTGTCCACCGTGACGAGCAGGTCGGGGTGGCGTTCGGCGGCAAGCTTGACGATGTCGGGAGTGAGGCCGTAACCGTGCTCGAGCCGGTTGGGGACCAGATAATCGACCTGTCCGCCCAGCATGTGCAGTCCGCGCACCCCGACGGCGCAGGCAGTGGCGCCGTCGGCATCGTAGTCGGCAACGATGAGCAGGCGCTTTTTATCGCGGATGGCATCGGCCAGCAGGCCGGCGGCACGCCCGATATGCAGCAGGTCGGTGGGGGGCAGCAACTGCGGCAGCCGATGGGTGATCTGATCGGGATGGGTTATCCCGCGTGCGGCGTACAGCCGCGCCCAGGCGGGTGCGAGTCCGGCTTGTTCGAGGGTGGCGCGGGCGGCGGCCGGGCAGGGCCGGATGGCAATTGCAGTCATGTTGCGATTGTATGGGCAGAAGATTCCGGAAGTCTGAATCAGGGATTCAGAATCTGTTGAATTGCCGATTCTGTCAGCCGGACACACGGAGTAACATCGTGGCATGAGTCATCTTCTCCCGCTATCCCGAGTTGCCAAGCTGGTCGGACAGCCGCGCCATGCGCTGCAGGAAATGATCCGCTTCGGCACGCTGGCAACGTTTGACGGCATGATCGAGCTCGACGAGTTGCTGCGCGCGTTCCCTGAGGTGACGTGGGACGACGACGCAGAGTTTCGACGGGTATCGGAAATCAAGGACAAGGCGTTCGCCAAGCGGGTGCGTGAACGCGCCTTGCCCGACAAGGACGTGTTGGTGGCGCGCCTGAACGAGCTGGGTGACGAATACGCGGCTGCCAAGGCCCTGTTGCTGCACTACGGCAATGTGATGGCCTGGCTGGACGAGAAGATCGATGAATTCGATGAAGACGCGAGCGCCGAGACGCATCATGCCCTGCACAGTGTGCGGGCTTTTCTGTTGCGTAACCTGGCCGAGATGCCACCGGAAGCAGCACTGGCCCAGGCAGTGATTGCCCAGGAAAGGATACTCAGGATCATGTCAGCCCACGTCACCATCCAGCCGAGCGGTCATGAATTCTTTGTGGAAGGCAACGACACCTTGCTGGAAGCCGCACTTCGCAACGGCATCTCGCTCAACTACGGTTGCAGCAACGGCAATTGCGGTGATTGCAAGGCGCGCGTGGTGTCGGGCGAAGTCAAAAAAGTCCATGCTCATGACTATGTGCTGAAGCCGGCCGAGAAGGACGCCGGAATGGTTCTGCTGTGCTCCTATGCGCCGGTCAACGATGTGGTGATCGAGGCCAATGTGGCGGGCGCGCGCGATATTCCGGTGCAGCAGCTCGTCGCCAAGGTGAAATCGGTCGAGGTATTCAATCCCCAGATTGCAGCACTGCACATTTTGGCACCGCGCAGCCAGCGCCTGCGATTCCTTGGCGGGCAGAACATACAGATCGGATTCGGCGGCGCCAGTGGCCGCTATGCGATCGCCAGTTGCCCATGCGAGGATCGCCACATCGAGGTGCATATCCCTCGCCGTTTCGGCGATGCTTTCGCAGATGCCCTGTTCGCCAAATTGTCAGCTAATGATTCGGTAGATCTGGAAGGGCCATACGGCGAGTTCGTGCTGGACGAGGACTCGCCCCGTCCGGTAATTTTTCTGGCGTTTGGTGCTGGCTTTGCGCCGATCAAGAGCCTGATCCAGCATGCCATGTCGCTGGAATTGGCCGAATCGATGGATCTGCACTGGCTGGCCGACGCGGCAGGCCATTATCAGGACAATCTGTGCCGCGCCTGGGCCGATGCGCTGGACAATTTCAACTACGTGCCGCATGCACCGAGCGATGATCTGGAGGCCTTGCTGGAAAGCGTCGTGCTGGATTATCCGGATCTGCATCGATTCGATGTGTATGCTGCAGGTACCGCAGCACAGCTTGAACGGGCACGCGCGCAATTCGTGCGTGCGGGCCTGCCCGGCGAGCGCTGGTTTGCGGACCCCATGGACGCTTGATGCCGCGGCTCTTTATCTATCTGTGGGCGTTGCCGGCGACTTTGCCGGGCGTGCTGGTCGCGATCATTGCACGCGGCAGCGGAGGCACGCTGCAGCAGGTGGATGGCGTACTGGAGTCCGCGGGTGGCTGGCCTGCCTGGGTCTTGCGCCGGGGCTTCCCGTTTAGTGGTGCCGTGGCCGCCATGACACTCGGTCATGTGGTGGTGGGTGCGTCACTGGACGCGCTTGAAGCAACCCGAGCGCATGAGCGTGCGCATGTCAGGCAGTTTGAACACTGGGGCGTGTTTCTGCTAGCGCTGTATCCGTTGGCAGGGCTACTCGCCTGGACGAAGGGCGGCAATCCCTATCGCGACAATCTGTTTGAGCGTGAGGCGCGGATCGCTGAATCTGCTGCGCCGTGCAAACCGGGGCGGACGGATTCAGCGGCCATTCAGTCCGCAGGGCGGTGAGAGTCTTCGCCGGGATCGCCGGTATCCGGGTCGATCCAGTCGGAGATTCCAATCTCGTTCTCGGCTTCTTCCACGGTTTCACCGGGTTCATAGTCACTGTCTGCGTTGTATTCCATATCCTGAACGGCTTCGAACAGGCTCGCAAAGGGGCCATATTCCTCGCCCGTGTCGGCATCGATCCAGTAGCAGCCATCTGGCCGTTCGATAATGCGAGTGTGATCGTAGTCGGGTGGGGTTTCAGGTACGGCGTTTTTCATTGCGTATCCTCCATGTCTAGCCACTATAGGTAGCGAAGGCGGGTAGGGCAAGTGCTCAGCCCGGCCCGACAAGCAGAGACAACCCCAGTAGCGAAGCCAGCATGAGCAACAAGTGAACCCAACTCCACAAGCGGAAGTGGTGCACCAGTGTCGTGACCTTACGGTTGGCAATTAGATATGGGCGGCCATGGGCGGGTTTCCGCATCATGTGGATGCCGTCCCTCAGGCGAATGTCAAGGTGGGCGCGGTCGACCTCGTCGGTCGCAGCCTGACGCGCACGCTCCCATTCTTCGAGGCTGACTTCACCGTCGCGATCTGCATCGAAGCGCGCCAGCAGGGCGGGTTTGTCCTGCTTCCACTCAGCCAGCAAGGTGGACATATCGGATTTTTTGTCGAGGATGGCGTTGGGGCCGCCTAGGGTGACGTGTTCGCCAATGACGTAAATCGTTTCCCCCTCGATCAAGGTCCATTCGGTTCTGCGGTAGTCGCCCGCACTTGAAACCTGTTTGTGCGAGGTGATGATCTCAGCGTCATCGGGGTCGACCAGCACATGGCCGCTGCCATCGTTAATGCCGAACGTGTCGTGAGATATCCCGGAATCGATGTATTCCCAGCGATCGCCATTGCGGCGCTCAATGCGGTAGCGATACCACAGGCAGGGCAGGTTGTTGATCGGGCTGACCAGGGTCTCGCCTGGTGGCTGCTTGCCACGCCCTACGATTTCGATATAGCCCTGGGGTGCGGATGCGATCCGCGATGTCGGCGTGTCGGCGACGGTGCGATAGCGTCTGAGGTTTGCATACCAGGCCCAGAAACTGGTCAGCCCAACCAGCACAAAACTGATTTGCCAGCCTAGACGCGAATGCATCTGGAGACCGAGGAGCAGGATCAGCAGGTTGCCGCCGCCCAGCGCGAGGTTGGCATAATCGTGCCGCCACTCGGTCGCCCAGCGCGTGTGGACCATTAGCTATTGAAAAGCTGTTTCAGGTCGACGTCTTTTTTCTCTTCTGCGGCAAAGCGCAGCAGCGGGAACTGTCGGAAGCCGAACAGCCGCGCCACAACGGTGTCCGGGAACTGTTCGACGCGCACATTGTTGACGTTGACCGATTCATTGTAGAACTCGCGGCGGTCAGCGATGGCGTTTTCCAGACCGGTGATACGTGCCTGCAGATGCTGGAACGTCTCGTTGGTTTTCAGCTCGGGATAAGCTTCGGCGACTGCAAACAGATTGCCCAGCCCCAGGCGAAGCGCACCTTCGGCTTGTCCCAGTGCGGGAATGTTGTGCGATTCGCGCGCGCTGGCGACCTGGCTGCGCGCCTGCATGACTTTTTCCAGTGTCTCCTGCTCGAACTGCATGTATTGCTTGCACGTTTCGACCAGTTTCGGCAACTCATCGTGTCGCTGCTTGAGCAGGATATCGATGTTCGACCAGGCCTTGCCTACGTTGTGTTTCAGTGCCACCAGTTGGTTGAAGATGAATACGCCGAAAATGGCGAATAATGCGAGCACAACAAAAAATATCAGAAGGCCGGACATGGATGTGCTCCAGGTAAATAGTGAATTCGCAGAAATAGCGGTTGAACAACCGTTCAACTTGAATAGGCAGGGTCAAAGTCGCGCGGCAACAATGGCCGCAATTTCACTATCGTCGAGCCTGATCGGGTTGGTTGCCATGCTGCTGCCGCGGCTATTGGCCACAATGCGCGGGATGTCGGTTTGCGTCACCCCAAAATGTGCCAATGTCGGCAGCTTGAGTTCGCGCGTCCAGGCTTCCAGTGTGTCGACCAGAACGGCGTGAGCCGCATCCCGGTTCAGTTGTCCCTGTTTGCTCAGCAGGCGTCCCACCTGGGCGTACTTGTCCAGCGTCGGGTGGTCCGGATCACGTGCGCGCAACGCTTCGATGTTGGTTCGCGTTGCCGTTGCCACCAGCGTGCCGCATGCGACGCCGTGAGGAATCGGAAAGAATGCACCGAGCGGTGCCGCCAGACCATGCACGGAGCCAAGTCCGACTTGCGCCAGCGTGATGCCCGACATCAGTGCCGCATAGGCCATCCGTTCGCGTGCCGCTGCGTCGCCGGCGTCAGCATAAAATCCAGGCAGGCCGTCACGCGCAGCCTTCATGCCGCCCCATGCAAGCGAATCGGTCATCGGTGAGGCTCGACTGGAGACGTACGATTCCAGCAGTTGGGTCAAGGCATCCATGCCATTGGCTGCGATGACGGACTGCGGGCAGCTTGCCAACAGATCCGGATCGACCAGTGCGTATTCCGCCACCAGTTTCTCGTCGCGAAACGATTTCTTGAAACCATTTGGGCCCTGCACGCTCAACACCGCGTTTTTGGTTGCTTCCGAGCCGGTTCCTGCAGTGGTCGGCACGGCTATGAACGGCGTGGCCGGGCCGTCGTAGGGCATTTCAGGTCCCACACCTTCCAGATGATCAATCACCGAATTACCGGGTTTGAGCAGGCCGGCGATCGCCTTCGCGGCATCCAGCGCACTGCCGCCACCTATGCCAATCACCCCGTCAATCGATGATGAACGGAATTCCCGTACGGCTTCATCGATCATCTGCGGTGAGGGTTCGCCGGGGATCGACAGATGCAACCAAGAAATGCCCTGTGCTTTCAGCCCGTCTGTCACGGCCGACCAGAACGGCGATTTCCGCATCGAGCCCGCGCCGGTGACAAGGAGTGTTCGCCGGCCGTACCTGCCAGCAATGGCCGGCAATTTTGCAAGCGAGCCCGAACCGAACTCGATACGCGGCAAGCGCGAAATGGAGAAATTGATGATCCGCACGGTCAGCTTTCGTTCGACAGATTACGTTGAATGGTAGCGATTTTGCTGGCGGGATGCCTGCCAGGGCACATGCCAAAGCGGCAGGATTCGCGGACTTTATGTATTACGGATTATTACGTGCGTCCCGTTGCTGAGGTGTTGGAAACAAATATGTCCCGACAGGCTATTGAAAACAATGCGGATATCGACCGCGGCAAGGTGAATCGCTCTACCGAAGGGCGTTGAAGTGTTGACGCGATCGGGTTTGCTTTGCTATAGTTCCGCTTCTCGATTGACGCAGTTCTATTTGCGACAGGCGCGGGGTGGAGCAGTCTGGCAGCTCGTCGGGCTCATAACCCGAAGGTCGTAGGTTCAAATCCTGCCCCCGCAACCATTTCGAAATAATATGTTGACGTTTTATGTGAACTACGTAGAATGCGCACCTTCTCGAAACGGCCTGCTTTTAGGAGTTGTGGGTTTAATCGATTGATCTTTAACAATTTACAGCCGATAGGTGTGGGTGTTGTTGCGGTAGTTGGACTGGTTTTGGCTGGTCTGGCAACTAGCATAG
>WGNC01000038.1 GCA_016124745.1 Thiobacillus sp.
AGATGGTGATGCCTGGCGACAACGTCAGCATCAAGGTATCGCTGATTCAGCCGATCGCCATGGATGAAGGTCTGCGTTTTGCCATCCGCGAAGGCGGTCGTACCGTCGGCGCAGGCGTCGTCGCCAAGATCGAAGAGTAAGCACAAATGACAAACCAAAAAATCCGCATCCGCCTGAAGGCCTTCGACTACAAACTGATCGACCAGTCCGCGCTCGAAATCGTCGAAACGGCAAAGCGTACCGGCGCTGTTGTCAAAGGTCCGGTTCCGTTGCCGACCTCGATAGAACGATTTGACGTGTTGCGTTCACCGCACGTGAACAAGGCTTCGCGAGACCAGTTTGAAATTCGTACCCATCGCCGCCTGATGGACATCATGGATCCGACGGACAAAACGGTCGATGCGCTGATGAAGCTGGATCTGCCCGCTGGCGTGGACGTCGAAATCAAGTTGTAAAAAGTGGGCGGCGCAAGTATAATGCCGCCCCTTCAGTTGCAATAAAAGTCGCCGGTCAATAGTAATCGGCACCTACAACCCTCGTTGGCGGCTTCGGCTGCTGGCTAGAGATAGGAAATACGAAAATGGGTATTGGGCTCGTTGGCCGCAAGGTCGGCATGACCCGCATTTTCACGGAGAACGGAGCATCCGTTCCCGTCACAGTGCTGGAAATGTCAAACAATCGTGTGACGCAGGTGCGCACGTCAGAAAATGATGGTTATTCGGCCGTGCAGGTTGCCTATGGTGCCCGCCGCAATAGCCGTGTCAGTAAATCGGAAGCCGGACATTACGCCAAGGCGGGTGTGGACGCGGGTGAGTTGATGCGCGAGTTTCGCGTGCCTTCAGAAATCGCTGCGCAATACCAGCCGGGTGCCGCTGTGTCGGTTGAACTGTTCCAGGCCGGGCAGAAGGTCGACGTGACCGGTGTGACGCAGGGCAAGGGCTTTGCGGGCACCATCAAGCGACATAACTTCAAGTCGCAGCGTGCCACGCACGGCAACTCCCGTTCGCATAACGTGCCGGGTTCCATCGGGATGGCGCAGGACCCTGGTCGTGTTTTTCCGGGCAAGCGTATGTCCGGCCATATGGGAGCAGTCACCTGTACCAAGCAGAATCTTGAAGTCGTGCGGGTTGATCTGGAACGCGGCTTGGTCCTCTTGAAAGGTGCTGTGCCGGGCTCGAAGGGTGGTCATGTTGTGGTGCGCCCGGCAGTGAAAGGGGGTGCCTAATGGATTTGACCGTTATCGACGAACGCGGCCAGCAGGTGACCAGTGTCGTTGCGTCCGATGAAACATTCGGCCGCGACTACAATGAAGCGCTGGTCCATCAGGTTGTAACAGCCTTTCAGGCCAATGCGCGCAGTGGAAATCGTGCCCAGCAGACGCGTGCCGAAGTGACTGCCTCCACGCATAAGCCCTGGCGCCAAAAGGGCACCGGCCGCGCGCGTTCAGGTCGGACTTCGAGCCCGATCTGGCGTGGGGGTGGCGTTGCGCACCCGAACAAAGCGAACGAGAACTTCACCCATAAAGTGAACCGAAAAATGTATCGCGCTGGTCTGGCGACCATCCTTTCTCAGCTTGCACGTGAGGGCAAACTGAAGGTTGTGGAGAGCCTCGGTGTCGATTCTCCCAAGACCAAGTTTCTTGCTGGCAAGTTGAAATCGATGGGTTATGGCAAGGTCATGATCATTGCGGATAGCGTGGATGACAATCTGTGGTTGTCGTCACGTAATCTGCCGAACGTCTATGTCGTGGAGCCGCATCAGGCCGACCCCTGGAGTCTGGTCAAGTTTGGAAACGTGCTGATCACCAAGGCGGCGGTCAAGCAGTTTGAGGAGATGGTGTGATGCGTGAGATTAGTCAAGAGCGTTTGCTCAAAGTCATCCTCGCGCCTGTGATCTCGGAAAAGAGTACGCGCGTGGCCGACAAGTTGAATCAGGTTGTATTTCGCGTGTTGCCCGATGCCACCAAGCAGGAAATAGGCGCAGCTGTTGCGAGCCTGTTCAAGGTTGAAGTGACGGGTGTGCAGGTGCTGAACGTCAAGGGCAAAGTCAAGCGCTCCGGTCGTGTCATGGGTCGCCGTGACAACTGGAAAAAGGCGTATGTCACCCTCAAGCAGGGTCAGGACATCGACTTCGCGTCCGGTCAGTAAGGGAGAAAAACATGGCACTGATTAAAGTCAAACCCACCTCTGCCGGTCGCCGCTCGGTCGTTAAGGTTGTAACTTCGGGCCTGCATAAAGGCAAGCCCGTGGCAGCCTTGCTGGAGCCTCAAAAGCGCGGGTCGGGTCGCAACAACAATGGACATATCACGGTTCGCCACAAGGGTGGCGGCCACAAGCAGCATTACCGCGTGGTGGATTTTCGTCGCACCAAGGATGGCGTGCCTGCCAAGGTTGAGCGTCTTGAATATGACCCGAACCGTTCCGCGCATCTTGCATTGCTGTGTTATGCCGATGGTGAACGCCGCTACATTATCGCGCCGAGAGGTGTCGATGTGGGGGCGCAACTGGTAAGTGGTATCGAGGCGCCCATCAAGGTGGGTAACTGCTTGCCTTTGCGTGGCATTCCGGTGGGTAGCACGGTGCATTGCATCGAGATGATGCCTGGCAAGGGTGCGCAGATCGCGCGTTCTGCCGGCACCTCCGCCCAATTATTGGCGCGCGAAGGCAGTTATGCCCAGTTGCGTCTGCGCTCGGGCGAAATCCGCAAGGTTCACGTTGACTGTCGCGCCACGCTGGGCGAGGCTGGTAACGAAGAGCACAGCCTGCGTTCAATCGGCAAAGCCGGTGCAAACCGCTGGCGTGGCATTCGCCCGACCGTTCGCGGTGTGGTAATGAACCCTTGCGATCACCCGCACGGTGGTGGCGAAGGAAAAACTGCAGCGGGCCGTCATCCGGTCAGCCCGTGGGGCACGCCGACCAAAGGCTATCGTACCCGCAGTAACAAGCGCACCTCCAACATGATCGTCCGCCGCCGTAACGCGCGCTGATTGAGGTAGAAAGATATGGCACGTTCAATTAAAAAAGGCCCGTTCGTAGATGGGCATCTGCTGAAGAAGATTGAAGCCGTCCGCGGCTCCAATGACAAGCGCCCAGTGAAGACCTGGTCGCGTCGTTCAACCGTGTTGCCTGACTTTATCGGGCTGACAATTGCGGTTCACAACGGCCGTCAGCACGTGCCTGTGTTTGTGACTGAAAACATGGTCGGGCACAAACTGGGTGAATTCTCCCTGACGCGCACCTTCAAGGGTCACGTTGCGGATAAGAAGGCGAAGAAATAAGGAGCGCATGATGGAAGTTTCTGCAATTTTGCGTGGTACGCGCCTGTCCGCACAGAAGGGCCGGCTGGTTGCAGACCAGGTCCGGGGTCTACGTGTCGAGAGCGCATTGAATATACTGGCATTCAGCCCCAAAAAGGGAGCTGGCATTATCAAGAAGGTGCTTGAGTCGGCGATTGCCAACGCCGAGCACAATGAGGGTGCCGATATTGACACCCTGAAAGTAAAGACGATCTACGTAGATCAGGGCGCGGTGCTGAAGCGCTTTACCGCCCGTGCCAAAGGGCGCGGCAACCGTATTAGCAAGCCGACTTGTCACATTACCGTGACAGTTGGGGATTAAGGAAGCGCAATGGGACAAAAAATACATCCAATCGGTTTCCGCCTTGGTGTTCAGCGTATCTGGACTGCGAAGTGGTATGGTTCAAACCGTAATTTTGCTAGCACTCTGCTGGAAGACATCAAGGTTCGCGACTTCCTGAAGAAAAAGCTTGCTCACGCTTCCGTTTCCAAGGTGCTGATCGAGCGTCCGGCTAAAAATGCACGCATTACCATTTTCAGCGGTCGCCCGGGTGTTGTCATTGGCAAGGAGGGTGAAGACATCGAAGTTCTGAGAAATGAGCTTTCGCGCCTGATGACTGTGCCGGTCCACGTCAATATCGAAGAGATACGCAAACCGGAAACGGATGCGCAAATCATTGCTGACGGGATCGCACAACAGCTTGAAAAGCGCGTGATGTTCCGGCGAGCAATGAAGCGTGCAATGCAGAATGCAATGCGCTTGGGTGCGCAGGGCATCAAGATCATGAGTGCTGGCCGTTTGAACGGTGCGGAAATTGCACGTACCGAATGGTATCGCGAGGGGCGTGTACCTTTGCACACCCTGCGTGCTGAGATCGATTATGGCTTTTCCGAGGCGAAGACCACCTACGGCATCATCGGAATCAAGGTGTGGGTATACAAGGGCGATGCGCTGAACCGTGGCGATCAGCCTGCAGTCGCAGAGCAGGAAAAGCGCGGCAAGAAACCAGGAGTGAAACATGCTGCAGCCAGCTAGAAGAAAATTCCGCAAGGAGCAGAAAGGCCGCAACACGGGTCTGGCGACCCGCGGCGCCAACGTCAGTTTTGGCGACTTTGGTCTGAAGGCCGTAGGTCGTGGTCGGTTGACTGCGCGTCAAATTGAAGCCGCACGTCGCGCGATGACGCGTCACATCAAGCGCGGTGGTCGCATCTGGATTCGCATCTTTCCGGACAAGCCCATTTCGCGTAAGCCTGCCGAAGTGCGGATGGGTAACGGCAAAGGTGCGCCTGAATATTATGTGGCTGAAATTCAGCCGGGCAAGGTGTTGTACGAGATGGATGGTGTAAACGAAGAACTGGCGCGCGAAGCGTTCCGTCTGGCGGCAGCAAAACTGCCGATTGCGACAACCTTCGTCACCCGCATGATCGGGAGCTAATGATGAATACGAAAGATATGCGCGGCAAAAGTGCCGCTGAATTGAAGCAGGAACTTGAGTCCCTGTTGCGTGCCCACTTCGCTTTGCGGATGCAGGTGGCTACACAACAATCCAACAAAACTGCCGACCTGGGCAAGCTTCGCAGCGATATTGCGCGGGTCAAGACCATTATGCGCGAGAAGGCGGATCAAGCATGACTGAAGTCAAGAAGATGGTTCGCACGTTGACTGGGCGTGTGGTGAGCGACAAGATGAACAAGACGGTGACGGTACTGGTTGAGCGTCGAGTCAAGCATCCGGTTATCGGCAAGGTGATACGCCTGTCGAAGAAGTACCATGCACACGATGAAAACAATGAGTTTCATGAGGGTGACATGGTTCAGATCGAGGAGTCGCGCAAGTTGTCGCGAACCAAGGCGTGGACGGTCAGCAAATTACTCGAGCGCGCACGCGTTTAAGGCTTGCATGACGTTCAAAGACCCGGTATAGTGCTTGGTTTTCCGGTTGGTGAGCCGGTTGGATTAAGTCCGGTTCGCCGACTCAAGTAATCCCGCTCAAAGCGGGCTTTCTCCCGAACGGGATCCAAAACTGGCCACCGCGTTGGTGGATAAAGTTGGAGGCAAATAAATGATTCAGATGCAGTCCGTATTGGACGTGGCAGACAACACTGGTGCGCGCTCAGTCATGTGCATCAAGGTGCTGGGCGGCAGTCATCGCCGCTATGCAAGTGTGGGCGACATTATCAAGGTTACGATCAAGGATGCGGCGCCACGTGGTCGTGTGAAGAAGGGCGATGTATACAATGCCGTTGTGGTGCGCACCGCCAAGGGTGTTCGCCGTCCGGATGGTTCGCTCGTGCGCTTTGATGGTAATGCCGCCGTATTGCTTAACAACAAATTAGAGCCGATCGGCACCCGTATCTTTGGGCCGGTCACCCGTGAGTTGCGTACCGAGAAGTTCATGAAGATCGTCTCGCTTGCGCCCGAGGTTCTGTGAGAGGGAATCATGGCACGTATTCTTAAAAGCGATCAGGTGATCGTCCTGACGGGTAAAGACAAAGGCAAGCGCGGTGTCGTGCTGCGTGTGCTGGATGATGGTCATGTGGTGGTTGAGGGCGTGAACCGGGTCAAGAAACACCAGAAGCCCAATCCCATGCGCAATGTCCAGGGCGGAATTGTTGAAAAAGAGATGCCGATTCAGGCTTCCAATGTCGCATTGTTCAATGTCGGCACGCAGAAAGCGGATCGTGTCGGTTACAAAGTGCTGGAGGACGGGCGCAAGGTTCGCGTTTACAAGTCCAATGGCGAAATGGTTGACGCACAGGGGTAATCATGGCGCGTTTTCAAGAATTTTATCGTGAATCGGTTGTGCCAAAGCTGGTTGAGCAGTTTGGCTACAAGTCTGTCATGGAAGTCCCGCGCATCCAGAAGATCACCCTGAACATGGGTGTTGGTGAGGCGGTGGCCGACAAAAAGGTGATGGATCATGCGGTCTCGGACATGCAGAAAATTGCCGGTCAGAAGCCTGTGGTCACTAAGTCCAAGAAGTCCATCGCGGGCTTCAAGATACGCGACAACTACCCGGTGGGATGCATGGTCACGTTGCGCCGTGCTCAAATGTTTGAGTTTCTGGATCGTCTCGTCTCCGTGGCTATGCCCCGTATTCGTGACTTTCGTGGTGTTTCGGGAAAATCCTTTGATGGCCGGGGCAACTACAACATGGGCGTGAAGGAACAGATCATTTTCCCTGAGATCGAATACGACAAGATTGATGCGTTGCGTGGAATGAACATCACGATCACCACCACCGCCAAGACTGACGATGAAGCGCGGGCTCTGCTTGCCGCCTTCAGTTTCCCGTTCAAGAATTGAGGTAGGCATGGCCAAGGTATCCTTGATTAATCGTGAAGAAAAGCGCGCGCGCATGGTGAAGAAATATGCTGCCAAGCGTGCTGAGCTCAAGGCTTTAATCGCCAACGTGAAAACCAGCGATGAAGATCGCATGGCCGCGTACAAGACATTGCAGGAACTTCCACGCAACTCCAGCCCGGTGCGGCAGCGAAATCGCTGTCAGTTGACCGGTCGGCCACGTGGTGTGTTCAGCAAGTTTGGCCTGGCGCGCGGCAAGTTGCGTGAGTATGCGATGCGGGGCGAGATCCCGGGCATCGTCAAGGCAAGCTGGTAAGGGGTAGACGATATGAGTATGAGTGATCCCATCGCGGACATGCTGACCCGCATCCGCAATGCGCAATCGGTCGAAAAAGCCGCTGTTACGATGCCTTCTTCGAAGGTGAAGGTGGCTATCGCCAAAGTGCTGAAAGACGAGGGTTACATTGAAGACTTCGCCGTTCGTGGAGAGGCTGGCAAGCCAGAACTCGAGTTGCAGCTTAAGTATTACGCCGGACGCCCTGTAATCGAGCGCATCGAGCGCGTTAGCAAGCCTGGCCTGCGCATCTACAAGGGCGCCGAGGAGCTGCCGCGCGTGATGAATGGCTTGGGTGTCGCCATAGTGTCCACATCGAGCGGTGTGATGACTGATCGCCATGCGCGTGCCAAGGGCGTGGGTGGTGAAGTCCTGTGCGTCGTAGCGTAAAGGGGAGCGGATATGTCACGTGTAGCCAATAATCCCATTACGTTGCCGAAGGGCGTCGATGTGTCGCTGGGAAGCGCAATTTCGGTGAAGGGTCCGCTGGGCTCGATGAGCCAGGCAATGTCAAATGACGTTGCCGTCGCGCTGAATGACGGTGTCATGACCTTTGCGCCTAGAAGCGAAAGTGTTCAGGCGAATGCGATGGCCGGGACCATGCGTGCGCTGGTCAACAACATGGTGCAGGGTGTGTCCAAGGGTTTCGAGAAAAAGCTAACGCTGGTCGGGGTGGGTTATCGTGCCCAGGCGCAAGGCGATGCGCTCAATCTGACGCTGGGATTCTCTCATCCGGTTGTTCACAAGATGCCGGCAGGGGTCAAGGTAGAGACTCCGACCCAGACTGAAATTGTGATCAAGGGTATTGATCGTCAGGCAGTTGGGCAGGTAGCCGCCGATGTTCGTGCATATCGTCCGCCTGAGCCTTATAAGGGCAAGGGTGTACGTTACAGCGACGAAGTGGTTATCAAGAAAGAGACCAAGAAGAAATAAGGCTTAAGGACAGATAATGAACACCAAGCAATCACGGATTCGCAGAGCGCGCAAAACCCGCGCCAAAATCGCGGCCGTCAAGGCGATTCGCCTGGCAATTCACCGCACCAACAGCCATATCTATGCCCAGATTATTTCGGCGGATGGCGGTACCGTCATAACCAGTGCATCTTCGAATGACAAGGAGATGCGTGGTCAGGTGGCCAACGGTGGGAACGTGGCCGCGGCGACAGCGGTAGGCAAGCGCCTGGCTGAGAAAGCCAAGGGTTTGGGAATTGAAAAAGTGGCCTTTGACCGAGCTGGCTTCAAGTTTCATGGGCGCGTTGAAGCCCTGGCTGAAGCGGCTCGCGAAGGCGGTTTGGTATTTTAACGAGGCAGAATCAAGATGGCCCGTACAGCACCTACGAGTAACGAAGAGCGCGGCGACGGCTTGCGCGAGAAGATGATCTCGATCAACCGTGTCACCAAAGTGGTGAAGGGGGGTCGCATTATGGGGTTTGCAGCGCTGACCGTTGTTGGCGATGGCGATGGTGGCATCGGCATGGGCAAAGGCAAGTCCCGTGAGGTTCCGGTTGCAGTCCAGAAGGCGATGGAAGAAGCGCGTCGCAGGCTGGTCAAGATCAACCTCAAGAATGGCACATTCCATCATACGGTGGTAGGTCAGCACGGTGCATCGCGCGTGCTGATTCAACCTGCATCTGAAGGTACCGGGATCATCGCGGGTGGCGCAATGCGTGCCGTATTTGAGGTCATGGGCGTGCAGAACGTTCTGGCCAAATGCCTGGGTTCGACCAATCCTTACAACGTCGTGCGAGCTACGATTGACGGACTGATGAAAATGTCGACGCCGTCGGATATTGCGGCCAAGCGCGGCAAGTCTGTCGAAGACATCACGGGGTAAGCCATGAGCGAGCTGAAAAGAATCAAGGTGACGCTGGTCAAGAGTCTGATCGGTACCAAGGCACCACATCGTGCCTGTGTGCGTGGACTCGGTTTGCGTCGGATGCATCATACGGTAGAGGTGCTGGATACGCCGGAAAACCGCGGGATGATTACCAAGGTCGCCTATCTGGTGAAGTGCGAGGCTTAAATGGAACTGAACAACATCAAACCGGCAGACGGTGCCAAAAAAGAAAAACGTCGCGTGGGTCGTGGGATAGGATCTGGGCTGGGCAAGACGGCTGGTCGCGGTCATAAGGGCCAAAAGTCCCGCGCCGGGGGCTTCCACAAGGTGGGCTTCGAGGGCGGTCAGATGCCAATGCATCGTCGTCTGCCCAAGCGTGGATTCGTCTCCCTGACCAAAGCGGATACTGCACGTGTGCGCCTGTATGAGTTGGCTTCCGTTGGTGTCGATGAGATAGACCTGCTTGTGCTTAAGCAGGCCGGAATCGTCAGTTCGTCGGCCAAGGCCGCGCGAGTCTATCTCGCGGGTGAAATCGCCAAGGCGGTCAAGTTGCGGGGCGTTGCTGTGACAAAGGGTGCGCGTGCCGCGATCGAGGCAGCCGGCGGCACCGTCACCGAATAAATTTCGAGGATTAGCGCTTTGGCCACGCCCAAAACCGGCTTGAACAAGTTTGGCGATCTCAAGCGCCGCCTGCTATTTCTTCTGGGCGCGTTGGTGGTATACCGGATCGGAACGTTTATTCCGGTTCCGGGTATTGATCCGCTCGTCCTCGATCAGCTATTCAAGTCGCAGACCGGCGGCATCTTGGGCATGTTCAACATGTTCTCAGGTGGAGCCTTGTCGCGCTTCAGCGTATTTGCATTGGGTATCATGCCGTACATTTCGGCGTCGATCATCGTGCAACTCATGACGACTGTGTCGCCTCAGCTTGAGGCGCTGAAAAAAGAGGGTGAGTCAGGGCGGCGCAAGATTACGCAGTACACGCGATATGGAACTTTGTTCCTCGCTGTCTTTCAGGCTCTGGGGATTGCAATCGCGCTTGAATCCCAAGCCGGTTTGGTGCTCGATCCGGGCATGGCATTCCGCTTGATCGCCGTGGTCACGCTTACTGCCGGCACGATTTTTTTGATGTGGCTGGGCGAACAGATTACAGAGCGCGGTCTCGGTAACGGGATATCGATCATTATCTTTGCAGGTATCGCGGCAGGCTTGCCGCATGCTATCGGGGGCACGCTTGAGTTGACGCGTACCGGTGCGTTCTCGATTCCGCTGGTCTTGATGCTGTTTGTCGGGGTGTTGTTGGTTACGGCCTTGGTGGTATTTGTCGAGCGTGGCCAGCGAAAGATATTGGTCAACTATGCAAAGCGCCAGGTTGGAAAAATGGTGGTCGGTGGTCAGAGTTCGCATTTGCCATTGAAATTGAACATGGCTGGTGTGATCCCGCCGATTTTCGCGTCAAGCATCATTTTGTTCCCGGCCACCCTTGCGGGTTGGTTCGGAAGTAGCGATAACATGAGTTGGCTGAAAGATATTGGGTCAACCCTGTCGCCGGGGCAGCCTGTTTATGTGTTGCTGTATGCGTTGGCAATCATCTTTTTCTGTTTCTTTTATACGGCTTTGGTGTTCAATCCCAAGGAAACGGCGGATAACCTGAAGAAGAGCGGTGCATTTGTGCCGGGAATTCGCCCCGGTGAGCAAACTGCACGGTACATCGACAAGATTTTGACCCGGTTGACGCTGGTGGGTGCCATTTACATCACACTTGTGTGTTTGTTGCCCGAGTTCCTGATATTGAAATGGAATGTTCCGTTCTATTTTGGGGGAACTTCCTTGCTCATCATTGTGGTGGTGACCATGGACTTCATGGCGCAGGTTCAGGCATATGTCATGTCTCACCAATACGAAGGCATGCTGAAGAAGGCCAATTTCAAGAGTGGTTTAATGGGTCGCTGATGTCTAAGGAAGATGTCATACAGATGCAAGGTGAGGTTCTGGAGAACCTTCCCAACGCTACTTTTCGTGTCAAGTTGGAAAATGGGCATGTGTTGTTGAGTCATATATCAGGAAAGATGCGCATGCATTACATTCGCATCCTTCCTGGTGACAAGGTGACGGTCGAACTCACCCCCTATGACCTGACGAAAGGCCGTATCGTCTTCCGGGCGAAGTGAATTTTATCCAGCCGAATGTTGCTGGTGAGTGAATGGAGAAAACCATGAGAGTGCAAGCCTCTGTAAAGAAAATGTGCCGTAAATGCAAGGTAGTGCGCCGCAAAGGTGTCGTGCGCGTAATTTGCGCAGATCCTCGCCACAAGCAGCGCCAGGGTTAAACGGCGCGTTGCGAGTTTGAATTCGAGTCAACCCAAAAGTCGGTTGACGTGTTATAATTATTTGTTTTGCGTTCGGGGCTTTGCAAATGGCTCGTATTGCTGGGGTAAACATCCCTAATCATCAACATGCGGTTATAGCGTTGACCGCCATTTACGGTATCGGCAGGACGACGTCCAGCAAGATTTGCGAAGCCGCGGGCATAGCCCCTGCTTCGAAAGTCAAGGACTTGTCCGAAGCTGAAATGGAGCGCCTCCGCGAGGGTGTGGCCCAGTTCACGGTCGAAGGTGACCTGCGCCGCGAAATTACCATGAACATCAAGCGTTTGATGGATCTTGGCTGCTACCGTGGCTTCCGTCACCGCAAGGGTTTGCCGGTGCGTGGGCAGCGTACGCGCACCAATGCGCGTACACGCAAGGGTCCGCGTAAGGCCATCAGAAAATAAAGGTTAACCATGGCAACGAAAACAGCAACGCGCGTGCGCAAAAAGGTCAAGAAAAATGTGGCGGAAGGCATCGCCCATATTCATGCTTCGTTCAACAATACCATCGTGACGATCACTGATCGTCAGGGTAACGCGCTGTCGTGGGCGACTGCTGGTGGCGCTGGCTTCAAGGGTTCTCGGAAGTCCACTCCGTTCGCGGCTCAGGTCGCTGCTGAAAACGCAGGCAAGATGGCCCAGGAATATGGCGTCAAAAATCTTGAAGTGCGCATCAAGGGCCCTGGCCCCGGACGCGAGTCCACCGTGCGTGCGCTGAACGCGCTGGGCTTCAAGATTGTTGCGATTTCGGATGTCACCCCGATCCCGCACAACGGTTGCCGCCCCTCCAAAAAGCGTCGTATCTAAACTCTAGGGAAAATCATGGCTCGTAATCTTGATCCCAAATGCCGTCAGTGCCGTCGGGAAGGCGAAAAGCTCTTCCTGAAGGGGGAGAAATGCTTCACTGATAAATGTGCAATTGAGCGCCGTTCCTATGCCCCTGGTCAGCATGGTCAAAAGAGTGGCGCCCGCCTGTCAGGCTATGGTGTGCAACTGCGCGAAAAGCAGAAAATCCGTCGTATTTATGGTGTTCTGGAAGGCCAGTTCCGCCTGACCTACAAACGTGCTGACAGCCGTAAGGGTGTGACGGGTGAGAACCTACTCTCGATGCTGGAGTCGCGTCTGGATTCGGTCTGCTACCGCATGGGTTTTGGCGCTTCGCGAACCGAGGCGCGCCAGATTCTTCGCCATAATGGCATCACGGTAAACGGCCGTCGCGTTAATATCCCGTCCTATCAGGTGCGAGCCGGCGATGTGGTCGAGGTTTCTGAAAAGGCCAAGGCGCATTTGCGGGTCAAGGCTGCTGCCGAAGCCGCCGCTGCTCGTGGTTATCCCGAGTGGGTCGAGGTGGATGCCAAGGCTCTCAAAGGCACCTACAAAGCTGCACCGCAACGCTCCGAACTGCCCTCAACCATCAACGAGTCGTTGGTCGTTGAACTGTACTCCAAATAAGCTGGGTCAGTCTTAAGGAATCGCACTCTATGCAAAGCGCTACGGAATTTCTCAAGCCGCGTATTGTGGAGGTCGATCGTGCCTCCCCGCTGCATGCCAAGGTCATTATGGAGCCCTTCGAGCGTGGCTACGGTCATACGCTCGGCAATGCACTGCGTCGCATTTTGCTTTCGTCCATGGTGGGCTATGCACCCACTGAAGTGGCAATTAGCGGTGTCGTTCACGAATACTCGACAATCGAAGGCGTGCAGGAAGATGTCGTTGACATCCTGCTGAACCTCAAGGGCATCGCATTCAAGATGCACGGCAAGTCAGAAGCTGTGCTGAAGGTGTCCAAGGCCGGTGATGGCGTGGTGACTGCAGGTGACATCGAACTCGGGCACGACATTGAAATATTGAATCCAGATCACGTGATTGCCCACCTTACCAAAGGCGGCAAGCTCGACATGGAAATCAAGATCGAAAGCGGTCGTGGCTATCAGCCGGCGACTACGCGCAAGGTGTCAGAAGAGTCACGTACAGTCGGCTCCATTCTGGTGGACGCATCGTTCAGCCCTGTGCGCCGTGTTGCCTACTCGGTCGAAAGTGCGCGCGTCGAGCAACGGACCGACCTCGACCGTCTGGTGATCGACATCGAAACCAATGGCGTGGTCGAGCCTGAAGAGGCGGTCCGCACGGCCGCCCGCATCTTGGTCAACCAGCTGTCGGTTTTCGCCGATCTCGAAGGCACGCCGGCCGAATCGGAGTCGCCGCGTTCGCCGCAGGTCGACCCCCTGCTGCTGCGTCCGGTCGACGACCTCGAGTTGACCGTGCGTTCCGCCAACTGTCTGAAAGCTGAAAACATCTATTTCATCGGCGATTTGATCCAGCGCTCCGAGACGGAATTGCTGCGCACCCCGAATCTGGGCCGCAAGTCGCTCAATGAAATCAAGGATGTGCTGGCTTCCAAGAGCCTGTCACTGGGGATGAAACTGGAGAACTGGCCACCCGCCGGCCTCGAGCGTCCCTGAATTACCGTTAACAAAACCAAACTATAAAGTGCGGGTCGTCGTGGCTGCCGACCTTGCCCAAGAATACTGACTGAAAGGACAAGCCATGCGTCATCGTCAATCCAACCGTAAGCTCAATCGCACCACCAGCCATCGTCTGGCCATGTTCCGCAACATGAGCGTGTCGCTGCTGAAGCACGAAGTCATCAAAACCACGTTGCCAAAAGCTAAGGAACTGCGTCGCTTCGTCGAGCCGCTGATCACCCTGGGCAAGGAGCCTAGTCTGGCGAACCATCGTCTGGCGTTCGACCGTCTGCGGGATCGTGAAATCGTCGTCAAGTTGTTCGGCGAACTGGGGCCGCGCTACAAGACCCGCCCCGGTGGTTATCTACGTATCCTGAAATATGGTTTCCGCAATGGGGACAATGCGCCAATGGCACTGGTCGAGCTGGTTGACCGCCCGGAAGGCAATGCATCCGCTGTAGAGGTCGAGTAGGCCGAGTATCCATCACACAATAACGAAGCCGGGGAGTCCCGGCTTTTTTATTGTGTGGAATATTCCAGGAAAAACCAGAAGCTGGGAACGCGTTTGTTAAGGGTTGCGACAGTGCTGTGCTGTCAGGCATAGTCATCATTTGAGTCAATGCAGGAAAAAAGGTGATCGTACTATTCACGGATTTTGGCCTGCGCGATCCCTATGTGGGACAGATCAAGGCACGGCTTGCAGAGCTCGCCCCCACGCAACAGGTGGTGGACTTGTTGCATGAAGTGCCGGATTTCAACGCGCATGCCGGCGCGCACCTGCTGGCGGCTTTTGCGCCCGGTTTCCCTTCAGGCAGCGTGTTTCTGGCAGTAGTGGATCCAGGCGTCGGCACCCCGCGCGATGCAGTCGTCGTTCTGGCCGGCGGCCGCTGGTTTGTCGGACCCGACAACGGCCTTCTTTCCATTGCCGCTGCACGCAATGCCGATTCCCGGTTCTGGCGCATCGCCTGGAAGCCGGAAGGCCTGCCGGCAACGTTTCATGGCAGAGATCTGTTCGCGCAGGTCGCTGCGGAGATCGCTCGTGGCGAATTCCCCACCGACAAACTGACCGCGCTGGACGCGCTCGAAGTCGAGTTCGATTCGGGAGACCTGCCCCGGGTCATCTATGTCGATCACTTCGGCAACGCCTGGGCTGGTGTCAGGAATGTGCCAAAAGATGCGCACGTCAGCGCTGCAGGCGAACGCTTCAGGCATGGCGATAGCTTCGGCTTCGTCGGCAAGGGGGAGGGTTTCTGGTTCATGAACAGTGTTGGGCTGCTGGAGCTTGCGGTGAACCGTGGCAGCGCCGCGGCCAAGTATGGATTGAATGTGGGGGACCCAGTGCAGGTGCAGCGACTCAATTAGACTACGTCAACCCATCCCAAGCAGCAGCGCTCGATAGTCGTTGACGTTGGTGCGGGTGGGGCCAGTAACGATTAGATCACCCAGGGCCGAGAAAAATCCATGGCTGTCGTGTGATTCGAGTAGCGCATCCGCAGGGATGCCGAGCGCATGAGCGCGGGCAAGCGAATCGGGCGTGATCACTGCGCCGGCATTGTGCTCGCTGCCGTCGATGCCGTCGGTGTCGCAGGCAATCGACCAGATCGGCTTTTCTCGTGCAGCAAGCGCCAAAGCCAGCAGAAATTCGCTGTTGCGGCCGCCGTGGCCGTGGCAGGGTTGCAGGGACACCGTGGTTTCGCCGCCCGAAATCAGAGCCAATGGCCGACTGGTGCAGCACGCTGCGGCCAGCGCAGCATGCTGGCGGGCTGCGGTCAGGGCGTCGCCCGCGACACGGTCCGAAAGCAGCAATGCCTCGATTCCCTGAGACTCGAAGAATCGTACCGCTGCCATCAGGCTGCCCTGTGCACTGGCAATGACCTGGTTCCGCATGCCGGAGAAGCACCGGTCGCCAGGTTTGGGCGTCTCCAAGGCCTGCACGTAGGCACAGGCTCCGAGGACGCGCCTGATTCCAGGCGGAAGCGCGATCCCGAATTGAGTCAGACGCGCCAGCGCGTCGGCGCACGTGGTGGGATCGGGCGCACAAGGTCCGGATGCGATATCGGTGGGATCGTCGCCGACCACGTCAGAAATGATCAATGCCAGCCCGGGGACTCCTTGTGCTGCCTGCGCCAGCCGCCCCCCCGACAGGCGGGTGAGGTGCTTGCGCACCGTGTTGATGTCATGGATGGTGGCACCGGCGTGCAGCAAGGCCTTGGTGACCTGGCGCAGTTCCTTCAGAGTGACGCCGTCGACCGGCGCGGCCAGCAGGCTGGAGCCGCCGCCGGAAATCAGCACCAGCAGCAGGTCGTCCTCGTCCAACTGCGAAACCATCTCAAGCATCCTCAATGCCGCCGTTTCGCCCCGACCATCGGGCAATGGGTGGCTGGCTTCGACGACATCGATGCGACGGGTGGGCAGGCTGTGCTGGTAGCGGGTGACGACGAGTCCGGACAATGGTGCGTCGATCGGCCAATGGGCTTCGACCGCTGCAGCCATGCTGGCAGCGGCCTTCCCGCCACCGACCACCAGCGTGCGTCCGCGTGGCGGCCCAGGCAGGTGCGGCGGCACGACCTGCGCCGGGTCGGCGGCCGCCACAGCGGCGCGAAATGAAGCCAGCAGCAGAGAACGCGGGTTCAGTTCGGTCGCCATTGAGTCAACTTGCGGAGGTGCGAACTAGCCTGTGAACGATGTTTTTGCTTAGGGTGGGCCCCAGTTGCATGGCGAGACGGAACAGGGTCGGCATGGTGAACAGCGTGAGCGTGGTGGCGACCAGCAGTCCCCACACCAGGCTCGCCGCCATTGGCCCCCAGATCAGCGACTTGCCGCCGAGGCCGACCGCCAGCGAGAACAGGCCGCCGATGGTGGTCGCGGTGGTGATCAGGATGGGAACGACGCGGCGCCGCGCGGCATACAGGGTCGCGTGGATCAGGCTCATGCCGGCATGCAGCCTCGCGTTGGCCGCATCGATCAGGACGATGGACGAATTGACCGCGATACCGGTCAGGGCGATCACGCCATACAGGGTGTACAGGCTGAGCGGGTTCTGCGTGATAAAAAGCCCGAATACCACGCCGGTAAACGCCATCGGCACCGTCAGCAGGATCAGCAGCGGCTGCCAGTAGGAGCGAAACTGCGCGGCCAGGATCAGATAGATCAGGCCGACACCCAGCAGGAACAGCATCTTCATCGCATCCAGGCTTTCGTTGATGTCGTCGAGCTCACCGGTGAAGTCGATGCGCGTATTGGGGTAACGCGCTTCCATTGTTCTCCAGAGTTCAGCTATGCGAGCGTTGGCGGCCACGGTGTCGAGGCGGTCCTTGTCGAGATCGGATTCGATGGTGATCGCGCGCTTGAGGTTGTAATGCTTGATGCCACCCGAACCGCTACGGGTGTCGGCATGAACCAGCGCCCCCAGCGTGGTGGTGCCGCCTCCCGGCAGCGCGACCGGGTCGCCCAGCAATTGCTGGATATCGACCATGCGGTTGCTGTTCGCAGTGGCGCCGCGCACCCGCACTTCGATCTTGTCGCCGCGGTCGCGCGTCTCGGCGATGATTTCGCCCTCGGTATGCAGGCGGATCAGGCGCGCCGCAGTGGCAGGGTCGAGGCCGGCACTTTTTAGCGCCTCGGAATCGAGCTGCAGCACCAGTTGGGGCCGGCCGGGCAAGTCGTCATCGGTCACGTCGCGGGTGCCTTCGATCTGGGTGACAGCCTGCTTGAGTTCGCGCGATCCCGCGCGCAGTTCGTCGACGTTATCCCCCAGCAGACGCAGCTTGATCGGCTTGGCGGCAGGCGGCCCACCAGATATCTGGGTAAACGAAATCTTGCCGGGACTGGGCAGCGCTTCCACATCGCGGCGCATCGCCTCGACGACGTCGCTGACCTCGCGCATGCCCTTGCTACGCGGGTTGAGCGACACGCTAACCTGGCCGTAGGCTTCGCCGTAGAGGGGCTCGGTGTCGGTCCATCTCACCCCGGCATAGGACGTCACGCCGCGCGCCTCGCCATCCTTCAGGTGGCCCCGCACCACGGCTTCGACCTTGGCGGCTTCGCGCAGGGTGACGTCGATGGCGGTACCACTGGGCATGTCGATGCTGACGTAGAAGAGGCGGATCGGGTCGAAGGCGAAGAACTGCGTGCGCACCGCGCCGCTCGCCACCAGCCCCACCGCGCCGACGAACAGGGCCAGTACGACCAATGCGCTGAACCACGGATGGCGCATCAAGCGGACCAACAGGCGCGTGTATTTGACCCTCAGCATGTGCGTGTAGCGCTCCCGGAGCGGCTGCAATCGCGTCGGGCGAGTGAAGTTGAGTTTGAGGCCAACCACGTGCGCCGGCATCATCCAGTACGCTTCGAGCAGGCTGATCACGAGTGCGAGCGTCACCACCAGTGGCACCAGCAGCATGAACTTGCCGACGATGCCCGGCATTAGCATCAGCGGCAGGAACGCGGCAATCGTAGTTGAAACGGCGGCCAGCACCGGCAGTCCGACCTCACGAATGGCCGCAAGCGTTGCAGCCAGAGCATCGGTGCCCCGTGCGATTCGATAGTAGATCGCTTCGGTGATCACTACCGCATCGTCGACCAGCATGCCGAGCGCGATGACGATGCCGAGCAGCACCGGGATGCTCAGGGTGAAGTCGAAGGCATACAGCACGGCGAATGCGCCAGCCAGCGAGAACGGAATACCTAGGCTGACCAGTACCGCCAGCCGGCTGCCGAGAAACAGCCAGCACAACCCCAGTACGATCAACAGGCCGATCAGGGCATTGACTTCCATCACGCCGATCGCGTGCTTTGTCGGCACGGTCTGGTCGTCGAACAGCATCAGCTCAAAGCCGCCGGGACCGAGCGCTGGTGTGCGCTGTGCGATGTAATGGTTGATGTCGGCCACCAGGTTCAGCGTGTTCACCTTGCTCTTCTTGGTGACCGACAGAATCACGGCAGGCTGGCCGTTGGAGGAAGCCAGGCTGCCGGCGCGTGCGCGCGCGGTTTCCACGGTCGCCAACGCGGAGAGCGGCACGGGCGAACCCAGGCTGGACGAATGAACCGTTAAACGTCCCAGGTAGTCCGCATCGGCCTGTTGTCCAATCACCCGCACCAGCCAGTCATCGTCGCCTACGCGCGCCCGGCCGGCGAAGGTGTCGCGGAACCATGCTCGTGTCGCGTCGGCAATCTGCGCTGCATTCAACCCGCGCGCGGCCGCTTCTGCGGGCGCGAATTCAATCCGCAGTTCGGGATCGGCCTGGCCCGTGGTCAGTACCCTGTCGACACCCGGCAGGCGTTCCAGATCGTCTTTTATCTGCCGTGCGGTACGTCGGAGACGCTCGTCGTTGGCGGGGCCGGTCAGCAGAACCATCGCCGTGGGGAAGCCGTTGGACGTGGTGAGCTCCTGCACGTCAGGTTCCTTGGCATCGTCCGGCAGGTCGCTGTTGTACTTGCTCTGCACCAGGCGCCGCAATTCGGTCACGCGCTTGTCGAACTGGCGTTCGGAAATCTCGCGAAACCTGACCAGAATGATCGACGAGTTGTCGCGACTGGTGCTGGAGACGAAGCGGATATCAGGCAGCGTTCGAATCGCTTCTTCCAGCGGATCGGTGACCTTCTTCTCAATGTCTTCGGCCGATGCGCCCGGCAGCACCGTGTTCACCACCAGCCAGTTGAAGTTGATCTCCGGATCCTGCTCGCGCGGCATGTTCATGTAGCCGAGCAGGCCGAGCAGCAGAATCACCACGAACGAAACATTTGCCAGCGGGTGGTTGGTGATGAAGCGTGCGTAGAGGCTCATGAATGCAACAGGTACGGCCGGATCAGCGCTGGGTGACGGTCATTCCGTCCTGCAGGGTCAGGCGGCCGTCGGTGACGATGCGGGCGCTATCGGGCAAGGCTGCCGCCGATGCCGGGCGCCCCTCCTGCGCATCGGGCAGCGGCACGAAGCGTGCGGTCTGGCCATTGACGATGAACACGCCAAGACGGCCTTTGCGTCTGACCAGATAGTCTGCAGGTAGAAATGCACGCGGGTCATGCCAGCGCAATACGCCGTTACTGCCGGGGGGGGCGGCACTCTTGGCGAAGCTGAAGCGTGCTTCGCGGGTGCGTGTAGCGGGATTGACTGCAGGCGAGACGCGCAACAGGCTCACCGCGTACTCATCGCCCTGGCTGACAAAGAGCGATCGCGCCTGCTTGAGCGAGTCGGCATCGTCGGGCTGAATCTGCGCACTCAACTGCATGCGCGAGGTGTCCCACAATTGCACGATGGGGGTGCCGGAACTGGCCAGTTCGCCTACCTGCGCCAGCCGCGCCTCGACTATCGCAGGAAAGGGACTGCGAATCGTACATTTTCCGACATCACGCTGCGCCGCAGCACGTGCGGCGGTATCGAGCTTCACTTCGGCGGCGACCACCTCTACCTCGGTCTTCCGGGCGTCGAGTGCGTCGCTGGAGATGAAGTTCTTGGCAGCCAGATCGCTGCTGCGCTGCAACTTCTGCTGCGCCAGCTTGAGTCGGGCCAGGGAAGAGTCAAGCGTCGCCTGCGCGCGTTGTGCGGCAATCCGGGTGTCGGCGCAATCGAGTTGCGCCACCACAGCGCCCTTGACGATACGCTGCCCCGGCTCGACCGGGATGCTCGTGATACGCGCGGCGATTTCTGCCGACAGCCGCGCCAGATTCAACGATACGACCTGGGCTGAGGCTTCGCGTAGCGGATGGATCGCCAGCTCCGACAGCGGTCGGCTTATGACCGCGTCAGGTGGCGCCGCGATCGCGGGCGCGAAGAATAGGGCGAGAAGATAAAGGGCAAGGCGCATAACCAAAGGCAGGCAAGGGCAATGTCGAATTGTAGCGGCTGGCGTATCGCACCGCCTGCGTCAAATGAAAACGGCCAGGAACCCCCGGCCGTCTGCGCTGAATGCGAAATGAATTACTTGGCGGCGTCCTTCACTTTGTCAGCCGCTTCCTGCGTAGCATTGGCTGTAGCCTGTGCGGCTTCCGCGGCCGCATCTTTGGTGGCATCCGCAGCCGCCGCGGCAGCATCACCCGTTGCTTCAACGGCAGCGCCGGCGGCTTCCTTGGCCGAATCGACCGCATCGCCAGCTGCTTCCTTGGCTTGTTCCATGGCGGGGGCAGCGGCTTCTTCTGCTTTCTGGCAGGCAGTGAGTGCAAGCGCGGCGAAAAGTGCGACAAGTAGTTTGGATTGCATGGAGTCTCCTTGATATCTATTGAAAAACAGCAGCGAATCTGGCAATCCGCAGCTCATATTATTAATAGCGCCAAATAGCCTCAAGAACAACCCTAGGCCGCATCTTTTGCAAAGATGCGGCTAAAATCCTTCATCTGGCCGCAAGAACCGCCACTGTCCGGGCGGCAGGTCACCCAGCCGCACGCGCCCGATCCGAACCCGCTTCAGTCCCACCACCTTGAGTCCGACCAGTTCGCACATGCGGCGGATCTGGCGCTTTTTCCCTTCTTTCAGGATGAAGCGCAGCTGGTCGGCGTTTTGCCAGCCGACCCTGGCTGGACGCAATCTGCGGCCGTCTAGCGAAAGGCCGTGGTTGAGCAGCGCGAGCCCTTTCTCGTCCAGCCGTCCGTCCACCCGCACCAGGTATTCCTTTTCGACCTCGGAATCGTCGCCGATGAGCTGTTTGGCGATGCGCCCGTCCTGCGTCAGCACCAGCAGGCCGCTTGAATCGATATCGAGCCGGCCGGCCGGGGCCAGGCCTTTCAGATGGGTCGGATGGAAAGCCTGGGCGGCGCGCCCGTCCTGCCATTGATTCTCGGGGCGGACCAGGGTCACGGCGGGCTGATAGCCGGGCTCGGGCTGGCCCGACACATAGCCGATCGGTTTGTGCAGCAGGATCGTGACGCGCTGCTGCTGTTGCGCGCTGGCGGCGCTATCCAGCCGGATCGCGCAGTCCGGGTCGACCTTGGTGCCGAGTTCGCTTACGCGCCTGCCGTCGACAAACACCAGTCCGCGCTCGATGTAGCTGTCGGCCTCGCGGCGCGAACAGAGGCCGCGCTCGGACATCAGCTTGGAGAGACGGACAGGATCGGCCATATGACTGAAATGGGCGCCTAGTGCCGTGCCAGCACCGGCTGCAGGTACTTGCCGGTATGGCTCGCCGGATTGTCGGACACGGCCTCTGGCGTGCCTTCGGCAACGATCCGGCCACCGCCGGCACCGCCTTCGGGGCCGAGGTCTATCAGCCAGTCTGCCGTCTTGACGACATCGAGGTTGTGCTCGATGACGACTACGCTGTTGCCTGCCTCGGCCAGACGCTGCAGTACTTTCAGCAGCAAGTCGATATCGGCGAAATGCAGACCGGTGGTCGGTTCGTCGAGGATGTAGAGCGTACGGCCGGTGTCGCGCTTCGACAGTTCCAGCGCGAGCTTGACCCGCTGCGCTTCACCGCCCGACAACGTGGTGGCGGACTGACCGAGGCGGATGTAGCCGAGGCCGACGTCGAGCAGGGTCTGCAGCTTGCGCCGGACCACCGGAACGGCGGCGAAGAACTCGTGCGCCTGCTCGATGGTCATCTCCAGGATGTCGCGGATGGTCTTGCCCTTGTACTGCACTTCCAGGGTCTCGCGGTTGTAGCGTGCGCCGTGGCAGACGTCGCATGGTACGTAGATATCGGGCAGAAAGTGCATCTCCACCTTGATCACGCCGTCACCCTGGCAGGCCTCGCAGCGTCCACCCTTGACGTTGAATGAGAAGCGGCCTGGGCCGTAGCCGCGCATGCGCGATTCCGGGACCCCGGCAAACAGTTCGCGGATCGGGGTGAACAGCCCCGTGTAGGTCGCCGGGTTGGAGCGCGGGGTGCGGCCGATCGGCGACTGGTCGACGCTGATCACCTTGTCGAAAAATTCCAGCCCGTGAATCTCGCCATGCGGTGCGGGCTCGGCCGACGAACCATACAGATGGCGCGCGACGGCGGCATAGAGCGTGTCGTTGATCAGCGTGGACTTGCCCGAGCCGGAGACGCCGGTGACGCAGACGAACAGTCCGACCGGCAGATTGAGCGTGACTTCTTTCAGGTTATTGCCGCTGGCGTCGGTCAGCACCAGTTGCCGTTCGGGATCCGGCGCGCGGCGTTGCTTCGGTATGGCAATCGCGCGCCGCCCCGACAGATATAGGCCGGTGAGCGAGTGCTCGCTCAGCCGGATCGCTTCCGGCGACCCTTCTGCCACCACTTCGCCGCCATGCACGCCGGCGCCCGGTCCCATGTCGACCACGTAGTCGGCGGCGCGAATCGCGTCCTCGTCGTGCTCGACCACCAATACCGAGTTGCCGATGTCGCGCAGATGCTTCAGCGTGGCCAGCAGGCGGTCGTTGTCGCGCTGGTGCAGGCCGATCGAGGGCTCGTCGAGCACGTACATCACACCGGTGAGACCGGAACCGATCTGCGAGGCCAGACGGATACGCTGCGACTCGCCACCGGACAGCGTGTCGGCGGAGCGGTCGAGTGACAGGTAGTCGAGCCCGACGTTGTTGAGGAAACCGACGCGGGCGACAATCTCCTTGACGATCCTGTCGGCGATCTGTGCACGATGGCCGTCGAGTGCGAGCGCCTGGAAAAAGGTGAGTACCTGCTTCAGGGGCATCGCGCTGACCTGATAGATCGGTACGCCGCCGACCATCACATGGCGTGCCTCCTCGCGCAGCCGTGTGCCATTGCAGGCGGGACAGGGCTTGTTGTTCAGGTATTTGGCGAGTTCCTCGCGCACCGCCATCGAGTCGGACTCGTGGTAACGGCGCTGCATGTTGGCGAGCACGCCCTCGAACGGATAGCTGCGCGTGGTGAAGCCGCCGCGCGGCGCCAGCGTCTGGAACGCGATGGCCTCCTTGCCACTTCCATCGAGGATGACGTCGTGGATGCGTTCTGGCAGCGATTCCCAGGGCGTGTCGAGATCGAAACCGTAATGCATCGCAAGGCTCTGCAGCATCATGAAGAAGAATTGGTTGCGCTTGTCCCAGCCCTTGATCGCACCCGATGCCAAGGACAGATGCGGGAAAGCGACCACGCGTGCCGGATCGATGAAGGTGATCTGTCCGAGTCCGTCGCAGGTGTTGCAAGCGCCCATCGGGTTGTTGAACGAGAACAGGCGTGGTTCCAGTTCGGGCAGCGCATAGCTGCATATAGGGCAGGCGAATCTGGCGGAAAACAGGTGCTCTCTTTCCGTATCCATTTCCACTGCCAGCGCGCGACCGTCGGCATGACGCAGCGCGGTCTCGAAGCTTTCTGCCAGCCGTTGCTTCGCATCTGCGCGAACTTTCAGGCGGTCGACCACCACCTCGATGGTGTGCTTCTTGTTCTTGTCGAGCTTGGGCACGCTGTCGATCTCGTTCACCTTGCCGTCGACGCGAACCCGCACGAAGCCCTGCGCGCGCAGTTCCGCGAAGAGTTCCAGATTCTCGCCCTTGCGCCCCACCACCAGCGGCGCCAGGATCATCAGCTTGGTGTCTTCCGGCAGCGCCAGCACCGCGTCGACCATCTGCGACACCGTCTGTGCGGCGAGCGTGATGCCGTGTTCCGGGCACTGCGGGTCACCGACGCGCGCGTACAGCAGGCGCAGGTAGTCGTGGATTTCGGTGACGGTGCCGACGGTCGAGCGCGGGTTGTGGCTGGTGGCCTTTTGCTCAATGGAAATCGCCGGCGATAGCCCCTCGATCAGATCGACATCGGGTTTTTCCATCAGTTGCAGAAACTGGCGCGCGTAGGCGGACAGTGACTCGACGTAACGGCGCTGACCCTCGGCGTACAGCGTGTCGAATGCCAGCGAGGACTTGCCTGAGCCCGATAGCCCGGTAATCACCACCAGTTTGTTGCGCGGGAGGTCGAGATTGACGTTCTTCAGGTTGTGGGTGCGGGCGCCACGGATGCGGATAAATTCCATTGTTTGACAGCGGGAGGCGTGATTCGCAACCTGCTAATATAACGGACTTCCCGAATTCGCCTAACCCCGGTTGGCATATCCTGCAGTGGCCCACATCGATCTGTCCGAAACCATGACCCGTGCTGAAAAGCGCGCCGCATCGGGGCTGGCCGCGATTTTCGCCCTTCGCATGCTGGGCATGTTCCTGATCCTGCCGGTGTTTGCGCTTTATGCAGAGCACCTGCCCGGCGGCGACAACCACACCCTGGTCGGCCTCGCACTCGGCATATATGGCTTGAGCCAGGCCATCCTCATGATTCCTTTCGGCATAGCGTCCGACCGCATCGGCCGCAAGAAAGTCATCATCTTCGGTCTCGTCGTATTCGCCCTCGGCAGCTTCGTGGCGGCAACAGCAGCTAATATCCACTGGACGATTATCGGCCGCGCGTTGCAGGGGGCGGGTGCCATTTCTGCCGCCGTCACCGCGATGCTGGCCGATCTGACCCGCGAGGAACACCGTACCAAGGCGATGGCGATGGTCGGCGCCACCATTGGCCTCACGTTCGCGATTTCGCTGGTGGCAGGGCCGGCGCTCAATCGGGTTATCGGCGTACCGGGAATCTTTGCGTTGACGGGGCTGCTGGCGTTGAGCGCAATCTGGGTGGTCAAGGTGTGGCTGCCGGATCCTGCGGCCAGCCATTTTCATGCCGATGCGCAGGCCAATCCGGCACGGCTGAAGGACGTTCTGCGCAACCCCCAGTTGCTGCGGCTAGATTTCGGAATCTTCGCGCGGCATGCCGCGCAGATGGCGATGTTCGTGGTGGTGCCGGTGGCACTTAAGAACAGCGGACTTGCCGCCGACCACCACTGGGCGGTCTACCTGCCGGTGCTGCTGGGCTCATTCCTGCTGATGGTGCCGGCCATCATTTATGGCGAAAAGTACGGTCGGATGAAGCCGGTGTTCGTGGGCGCGGTGGCGCTGATGCTGCTGGCACAACTGGGACTCGCGTTCGGCATCGACTATTTTTGGGGTATCGTCGGCGCGCTGTTTTTCTACTTTGCCGCTTTCAACCTGCTGGAGGCCAGTCTGCCCTCGCTGATTTCCAAGCTGGCCCCGGCGTCTGCCAAGGGCACCGCGATGGGCGTCTACAATACCTCGCAGGCGCTGGGTCTGTTCTTCGGCGGCGTGTTCGGCGGCTGGCTGGCACAGCATGCGGGATTCCAGGCCGTGTTCCTGTTCTGTGTGGTGCTGATGGCGACATGGCTGCTGGTGAGTTTGTCGATGACGCCCCCACCCGCAATCAAGACCCGCATGTTCCGCGTCGGCGTGATGCCTGCAGACCAGGCCGCGCTGCTGAAAACACAACTGACCGCAGTGGCCGGGGTGGTCGAGGCGGTGGTGCTGGGCGAAGAGGGGGTGGCCATGCTCAAGGTCAGTATCAAGGGCTGGGACGAATCCCGTGCCCGCAGCCTGCTTGAGGCCACGGCTGCCTGATTGCCCTGATAGAATCGGTAACACCGCACGCTCACCACAACTCAATTTCATTCGGGGGAAAACATGGCATCCGTCAACAAAGTCATTCTGGTCGGCAACCTGGGTCGTGACCCCGAGATGCGCTACTTGCCGAGCGGAGAAGCCGTGGCAAACCTCGCCATTGCCACGACCGACAAGTACAAAGACAAGACTGGCCAGATGGTCGAGGCAACCGAATGGCACCGTGTCAGCTTCTTCGGCCGCACCGCCGAAGTCTGCGGGCAGTACCTGAAGAAGGGCAGCCAGGTCTATGTAGAAGGCTCCATCCGCACTCGCAAATACACCGACAAGGAAGGTGTCGAAAAATACGCAACCGAGATCCGGGGCGACCGCATGCAGATGCTCGGGGGGCGCAGCGGCGGTGGCATGGCTGACATGGATGATGGTGGATCAGCGCAATCGGCACCACGCAGCCAGCCGCGCAGCAGTGCCCCGGCTGCCGCACAACGCCCGGCCGGCGGCGGGTTCGATGACATGGATGACGATATACCTTTCTGACGCGGAACCAGAGTGGCGGCTGCCTGGGCCTTGAAAGGCGCTGCATTCCCCCTCATGTAGACCACGTCCGAACGTAGATTGGGGCCGAGGCATTTGCCCAGCACATTTGATGCCCGGGCGCGGCGCTATTGGGCACTTGTGCCCGCCGTTTGGGTATAATTGCGCAACTTCTTGATTGTCGGAGAATTTTTATGCCGATTTATGCCTACAAATGTGCGTCCTGCGGCTTTGCTCAGGATGAAATGCAAAAAGTTTCCGATGCGCTGCTCACGGTCTGTCCGTCTTGCGGCAAGGCCGACTACGCCAAGCAGGTTGCGGCACCGGGCTTTGCGCTCAAGGGAAACGGCTGGTACGCCACCGATTTCAAGGGCGGCAACAGCAAGCCTGCTGAGCCGAAGCCCGATGCACCGTCGCCAGCCTGCGGCACGGGGGCCTGTCCGGCATGTAACTGAGCGGATCTTGATGAAACCGGGAAGCGGGCGGTGCAAGCCGTCCGCTTCTTTGTTTTTGACTGAATTGTGCCGCTTCTAATCCATTACCGATGAGACGTTATTTCATTACTGGTCTGCTGATCTGGGTGCCGCTGGGGATCACCCTGTGGGTACTCGACCTGCTGATCGGCACCATGGACCAGACACTGACCGTGCTGCCGACTCAGTGGCAGCCCGAGGCTTGGTTGGGGATGCGAATTCCCGGCCTCGGCGTGATTCTGACGCTGCTGGTGATCGTGCTCACCGGCATGTTCGGAGCCAATTTCTTCGGCCAGAAGATCATCGAGTTTTGGGAGCGCATGCTGACCCGCATCCCGGTGGTCAAAAGCATCTATGGCAGCGTCAAGCAGGTGTCCGACACATTGCTGTCGGGCAGTGGCCATGCGTTTCGCAAGGTGCTTCTGGTGCGCTATCCGCATCCGCAGGCGTGGTCGCTGGCGTTCCAGACGAATGTGCCGGACGAGGTGAAGCGGGTGCTGCCGGAGGACCATGTGGCGGTGTTCATTCCCACCACGCCGAGCCCGGTCAACGGCTTTTATTTTTACGTGAAGAAGAGCGAGGTCATCGAACTGAATGTGTCGGTTGACCGCGCATTGAAATACATCGTCTCGATGGGCGTCGCTTCAGGCGAAGCGCGACCCGGTACTCAATAGGAAAGAGCATGCGTACTCATTACTGCGGCGCCGTGACCGCCTCCGATATCGGCAACACCGTCACCCTGTGCGGTTGGGCACACCGTCGGCGCGACCATGGCGGCGTGATTTTCATCGACCTGCGCGACCGCGAGGGCATGATGCAGGTGGTGATCGACCCCGACACGCCGGAGGCGTTCAAGCTGGCCGAAGATGTGCGCTCGGAATTCGTGCTCAAGATCGAGGGGCTGGTACGGCCGCGTCCCGCCGGCACCGAAAACCCCAATATGCCGACCGGCAGTGTCGAGTTGCTGACCAAGCGCCTGGAAGTGCTGAATCCCTCGCTCACGCCGCCGTTCCAGATCGACGACGACACCATCAACGAGAACATCCGCCTGCAGTACCGCTATCTCGACCTGCGCCGTGAGCCGATGCAGAAGAACCTCAAGCTGCGCTACCGCGTGTCGAAAATCATGCGCGACTATCTCGACGCGCACGGTTTCATGGAAGTCGAAACGCCGATGCTGACGCGTTCCACCCCGGAAGGCGCACGCGACTATCTGGTGCCGAGCCGTGTGCACGACGGCATGTTCTACGCACTGCCGCAGTCGCCGCAGCTATTCAAGCAGTTGCTGATGGTGGCGGGCGTCGATCGCTATTTCCAGATCACCAAGTGCTTTCGCGACGAAGACCTGCGCGCCGACCGCCAGCCAGAATTCACGCAGGTCGACCTTGAAACCTCGTTCCTGGGCGAAGAGGCAATCATGGGTCTGGTCGAGGGCATGATCCGCGACATGATGAAGCGTGCGCAGGATGTCGACCTGCCGGCCGCCTTTCCGCGCATCAGCTACGCCGAGGCGATGAGCAGATATGGTTCCGACAAGCCCGACATGCGGGTGACGCTGGAAATCGTCGACGTCGGCGACGCGATGAAGGAGGTAGCATTCAAGGTGTTTTCCGGCCCGGCAAACGACGCAAAAGGCCGTGTCGCGGCGTTACGCATCCCCGGCGGTTCAAGCTTGAGTCGCAGCGAAATCGACGGCTACACCGAATTCGTCAAGATCTATGGCGCCAAGGGGTTGGCCTACATCAAGGTCAACGACGTCAGCCAACTCAACGAAGCCGGCCTGCAATCGCCTATCGTCAAGAACCTCTCCGAAGCCGCATTGCGCACGGTGATGGAGCGGACCGGCGCGCAGAACGGCGACCTGATTTTCTTCGGCGCGGACAAGGCCAAGGTGGTGAATGATGCCCTGGGTGCGTTGCGTCTCAAGATCGGCCACGAGAAAGGCCATCTCGATGGCCGCGCCTGGGCGCCGCTGTGGGTGGTCGATTTCCCGATGTTCGAGTACAACGAAGACGAAGACCGCTGGGACGCGCTGCACCATCCCTTCACCGCGCCGAAGGACGGTCACGAGGAGTGGCTCGCCACCGATCCCGGCAAATGTCTGTCGAAGGCCTACGACATGGTGCTGAATGGCTGGGAAGTCGGTGGTGGTTCGGTGCGTATCCACAAGGAAGCGGTGCAGGAAAAAGTGTTCACTGCACTGAATATCGGCGAGTCAGAGCGCCGCGAGAAATTCGGCTTCCTGCTCGATGCCCTGCAGTATGGCGCGCCGCCGCACGGTGGCCTGGCGTTCGGCCTCGATCGCCTGGTGACCCTGATGACCGGTGCCGAATCGATCCGCGACGTCATCGCCTTCCCCAAGACCCAGCGCGCCTCCTGCCTGATGACCAACGCGCCTAACGTGGTCGACGACAAGCAGTTGCGCGAACTACACATCCGTTTGCGCAACACGGCGGCCACGGGCAAGGCGGCTTGAAGCTTTTTCTTCCACGAAGGCCAGGAGGAAGCCCGAAGAAGATGGTCTTCCTTCGTCCGACCTTGTGGCCTTCGCGGACAGAACTCGATCATGAAATTTTCCGATACACTGAAAGCCCTGCCCGAATTTGCGGGCGAGAAAATCATCCTTACCGACGTTGACGGTGCGGAGGTTGCGGTCATTGCGAATGCGCCAGGCACGGCCGGCTCGTTCCGCGTCTATGCATATCTTGCGCAACAATACGGCGCGATCGATGCCGAGGCCGCAGCCGAAGGCCTGGCGATTTTTGCCGAACATGCCCAGGATGCCAGCCTCCATCCCGGCACGCATCCGAACATCGACCGCCTGATTGCAATCCTCAAGACAGGCAGTCCGCTCAGCGTCCGCATCGCTTGATCGCCCACAAGATTCCTGTTTCGGTTCTGGTCGTCATCCACTCGGCCGACGGCCAGGTGTTGTTGATGGAACGCGCCGACGCGCCGGGTTTCTGGCAGTCCGTCACGGGTTCGCAGGACGCGAACGAAAACCTTACACAGACAGCGATCCGCGAAGTGCGCGAGGAGACAGGGCTCGATGCGGCACGGTTCGAACTGACGCCGTGGGACATCGAAAACCGTTACGAGATTTATCAACGCTGGCGTCACCGCTACGCGCCGGGGGTGACGCACAATACCGAGCACGTCTTCGGCCTGCGCCTGCCAGCGCCGCAGCCCGTCACCCTGGCGCCAGATGAGCATTTGCGGGCCATCTGGCTGCCGTGGGAGGCAGCGGCGGAACGCTGTTTTTCCCCCAGCAATGCAGCCGCCATCCGCCAGTTGCCGGCGCGTTTATAATTCACTTCATGACTTCTCCGCTGCATATCGCCAGCTACAACATCCACAAGGGTCTGTCGCAATTCAACCGTCGACTGACGGTGCATGAATTGCGTGATCGTCTGGGCACACTGGGAACCGACATCGTGTTTCTGCAGGAAGTGCAGGGTGGCCATGGCCTGCGTGCGAGTCGCTTTCAGCACTGGCCGGGGCGGCCACAGCACGAGTTCCTGGCAGGCCAGGTCTACACGGACTTCGCCTACGGCAAGAACTGCATTTACGACACGGGCCACCACGGCAATGCCATCCTGTCGCGCTACAAGATTCTCTCCTGGGAAAACGAGGACATTTCAGCCCATGCCTTCGAAAGCCGGGGCATGCTGCATTGCGAAATCGTGGTGCCCGGCGTCGCTGCCCCTGTACACTGCATCAATGTCCATCTCGGGCTGACCGAAGGCGGGCGCAAGCGCCAGCTGTCGATGATCGTGGCGCGCGTGCGCAAGATGGTGCCGGACGATGCACCGCTTATCCTGGCGGGTGACTTCAACGACTGGCAGGTGCGTGTCGGGCGTTATTTCGGCGACGAGCTTGGCCTGTCAGAAGTGTTTGAAACCCACCACGGCAGGGCGGCGCGCAGTTATCCGTCCTTCCTGCCGATGTTCCAACTGGACCGCATCTATGTGCGGGGCTTCACCATTCAGGCCGCCCAGGTCCACACCGGCAACGCCTGGCACCGTATTTCCGATCACGCCGCGCTGACGGCCAGACTCAGTCCGGCCTGATGACCGAGCGGCACCGCTGGCCCCATGCGGAACGCTGGTTTTTCGACCGCAAGGCGCAGGCCGCGGTGGGTTAGCCGGCGGAGCGGGAAAGGCTTGAGCCCATGAACAATCGCTTGAGCAGATTCTTCTTTCGTGGCGTCGAACCTGTGTCCGGCAATCGGCTGCGGCTGCTGCAGAGCGGCGCCGAGTTTTTCCCGGCCCTTGTTGCTGCGATTGATGTCGCGCGATCCGAAGTCTTTCTCGAAACCTATATTTTCAATGCCGACCCGAGCGCCGGGATGGTGCGGGATGCGCTGATTCGCGCCGCGCAACGCGGGGTGCGGGTTCAACTGCTGATCGATGGCGTGGGCTCGCGCGAATTGCCGTCCGACTGGCGGGCAGCCCTTGATGACGGGGGCGTAAGCTTGCTGGTCTATCGACCGATAGTAAGCGGCTGGCTTTCCAATCCCCGCAGCCTGCGGCGCTTGCATCGCAAACTGGCAGTGATCGATGCGCATACCGCGTTCGTTGGCGGCATGAACCTGATGGATGACTACGAGCCGGTGCGATTCGCAGCACCGCGACTCGATTTCAGCGTCGAAGTGCAGGGGCCGCTGCTGGATCCCATTTGCAAAAGCGTTCGGCATTTATGGCACCTGGTGGCCTTGACGCAACTGCACGCAGGGGAGGAGACTTCCCCGCTGACCGAGCCATCGTGGCCGACCGACGGTCATATGCGCGCTGCCTATGTCGTGCGCGACAACTTCGCCCATCGGCGTGACATCGAGCGGGTGTACCTCGCGGCGCTGGCGCTGGCGCGCGAGGAAATCTTTATTGCCAGCGCCTACTTCTTGCCGGGACACCGTTTTCGCAAGTTGCTCAAGCATGCAGCAGCGCGTGGCGTGCGGGTGCACCTGCTGGTGCAGGGCCACACCGACCATCCCTTTTTTCAAACCGCCGCACGCGCCCTGTATCGCGATCTGCTCGCTGCCGGAGTGAGGATTTACGAATATCGGGCAAGCGAGCTGCATGCCAAGGTGGCCGTGGTAGACGGACACTGGTCGACGGTAGGTTCCAGCAACATCGACCCGTTCAGCCTGTTGCTGGCGCGCGAGGCGAATGTCGTGGTCGATGATATGGTTTTCGGACGCGACCTGCAGCAGCGCTTGCACCAGGCGACCAGCGATGCTGTCGCACTGGACCCCGCCGACTGGCAGCGCCGCGCCTGGCCGCGCCGCGTGCTGTCGTCGCTGGCATACAGCGGCGTGCGTTTGATGGTGGGGCTGCTGGGGGGTGGGCGCTGGGTATAGGGGCTTTTTGATCGGTCCGGTACGGATCAATCGACTCTTCGCTGCGCGAGCAGCCTCTCCAGCTGACGGGCAAAGGCCTGGCGGTCAGCCTGCGACAGGGCGGATGGTCCGGCAATGTCCGCGCCGGCGCCGCGCATGCCTTCCATGAAATCGCGCAAGGCCAGCCGCTCGCGGATATTGTCTGCACTGTAGCGTTCCCCTCGGGGACTGAGGACCAATGTGCCCTTTTCAACCAGCGCGGCCGCCAGCGGGATGTCCGCCGTGATCACCAGGTCACCGTGTGTGACTGCCTCGACAATGTGGTTGTCGGCAACATCGAAGCCCATCGGCACCTGCAGCGCGCGGATATGCGGCGATGCCGGCACTCTGAGCAAACGATTGGCCACCAGTGTCAGCGGCAACTTCAACCGGTCTGCCATCCGGAACAGGATGTCCTTGATGACCGCAGGGCAGGCGTCAGCGTCAACCCAGATATGCATGGCGCGGCATTACAGTTTTGTCGTCTCGAAGGTGTCGCACTGTCCCGGGTCGCCGCTTTGCATGCCGCGGCTGAACCAGCGCATCCGTTGCTCCGATGAGCCGTGGGTGAAGGACTCCGGCACCACATAGCCACGTGCCTGCTTCTGTAGACGGTCGTCGCCCACCCCGGCCGCCGCCGCCAGCGCCTCCTCGGTATCGCCGGGTTCCAGAATCTGCCGAGTCCGGTTGGCATGGTTCGCCCACACCCCGGCAAAGCAGTCGGCCTGCAACTCCATGCGCACCTGCAGCGCGTTGCCTCCGGCTTCATCCGTACGCTGGCGCGCAGCGTTCACCTGCTCGGACACACCCAGCAGCGTCTGCACATGATGGCCGACTTCATGGGCTACCACGTAGGCCTGCGCGAAGTCACCCGGTGCGCCGTGTCGCTGGGCCAGTTCATTGAAGAAGCTCATGTCCAGATACAGCTTGTGGTCGCCCGGGCAGTAAAACGGCCCCATCGCCGCCTCGGCAAACCCGCAGGCCGATTGCACCGCACCGGAAAACAGCACCAGCTTGGGTTGCTGGTAAGTCTGGCCCGAAGCCTTGAACATCGCGCCCCAGACATCTTCCGTGTTCGCCAGCACAGCTGACATGAAATCCTTCAGATGCTCCTCCTCGGGGCTGAAGGTGGTCTGCTGCTGTTCTTCCTGTGTGGGTGTCATATTGCCCGCCTGGTTCAACACCACGGACGGGTCCACCCCGAAATACATCGCCACCAGCGTCAGCACGATCGTTCCGATTCCGCCGCCGAGCAGACCTTTCCTGCTGACGCGCATCCCGCGACGGTCTTCGATGTTGTCGCTACGACGTTCCTGTTCCCAGCGCATGGATTCTCCTTTGGGAAAGTGGGTGTTGCGGACTATTGTAATGACGGATGGACAGCGAACCGAGTGTCCGCCGGGGCGGCGTATAGACCGGCTCCAGGACTGCTTCGGCGCCAAATCCGGGCGTTTCGTTGTTTGGGTGCAACAAAACAACACTTCCCGCGCCGTGTGATGTAAAAAACAACAGCTTTACTTGTGGGGATGTTCTGGGTCTGGATAATGGGCGCTGTCCCCCAAGCACATATCCGTGCAGGACAGCTCTGCAGAGCTTCAAACCACAATTGGTTATTCATTTTTCTTTAGGAGAAAGCAATGAAAAAATCGCTGATCGCCCTGGCTATCGCCAGCGCCGTTTCCGCTCCCGCCGCGTTTGCGGCCACCAGCAACGTCGACGTCTATGGCGTGCTGAACCTGTCCGTGAACTTCGTCGACCCCGATGTCAGCGGTCAAGACAGCAGCAACCCCAGCATCACGTCTACCGCCAGCCGTATCGGCTTCAAGGGCGCAGAAGATCTGGGTGGTGGCCTGTCCGCAATCTGGCAGATCGAATCCGGCTTCAACGCTGACGAGCAGTCGGGCACCCTGGCTTCGCGCAACACGTTCCTCGGCCTGAAGGGCGGCTGGGGTACGGTGCTGGCGGGTAACCACGACACCCCGATGAAGATGGTTGGCCGTATGGTCGACAACTTCGGCGACACCCTCGGTGACTCGCGCAACATCCTGGGCGCCAACAGCACCGGCTCGACCCAATTCGACCTGCGCACCAAGAACACGATCGCCTATGTGTCCCCTGACTTCGCCGGCTTCCAGGCAGTGGCTGCCTACGTGGCGGACTGGACCACCAATGGCAACGCGCTGGACAACAACAACTACGACGCCTATAGCATCAATGGTACCTACAAGAACGGCCCCCTGATGCTGGGCGCTGCCTATGAAGACCATAATTCCGCTGTTAAGAGCCAGGAAGCCGATATGTGGCGTCTGGTCGGCGGCTTCGACATCGCTGGTTTCAAACTGGCTGCGCTGTATGAAAGCATGAGCGGTAATGGCAGCAACTCGCGTAACAGCCGTGACGCATACGGCCTGTTCGGCAGCTACATGCTGGGCGCCTTCAACCTGAAGGCCAACTACCTGAACGCTGACAAGAGCGACTATGGCAACGACGGTGCAGACCAGTGGACCATTGGCGCTGACTACAATCTGTCCAAGCGTACCACCGCTTACGTCTACTATGCTTCGGTCAGCAACGACAACCTGGGCGGCTACGGCCTTGGCGCTGGTGCGGGTGCTTCCGACCAGACCATCGGCAACGCCGGTTCCAACCCCGATTCCTTCGGTATCGGCATGCGTCACTCCTTCTAATTCAGCGCCGGGTTCGCCCGGTCTGGATCTGAAGATTGAAACGGGCTCCTTCGGGAGCCCGTTTTTTCATGGGCCAAGCCGGGACATAGGTAGAACCGCAGATCGACAGAAACTTGTCCCCCTCCCATTGATGCCTGATTACGCCCGCATTCGATCCGCTTTCCATGCCTCCGACCTGCAACAGACCTTGCTCCAGGCGATCGGGTTTCGCAAAGGCGGGCGCGCCCCTGCCGAGGCAGCGGCATTGTGTCGGTGGTATTCGTCGCAGCAACCCCATCATCCCGTCCTGCTGAGGCAACTGCGTTGTTGATGCAGCACGGCGACTTTCAGGCGGCGCTGCAACTGCTCGAGCGGGGGCGCCGGATCCCGATGCGGGGGGGCGGCGTTTCATCAGCCACCAGGGCGAGACGATTCTGCACAACGCTGGACTGCCGGAGTGGATCGCGAGCGAAGAGGACGACTATGTGGCGAAGGCGACGGCTCTTGCCAGGGAGTCCGAAGCGCTGGCCAAAATGCGGGTGGGCCTGCGTGAGGGCCTGCTGTCCTCGCCTCTTTGCGACGCCCCCCGTTTCGCACGTAATTTCGAGGATGGCATGCGGGGCATGTGGCAGAAATGGTGCGGGCAGCAGCAGTCCACCGCCGCGGCCGACCAAGTACGAATGACCACCTAACATCGGGCTCCGAGCGGAGCCCGATTTTTTACCCTTCCGCCACCTCGAAATCGTGCGAGATCTCGGCCACTTTCCCGAGCATGATGCTCGCGGAGCAGTACTTTTCGGCAGACAGGCGCACCGCCTGTTCGACACGTTTGGGGTCGAGCGCCTTGCCGGTGACGATGAAGTGGACGTGGATTCGCGTGAACACCTTGGGGTCGGTGTCGGCGCGGGTGGCGTCGATTTCGGCGACACAATCGGTGACTTGCTGGCGCCCCTTGCGCAGGATGTGGACGACGTCAAACGCCGAGCAGCCGCCCAGACCCAGCAGCAGCATCTCCATCGGCCGAACGCCGAGGTTCTTGCCGCCGGACTCCGCCGCGCCGTCCATGACAACGCTATGGCCGGATTCGCTCTGGCCGACGAAGCTGACGCCTTCGATGAGTTTGACGCGGGCTTTCATGGGGTTCCTTCAGGCAACGATCGAGCGGAGTTTGTACCACAAAATCCCCAGCCATTCGTGCAGGGCGAAGGTGCTGTCGCGCAGTCCGGCGGGCGTGGGCACTAGATCGAGGATGGAATCCACACGAGTGCTGGAAAACTGGATGCCGGCGGGGATCACGCTGAGTCCTTGTGCTTCGAACAGCGGCACTGCTCGTTGCAGGTGCCAGGCGTGGCTGACCAGCACGATGCGCTGAACGCCAGCCTGCTTGAGCATAGGCGCCGAGAATCGCGCGTTCTCCCAGGTGGTGGACGAGGCGTCCTCGATCCAGCTGGCGGAGAGGCCGTATTCGGCTTGCAGGATGTGTTGCATGATGCGGCCCTCGCTCAGGGTTCCTCTGCCAGGCGTGCCGCCCGTGACCAGGAGGGGCAGCCCGCTGCTGCGATGCAGCAACGCAGCGTAGCGCAGGCGTTCCAGGCTGAGGCTGTTGAGCGTGTCGCCGCCATACTCGGCCTCCGCAAAGCGCCGTCCGCCGCCAAGGACGACGATGGCGTCGGCGGCCTGCAACTGGGCCTGGCTCACCGGTCCACTGATTTCCAGACTTTTCAGCAGCGCGCCGCCGACCCAGGGCGTGGACAGGGCGTAAAGTGCAGCGGTGGAAAACAGGATCAGGGACAGTGACAAACGGCGGTGGCGGCGCTGAATGACAAGCCCGGCGACCAGCAGCAATACCAGCGATAGCGGCGGCAGCAATGCGGCAGCGACAAGATGGGTAGCGAGCCAGGCAGTCATCGCCTGGATTGTATGTCAGTGAGGGACGCGATTCGCATCGAGTGTTTGACTTTGTGGGAAGGGGGCGGTTAAAATGCCCGGCTTTCCGAGAATATCCTCTGTGCAGAGGTTGGATCATGAAAACCTTTTCCGCTAAAACGCATGAAGTCAAACGCGACTGGTTCGTAGTTGACGCTGATAACAAAGTGCTGGGTCGCCTGGCTTCCGAGATTGCGCACCGCCTGCGTGGCAAGCACAAGCCCGAGTTCACGCCTCACGTCGACACCGGCGACTACATTGTGGTGGTCAACGCGGGCAAGATGGTCGTCACCGGCAACAAGGGGCTCGACAAAAAATACTATCGCCACTCCGGTTATCCCGGCGGCATCTACGAAACGAACTTCGACAAGATGCAGGAGCGTTTCCCCGGCCGCGCGCTGGAGAAAGCCGTCAAGGGCATGCTTCCCAAGGGCCCGCTCGGCTACGCAATGATCAAGAAAATGAAAATCTATGCGGGCGCGGAACATCCGCACGAGGCTCAACAGCCCAAGCCGCTGGAAATCAACGCTTAATTATTTAAGGTCACAACATGATCGGTAACTACAATTACGGTACAGGTCGTCGCAAGTCATCGGTTGCGCGCGTGTTCATGAAGGCAGGCAGCGGCAAGATCGTCGTCAACGACAAGCCGGTGGACGAATATTTTTCCCGCGAAACCGGCCGCATGATCGTGCGCCAGCCGCTAGTGCTGACTGACAACCTAAACCGCTTCGATATCATGGTCAACGTCTCCGGTGGCGGCGAATCCGGACAGGCCGGTGCGGTGCGCCACGGCATCACCCGTGCTCTGATCGAGCTCGACGCCGAGATGAAGCCGACGCTGAAGGCAGCGGGTTTGGTAACGCGTGATGCCCGTGAAGTGGAACGAAAGAAAGTCGGTTTCCACAAGGCGCGTCGTCGCAAGCAGTTCTCCAAGCGTTGATCGCTTGCCTGTGCGAAAAGCCGTCCGAAGAAGGGCGGCTTTTTTTTGCCTCTCATGGACAGTGACTTACAATAAGTCTCAATTTTTTCAATGGATTCAAACATGATCAAAGTTGGTATTGTGGGCGGAACCGGCTACACCGGCGTCGAGCTGTTGCGACTGCTGTCGCGCCATCCGCAGGCGAAACTGCAAGCCATTACTTCGCGCAAGGAAGCCGGCATGCCGGTGGCTGATATGTTTCCCAACCTTCGCGGGCGGGTGAAGCTTGCATTTTCCACGCCGGAAGAAGCCGGACTGGAAAACTGCGATGTCGTGTTCTTCGCGACGCCCAATGGCGTGGCGATGCAACAGACACGCGCATTGCTCGACGCTGGGGTCAAGGTGATCGACCTGGCGGCGGACTTTCGCATCAAGGACGTGGCGGTGTGGCAGCAGTGGTACAAGATGGAACACGCCTGTCCCGACCTGGTGGCCGAAGCGGTATATGGCCTGCCTGAAATCAACCGCGCAGCCATAAAGGGGGCGCGGCTGATTGCCAACCCCGGTTGCTACCCAACGGCGGTGCAACTGGGCTTCCTGCCGCTGTTGGAGTCCGGCGCGGTCGATACCGGCTTTCTGGTGGCGGACGCCAAATCGGGCGTGTCCGGAGCCGGACGCAAGCCGGAAACCCACATCCTGTTTGCCGAGGCGGCCGACAATTTCAAGGCCTACGCTGTCGGCGGCCATCGCCACTGGCCCGAAATCAAGCAGGGCCTGGAGAGCTTTGCCGGCAAGCCGGTGGGGTTCACCTTTGTTCCACACCTGACACCATTGATTCGCGGCATCCACGCGACCCTCTACGCCAGAATCAGCGCTGACGTCGATCTGCAAAGTTTGTTCGAGAAGCGTTACGCCGATGAGACCTTCGTCGATGTGATGCCCGCCGGTGCGCACCCTGAAACTCGCTCGGTACGGGGTGCGAACACCTGTCGCATCGCCGTGCACCGGCCACAGGGCAGCGATACCGTCGTGGTGTTGTCGGTGATTGACAATCTGGTCAAGGGGGCGGCCGGGCAGGCTGTGCAGAACATGAACATCCTGTTCGACCTGCCAGAAGATACTGCCCTGGCCGATGTGGGAATGTTGCCCTGAATGACTCCAATCCACTAGGGAGTCGCTGTGCCCTGATACGGGTGGAACTCCGTGACTCAAACAGGGTCTCTGCTTGACGCCAGGCGGGTGATGCGGATAATTACCCCACACATTTATTAGGAGCAAGGTCATGAATGCAACAACCGAAATGGAATCCCCGCTGATCTTCACCGATAGCGCGGCCAACAAAGTCAAAAGTTTGATCGACGAAGAAGGCAATGCCGACCTGAAGCTGCGCGTGTTCGTGTCGGGCGGTGGCTGCTCGGGATTCCAGTATGGCTTTACCTTTGACGAAGCACAGAATGCAGACGACACCGTGATGGTCAAGAACGGCGTCACCTTGCTGGTCGATTCGATGAGCTTCCAGTATCTGGTGGGCGCTGAAATCGATTATTCGGAGGGTCTGGAAGGCGCGCAGTTCGTGATCAAGAATCCGAACGCTACCACCACTTGCGGCTGCGGCTCGTCGTTCTCAGCCTGAGCAGTCAGGACAGCAACAACGAAAAAGCGGCCTGGGGCCGCTTTTTCACTTACGCGGCCGGGGCCGCGTTTTTTGTGGCGATTATCAGGCCGGGTAAATTGCGCCCAATATGCGCTCACCGCGCGCGCCAGTCACCGAAGGCAGATTACCGGTCGCGTGATGCAACGTCTGCCGGGCCAGCCACGCGAAGGCGAGCGCTTCCACCCAGTCGGGGTCGATGCCTAGCGTGCTGGTTGTCGCGACCTCGATGTTCGGCAGGAGTGCGCTGATGCGCTGCATCAATATGGGATTGTGCGCGCCGCCACCACATACATAAAGTTCCCGGGTTCCAGTGCATTCGCGGTTGACCGCATCGCAAAGGCTGATTGCGGTGAATTCGAGCAGCGTGGCTTGCACATCGGCCGGGCTGAGGGTTCGGTCAAACTGGTCGAGCGTTGCGTCCAACCAGACAAGGTTGAATTGTTCGCGCCCGGCGCTCTTGGGCGGTCGCTGTGTCAAGTAGGGATGGCGGGTCAGTGCAGTGAGCAGGGTGTTTTGGACCGTTCCGCTTGACGCCCATGCGCCATCGCGATCGTAATGGGCGCCGTTGTGCCGCCCGATCCAAGCATCCAGCAACATATTGCCGGGCCCGGTGTCCCATCCGCGCACCTCGCCAATTGCGGGTAAATCGGTGATATTGGCGATGCCCCCAATATTGGCAATGATACGGTGGATTCCAGGATTCCGCAGAATCTGGGCGTGAAACGCGGGCACCAGCGGCGCTCCCTGGCCACCTGCCGCAATGTCGCGACTGCGAAAGTCATTGACGACCGTAATGCCGGTGAGTTCGGCCAGCAGGGCGGCATTTCCGACCTGCAACGTGTAGCCGTCAGCCGGTCGGTGACGCAAGGTCTGCCCGTGGCACCCAATTGCACGAACAGTTTCGGGGGCGATGCCGTAGAGGAGTTCCTTGCATGCTTCTGCGTACAGACGTGCAAGTTCATTGGCGGCTACCGCAGCAAGGTGGATTTCATCGGGTTGCGGTACGTGCAGCGCCAGCAACTGGTCGCGCAACGGGCTTGGGTAGGGAAGGTAATGGGTGTGGAGAAGCCGGACTTGACCATCGGGATCGACTTCGGCGACGACAGCATCGATGCCATCCAGACTGGTGCCGGACATGAGGCCGATGTAACGTTCGGCCTCATGGCTTGACGCTGGAATCAATCGAGTGCAGCGAGGTTGGTGCCGCGAAGCAGGGTCAGTTTGTCGGACCAGTCTGCCGTCTGCTGCAGGAAGCGTCCACGCTGTGCCACAGGCAACGGAGGCGACCCTGGCAATTTGATGGCCATGGGATTCTGCGGGCGACCCGCAATACGGACTTCATAGTGCAGATGCGGGCCTGTGGAAGCACCGGTCGTGCCGACGTAGGCGATCACCTGGCCCTGGCTGACCGAGCGGCCGGAACGAATACCTGACGCAAATGCGCTCAGATGAGCGTAGTAGGTTTCATAGCCGTTGCCATGTCGCAGGATAATGAGGTTGCCATAGCCACCCTTGCGCCCCGCGAAAACGACAGTGGCGTCACCCGTGGCCTTTACCCGGGTACCGGTGGGAGCGCCGAAATCGACACCGGTGTGGGCCCGATGAAAGCCGTAAATAGGATGTCTGCGCGAATTGCTGAAACTCGACGTTACACGGGAGAATTCGAGGGGTGAGCGCAGGAAACCTTTTCTCAGCGATTCGCCTTCGGGCGTGTAATAACCTTCGTGGCCAAAGGGATCACGGTACAGGACGGCGCGATGGGGCTTGCCGGCATTGACGAATTCGGCCGCGAGCAATTTTCCGGCGGCAATGGGTTCCCCGTTGCGGTAGTTGACCGTGTAAACGACGGAGAACGTGTCGCCCCGGCGCAGATCTTCACGGAAATCCAGGCTCGTAGAGAAAGTTTCTGCCATCTGATCGGCTATCTTGTCGGGGATGCCGGCGCTGTCGGTGGCGCTGAACAGCGACGACAGAATCTGGCCGGAGCGCATCACAACGCGGGTTTCGAGCAGTTCGCTGCTTTCTTCGGCGACAAAGCTGTCGCCCTCCCGGTGCACCGTCAGGGCAGGAGCGTCGCTGCGCTCGAACTGGATGGTCAACAACTGACCTTCCTGGGTGGTTGTGGCCTGAATGCGTTTTCCTGCACGTATGCCGGAAGCCAACTGGCGCACGGCATCGGTGGCAAGCAGGCGTTGAATTTCCAGATCGTCAATCTTGAGCCGCGAGAGCGCACTGGTGAGCGTGTCCCCGGCCTGAATCATGCTTTCGCGCGCGAACGTGCCGTCAGTGTTCACGCTTGCCAATGCGGGCAGGGCAATCGCTTCGGTGATGGTTTGCGGGGTGATGTCGAGCGTGTTGGTATCAGGTGCCAGGCCGAATGCCGCAACGACGCCAAAAAGGGGCAGGCTGGAAAGCACGACAAGCGTACGCAGTCTGAAACGGCGTTCCGCTCCTGTCATGCGATGGGTTAAGATTCTCAGTTTGGTGAGCGGCATAGACCGTTTCCCTTCCGTAATCGATCGGGGATTCTACCACAATAGCCCCATGGGAGTTTTTTCAATCCAAACAGCGGCTTGAATGCGTTGGATGAAATAGTACACATCATTAATACGGACGTAGGTGGCCAAACTTGACCCCGTCACATGAGAGGAATTTGATGCAGGACGCTTTGCAGGAAATCAAGCGTGGAGCCGATGAACTGCTGGTCGAGGTCGAATTGATCGAAAAGCTAAAAGCCGGCCGGCCTTTACGGATCAAGGCGGGGTTCGACCCGACCGCGCCAGATTTGCATCTGGGACACACGGTTTTATTGAACAAGTTGCGCCAGTTTCAGGTACTGGGACACCACGTGATTTTCCTGATTGGTGACTTTACCGGCATGATCGGTGACCCGACCGGAAAAAACACCACCCGTCCGCCATTGACTCGCGAGTCAGTGGCCGAAAACGCAAAAACCTATCAGGAACAGGTATTCAAGATCCTCGATCCAGCGCTGACAGAGGTCCGATTTAATTCGGAATGGGTGGAGAAGCTGGGTTCTGCCGGCATGATACGCCTCGCTGCGACCCATACCGTGGCGCGCATGCTGGAAAGGGACGATTTTCATAAGCGCTATGCCGGCCAGCAGCCCATCGCCATCCATGAGTTTCTTTATCCGCTGATACAGGGATACGATTCGGTGGAACTGAAAGCGGATATCGAACTGGGTGGCACCGATCAGAAATTCAACCTGCTGATGGGCCGTGAGTTGCAGAAGCATCACGGTCAGAGCGCACAGTGCATCCTGACCATGCCGCTGCTGGAAGGTATGGATGGTATCAACAAGATGTCGAAGTCGCTGGGCAACTACATTGGCATCAGTGAGCCGCCGCAAGAGATTTTCGGAAAGCTGATGTCGATCTCGGATGATTTGATGTGGCGCTATATCCAACTATTGTCATTCGAATCAATCGCGACGATCGATGGCTGGAAGCGACAGGTGGCCGACGGTGCCAATCCGCGCGACATTAAAGTGAAGTTCGCTCAAGAAATCGTGGCGCGCTTTCATGACGCAGCAGCAGCGACCCAAGCCCTGGCTGAATTTGAGGCGCGCTTCCAGCGCGGGCTCCTGCCAGACGACATGCCCGAGGTCAATCTCCCGGGTGTCGAAGGGGCTCTGCTGGTGCCGCAGTTATTGAAGCAGGCTGGGCTGGTGAGCAGCACCTCTGATGCCATACGCCAAATTGCCGGGGGCGGAGTCAGGCTGGACGGCGAACGCGTGGTGGATAAAGGTGTGAGCGTCCCTGTGGGCGCAACCGTGGTTGCTCAAGTGGGCAAGCGCAAGTTCGCCCGCGTCACAATTATTTAAAAATAATTCGCCGAAAGTGTTGACGGATGTTTTTTGCTCTGTAGAATGCGCACCTTCTCGAAACGGCCTGCTTTTAGGAGTTGTGGGTTTAATCGATTGATCTTTAACAATTTACAGCCGATAGGTGTGGGTGTTGTTGCGGTAGTTGGACTGGTTTTGGCTGGTCTGGCAACTAGCATAG
>WGNC01000015.1 GCA_016124745.1 Thiobacillus sp.
AAGGCCTGCCGCGGCAGCCACTTCATCCAGCAGACGGGATAGATCGAAGCGCACTCTGGCTTCGGCCTGCGTCGTCCGCGCCAGTTCGAGGTAGCCGGCGATCAGACGGTTCATGTCGGCCAGGTCGGCCACCGCACGGTCTATTCGCATTTCCCGCGACGCGGCGCAATCGCCGGCAACCGGGACGGAAGTGTCACGCAGCAGTTCCAGATTGAGTTGCAGGCGCGTCATCGGGGTGCGCAGATCGTGTGAAATCCCTGCCAGCAGGGTGGTGCGGTTGTCCAGCAGGTTGCGCACTTCGGCCGCCATCCGGTTGAAGCGACGCGCCAATTCGGCAAGCTCGTCAGGACCGGTTTCAGGCAGGGGCTCGGGGAGTTCACCCGCGCCCACCTGGCTGGCCGCCTGTGCCGCGCGCGCCAGGGGGACGGTAATGCGGCGCACCAGAAACAGGGCGGTCAACAGGCTGAGAAACGTGCCGAATGCGATGACCGCGACCGCCGCCAATGGTGGTCTGACGGCGTAACGGGCAGGGAAAAAGCCGGCGTGCAGTTCGTACCCCCCCACGGGGACGTCCAGCCATACCGCTTCGCTATCCGGCACGCCGCGCAGCACGACTGGCGCTCCCACCCGGCGGCTCAATGCTGCCTCGATCTGCTTGCGGAAGGCAAACCGGGGCGCGTTCGTCGTAGCCCCTGCAGCCGAGGCGGTCAGGCGCAGGCCGTGTCGGCGCGCCAGTTCGCGCTCGAATGCCGGACGCGTCTGCGGCGGCAGTTCCGCCCAGGTTTGTACCGACAGCACGATCAGACCGGCAAGGTCGTCGGCCGAGCGTTCCGCCACCGGAATGATGAGGGTGCGGGTCACCACCCAGAACGCCGCCGCCTGAAACACGACAAAAGCCAGCGCCAGCGTCAGCGCGGTGCGCGCGAACAATGAGCCCGTGAGGTGCTTCACCCCTTGCCCTGCGGCACGAACAGATAGCCCTGCCCGCGCTGGGTGCGGATGTAGGCCGGATGGGCCGGGTCGGACTCGATTTTCTTGCGCAGGCGATTCACCCGTACATCGATGCTGCGGTCGAACGGATCGCGCTCGAAGCCGCGCAACTGATCCATCAGCCAGTCGCGCGACAGCGCGCGGTTGGCATGGGTGACAAAAATCTCGAGCAGTTCGTATTCGCCTGTGGTCAAGGTGATTTCCATGCCGTCGCGACTGAGCGTACGGGCGTCGAGATTGACACTGAAAGGGCCAAATTGGAAACGTTTGGCCGTATCAGCTGCGGCTGCGTTTGCATCGCTGGTTTGCCGCCTCATTACCGCACGGATGCGGGCCAGCAATTCGCGCGGGTTGAACGGTTTGGGCAGGTAATCGTCGGCGCCGACTTCAAGGCCGATGATGCGGTCGATGTCCTCGCCGCGGGCAGACAGCATGATGATGGGCGGGAATCCGGGCTGTGCACGCAACCGCCGCGCCACCGAAAGACCGTCTTCCCCTGGCATCATCCAGTCGAGTACCAGCAAATCTGGCTTCCGGACGGCGAGCAGACGATCGAGCGAAACCGCATCGTCCGCCGTTTCCACCGCGTAGCCCTGGCCAGTCAGATATTCGGCCACCAGTTCGCGGATGCCGGGATCGTCGTCGGTCACATAAATGGTGTCTTTTTCCATGCGGCAACTATAGCAGCGGCGACAGGAGGCTATTCCCCACCTGGTAACACACTGTTACAAAATCTGCCCAACGTGAAACGGTGCGCTTACTTTCCTCAACCAATATGCATAGCGTGGAAGCGAAACAATGCGACCACAGAAACGGAGACAACGATGAACACACGAAATTTCGGAATTCTTGGCCTGGCCGCTCTGGGCATGGTTCTCACCGCTCAGGTACAAGGCGCACCGAATTTCATGGAGGAATCGTTCATCGTGGCCAAGCGTGACCAGTTCGAAGAACCCCGTCAGGATCAGCACGACACCAGCAAGGACAAGCACCGCGCTTCCAAGCAGAAGGTGGAAGGTGATGATCCACAGGGCTACGGCTACGGCTACGAACGTCGCCAGCAGCAGCAACGTGATGAAAGCGGCAGCCGCCACCGCGGCCGCCAATGAACCTGATTCAATTGAATCAACTAGGAGAGTCAGCATGAAAGTACGCACCTTCAATACCAGCATGATTGCCGCCCTGGTCGCCGTCAGTGGCGCAGCACAGGCAGGACACGGCAATGGCGACGGGTTCAGCACCCGCGCCCGGGTCGTGGCGAGCACCCCGGTCTTCGAGACGATCAACGAGCCAACCCGCGTCTGCTGGATGGAGACCACCGATTATGAAACCCGCACCCACAGCAGCGACCACAACACTGGTGGTGCAGTGATCGGTGCCATTGCCGGTGGTCTGCTCGGATCCACGGTCGGGAAAGGCAACGGCCAGGTAGCCGCCGCCGCTGTCGGGGCCGCAACCGGGGCGATGGTGGGCGATCGCTGGAACGCCGGCGCTACCCGCATGGAGACGGTGCCGGTCCAGGTGGAACGCTGCCGTATCCAGGACAATTTTCGTCAGGTGCCTAGCGGCTATGACGTGCGTTACCGCTTTCAGGATCGCGAATACAGTACGCGCCTTCCCTACGACCCGGGCAAATGGCTGGTCCTGAACGTGAATTTCAACGTGGCGGACGATCAGCGCGGTGAGCGCTGGCATACCAGCCGCAACGACTGGAACGACTGACACCCTTCGAGTGCAGCCTTCCCAAACTGAAAGGAGAATGACCATGTTACGCACCCTCATGATTGCAACCGCGCTGTTGACCGCATCCGGGACTGCTCTCGCTGACAAGACCTATGTCTACGGCGGCGTGACGGCCGTCGAACCCGGCTTTGCCGTTTCGTTCGGAACGGGTCCCTATGGCGGCGTCAATATGATGTATTCGTCTGGCGGCTACCCCTACTGGGGCGCAGTGCCCTATCTTCCCCCGCCGGTCGTGGTGGTCCCGCCTCCCCCACCCCCGCGTTACCGGGTGGCGCCGGCACCGTATTACCGCTACGGGTACGGCTATCCGTATTACGGGCATGGCGGGAAAGGCAATCACCACGGCGGTCGCCCGGAACCCTATCGTTACGAGGGGCGCAAAGGCGGTCGCTACGACCGTGACTGATCTGCTGCACGGCCCGGGTGCTCCCGGGCCCTGCTTGATACGGCGTTGCGGCCGCGCACTTGGAATTGCACGCTATCGAGCACCTGGCCGCTGCTGCGCGCCAGCAGTTTCAGTTCATGCTTTCCCGCAACAGGCGACCACGCCAATGGCTGGTCGGCATGGCCGAGGAGTTTGCCATCCAGCATCCACATGGCGGCCGTCCCGCCTGTCGCGGCAAGGAACACGCGCTGCATGGCGGGCGGCATGTCCGGATCGAGCGCCAGAATCGCACCTTCGCCTGGATAACTGATGCGCGCTTCGGCGGCCGCGACCTTCACGGTCCGCCCTGACGATGGAGCCGTACCCTCGACAAACCACTCGCCATTCTGTCGCCGCACCTGGGATGGCGGCTCTGGCGCGGCTTCAGGCTGGGTGTGCAGGGTCTGCATCAACTCCAGCCATACCGGCGCCGCGCCCGTGACGCCGGATACGCCGCGCATCGGCCGGCCATCAAAATTGCCGACCCACACGCCCACCGTGTAACGGCGCGAAAATCCGACGCACCAGTTGTCGCGCATGTCCTTGCTGGTACCGGTCTTGACGGCACTCCAGAACGGCGTGGCAAGCGGGCTTTCCAGACCGAAGGTCACGCTGCGTGCGGCGCGGTCGGCCAGGATGTCGGCCACGATGAAGGCCGCAGCCGGATCGATTACCTGTCCAAGCAGTTCGGATTGGCCTGGCAGCAGCGTCGGCGGGCTGAAGCGCCCCCCATTGGCAAGCGTGCGATAGGCGTTGGCGAGCGACCAGAGACTCACCTCGGGCGCACCGAGGGCCAGCGCATAGCCGTAAAAATCTGCGTCCTGCACCAGCGGCAGGCCAAGCCGCAGCAAGCGCTGATGAAACGGCTCGACCCCGGTCAGAAGCAGCGTACGCACTGCCGGCACATTGAGGCTACCCGCCAGCGCAGTGCGGACACTAACCCTGCCCTTGAACTGTCGGTCGTAGTTCTGCGGCACGTATTGCCCGCTCGGCGTGGTGACCGCAACCGGGCTGTCATCCAGCCATGACGCTGCTGTCAGGATCTGCTGCTCGATCGCCAACGAATAAAGAAAAGGCTTCAGCGTCGAGCCCGCCTGCCGCAGGGCCTGCACACCATCCACCTGATGCTGGCGCGCGCTGCGGCGGCTGCCGACGTAGGCCAGCACCTCACCGCTGGCATTGTCGAGCACCAGCGCCGCACCGTCTTCAACGTCCTCACTGACCAATTGGGACAGGCGTGATTCGAGGATGGCCGTCGCACGGCGCTGCAGGCTCAGGTCGAGCGTGGTGCGAATCCGCGCGCCAGCAGCGAGCTGGAGTTGCGCGGCCAGATGCGGCGCCGCCTCGGCCATCGCCCAGGTGGACTGTCCGGGCAGTGCAAGGCGGGCCAGCCGTCGCAAGCGCTCGCATGCATCGCTGTCTGCCGCCTCGCCGGCATAGCGGCATGCGCGCGCAGCCACCCGGTCGACCGGCGCCTGGGGAGCAGGCAGCAACGCGGCCAGCAACAGGGCTTCGTCCCGGGTTAGTGCCGATGCCCCCTTGCCAAACAGCATCGCCGACGCAGCCGCCACCCCGCGCGCTTCACCGCGGAACGGCGCCAGGTTGAGATAGGCCTCCAGGATCTGCGGCTTGTTCAGGGCACTCTCGATCTGCCATGCCGCGATCATTTGCCGCAGCTTGCCCAACACACCCTTGTGCGCGCCGGAGGCGAGTTCAGGTTGCAGGAATCCCGCCAGTTGCATCGTCAGGGTGCTCGCGCCGCGGCGATTTTCGCCCTTGAGGTTCTGCCAAAGAGCATGGACCAGCGCCCGCCCATCCACGCCACCGTGGTCAGCAAACCGTTTGTCCTCGAAATTCACCACGGCCTGCTGCAAGGTCGGTGAGATCGTGTTCAGGCGCTGCCACGCGCCCTGACGGCGGCTGAAATCGACACGCACTTCCTGCATCACCGCGCCATGACGATCCAGCAGCCACGCGGAGGACGACGGATGCTGGCGCTGGATCTGCGCCAGATCGGGCACTGACCCGCCGCAGGCGCTCAATCCCGCACAGGCGGCAGCCGCCATCCAGACGCGCAGCCTCACGGCATCACGTCCCAATCTGCGCTGGGGATTTCGCCGAACTGTTCGGGCTGGTACATCGCCTCCACACGCGTCGGCGGCAGGCGGAAGCTGCCTGCCTGGTTCAGCCGCAGCGTGTAGTCGAGGGTGAAACGGCCCTTGGGTACCCAGGCGTAATACGCGCGATAGCCGTCGAACGGTCGCTCCTCGAACGCCAACCATGCAGTGCCAGCAGTGCGGTTGTCGCGTTCCATCAGCGTCGATTCGCCTGCGAGGCCGCTGCCGAGAACGGTCGCCCCCGCAGGCACCGGCGCATCGACCACCACCCAGCTCATGTCGGCCTGGGCGTCGATCGTCAGCGTCACCCGCACCAGGTCGCCGCGCGTCCACTTGCCGGGCGTGGCCTGCTGCAGCGGCTCCACGTGCTGCCTGATGCTGTAGCCGGCATCGAGTGCGGATTTCAATGGCACGGCGGCGCGGCTGCTCACCGTGATCCAGGGCTTGCCGCTACCCTGCTGTGTCAGCCGCAGCCCCCCCGCGGCGGCCGGCCAGGGCAGTTCGACATCCTGCGGATTCGGCCAATTCAGGCTGCGCGACGTGCCTGCGAGTTCGGCCAACGTCTGACCGCTCACCGATGCATGCTCGAACTGCGCCGAGAAGCGACCCAGCGCAATGCGGGCCCAGGCATTCGCCGTGGTCAGGTCCCAGTGTCCCTGCTTCTGACGCGCCATCAGTCCGCGCGCCATGCGCGGCAGGTCGGCCTGCATCTCCGGGATGGACTGCAATACCGCCAGCGCTCGCGCCGCGTTGAGGTCAGGCGACACCATCAACCACCACAGGTCATCACGTGTCATGCCCGACCAGTTGAATGTGGTGCCGCGCAGGTCCATGCGGGCGCGCAGCAGCGCCACCGCCTGTTTCAGCTTGGCTTTGCGGTCAGGCACGCTGGCGAGTTGCTGCAGGATCGAGATGTAATCGATCAACGCGGAGGTTGGCCACTGGTTCGGCGTCATCCGATCCGATCCCAGTGCCAATGCATCCAGCATGTCGGGAGTGGCCTGGTCATAGCGCGCCAGCGCCTCGATGGCGGCAAGCTTGCGCAGATTACCGTCGGCAAAGCCGATGCCTGCATTGTCGAGTCTTCCGGCGACCACCGCCTGCAGGCCGGCGAGCATGGCGTCACGCGCAGCATCGGGCAGCGGCTGGCGGGCGGCTTGCGCAATGGCGAGCACATACGCGGTGAGTACCGCATCACCAGGCAGGGCATCGCTGGCAAAAAACCTGAGCAGTCCGTTGCTGTCGATGTGCATGGGCAGGCGGCTCATGGTGTCGGTCCACAAATCCGCATCGTCTAGCGCCAGCGCGCGCGACACCCGCTGCTCGATACAGGTATAGGGATAGGCTCGCATGTAGGCGCGCATGTCGGCGAGATTGCCTGCCAGGGTGGGCGAAGCGTTGATCGCCACACCGCCGCGTCCGGCCAGCGCGTCGGCGGGGCGCGCGACGTTGAGGGTGTGGCTGCCGTCGAGCTGCAGCAGCGTTGCCTGCTTCACTCGCGTCGGCACGACCGCTAACACCTGTTGGCTCAGCCTGAGCGTGTCGCTCGCACCTTTGCTCTTGGCTTCGAGTCGCCAGTTGAGCCTGCCCGCATCCGCCGGCACAACGACCGGCCAGTTCACGCTGCGCGCCTCGCCCGCCGCCAGCGAGACGGTTTGGGTCGACAGCGCGATCGCCGTGCCGTCAGCGTCGAGCGTCGGCGTGAGGCGCACTTTCTGCGGCTGGTCGCTGCCATTGCGAACGGTGAACATTGCCGCAAACCGATCGCCCTCGCGCACTACCGGCGGCAACCCCGCCAGCAACATCACGTCCTGCCGCGTCTGGATGCTGGTGCCGCCGTCACCGAAAAATCCGCTGCCCGCATTCGCGACCGCGACGATGCGAAAGCTGGTCAGGCTGTCGTTGAGGGGAACGGTCACCTGCGCCCTGCCAGCGCCGTCGAGCTTCACCCGCGCCTGCCACAACACCCGGGTATCGAACAGCTCACGTGTCGGCAACTTGCCGCCACCGCCGCCCGGCGGCAGGCCCTTGCGGCCATAGTGGCGCTTGCCCACCACCTGCATCTGAGCAGTGGAGGTTTCCACTTCCCAGGGACGCGTCGCCATCATCGCGTCGAGCAGTTTCCAGCTCGGGTTCGGCGCCAGTTCCAGCAGGCCTTCGTCCACCACCGCCAGCGCGACCTCGGCACCGGCCGGCAGTTTTCCGCCATCGGCGCGCGCAACCTGCACCGTCACCGGTACCTGATCGCGCACCTTGTAGATCGTCCGTGGCGTACTGACGCCGACATTCAGTGCATGGGCGCGTTCGCCGACGCGCAGGCCCGCCACCCCCATCTTGTAGGCAGGTTTTCCAAGATCGATGAGCGCCGTCGGCGCAGGCTCTCCGACCCGTCCGCGCACAGCCAGCACCGAGATGACCACATTCGGCGCGTAGTTCGGCTTGATCGGCAGCCGGATAGTCGGAGACGACGCGGATAGCGGTACTACGAAACTGTCCAGCACGCCTTCGCGTTCCACCGTGACCAGCGCGGTGGCATTGCGGAACGGCAGCTTCACTTGCAGTTCGGCGGTCTGCCCCGGCTCGTATCTCGCCTGTTCTGGCAGCACGTCCATGCGGTCGGAATCATGGCCCGGAAACCAGGCGTCGTCGCTGCCCGCCACCCACATGTCGCGGTGGGCATAGACGGTGTTCCCGGCCGCATCCGTGGTCTTGACGCGCACGATCAGGCTGCCGCGCGCGGGCGGCTTGATGTCGCAGGCGAGTTGGCCGCGGGCATCGGTCTCGCCCGCGCAACCAGCAGCCACGTGCTTCACCTCGCGCGTGGTTTCATAGGCGTAGAAGCCGCCGATCAGTCGCTTGCGATGGCTGTAGGCATGCACGCTGTAGATGTCCGACTCGACCCGTGCGCCTGCCACCGCCTTGCCGGCGGGATCGATCACCGCGAGCGTGTAGCGCAGCGCATCGCGCGCGTTCCAGTCGGTGATGGCGATGCCCGGGATCCGTTGCCCCGGCCACAGCATCACCCGCCGCGACACGGTCTGGGTGACGCCATTGGCATCCTGGTAATCGAGTTCCAGCCGCAGCGCCTGCAGGGTGTCTTCCTGCGGCAGGCCACCGACGATCAGCCGTGCCGCGCCTGCCGGATCGAGCGTGGCGGCCTGGGTACGGGCACGATTCTGCAGATCGCCTGCCACGACCGGATCGGCGCCGTTCTCCAGTTCATAGAAGCTGTCGCTCACCTCGTCATCGCGGCTGCGGCCCTCCTTGACGTTGCCGTTGGCGAACGCAGCTTGAGGAAACGCTACGCTGGCGTAGCCGGTTGGCTCGACCAGGCTGCGCAGCTTGACGGGTTGCAGGCTCGCACCGCCACCTGACAGATACTGCACGCCAACATCGACTTCGACCGCAGACGCGCGCACCGGGGTGTCTTGCGGCAGGCTGATCTGCGCGCGCATCGTCGGCAGGCGAAAGGCCGCCACAGTAAATTGGCCGGACTGTCGCGCCGCGTCGCCTTCACCGAGCGTGATGTCATAGGCACCCAGCCGAGCCTCGCGCGGGATGGGCCATTGCGTTTCGGCGATTCCCTGTGGATCGAACTTCACCGGCAGCGTGGTCGTCTGACCACTGCCGACATGGGTGAGGATGACTTTATCCGGCAGTGTTTTTTGCACAGGGAGCGTAAAGCCGCTTCCGGAGCGCCGACGAATGATGTGTTTCATCGCCACCGTGTCGCCCGCACGAAAGAGGCTGCGGTCGAGCACGCTATGCGCGATCTCCGGCGCCCAGACCTCGCTCACCGGCACGTTGAAACGCCACGGTTCGATGCCGCTGTCCCACGATGACAGGGTGAAGGTGCGGTCGCGGTCGACCCGCGCCGAAACGAACCAGCCACCCGGCCAGTTCCTGCATCGCTTCGCTTGGCCCAGAGGCTGGCCGATGCGGGCGCGGCCCTGCGCATCGGTGGTGCCAAGCCATACCGGTTTTCCGTCGCAGTCGCTCACCGCCACCTGTGCGTCCGCCACCGGCTGGCCGCTGTCGAGCGCGGTCACCCACACCAGCGAAGACTCGCGCCCGGCCTTGAAATGCGCAACCAGGTTGGTCACCAGGGCTGCCGTATGAGTGTAGTAGGCACTTTCGCCATCGAGATAGGTTTGCCCCAGCTTCGGGCTGGCAAGCTCCACCACGTAAAAGCCGGGGCCTGCAAGCGGAATGCCGACCACCTCGAATGCCTGGGCGCCGCCCGGCTTGGGCACGGCAAACTCGACCAGCGGGCTGACTGGTCCCAGCACCGGGAAACTCCCGGCCGTCTGGCGGGTGGGGGGCTGCTTCTTGTTGGCGTTGGGAATGTCCCGACCGTAACGCACGCTCTCAAGGTACTTCAGCCAGCCGATTACCATGCTGTCTGCACCTTCGCGCACCGCCGCCAGTTTGCCCGGCAACGCCAGGGTGCGGCCATCGCTCCCGGTTTCCAGATTCCGCAGCGTGACCGGCAGAACCGGATTGGCCGCTTCAAGCACGCCGAACGATGCGGTGAATTTGGCCAACGGCGGATAGGCATCGATGCGAAGTGCCATGGGAAACTGGGTGGCGTTGGCGAGTGTGTGACCGTCCTCGTCGCGCAGACCCGTGGGCAGGCTCAGGCTGAGCGTGGCTTTTTCGGGAAAAGGGCCGGCAAATTGCAGGCTTTCCACCCACGGGCTAGCCGCTTCGTCATCGTCCTGACGCGCCGGCAGCACGCGCCCATCAGCGGTCACGAGGCGAACCTGGCGCGCGTCTTCGCGCCGGATCGCAGAACCGAAGCTGACCTGGATCGGGGTCAGCGGATTGCACGCCGAACGCGCATTGACCTTCTGGCACACGGCGCGGGCATGGAACGCCGGACGCACCTTGAATGCAAAAGTCTGCGCATCCTGACTGGCGAGGCCATTGGCCGCCTCGATGCCCGGGTCGAGCAGCAAGCTGACCTGCGCCTCGTTCGGCAGCGGACGTTTGCAGCGCAGCACCTCGGTGGTGGCCGCATTGGGTGCGAAGCGGCGGCGGAACAGCGGATCGTTGTTGACCTTCAGCGGCTGCAGGGCGGCCTCTCGCGCAGCACCCTGCAGCACCTCCACTTCGATGCGCTCTGCCAGCCCGCTTACTCGGCAGGACGCGCGGCTGGCCAGCGTGCCTGGCTTCACCTGGGTGTCGAATGCGAGAACGAACATCTGGCGCTCGTCGATCCGGCTGTCGCCATCGGCGGGACGCATCGCCACCACCTGCGGGCCGCCGGTATCGAACTGGAATTTTTGAGCTTTCACAGACCGCCCGGCCGCGTCCTTGAGAGCGGGACGAAGGGCAAATTCGCAGCGTACCGCTCCGGGCAGGTCGCGCTCGAAGTCATACACCCAGGTGCGGTCGTCCAGCCACTTGCCGCTGCCCGCCACCGGGCAGTCGACGTCGAACGGAGCGGCCGCGCGCAGATCCCCCAGCGCCACCAGCGGCTGGCTGAATCGGGCCTGCACCTGCCGCACCGCCTTGACCGATCCCTGCGGACTGAACACCTCTACCGTCGTCGCCTCGAATGCATCCGAACCCCCAACAGCTGACGCCCACGCAGAACCGCAAACGCCTGCCGACAACGTCCACCCCAGCAGCATCAAGACTTTCCACGCACGCATCGGCCTGCCCTCGCATATGGTTTGAAAGCATTGTGACAAGTGATGCCGGTTTTTGAAACAGACCGCGGCGCAACAGGCAGCGCACGGAAGGCGCTGCGGCCTATTCGTGGTGGACGACGAAAGCGACTTCGGTGGTGAAATTTCCGATGCCGCGATGGTTGGTCAGCGTCCAGCCCGCGTCCCTGAGATGGTGGGTCAATTCGCGTGTCATCGACGGGTTGCCGCAAATCATCACGCGGTCCCATTCGGGATCGGGCGCAGGCAGGCCGAGACGCTGCGACAGCCCGCCCGAACGAAACAGGTCGCCGCCGCGTTCGGATGTCGGGAAGGGTTCGCGCGTCACCGTCGGAACATAGTCGAGCGAGGGGTTGTCGAGCGACTCGATCTCGGCACGGTAGGCCAATTCCGCAACCGTCCGCACCGAGTGCACCAGCACCACGTGCTCATGACGGGCGTAGAGCGCGGGGTCGCGGATCAGGCTCATGAACGGCGCCAGGCCGGTACCGGTGGCCAGCAGATACAGCGTGCGCCCAGGCAGCACATGATTGAGCGTAAGCGAGCCGGTCGCCTTGCTGTTGACCCACACGCTGTCGCCGGGACGAATGCGAACCAGATGGCTGGTCAGGGGCCCATCCGGCACATGGATGCTGAGAAACTCCAGATGGTCGTGGACAACGCTGGAAACAATCGAATAGGCCCGTGCCACCAGTTTGCCCTCGCGCTTGAGGCCGATGGTGACGAATTCGCCGTTCTCGAACGCGAAATCCTGCGGGCGGCTGAGCCTGAAGCTGAAGGTCCGGTCCGACCAGGGACGCACGGACTGCACGGTTTGCTCACTGTAGGGCATGTCGTTTCCTAAATCTGTTGTCTGCGCCAGGCATCGACGGCAGCGACCCGCGCCTGGAACACGGCTTCGCGAATCCGGTCCGGCGCGACGCTGCGTGCAACCGCTGCGGCATCGATGCCGCGTGCGGCGACAAGCGCCTGTTGCAGATACTGCGTCGCGGGAAAATCGCGCGCCTCGTAACCGGGGCGGCCGCGAAAATCACTTTCGCAGGCCTGCAGGAATTCGCCGAATCGATCCGGCCGCCGAAACGCGTCGACCCGTTCCAGCAGTTCGACGACCGTGGCGGCGCGCAGTTCCATCGCACGGTGGACATTGCCATGATCGCGCGCAACCGCGATGGCCAGTTCACGGCAGTCGGCCGGCACGCGGAGTCGCTCGCAGAGCGCACGCACCAGTGCCATGCTTTTGCCCTCGTGGCCGTGATGCTTCGGCCACAGCGCCGGCGGGGTCACCCCCTTGCCCAGGTCATGGGTCAACGCGGCGAAACGCACCGGCAGGCCGAACCCCTGACGCGCCGCCCAGTCCACCACCAGCATCACGTGCACGCCGGTGTCGATTTCGGGGTGGTGCTCGGGCGGTTGCGGCACGCCGAACAGGCGATCGATTTCCGGGAACAGCCGGGCCAGCGCGCCGCAGTCGCGCAGCACCTGGAACATGCGCGAGGGCCGCGCCTCCATCAGGCCGCGCGCGACTTCCTGCCATACACGCTCGGGAACCAGCGCATCGACCTCGCCGTTGTCCACCATGCGGCGCATCAGGGCCAGCGTTTCCGGTGCAAGCGAAAATTCAACGAAACGGGCGGCGAAGCGCGCGACCCTCAGAATCCGCACCGGATCTTCGGCAAAGGCTTCGCTCACGTGGCGAAAGACGCGCGCGGCCAGGTCACGCTGGCCGCCATGGGGATCGACCAACGCGCCGGTCTCGTCCTCGGCAATGGCATTGATGGTGAGGTCACGCCGCTGCAGGTCTTCTTCCAGCGTCACTTCCGGCGCGGCGTAGACCTTGAAGCCCTTGTAGCCGTGCCCGGACTTGCGCTCGGTGCGCGCCAGCGCATATTCGGCATGGGTCTGCGGATGAAGGAAGACGGGGAAATCCTTGCCGACCGGCTGGAAGCCCTGCGCCAGCATCTGCTCCGGGGTGGCGCCCACAACGACGTAATCCCGGTCGGATACCGGCAGGCCCAGCAAGCGGTCGCGTACGGCACCGCCCACGATGTAGGTTTTCATCGTGGCGCGACCGCTTTAACGGCCAGCGTTCTCGCGATAGTCCTCATACCGTGCACGTGGCGAGTCGGCACGCAGGTATTCCGGCGCGATGGCCTCGAGCGATGCCGGGGCGAAATCGAACACCGACGGCCAGCCGCCACTGCAGACGTTGTCCGTCAGCATGGCGAAGAAATTATCGCGCGTCATCAGCTTCTTGCCCGGCTTGTACTCCATCGCCCAGGCCTGCAGATAGGACAGTTGCTCCCCCAACGGGATGATGCTGCGCTTCTTGCCGATGACCTCGCCGACGTAGCGCACCAGTTCCTGCAGGCTGTAGGCCCTGGGGCCGCACAGGTCATAGGTCTGACCGAATGTGACCGTATTGTCGAGGCTGTCGGCAAAGGCGCGTGCGACATCATCCACGTGCACCGGTGCAAAACGCGTCGTCGCACCGGCCAGTGGCAACACGGGGAACATCTTCAGCAGGCGGGCGAACATTGTCAGGAAAGAGTCGCCCCGACCGAAGATCACCGAGGGCCGGAAGATGGTGGTGTTGAGGCCATAGCCGTGGATGAACTTGGGGCCGTTCAGGTACCAGTTTTCGTGCTCGACATGGCTCATGCCGGCCTCGCGCACCAGCGCCTCGGCAATACCCTTGGAACGCTGGTAGGCCGAACGGGCATTGGGGTGGGCGCCGAGCGCGCTCATGTGCAGCAGCCGGTGCACGCCCGACTCGCCGCAGGCGCGGATAACCTTGCGCGGCAGCTCGATGTGGACTTTCTGGAAATCGCCGCGGCGGGCGCTGGGCAGATCAACGCGGCTGACCTTGCCTTCATGCAGGATGCCGACCAGGTTGATGACGGCATCCATGCCACGGAAATGGCGGATGAGTTCATGCTCATCGTGCACGTCCGCCTCGACCACTTCCACTGTCGGCAAGAGGATCAGCTCCTTGGCCATTTCGCGTCGGTGGCTCAGCACGCGCACGGTAAGGCCGCGCGCGGCGAGCAGACTGACGAGATGGGTGCCGACAAAGCCGGACCCACCCAGGATGCAGATGCGTTCAATCTTCATGAAGGTATTGTTTCTGGATAGATGGCCTGACTGATTCTAATCGCCAGCCTGCTCGAGTTCCAGCGCGGCATCCGGTTCAGACGTCGGCTCGGCTGGCGATTTGCGGGGCGGGATCGTTCCCAGACGGTCCTTCAGCAGTACTGAGGGCTGACCGAATCGCGCCGCGTAATACATGGCGTTGCTCATCACTTTCTTGACGTATTCGCGCGTTTCGGCAAACGAAATCGATTCGATATACACCGCGGCCTCCATCGGCCGTGTATCGCGCCAACGTTGGGCGCGACCAGGACCGGCGTTGTAGGCGGCAGTGGCGAGCACAGGTGAGTCGTCCAGGGTGGACAGCACATGCTTCAGGTAATAGGCACCGAACTGGATATTCTTTGCCGGGTCCTGCATCTCCTTGGTCTTGAATTTCTTGATTCCGAGGCGGCTCGCGATCCAGCGTGCAGTTGCCGGCATGATCTGCATCAGGCCCGAGGCGCCGACATTGGAACGGGCGACGTTGACGAAACGGCTTTCCTGACGCATCAGTCCGAACACCCAGGCCTCGTCGATCTGGTTCTCGCTCGCGGCCTGCTGCGCCAGTTCCCGATACGGCGCAAGAAAGCGTAATTCGAAATCGTGCAGTTCGCGGGTGCGCTCGGCTGTATTGATGGCGCGGTCATACCATTCCACGCGACGCGCCAGTTCGGCTGCCGCAAGCAATTGCTGGTCGGAAAACTTGCGTACCGACCAGTCCCATTCGAGGTTGGCTTCAATGCGCAAACCCAGCTCCTGCAGCGCCAACGCACGCGCGATGCCGGGGTCGCGTGAAATGGCTGCCACCTCGTCGCTGCCTGTCTTGTTGTTGGAAGGCGCCTCCACCACCGGGCCGAGTTCTTCCTGTGAGAGTTGCCCGTAGTAGTGATGCTCACGCGACAAGACCAGGAACAAGGCGTTTGCGGCCAGGCGCTGGCCACTCGCCTGCAGTGCGCGTGCGCGCCAGTAACGCCACACCGGCTGCGCCTGCAGGTCCGGACCCATGCTGCCGATCACCCGCAGGACGGTTTGCCAGTCCCCTGCCCGCAAGGCGGCGCGCGTCCACCATTCGCGCTGGGCATCGTTGACCACCACCAGTCCCGCCTTTTGAAACCAGGCCAGGGCGAACGGTTCGTGACGGCGCGCGGCCCAGGTTGCAAGACGTGCCCAGGCGGTGGCTGATTCGTCCGCACTGAAAAGGGAAAGTCGCTTGCTCAGTGCCTGTTCTGCGTCGCCGGAACTGCGCTTCGCGAGCTGGTCGAGCGCATAGAGCGCAATCTCGCGGTCGCCGCGCCGGCTCATGTCGAGACCGGTCCCGTCCAGAAGCTTGGCGGGATCGCGACGTGCCTGGTCAAGCAGCGAGGCTGCCGGGCGCTGCTGCTCAGGCAGGGCTGTGGCGACCACCTTGGCGACGCCGAGGTTGCCCGTCTCCAGCGCCAGCCGGATCCGCCGCCAGACATCCTCCTGATTGATCAGTCCGCCCTCGATCAACTGCTCAAACAGCGGCGTGCAGGCTGACGGCATGTCGCGGCCGGTAAACCACATTGCAGTCGCCTCGCGCTGGTGGCCAAGATATCCCTGCGCCCTTTCGGCACGATAAGCATAGCACTGATGCGCCGCATCCGGCCTGACGAGGCGCGGAAATTCTGCCAGATAGATCGGCCACGCTTCCCGTGCTCCCAGGGACTTGAGCCAGTCGGCGCGCAACACCTCGGCCGTACGACTGCCAGGGTAGCGCGCCAGGAAGTCGGCCAAGCGAGCGTCGTCGACGTTGCTTGACAACGACAGGCGCCAGTATTCGACATAGGGCGACAGCACGTGATCGGCCGGGACCTCGCGCGCGGCGCGCTCCAGCTCGACCAGCTTGCGCGCAGCATAGGCCTGATGCGCCTTCAATACGGCTGCGTCGCCCTGCGCTGACCATGCAGACGCTGCGAACAGCCCCCCCAACACTAGAATTCCGATCCTTAAAAACATGGACGCGAGGTTAACATGCAGCCTGAATGCTGCCGCGCTGGAACAAACGACTATGTTTTCTGGCATGTCCCCCATTCGTCACCAGTACCCGATGCATTCACCCTCATTTCCGAAAGGAACCTACACCGTGCGGGCTGGCGTCTGGCGACCCAGCCGATTTGCAGATATTTTCTGTTCAGGGTGACCTGTCCGATTCGGCTTAGCGGTTATAGTGGGCGCACCTCGTCGAGGTATCCCCATACAAAATAGGAGCTCGCTATGTCAGCCAACGTTGGAAGCATTGATCGCATCATCCGTATTCTTGCAGGTGTCGCCCTCATCGCCTGGGCGCTGATGGGCGGCCCGGTCTGGGCATGGATCGGCGTGGTGCCGCTCGCTACCGGTCTGTTCAAGATCTGCCCGGCCTACAGCCTCCTCGGCATCAATACCTGCGGCATCAAGAAATAAGATTCAAGCAAGAAACAGCTTGTAAGCCGGATTGCGGGATTCGTCCCAGAAACGGTAGCCCAGCCCTTCCAGAAACTTCTGGAAGCTGGGCTTTTCCTTGTCCGGCACCTGGATGCCGACCAAGACCCGGCCGAAATCCGCCCCATGGTTGCGGTAGTGGAACAGGCTGATGTTCCAGCCGCTGCTCATGCTCTGCAAGAACTGCATCAGCGCGCCGGGTCGCTCAGGGAACTCGAAGCGGTACAGCACTTCGTTCACCGCCTCCGGCGCGCGACCGCCGACCAGGTGGCGGACGTGCAGCTTGGCCATTTCATTGTTGGAGAGGTCGACCGCTTCCAGCCCATGGCGCTGCAGAAGCTCCACCACGCGTGCGCCCTCGCCCGCTCCCGGCACCGACAGGCCGACGAATACGCGCGCAATTTTGGGGTCGGAGTAGCGGTAATTGAACTCGGTGATATTGCGTGCGCCCAGCAGGCTGCAGAAGGTCTTGAAACTGCCCGGCGTCTCGGGGATGGTGACGGCCAGCACCGCTTCGCGCTTCTCGCCGAGTTCGGCGCGCTCGGCAATGTAGCGCAGGCGGTCGAAGTTCATGTTGGCGCCCGAGGCCACCGCAACCAGCGTCTTGCCCTTGAGCTTGTCTCCGGCAATGGCCGCCTTCAAGCCGGCAACGGACAAGGCGCCAGCCGGCTCCAGAATCGAACGGGTGTCCTCGAAAACGTCCTTGATCGCCGCGCAGATGGCATCGTTGTTCACGCGGATGATTTCATCCACGTACAACTGGGCGAGCCGGAAAGTTTCCTTGCCGACTTTCTTGACCGCCACACCGTCGGCGAAGATGCCCACGCGCGGCAACGTGATGCGAGCGTTCTTGCAAAGCGAACGCGCCATCGCGTCGGCATCCTCGGGCTCGACGCCGACAATCCGGATTTCCGGCCGCAGCCGCTTGATGTAGGCGGCCATGCCCGCAATCAGGCCGCCACCGCCGACCGGAACATAGACTGAGTGTATCGGTCCCGGGTGCTGGCGCAGCAGTTCCATAGCGACCGTCCCCTGCCCGGCGATCACGTCGGGGTCGTCGTAGGGATGGACGAATGTCGCCCTTGCCTCCTTCGCCAGCTGGGTGGCGTGGTCACAGGCCTCGTCGTAATTATCGCCATGCAAAATGACCTGCGCGCCGCGCGCCGCCACCGCCTCGACCTTGATCCTGGGGGTGGTCGCCGGCATCACGATGGTGGCCATCACGCCGAGCCTCTGTGCCGCCAGCGCCACGCCCTGCGCATGATTGCCAGCCGATGCCGCCACCACGCCGCGTGCCAGTTGGGCCGGCTTCAGCTTGGCCATCTTGTTGTAGGCACCGCGGCACTTGAAAGAAAACACCGGCTGCAGGTCTTCGCGCTTCAGCAGAATCTGGTTGTTGAAGCGACGCGAAAGATTATGTGCCACGTCGAGCGGGGTCTCCACCGCCACGTCATAAACACGCGAGGTAAGGATACGTTCAAGGTAATCGTCAGGTTGGCTCATGGCGGCGGCAGATGAATGGTTTGTAAAAAGAGGGCGATGCCGCTATCTTAGCGGGCTGCATAGAAAATCGACGAAAACATCATGACTCAAGACGAAATGAAGCAAGCCGTGGCACGTGCTGCGGTGGATTATGCCCGCGGCGGCATCATCGGCGTTGGCACCGGATCGACCGCCAACCATTTCATCGACGCACTGGCCGAAGTGAAAGGCCGCATCGACGGCGCCGTGGCCAGCTCGGAAGCCACTGCCATCCGCCTGAAAAGCCACGGCATCCAGGTGCTGGATCTCAACAGCGTGGGCGAGCTGGAAATCTACGTCGATGGTGCCGACGAAATCACCGAGCATTTCGCCATGATCAAGGGCGGCGGCGGCGCACTGACGCGGGAGAAGATCGTCGCTGCTTGCAGCAAGCAGTTCATCTGCATTGCCGATGGCAGCAAACTGGTCGGCGTGCTCGGGAAATTCCCGCTGCCGGTCGAGGTGATTCCGATGGCGCGCTCGTATGTCGCGCGGGAACTGGTCAAGCTGGGGGGGCAACCGCGTTTGCGTGAAGGCTTCACCACCGACAACGGCAATCTCATCCTCGACGTCCACGGTCTGTCGATCATCGATCCGGTTTCGCTGGAAACCGCGATCAACCAGATCGTCGGCGTGGTCACCAATGGCCTTTTTGCGCGACGTGGCGCGGACGTGCTTCTGCTGGGCACGGAAGACGGCGTCAAGACCTACAAGAAGTAGGCGCCGCAATATCGGGAGGACCTCACTGGGGAAGCGGAGGGTCTTCCTCGGGTTCCCGTTCCACGGCGGGCACCCGGTATTTCTCGGTGGCCCACTGCCCCAGATCAATCAGCTTGCAACGTTCGCTGCAAAAGGGCTTCCAGCGATTCTCCGCCGTCCAACTGACTGCAACACCACAGGTCGGACAGGCCACGATAGGCGGCTTGGTGGGTGATTTCATAAGGTGCAAAAGGTCAAATCAAAATCGATCGGCAGATCGGTGCAGGCGCGCATCTGCCCTGACCCCACGCGCATGAACCGGATGTTGAGCATGTACTTGTTGGCCGACATCTCCGGCACACACGGCAGGCTGTCGACCAGAGTGACGCGGATCAGTTGCGGATTGCGTGATTCCAGCATGCGCTGATAACTGCCATTGTCTGCATGCTGCAGTTCGGGTTGACCGCTGTCGCGCAGCAAGCCCAGCACGATGTCGACAGCCGAGCTGATCGATGAGAAGGGCGCCAGCCAGTGCTGCAGTTGAAGCGACCGCTCCTTGGGCGGCCGATGCCGCCAGAAATGATAGGACGGCAAATCGAATTCGCACATGCCGCCCGGTATGGCCGCACGCTGCTTGATGGCCATCAGCCATTCATCTTCTCGCAGGTGCTGCCCCATCTTGCCCGGAAGTTGGCACATCCCCTGATGCGCGACCTCGATCGCAGTCAGCACTTTTTCCAGTACGGCATCCTGCACATGCGGGTTGCCACGCAACGCGGTCAACGTGGATTTTTGCCGCTCCAGTTCATGCAGCAGGTCGGTCTTGAGATCGGCTCGGGCCGCGACTTCTGCCATTTCAAACAGCGTCAGCAAGGCAGCATGATGCGCATGCGCGTCGGGCGATGTCGCGTAGGCATCAAAGCGGTCGAACAGGTCTTCCAGCCGCAACAGGGTACGGATGCGTTCGCTAAGGGGATATTCGTAGTGGATCACGCTGCAGCGCGCTGATTTCAATCGGGGGATTGTCGCCTATCCCGGAGGAAAATCAAGGCAACGCCCCAAGCCCGAGTGTCTGATAGCGCTGATGCAGGGACGCTACCTGTGCATCGAGGTCTTCCGGCGTACCCGAGTTGTCGATGACATCGTCCGCAACGGCGAGACGATCCGCGCGACCGGCCTGTGCGGCCAGTATGGCCTCGACTTCATCACGGTCGAGTCCGCTGCGCGCCATCACCCGCACAATCTGCAGGTCTTCGGAGCAGTCGACCACCAGGATACGGTCCAGCAGATCCCGGTACCCTGCGGTTTCCACCAGCAAGGGAATCACGATAAGGACATAGGGTGCCGTAAGGCGCTCTCGAGCGCGTTCGACGCCGTGACGAATGAGCGGATGCAAAATGGCTTCAAGCTGGTGCCGGGAATCGACATCGGAGAACACGCGGCGCCGCAGGGCGGCACGATCCAAGGTGCCATCTGCCCGCATCACCGATTCGCCGAAAGTCGCCCGAATCGCTTCCAGCGCGGGACTCTCGGAAGCGGTCGACTCGCGTGCAAGGACATCGGTATCGATAATTGGCACGCCACGTGCGGCAAAACAGTCTGCAACCGTCGACTTGCCCGAGCCGATTCCGCCGGTAAGGCCGACCGTGAACATTAGAGCTGGGCGAGGTAGGCCTGGGTCAGGTTCGTGCCGAAGAACAGCGCTACCAGGCCACCGCCCGCCAGATAGGGGCCGAATGGAATCGGCACGCGCCGGTCATGTTTGACCAGCACGATCATCGCGATGCCGATCACCGCGCCGACCACAGACGACAGCAGCAGGGTGACGGGCAGCATCTGCCACCCAAGCCAGGCACCAATGGCCCCCAGCAGCTTGAAATCGCCATAGCCCATGCCCTCCTTGCCGGTGACCAGTTTGAACAACCAGTACACCGACCATAGCAGCAGATAGCCCGCCATGGCGCCGACCACCGCGTCCGGCAGGCTGGCAAAATGCCCGCCCAGATTGAATAGCAGGCCCATCCACAGAAGTGGCAGGGTCAGACTGTCTGGCAGCAGGGTGGTATCGAGGTCGATAAAAGCCAGCGCGACCAAGGTCCATACGAGCAACAGCGCACCTAAAGTCTGCACGCTGACGCCCCACTTCCAGGCAGCCGCTGCCGACAGCAGTGCAGTCAGCAATTCCACCAATGGGTAGCGCGCGCTAATCGGTGCCGCGCAGGCCGAGCAGCGTCCGCGCAACCACAGCCAGGACAGCAATGGAACATTCTCCAGCGCCGTGACTTGATGTCCACAATGTGGGCAGGCGGAACGCGGCACCAGTAGATTGTATGGTTTGTTAATTCCCGGGGGCGAAGCAGTTTCTCCGCGCAGTTCGGCACACTGCTCATGCCATTCGACTTCCATCATCTTGGGCAAGCGATGGATCACGACGTTTAGGAAACTGCCAACCAGCAGCGCGAATAAAAAAACCAGCCCCGTGAAGAGGGCTGGTTCGCTGTGCAGCAACTCCATCAAACCACCGCGCCCATTTTGAAGATGGGCAGATACATGGCGATCACCATGCCGCCGATCAGGGTGCCCAGCACCACCATGATCATAGGTTCCATCAGGCTGGACAGCGCCTCGACCGCATCGTCCACCTCGGCTTCGTAAAAATCGGCTACTTTGCCCAGCATGGCATCGAGCGCCCCCGACTCTTCACCGATCGCAGTCATCTGCAGCACCATGTTGGGAAACCGTCCGGAATTCTGCATGGCCGTCGTCAGCGCCGTGCCGGTCGACACTTCACCGCGAATCTTGTTGGTGGCCTCGACAAACACCTGGTTGCCCGACGCGCCCCCGACCGACTCAAGCGCCTCGACCAGCGGCACGCCGGCAGCAAACATGGTTGACAGCGTGCGGGTCCAGCGCGCAATGGTGGCCTTTTCGATCACGGGACCGAAAATCGGCAGCTTGAGCATGACGCGGTCCATGAACATCTGCACCTTGCGCGACCGCTTCCATGCCTGCAACAAGGCATAGATGCCCCCACCAATGACGCCAAAAATCGCCCACCACCATTCGACGAAGAAATCCGATATGGCCATGACAACCAGGGTGGGCCCAGGCAAGTCCGCACCGAAGCTGCTGAACAGGTCCTTGAACGCCGGAATCACGAAAATCATGATGATGGCGGTAATGACAAACGCCACCACGATGATGGAAACCGGATAGAACAAGGCTGACTTGATCTTGCTCTTGATGGCGAGAATCTTTTCCTTGTAAACCGCCAGCCGCTCGAGCACCCCTTCCAGGATACCGGCCGATTCGCCGGCTCCGACCAGATTGCAGAACAGCGCATCAAAATAGAGCGGATGACGTCCGAATGCCTGGGTCAGGCTGCTGCCTTTCTCGATATCCGCCTTGATTTCGGCCAGAAGGCGTTGCATCGACGGGTTCGAGTGCCCGCGGCCAACAATGTCGAATGACTGCAGCAGCGGAACGCCCGCCTTCATCATGGTCGCCAGCTGACGCGTGAAAAGGGTCACGTCCTTGTCGGTAATGCGTTTTGCGCTGTTGAACAGGGTGCTCTGTTTCTTGACCTTGGTAACGGTAATGCCCTGCTTGCGCAGCTGGGAATTCACCATGGCTTCGCCGCCAGCCTGCAACTGGCCTTTGACCTTCTTCCCGCGCTTGTCCATGCCCTCCCACAGGAAGGTTGCGTTCTTGATTGCCTTTGCTGCTGTAGCCATAGAGGAAATTCCTTAAATATTGGTGACAGCCTCGACCTCTTCCAGCGAGGTGAGGCCAGCTTTCACTTTCAACAAACCTGCCTGGCGCATGTCGAGAACACCGTCGCGCCGTGCCTGGTCTGCGATATCAGTTTCGCCGCCACCCTTGAGGATGATGCGAACCATGTCGTCAGTGATCGGCATCACCTGATAGATGCCCACGCGCCCCTTGTAGCCCGTATCGTTACAAATTTCACAGCCCACCGGCTTGTAGGGTTTCCAGGTCCCATCTAACTGCTCCTCGGTAAAACCCGCTGCTCGCAGTGCTTCGTCTGGGATATCGGCCACCTGCTTGCAACTGCACAGCCGGCGTGCCAGCCGCTGGGCCGTAATCAGGATCACCGAGGATGCAACGTTGAAGGGCGCCACCCCCATGTTCAGTAGACGGTTCAGGGTGCCGGGCGCATCGTTGGTGTGCAGGGTCGACAACACCATGTGGCCGGTTTGCGCAGCCTTGATGGCGATTTCGGCGGTTTCGAGGTCACGAATTTCGCCGACCATGATGACATCGGGATCCTGCCGCAGGAAGGATCTGAGTGCCGCCGAAAATGTCAGGCCGGCCTTGTCATTGACGTTGACCTGGTTGATGCCGGGCAACTGGATTTCCGCCGGGTCTTCCGCAGTCGAGATATTGACGTCGGGCTTGTTGAGGATGTTCAGGCAGGTATAGAGCGAAACGGTCTTGCCGGAGCCGGTTGGGCCGGTCACCAGCACCATGCCGTAGGGACGTTGTACCGCGTTCAGCAGCAGTTCCTTCTGCCACGGCTCGTACCCGAGCGCCTCGATCCCCAACTGCGCGCTGGTCGGATCCAGAATACGCATGACGATCTTTTCGCCATAAAGGGTCGGCAGGGTACTGACCCGGAAATCGATGGCACGGTTTTTCGACAGCACCATTTTCATGCGGCCGTCCTGCGGCACGCGCTTTTCCGAAATATCCAGCCGCGACAGCACCTTGATGCGCGACGCGACCTTATCCTTGATCGCCATCGGCGGCTGCGCCACTTCGGACAGGACGCCGTCGCGACGGTAGCGGATGCGGTAATACTTCTCGTAAGGCTCGAAATGGATGTCGGATGCACCCTGATTGATGGCGTCGAGCATGATCTTCTGCAGGTATCGCACCACCGGCGCATCGTCGATTTCGATGCCACCCGTATCCTGCTGGGCGGCGGGATTCTCCTCGTCGGCAAAATCGAGGTTGAGTTCTTCCGCATTCAAAACGGCCATCGTGTTGTCGGCTTCCTGATCCGCTTTTTCGATCAGTTTGCCAAGCTTGTCGTCCTCAACCACCACCGGCTCGACCGCCTGGCCGGTCTGGAATTTCACCTCGTCCAGCGCTTGCAGATGGGTGGGATCGGACGTCGCCACATACAGCTTGTTGCCGCGCTGATAGAGCGCAACAACGCGCCGCTTCTGCACCAGCTTGGAATCGAGCAGCCCCTTTGGCAGGCTCTCGGCATCCATTGCATTCAGGTCCAGATAGGGGAAACCGAATGAGGCCGCTGCGAATTCGGCGACCTGACTGGCCTTGAAACGTTTCCCCTTGACGAGTTCGGTAACGAAGGAATCGCCCGACTGGCTGGCGCGTTTCCAGACGCCCTCGGCTTCTGTCTCGGAGAGCCAACCATGGTTGACCATGGCGCGCGCCAGTCCGGTTAAATTGATGGTATTCGTCACAGCAGCCATATTTCGGTCCAGACAACTCCCGTATAGATTATCGCCCGCATCGGCACGCCGGAGGCGCCCGATAGGGAATCACAGGCCTTAACGGCGATTTTCCATCGAAATTAAGCTTCGTCTGGCGAAGCCGCATTCGGCCCAGGCAGATGGATACGCGCCATTTTGACGGCCCGATCCTGCGTTTGCACGATTTCCACCGGCACGTTTCCCAGCTTGAGGCTCACACCTGCTTCGGGAATATCCTCGAATTGTTCCAGCAACAGGCCATTCAAGGTTTTCGGCCCGTCGAGCGGCAGCGACAGTCCCAGTTTGCGGTTCAGATGACGCAACAACACGCTGCCTTCGGCAAGCCAGCTGCCATCCGGCTCGCGGCGAAGATAACCTGAATCCGAAGGTGCCTGCGTGGTGAATTCGCCGACCATTTCTTCCAGCAGATCTTCCAGCGTCACCAGGCCCTGCAATTCACCGTATTCATCGACCACCAGCGCCAGCCGGCGGCGACCGCTCTGAAAGTTGCGCAACTGGGTAAACAACGGCGTCCCTGCCGGAACGAAATAGGGGTCTTCGAGATTTTCCCTCAGGGCCTCGGGATCCAGTTCGGCGCCGGCCAAGGCGTGCAACACCCGCCGCACATGCAGTACGCCGAGCAGATTGTCGGACGAACCGGCATGCACCACCAGCCGGGTATGGTGGCTGGTGGATATCTGCTGACGCAGGCGGTCGGGGTCGTCCTCAATATCGATCGCCTCGATCTGGTTGCGCGGCGTCATCACGTCATCAACGGTGATGTCCTCAAGTTCCAGCAGATTGACCAGTATTCTATGGTGTTCGCGCGGCAGCATCCCGGACGATTCCAGCACGATGGTGCGCAGTTCCTCCAACCCGAGGCGACTTCCATGCCCTGGGTCTGGTGGCTTGATACGCAACACCCACAGAATGCCCTGCACGAACAGGTTGACGAACCAGACGATCGGATACGTCAGTTTGAGCATTGGCATCAGGACGAATCCAGCCGGATAGGCCACGCGCTCGGGATAGGACGCGCCCAGCACCTTGGGGGTAACTTCGCTGAACACCAGAATCAGAAAGGTCAGCAGCAGTGTCGCCATTGACAGTGCCAGGTCCGACTCGCCAAACAGACGAATGGAAATGATCGTTGCCAGTGTCGCGGCGCCGATGTTGACCAGATTGTTGCCGAGCAGAATCACGCCCAGCAACTTGTCGGTCTGATTCAAAAGCGACAGGGTCAGGACCGCACCCCGGTGACCGGATTCGGCTGCATGCCGCAGCCGATAGCGATTGATCGCCATCATGGCGGTCTCGGATGCGGAAAAACAGGCCGATAAGAGCAACAAGCCCGCGAGCAGACCAAACAAGGTACTGATTGACAGGTCTTCCAAAAACTATTCCTGAAAAGGGCTTCTCAATCGAGAAGCCAGGTGGACGTATCAGCGACCAAGCAACACTTCCAGCACAAACTGCGTACCCAGATAGGCCAGCAGCAGCAGCGTGAAGCCGGTGATGGTCCAATACAGGGCCGTTCGGCCACGCCAGCCGCGGAAATGCCGTCCCAGCAGCAAACCGCCGAACACCAGCCAGGACAGAATGGCAAACACGATCTTGTGCGTAAACTGCAAAGCCCTGCCGAAGAGTTCCTCAGAAAAGAACACGCCGCTGAAGACCGCCAGCGTCAGCAGCAGAAAACCGATCCCGATGGTTCTGAACAGCATCGCTTCCAGGGTCAACAGGGGTGGCGTGCCTTCCTGCATGACGGCGCCCCGGTGCAACTGCTTTTCCAGCATGGTCATCAGCACTGCATGCAAAGCCGCGACTGCGAGCAGACCGTAGGCAAGAAAAGCCACCACCAGATGCGCGCGCAAGGCCAGCGCCTCCGAATTGGGAATGGGATGGGATTCGGTGAATGCCGCCATCCCCAGCACCGAGAGGGCCGCCAGTCCGCTCACCCAGGACTGCAAGCGCGCCAGCGGCGCGCCCTGGCTGGACATCCAGTAAACCAGCGCAGTCAGCCAGAAAATGGTCGACAGGGAGTTTCCGAAACCCAGCCGGATATCGCCCTGACCCAGCACCGAGTGATAAATCAGCGCACCGTGCAGCAACAAGGCCAGCGGCAGCAATACGCGCACCGATGCGGCGGACGGAGCCCGCAGCAGGCGCCAGGCCACCCAACCATACAGCGCACTCACACACAAAGTAGCCAGCAAGAGGGGAGACATTCGTTAAAATGGAAAAGAAATTGATTCATCCAGCCTCATTATCCATGCCGCCCTAGGCAGCAACAAGGAAGCCATGTTAGAAAATCTCAGTGGACGCCTCGCTGGCGTCGTCAAAACCTTGCGTGGGCAGGCACGCATCACCGAAGCCAACGTGCAGGATACCTTGCGCCAGGTGCGCCTGGCCCTGCTCGAAGCCGATGTTGCTTTGCCGGTCGTCAAGGATTTCATCGAAGCCGTCAAGACGCGTGCACTGGGTCAGGAAGTGCTCACCAGCCTGTCTCCCGGCCAAGCGCTGATCGGTATCGTCCACGAAGAACTCACCCGGTTGATGGGTGGCGAGAACGCCGAGCTGAACCTGGCCGCAACGCCGCCCGCTGTCATCCTGATGGCCGGCCTGCAGGGTTCAGGCAAGACGACCACCAGCGGAAAGCTCGCGCTGCTGCTGAAAACGCGCAAGAAGAAGGTCCTGCTCGCCTCGGCCGACGTCTACCGCCCTGCCGCCATCGACCAGTTGCGGCAACTCGCCAGGCAGCTCGATGTCAGCTTCTTCGAGGCGGGTGACGAGCGTGACCCGCTAAGAATCGCGCAGGCCGCTCAGGACTATGCGCGCAAGCAGTTTTACGAGGTACTGATCGTCGATACGGCCGGCCGCCTGGCGATCGACGAGGCGATGATGGCCGAAATCAAGGCCCTGCATGCCGCCGTCAAGCCGATTGAAACCTTGTTTGTGGTCGACGCGATGCAGGGCCAGGACGCAGTCAACGTCGCCAAGGCCTTCAACGAAGCCCTGCCACTCACCGGCATCGTCCTCACCAAGCTCGACGGCGATTCACGCGGTGGTGCCGCGCTGTCGGTGCGGCACATCACAGGCAAGCCGCTCAAGTTCATTGGCGTCGGCGAAAAACCCAACGCCCTGGAAGCCTTCCACCCCGAGCGCATGGCACAGCGCATCCTCGGCATGGGCGACGTGCTGTCCCTGATCGAGCAGGCGCAAGGTTCGGTCGACCTCGCCGAGGCCAAGAAACTGGCCGACAAGGTCAAGAAGGGCAAGGATTTCGATCTTGAGGATTTCAAGGCGCAGATCCAGCAGATGCGCAAAATGGGTGGGCTCTCCGCGCTGATGGACAAGCTGCCCGGTGCCGGACAGATGCAGATGCCGGCCGGCGCTGACGAAAAGGCCGTCAACCGCGTAGAAGGCATCATCAACAGCATGACCCCGCTAGAGCGCCGCAAGCCTGAAATCCTCAAGGCCTCGCGCAAGCGCCGCATCGCCGCGGGCGCGGGGGTTCAGGTGCAGGAGGTCAACAAATTGCTGAAGCAGTTCGAGCAGGCGCAGAAAATGATGAAAATGATGGGGAAAGGCGGCCTTTCCAAAATGATGCGCGGCATGAAAGGCATGCTGCCCGGTATGTGATTGCCAGCCTGCTGGCATATCAGGGTTTTTTGGGTATAATTCTCGGTTTTCTCCGTTTCCCGGTGGGTTGAATCATGGTCGTTATTCGTCTTTCGCGCGGCGGCGCCAAAAACCGTCCTTTCTACAACGTGGTGGTGGCCGACTCGCGCTGCCGCCGTGATGGCCGCTTCATCGAGCGCGTGGGCTTCTACAATCCCGTTGCCGCTGAAGGCGCCGAATCGATGCGCCTGGATCAGGACCGCATCAGCTACTGGACCAGCAACGGCGCACAGATGTCCGATACCGTCGCCCGTCTGGTCAAGCAGAACAAGACTGCCACCGCCTGATAGAAGTACCGGATCCGTTGAACCAGGGCTGCGACTGGGTCGTAATGGGGCGCGTCGCCTCCCCGTTCGGCATCAAGGGCTGGATCAAGGTCCAGCCTTACAGTGAAGACCCGGGTGCGCTGATGGACTTCGAGTCCTGGCGCGTCGGTCGCGGCGAGCAGCAGGTGCATTACAGCGTCGAAGCCATCCAGGACCACGGCAAAGCCCTGGTTGCCAAGCTGGCCGGCGTTGACGACCGCGATGCGGCCTATGCCCTGCGCGGGCAGGAAATCTCGGTAGCGAAAAGTGCGTTGCCGCCGCCGCAGGAAAACGAATTTTACTGGTCCGACCTGATCGGGCTAACCGTGATCAACGGTGAAGGCGTCGAACTGGGCAAGGTCGACAGCCTGATGGAGAGCGGCGCGAACGATCTGCTGGTTGTCAAAGGCACGCGCGAGCACCTGATTCCGTTCGTCGCGGCGTTTGTCGGCAAGGTGGACCTGGCAGGCGGAACGATCGAGGTGGACTGGGGCGAAGACTACTGATGCGCTTCGAAGCGGTCACGCTCTTTCCCGAGATGTTCGATGCCGTACTGGATTACGGCATCACCCGGCGGGCGCTGGATCGCGGACTGTACCGGTTCAAGTCCTGGAACCCGCGGGACTTCACCGACGACCCGCACCGCACGGTGGACGACCGGCCCTATGGTGGCGGCCCCGGGATGCTGATGCAGGCCGAGCCGCTGGATCGCGCGTTGAATGCCGTTCAGCAGGATCTGGCCAGAGAAAGTTTGAAGCCGTGGGTGGTGCATTTCTCCCCCAGAGGGCGCCCGCTGACACACCAGCGGGTGATGGAGATGAAAGACATGGCCGCGCTGGTGTTGCTGTGCGGTCGTTATGAAGGCATAGACGAGCGGCTGTTGCAGCGCCGCGTGGATGAAGAGCTTTCGCTGGGCGACTTTGTGCTGTCGGGCGGCGAGCTTCCTGCACTGGCATTGATGGATGCAATTATCCGGCAACTGCCTGGCGCGTTGAACGCTGCTGATTCAGCGGTGGAAGACTCTTTCGCCAACGGTCTGCTCGACTGCCCGCACTTTACCCGGCCCGAGGTATGGCAGGGAATGGCGGTGCCTGAAGTGTTGAAAGGCGGCAACCACGCCGCGATCGCCCAATGGCGGTTGCAGCAGAGTCTGACGATCACGGCGACCCATCGCCCCGATCTGCTGGCGAAGCGGGGGTTGTCGAAGCAGGAACAGGATATTCTCGCGGTGCACCCACCCGGTGCGCCGCAGAACGAAGCGGCCCGGTAATCCAGGGCCAATGTGAAACGGCGTGACGTCCGCCCGGTGGTCTGATTGACCCGGTGGTGCACCTCTCGCGCCAGATGCAAGGAAACATCATCATGAACATCATCGAGCAACTCGAACAGGAAGAAATCGCCCGCCTGGGCAAGAGCCTCCCCGATTTCGCCCCCGGCGATACTGTCGTCGTCCAGGTGAAAGTGAAGGAAGGCAACCGCGAGCGTCTGCAGGCCTATGAAGGCGTCGTCATCGCCAAGCGCAACCGCGGCCTCAATTCCGCTTTCACCGTGCGCAAGATTTCCGCCGGCGAAGGCGTAGAGCGCACCTTCCAGACCCACTCGCCATTGGTCGCCAGTGTCGAAGTCAAGCGCCGCGGTGACGTACGCCGTGCCAAGCTGTACTACCTGCGCGAGCGTTCCGGCAAGTCCGCCCGCATCAAGGAAAAGCTGCCCGCCCGCAAGGCTGCAACCAAGGCAGCTGAATAAGCAGCCGCCACGCAGCACAACGCAAAACGCCCGCACATCGCGGGCGTTTTTGTCTGAGGAGCATGCGTCGGCTTTCCTGGCCTCAGTCCCACATCGCCTTGATTAGCCTATGCCTCGGCTAGAATGAGACGCATGCCTGTCTACGATGCCATCCTTCCAGCGCCCATGTGCCGCCTCGGTGCCTGCTTCACCGGCGAAGCGCTGACGCGGCTGGATTTCCTGCCGGCCGGCACGCCCACAATTCACCCAGACGATGAACGGGGACGCCATTTGGCACGCGAGTTCGCTGCCTACTGGGACAATCCCGGCCACCCGTTTGACTTGCTGTTCGTACCGTTCGGTACACCGTTCCAGTTGCGGGTGTGGCATGGACTGATGCGCATTCCGGCGGGACAGTCGGTGACCTACGGCGCACTCGCGCAACGGCTCGGTACGGCCGCACGTGCGGTAGGCCAGGCATGCGGCGCCAATCCCCTGCCGATCGTGATCCCCTGCCACCGCGTGGTGGCGGCACACGGGCTGGGGGGCTTCATGCATGCCTCATCGGGGGCACCGCTCGATGTGAAAACCTGGCTGCTGGCGCATGAACGACACACTGATTGACCGTTTCTGCGATCACCTGTGGCTGGAAGACGGGCTAGCGAATCTGACGCTTGCAGCCTACCGGCGGGACCTGACCGCCTTCGGTCACTGGCTCGGGCGGGAGCGCAATCAAGCCTTGAATGCGGCCGCTTCTGGCGACGTCGAGGCCTGGCTGGCGTGGCGCTTCGCCCGGCATGCGCGGCCACGCAGCGCGGCACGCTACACGTCGGCCTTGAAACGTTTCTATCGCTATCTGCTGCGCGAGAACCTGATCGCGGCCGACCCTACCCTGAACCTCGATAGTCCGAAGCTGCCACGCGCCTTGCCCAAGACGCTGACCGAGGCTGACGTGGAATGCCTGCTCGACAGCGCCAACACGAGCACCTCATTGGGCCTGCGGGACCGTGCGATGCTGGAAACACTGTATGCAACCGGCCTGCGGGTATCGGAACTGGTGGGGCTGAAAATGACGGCGGTGAATCTCAACGATGGCGTGCTGCGGGTGACAGGAAAGGGCAACAAGGACCGTCTGGTCCCGCTGGGAGAGGAAGCGGTACAGTGGCTGCGACGCTATCTGGACGAAGCGCGCCCGTTGCTGCTGGCAAATAAGCTGTGCGACCAGGTATTCGTCACCGCACGCGGCAGCGGCATGACGCGGCAGGCGTTCTGGTATCTGATCAAGCGGTGCGCGCGCGCCGCGGGCATCAGCCGCCCACTGTCACCGCATACGCTGCGCCACGCCTTCGCTACCCATCTGCTGAACCATGGCGCGGACCTGCGCGTGGTGCAAATGCTGCTCGGCCACAGCGACATTTCAACCACGCAGATTTACACCCACGTGGCACGCGAGCGCCTGAAGCAACTCCACGCGCAGCACCATCCGCGTGGCTGACCTGCTACCACCCACAGTCTAGGGCGTCTTGATGCGCTCCATCAGATAGCACAGGCAATCCTGCCGGATCACGCGTTCATCTCGCGTGAGCATGGCCGGCATCAGGGGCTGCCTGAGCGCGATCTCATCCTGGCGGTAGTCGAACAGACGCGGGCCGACTTCTACTCCGTTTTCATCCAGCACCTGCAGTCTCGCCGCACTGCCCGGCCGAATCCGGCCCAGCCGTTCACCGTGCTTCAGTTCGCGAAAATTGAAATGATCCAGTTCCGGTACAAAATCGATATCCGCGTCCGCGGCGCCGAAGCCGAAGCTTGCCTGATCCGGCACCTTGACTGTGGCCACGGTATGAAACAGGTCGATATCGTGGGGTGCCACCGGATGCACGGGAAATTCGGACAAATGCAGGCAGTCCTCGATATAGGCGGCGGCGTGTTCCACGCTGCCGGGCGTCCCCGGCTTGCCGCACTCCACAGTGACCGACGGACACAGTTCGGCGAATGCCGCCGACTGCACGCCGCGCGGCCGGATGAAATACACCACGATGCGCGAGAACAGCAGGGCCAGATGCAGGAAGTGGTGCTCGAGACGATTCACGCAGGCGTAATGCGGATTGAGGCCGGTGTTGTTATGGATGTCGATACTGGCAAATACCCCACGCACACGCATCGCATCGACCACCTGTTGCATCATCGCCGATTCTGCCGAATGCAACTCCTCGCTCCCCGGCCAAACCCGGTTGTAATCCGGCTGGCCGTCGAGCCGGCGCACTCCTGAACGGGCAGCCTCGACGTTGCCGATGAACAACGACAACGCGCGCGGCAGTTCAGCCGCCGCGTATTTCCGCAACACCGATTGCGCTGCCAGCCAGCCGGTGTCCTCGTTGCCGTGCAGCAGTACCGCGACGAACAGCGGCGGCGTCCGCCGTCCCGGCAGATGTATCAGCGCCGGCCCCGGCAACACCTCGCCCAGCCGGGAAGCGGGTGTATCCAACAGCCCGGAGGGCAGGGCATCGTATTGCGTCAACATCAAAGGCTCCATTCATGCACCGGGGCGCCGGCGCGCTGGTTGTCCAGGTAGTCGTCCATCATTCGATGCACATCGCCCCCCAACCGATCGAGCCGGCGCAACTGCCAGTCGGCCCCGGTCTGGCCGCTGCGCACCCGGGCTTCGAGTACGCCCAGATAACGTTCGATCTCGGCCTCCGGCAGGCCGAATTCGCGCAGGCCGTGTTGCGCCAGCGGCATTCCGATCTGCAGGACGAAATCACGTGCGGGGTATCGATTGCCATCCAGCCAGGTCAGTTCGGCCTGGAGTCCATGACGGGCGGCAGCATAGAAATTGGCGCGCGCAACAGCGAAGGGCAGATCTGCCTCTGCGGCGCGGGGCCGCCGCGCCAGCGCATGCACCAGACCAAAATTCAGCGCTGCATTGGCGACCATGTCCAGCACCGTGGGGCCGCTCGGCAGCACCCGCTGTTCCAGTCGGACATGCGCCTGCCCGGCGGTGTCGAAGCCGATCAGCGGCCGCACCCAGCGCCAGATGGCGCCGTTGTGTAGCCGCAGATGCGGGTAACGCGATGGCGGTTCCACAAGCGGCATCGGCAGTAGCACCGGATAGTGTTCGAGGTTTTCGTCGAACAGTTCCAGCAGGCTGCTCGCCACATAGCCGCGACCGAACGTGACGCGCCGCAGCGTCGGTTCTGCCAGCCCGGCAAAGCCACCCAGTTCCACTGATTGCTCGAACAGCGGCACGCGGGTTTCCCGCCACAGGCGCTGACCGAACAGCAGTGGTGAATTGACCGCTACTGCCAGCAAAGGCGCACAACAGATCAGCGAAGCGTTGTAGTAGCGTCCCGCCTGATCGAACGGCACCTGCAGATGCAGTTGGAACGAGGTGGTCGCGGCTTCCAGCATCACGTCGGGGCGGCTCAGACGCAAATGATCCTCGCCCTCGATATCGATGCGGATGGGAGCGCCATCGCGCTGCCGCAACACCTGCGCATTGAGCACGTCGAAACGCTTCATCACCGACATGTTGGCCAGGCACAGATCCTCGTTGCGAATGGTGGGCAGGATGCCGATCATCGCCAGCACCGTATCCATGCCATGCGCCACCCGCTGGCACCGGTCCAAGGTGGCCAGCAGGGATTCCTCCATGGCCGCCAGCAATCCCGCACCCACTTCCAGCGGCGGCGCGTTCAGTTCGACGTTGAAACGGGATAGTTCGGGTACGACCAGCGGATCGTTCAGCGCCCGCAGATAGGCCTCATTGACCGGATTGGGCAGTCCACTGTGATCGAGCAGCCAGGCTTCGAGTTCAAACCCGGCGACGTAGCGGGAGTCCGGAAAACCTCCGGATTTTTCGAATGACCGCAGTGCCGCAGTTTCGTCCGCCAACTTGCCAGCAAAGCACTGGAAGTCGTCTTCCGAAAACCGTGTGCGCTCGATCTCCTGGCCCATGGACGTATGCGTCAGGCTGGTTCGCTGGCCTGCTCGTTCTTGTGATACGTCACATAGATATAAACCGGTATGGACAGATCGCCGAGGTGTTTGTCGATCAGGGGACGCACTTCATCCCAGTTCATGCCTCCGACACCAGTGGCCAGTCGCGGCAATGCAAGACTTGTCACGCTCTCAGCCTCAGCCCATTTACGCAAGGCTTTCAGCGCATGATTGAGATTCTCGGCCGACGCATGCCCGGGCTTCGCACCGTGATCGTAGGCCGCGTCCTGGGTGAACAGCGACACCACGTGCCTGCCTTCCGCGCTGGCCCAAGCCCACAACTCGCCGGCCTTGGGGTGAGTCGCGTGGCAGTAATGACGAAAATCCTTGTACATCGCCGGCCAACTCTCACGCAGGGCCAGCGCCAGTCCCTGATTGTAGCTGTCGTTCGGCGCCACGCCATGCGCAATGGCCTGTGCACCGGATAAAAGAATATCCCCGCTTACTTCGTGCAGCATAGTGATCCCTTCCTAAAGGTTAAATTTGTTAATCATACCCGCTTATCTTTTTATAAATCAACCCGAGGGGACGGGGTGTCGGTGGACCTGTTTACACACGGGCGCTGCGTCTGGCGAGATAAAACCACTCCTGTCCCGGCAGCGCATTGGGGTTGGGGAAAACGATGTAGCCGTCACGATCCGCCAATACCGGTACACCATCGTGACGTACGCCAATGACTTCGCCTGCACGCAGTCGATCGAAGCTTGCCCAGTCCCGAAAAAACCGGTCGCCTGCATGGTCGCGATCGGTGACCTGATAGAGCCGCAGCGCCTCGGTGTCGCTCACGGCCGCCGGCACAGGCGCCGAACTCAGCCGCAGATGGGCCAGCGCGTTGTGGATTGCCCGATAGGCCACATCCGGCGCAGCGGGGTCGTCATGCTGGCCGCACTCGAGCGTGAGTGCGATGCCGCCCTGTGCACGCATGAATTCGGTGGTCCCCACGCCGTAATGCACATCGGCTTCGCGTGCCGACACGCCGGCTGCCAGGCGGCGTGCGACGCCTGCGGCATAGGTATCGAGCCAGCCATCGACGAAGCGATGCACGCCCAGGCATTGCGCCAGCGCAGTTTCCTCGGTCGCACGCGCGAAAGGCTCCAGCGTTCCGCCGTTGTTTTCCGGGCCCAGCATGACGAAGGGGGCGCCCGCAGTGTGAAACGAGTGCAGGTCGAGCAGCGCATCGTGTTGCGCGAGCAGCGGACACAGCCAATTGGCGATGCGATCTTCGAATTCGACGGGTGTCCGGGTCGGCATGAGATTGCGGTTGAGGTTGCGGTCGCCCATGCGTTGATGGCGTGCGTACGCCAAGGGATTGGTAACCGGGACGAAGGTGACCGTGCCAGCGTCGATACCCAACCGCGCTGACTCGATCTCGCCGATCACGCGGCGAATCGCCTGCGTGCCACACGTCTCGTTTCCATGCACGGCACCCAGCACAACCAGGCGCGCGCCAGGTGCGAGACCGGTAAACGACAACGACTCGAAGTGCAGCGATCCGGATTCAATCATGCGCCATGGCTTTGAAGAACAACGATACGCTCGATACCAGCAACAAAACGCCCATCAGCCGGGTCATCTGAGCACGGGTCAGGCCAAGATGCATGCGTCCGCCCAGATACAGTGCGCCGAGCATCAGTGGCAATACGGCAATATAGGCGGCCCAGACCTTTGCCGTCATGAGCAGCCCGGCGATCAGAAAGCTGATGATGCGCGCCAGGCCCTCGGTGAAAAAAAGCGCCGACAGGGTTGCTCGGAGGTTGCTCTTATCGTGGATGCGATGGGTCAGATATATCACATAGGGCGGCCCGCCGGTTCCGAACAAGGCCCCCACGGTGCCACCGGTGAGTGCGGCAGGCACGGCCCAGCCGCGTGAAGCCGGTTTGTCGCCATGGATATCGAGCACGCTGCGCACCGCATAAATGAACACGAAGCCTGCCAATGTGAACAGCATGGGACCGGATGGAAGTCTCACCAGCAGGGTGGTGCCCAAAACAACGCCCACAATGCCGATCGGAATCAGCACGCCCAGCTCGTCCCATTGCACGCGCTTGAAATTGAAGCCGCCGATCACGATCGATGCGGTGAAGTCCAGCAGCAGAATCATCGGCACGACAAATTGCAGCGGCAGGAACAATGCCAGCAAAGGCACTGAAATCAGTCCCGATCCAAAGCCGGTAACGCCGCGGATGAAATACGCCACCAGCAGGACGGTTGCCGTGAGTGCCACATCACCGGCGGCGACCTGCTCAATGCTCACCCACGTGCGCCCCGTTCGATGGTGATGCCGAGTTCCTTGATGCCCGGCACGATGGCGAACTTGGTGACCGATACTTTTACCCAGGGCGCACCAAATTCATCGCGCACGATGGCGGCCACGTATTCGGCGACGGATTCGACCAGGGTGATCGGTTGCGGCGCGTTGTGCAGGTATTCCTTCACCCGCATCGCCACCGCTCCGTAATCGATGGTGTCGGCCACGTTGTCGGTGCCGCCGGCCTTGCTGTCAGGCAACCCGATCTCGAGGTCGAGCCGCACCGGCTGCGGCACTTTGCGTTCCCACTCGTATATGCCGATAATTAGTTCGAGACGGAAGTCCCGCAGAAATAGAATATCCATCGAGCCGCCCGAAGGACCGGGCCCATCCAAAACCTGCCATTTTACTGACTTATGCCCTCGCTGTTCCTGATTGCTGCTGCCTATCTGCTCGGTTCACTGTCGTTCGCAGTCATCGTCAGCCGTGCCATGCGTCTGCCCGATCCGCGCAGCTTCGGTTCGGGCAATCCCGGCGCCACCAATGTGCTGCGAACCGGACGCAAGGCCGCTGCCGCGCTGACGCTGCTCGGCGATGCGCTAAAGGGCTGGGGGGCCGTGGTAATGGCGCGCCTGTTGGCGCCGCAATACGGGCTGTCCGAAGACGTTGTCCTGTTGTGCGCGCTGGCGGTATTCATCGGTCATCTTTTCCCGGTGTTTTTCGGCTTCAAGGGCGGCAAGGGCGTGGCCACAGCGCTTGGCGTCTTGGTAGGCCTTAACCCCTGGGTCGGCCTGGCATGCCTGGCGACTTGGCTGTTCATGGCCGCGGTATTCCGCATATCCTCTCTCGCCGCCCTGACCACTGCCGCCCTCGCCCCGGTCTACACCGGATTCTTGATGGGCTGGGGTAATACTGCGATGGCCGTGCTGGTGATCACCCTGCTCCTGTTCTATCGTCATAAGAGCAACCTCATCAAACTCGTCTCTGGTCAGGAAGCTCGCATCGGCCGCCGCTCCTGATCCAATTTTAGATATGGCCTTTTTCGACAAAAGCATTGAACACGCGAAGGACAGTCTCGCCGAAGTGTCGCGCGAGGCCATCGACCTTGCGGGTGAGCGGCTGTCGGGAGTGGTCAAGGACGGCGTAACGCAGGCGGGGAGCGAACTCAAGGATGTCATCTGGCAGGCGAGCCAGGAAATCGACGCCAAGCTCGACAAGATTTCTGACGAACTGCATGCGCAGCGCCAGTTCACCAAGGACGATGTGCGCGAACTGGTCGACTACGCTGGCGAAAAGCTCGGCACGTTGATGGACGAACGCATCGTCCGCGCCAAGTCGGAAATATCGTCGCTGGTGCAGGAAAAGGTCGAATATTTCAAACACGAGATCGACGGCTTTTTCATCGAGCGCCAGCGCGACTTGGCACGCGAGCGCCGGCGGCTGTTCATCAACGTCGCCATCGCGATCATGGCGTCACTGTCGCTGGGTTTTGTGTCCTGGCTTTATCACCAGTATCTCGGCGGCGGGCTCGACGTTTTTGCCATCTTCCGCATCGTGTTTGCCTCGCTGGCAGGTGGCTATACGGCCTATCTGGCAGTCAAACTGCTGCGCCGCTGGCTTTCGATGTCGGAACACAAGAAGGACACGCTGTTCCTGGTCAGCCGCTATTGGGGCGTACTGCGCCCGGAAAGCATCTTCGGCACCCTGATTCTGGTCTGTCTGTTGGCGGTACTGGTCGGATTTCTACTTTTTCCTGATCAGATTGCACAGCTCACCGGCAGTGAAAAATGGCTCAAGACCCTGCGCGAAGCCTATCCGATGTTCCGGCCCTGAATCACCCGTGCTCGTTTTGGTCACCTAAACTGCCTCGAGGCTTGCCAGGTCCCAGCGTGGCCTGACCGCAAAGGCCAAGTCCGGCTGTGCCGCTGCCGTATTGGGTAGAGAAGCCAGCCGCTGCGCCCCGGCGAAGGCGATCATTGCACCATTGTCGGTGCAGAATTCCAGCCGCGGATAGAACACGGTGACCCCGTGGGCGGCCGCCTCACGCGTAAGGCGTTCACGCAAAAGGGTGTTGGCCCCCACTCCGCCGGCGACGACCAGCCGTTCCGCACCGCTATGCCTGCAGGCTGCCAGGCTCTTGCTCACCAGCACCTCCACGGCGGCGGCCTGAAACGCCGCCGCGATGTCTGCCGCCTGCGCCAGCCCGGCCTTGCGCACCAGCGTCAGCACAGCTGTCTTGAGGCCGCTGAAGCTGAAATCGAAGTCGCCTGAATTCAGCATCGGCCGCGGCAGACTGAAGCGAGCGGCATCACCCGTAGCAGCCAGCTTAGACAGGGCAGGCCCGCCCGGATAGCCCAGCCCCAGCAGCTGGGCAGTCTTGTCGAAAGCCTCGCCTGCTGCATCGTCCAGCGTCTCACCCAGAAGGATGTAACGTCCCACGCCGGACACGAGCATCAATTGCGTGTGTCCACCCGACACCAGCAACGCGACGAACGGAAACTCGGGGGGGGTATCCGAAATCAGGGGCGACAGCATGTGACCTTCGAGATGGTGCACACCGACAGCGGGAATATCGAGCGCGAATGCCAGCGCACGCGCCATGCCGGCCCCCACCAGCAAGGCGCCCGTCAACCCCGGACCCGCTGTGTAGGCAACGCCATCGAGATCAGCCAGTGTGCACCCACTCTCGCTCAACACCTGTCGTGTCAGCGGCAATACACGCCGGATATGGTCACGCGACGCCAGTTCCGGCACTACGCCGCCATACTCGTTGTGCATGACAATCTGGGAATGCAGCGCGTGCGCCAGCAGCCCACGCACGCTGTCATACAGCGCGACGCCCGTTTCATCGCAGGAGGATTCGACACCAAGCACCAACATCATCCGGAAACCAAAAACAGAACACTGCCAATCATAGCGCGGCCTCGAGTCCCGGGCTGTTGCAAGCGGGAGATTGCCCGCGCCGCTTGAGTAAGCCTGGCACCCGCTCAACCGACTACGTTACGGCGTGCCCGGAGGCGGTGGTGCATCGCTGCGCGCATTCCCCGTGTCGGGGAGCAGGCTGGGCGCGGGAGGAGGTGTACTCGGCAGATGGGCGATGATGCAGTCGATCGCCTGGTTGGTTTCCGCGGTGGAATCGCTAAAGGACGTCACAAACTCGCGATACTGGGCAGGGTCGACCTTGCCGTAGTAAAGCCGGGAGGTGATATCGAGAAACGAAGCGTTGTTGTTTTCCAGGGTGGAAATTTCAAAATCACCAATGCGTTGCGGGCAGGCATTCTCGATGACGTCAAAAAATTTGTCGGCATCCGACTGTTCATTCCAGGCACCAGGCGCACACCCACTAAGTGAAGCGACGAGTGCCGTTGAAGTGAGGATAGGCAAGGAAAATGCCTTGAGCATGGCCTTTTTCATCGTAGAGTTTCCGGAAAGCGGGAGTGAAGCAGAATAGCACCCTCACAGCGAAACATCGCATTCATCGCTCCCTCCATGCACGCCTGCATCAGAGCGCTTCTGGCATGCCCTCCTGACACACCCCTTGCGGGAAGCAACGAACCTTGATTTTATTGGAGTTTCAATTGGTTGGGTGCTGCGTCGGCCGCGCGCGGCGTTCGACCTGGACCAAGCCAAGCCCGCCTCCTCCCGGCATAAGTATGGTTTTGACTTGGAGAGGGCTGGAAAAAAAACTGCAAGCTTGCTATAGTGCTCGTTTTTCCCGTTTCCCCGGAAGCCACCTCAAAAATGCCTCACGTCAAAGTCAAAGAAAATGAGCCGTTCGACGTCGCTCTGCGTCGCTTCAAGCGTTCCATCGAAAAAGTGGGTCTGTTGACTGAACTGCGCGCCCGCGAGTTCTATGAGAAGCCCACCGCTGAGCGCAAGCGCAAGCTCGCCGCCGCGGTCAAGCGCCAGAGCAAGCGTCTGCGCGGTCAGCAACTTCCCCCCAAGATGTATTGATTCTGCCGACCGGCAGAATCACCCAAACCGCGCCCGCCCGGCATGTCGCTCAAGCTACGCATCACTGACGACATGAAGGCGGCGATGCGCGCCAAGGAAACGGCGCGTCTCGGCACGATCCGCCTGCTTCTGGCCGCAATCAAGCAGAAAGAAGTCGACGAACGCGTCGAACTGGACGATGCAGCCATCAGCAGCATCGTCGAGAAGCTCATCAAACAACGCAAGGATTCTATCAGCCAGTTTCAGGCTGCGGGTCGTGACGACCTGGTTGCTGCAGAACAGGCCGAGCTTGCAGTGCTGCGGGCTTACCTGCCCGAACAGCTCCCTCCCGCCGAAGTCGAAGCCGCAGTGGTTGCCGCGATTGCAGAATCCGGCGCAGCCTCCGCCCGCGACATGGGCAAGGTCATGGCCCTGCTGAAGTCCCGGCTGGCCGGACGCGCCGACATGGGGCAGGTTTCAATGCTGATCAAAGCCCGCTTGGCGGGTTAAATTCCGCCCGGCGTCTGCCCGGGTTTATCATGCAGCAACCATGATCCCGCGCGATTTCATCGACACCCTGCTCGCCCGCGTCGACATCGTCGACGTCATCGACCGGCGCGTGACGCTGAAGAAAGCCGGGCAAAACTACCAGGCCTGCTGCCCGTTCCACAGCGAAAAGACTCCTTCCTTTACGGTCAGCCCGACCAAGCAGTTCTACCATTGCTTCGGTTGCGGGGCACATGGCACTGCGATCGGCTTCCTGATGGAGTACGAGCACATGAGCTTTCCCGATGCGGTGGCCTCGCTGGCACAGGATACCGGCTTGCAGATACCCGTATCGGCACACGAACCCGATCGGCCCAGACCACCCCCTGCACTGTGGGATGCCCTGGAGCAGGCGGCGCAATTCTACAAGCAGCAACTTAAGCAGACGCCGCGCGCGATTGATTACCTGAAACGGCGTGGACTGACCGGTGCCATCGCCGCCCGTTACGGCATCGGCTATGCGCCCGACGGTTCGCCGCTAAAACAGGTCTTTAAAGATTACAGCGCAGATGCGCTTGCCGCGTCCGGGTTGGTGATCGACGGTGATCACGGTCGCTACGATCGATTTCGTGACCGCATCATGTTTCCCATTCGAAACATCAAGGGCCAGATCGTCGGTTTCGGCGGCCGCGTGCTCGATCAGGGCGACCCGAAATACCTCAATTCGCCCGAAACTCCGCTGTTCCACAAGGGATCTGAAATCTATGGCCTTTTCGAGGCGCGCGCCGCCATCAAGACCGCCGGACGCGCCATCGTGGTCGAAGGTTACATGGACGTGGTGGCGCTGGCGCAGCACGGGGTGGAGTTCGCCGTCGCCACGCTGGGAACGGCGACCACACCGATTCACGCACGCACGCTGCTGCGTCACACCGATCGCCTAATTTATGCGTTTGACGGCGACAACGCCGGCCGCAAGGCTGCCTGGCGCGCGCTGGAAAACTCACTGGAAGCACTACAGGACGGCAAGGAGGTGAGCTTCCTGTTTCTGCCCGAGGGAGAAGACCCTGACAGCTATATCCGCAGCCACGGTCAGGCGGCTTTCCTGCAATTGCTGGAGACCGACACAATGCCGCTCTCGGCCTTCCTCGTGCGCGAACTGGCACGCGGCCGCAAACTCGACAGTCAGGAAGGCCGGGCCGCGCTGATCAAGGATGCCAAACCCCTGCTGGAAAAGATCGCGGCGCCGCTGCTGGCCAGCCTGATTCGGCGACAGGTCGCTGATTTGGCCCATTTGCAGGCCGACGAGCTTGGCCTCATGGGGATAAAATCCGGCATCGGCCGTCGCGCCGCGCTGCGTCCACAACGCCGTCCGGCACCGTCACGCGTGCGCAGCCTGGCCCGCACACTGCTGATGAACCCGCTGCGTGTCGCCGAAGTCGATCCTTGCTGGCTGGACGCGAATGACCAGTTGAGCGCCCAAATGGGCGAACTCATGGCCTGGCTGCACGGTGTCAAGCACCTCAGCCTGCCTGCCATTGCCGAGGCCGCTCGCGCCAGCACCTTGGAGGCCTTGGTCGATGAACTGATGACGGATTTGCTCGACAAAGATGACAGTTGGGACTGGAACGCCGAATTCGATGGCGCCGTCAAACAGATGCGTGATGACTGGCGTCGGCGTCGGCAGCAGGAGTTGGCGCAACGCCCGCTCGACAGCTTGAGCGCCAGCGAACGCCAGGAACTGACCGAATTGGCACGTTCCTAGCTTTCCAGAAATGGCAAGACAACGCGCCCAATTACGGTATAATTGCCGGTTTTTGAACGATTTTTTCTGTCCGCCCGCACCGTGCCGGACAGAACCTGAGCGGAGAAAATCCTGTGGCTGTACGTGGAAGAAAACCGGGTGGTAGCGCAAAAAAAGCCGAAGCATTGATCCCCCTTAAAGAGTTGACGCCGGTGGAAGCAGAAGCGCGCCGCACCCAACTGAAGAATCTCATCATTCTGGGCAAGGAACGGGGGTTCCTGACTTACGCCGAGATCAACGACCACCTGCCCGACGAGGTGCTGGACGCCGACCAGATCGAAGGCGTGATCAGCATGCTTAACGACATGGGCATTCAGGTCTTTGACGAAGCCCCGGACGCCGAGACCCTGCTGATGCAGGAATCCACGCCTGCCGCTACCGACGAAGACGTGGCCGCCGAAGCCGAACAGGCGCTGACCACGGTCGACTCCGAATTCGGGCGCACCACCGATCCGGTACGCATGTACATGCGCGAAATGGGCTCGGTCGACCTGCTCACCCGCGAAGGCGAAATTGAAATCGCCAAGCGCATCGAAGAAGGGCTGCGACACATGGTGCAGGCCATTTCGTCATGCCCACTCACCATCCAGCAAATCCTGGACATGGCGACGCAGATCGAAAACGATACGATGCGGATCGATGAACTGATCGATGGCTTTGTTGAAGTGGAAGCCGAGGCAGAGGAGGAAGAAGCCGAGGCAGAAAGCGTTGATGACGAATCCGAAGAGGATGACGAGGCCGCGACCGCTGCCGCTGCCGCTGCCAATCTGGCCCAGTTAAAGGCTGAAGCGCTGACCCAGTTCGAGTTCATTCGCAAGGCTTACAAGAGAGCGCAGAACGCTCATGCCAAATACGGCCTCGGCAGCCCGCAGCACGTAAAGGCCCAGGCCGAGGTCACCGGGCTGCTGATGGCAATCCGCTTCTCCGTGCGTCAGGTCGACAGCCTGTGCGAGCAGATCCGCAATGCGGTGGAAGAGGTACGTTCACACGAGCGCAAGATCATGGAGTTCTGCGTGACCCGTTCCGGCATGCCGCGTTCCCATTTCATCAAGGCCTTCCCCGGCAACGAAACCAACATGGCCTGGCTCGACAAGGAGATCGCCGCCAAGAAGGGGTATTGCTCGACGCTTGCCAAGGTGCAATATGAAGTCAAGGCCCATCAGGAAGCGCTCGTTGCCATGCAGGAACGCGTCGGCCTGCCGATCAAGAGTCTGAAGGACGTCAACAAGCAGATGTCCACCGGCGAAGCCAAGGCCCGTCGTGCCAAGCGCGAGATGATCGAAGCCAACCTGCGTCTTGTGATCTCGATCGCCAAGACATACACCAACCGCGGCCTGCAGTTCCTCGACCTGATCCAGGAAGGCAACATCGGGCTGATGAAGGCGGTGGACAAGTTCGAGTATCGTCGCGGTTACAAGTTTTCGACCTATGCGACCTGGTGGATCCGCCAGGCGATCACGCGTTCGATCGCCGATCAGGCACGCACCATCCGTATTCCAGTGCACATGATCGAAACCATCAACAAGATGAACCGGATCAGCCGTCAGATCCTGCAGGAAACCGGTATCGAACCGGATCCGGCGACGCTGGCGATCAAGATGGAAATGCCGGAAGACAAGATCCGCAAGATCATGAAAATCGCCAAGGAGCCGATTTCCATGGAAACGCCGATCGGTGACGATGAAGACTCGCATCTCGGCGACTTCATCGAAGACGCCAGCACGCTATCGCCTGACGACTCGGCCATCTATTCGAACCTGCGCGATGCCACCCGCGAAGTGCTGGACAGCCTGACCTCGCGCGAGGCCAAGGTGTTGCGCATGCGCTTCGGCATCGAGATGAACACCGACCACACGCTGGAGGAGGTTGGAAAACAGTTCGACGTGACCCGCGAGCGGATTCGCCAGATTGAGGCCAAGGCCCTGCGCAAGCTGCGCCACCCGACGCGTTCCGAAAGACTGAAAAGCTTCGTCGGCAGCGGCGAAGAGTGAATCCCTTGTCCCCGCCCATGGCGGGGTTTGGTTTGACGTTTTCGGGTCTGTAGCTCAGCTGGTTAGAGCAGGGGACTCATAATCCCTTGGTCCACGGTTCAAGTCCGTGCAGACCCACCAATTTATCGGCACACATCATTTCACACCCATGACAGAAGCAGCCGTGCGTGTGACCGGGTTAGGGAATGGCGCTGAGTGACAAGCTTAAAATCCTCTACCTGACGCGCATTTATGGTTTCAGGGAGTGGGCGATCGGCCTGCTACAACGTATTCTGTTTGTCTCCAGCAGCACTCCCCGGCGGATAGTCATTCACCGGGTAGCGGCCTTTGGCGATGCCGTCGTCTCCCTCCCTGCCATAGCGCTGATTCGCGCAAAATTCCCCGAAGCCGAAATCGACCTGGTCTCCACCTCTACGGAGGGCATCACCATTGCCGACGTGCTTGAGGCCAGTGGCATTGTGGATCGGATCTATCTGTTTAAGAAGCGTGGGCGTGCTGCTGCACTGAGGCAGATCAGGGCGCATGGCTATGATCTCTATATTGAGCTTCCACAAAACCTGAATCTCTATAAATCGATTCGCAACATGCTGCTTGTCAGGTTCTACCTGAATATCCCGGCGGCTTTTGGATGGGACCGCGGCAGATTGAAACGCTTCGCTCGCACTCAGGTTGATTTCCTGTCGATTCCCCGGGAAATCGACCGCTTCAGGCAAATGCTGGAGAAGAACGGCATTCAAGGACCGGTCGAGTTCCCCATCGCTACCGCTGATTCGGACAAAAAATACATCGACAAGCTGATCGGCAAACATGGAGAGAAACCGTTGGTCGGCTTTCTCATTGGCGGCAAATTGGCACAGAAGAAATGGCCGTTGCAGAACTGGGCCCAACTGGCAGTGAGGAACGAGAGTCGATTCGACTTCTGTCTGATCGGTGGCAGCGGCGAGATGAAAGAAGCCGAGGCAATCTGTGACGCGGCGGCAGCGGTGCGCAATTTTTGTGGCAAGACATCCATTCTCCAAACCGCTGAATTGTTAAGACGATGCACTGCCGTGGTGTCACTGGACACCGGTGCGATGCATCTCGCCTATGCTGTCGGCACCCCCGTTGTTGCCCTGTTCAGTACGCGGGACATCACCAACAAGTGGCACCCTTACGGCATGAATAACATCACGATTGAAAAGCGGGTCGATTGCAGTTACTGCTTCAGCAAGCATTGCGCTGACAACATATGCATGAAGCGAATTTCCGTAGACGAAGTGAGTGCGGCGCTGTCTGAACTTGTGTCGAAGCAATCACCGATCCGATAAAGGAACGCCGTGTCTAGCTTGTTGGTTGTTCGGTTCAGTGCGCTGGGCGATCTGGCCTCGACCGCCCCCTATCTTTCATGTGCCGCACGGACGCATGACATCACACTGCTCACCTCGCCTTTGGGCAAGAACTATTTCTCGGATGCCGCATATATTCACAATATTCTGGAACTGAAGGACACCCGGCTTTCCACGCTACTGAAAATGATTCCGAAGGTGTTCGACAACACTTTTGATTATTTTATCGATCTTCACGGCAATGACCGTAGCCGCTTCCTTTCCCGTTTTGCACGCGGACAGCGACTTTCGAATTACGCAAAAGCGTATCGGAACCTCACACCCGAAGCCGCTATAGCCAACTATGTCAAGCAGGGCTCGGCAGGTCAGTTTGACTACTTCAGCATTCTCTCCATGCTGCCCGGTTACCGGTTTGAGCCAGAGCCCTTTGAGCCCAAGCCACGCGACTATATCGTGTTGAATATCGGTTCAAGTGAAAAATGGCTGTCCAAACGGCTGCCGCTTGCAAAATGGCAGGAGATCACGCAGATCCTGCTGCAACATTATGATCTTCCGTTCATGCTGACCGGCGCTGCTGACGAGGTGGATTACATCACCGAAACAGCCAGGTCATTGCCCGGAAGGCACGAAATCGTTGCCGGCAAGACAACGCTGATCGAGCTGAAAGCCATCCTGAAGAATGCCTATCTCACGGTATCGACCGACTCGGGCCCGATGCACATGTCAGCGGTTGAGCGAACGCCAACCATTGGGATATTCGGAGCGACCAACTGGCTCCGCTCTGCCCCATACGGTCCTTGGTCCACCGTGCTGTTCGATCGGCTGCGGTATCCGGAGGGCGTGCCCCCCGCCAGAAGCCTGCTCGAGGTCGATGACTATTTCGGTCATGTCGACATCCGTGAAGGCTTGGCAGCCATCAGCGACTATCTCCAGCAGGGGTGATCGACCTGCCGAGCCTCACGAGAACGGACTCGGTCCAGAACGTGAACGATGACTGGAGTCTGTTCCCGGATGCTACGGGTCATTCGCTGTCCGCCACCGAACCCGTGCCCACAGTGTGCAGGCGTCAACAATACGCCGCTGGACACATCACATTTAACGTGACAAATTCCCGGCGCATTGATCTCTGCGACCTCAGTCGCATGGGACTCCGTAACAGCCTGCCTGCCATCTTGTTGATTAATATGCCCATCACTCTTGACTTAGCCTCTCTTTATCTTCGGCTCGGGTCCAGGCGGGACACCACTCGAGCAAACTTCAGCGATAATCATCACTCATAACAACAAGGGAGAGTCTGATGGAAGGAGAAGCCAGGAAGCCCGGCGAGCGCCGTTTGCAGATCCTGCAAACCCTTGCAGCGATGCTGCAGGAGCCACAGCCGGAGAAGATCACCACGGCTGCGCTGGCAGCGCGCATCGGCGTATCGGAAGCAGCACTGTATCGACACTTTTCCAGCAAGGCGCAGATGTATGAAGGCCTGATCGAATTCATCGAACAAAGCCTGTTCGGACTGATCGCCCGCATCACTGCCGAGACGTCCTCACCGACTGCGCAGGTCGAGGCCATCATCAACATGCTGCTGAGTTTTGCGGCGAAGAATCCGGGGATGACACGGGTGCTGATCGGCGACGCACTGGTCCACGAAAACGAACGTCTGCAAAAACGCATCAACCAGCTACACGATCGCATCGAAGCGCAGCTTCGGCAATGCCTCCGTCTGGAAGGTGGTCAGCAGTCCGAACTCAGCGCGCCGCTTGCCAACCTGCTGCAATGCGTGGTGGTGGGACGCTGGCATCAGTACGCCAAGAGCGGGTTCACGCGCGCCCCGGGTGGGGGGGATGTCGATCTGTTGATGACCCGCCTGCTGGACGTTCACCCTGCCTGAAACGCAGCAGCCCCGCACACCGGGCAGGCCGGGTCGCGCGGCACATTCATCACGCGCACACCTGTTTGCAGGCCGTCCCACAACAACAACCTGCCGATCAGGGTCTCGCCTACCCCGGCCAGGAGTTTCAGTGCCTCCATTGCCTGCATCGCCCCGATCACCCCTACCAGCGGGGAAAAAACGCCCGCTTCGGCACAGCGGACTTCGGGTTCTTCCGCATGGTCCGGGAACAGGCAGTGATAACAAGGGCTTGCGGGCCGGCGTGAATCGAAGACCGCCAACTGCCCGGAAAACCCGATTGCGGCGCCTGAAACCAGGGGCCTCCGAAGGGCCACACAAGCACGATTGACTGCGTGCCGGGTGGCAAAATTGTCCGACGCATCGACAACCAGATCCACCGCTTCCACCGCTTCATGCAACGCGTCGCCCGCCAGGGCCGCCGCAATGGACTTCACTTCGATTTCCGGATTGATGGCGCGGATACTTCGCGAGAGCGAGTCGGCCTTGTTTTCCCCAATTGCCGCGGTAGCGTGTCCAATCTGCCGCTGCAGGTTGGTGAGGTCGACGCTGTCGCCGTCCGCCAGCAGCAGGGTCCCGACGCCCGACGCGCCGAGGTACAGCGCCGCCGGGCACCCCAAGCCGCCTGCACCGACGATCAGCACCGTCGCCTGGGTGATGCGCTGCTGTCCTGCAACGCCAACTTCAGGCAGCAGAATGTGGCGGCTGTAGCGCAGCAGCAGGTCGTCATTCAGATCCATGGAAGCGGGCGCGACTACTTATAGTCCCGCCATTCTTCAGGGGTTTCATCACTGTCGCCATGCAGACGCCGTTCGTAAACCTTCATGAAAGCCTGCTGGGATTTGATGTCCGGTTCGTTGGCCTCGACATTGCTGCGTTGCACGCCTTCGCAGAAGTAGGCCAGCGCACGTTTGAGCTTGCAGAGCAGGTTGTTGTCGAGATGAAACCCCTGGCTCGACAGTGCGGTCTCCAGTCCTTCCAGCGTGTATTCGCAGACGTGGTAGTGCACCAGCAGCGTGTTGGAATCCGCTCCGATCCTCACCTCAAGCCCTTCCAGTCCTTGCAGCAGGACTCGGGCACGCTCCACCTGGCCCACAGGCAATGGGTGGAACACGATTTCGCGCGTTTTTTCGAGGTCACACGGACGCATGGCACCTCCAGCAGGCAAGGTCAGCGCAGTATACCGCGCTGACCGGTTTGTAGCAGTTCACCGGCGCGCCGTTAGCGCCCCTGCAGAATCTGCAAACCTTTCAGCAGGTTCAGTGCCTGATTTACCTGGAAATCGTTCTTTGACACAACCTCGCCGGGTTCAAGTGTGTGGGGCTTCTTGCCCTTCCCGTTCTTTTCAGGCTTGTCGGCAGGCAGCGCCTTGATGCTGTCGCTCGGCCTGGCTTCCGGTTCTGATTCGTCGCCATTGGGATTGCTCAGGTGCTTGTCGAGATCGGCCTCCCGAATACCCATCGACTCTTCCTCCGATGGCATGTCGGGGTCTTCCACCACGATATCCGGCTCGATGCCCTTGGCCTGAATCGAACGCCCGCTCGGCGTGAAGTAGCGTGCGGTGGTGAGTTTGATCGCCGTGCCATTGCCGATCGGCAGAATGGTCTGTACCGAGCCCTTGCCAAACGTGCGTGTTCCCATGATGACCGCGCGCTTGTGGTCCTGCAGCGCACCGGCCACGATCTCGGATGCAGAAGCCGAGCCGCTGTTGACCAGCACGACCATCGGGACCTTTTTCACGCCTTCAGGCAGATTCCGCAAATAATCGAGCTGCATCGGCCGCAGGTAATTTTCACGGCTGGCCGTCAACCGCATCTGGGCGTCCTCGGTACGCCCCTCGGTATAAACCACCAGGCTGTCGGGCTCGACAAATGCCGCCGTAACCGCCACCGCGCCATTGAGCAATCCGCCGGGGTCGTTGCGCAAATCGAGAATCAGGCCCTTGAGCGGCCCCTTGTTTTCCTTGTAAAGCGTATTCAGCGCATCGACCAGCAACTCGCCGGTGTGTTCCTGGAATTGCGTCACGCGCACGTAGCCATATCCGTTCTCCAACAGCTTGAACTTGACGCTGCGGATCTTGATGACCGCACGGGTCAAGGTCACCACGACGGGCTTGTCCACGCCCTTGCGGATAATGGTCAGCTTGATTTTCGACCCGGGCTTGCCGCGCATTCGCTTCACCGCATCGTTCAGCGTCATGCCCTTGACCGGCGTGTCGTCAAGCTTGACGATCAGGTCGCCGGGCTTGATTCCGGCTTTGAAGGCTGGCGTGTCCTCAATCGGCGAAACCACCTTGACCAGGCCGTCCTCCATGCCGACCTCGATGCCGAGGCCGCCAAACTCGCCCTGGGTGCCTACCTGCAGGTCCTTGAAACCTTCGACGTCGAGATAGGTTGAGTGCGGATCCAGGCCGGTCAGCATGCCGTTGATCGCCTCGGTGATCAGCTTCTTGTCTTCCACCGGCTCGACATAATCGCTCTTGATGCGGGCGAATACATCGGTAAACGCGCGCAACTCCTCGACCGGCAGCGCCGTGTCCGCATCCTTGTCCGCAATCGCTGACAAGTTGACCGTCAACGCCGCGCCTGCCAGCAGGCCGGCCAATCCGACGAGTATGAATTTCGCCTTTTGAGTCATTTCACTTCATCCACAGGAGGGGATTAACGGGGCGGCTTTGATGCCGCATTTCAAAGTAAAGTCCAGGGTCGGGCTGACCGCCACTGTTGCCGACCGCGGCGATGGGATCGCCGGGCTGAACCCGTTCACCCACCTGCTTATACAGACTTTCATTATTGCTGTACAGGCTCATGTAGCCCTCCCCGTGATCGACAATGATGAGATTGCCGAAACCGCGCAACCACTCTGAAAAGACCACCTGCCCGGCAGCGATCACCTTTACGACCGAACCCTGCGCGGCGCGGATGAACAATCCTTTCCAGCTCAAACCGCCATCTTCCCTCGGAGCCCCGAACTGGTTCATGAGTTCCCCGGCAACGGGCAGTCGCAGCGATCCTTTCAAGCGTGAAAAAGGTTGATCTGTGGAAAACGCCACGGGCGTTTCGGTATTGACTGCGATAGGGCGGCGTGACTTGGCTGCAGTGCCTTTTTCCTCGGCCTGTGACTGTTTCGCCTGTTGCGCCGCACGCGCCCGTGCCGCTTCGCGCTCAGCCTGTTGCGCCATCAGTTTGTTGAGGCGCTCGACCAGTTGCGTCAGACTCCGCTCATCGCGCTTCAAATTCGAGATTTCGAGCCGCTGCTGCCGGATCTGCTCGGAAAGCCTTTGCATGACCTGCTCGCGTTGCTGCTTTTCGGCCACCAGTTTCTTCTGTTCGGCTTCGCGGTCTGTCTGCAATTGCACCAGTTCACTCGTTTTCTGCCGGGTTTGCTGCTGCAACATGGCCAATCGCGCCAGGTCGTCGCGCAGCGACTCGATCATTGCGTGCTGCGCGCGTGACAAATGCGCCAGGTAGCGCAAATCACGCGCAGTCTGGTTGGGATCCCCCCCGTTCAGCATGAGCTTGAGCGCATCGCCCTGCCCCCGCAGATAAGCGGCCCGGAGCGCCTGGGCAAGATGGGCCTGTTGTTGCCGGACGCGAGATTTGGCAGCGGCTGTCTGCAGGCTCAGGTCTTTCAGTTCCGTCTGGGCGCGCTGGCGCTCACCATCCAGTTGACGCAACTGGCGTGCCGCGCTGCTGATGGCGCGCTCCGATTGACGCAGTTCATCCGCCGCTTCCCGGCGATCCGCCTGGGTATTGTGGAAATCCTCCTGCAGGGCTTGCAGGCGCTGCTTGAGAGCATCGAGTTCGGACTGTTTGCGATCGGCCTGGTTGGCGCTGGCGCACAGGGGGGCACACAGCGCCACCAGAACAAAAAGATGTCTGAAGTTCACCCTGACGAGCTTACCCGAAGCCGACGGGCCTACTCAAACTGAACCAGGGATTCGCCGGTCATTTCGGGAGGTTGCGGCAAGCCCATCATCCTCAACAGGGTCGGGCTGACGTCCTCGAGCGCACCCGTGTCCGCCATAGTGGCATGTCGCCTTCCAACATAGATCAGTGGCACCAGATTCATGGTATGGGCCGTGTACGGCTGCCCGGTGATCGCGTCGCGCATCAATTCCGCGTTGCCGTGATCGGCAGTCACCAGCACTTCGCCGCCATTCGCCAACTGTGCCTCCACTACACGGCCCAAACAGATATCCACGGTCTCGATTGCCTTGATGGCGGCCTGCAGGTCGCCCGTATGACCGACCATGTCCGGGTTGGCATAATTGCAGATGATGAGGTCGTACTGCTTGCTGCCGATCGCTGCGATCAGCTTGTCGGTCACCTCGAAGGCACTCATTTCGGGCTTCAGGTCATAGGTCGCGACGTCAGGCGACGATACCAGCACCCGGTCTTCGCCTGGAAAAGACACTTCCTCGCCGCCATTGAAAAAGAAAGTGACGTGGGGATATTTCTCGGTTTCGGCGATTCGCAGCTGACGCATCCCCAGATTGGCGACATATTCGCCCAAGCCATTCTTGATCCGTTCGGGCGGGAACGCCACCGATACATCGAAGTCGTCGCTGTAACCGGTGAGCGTACAGTAGGTCGCCAGGCGAGGCGTGACCTCGCGCTCGAACTCGCCGAAGTCGGCTTCGATGAAGGGCCGCGACAATTGGCGCGCGCGATCGGAACGGAAGTTGAGGAAGATCACCGCATCGCCGTCTTCCATCTTCACCGGCTTGCCATCCGGCGGCAGGATCGCGGTCGCCTTGACGAACTCGTCGGTTTCACCGCGCGCGTAAGCGGCCTCCAGACCGGCCTGCGGATTCTCCGCCCAGAACTCCGTGCGCCCCTGCGTCAGCAGGTCATAGGCCGCCTTGACACGCTGCCAACGGCGATCGCGGTCCATTGCATAGTAGCGGCCGATCATCGATGCAATATGCCCGACCCCTGTCTGCTTGATTTTCTCCGACAGGCGGTGCAGGTAGATTTCGGCGCTTTTCGGCGGCGTGTCGCGACCATCCAGAAAAACATGCAAGCACACCTTGTGCAGATTTTCGCGTGCTGCCAGTTCGAGGATCGCGTGAAAATGCGATTCGTGGCTGTGCACGCCGCCATCCGACAGCAGGCCCAGCACGTGCAGCGTCTTGTTGTTGTCTCGCGCCAGGTGCACGGCATTGAGCAGGGCGGGGTTGGTGTAGAAGTAGCCGGACTCGATGGCTCGATCGATACGCGTAAATTCCTGGTACACCACCCGGCCTGCGCCGATATTCAGGTGTCCCACCTCGGAATTTCCCATCTGTCCTTTGGGCAGGCCCACTTCGGACTCCGAAGCATGAATCAGGGTGTGCGGGTTTTCCTTCCACAGACGGTCGAAATTGGGTTTGTTGGCCTGTGCGATCGCATTGTCGGCGCGTTCGGCGCGGCAACCAAAACCGTCGAGGATGATGAGGAGAGCCGGCACGGTCTTCATGAAAAAATTTGTATTACCTGATTCAATTTTGTGGGATTATTTTAATATATGCATGATTGCTAATCTACATGCGAGCTACAGGGAAGTTCTGAAAAATGCGCCGCGATGGCCGTTTCAAGCCGTGTCGCGTCACACTCAAGAGTACTACACGAACAGGACAGAGGTTATGAATATGGCAGATGATTGGGACGAAGTGGACCTCATGGACAAGGATGAGCACATCGAGCAGGCCTCGCGTGCGATGAAAGCCATGTCGCATCCGCTGCGCCTGAAAATTCTCTGCGTGCTGGGCGACAAGGAAGTCAGCGTGCAGGAAATCGTTGACCATGTCGGCACTTCGCAAAGCAATATTTCGCAGCATCTCGCCATCCTGCGCGACAAGGGTGTGCTGCGCACCCGCAAAGATGCCAACCGTGTGTTTTACCGCGTGGGCGATACCCGTACGCTCAAGCTGCTGGGCATGATGCGCGACGTGTTCTGCGGCTTCGCGAAATAATCTCCCCATCCGCCTCCACGCAAGGCCCGGTTACGCACAAGCGTGCCGGGCCTTTTCTTTAACTGTCCCGCATCCCATGTGCTTGGGCGCGCTGCGCCGTCAATCCAAGCCCCTGCCGGAGATATCCCGCGAGACAAGCGGCTTGTCACGCCTTCTCTTGCCCTATAATTAGCCCAAGCGCTTGAATTAAATGGTTAATTAGTTTATCCTAATGAAGATTTTTTCAGAGGTGCCGTCGCCGTGCTGAATCCTGTCCGACTCTTGCTGACCTGCGCCATCCTTGCAGCCCAGCCCGCATGGGCCGCCCTGCCGTTCGAGGTTGCCACGGTGAAATACCAGCAGACCGACAGCGGCTACTCGACCGAAGCCACAGTCGAAGCCGTCAAGCAATCCACCCTCAACGCCCAGGTGGCCGGGCGCGTGACAGCGGTCAATTTCGATGTCGGCGACTACGTCAAGGCGGGGACGGTCATCGTACGGCTCTCTGCACAGGAACTGACCTCCGCCGTCGCGGGCAGCCAGGCGCAGGAAGCGCAGGCGGCCGCCACGCTGGCCAATGCGCGCGCCAACTACCAGCGCCAGCAACAGCTGTTTCAGCAGAAATTCATCAGCCAGGCCGCTCTCGACCGCGCCACGTCCGAATTCCAGGCGGCCGAGGCGGCCGCGCGCGCCGCGCGCGCGGGCGTCGGCCAGAGCGCCGCCATGAGCGGCTACACCGTGATCACCGCCCCCTATTCCGGCGTGGTCGCAGCGCGCCACGTGGAAGTCGGGGAAACCGTGGCACCCGGCACGCCGCTGATGACCGGGTTCGATCCCAAGGACATGCGGGTGGTCGCCAATATCCCGCAGTACAAACTGGCCGAGGTGAAGGCGGCAAGCCGTGTCGCGGTCGAGATCCCTTCCCTCAACAAGTGGATTGACGCTACGGGCGTCACCGTCCTGCCCTCGGCCGACACCGCAACCCATACCGTCAAGGTACGTATCGACTTGCCGACCAATCTTGACGGCGTCATTCCGGGCATGTTCGCCCGCGCCCACTTCTCGACCGGCAGCGCACGCAGGCTCACCATTCCGGTCAACGCCGTGGTTCGTCGCTCCGAGATCACCGCGGTCTATGTAGTCAGGCAAGACAAGGTCAGCCTGCGCCAGATCCGCCTCGGCACCCCCAATGCCAAAGGACAGGTGGAAGTCCTGGCCGGACTGAACCCGGGCGACGTCATTGCACTCGACCCGGTCAAGGCTGGGATCTACGCCAAAGGCGCCGCCAACGCGTCCGCCAACTGACCGGAGCTATCGATGGGATTCTCCGGACGCATCGCCCGTTTCTTTCTAACGTCCCAACTCACCCCGCTGATCGCATTGATCGCAGCCTTGCTGGGCCTGTTTGCCATTCTCGTCACGCCGCGCGAGGAAGAACCGCAAATCAACGTGACCATGGCCAACGTCTTCATTCCTTTCCCGGGCGCTTCGGCGAAGGATGTGGAGGCGCTGGTGGCGACGCCCGCCGAGCAGGTCTTGTCGCAGATTGCCGGCATCGAGCACATCTACTCCGTCTCCAAACCCGGCATGGCCGTGCTGACCGTGCAATATCTGGTCGGCCAGGACCGCACCCAGGCCTTGGTCCGCTTGTACGACGCCATTCAAGCCAATCGCGACTGGGTGTCGCCCGAACTCGGCGTCGGCGAACCCATCATCAAGCCGCTCGGCATCGACGACGTGCCCATCATCACCGTCACCTTGTGGACCCGCGACGAGACACGCGGAGCCTACGAACTGGAGCAGGCCGCGCATGCGGCTGAAATCGAACTCAAGCGCATCGCCGGCACTCGCGAAGTCAAGACGGTCGGGGGCCCTGGCCGCGCGGTGCGAGTGATGATGGACCCCGATCGCATGGCGGCATTCGGCGTGACGGCGAAAGACATCCGTGATGCCCTGCAGGTGTCCAACGCCGCGCAGCCTTCCGGCACGCTGATATCGAACAATCAGGAAATCCTGGTACAGACCGGCACCTTCCTGACCGGCGCGGAAGACGTCCGGCAACTCGTCGTCGGCGTCGCACAGGGTCGGCCGGTTTACATGAACGATGTGGCCCGCGTCGTCGCCGGCCCCGATCAGCCGGCGCAATATGTCTGGCACGGTCCCGGCGCCGGCGGCGAACACAAGGCCGACAATGGCCGCGTCTACCCGGCCGTGACGCTGGCCATTTCCAAGAAGCCGGGCGAGAACGCGGTCGATGTCGCAGAGAAAGTCATCACGCGCGTCAATGCGCTGCACAACAGCGTATTTCCGGAAGGGATCGAAACCAGCGTCACCCGCAACTACGGCGCCACCGCCGACGACAAGGCGAAAAAGCTGATCCAGAAGCTGATTTTCGCCACCGCGTCGGTCGTGCTGCTGGTGCTGTTCGCGATCGGCAAGCGCGAGGCTTTGATCGTCGGCGCGGCCGTGCTGCTGACGCTGGCGGCCACGCTGTTCGCTTCCTGGGCATGGGGCTTCACGCTCAACCGAGTATCGCTGTTCGCGCTGATTTTCTCGATTGGCATCCTGGTCGACGATGCCATTGTGGTGGTCGAGAACATTCACCGCCGCATGAGCCTTGACCACGATGGGCTGGAAGCCATCATTCCGCGCGCGGTCGATGAAGTCGGCGGCCCGACCATCCTCGCCACCTTCACCGTGATCGCCGCCCTGCTCCCGATGGCGTTCGTGTCCGGCCTGATGGGGCCGTACATGAGCCCAATCCCGATCAATGCCTCGATCGGCATGCTGATCTCGCTGGCAATCGCCTTCATCGTCACTCCGTGGCTCGCGCTCAAACTCATCCGCCAAGCGGCGCACGACGCGCACGCCGGCGACGACAGGCTGACGGCCCTGTTCAGGGCACGACTGACGCCCTTCCTGCGCGGCAGCGAAGGCAAGCGTGCTCGCCGCATGCTGTGGCTGGGCATCGGGATAGCGATCCTGGTCTCGGTCGCGTTGCCGGTGTTCAAACTCGTGATCCTGAAAATGCTGCCATTCGACAACAAGTCGGAATTCCAGATCATCGTCGACATGCCGGTGGGCACGCCGCTGGAGAAGACGACCCAGGTGCTGAGCGAAATGGGCGCGGCGGTCGCGCAGATTCCCGAAGTGACCGACTATCAGGCTTACTCCGGCACGGCGGCGCCGATCAACTTCAACGGTCTGGTGCGGCAGTACTACCTGCGCAGCGGCCCCGAAGTGGGCGACCTGCAGGTCAATCTGGTCGACAAGCATCATCGTGACCGCAAGAGCCACGACATCGCTCAGGGCATTCGCCCGGTGGTCGAGGCGATCGCCAAAACACACGGCGCCGACGTCAAGGTGGTCGAGGTGCCGCCGGGTCCGCCGGTGATGTCGCCCATCGTCGCCGAGATCTACGGCCCCGATTACGATGCGCAGTCCAGGGTCGCCAAGCAGGTGCGCAGCGTCTTCGAGCAGTCCGAAGGCATTGTCGCGATCGACGACACGGTGGAGGACGATGCCCAGCGATTCGTGCTGCGGGTGCTGCAGAACAAGGCTGCGGTTGCCGGCGTGGCGCAGAAGGACATCGTCGCGGCCATGGCAATGGGACTGTCGGGGGAAAACGTCACCCCGATCCACGGCAGTGGCGCCAAGTACGAGATCCCGGTGCGCGTCACGCTGCCGCCCGAACGCCAGACCGAAATAGCCGAACTCCTCAAGCTCACCGTGCGCGGCAGCAACGGCAACCTGGTGCCGCTGTCGGAACTGGTCGAAGTGATGCCCAGTGCCCGCGAAAAAACCATCTACCACAAGGATCTGCTGCCGGTGGTGTTCGTGGTCGGCGATACCGGCGGCAAGCTCGATTCGCCGCTGTACGGCCTGTTCGAAATGCGCGGCGAACTGAAAGACAGACCGCTGCGGCAGGGCGGCACGCTGTCCGAATATTTCATCAGGCAGCCGAGCGATCCCTACACCGGATTCAGCCTGAAGTGGGACGGCGAATGGCAGGTGACGTACGAAACCTTCCGCGATATGGGGCTGGCGTACGCGGTCGGACTGATGCTGATCTATATTCTGGTGGTGGCCCAGTTCAAGAGCTATGTCACGCCACTCGTCATCATGGCGCCGATCCCGCTCACCATCATCGGCGTGATGCCGGGCCATGCGCTGCTCGGTGCGCAGTTCACTGCGACTTCGATGATCGGCATGATCGCACTGGCCGGGATCATCGTGCGCAACTCCATCCTGCTGGTCGACTTCATCAACGAACAGGTGCGCGACGGCATGGATTTCCAGGAGGCCGTCATCCAGGCCGGCGCCACGCGCGCCAAGCCCATCGTCCTGACCGGCGCCGCCGCGATGATGGGCGCGTTCTTCATCCTCGACGACCCCATCTTTTCGGGACTCGCGGTGTCCTTGATATTCGGCATTTTCGTCTCTACATTGCTGACACTGGTGGTCATCCCGGTGCTGTACTACGCAGCCAATTTCCGCAAGCTCTCTTCACCGAAACAGGAGTTTTCCCATGACCGTTGAACGTATGGTTCGCATCATTGCCGGCTTTTTCATCATGCTGTCGCTGGCGCTTGCGCATTTCTCAGGCAGCATCGACATCACCCAGATATCGTGGCTGTGGTTTACCGCCTTCGTCGGCTTCAACCTGTTCCAGTCCGGCATCACCCGGTTTTGTCCGATGGACATCATGCTCAAGAAGGCCGGCATCAAGCCAGGCGGCCTGTAAGGGTCACCCATGGACGTGCAATTCCTGCAGGACAACTGGATGATGGCAGCGCTGGCGGTGGTGTCCGGCGCCATGCTGATCTGGTCTTTCATCGGCAGCAAACTCTCCGGCGTGGAGCAGGCCGACACGCTGAAAGCCACCCGCCTCTACAACGACGATGCGCTGATCCTCGACGTGCGCGAGGACAAGGAGTTTGCCTCGGGGCACATACCCAAAGCCAGGCACATCCCGCTCGGCAAACTCGCCGGTCGCATCCAGGAACTCGAAAAGTACAAGGGCAAGCCGATCCTCGTCACCTGCCGCAGCGGCCAGCGTTCGGCACGTGCCTGCGGCATGCTGAAAAAAGCCGGCTTCGAGACCGTGTACAACCAGGAAGGCGGCATCATCGCGTGGGAACGCGCCAACCTGCCCGTCACCAAATAACCCAGCAATTCAAGGAAGCCCCCATGGCCAAAGTCGTGATGTACTGCACCGCCGTCTGTCCCTATTGCGTCGCCGCCGAGCGCCTGCTCAAGAGCCGCGGCGTGACCGAAATCGACAAGATCCGCATCGACCTCGACCCCGAGAAGAAGCAGGAGATGCTTGCGCGATCCGGCGGCCGCCGCACCGTGCCGCAGGTCTTCATCGGCGACACCCATGTCGGCGGGTTCGACGACACCTCGGCGCTGGATGCGGCGGGCGGACTGGTGCCCCTGCTGAACCGCGCTTGATTTTCCGGCAAGTGCCACCACCTTGACACGAAGATCATTCGCCTCAAGGAACTGCAATGGAACTCGCCTGCCCCCACTGCCTGGCCGTCAACCGTGTGCCGGATGACCGGCTGGCCGACGCTCCCAAATGCGGCAAATGCGCCTCGCCGCTGCTGCCCGGCAAACCTGTCGATCTGACCGCCGAGAGTTTCGACCGCTTCATTGCCAAGGCCGGCCTGCCGGTGCTAGTCGATTTCTGGGCCGCCTGGTGCGGTCCCTGCAAGATGATGGCGCCGGTATTCCAGCAGGTGGCCGCCGAGATGGGCACACGCGTGCGATTTGCCAAGGTCGACACCGAGGCGCACCCGCAGGTATCGATGCGCCATCACATCAAGGGCATTCCCAGCCTCATCCTGTTCCGCAACGGCAGCGAAGTTTCGCGCACCTCCGGCGCGATGGATTCTCATTCGCTGAAACGCTGGCTGGCGTCACAGGGTATTCAATAAGCGCGTGTAAAATACGCAGCTTCCCCGGAGCGCAGGCTCCGGTTTTCTTATCCAGGAGACATCATGGCTGAAGAGCAGCAACCCGTATTCAACATCGAAAAACTCTACGTCAAGGACCTGTCGGTGGAAGTCCCCAATGCGCCCGATATCTTCCTTGAGCGCGAGGCGCCGCAGATGGATGTCAACATGTCGAGCGAAAGCCGCGCGATCGGCGACGCCCTCTTCCAGTGCACCATCACCGTCACGATCACCGCCAGGATCAAGGACAAGACCGTGTTCCTGGTCGAATGCACCCAGGCCGGCATTTTCCGCATCCAGAACGTGCCGCAGGATCAGATGCCGATGGTGCTCGGCATCGGCTGTCCCAATATCGTGTTCCCCTACTTGCGTGAAACCGTGTCCGACGTGGTGATCCGCTCCGGCTTCCCCCCGCTTCTGCTGAATCCGGTCAATTTCGAGGCCATGTTCCATCAGCAGCAAGCCGCCCCGCAGCAGGCCGCCTCCCCGCAGACGCACTGAAGGCTCGTCGTTGAAATTGCGACTGCCCCTTGTCCGCTTGGGCGTTGCGGCCGGATTGCTGGCCGCGCTGATGCAACCCGCCTGGGCGCTGGAATATCGCAGCACCGGACGTGTCGCCCTGCTGTACGATGCGCCATCGACGGCGGCCGGCAAAGTCTCCATCGCAGGCAGCGGCCTGCCGCTTGAGGTCGTCGTCGACGCCGGCGCCTGGGTCAAGGTGCGCGACCCGAACGGCCGTCTGGCGTGGGTCGAGAGATCCGCCCTCGACGGTCCGAAAAACGTCATGGTCAAGGTCGACGTCAGCCTCATACGGCAACAGCCGCTGTTCGACGCCGACGTCGTATTCCGCGCCGCACGCGGTGTCCTGCTCGAGATCAGCCAGGAGTCCGATACCTACGGCTGGCTGCCCGTCAAACACGCCGACGGCCTTGCCGGCTGGATGCCCGCCTATGAGGCTTGGGGCAAATGAAACTTGCGGTGCTCGGCGCCGGCGCCTGGGGAACTGCCCTGGCCACCAGTTGGGCGCCCCATCATGAGGTCACCCTGTGGGGGCGCAGCGCGACCATGCTCGATGCCATGCGCACGAGCCGCATCAACGCCCGTTACCTGCCGGACTGTCCCCTGCCGGACGCGCTCCGCTTCGATTCGGATCTCGACAACGTCGTTGCCGATGCCAGCCTCATCGTCATCGCGGTCCCCAGCGGCGGCCTGCGTCCCACCCTGACCGCACTCGCCCGGCGAAACAGCCTGCCGCCGCTGATCTGGGTATGCAAGGGCTTCGAACCCGGCAGCCGCAAGCTGCCGCATCAACTCGTCGCCGAACTGCTGCCCGCGCACACCCAAACCGGCGTCCTGTCCGGCCCCAGCTTCGCCCAGGAAGTCGCGCGCGGCTTTCCGACCGCGCTCACGCTGGCGTCCCATGACACCAGCCTGGCACAGCATCTGGCCGAAGCTCTGTCCGCACATCGCCTGCGCATCTATGCACACGACGACGTGATCGGTGTCGAGGTCGGCGGCGCGCTGAAGAACGTCATGGCCATCGCGGCCGGCATCTGCGACGGCCTGCAGCTTGGCCACAATGCGCGCGCTGCGCTCATCACGCGAGGCCTGGCCGAAATGACCCGCGTCGGCACCCGTCTCGGCGGCCACTTCGAAACCTTCATGGGGCTGTCCGGCCTCGGCGACCTCATCCTCACCACCACCGGCGACCTCTCGCGCAACCGTCAGGTCGGGCTGCGCCTCGCGCGCGGCCAGGCCCTCGACACCATCCTCGACGAACTCGGCCATGTTGCGGAAGGCGTCACCACCGCACGCGAAGTCGCGACCCTGGCCAACGAACTGGGCGCCGACATGCCCATCAGCCGTGCCGTCTACCAGGTGCTGTTCGAAGGGCTGCCCGCAGCCGAGGCGGTCGACGCCCTGCTGAACCGGGGAATCAAGGCAGAGTTCTGAGTCGCCAGCCCGCACCCACCCGGCGCATTGTTCGTCCAATACCGGCACTGCCACCGCGACACTTGAGTTTGCGGGCCTTCCTGCCGTTAGTAAGAGTCCACGTAATCAATGCTTGAGACCCTGCCTCTCGGAACGGCGGTTGGCATTGTTTGTTGCAGACACACCATTGCCGCCCGCTCCAGGGTGGGTTCATGTTCGATCCGGCTTGTCGAGGGAAGGCCCAGTGCTTGAATGGATAGTCCAGCGCGCATGAATCCACCCCTGTCCAACCATCATTCCAGGCCCTTGCGGGGCTTGTACCTGGCACTGGTCAGCTTCATCCTCGCGGCCTACCTCTTCGCTGTCGTCCAGGACGGCTTCGAAGCGAAGCGGGAAGCCGAAACCCGTCTGCTCTATATCAAGAGCACCCTGGTGCAGAACACGCGCACCACGCTGAGAAACTTTGAGCTGGTGCTGCGCGGACTGGGCAGCGAACTGGTCGCCCAGGGCGCGTTGCAGGCGCCCGAGCGCGGACGCGAGCTCATCGAACGAATGGAATCGATCGATCCCGGCATGGCGGGATTCGGCTTGGCCAGGCCCGACGGGCAACTGATACTGGTGAGTGGCATCCCGGATGGCACGCCGCTGCCGAACCTGTTGCGACAGGCCGAAACCCGGGACAGCTTCCTGAAGAGCATCGCATCCGATCATATCGAAGTGGGGCGGACCTATTTCATGGGGCCGCTCGGGCATTGGGTCATCCCGGTTCGCGTTCCCATCCGCAACCGCCAGGGCCAGACGCTTGCGATCATGACGGCAGGCTATCCCATCGAGGGCAGTTCCGCCCTGTGGGCGCGCATGGAGATGCCGCCCGATATTCAGCTGGCCTTGCTGCGTGACGACAATTACCCCCAGTATCTTCATCCGCGCCCGCCCGGCCCGCCGGAAGTCATGAACCGGAACCTGTATGGCCAGCAGATCCATCCGCAAACCATCCGGCAACTGGCTGAATTCAGGCTCGGCAGCGGTCTCGTGACGATCGACCTGCCACGCAACAACGGCCTGCACCTGGCCGCCTATGAAAACATGGACGACTACGGGCTGCTGGCCGGGGTGCTCATTCCCTGGCGATCCATCGTGATCGACTGGCTGCAACGGTTGCTGGCGCCGACCCTGCTGCTGCTGATCTTCCTCATCGGCGGCACCTGGATTTATCGGCGTGCCCAGTCACGCCAGGCAGAGAGCAACGCCGCGGTCGCCCGTCTTTCCGCCTGGCAGCAGGCTGTCCTGGATGGCGCGGACTACAGCATCATTTCCACCGACATCTCGGGCACCATCGTCAGCTTCAACAAGGCGGCCGAACGCATGCTGGGTTATGCCGCGGAAGACGTGGTGGGCAAGGCCACTCCCGAGCTGTTTCACGATCCGGCGGAAATCCGGCGCTACGCGGCCGAACTCGCGCAGGAATGGGGCGAACCGGTCGAACCGGATTTCGCGGTGCTGGTCGCCCGGGCCCAGCAGGGCCAGCCCGAGGAACGCGAATGGAGCCACCTGCGCAAGGATGGCAGCCGTTACCCGGTTCGCCTGTCGATCACCGCACTGCACGGGCAGGATGGCAGGATCGAGGGGTACATGGGGGTCGCCGCCGATCTTTCCGCGCAGAAGCAGGCGCAGGCGGACCTGCGGGACAGCGAAGCGCGTTATCGCACCCTGTTTCAACACGCCGGCGACAGCATCTTCCTGATGAAGGACGATCGCTTCGTCGACTGCAACCCGGCCACGCTGGGGATGTTCGGCTGCACGCGCGATCAGATCATCGGCGCCACGCCCTACCGCTACTCGCCCCTGTACCAGCCGGACGGCGCCCTGTCCCGGACCCGTGCGCAGGAAAAGATCGCGGCGGCCACCCGGGGCGAAACCCAGGTATTCGAATGGCGTCATCAACGTCATGACGGCACGCCCTTCGATGCGGAAGTGACCCTGAACATCGTGACGATCGGAGAGCAGCCGCATCTCCTCGCCACCGTGCGCGACATCAGTCAGCGCAAGAAAACCGAGGGCGATCTCCAGCAATCCCGCCAGACGTTGATCGAACGCAACGAAAACCTGCGGCTCATCAACCAGCTTTCCAACCGGCTTCACGCGTCGCTGAAGCTGGACGACATTCTGAAAGAAACCATGGAGGCCCTGCTGGGCCTGAGCCATGCCCCGAGCATTGCAGTCTATTTGCTGAATCCGGACGGGTCTGAACTGAATCTGGTGGCCAGTCGCGGATTCAAGGAAAAAGTGCTGCGTCTGGGCGCCAGCCTCCCGGTGGAAGGCAGTCTGAGCGGCCTTTCCATCAGACAAGGGAAGCTACAGGTCAGCGAACATTTTGAGCACGATGAGCGATTGCAACCCGATCTGAAGAATGCGCTGGTTGCCATGGGGCTGCATTCGGCGGCCGTCATTCCGATGATCTATCACGGGCACGCCCTGGGCTGCATCAACCTGCTTTACGCTGAGTGCCGGCAGTTCGGCGAAGTGGAACTGGAAACGCTGAACGCTTTCAGCAACACCGTTGCCCTGGCAATCGCCAATTCGCGACATGTCGTCAGCCTGGCTTTCCAGGGCCGCCATGACAGCCTCACCGCCTTGCCGAACCGTACCGTCCTGCACGAAGACTTTCCTCGACGCATCGCGCAGGACGCGGGTGGGCATAGCGCCCTGCTGCTGCTGGACCTCGATCATTTCAAGGAAATCAATGACACCCTCGGACACCATATCGGCGACCACCTGCTGACGCATATCGGCCCGCGCCTGAACGAAACCCTGGCGGAACATCATGCGCTGGTCTGCCGCATGGGCGGGGACGAATTCGCTGTCCTGCTGAGCGGACTCGCCGACAAGGCCGATGCCGTGGCGTTGTCCCGACAGGTCGCCGAAACCCTGCGCCGGCCCTTCATGCTGGAAGGCATCGCGCTGCAGGTGGGTGTCAGCGTGGGCGTCGCCCATTATCCCGAGCATGGCAAAGACAGCCATGCCCTGTTGCGGGCCGCGGATGTGGCGATGTATCAGGCAAAGACGCTGAAAACAGGCGTCGTCGTATATGCCCGCGATTTCGACAAATACAGTCCGGACCGTCTCGCCCTCGCCGGCGAACTCGTGCAGGCGGTCCAGAATGGAGAACTGGTCCTGCATTATCAGCCGCAGCTGGATCTTGCCAGCGGACGGATCACCGGCTTCGAGACGCTGGTTCGCTGGATGAACCCGCGCCTGGGCATCCTGTACCCGGATGCCTTCATCCACCTGGTGGAAATGAACGAGGTCATCCACCCCTTCACGCATGCCGTCATGGATCTGGCCCTGGCGGACAAACGGCGGCTGCACGACCTGGGTTATGCCCAGCCGGTATCGATCAACCTGTCGGCACGCAACCTGATGGATGCCCGCTGCGTGTCCGGGCTCGCGGAGGTCATCGCCAAGCATGGCGTGCCGCAGCAGGAAGTCGAACTGGAACTGACCGAAACCGCCCTGATGTACGATCCAGACAACGCGGTCGCCCTGCTGGAGGAGATTGCGGCCATGGGCGTGAACATCGCGGTCGACGATTTTGGGACCGGCTATTCCTCGCTGTCCTATCTGCGTCAACTGCCGCTCGATGCCCTGAAAATCGACCGGTCCTTCGTCATCGGCATGCACCACAATACCCAGGACGCGATCATCGTGCGCTCCACCGTCGCCCTGGCCCATAGCCTCGGCTTGCGCGTCATCGCGGAAGGGGTCGAAAACGCCGAGACGCTGGCCCTGCTCAAGAATATGGGGTGCGACCGGGCGCAGGGCTACTTCTTTAGCCGGCCGCTACCGCTGGACGAACTGATCGACTGGCTGCAATCGCACTAGCAGGGTGCCTTCTCGTCATCCGTCGCCGCTGCCGCGATCCGTTGCTCAGACGCCGCCTGCAAAACCTTGTTGCCGCCAGGCCTCGAACACCACCACGCTTACTGCATTGGACAGATTCATGCTGCGCGAATGCGGCAGCATCGGCAGACGCAGACGGTGATCGGGGTCGAACCGCAGCAACATATCGGGCGGCAGGCCACGCGATTCGGGCCCGAACAGCAGCACGTCGCCAGCCCGAAAATCGATTTCCGTGTAGCGCGAACTGCCCTTGGTGGTAAGCGCGAACCAGCGCCGCCCGGGCAGCGCCGCCTGCACGGCGTCCCAGCTTGCATGCACCTGGACGCAGGCCATGTCGTGATAATCCAGCCCGGCACGCGCCACCTGCTTGTCCGACAGGTCGAACCCGAGCGGTTCGACCAGGTGCAGACGGCAGCCGGTGTTGGCGGCCAAGCGAATCAGGTTGCCCGTATTGGGCGGGATTTCGGGCTGAAACAAAACGATCTCAAACATCCGGCTTGGCCTAAAATGAGGCATTCCTGAAAGACGTCTATTCTATGGTCCCTTACCTCACCACTGCACTCACAGGCCCGCTGCTGGAACTGGAAAAGCGCCTGCTCGACGCCCAGCCGACGATCGAACACTGGTTTCGCCAACAATGGAAGGAACAGGCCGCACCGTTCTATACCTCGGTGGACATCCGCAACGCCGGCTTCAAACTGGCACCCGTCGACACCAACCTGTTTCCCGGTGGCTTCAACAACCTCAACCCGGCCTTCATGTCGCTGTCGATTCATGCGGCGATGGGTGCCGTCGAAAAGATCTGTCCCGACGCCCAGCGTCTGCTGCTCATTCCCGAGAACCACACCCGCAATACGTTCTATCTGCAGAACGTCGCGGTGCTCGCGCACATCCTGCGCCAGACCGGCCTCGTCGTACGCATCGGCACGCTGATTCCCGAGATTACCCAGCCGACCACACTCGAACTGCCAGCGGGCGGGCGGCTGACGCTGGAGCCGCTGATTCGCAAGGGTGACCGTGTCGTACTCGAAGGCTTCGACCCTTGCGCGGTGCTGCTCAACAACGACCTCTCGGCCGGTGTGCCGGACATCCTGAAAGGGATCGAGCAGACCATCATGCCGCCGCTGCATGCCGGCTGGGCAACGCGCCGCAAGTCGCGCCACTTCGCTGCCTATCAGAATATCGCGATCGAGTTCTCGCGACTCGTGGGCATCGACCCTTGGCTCATCGACCCCTACTTCAGCCAGTGCGGCAGGATCGACTTCCAGGCGCGCCAGGGCGAGGAATGCCTGGCCGAGAAGGTCGGCGACATGCTCGACCGGATCCAGCTCAAGTACGACGAATACGGCATCGACCAGCCGCCCTTCGTCATCGTCAAGGCAGACGCTGGTACCTATGGCATGGGCATCATGACGGTGAAGTCGCCGGACGACGTGCGCGAGCTCAACCGCAAGCAGCGCAACAAGATGGCGGTCGGCAAGGAAGGACTCGCCTTCAGCGAGGTGCTGATACAGGAAGGCGTCTACACGTTCGAGAGCATCAACGAGGCCGTTGCCGAGCCGGTCGTCTACATGCTCGACCACTTCGTCGTCGGCGGCTTCTACCGCGTCCACACGGGGCGCGGGTCGGACGAGAACCTCAACAGCCCCGGCATGCATTTCGTGCCGCTGGCGTTCGACAACACCTGCGTGATGCCGGACCGCAGCGCCAACCCGGATGCCAGTCCCAACCGCTTCTACGCCTATGGCGTGATCGCACGGCTGGCGATGCTGGCGGCGAGCATCGAACTCGATGAAGCGCTGAACGAAGCCGAGCAGATGGCCGCCGCATGAAGCTGCTGTTCGTGGTCGACCCGCTGCCGGGTCTCAAGGCCTACAAGGACAGCTCGGTGGCGATGATGCGCGCCGCCGTGGCGCGCGGTCATGCCGTGTTCGCCACCGAGGCGCGCCGGCTGCAGGTCGAGGACGGCGTGACCCACGCCGCCTGTGACGCGCTCGACGTGCGCAACGACGACGACTGGTATCGCATCACCGAGACCGCCGCGAATGCACTGATGGATTTCGATGCCGTCGTCATGCGCACCGACCCGCCGGTGGACACCGATTACCTGCTCGCCACCCAGCTGCTGGGCATCGCCGAAAGCAACGGTGCACGCGTGCTGAATCGGCCGGCCTGCCTGCGCGATTTCAACGAGAAGCTGGCGATTCTCAACTTTCCACAGTTCATCGCACCGACACTGGTTTCCGCCGACGCAACGACAGTCGGCCATTTCCTCGACAGGCACCATGACATCATCGTCAAGCCGCTGACCGAAATGGGCGGCAGCGGCATTTTCCGGCTGACCCTAAACGATCCCAATCGCAATGCCATTCTGGAAACACTGACCCGCAACGGCCGCCGCGCCATCATGGCGCAGCACTACCTGCCCGAAATCCGGGAAGGCGACAAACGCATCCTGCTGATCGACGGTGAAGTCGTGCCGTGGGCGCTTGCGCGTATCCCCAAGGCCGGCGAGACCCGCGGCAACCTCGCCGCCGGCGGGACTGCCCGCGCGCAACCACTTTCTGCGCGCGATCGCGAGATCGCCGAGACGATCGCCCCCTGGGCAAAGCAGCACGGCATTTTCCTCACCGGGCTCGACGTGATCGGCGACTGCCTCACCGAAATCAACGTCACCAGCCCGACCGGCTTTCAGGAGATCGCGGCACAGACCGGGCACGATGTCGGGGCGCAGTTCATCGCCGCGATCGAGCGCGCATGAAGGCAGTCCGGCTCGGTCTGGCGTGGGTGCTGCTTTGGCTGCTCGCCGCCTGCAGTCCACCCCCTTTGACGCAGCAGCAGGCCTATGTCTTCGGCACGCTGGTGGAAGTCAGCGTCTTCGGCACACCGGAAAGCCAGGCGCAACAGGCAATCTCCGCGGTGCTGGCGCGCTTCGACGAACTGCACCGTGCGCTGCACGCCTGGCAGCCCAGCGAGCTGTCACGCCTCAACGCCGCGCTGGCACAGGGGCAGCGCGCCCCCGTCGCGCCGGAACTCGCAGCAATGCTGCGCGACGCGCAGGCGCTTTCGATGCAGTCGAGCGAACTGTTCAATCCGGCCATCGGCGGGCTGATCGCGTTGTGGGGCTTTCATGCCGACGCGCCGCAGGCGCAAGTGCCGGAGGCCGCCGCGATCGCACGCTGGGTCAAGGCCGCCCCACGCATGCGCGATCTGCATGTCGAAAATGGCGAAGCCTGGAGCGACAATCCTGCCGTGCAGCTGGACCTGGGCGGCTACGCCAAGGGCTATGCGCTCGATGAGGCCATACGCATTTTGAAAGCCCACGGCATCGACAATGCCCTGGTCAACATCGGCGGCAACGTGATCGCGCTGGGCGGCCATGGCGACCGTCCCTGGCGCGTCGGCATCCAGCATCCGCGCCAGCCCGGCACGCTGGCGACGCTGGACTTGATGAACGGCGAAGCGATCGGTACCTCGGGCGATTACCAGCGCTACTTCGAAGCGGGCGGGCAACGCTACAGCCATCTGATCGATCCGCGCAGCGGCTTTCCGGCAACCGGCATGCAGTCGGTGACGGTGCTGGTATCGGGCGAACATGCGGGCACGCGCTCGGATGCCCTGTCGAAACCCCTGTTCATCGGCGGCCCGTCACAACTGGCTGAGCAGGCCGCCCGCCTTGGCGTCGCCGACTATCTCGCAGTCGATGCCACTGGCCAGACCCACATTTCACCTGCGATGCAGGCCCGGCTTCGTTAGTCGGTTTGGGCATACGATCTTTCATGCGCTTCAGCCCATAGAAAGTCGGAGTCCCCTTGTGGGGCACCACGTTTGCCCCCTCTACCGCATGCGGGGGAGGGTTGGTGAGGGGGAAACGCTCGGCCATGCGCGTTAGAATGCTGTTTTTGGTCTGACGCACGCCCCATGATCGGTATCCTCATCGTCGCCCACGGTTCACTCGCCGACAGTCTGGTCGAGTGCGCCACCCATGTGCTGGGTCAGCGGCCACGCGGCCTCGCCACGCTCGATTTCACCGGTCACGCCGATCCCAACGAGCGCCAGAAGGCACTGCAGGCGCGGCTGGACGAACTGGCAGCGCTCAATGACGGCGACAGCGACGGCATCCTGGTGCTGACCGATGTCTATGGCGCAACCCCCAGCAATACGCTGTGTCGTCTCCTCGAGCCATCGCACATCGAGGGCGTTTCCGGCGTCAACCTGCCGATGCTGCTGAAAGCACTGAACTACCGCGAAACGCTGCCTCTTCCCCAACTCATCGATCGCATCGTCGAAGGGGGACGCAGCGGCATCAACCACATTTCCGAGACCATGTGCCATGCAGCAACGGGACGTTGAAATCGTCAACAAGCTCGGGCTGCATGCGCGCCCGTCGGCCAAGCTGACCCAGCTGGCCTCCAGCTTCAAGAGTCAGGTCCACATGGCACGCAATGGCCGCCGCATCAATGCCAAGAGCATCATGGGCGTGATGATGCTGGCGGCTGCCAAGGGCAGCACCGTCACGCTCGAAGCCGATGGCGAAGACGAGCTGGAAGCGATCGATGCGCTGAGCGGACTGATTTCCAGCGGATTCGGAGAAGAGCTTTGAGCTTCTCCCTGCACGGCATCGGCGTCGCCGGCGGCATCGCGATCGGCTATGCGCACCTCACTTCCAATGCCCGCATCGAAGTGCCGCAATACATGCTCGACCGCAAGTACATCAAGGACGAGCTCGCGCGCTTCGACGAGGCCATCCTCACCACGCGGGCCGAACTCGAGATCCTGCGCATCCACATTCCGGCCAGCGCGCCGGCGGAGCTTTCGGCCTTTCTCGACATGCACCTGATGTTCCTCGGCGATTCGATGATCGCCGAGGAACCCAAGCGCCTCATCCGTGAGACACAGTGCAACGCCGAATGGGCGCTGACCCAGCAGATGGAAGCACTGGTGGCGCGCTTCGAGGAGATCGATGACGCCTATCTGCGCAGTCGCCAGGAAGACGTGGTGCAGGTGGTCCAGCGCGTCCTCAAGGCCCTGATGGGCCATCCCAGCCACATTCCGCTCGATGTCGACTTCGACGTCGAACGCATCCTGGTAGCGCACGAGCTGTCGCCTGCCGATATGGCCCTGTTCAAGAACGTGCATTTTGCCGCGTTCATCACCGACCTCGGCGGCGCCACTTCGCATACGGCGATCCTCGCGCGCAGCATGGCGATTCCGTCGGTGATGGCGCTGCACAATGCGCGCGGTCTGATCCGCGACCACGACCTGCTGATCGTCGATGGCCGCGACGGCGTGGTGATCGTCAATCCGGACGAGTCGGTGCTGGCCGAATACCGGCTGCGACAGAACCAGTGGCGCATCGACACCGACAAGCTCAAGCGGCTCAAAACCAGCAAATCAGCGACGCTCGACGGCACGGCGATCGAACTGATGGCCAACATAGAACTGCTGAGCGACATTGATGCAGTGAACGCAGCGGGAGCCCATGGCATCGGTCTTTTCCGCAGCGAGTTCCTGTTCCTCAACCGCGACGATCTGCCCAGCGAGGAGGAGCAGTACGCCTCCTACAAGGCGGTGGCCGAGGCGATGGACGGCAAGCCGGTCACCATACGCACGCTCGATCTGGGCGCTGACAAGCAGGCGCCGTGGGGTCATACCGTGGCGGACAATCCGGCGCTGGGCCTGCGCGCGATACGTCTTTGCCTGGCCGAACCCGGACTGTTCCACACCCAGTTGCGCGCGATTCTGCGTGCCTCGCAGCACGGCCAGATTCGCATGCTGATCCCGATGCTGGCAAATTTCATGGAACTGCGGCAGACCCTGCAGCGCATCGACGAGGCGCGCGCCTCCCTGCGCAAGGACGGGCTCAAATTCGATGAGGGCCTGCAGGTCGGCGGCATGATCGAAGTGCCGGCAGCCGCACTTTCAGCGGCCTTCTTCGCCGAACAGCTGGACTTCCTGTCGATCGGCACCAACGACCTGATCCAGTACACGCTGGCGATCGATCGCGCAGACGACAGCGTCGCGCATCTGTACGACCCGCTGCATCCGGCCGTGCTCAATCTGGTGCAGCAAACCATCCGCGCCGGCGCCAAGGCCGGCAAGCCGGTTTCCGTTTGTGGCGAGATGGCGGGCGACCCGTTGTTGACACGCCTGCTGCTGGGACTGGGGCTGCGGACGTTCTCGATGCAGCCGGCCAGCCTGCTGCAGGTCAAGCAGCAGGTGCTGAAGTCTCATCTGGAAGAACTGGCGCCGATGGCACAGCGCCTGCTGAAGAATACCGATCCGGACAGGACCGTGTCCTTGCTGAACCGGCTCAATAACTAGGGCCTGCTAACGCTGCGGCGTCAATCCGGCAAGGGGCGTGATGTCAGGCAGAAAACTGCCCGGCAATCTGCGTCAGTTCGGCCTTCTCGTTGCGCAGGCTGCCGATTTCCGCCTTGATCTGTGCCATGCGGTTGTGCAGGGTCCCCATGTTTTCGAGAATGCGCTGCAGGCTGCCCAGTCTCGAATCGAGGTAATGCTTGTGCTCGCGGATGCGGGTCATGATGGGGTCGAGTGCGATACGCAACCAGCGTTCCGCCTCCTGCCTTGCCAGCTTGAAGGCCTTGCGTGCCTCTTCCGCGAGCCCGGCATAGAAGCGCCGGATCATGAAGCGCTTTTCCAGCAGCAGGTTGGCGGGATCCTTGCAGAACTCCCCGGTCTCGCGAACCAGCGCAGCGAGTCGGTTTCGGTAGGCGCCCAGATCCAGCCTGGGCACCTGCATTTTCGGCAAACCGTGCTGGCGGTGAAAACGGGCATAGGCCTGGTCCAGCGCATCCAGCATGCTGTCGGCCTGTTTGCTGGCCTGCCCGAGGCGCTCGTTCATCTTTTCGCTCAAATGGCGGATGCCTCGGGTCAGCCCATGCGTGGTCCAGCTGCCTTCGATTGCTTCGCGTCCGGACTTCAGAATCGCGTCGAGCGTGTCTTCCGACAGATGCGTCATCAGATGCTCGCCCTGCGCCTGCAGGGTCTTGCGGGTGGTCCGAAACTGGTTGGCGGTCGCGTCGTAGCTGTCCTTTTCCTGTTGCAGGGTGGCGCGCGTCTGCTCGATCAACTCCCGGTTCTTGCCTGACAACTGGGTCAGTTGGATCAGTTCGTCGCTGCTGCGCTTGATCCGCGCGGCCATGTCGGCCCGGCTCTCGTCCAGCAATGCACTGACCTCGTGGTTGACCGCATGGTAGAGCATGTCGCGTCGCGCCGGGATGACCTGATGGGCCAGCAGATATTCCAGCGACTCGATGCCAGAACGCACACGCAACGCAGCATCGCCCCGAATCTTCGCAATCAGCGCTTTTTGCGCCGACACGGTGAACACCTGGCTGCGCGGCAGTTTCAGCACGCGCGCCGTTTCTTCGGCCTGGCGCTCGATCGAGGCCTGTACTTCGGAATCGCTCTTGAGTTCATCCCACAGCATGTCGATCTTGTTGAGGATGGCGACATGGTAATGGGCATGACGTGAGACGTGCTTCTGCCAGATCTCCAGGTCCGATCGCGTCACCCCGGTATCGGTCGCCAGCATGTACATCACGGCATGCGCATTGGGAATGACCGACAGGGTCAGTTCCGGCTCGGCGCCCAGAGCATTGAGCCCCGGCGTATCCAGAACCGTCAGTCCGGCCTGCAGCAGGGGATGCGGGTAATTGACCATGGCATAGCGCCAGGCCGGCACATCCACGGTGCCGTCGGCGCGCAACTGATGGCGTTCTCCGGGATCCTCGCCGTTCCACAGGCCCAGTTCGATGGCATCGACGGCTGGCATGGCCTTGGTTTCGGTGAGCTTCTTCAGGCTTTCCTGCATCTGGCGTGAATCCGCGGGATCGACCGCAATCCGGCACCACTCGATCGGCATGCGCTTGAGGTGCGCCAGCGATTCGTTGCGGCGACGGGTTTCGATCGGCAGCAACATGAGGCTGGGCGCCTCGTCCGCATTGGCGAACAATTCGGTCGGGCACATGGTGGTGCGGCCGGCATCGGACGGAAGCAGGCGCTGGCCGTGATCGGCGAAGAACAGGGCGTTGATGAGTTCGGTCTTGCCGCGCGAAAACTCCGCGACGAAAGCCACCACCAGCTTGTCCTGCCGCAGGCTGGTGGCAGTATCGGCCAGCCGCAGGGTGCGCTCGAGGTCGATCCCGTGCAGGCGGTCGAGCCACTCGGCATAGTCGGTAATCGCCGCCGCAAGCCGCATGCGCCGATCGCTGAAGTCGGCAACTTCCTGTTCCAGGTGGACACTCATGTTTTTCTATTGTTCTCGATAACAAGCCAGGGGCGTTCAACCCCGCGCACCGCCACGGTCTTCTGCCGCGAGGCCTCCCCTCGCACCAGACGCACCGCTGACTTCGGCACGTCCAGTTGCGTGGCCAGCCATGACAGCAGATGCGCATTTGCCTTGTTATCGACCGGTGGCGCGGCAATCTTTAGCTTCAGCCGACCCCCGTGTTCGCCTGCCGCAGCGGTGACTTTTGCGCCGGGTTGCACGTGCAGATCCAGCAACCATTCCGCACCATCAGCGTGCGCCCAGACCGGGGGTTCAGAGTGCGCCAAGCAGTGTCCGCTCCATCAACTGGATTGGCACAATCAGGAGCAGCTGACACAGGATGAACAGCAGCAGAGGACTCAGGTCTACATTGGCGACCATGGGAAGAATGCGCCGTAGCGGAAACAGAAACGGCTCGGTCAGCTCGTACACCACCGGTGCCAGCGGTGAACTGGTGTTGACCCACGACAGCACCGCACGCACCAGGGTCAGGCCGATGATCATGTAGACCGCGAGACTCAGCAGCCGCACCGCCGCAAGTCCCAGCATCACCGGCCATACCCTTGCCCCGGCCAGCGCGAAGGGGAAACCGTCCAGCCAGTACGTAGCCGTCACCACCCCCAGTTTGACCAGCAGCGCCAGCAGCAGACAGGCCCAGTCCAGGCCGAACAGGCCCGGCACCACGCGGCGCATCGGCTTCACCGCAAAATCCGTGAGGGCGACGATGAACTGGGCGAAAGGATTGCGGAACGGCACCCGGAACAGCTGCATCATGAAGCGTAGCAGCAGCGCGACCACGAACAGATTGCCCAGCGTCTGGACGAGAAATGTCAGCGCGCCTGCGATCATGCGAGGCGTCCCAATTCGTCGCCAAGCTCGGCGCTGCGGCGGGTGGCCGCCTCCACCGCCTGCCCGATGGCGAGCCTGACTTCTGCGGCTTCCAGCGCGGAGAGCCCACGCTCGGTGGTGCCGCCCTTGGAGGTCACGCGCTGCCGCAGCACGGCCGGCTCCTCACGCGATTCCAGCGCCAGCTTGGCCGCGCCGAAGAAGGTTTGCAGCGCGAGCTGACGTGCGGTGACGGGCGCCAGCCCCTGCGCCACGGCTGCCGCTTCGAGCGACTCGATGAAGTAGAAGACATAGGCCGGACCGCTGCCCGAAACGGCCGTCACCACGTCCAGCTGCGATTCGTCGTCCAGCCACACCACGCCACCAACGGCCCGCAACACCGCCTCGGCCTGCGAACGCGCCTCCTGGCCCAGTGTCGCCGAAGCATACAGTCCGGCAACCCCGGCCTGCACCAGCGCCGGTGTATTGGGCATGGCGCGCACGATGCGCGGATGCCCCCCCAGCCAGCGCGCAAGATCGGCCACCCGCACCCCGGCGGCGATGGACACCACCAGCTGGCCATCCAGACGCGACGCCAGCGTGGCTGCCACCCCGGGCAGGGATTGCGGTTTGACCGCCAGCACGATCAGGGCATGCAGCCGTGCCTGCGATACATCCGAGTGGGTCACCACGCCGAAGCGCGCGGCCAGTTGGGCCCTGGCATCCGCATTGATTTCCACCACCTCGATGTCGGCGGGCTGCGTCCCGCTGGAGATCAGGCCGCCGATGATGGCTGCAGCCATGTTGCCGCCGCCGATGAAACTCACTTTATGCATGTTGCACCTCGGATGTTTCATGAATTCGCGCGATCATCGCGCAGGATTTTGTTTTGGAGGGGAATTTTGTGAAGGAGCGGCGTAGTGATTCATACGCCCGACTGAGCAAAGTTTCCATACGAAACAAAAGACCAGCGAGGGCGCGCGGCAATTCATGAATCATACGAGGTGGACTCTCTCGCCAAAAAGTGCAGTGCCGACACGCACGATGGTCGCGCCTTCCAGGATGGCCGCCTCCAGATCGCCCGACATGCCCATCGACAGCGTGTCGAGCGCGTGGCCGTGCCGGACCAGCGCATCAAAAGCCGCGCGCACCTGCCGGAATGCGGCACGCTGCTCGGCCAGCCCCGGGGCCGGCGCCGGGATCGCCATCAGGCCTCGCAACGTCAGCCCCGGCAATGTGGCGACCCTGTCGGCCAACTCCTGCAATTCATTCATGGACACGCCGCCCTTGCTGGCTTCACCGCTGACATTGAGCTCGATGCACACCTGCAGCGGAGGCGAACCCGCCGGGCGCTGCGCGGACAACCGCTCGGCGATCTTCAGGCGATCAATGCTGTGCACCCAGCTGAAATGTTCGGCGATGGGCCGTGTCTTGTTGCTCTGGATCGGGCCGATGAAATGCCATTCCAGCGGCATGTCGCGCAATTCACGCTGTTTTTCCAAAGCCTCCTGTACATAATTCTCGCCGAATTCGCGCTGGCCGCAGACGGCCAGATCGCGCACCACGGCGGCGCTAAAAGTCTTGCTGGCTGCCAGCAAGCGTATATCCGCCGTGGCTCGCCCGGACTCTGCCGCGGCACGCGCAATCCTTTCCCGAACTGCATCCAGCCGTTGGCCAGGGGTCAGCGGGGAGGCGGTCATGCCGGGTTCAAGTTTGCGTGGCTTCGGACCGTTATCCATAACGTTTATTATCTGTCAAAACCTCCCACCCAACACTGAACGAGGCACGCGTGGACATTTCCGAATTGCTGGCTTTTGCGGTCAAGAACAAGGCATCCGACTTACACCTCTCGGCAAGCCTGCCGCCGATGATCCGCGTCAACGGCGACGTGCGCCGCATCAATCTGCCGCCGATGGACCACAAGGACGTGCACCGCATGGTGTACGACATCATGAACGACAGCCAGCGCAAAGTGTACGAGGAAACGCTGGAACTCGACTTCTCGTTCGAAATCCCCTCGCTGGCACGTTTCCGCGTCAATGCCTTCAACCAGCAGTATGGCGCCGGTGCGGTGTTCCGTACGATTCCGTCCAAGGTGCTGACGCTCGAGGAACTCAACTGCCCACCGATCTTCAAGGAAATCTCCGACCAGCCGCGCGGCATCGTCCTGGTGTGCGGCCCCACCGGCTCGGGCAAGTCGACCACGCTGGCGGCGATGATGGACTACGTCAACGAGAACCAGTACGCGCACATCCTGACCGTCGAGGATCCAATCGAATTCGTGCACCAGAGCAAGAAGTGCCTGATTAACCAGCGCGAAGTCGGCCCGCATACGCTGTCGTTCAACAATGCGCTGCGATCTGCGCTGCGGGAGGATCCGGACGTGATCCTGGTTGGCGAATTGCGCGACCTGGAAACCATCCGCCTTGCGCTAACCGCCGCCGAAACCGGCCACCTGGTATTTGGCACCCTGCACACCTCGTCCGCCGCAAAGACCATCGACCGCGTGGTCGACGTGTTCCCGGCCGCAGAAAAGGAAATGGTGCGCTCGATGCTGTCCGAATCCTTGCGTGCCGTTATCGCGCAGACCCTGCTGAAAACCAAGGACGGCACCGGCCGCGTCGCCGCGCACGAAATCATGATCGGCACCCCGGCCATCCGCAACCTGATCCGCGAGGGCAAAGTCGCACAGATGTATTCGTCGATTCAGACCGGCGGCAACCTCGGCATGCAGACGCTCGACCAGTGCCTGCAGGATCTGGTCAAGCGCAACGTGATTGCACCAGGTGCAGCGCGTGCGGCCGCGCAGAACAAAGACGCATTTTTTGCATGAGGATTGAACGATGAATGCCGAAAAAACCGTCCACGACCTGCTGCGCCTGATGCTGTCGAAGAATGCCTCCGACCTTTTCCTCACGGCCGGCTTTCCGCCCGCCATCAAGGTCGACGGCAAGATCACGCCGGTGTCGAACCAGACCCTTACGCCTGCGCATACCAGCGAACTGGCGCGCTCGATCATGAACGAGCGGCAGTGGAATGACTTCGAAGCGACCAACGAATCCAACTTCGCCATCAGCCCGCCCGAGATCGGCCGTTTCCGCGTCAACGTGTTCGTGCAGCAGGGGCGCGTCGGCATCGTGATGCGGACGATCAACACCAAGATTCCGAAGATGGAAGACCTCAACCTGCCGCCGATCCTGCGCGACGTCGCGATGATCAAGCGCGGCCTGGTGATCTTCGTCGGCGGAACCGGCACCGGCAAATCGACCTCGCTGGCAGCGATGGTCGGTTACCGCAACGAGAACGCAGCGGATCACATCATCACGGTCGAGGATCCGATCGAATACGTGCACGAGCACAGGAAATCCATCATCACCCAGCGCGAGGTCGGCATCGACACCGACAACTGGTTCTCCGCGCTAAAGAACACGCTGCGCCAGGCGCCAGACGTCATCCTGATCGGCGAAATCCGCGACCGCGACACCATGGAGTACGCCATCGCCTTCGCCGAAACCGGCCACCTGTGCCTGTCGACGCTGCACGCCAACAGCGCCAACCAGGCGCTCGACCGCATCATCAACTTCTTCCCCGAGGAGCGGCACCAGCAGCTGTTCATGGACCTGTCGCTGAACCTGAAGGCGTTCATCGCCCAGCGCCTGTTGAAGAAGGCCGACGGCAAGGGCCGGGTCGCCGCCATCGAGGTGATGCTGAATTCCCCGCTGATCCAGGAACTGATCCTCAAGGGCGAGGTGCACGCCATCAAGGAAATCATGTCGAAGTCGAACGAGCTCGGCATGAAGACCTTCGACCAGGCGCTCTTCGATCTCTACGAGGCGGACCTCATCAGCTACGAGGACGCGCTGCGCAACGCGGACTCGATGAACGAGCTGCGCCTGCGCATCAAGCTGCAGGGCAAGGCCGCGAAGGAGTCCGACAAGCTGGCCGGCCTCGAGCACCTCTCGCTGGAAGAGGAAGCGGACGAAAAGGGCATGGTGGTGCGCTGAGCGCGCCGCCGCCACGGATCAAGCCTGACAAGGACCCTGCATGGACATCACGCCCTACCTCAAACTGCTGCGCGACAAGGAAGGCTCGGACCTGTTCTTCACGGTCGGCGCGCCGGTCAAGATCAAGATCGAAGGCCAGGTCAGCTCCGTCGGCAAGACCGTGCTGACCGGTGAGCTGACCCGCGCCGCGGCCTACGGCGTCATGTCGAACACGCAGATCGAGCACTTCGAGCAGACGATGGAGAGCGATTTCGCGATCTCGCTGGAGGACAAGTCGGCGCGCTTCCGCGTCAACGTCTTCCGCCAGCGCGGCGAGGTCGGCCTGGTGCTGCGCCGGATCCCGGCGACCATCCCGAGCATCGACGAGTTGGCCTTGCCGGAGGTCCTGAAGTCGCTGGTGATGCACAAGCGCGGCCTGATCCTGATGGTCGGCGCGACCGGCTCGGGCAAGTCGACGACGCTCGCGGCGATGGTCAACGAGCGCAACCAGAAGATGTCCGGCCACATCCTCACCATCGAGGACCCGATCGAATTCTCGCACCCCAACCTGAAATCGATCGTCAACCAGCGCGAAATCGGCGTGGATACGCTGAATTACCGCGCGGCGCTGCGCGCATCGCTGCGCGAAGCGCCGGACGTGATCCTGATCGGCGAAATCCGCGATCGCGAAACGATGGAGGCGGCGCTGGAACTCTGCAACACGGGCCACCTGTGCCTGTCGACGCTGCACGCGAACAATGCGAACCAGGCGATGGAGCGCGTGATCAACCTGTTCCCGCAGGATCTCCACAAGCAGCTGTTCCTCGACCTGTCGCTGAACATCCGCGCCGTGATTTCGCAGCGTCTCGTGCAGGGCATCGACGGCTACCGCGTGGCGGCGATCGAAATCATGATCAACACGCCGCACATCGCGGACCTGATCCTCAAGGGGCAGGTCGGTGACGTGAAGGAGGCGATGGAGGCCAGCGGCGCCAAGGGCATGCAGACCTTCGACATGGCGCTCTACAACCTCTACAAGGAAGAGCGCATCGATCTCGAGGAGGCGCTCAACAACGCCGACTCGCGCACCAACCTCGAGGCCCGGATCAACTTCAGCTGAGGGCCGGCGGAATCTCGAGCCAGAAGGTCACCGGCCCGTCGTTGACGAGCGCCACCTGCATGTCGGCCCCGAACACGCCGCTGCCGACCTCGGCGCGCTGCGCGCGGGCGCGCGTCGCCAGGTAATCGAAGAGCCGTGCGCCGAGCGCGGGTGGCGCCGCGCTGGTGAAGCTCGGCCGCCGGCCGCGCGAGGTGTCGGCGGCCAGCGTGAACTGGGGTACGAGCAGCAGCCCGCCGTCGATGTCGCGCAGGCTGAGGTTCATGCGGTCGTTCGCGTCGGGGAAGACGCGATAGTCGAGCAGGCGGGCCAGCAGCTGGTCGGCCTCGGCCTCGGTGTCCGCCGGCTGCACGCCGACCAGCACCAGCAGGCCGCGGCCGATGCTCGCGACCTGGCGTCCGCCCACCTCGACGCTGGCGCGACTGACCCGTTGCAGCAGGCCTATCATCCGCCGCCCGCGGGCCGCTCAGACGGCCTGGCTGCGTGAATCCCGCTTGCGGTCGTTCTCTTTCAGCATGCGCTTGCGGATGCGGATCGCCGCCGGCGTGACCTCGACGAGCTCGTCGTCGGCGATGAACTCGAGGGCCTGCTCCAGATCGAAGCGGATCGGCGGGGTCAGCAGCAGGTTCTCGTCGCTGCCGGCGGCGCGGATGTTCGTCAGCTGCTTGGCCTTCAGCGGGTTGACGACCAGGTCGTTGTCGCGCGAATGCAGGCCCACGATCATGCCTTCGTAGACCTCGTCGCCGTGGCCGACGAAGAGGCGCCCGCGCTCCTGCAGGCTGAACAGCGCATAGGCCAGCGCCTTGCCCGAGCCGTTCGAGATCAGCACGCCGTTGATGCGACCGCCGATCTGGCCCGGCTTCACCGGGCCGTATTTCGCGAAGGAGTGGTAGAGCAGGCCCATGCCGGCGGTCGCCGTCAGGAATTCGGTGCGGAAGCCGATGAGCCCGCGCGCCGGGATCGAGTAGTCGAGGCGCACGCGGCCCCGGCCGTCCGGCACCATCTCCACGAGGGTGCCGCGGCGATTGCCGAGCCGCTCCATCACCGCGCCCTGGTAGTCCGTCGGCACGTCGACGGTCAGCTGTTCGTAGGGTTCCTGCAGCGCGCCGTCGACCTCCTTCATGATCACCTTGGGCCGGCCGACGGACAGTTCATAGCCCTCGCGGCGCATGTTCTCGATCAGGATCGACAGGTGCAGCTCGCCGCGGCCGGACACGATGAAGCGCTTCGGGTCATCGGTCGGCTCGACGCGCAGCGCGACGTTGTGGATCAGTTCGCGCTCGAGGCGCTCGGCGAGCTGGCGGCTCGTGACGAACTGGCCTTCGCGGCCGACGAACGGCGAATCGGACACCTCGAAACTCATGCTGACGGTCGGCTCGTCGACCTTCAGCGGCGGCAGCGCCTCGACCGTGGTCGGCGCGCACAGGGTGTCGGAAATGCGGGGGGTCTCGATGCCGGTCAGGGCGACGATGTCGCCGGCCGAGGCCGACTGGCGCGCCTCGCGCGTCAGGCCGTGGAAGCCGAGCACCTCGTTGATGCGACCGCTGCGGGTGCGGCCCTCGGGGTCGATCACCGTGACGTTCATGCCGGGCGTGACGACCCCGCGCTTGATGCGGCCGATGGAAATCGCGCCGACGTAGCTCGAATAGTCGAGCGAGATCACCTGCATCTGGAACGGACCCTCGGGGTCGACGTCAGGCGCGGCCACCTGGCGCACGATGGTCTCGAACAGCACGTTCATGTCCTGTTCCGGGCCGTCGGGCTCGTTGCGCGCGAAGCCCAGCGTCGCCGAGGTGTAGACGACGGGGAAGTCGAGCTGCTCCTC
>WGNC01000030.1 GCA_016124745.1 Thiobacillus sp.
AGCAGCACGGCGGGCAGATGCGCATCCAGACTGGCCAAAGCGGCAGGCAGTGCCTTCGCGAGGGCCACGTGGCCCTCGGGCAACACTTCCCCGAATTCATACAGCAATCCGCGCAGGGCGTTGGTTTGCATGATGCGGAACTTCAGCAATTGGGCGCGCAATCGATGCAAGGCAAGGACGGCTTGCTGGGTCTCGGTCTTCATCGCGACGAAACGGGTGTCCGATTGTTGCGCCGCCGTCCAGATGGCCCGTGCGTCGGCGGCATCGGTCTTGTTGCGCAATACGAAAGGCCGCACGCTCTTCGGGTGCAGCAGGCGCGGCTGGTGCCCCAACGCGGAAAGTTTCCGTGCCCACCAGTGGGCGCTGCCACAGGCCTCCAAGGCAATCACGGCCGGCGCTTCACGGGCAAAGTACGGCAGGACGTCGTCACGTCGGAGTTTGATGCGCTCGACTTCGCCGGTTTCGGTATCCACACGGTGCAACTGAAAAACTTGTTTGGCGATATCCATGCCGATCACGCTATGCTTCATTTTGGATCCTCCTGTTCAAGTGGTGGGTTACGATATTTCCACTTTGGCACGCAGATGCCGTCGCAGCGAGGATCCATCCAGTCTCTTCCTGGCTACCAACAGCACCCCGTTGCCGGGGGGAGGCGTCCATCCCATCTGAACAAGTCCTTCGACAATCTCAGGTCGAACGGCAAGTGGTTGATATCGTTCGTGGTGAGCTTGTCGAACGCTCTCCTGAGCGCAGTCGAAGGGCACACAGCAAACCAACTTATTCAGGGCTTCCTCACCTTCCGGGAGACGTTGCGCCGAGTCGTTGGCGCGTGTGGCTGATGAATCAATCGGCGGCGGGTTTTTCGGTCCCAACCCTATCTTTGGGGGCGATTTGGGATGGGGCAGGGCATTTTCGGGGGGATTGATCGGCGCCGAGTCTGTGCTGGGGTTGCTGGGGTGAGAGCCTGGCATTCTGCTCGGTAGCGGTGCCGAACACTTCTTGCCGGGCGACAGGTTAAAGAGTCGCACGAACAATCGGTCGGTGTCGGGTAACTGGAACACAGTCCCGTGTGAAGAGGCATCACGGCTGGCATGTCGGAAAAATTTACACTTGCTGCTTTGAATCGCTTTTTGATCGGCTGGCTGTGTCGGCGGTGATCGATAAATATCTATATGAATCAGTTTGTTGTGGTGTGGGTCGCGCGGTGAGAGGATGGGTTGGCACATCCCCTGCTTATTACTGGGCGTGGCGCAGCACAGGTTGCGCACTTACAGATGAACCTCTAAACGAATTGGAGACCGAAATGAAAAAGACTCTTCTTGCAATCGCCTTGGGTGGACTGGTGTCTTCCGCCGCCTTCGCAGACCCCTTCTATATAGACTTGGGCACAAACCGTGATAGCGATGCAGATACGCATACTGCTGTGATTAGAGAGCTTGGATATACAGGCACCCTCGCGACTTCCATCTATTTGGCGGATCCAACCATAAGTGGTACCAATGTTCCCGTAATTGACACAAACATCACCAGTATTCTGAATTCCTATGGGTTCGGTGGCCTCGCGGGCAGCAATGGATTTGTGTACCCTGACGTGGACGCCAGAAACATTGATGGCCTCAACTATGAGGCCGGTCAGATCAATCCAAAAGCGGAAGGCTTCAGAGGATCCTCTGAACTTTATGGCGATCCAGCTGTGGATGGGCTGACTTGGGGCCTGATTTACGACTATGTCCTATATGGTTCGGGCAACATTGTAGATGGCGCTCTGTTTGGCGGGGGTTATTTTGATATCTTTTACACGACTGATCCCGACGGTGCTATCAGGACACAGGTTGCGCGCCTGAATGTGTTGGGGTCGTCGGCCTCCGTAGGGGATGAGTTCACAATTAACGTCTTTGGCAATGTAAGTTTTGATTTTGACGGTAATGGTACTAACGATGCGGTGGGTAATTCTTTCGTTCAGAATTTCTTTGTTGATGCTGAGTCCGACCAGACTTTCTATGATCTTTGGCTCGCTGGAATCGACGCTCCCCTGAATTTGGCTGTTACCTGGACTCTTGATACCAATATCGATTGTGTCAATGGTCAAGCGCCGGAGAACAACGTGTGTAGTGTCGCGGAAGCTTCATATCTTGACCAAGATGAGGAAGACGCCACTTCATACATGCGCCAGACTTATCTGGATGGCAGTTTGAGATTTGCTGTGCCTGAGCCTGGCTCACTTGCGCTGTTGGGCCTTGGTCTCGCTGGTATGGGCTTGGGCCTTCGCCGCCGCAAGAGCGCCTGAGCTTCAGTCGTTCAAACCTGACGCCACCCTTTTGGATGGGTCAGACTGCTGACAAAGCCCCCACGAGTTGGGGGCTTTGTGTTTGAATTCTGGGCATGCTCAAACCGCCCGCCCCGCACCAGCGACGTGCCCCCTTTTTCAGTAGCGATCTGATTTAGAGTCCATCGCTGCAAAGTGTAACCAACTTCTCCGGGGCCTTGTATTGCATCTGCTGCAAGTTTGACGCGAACACTGCTGGCGGCAATCCCCCAAGATCCTTCTTCGGTCGCTGCTCGTTGTAATCCCGGCGCCAGGCTTCGATGGTCACCCGCGCATGAGCCAGGCTGGTGAACCAGTGTTCGTTCAGACATTCGTCGCGTAGCCGTCCGTTGAAACTCTCCACGTAAGCATTCTGGTTCGGTTACCCGGCTCGATGAACCGCAGGCTTACGCCATTCTCATGCGCCCAGGTCGCCATGGCACGGCCGCAGAATTCACGGCCATTGTCTGATCGAATGACCTTGGGTAAGCCTCGCTCCCTCTTGATCCGATCCAGTATCCGGGTCACATAGGTGCCGGAGATCGCGGTGTCCGGATGAACCGTTACTGATTCATGCGTGGCATCGTCCACCACCGTCAAGCATTTCAATGCACGCCCATCGGCCACCCGGTCGAAGACAAAATCCATCGACCAGACTTCGTTTGCGTAGCCAGGCCGCACCAATGGCTGCCGGTCAGACAGCGGCACTTTCTTCCGCTTGCGTGATTTCACCATCAGTTGTGCTTCCCGGTACAGACGACGCACCCGTTTTACATTCACCTGCCAGCCCGCCAGACGCAGGCGTAAATGAATCATGCGATAGCCATGTCGACGATGCCGGTGTGCCAAACTGACAATCTGCTCGCGCAGCGGCCCATTGGCGTCAGCTCGGGCTTCGTATCGAAACACGCTCGCGCTCATCCCTACCAATTTGAGGGCTCGTCGCTCGGTGAGCCCCATCGACTGCGCCAGCCGTACCAGTTCGCGCTTGGCTGGCACGGCTACCACTTTCGGCGCAGGGCTTCCTTGGTCACCTCCGCCTCCAGCATCGTCTCGGCCAAAAGCTTCTTGAGCCTGGTGTTCTCGACCTCCAGTTCCTTCAGTCGCCGGGCCTCGGGAATACTCATCCCACCGAACTTCGATTTCCACAGGTAATAGCTGGCTTCCGAAAACCCGTGCCTACGGCACAGTTCCTTGACCGCCACCCCTGTCTCAGTCTCCCGCAGGAAGCCAATGATCTGTTCTTCCGTGTATCGCTTCTTCATCGTCCGATCTCCTGTCAAAATTAGATCGGACTCCAAACCCAAATGCTACTAATTTCGGGGAGCACGTCGCCGGATCAATAGTCACTTGCGTAGTAACACCCGACCCAAATACAAAGCCCCCAACGTGTGGGGGCTTTGTCCGTGGCACGGTAAAGAACCGAAGCTATCGGGCCTTCAAGACGCAGAATCTGCTCATTTTGCCTTGCGATAGCGTGTCGCGCCCAGGCCAAGCAGTGCCAGACCCATCAACGCCAAGGTGCCCGGCTCGGGTACTGACAACCGCCGCGAACTGATGGCGAAGCCGAAGCGTTTGGTTGTTTCGGTGGTCTCCAGCGTTCTGAAGCCGAAGCAGCCCGCAGCCAAGCCAATCGTCGTGCATTCGTTATCTTCGAGGTTGGCGATGCCGATTGTATCCAGCGTCCCGTCCGCATTCAGCGTCAGTACGCTGACGAAATAATTGAAGCCGTCATAATTAAAGCCTTGGTCGACGACATTCAAATTCTGGTAGCCAAACAGGTCGGGGCAACCGCCACCGCTTGCACTGTAGCCATAATCTGCCGTGGCTGACTTCCCGTCGGCGCACAGGCCACTACCATTTCCTGCATTCGGGGTTTCCTGGAACTTGAATACGAATGTCAGGACCGGCCCAGACTGGCTACCTCCACCAAGAGGAACCAATGGGGTGAGAGTCAGGGTGTCCTCGATGGATGCTCCGGTGAGAGTGCTGAACCCGCCATCCAGCACGTTGTTCCAGTGGGTCAAGGAGACACCTTTGCCGATTTCTCCCGCAACAAGGACACCGTTCTCATCGGTAATCACGCTCCCCATGTCGAGGCTGCCGCCGCCACCCGTCAAGGTCTCGGGAGTCTGTGAAAAATCACCAACTGTCAGGGCGCTCCGGTTAAGGCTTGAGGTAGATGTGGGATTCTGGAAATCACCCGGATTCGGATTTGCAGTCGGACTCCGGCCCCAAGAGAGCTCGTAGCCACTTTCTATTTGCACACCAGTACCCGATGACCATGTTGCGCTGTCTGCTACGAACGTCGCATCGGTCGAATAGGTCCACTGTTCGATAAAAGCCGAATGCGCGGCGCCCGAAACCAGGGTCATCGCATACAGGGATGCTGCCAGCGCGCTCTTCTTGCTGAGTGCTTTGTTTTGATGTTTCATTTTTTATCTCCAATTTGAAAGGTTGGGCGAGTACAGGGTTACGATTAAAACTGCATGTCCAAAGTTAAGCAGGTGACGTGCCAATCAGCGGGAGGGGGGGTGGCCAGCTTGCGGTATATAAATATCTTATTGAATTAAAAGAGAAAATATTGCCGGGGATCAGGCGAGGCGGGAGATTTAGAGTTCGATATAACGGTGTGGCGGGGTGGGTTGTAAAATTTTCCGACATTTTTTCCCTTGTCGGTGGTCGTGCCAATGTTTGCCGCGATGGAGCGTCAGGACGGCCGTATGACCGTGTTTTCTCCTGCTCCCTGGCAGTTCTGGACAAGATGAAGGTTGGCAACCACGACGGCAAGGCGGGGTTGCTGCGGGATGTGCCTGCCCTTGCAGGGAGACAAGGGAATGCCCTGTCGAGGCGGACAGGCGTCTGTGCAACCCTACCGCAGCACTCAGGCCGGGCTTACGGGTTCTTGAGCAGGGATTTGGCAGCTTCCAGTTCTGGGAGACCGAGTCCGTTGGCGAGGGCAGCTTCAAGTTCCTTCTTCGCCTCCGATTTCTTGCCGGAGCGGGCCAGGGCGACACCATAGTGATAACGTAAGATGGCAGACGTGGGCGCTTTGGCCACCGCCTTGCGAAGGAGGTCGAGCCCGCGGGGCAGTTGCCCCTGCTCCACCAGGATCCAGCCCAGGGTGTCCTGAATGCCGGGTTGGTCCGGGGCAAACTTGATTGCTTGTTCGGCTGTGGCGAGGGCGCGCGGGTCTTTCTCGCGCTGGTAGAGCGTGGCCAGGTTGTTGAGGACGATGACGTTGTCGGGCTTGGCCTTCAGCAGGAACTCATACTGGGCGATGGCATCGCGGCTGCGTTCGGCCCGCATATAGCTTTCGGCCGCATAGTTGCGTGCTGCCAGGTCCTGCGGGTGCTGCTTGATCCAGCCAGCCAGCCGTTGCTCCGCAGCCTGGGTGTCACCAGCCGCTGAAAGCGCACGGTGCAGTTTCGCCAGGGTCACTGTCCCGGCCCCTTTTGCCAGGGCCTGTTCATAGGCCTTGACGGCCTGCGGATAGCGCTTTTGCGACATCAGGATGTCAGCCTCGCGATCGAAGCCGACAGGGGCCCCGGGGTGTTGCACCTGAATTTGACGTGCAATCTTGAGCGCCGCCTCGGGCTGCTTGTCGGCCAGCTCCAGTCGCAGCAGGGCATCCTGGCTCTGCAAATGATCGGGCTTGAGTTGCAGGGCTCGCTGCAAACTGATGCGGGCGTCGTTCAGGCGCTGGTCGGCGAGTTGGGCCAGGGCCAGTTGCAGGTACGCGTCCGGAGATTGCCTGGCCTTCTCGGTGAGTCGGGTAAGGGTGGCGATGGCGCTCGCCTTGTCGCCGGCCGCCAGTTGGGTGCTACCGAGGAAACCGAGCGCCTGAGGGCTTTCCGGGTTGGCGTTAGCCGTTTCCTTAGCCAGAGCGAGCGCTTTCTGGGGCTCCTTTTTGGCCAGGTAATACCGCACCAGCGCGGCGCGAGGAAGGACGGCCTGGGGATGGGCCTGGATGGCCTTTTCCAGCCAACTTGTGTAAGCCTTTTCATCCTTGATACGCACACTCAGGTCAGCCAGCGCGAGCATGGCTTGCAGGTGTTTGGGATCGGATTGGAGGATGTTTTCAAAGCGCTTGCGCGCTTGATCGGTTTTCCCCTCGGCCAGGTCGAGCTGCGCCAGGTTGACCACAGCAGGAAAGAATTTGGGGTCGAGCTTCAGGGCCTGCTCGAAGCTGTTGCGTGCCTTGGCAGCGTCCCTTTTCCCGATATAGGCAGCACCCCGGTAATTCCAGGCGAGCGGGCTTTGCGGCTGTTTCTTTTCCAGTTCGGCGATGCGTACCAGGGCGGCGTCGTATTGCTTCTGCTTGAGCTGCGTCAGGATGAGGACATTGTCAGCGCGCGTGCTGTCGCCTGCCATGTCGGCAGCGGCTTGCAGGTCGGCCATGGCTTGATTGTCGCCTTGTGCCAGGCGGGCCATGCCGAGCTCGGTGCGGATGGCTGCGCTGTCAGGGCTGATTTCAGCGGCCGCCTCAAAATGGGTAGCTGCCTTGGCATAGTCCTTTTTCGCCAGCGCGATTTCACCGGCAATGGAATGGAGGCGGGCGTCGCGGGATTTCTCGAGATCGATGGGTGCGAGCGTTTTGCCTGCATCATCCGGACGCCCCAGACGCAATTGGGTGGCCGCCAGCATGCTGAGTGCAAAACCATTGCGGGGCGCGGCGCGGACGGCCTTGTTGAGGTACGCTTCGGCAGTTTGCGCGTTGCCCAGCGCATTCTCGGTGAGACCGGCCAGGATCAGGGCGGGAACGTAGTTGGGGGCAATCTTGAATGCTTCCAGCAAGGCGTCGCGCGCCTCTGGGTATTTTTTTTCCCTGAACTTGAACGATGCCTGAAGATAATTTGCGGCAAGGGATTTCGGATAAAGTTTGCGGAGTGTGTCGATATCCGCGCGCGCGGGTTCCATTCGGCCCAGTTTAATGAAGATGGTCGCCCGGCTCTGCAGCGCCGCCAGGTTCTCGGGGTCGATTTTCAGGGCGCTCGAATAGGCCGCAAGCGCGCCTTCAGTATTCTTGTCGAGTTGCGCCAGATCCCCGACAAAAACCCAGGTCTGGGCCTGCTTTTCCTGGAGCTTGAGGGCGGCGTCCAGCCATTCGCGGGCTTTGGTGTTGTTGCGCTCTGCGATAGCACATTGTGCAAGCCCCCAGTAGGTGGCTGGATTGCTTTTGTCCGTGTCGAGAGATTGATTGAACAGGTTGCAGGCATCCTTTAACTGGCGCAGTGCAAGCAGAGCATCGGCACGCAACTGGAAGATACGGGCGAGGTTGGCCTTGCTGGTCTGTTCGCCAGGCTGAATTTCGTCGAGCACCCTCTTGTATTCGCCCATGAGCAGCAGAGCCTCCCCGAGCTGGGGATTGACGGTTTCACGACTGACGCCCAGTTTGACGGCCTGGCTGAGTTCCTTTTCCGCTTCGGCCCCCAGGCCGACCTTCAGATAGATCTGCCCGAGCAGCAGCCTGGCTTGGGGGCTGTCGGGGTTCTTCTGGACGGCATTTTTCAATTCGACGATGCTGGCCTTGAGATTGCCCTTGTCCTCGAAATCCTTGGCACGCTGGATATGCTCCTGTTCGGAGAGGTTGGATATACGGTCACACCCGGAGAGTGCTGCGGAGGTGGCAACAGCCAGGGCGATGGCCAGGGCGACGGAAATTTTGGTCATGTGTGGGGACTCCAGCTCAAGCAGTTATTAGGGAAACGCTGATGAATTACATTCGTGGTGAGCTTGTCGAACCATGAACGGAATAAATCACATGAAATGCCCCCTTCGTCAAGCTCAGGACGGGCTTCGACAAGCTCAGGGCGAACGGACCAAATTAATTCAGCGTCTCCGCCCGATATTGACGGTGAGGTGACAAGGTCTAAGGCGTCTTGCCTTGGAGCTGTTTCAGCAGTGCGCGCGCATCCTGCTCCTGGGGGAACGTCAGCCCGCTGGCCAGCAGCCGCTCAAGCTCGCTCTGGGCTCGGCGACGGTCGCCGCTTTTGGCAAGAGCCGCTGCCAGGTGCCAATGAATTTCCGCGGCGTCAGGTGCCTTCGACAAGGCTTGTTGAAGCAGCTTGATGCCGCGTTCGGCTTGTCCCTGCTGCACAAGGATCCAGCCCAGCGTATCCATGATTGCCGGGTTATCGGGACTGAGCTTGAGCGCCTGTTCGGCAAATCCTGCCGCCCGGCCGTCCTTGGTTTGAAATAACGCCCACGCCAGATTGTTGAGGACGACGAGATTGCCGGGGTTGCTCCGATTCAGCACCAGGTAGTGTTCGGCGGCCGCCTGGTACTGATTGCGCTTGATCAACCGTTCAGCGAGGAACATGCGGATCGACGCATCATTCGGCCTGCCGTCGAGCCAGTTGGTGAGGCGTTTCAAGCCTTCTTCAGTGCGCTCCAATCCGTCCAGTGCCTGATATTGGCGGATTAGCAGGGCACCGGAAGGTTCGAGCTTGTATGCGCGTTCATACGCTGCCAGGGCTGCGTCGAATTGCCTTCGCGCAAGGGCAATATCGCCTTCCAGCCCCGGACCTGCGGCAGACTTCGGCTTTTGCTGCTGGATTTGCCGGGCAAGTTTGAGCGCGTCATCGTAGCGCGCGCCCTGGATGTCGAGCCTGCCAAGCATGAGTTGTGCTTCCAGCAGGTCGGGCTGAGCACGCAGGGCATCCTCCAGCGATTTGCGTGCGTCGGGAATCTGCTGTGCGTTGACCTGGACCGCTGCCAGCCTGGTCAGGGCGGCGGCGGGGTTGGCCGATTGCTCGATCAGCTTGCGGTAAGTGCCGATGGCGTTGTCGATGTCGCCCAGCGCAAACTGGGTCGAGGCCAGGACGTCAAGCGCGGCTGGGTTGTCGGGCTGGATGCTGACCGCCTCACGAGCGGCGGAATGCGCCTTGTTCTTCTCGCCTTTCGCGAGCAGGTAACGCGCCAGCGCCACCCGTGGCTGCAGCGCCTGCGGGTGGGCTGTGGCGGCTTTTTGCAGCCAGTTGACATAGGTTTTTTCGTCCTTGGCAAACAAGGCAAGGTCAGCCAGCGCCAGCATGGAATTGAGGTGGTTGGGGTCGGCTTTGAGAATATCCTCGAAGCGCTTGCGCGCAGCGGCAGGCTGCTTGTCCCTGAGGTCGAGTTGGGCGAGGTTGGAGGCGGCCGGGAAGAATTTGGGATCGAGCCTCAGCGCCTGGGTGAAGCTTTCACGCGCCTTGTTCGCATCATTTTTACCCAGGTACGCAGCGCCACGGTAATTCCAGGTCAGCGGGCTGACCCCCTGTTTCTTTTCCAGCGCGGCAATGCTCGCGAATGCGGCGTCGAATTTTTGCTGCTTGAGCTGGTTCAGGATGATCACGGTATCGGCGCGGCTGTTGCTGTCTTCCATGTCGGCGGCAGACTGGAGATCTGCCATGGCGCGCTGGTCGCCCTGTGCCAGGCGGGCGATGCCAAGCTCGGTGCGGATGGCAGCGTTGTCAGGCTGGATCTGGGCCGCCGTGTCGAAGTGGCTGGCTGCCTTGGCGAAATCCTCTTTGGCCAGGGCGACTTCGCCTGCAACGATGTGGTAACCGGCATCCTTGACGCTATCCGGAATGACGGACAGCGTGTGCGCGGCGTCGTCCACGCGTCCCTGCCGCAGCTGGGCCGCAGCCAGCAGACGGATTGCATAGAGGTTGCGCGGGTTGGCCTTGATCACCTGATTGAAGTGCGATTCGGCGGTCTGCATGTTGCCCAGTGCGTATTCGACCGACCCGGCGAGCAGCACGGCAGGAAGGTAATCCGGAGCGGATTTAAGCACGGTGGCGAGTTGGTCACGTGCGTCCGTGTGTTTCTTCTCGCGGAAGTCGATCAACGCCAGCGTGTAACGCGCCTGCAGGTTATTGCGAGAGGTCTTGAGCACGGTGTCGGCTTCGCGGCGAGCATCGGCCAGGCGGTTTTCCACGATGGCGATGCCTGCCAGCGCGAGACGCGCGCCGTCGTGGCGTGGATCGATCTGAAGCGCGGCCTGGTAGGCCTTGGCAGCATCGCCGGGCTTGCCGGTGGCGCGCAACAGGTCGCCCTTGAGCAGCCACGCATCGCGGTATTTTGGGTTGGCGCGCAGGGCTTCGTCGATATTCTCACCTGCCTTGGCGACATCGCCATCGGCCAGCGCCAGCCTGGCCTGCGCCAGCAGAACCTCCGGGTCGTTGGGCGCGGCGTCGAGTGCGCGATTGAGGCTGCTGCGAGCCTCTTCCTTGTCACCCGCACCGAGCTGGGCGGTGGCACGTACCACCAGCATCGGTACTTCGCCCGTGCTGCCTTTGGCGGGTTGCGGCAAGTCGTCGAGCACCCGCTTGAATTCGCCTTGACCGAGCAGTGCCTTTGCCAGCAGGGGATTGACCGTGTTTTCATCATAACCGGCCTGGCGCGCGCGCTTGAGTTCCTTTTCCGCGCTGGCGAAATCTCCCATTTCAAGCTGCAGCTTGCCGAGCTGAAAGCGCGCTTCGGCGTTGTCCGCTTCCTTCTGCAGGGCGGTTTTGAGCTGGATGATGGCAGTCTTGTTGTCGCCCTTGGCGATGCTGGCCTTGGCCTGGCTGACCAACGCGCTGCTGCTTTCTCCGCTACAAGCCGTTATGCCGAGACTCAGAACGGTGGCGATCAGTAAGCGGGTTGGTCGGGGGGCATACTGATGAGAGAATAGGCGCAAGGGGATTCCTGTTCGGGTGAAGATGTTGCAAATTTGTCAGTACTGCGGGACGGGTGACAGTATATCTCCGCAATTTTGCCGTTATAGCAGTAACTCATTCGATCCTAACGAACGCCCCGATGATTCAGCAACATTCAAGCCAGCGGTTTAAGGAAGCTCTGAACAAGTCGTCGCCCCGGCCAAAGCCGGGGTCCAGATCCTTGATTTCACTGGATTCCGGCTCTTGCCGGAATGACGAACGAAATCAACTACTTGCCGTTCGTCCTGAGCCTGTCGAAGGACTGTTTTATGGCTTCATTAAAGCGCCTGTCGTCGTGCTGTTCATATTGCTGTGCAGCCTCACCTCGGCAATGCCCGCCAAGGCGGACGAAGCATCTGATCTTGCGCAGCGCGTGTACGACCGGCCGAACGGTCGCGACCTCACCACGCTGGGACGCATGGTGCTCACCGAAAAGGGCCACTCGCCGCGGATCCGCGAAATCGTCACCTACCGGCTCGACAAGTCGGGCGGCGAAACGGCCAATCTGATCCGTTTCCTCGACCCTGAAGACATTGCTGGTACCGGCCTTCTCAGCATAGACCGGGCCGATGGCAGCACCGACCAGTGGCTGTATCTGCCCGCGCTCGACCGGGTGCGACGCATTTCCAGCGAGCGCAAGGGGGGGCGCTTCGTCGGTTCAGACCTCTATTTCGAGGACCTGCAGGAACGCAAGCCGTCGAAGGACCGCCACCGTCTGCTCGGCAAGCAGGCTGAAAACGGCATCCTGTGCGACGTGCTCGAAAGCACCCCGCTGGACGCCGACGATTCGGTGTACCGCAAGCGTATCAGCTGGATCGATCCCGCCACGGCCATCCCGCAGCGCGTGGACTATTTCGAGCAGGACGCCAGCACCCCCAGCAAACGCTGGCTGCTTCGTAACAAAAAACGCAATCAGGGCTACTGGACCCTGACCGACAGCCGCATGATCGATCTGGAAAGCGGCCATCAGACACGGATGGTGGTCGACGCTGCCTTATACGATCAGAAACTGCCGGCCAAACTCTTCACCTCGCAAGCCCTTGCCGACGAAAATCTGGAATCGGAATATCGACCATGAAAAATCTGTTGCTGACCTTGAGCCTGTCGCTCACAGTTTTACCCATGCTTGCCTCCGAAAATGGCCATGCAGCGGATGAGTTGCCGCCCCCCAGATCGGTTGACCAGGACACTATAGAAGATCTGCCGCCGCCTCGCACCCCCGCGCGCAAGCCCCGCACAGCAACACCCGACACCCCTCCCGCCGCGGCAACGCCGCAGGCCAGCGCATCAGGCGATCTGCCGCCCCCCCGGGCAGAAGCGCAGGATATTGGGGACGATCTGCCACCGCCACGCACCACGACGCGCAAGTCCAGGGCGGCACCGTCCGAGGCAACCCCCACCACGATCACGCCGCAGGCCGCCACCGTCGACGATCTGCCACCCCCCAACGCCCGCAGCCGCAAGTCTACTGGACGGGGTTTCACCCCGACGCTCAAGTACGGCATGGATGATCTGCTGCTCGAAGCGGGTGCGCTGCCGTTTACCTCGCAGGCCGATGCCTATTACACCTTGCGTGCAGCCGCCTATGTCGAATGGCAGCCCAGCCGGGAATGGGAATTTCGTGGTGGCGCACGCATCGATGGCGCGTCGCAGGCCGGGGGCACGACCGACTTTACCGACTTGCTGGCCGATTACACCGATACCTATGTGCGTTACCGCAGCGGCGATACACGCCTGACGCTGGGTGCGCAAACCGTGATCTGGGGACGGGTCGACGAGGTGCCGCTGATCGACCGCGTCAGCCGCGTCGATCTGACGCGCTTCGTTCTGGATGGATTGCCTGACCGTCGTCGCGCCCAACTGGCCGCCCGCTGGGAGCAGAATTTCGGGGAATACAAGCTCGATGCCCTGTGGCTGCCAGCGTTCCGTGGGGCGCAACTTCCCGATCTGAACAGTGTCTGGAGTCCGATCAACCAGAGTACCGGAGAAGTCATCGGCATCGCTCCCAGCCCGGCAATCACCAGCCTGGTGCAGGCAGCTACCATCAATCAGTCTCAAAACCAGTTCGGCTATGGCGACGGCGGAGGTGGGGCACGCCTGACTCGCACCGGCGACGCTTTCGACCTTGGATTCACCCTCGCGAGGACCCGCCAGTCGCTGCCCTACTATGTCATCAACACCAGCGTGCCTTCCCTCACGGCCACGCATCCCTACAACAATTTTGCCGGCGCCGATGCCGAGTTCGTGACGGGCGCCTACACCTGGCGCATGGAACTGGGCTATACCGGCAATGTGCCCGCGACCCTCCCCAATGCCGCCACGATCTATACCAGCGCGATCGACTGGGTCGGTGCGGTGGAATTCTTTCCGGGTGGCAAGGACACCCGCATCAATCTGCAGGTCGCCGGCCATACCCTGCAGACGGGCCAGACCGTTCTCGAACTCGACGAATACTATGGCGTGAATGGGGAGATCAACACCACCTTCGACCAGGGACGCTGGAATGCAGGGATCAAGTTCGCCAGCGGAATCAACGTGAACAATGTCTACATCGGCCCCCGCATCAGCTATCGGGGATGGGAGCCGCATGAAATTTACCTCGCCGCCTATTATTTCGATGGTGAGGATGGCACCGTCTTCGGCTTCCACAAGGATCATTCCTACCTGTCCCTGGGATGGCGCGGCGAGTTTTGATTTTTATGGAAGCGCTGATTTATTCCGTTCCTGGTGAGCCCTTCGACCATGCTCAGGAGAGCCTTGTCGAACCATGAACTCAATAAATTCTGGGAAATCAATCACATGAAATGCCCCCTTCGCCAAGCTCAGGACAGGCTTCGACAAGCTCAGGGCGAACGGCCCAAATTAATCAATGCCTTCTCAGGGCTGCACCGAGATGCTGAAACCCTGGCTTAATGGCAGCCGCATGCTGCCGCCCTGGCTGGCACTGGCCATCCTGCTGGGGATTCAGCTGGTATCGATACCGTTTCTGTTGAATCTTCATTTCAACAACGCGCCGGAAATCTACTCTCCACCCGATTCGCCCACTATCCGGTTGCGTGAATCGCTGTTCAAGGAATTCCCCAATGACGAGGCCGTCATTGCCTTGTTCGAGGGTGACGACCTCTACACGCCGACGTTTCTCGCCGCGCTCGACCGGGCTGCGAAAAGATTGGCTTCACACCCCGAAGTCGATCGGGTGCTGACGCTGACCACGGTGGAACATATCGACGCAACCGACGATGGCTTTGCCGTGTCGTTGCTTGTCGACCCCAGGAGCCTGTCCAAACACACGCCGGCCCAATGGCAAGCCCGCGTGCAGGACGACACCTTTGCCCCAGGCCTGATCGCCTCACGCGACAGTCGCGCCGTTGCCCTGGTGGTTCGCCCCAAAACCCTGAAAGAAAGCCTTGCCCGCCGCGACATCCAGATCGCACTTGATGCGACCATTTCCGAAGAGAAGCTTGATGCCTACCATACAGCCACCGCCGGCATAGTGGCCCAGACAGTGGCAGAACTACGTTCACTTTGGCGTGACAGTGCAATTTTTATCCCACTTACCTTCATGATAGGTATGGTGTTGTTATGGTGGGTGGTCGGGCGCATACGTCCTGTCGTGGTCGGCGCGTTGGCCATGGGTGCCGTCGTGTCGGCCAGCGTGGCCGGGCTCGTGGCATTCGGCCAACCCTATACGCCTATCTCCGCGATGATCCCAACCCTGATGGCGGCCTACACAACCGCCACGCTGCTGCATCTCTACGCGGCCATCCAGCGCGGCCGCATCGCTTTGCTGGCGAGGCCGCAACGCATCGCGCGGGCGTTGAAGGAAACCTTGATCCCCGGCCTCTTCAACGTTTTGACCACTGGTGCAGGGATGCTGAGCATGCTGTTTGTGAGTATTCCGCCGGTGCAGGCTTTCGGGATTTCAGGGGCCATCGGCACGGTGATCGTGTTTTTGGTGGTGTTTATTCTGGTGCCGCCAATCCTGCTGAAATGGGATACGCCACGCTGGCCACGTCGTCGTTCCGGTCTGGCGCACGCACGTCGCATTGCGGCGGCCGTCGCGGTGTTCAGCCTGAGGCATTCGAAATCCATACTGGCCGTCTCCGTGCTTTTGGTGCTGGCATCCATTCCGCTGGTGATGCAGGTCAAGGTCGAATCCAACATGCTTGAGTTTTTCGGACCCGATCACAGCATCACTCGCAGCACCAAGCGGGTGGAAAGCATGCTTTCCGGCGTCACCGGCCTGGAGATTGTCCTCACCGGCACGTCTCGCGACAGCCTCAAGGATCCGACCACGTTGGCCCAGATCAAGGCCCTGCAGTCCTGGCTGGAACAGCAGCCGGAAATCGACCGCAGTTTCTCGCTGGTCGATGTGCTGAAAGAAATGAACAATGCGTTCAACGGCGAAGATCTTGGCGACAACGCCCTGCCCACCGATCGCAAACTGGTCCAGCAACTGCTGCTCATTTACGATGGCAAGGATTTGTACGAACTGGTTAACCGAGAATTCCAGCGCGGGCGCATCACACTCAGCCTTAACGTGCACGGTGCCAATGAAATTGGCCAGGTAATCAACCGGATACAGGCGCATATTTCTGCGTATCCCATTACCGGGGTGAAATCTGAAATCTCGGGCAACGGGCAGTTATTTGCAGATCAGACAGACCGCATCGTCAATGGACAAATCAAGAGCTTTACCTCGGCCTTCCTGCAGATTTTGCTGCTGATGACGTTGCTGTTCCGTTCGTTCAGGGGTGCACTGATCTGTCTGATACCGAACCTGGCACCGCTATTCTTCATTTTTGTGGTGATGGGTGTCACGGGAATTGCGCTAGACGTAGCAACCGTTCTGATTGCCGGCATCATCCTCGGCATCACGGTGGACGACACCATCCATCTGTATCACGGCTATCAGCACCGCATCCGCCACGGCGTCAGCCCGGTGTTCGCCATCATTCGCAGCGTTGAAAGCTCGGGCCGCGCGGTCATCGCGATTTCGATCGTGCTGATCGCGCAGTTCAGCCTGCTGGGCCTGTCCGACTTCAGGCCCACTGCCCACTTCGGCATGCTGTGTGCGGTCGGCCTGTTTGCCGGTCAGGTATTCGAATTGCTTTTGATGCCCGCCTTGTTGGGACTGCGTCACCGGACACAGTGACGCCGAGACAAACACTGCCCTATTTCAACCCGATTTTCGCCATCAGGTCATACAGCGTGGGGCGGGTGATGCCGAGCAGTTCGGCGGCTTGGGCAATGCTGCCGTCACTTTGTGCGAGTGCACGACTGACGGCCTGACGCTCGGCGTTTTCTCGAGCCTGCCGCAGGTTGATCGGTTGCGGCTCGGCGTGGCCTGGAGTCAGACCGAGGTCGGCTGCGGTGATCTGGCTGCCCTCGGCCATGATGGTGGCGCGCTTGACCAGGTTTTCCATCTCGCGCACGTTGCCGGGCCAGGCATGGGATTCGAGCGCCCCGAGTGCATCGGCGGTGAAGCCGCGCAGGCTGCGTCCCAGTTCACGCGCGTAACGCTCCAGAAAGGCCTGTGCCAGCAGCACGGCGTCACCGGGTCGTTCGCGCAGCGGCGGAATGCTGATCGAGATTTCGGACAACCGGTAATAAAGGTCCTCGCGGAAACCGCCTTCGCGGATCATGCCGCCGAGGTCGCGGTGGGTGGCGCAGACGACGCGCACATCGACCGGGATCTCGCCGCGGCCGCCCAGGCGCTCGATCACGCGTTCCTGCAGGAAGCGCAGCAGCTTGGCCTGCAGCGGCATCGGCAGGTCGCCGATCTCGTCGAGGAAGAGCGTGCCTTCGTTGGCGTATTCGATCTTGCCGATGGTTTGCTTGGCGGCACCGGTAAACGCGCCTTTTTCATAGCCGAACAGTTCGGATTCGAGCAGGGTATCGGGAATCGCCGCGCAGTTGATGGCGACAAAGCGCTTGTCGGCACGTGGCGACAATTCATGCACCCCGCGCGCCAGCACTTCCTTGCCGGTCCCCGATTCGCCGAGCAGCAGCACCGTGGCATTGGCCGGCGCCACTTTTTCCACGGTGCGGCAGATCCTGAGCATGGGCTCGCTGGCGGTGATCAGGCCCTTGAGCGCAGGTTCGCGCTGCCGGGCGGCGAGCAGGCGGTTTTCCTGTTCGAGCGCATACAGATGCAGCGCGCGGGCGATCATCAGGGCCAGCACGTCGGGGTCGAAGGGTTTCTGGAAGAAGTCGTAGGCACCGAGACGGATGGCTTCTACGGCATTGCTGCGGTCGAGGTTGCCGGTCACGACGATGACCTTGGTGGCGGGCGCCAGCGACAGAATCTGCTGCAGGGCCGCCAGGCCCTCGGTCGCGCCGTCGGCATCGGGCGGCAGGCCGAGGTCGAGCAGCACCACCGGCGGTTCGTGACGGCGCAACTGGGCGATGGCGTTGTCGCGGTCGCTTGCCATGATCACGTCATAGTCGGCGAGGCTCCATTTCAACTGCTTCTGCAGCCCGGGGTCGTCTTCCACCAGCAGTATTTTTTGTTTGGCGTCGCTCATGCGGCGTCTCCCTCAGAAGAATATTGATCCGGCACGAATTGAACTTGCGTACCGTTCGCCTTGAGTCCCTCGACAAGCCTTTCCTGAGTAGGTCGAAGGGCTCAGGAGAGCCCTGTCGAAGGGCTGTGCTTCGACGGGCTCAGCACGAACGGACTCGTGAATCAATCTGACCATATCAGTAGTTATTGTCCAGCGGCAGGTGGATACGAAAACGCGTACCGCTGCCGGGTGTGCTTTCCACGTCCAGTCGTCCGCCCAGCGCGCGGATCGTTTCGCGACATTCGTATGCGCCGATTCCCATACCGGCACCCTTGGTCGAATCGAACGGCTGAAATAGCCGCGTGCGGATGAATTCCTCGTCCATGCCGCTGCCGGTGTCGGCAACTTCGACGATCGCCTGCCCGGACGATTCGTATCCACGCAACGTGACCTGACCGGTCGAGGGCGTCGCTTCCAGCGCATTCTGCAGCAGGTGGCCGATGGCGCGGGTCAGCCGTTCACGCTCGGCCCGCACCCGCAAGCCGGCGGGCGGCAGATCGAGTTGCGGTCGAAGCTTGAATGCCTGCTTGCTGGCGACGGCGTCGGTGAGGACATCCGCCAGCGCCACCAGCTGGGAGCGCGTTTCGTCGCTATCGCGCCGCAATTGCGTCAGTACCTTGTTCATGCGCGTGACCGCACTGGCCACCGTATCCAGCATGTCGGCTTGGAATTCGGGGTTGTGCTTGTGCTTTTCGGCATTGGCCAGCAGCAGGGACAGCTGGGCGACGAGGTTTTTCAGGTCGTGGATGATGAAGGTCGTGGTGCGGTTGAAGGACTCGAACTGGCGCGCCACGATGAGCTGGTTGGATGCGCGCATCTGCGCCAGATGCGCCGCCGCCTGGCGGGCCGCCACCTTGAGCAGGTCACTGACTTCCCAGTTGAAGGTGACCTTGCCGAGGGAATGCTTCAGCACGACGAAGCCGAGCAGTTCGTCATGCAGCATTAGTGGCACCACCAGCCAGGCGTCGCCGGACTCGCGAATCCAGTCGGGGGCGTCGAGGTCGCCATAGAGGTCGGGGCGCTCGCTCATCTCGTCCAGGTCCACCACCCATTGCTTCTCGGCCAGCCACTGGACGAAAGGCGTGTCGGCCGGCTCGGTGCCTTCGAATCCGCCCCAGTTCCAGTGGCTGGCGCGCTGGTACCCTGCAGCGCCCTCGCGCATCCACAAAGCGCCACCTGGGCATTCGAGGAGCCGGGCCAGCGCCTCGACCGCCCGTTCGCACAGGTGTTCGCCGGGCTGGCCCTCGGTAAGCGTGCGGGTGAAGTTGAGCCACGCTTCCCGGTAGTCGTAGCGATAGCTGAAAAAATGCTTGGAGAGGAAGACCCGCAAGCGCGCGCGCAGGGTACCGGAAAACATCAGCAGCACCAGCAGCATGGCGGCAGCGAAGATGAAGACGGTTTGCACCACGTCACCCCATTCGCCGCCGAACAGGCGCAGGTAATAGCCGGCGCCTGCCATCAGCAGCAGATAGATGCCGGCCCCCAAGAGGCTCGTGGTATGGAAGGCCATGCTGCGCGACAGCCCGACCGGTGCGGCCCATTCCGGGTTGCGCGCCGCGGATACGGCGATCAGCGGCGTCACCATCGCGACGACATAGCCGCGCGCGGTCCACACCTGGGCATCCATCGCATTGAACAGCGCAGCGTTGGCGTAAAGATAGAAGTCGTACCCGAACAGGCCGCCCAGCCCCAGGCACAGGAACTTGATCGCCCAGCGGTCCTCCGGGCGCGTGCTGCGGTAGACCTGCTCGACCAGCACCAGCCCGATCACGGTCAGCAGCACCAGCCCGAGATTGGCCGCCCATCTTTCCAGCGCCGGCTGCTCGGGTGCGATGAAGGGCCAGACGCTGGCTACCAGCAAGCCGCCGACGAGTATGCTGGCGAGGACGCGGATCAGCCGCAATGGCGCAGGTAGCGGGGCACCCGGCGACAGGCGAAGATGCAGGATATGGAGCAGCAGGGCGAGCCAGGCGCCATTGCGGGCGACCTCGGCGGCGAGAACGAGACTCAGAGGTGCCTGCCCATGGGCACTGAAAGCGGACAGCCCGCCCCACAAGGCCGTGAGCGCGGTGGCGAGGACCAGCAGGCGTCCCTGCGGCCTGCGCTTCCAGCTGGCGACGATGAGTCCGGAGAGTCCCAGATAGGCGACTGTCGCCAGGCCGTAGCCAATGGCGGCGAGGATGAACAGGGTGTTAGGCACGGTACTGTTCAGTCTGGGCCCTTCGACTATTGATCCGGCCAAGTGACGCTTGAAGTCCGTTCGTTCCGAGCGTAGCCGAAGGGCTCAGGGCGAACGGGAACCGGGTCATGCGTAATGGAAAACCCAATAAGTGAACATCATTGATGTTAGGGAAATGCTGAACAAGTCCTTCGACAGGCTTCCCTCGACAGGCTCGGGACGAACGGCAAGTAGCTGATTTCATTCGTGGTGAGCCTGTCGAACCATCGTGGTGAGTCCTTCGACGGGGCTCAGAAGAGCCTTGTCGAACGCTCTCCTGAGCGCAGTCGAAGGGCACACAGCAAACCAGCTTGTTCGGGGATTCCTTGGACATGGCCGGGCGCGGGCGCGGTCAGCGCACACCCTTTCCCCAAAGCACCACTTGCGCCGTCTGGAACAGGATCATGAAGTCGAGAAACAGGCTGTGGTTTTTCACGTAGTACAGGTCGTATTGCAGTTTGTGCATGGCATCTTCGTCGGTCGCCCCGTAAGGGTAGCGCACCTGGGCCCAGCCGGTGATGCCGGGTTTGACGGTGTGGCGCACCCCGTAATAGGGGATCTTCTGGATCAGGTCCTCAACGAAATAGGGACGCTCGGGGCGTGGACCGACGAAGCTCATGTCACCGAAAAACACGTTGAAAATCTGCGGCAGTTCGTCGATGCGGGTGCGCCGGATAAAACGTCCGGTGAGCGTGATGCGGCTGTCGTTCTGCCGGGCCCAGCGCGGTTTGCCATCCTTTTCGGCATCGACGCACATGCTGCGGAACTTGAGGATGGTGAAGCAGCGGCCACCCTGGCCGACGCGCTCCTGACGATAGAGCACAGGGCCAGGGCTTTCGAGTTTGATCATCAGTGCAGTGAGCGCCATGATCGGCAGCGAGATCGCGAGCATGACTGCGCTGACCAGCAGGTCGAACAGGCGCTTGACCGTATCGCGGATGATGCCCTGGTGAAAGCCTTCGGCCAGGATCATCCAGCTGGCGTTCATCGAATCGAGCTGCAAATGGCCGTTTTCCCTTTCGAAGAAGCTCGATAGTTCCAGGATTCGGATGCCGAGCAGCTTGCATTTGAGCAGATCCTGGATCGGCATGCCGCCTCCCCGGCGGTCGCGCACGGCGAGGATGATTTCGTTGATTTGCAGACGCGCTGCCAGTTCGGGCAGGGGTTCCTGGGTGTCGAGAATTCGTGCATGGTCGACGAAATGGTGACTGCCACCCATGGGCAGATAGCCTATCACCTGCGTATTACTGGCATGGCCGCGCTGGGCCAGCAGCGATTCGACATGGGCGGCGCGGCTACCGGTGCCGATGACCAGGGCGCGTGTTTTGAGTGCCCCTGCCCGTGCCCAGCGGATGAACATCGTGCGACTGAGCAGAATGCCCAGCAGCGCCAGGCCGAACGACAGCAGGAATGCGCCCCGCCCGACCAGCAGCGCGGGAAAGAAATAGAACAGCAGGCTCATCGTCACCAGGCCCAGCCCGAAGCTCAGGCCGAGGCGCTGCAGCAACGCGCGCACGCCGCCCTGCCATTCCAGATCATAGAGGCCGCTGGCCGTCATCAGCCCCAGCATGACGACAGTGAAGGTCAGCGCCTTGGGCAGCAGGGGCGTGAGGCTCTCGGGGATGGCGCCGCCATCGAAGAAGCGCGCGCCGACCCCGATGTAGATGGCGCCACCGAGAATCAGTGCCTCGATCAGCACCAGCAGTAACAAGTTAAGGGGCACGTAGTGCCGGAAAAATCGGATCACGGCCGTTTGCTCAAGAATGTCATGTAACCTGGATCAGCATCTTCCATGCCAATCCTGACTGCAATGAGATCGGTCAAATCAGTGCACGCACCTGGGTCAATCTAAGGCGGCGCGGACTGCCGTCTGCCTGCAGACGCTTCATGTTGCGCAACTCGGCGGCAGGGTAGACGACGATGTCGACCGCTGCACGCGGATCGTCGATGATGAAGCGGGGATGGGTCCGGCCGGTGGCGTCCGATGCGCGGTGTTCACCCGCCTGGTAGGGGGTGCCCTGGCGCATCAGCAGGAATTCGACGTCTTTCTGGTCATCGGTGAAAAGCTGCAGATTGATGTCGGCATGGGGTCCGGCCGTGCCATTGAGCACCGAGCCGGTCAGATGGGGATCGAAGTCCGCCAGTTGCTCCATGTATTCAATCGCCATTTTCCGCAGCAGCGCGAGTTGCGCGCGCGTTTCGTCGGCTTGATAGAGCGCCTGATAGCTGCGCAAGGCTTCCTCGATCTGCTGGTTGTCGGGCAGGTTCCCGCTCTCCGGGGCGCCTAGCTGGCGCGCCGCCTTGCGCTTGGCGCTGCCGTAGTCGAGCTTGCCGTCTTCCGCCAGCATGCGCGCCGCAGCATGGGCAATGCGGCGGCGCATGTCCTGATGTTTCATATGGGCGCTCCTGCAGGGGGGAGCACGGGCTTGGCCGGGACGACCGGTGCGGGCTTGAGCGGGGCTGCCGGCTTAGCAGGCCAAGCCGGCCAAGCCGGAGCCGCAGGCGCGGTCGGAGCGGGCCTGACTGGAACCGCCGGTGCGGAGAAAGATGGCGGTTCGGCTGGCTTCTCTGGGACGGCCACGGGCTCTGTTCCGGTATTCCAGCCCGCGATCGGCGCGTCGGGCGGCGGAAATTCCTGATAGAAATGTTCCAGCATCCCGGCATCGTTGTCGTCCAGCAGGGACCCCATCAATCCGCCCAGCACCGAGTCGGGCAGGCGGACGCCGGTGTCCGGGTCGATTTTCACCGAAATGATCCCTGCGGGCATGGGCCAGCCAGTTTGAGGGGCGCCCCTGAGCGCCGTGGCCATGAAGTTCATCCAGATCGGCAGGGCGGATTGCGAGCCCGTCTCGCCGCGGCCTAGCGAACGCGGCTGATCGTAGCCCATCCAGGAAATGGCCACCAGGTCCGGGTTGAAGCCGGCGAACCAGGTGTCGCGTGCTTCGTTGGTGGTGCCGGTCTTGCCGGCCAGGTCGCTCCGACCCAGTTGCGCGGCGCGCGCTGCGGTGCCGTAACGCACCACGTCCTGCATCATGGTGGTCATCAGCCAGGCATTGCGGGCGTCAATCACGCGGGGCGCATTGCCCCCCACTTTCTGCGGACTGGCCTGCATCAGCAGCCGACCGTCCTTGTCGTACACCTTGTCGATCAGATAGGGCTTGACGCTGAAACCGCCATTGGCAAAAACACCGTAGGCCGCGGCCAGCTGCAATGGCGTGACGCTACCGGCGCCCAGCGCCATCGTGAGGTAGGGAGGGTGGCGTGCTGGGTCGAAGCCGAAACGACGTATGTAGTCACGCGCGTAATAGGGACCGATGCCTTGCAGGATGCGCACCGACACCAGATTGAGCGACTTGGTCAGCGCCGTGCGCATGCGCACCGGTCCGCTGGTGCTGCCGTCGTAGTTCTGCGGCTCCCAGGCGACCCCGCCCGCTTCCTCGGCGGTCAGCGACAGCGGCTCGTTGTCGATCATCGTCGCAGGGGTGTAGCCCTTTTCCAGGGCGGCCGAGTAGATGAACGGCTTGAAACTCGAGCCGGGCTGCCGCCAGGCCTGGGTCACCCGGTTGAACTTGTTGCGGTCGAAGTCGAACCCGCCGACAAGGGCCGTGATGGCCCCATCTTTCGGGTTCAGGGCGACCAGCGCGGCCTCCACTTCGGGCAGTTGCGCCAGGCGCCATTGCGGCTTGCTGCCCACTGCCTGTACTCGAACCACCGCGCCCGCGGCAAGTTGACGGCCCTTCTTGCCGGCGGCCCAGTTCGACACCCATTTGAGTGAATTGCCCGAAATATCGGCGATGGTTCCGTCACGCAACTGGGCGCGTATCAGCTTGGCGTTTGCACTCAACACAACGGCTGGCTGCATGTCGCTGACCGGGGAAAAGTCGTCCAGTGCGTCGTTGATGACGGTGTCACGCTCCGGCTTGCCGGCCGGCAGGCTGATCTGCTTTTCCGGTCCGCGATAGCCGTGACGCAGGTCGTAGTCTGCGATGCCCTCCCACACAGCCAGGTTGGCGGCAGCCTGCTGGTCGCGCTTCAGCGTGGTGACGGCCTTGATGCCGGTGCTGTAGATCGATTCGCCGTATTTTTCAAACAGCGTCTGGCGCACCATTTCTGCTGCGTATTCGGCGGCGACGTCGGCCTGCTGACGCGTCTGGCGGATGACCAGTTTCTGCTTGACGGCAGCCTGCCAGGTCGGCTGGTCGATGAACTTGAGGGTACGCATCCTTCCCAGCACATATTCCTGGCGCGCCTTGGCACGCGGGAAATTGACCACCGGGTTGTAGCGCGATGGCGCTTTCGGCAGCCCTGCCAGCATGGCGAATTCGGGCAGTGACAGTTCCTGCATCGGTTTGCCGAAGTAAGTGCGCGCTGCGGCCTCGAAGCCATAGGCACGCTGGCCGAGATAGATCTGGTTGATGTAAAGCTCGAGGATTTTGTCCTTGGACAGGTTGTGCTCGATCTTCATCGCCAGCATGGCTTCGGACAGCTTGCGGGTGAGCGTTTTCTCGTTCGACAGGAAGAAGTTGCGCGCCACCTGCATGGTGATGGTCGATGCGCCTTCCTTGGCGCCGCCCGACATCAGGTTCGACGCGGCTGCGCGCAATATGCCGAGCGTGTCGACGCCGCCATGCGAGTAGAAGCGCTCGTCCTCGGCGGCGATGATGGCCTGCTTCATGTAGGCGGGCACCTTGTCGATGGTGATGAAGGCGCGCCGCTCCTCGCCAAACTCGCCGATCAGCGCGCCGTCGGTGGTGTAGACGCGGAGCGGTAGCTTGGGCTTGTAATCGGTCAGTGCTTCGAGCGGCGGGAGATTGGGATAGATCAGCGCGGCCGCCAGCCCGCCCAGTGCAGCGCCGACCACGCCGAGGCTGAGGGCCAATGCCAATGCGTAATGCCACCATTTGGAAAACATCCGGTTCCTTATATATCGATCGAGACGGCACGAAGTGCCTGAAACATGTGCGCCCAATTCCCGGATCCCCGGCTGGGTCGGCCAGCGGGGCCGTCTCAATAACCCGCTGTTTTTAAGTGCATATTGGTTCGATTGCTGCGCCAAATCCTTGTGTGTCGCCAACCAGCTTGTCGCCCGGTGCAAGGATCAACAGGCCGAATCCATCACGCGATGTCTAAAGTTTCCGCCGATTATAGGCGTTAGTGGTGTTGGAAATTGGACACATGTGTTTAACCCTTGCGGTGTAGCGAGAAAAAAACTGTTAAAAACCGTGAGTTGTTGCTAGCATCTAAAAACGATAACAAGAAAAAGCGCCAACCCACAGAAGCGTAAAGGAAAACTCTTGCACCTGAATATCAATATGGACTGGCTGTCCGCCAAAAGTCTACCCATCATCGGGCTCGACATCAGTACGACTGCGGTCAAGCTGGTGGAGTTGTCCGATGCCGGGAAGGGGATGTTGCGGGTAGAGCGCTATGCCATCGAGCCCTTGCCAAAGGATGCGGTGACGGACGGCAATATCGCCAATCTCGATCAGGTGGCCGAGGCTGTGCGTACCGCCTGGAAAGAGATGGGCACGCGCATCAGGAACGTTGCCCTGGCTTTGCCTTCGTCGGCCGTGATCACCAAGAAAATTCTGGCGCCGGCCAGCCTGACCGGCATCGATCTTGAAAACCAGGTGGAAACAGAGGCCAATCAGGTCATCCCGTTCTCGCTGGACGAGGTGAATCTGGATTTCCAGGTACTCGGGCCATCAGCGGGCAGTCCGGACGACGTGCAGATTCTGCTGGCAGCGGCGCGCAAGGAAAAAGTCGAGGATCGCGTGGCGGTCGTCGAGGCGGCGGGCCTCAAGGCGATGATCCTGGATGTCGAGTCTTTTGCCACGCAAACCGCTTACGAGCAGATCGCCCACCTGTTGCCGAACAGCGGTGCCGGCCAGACCGTGGCGATCATCGACGTCGGTGCGCAGAACATGCACATCAACATCCTCAACGACAACGAGTCGGTTTATCTGCGTGAACACGGTTTTGGCGGCAACCAGCTCAACAACGAAATTTCGCGCCGCTACGGCATGACCGGCGAAGAGGCCGAAAATGCCAAACGCAAGGGCTCGCTGCCCGAGAGCTATGACGTCGAAGTGTTGCAGCCCTACAGCGAAACACTGGCGATGGAAATCGGTCGTGCGCTGCAGTTGTTCACCACTTCCACCCAGTATCGCAAGGTCGACCAGATCCTGCTTGCCGGCGGCGGTGCCATGATTCCCGGCATCGACGAAGTTGTCGCCCAGCGGACCGGGGCGCCGACGATGGTCGTCAATCCGTTTGCCAATATGGCCGTCGGCTCCAAGATCCGGCCGCAGGCGCTGACTGCCGATGCGCCTTCCCTTTTCGTTGCCTGTGGCCTCGCCATGCGGAGGTTTGATTCCCAATGATCCGCATTAACCTACTCCCCCACCGCGAAATCGCGCGCGCCGCAAGGCGGCGTCAGTTCAATACCATGCTCGGCCTGGCTGTCGCTGCAGGGGTTGTGATTGTCCTTCTCGGTCACAGCCTGATTGCCGCGCGCCAGTCCAATCAGGAAGCGCGCAATGCTCGCCTCCAGCAGGAAATCGCGAAGCTCGATGTCCAGATCGGCGAAATAAAGAAAATTCGCGAGCAGACCCAGGCCCTGCTGGAACGCAAGCAGGTCGTTGAAACCCTGCAGTCCAATCGCACCGAGGTCGTCCACCTGTTCGACCAGATGATCCGTTTGCTGCCCGATGGTCTCTATCTCAAGTCCTTCAAGCAAGTGGGGAATGTGGTCACCATCAGCGGGTACACCCAGTCAAGCGCGCGGGTTTCCACTTTGATGCGTAACCTGGAGGAATCGCCCTGGTTTGAAACGGTCAACCTGGTCGAAATCAAGGCCGCAAAAGTCAACAACCTGCGTGCCAACGAGTTTGTGTTGACGGTCAGGCAGACGCGTCAGCAGGCAGAAGACGCAAATGACAAGGGGGGCAAAGCATGACCCTGGACGAACTAAACAAGCTTGATCTGAAGTCCCTCGCCGACTGGCCGCTGGCGACCAAACTGGTGGCGCTGACGCTGCTATGCGTGGCCATTGTCGCGGCCGGCTGGTGGTTCGACTGGCGGGGAGGCATCGTGGCCCTGGAAGCTTCGCAAAGGAAGGAAACCGAGTTGCGCGGCGTGTTCACGACCAAGAAAAACCAGGCGATCAATCTGGAGGCGTACAAGAAGCAACTGGCCGATATCGAGCAGGCCTTTGGTGCACTGTTAAAGCAGTTGCCCAACAAGCGGGAAATGGACGCCCTGATTACGGATATCAATCAGGCCGGGTTGGGACGCGGCCTGCAATTCGAACTGTTCAAGCCGTCGGCTGAAATCGTAACCGAGTTCTACGCCGAAACGCCGATCAGCGTCAAAGTCACCGGGGGTTACCACGACATTTCGGCTTTTGTAAGTGACGTCTCCAAGTTATCGCGCATCGTCACCATGCAGAACATTGCCCTGGTTCCTATCAAGGATGGCTCGTTGAATATGGATGCGGTCGTTAAAACCTATCGTTATCTCGACGAAGAAGAGGTTGCAGCCCGCAAAGCGGCTGAAAGCAAAAAAGCCAAGGGGCAAAAGAAATGAAGCGCCTGGCCAGTATTCTCATCGTGTTGGGTCTGACCGGCTGTGGCGGCGGCGGCATGGCAGACCTGGAAGCCTTTTTCAAGGAAGCCGGCAAGGACATGCAAGGCAAAATCGAGCCGTTGCCTGAGGTCAAGGCGTATGAGCCATTTTCCTACAACGCTTTCGATCTGCCAGATCCCTTCAAGCCGAGAAAGCTCACGACCGGCGGTGGCGGAATCCAGCCGGATATGAGCCGACCGAGAGAGCCGCTGGAAGCCTATTCGCTTGAAACGCTGAAGATGGTCGGTACCTTGTCGCAAAATGGTGTGGTCAATGTCGTCGTCAAGACTCCGGACAACGCCATCTACCATGTCAAGAAAGGCAATTACGTGGGCCAGAACTTCGGCCTCATCACGCAGATCACGGATAGCGAAGTGACCTTGCATGAAATTGTCCAGGATAGCGCCGGGGATTGGTCCGAGCGCACCAGCACCCTGATGTTGCAGGAATGATTTGCACCCTGAAGGGCATAAACCCCCTCCGGTACAAGTAACACTGAAATCCAAAGAGGCTGATATGAACGCATTGCCGAAAATTGCCCAGAAACTGACCCGCCATCTGTTGGGGGTCGTCCTGCTAACTGGTTTGGTGCTGCCGCTTGCGGTACGCGCAGCCGACGCGCCGCCCACCGGCAACGCGGTACAGAGCGTCGAGACCACGACCCTGCCTGGCGGCAAGATCGTGGTGCGCGTCAATCTAAAAAACGCGCTGACAGCCGTTCCGGCCGGCTTTACGGTAGGCAATCCGCCGCGCATCGCGCTGGACCTGCCCGATACGGGAAATGCCATGGGGCGCAATACCGTGACGGCCAACCTCGGTCCGCTCTCCAGCGTGAACGTCGTGCAGGCTGGCACGCGGACTCGCCTGGTGCTGAACCTGAACAAGTCGGTTGAATACGATGCCCGCATCGAAGGCAACTCGCTGCTGGTTGCACTGGGCGACATCGGTGCGAGCTCGGCGCCGGTCAACGCCAGTCCGCATTTCGCCGAAGCTGCGCCCGGCACCGCGAGCCACAGCATCCGTGATATCGACTTCCGGCGTGGCGCGGCGGGCGAGGCACGTATCGTGACCACCTTGTCCGACGCCCAGGCGGGGATCAACATCCGCCAGCAGTCGAATGGCGTCGTGGTCGATTTCATTGGAACGGAACTGCCGAAGGCACTGCAACGTCGCCTCGACGTGGCCGATTTCGGCACCCCGGTGCAAATCATTGAAACCTACACGCTGGGCGACAATACCCGCATGGTCATCGAGCCCAAGGGCGGGTGGGAGTATTCGGCCTACCAGACCGACAACAGCTTCATCGTCGAAGTCAAGAAGAGTGACGACGCCCAGAAGAAGACGGCCGACGGCAGGGTCAAATACGTCGGCGAGAAGCTTTCGCTCAATTTCCAGAATGTCGAGGTGCGCTCGGTGCTGCAGGTCATCGCTGATTTCACCGGCCTCAACATCATCGCCAGCGACACCGTCGCCGGCAACCTGACCCTGCGTCTGAAGGACGTGCCCTGGGATCAGGCCCTCGATCTCATCATGCAGTCGAAGGGCCTGGACAAGCGCCAGAATGGCAATGTCATCTGGATTGCGCCCAAGGATGAACTGCTGACCAAGGAAAAGCTCGAGTTCGAAGCCAAATCCGCAGTGGCGGATCTGGAGCCGCTGAGCACCGAATACATTCCGCTCAACTACATGCGGGCGGATGATGCGAGGAACATGCTGTATGGCCTGGCGTCCGGCTCTTCACTCAAGAACTCGTCAAGCAACGAGGTGAACTGCTCGGCTCAAGCGCAGGGTCTCGAGGGCGTCGGGGGGACTGGCGGACAGCAGTCGACCCAAGCGGCCGCCGACCAGAAGGTGCTGACCAAGCGTGGTCGCGCGACCTATGACCTGAAAACCAACACGCTGATCATTACCGATACGGCCCGCAAGATTCAGGAAATCCGCGAATTGCTGGTGCGGCTGGATGTCCCCGCTCGCCAGGTGATGATCGAAGCCCGCGTGGTGGTCGCCGATAGCGGCTGGAGTCGTGACCTCGGTGTGAAATGGGGCACCAAGATTGTGGGTCCGGATGCCGGTACGAACGTGCTGGGATCGAAGACCCAGATCAATGCTTCCGGTTCCCAGGCCGGCGCGATCGGCGGGACGTTCGGGAATGTTGTCGACCTCGGGCTTCAGGCGGCTGCCGGGAGCTTGGGGCTGTCGTTCCTGAACGTGGCGACAGGAAATCTGCTGGCGCTCGAGTTGACTGCGATGGAAGCCGACAACCGGGGCAAGGTGGTGTCCAATCCGCGCGTGATGACGACCAACCAGAAACCTGCAGTGATCCTGAACGGTACCCAGATTCCCTACATTACCGCCGGGACCGACACCACGAACGCTACCGTTACATTCAAGGACGTGTTCCTGTGCCTGCTGGTCGATCCGCAGATCCTGAACAACGACACGCTCATCATGTCGGTCGAGGTGCAGAAGGATACGCTGGATCCTAACAACAGCGTGGCAACCGCTCCGGGCGTCATCGCGCCGGCCATCGCGACGAAGCGTGTCAAGACCCAGGTCCGGGTGAATAACGGCGAGACGCTGGTGCTTGGCGGTATCTTCGATCAGGAAGAGTTCAACGATGTCACCAAGGTGCCCTTCTTCGGCGACATCCCCGGGCTTGGAAACCTGTTCAAGACGACTTCCAAGACGGACAAGAAGACCGAGTTGATCATTTTCCTCACCCCGCGCATCCTCGACGATCGTTTGTCGCTTCGCTGAGTGCGGTGAATCAAACGAGCGCGGGCGTGTCCCGCGCTTTTTTTCGTCTGGAATTCATTTTCATGCGAACCCCTGTGCCGCTATCCATCATGCCGTAATTTAGAATGGCGCCATGAGCAAGCGTGACAATATATTCCTCGTAGGACTGATGGGGGCTGGCAAGACCACGGTGGGCCGGCTGCTGGCCAAGCACTACGGATGTGTGTTTTACGATTCAGACCACGAGATCGAAGCACGCACCGGGGTCAAGATCCCACTGATTTTCGAGATCGAGGGCGAGGCAGGTTTTCGCAAGCGCGAGGAGGTCGTCATGACCGAATTGACGGCCAAGCAGGGAATCGTGCTGGCGACGGGTGGCGGAGCGGTGCTGTCACAGATCAACCGTGAAAATCTGCGCAAGAACGGGGTGGTGATTTACTTGCGAGGCACGCCCGAGCATTTGTACGAACGGACGCGGCACGACCGCAACCGGCCGTTGCTGCAAACCGAGAACCCCCTGGCGAAACTGCGTGAACTTTTCACCCAGCGCGACCCGCTCTATCGCGAGGTAGCCGACATCGTGGTGGATACCGGGCGGCAGAGTGTTGCAGGCATGACCCGCGTGCTTTTCGGCAGGCTCGATCTGCTGCGGAGCGGTTTGCCGCTTCCCGACACGGAGAGCTGAATGCGGCGAGCCCTCTGCACAGGACTGCTTTGTGTTCTGGCAGCGACGGCGGCGGCAACGGACTACCGTGCGGAGTCTGAAACGTATCGTGATTATGTAAGCCGGCTGCAGCCGGGCGACCGCCTGTTGCTCGAACCGGGAGACTATCGTCGGGGCTTGCCGCTCAGCAATCTGACCGGCACATCTGGGCAACCCATCACCATCGAGGCCGCCGATCCGGCCAAGCCGCCGCGTTTCATCGCCCGGCCGGGCGCCAACACGGTCAGCCTGGTTGACGTTCGCCACCTCGTCGTTCGCAATCTCGAGCTCGATGGCCGCAATGTGCCCGTGGACGCAGTGAAGGCCGAAGGCCACAGCCACTATGCGGACTTCGTCACGCTGGAGCATCTCTACATCCACGACCATGCGGCGTCGCAGCAAAATGTGGGCATTTCCACAAAGTGCCCTGCTTTCGGCTGGGTAGTCAAAAGCAATCGCATCGAGGAGGTGGGAACCGGCATGTATTTCGGGGATTCGGATGGTTCGGATCCCTTCATGTCTGGACTGATCGAAGGAAACCGGGTGTCGGACACGCTCGGATACAACCTGCAAATCAAGCATCAGAAAGCCCGACCTGCCGAGCATTCGGACCGCTATGACACCGTGATTCGTTACAACGTGTTTTCCAAGAGGACAGCAGTGCCCGGTCCACAGGCACGGCCCAACGTCCTGCTGGGACATCTTCCGTTGTCGGGAGCAGGCAGCGAGGATCGCTACCTGGTCCATGGCAATCTCTTCCTGCACAACCCCAGCGAAGCGCTGTTTCAGGCCGAAGGGCGAGTGGCGGTTTACGACAATGTGTTCATCAATGGCAGCGGCGATGCAATCCATGTGCAGCCGCACAACGATGTGCCGCGCGACATGCTGATTTTCTCCAATACCGTGCTGGCATCGGGCACGGGCATCCAGGTGCGCCGGCCTGAGGAGACACCCCATCGCCAGCGTGTGGTCGCCAATGTGATTGCGGCCTCGACTCCCTTGCGTGGGGGCGAGAGCTTATTCAACGTCGAATTGGCCTATCGGCCCGACCTGTTGCAGGTCGCCGTGCCCGAACTGACTCAGCATCTGCTTGCCAGCGTCGGACAACCGCATCGTCTTCCCGCTTCACTGGAACAGGAATTGGCGAGCTATCCAGGTTGGCAGGCGACGTCGCTTCCCGGTGCAAGGGTTGCCCCCGCCTTGCTGCATACGCTGGACACCCCCAGGCCATGAGCCGCAACGTGGAACCCTTCGACACTCCATGCCGCCTGTTGTGGCTGGCCGCGTTGTCTTACACTGCGTTTGTTATATACGGCAGTCTTGTTCCGCTGGATTTTCACGCGTTGCCGTGGGACGAGGCGGTTGCGCGGTTTCGCGATATCCCGTTTCTCAAGCTTGGCATCGGATCGCGCGCCGACTGGGTGGCCAATCTGTTGCTGTTCATACCCCTGACCTTCTTGTGGATGGGCGCTCTGTCGGCAGGTAGGAGCAGCGTTCGCGGAGCGCTGGCCACACTGGCGGTCATTCCTGCCGCTACCGCATTGAGTCTCGGCATTGAATTCACCCAGCTTTATTTCCCGCAGCGCACCGTTTCGCAGAACGACATCTTTGCCGAAACCCTGGGTGGCCTCATCGGCGTGCTGGTCTGGTGGGGGACGGGCAGGCGCTTCGTCGACTGGCTGCAGTCCTGGCAACATACCCATTCCCGAGCCGCGCTGGCTGAGCGCCTTGCCTGGGTCTATCTGGCGGGAGTGCTGGTTTACAACGTCCTGCCCCTCGACCTGACCATCAGCTTGGTCGAGATCTTTCACAAATGGCAGAGCGGCAAGGTCAATCTGATTCCGTTTGGCCGTTTGCCGGATGACGCAGCCTATGCGCTCTATGAAATCGCCACCGATGCGCTGATCTGGGCGCCGCTTGCGCTGCTGTGGCGGCTCGATGGCACACGAAGCACCTGGCAGGCATGGGGTATGACGGTCGCGGCCGCAGCAATGCTCGAGATGTTGCAGCTTTTTGTTTACTCGCGGGTTAGCGACGTCACAGATGTCTTGACCGCCATTTTGGGTGCAGCGGTCGGTGCCATCCTCGGCAAGCGGTTAGCTACCGACGATCACCAGAAAGGTGAGTGGCGTGGAGGCCCAACGATTCCCAACGGCGGGAAATCGGCTCTGCTGCCGCTCACGCTTGCCCTGGTTTGGGTCGGGGTGCTGATGGTGGTGTTCTGGTACCCGTTCAACTTTCAGGCGGACGCTGTTTTCATCAAGAGCCGGCTCGAACTGCTGCAGCGTGTGCCGTTCGAAGCCTACTACTTTGGCACCGAGTATCGAGCCATTACCGAAGTGCTCCACAAGATCCTTTTCCTGATGCCGCTTGGCGGGCTGCTGGCTTGGGCCTGCAGAAAACTACCGTGGCGATGGCGTGGACCATTCTTCGGGTTGGCGATGCTGATGCTGGTGGGGGTGCCCGTATTGATCGAGGTCGGCCAACTGCTCTTGCCCGACAAGATTGCAGATCTGACGGATGCAGTGCTGTCCTGGCTGGGCGGGCTGTTGGGCTACTGGGCAGCACGACGGTTGTTGCTTGCGCCGGTTCATGTGGATGGACCGCTTGATCGTGCAGTGGATTCGCACGCGACTCCTGAGACGCGCTCCCCGCCCCGCTGGCATCTGCCGCTTTCCTTTGCGGTGATGACATGTATTTTCTGGGTGGCGGCTCGTGCGCCTTTCATGCCCTACAACGTTCGAGAACTGTTACGCCAGGAATCAGCACTGCTCTCCGCTTTCTTGCTGGCAGTGGCATGTTGGTTTCTTGCTGCCTGGCCGGTCTGGCTGGCGAGACGCCGGATTTCAGGTGCACTACGACTGATTCAGTTACCGTTCGGCGCGGCCTTCGTCGGTTCAATGAGCTACCTGCTCGTACATGCCGCGGTGCCTGAGGAAAGTATGCATGACTTGGTCGGCAGTCCGATTCTGGATTGGCCTGGCTCTTGGGAGCTTGCGCTGCGCTGGGTGGCGCTGGCGCTCGTGCCGACATCGCTGATCTATCTGGCTGCGCAAACCGTTCGCGGCTGGCGCGGCTTCCGTCTGGGTGCCTTGCATTACTGGGCGGCATTCCCACCTCTGCTGATTGGATATTGGGCCGTTGTGCCGCAAGCGGCGACTGACAATCTGGTCGAATTAATCGCAACCCCCAAGCCACTTGCCTCTCTTGCGCTTGCGGTCTGGATGTACACGTTGTTTCTGACCGCGGCGGCGTGGGCATCGCCATGGCCGAGTGCGCGTAGCATGCCGCGGCTCGCTGGGACAATCTTGTCGTTTCCCTTGGCTGCCCTGCTGCTTCATCTCGGGCTGGCCGGATCCATCGATAAGTATGGGCAGGAGTTCTCCGCACTGCAGTTTCTGCTGAGCGTCGATCGCCAGCACTACGCGTCGCTACCGACGATATGGCTGCGATATGCCATGCTGCACGGGCTTGTCATCGCGGCGCTCGCGTCCATACAATGGCCTTACTTCTCATACCAACTACAACGACCCCGACCTTCCCATGAGCACCATTGACGTTTTCAACGGCGATGCCGACGGCATCTGTGCGCTGCACCAGTTGCGCCTCGTCGAGCCAGCCGAATCCGAAATGATCACCGGACCCAAGCGCGACATCAGCCTGCTGAAACGGGTCAAGGCGCAGGCAGGTGACCGCGTCACCGTGCTCGACATCGCGCTGTCGAAGAACCGCGACGCGCTGGACGCGTTGCTCGATGCGGGCGCGCATGTGCGCTACTTCGACCACCACCAGCCGGGCGACATCCCCGTCCACCCGCATTTCGAGGTGCACATCGACACCGACGCCAACGTCTGCACCAGCCTGCTGGTCAATGATTACCTGCAGGGCAGGCAGCGGGTGTGGGCGGTGACCGCCGCGTTCGGCGACAACCTGGCCGATGCCGCGCGTGAGGCCGCCTTGCCACTCGGCTTGCCGGCCGACCAGTTGGCGCAATTGCAGGCGCTGGGCGAATGTCTCAATTACAACGGCTACGGCGAGTCGCTCGACGACCTGTTCTACGATCCCGCCGACCTCTATCGCCAGTTGCGGCCGTTTGCCGACCCGTTCGCCTTCATCGCCGAATCGCCCGCCTATCGGACGCTGAAAGCCGGCTACCAGGACGACATGGCGCGCGCGGTCGCGGTGAGCGCAGCGGAGGACCGTCCCAGCGGGCGTATCTTCATGCTACCCGCCGAAAAGTGGGCGCGGCGGATTTCCGGCGTGTTTGGCAACCAGCTGGCAGTCAATTCGCCCACACAGGCCCATGTTGTGCTCACCGCCAAACCCGAAGGCGGCTATGTCGTCAGCGTGCGCGCCCCGCTCAATGCCAGGCGCGGCGCGGACCATCTGTGCAGCCAGTTCGAAACGGGGGGCGGTCGCAAGGGCGCTGCCGGCATCAATCACTTGCCCGAATCAGAACTTGGCCGGTTTATTGCTAGTTTTTTCGAGATCTACAAATAACTTCGCCGGCTTGCTGCCGGAACAGACATGAATCAACTTATCGCGCCCTACGGCGGCACGCTCGTCAACCTCATCGACCCGGCCAAAGGGGAGGCACTCAGGCGGGAAGCCTTTGGGCTGCCTTCGCTCGACCTCGACTGGCAACAGCAATGCGAACTCGAGATGCTGATGAACGGCGCCTACTCGCCGCTCACCGGTTTCATGTCGCGAGCCCAATGCGCCCGCGTCGAGGCGGACCGGCAACTGGACGACGGTAGCTTCTGGCCGCTGCCGGTCACGCTCGCCAGTCGCCAGAAAGCGGCCGCCGGCCTGAAGCCAGGCGCCCGCGTGGCCCTGCGCGATGGCGAAGGCTTCATGCTCGCCGTGCTGACCGTCAGCGATGTGTGGGAGGTCGACGGCACCTGGCATCTGGGTGGCGCGGTCGAAGGCGTGGCGCTGCCGCCGCACCCGGATTTTTCGGGCCTGCGCGCCACCCCGGCGGAATTGCGCGCGCTGTTCGCGCGGCGCGGCTGGCGGCGCGTGGTCGCCTGGCAGGCGCGCCAGCCGATGCATCGCGCGCAGTTCGAGTTCTGCCTGAAATGTGCCATCGAGAACGAAGCCAACCTGCTGCTGCACCCGCAGGCCGGCGGCGATATCACCGAAGCCCCGGCGTATTTCGGTCTGGTGCGCAGCTTCATCGCCATACGCGAACGCTTTCCCGCCGCCTCCACCCAGTTGTCGCTGTTGCCGGTGCCACCGCGCGAAGCGGGCGTGCATGCCTTGCAACTGCGCGCCATCGTCGCGCGCAATTACGGCTGCAGCCTGCTGATCGCCGGCGGCGAACACCAGGCCGACGGCGATTGTCGCCGCGGGGAAGACCTCGTCCAGGCTGAAGCCGAGGCGTCGCTGACCGAACTGGCAGGCAGGATCGGGGTGCGCCTGATCCCCTATCCGCGCATGGTGTATGTGGAAGACCGCGCCGAATACCTGCCCGAGTCCGCCGCGCCTGCCGGGTCCCGGCTGCTCACGCTGAACGAGGAGGAATTCCGGCGCCGCATGCAGGCGGGCTTGAAGATCCCCGAGTGGTACAGCTTTCCCGAAGTGCTTGCCGAACTGCACCGGCAGAACCCGCCGCGCGAGTGCCAGGGCTTCACCGTATTTTTTACCGGCCTGTCCGGCTCGGGCAAATCCACACTGGCGCGCGCGCTGGCGGCACGCCTGATGGAAATGGGCGGGCGCTCGGTGACCCTGCTCGACGGCGACATCGTGCGCCGCAACCTGTCGTCCGAGCTGGGGTTCTCCAAGGCGCACCGCGACATCAACGTGCGGCGCATCGGCTTTGTCGCTTCCGAGATTACCAAGAATCGCGGCATCGCCATCTGCGCACCGATCGGGCCTTACCGCCAGACCCGCCGTGACGTGCGCGCCATGATCGAGGCGGTCGGCGGGTTTGTCGAAGTCTATGTTTCCACTCCCATCGCAACCTGCGAGTCGCGCGACCGCAAGGGCTTGTACGCCAAGGCGCGCGCGGGGCTGATTCCAGAATTTACCGGGGTCTCGGATCCCTATGAGGTGCCGGAGCGGCCGGAACTCGCCATCGACACCACCGGCCTCGGCATCGACGAGGCGGTGCAGCAGATCCTGCTCAAGCTGGAACACGAAGGCTATTTGCGCTAACGGCCGAAGCCGGTGTTGCGAACCTGCCCCAGTTACTGGGCAGGAGAAATTCCCCCTACCGCATCTTGATCTCCATCCAAATCCTCGACAGCACGCGGCGCTGGTTGCGGTCGAGATCGCGCAGCATTTCCAGTCGCTGCAGGATGTCCGGGGTGGGGAAGACCGCCCGGTTGGCGGCGATGGCGGGATCGATGTACTGGAGGGCGGCACGGTTGGGGTTGCCAGAGCCGATGAGGTTGGTGAGTTCTGCCGAGTTATGCCCGTCGAGCATGAAGTCGATGAACTGGTGGGCGAGATCGGGACGCGGGCCGCTCTTGTGAATCACCATCGAGTCCAGCGCGAGCACGGCGCCTTCCTTCGGTATGGCATACGAAATCGTGAAAGGCCGTCCGGCCTGCTTCGCATCCTGCTGCGCCTGGAACATGTCGCTGGAATAGCCGTGGGCGAGCCAGATGTTGCCGACCGTCAGTTCCTTGATGTAGCTCGACGCGTTGAACGCGGCCCAGTAGGGTTTGGCGCGCAGGATCAGGTCGCGCGCGCGGCGCCAGTGCGCCTCGTCGGTGTCGTTGACGGAGTAGCCGAGATACTTGAGCGCGGCCGCCATCAGTTCGCGTTGCGAATCGAGCACGGTTACCCGGCCTTTCAGCTTGACCAGATATTTCGGCTCGAAGATCATGGCCCAGGTGTCGGTCGGCAGGCCCAGTTCGCGCAGCTTCTCGACGTTGTAGCCGATCAGCGTGATCGTGTAGGCGTAGGGTACCGAGTAGCGGTTGCCCGGATCGAAGGCGGTGTCGAGGTAGGCCGGGTCGATGTTGTTCAGCTTGGGCAGCAGACGTTTGTCGAGCGGGCGCAGCTGCTGCGACCTGATGAGCGCTTCGACCGCGTTTCCGGTCGGCACGATGAGGTCGTAGCCGGAGGCGCCGGCCGCCAGCTTGGCGAGCATTTCCTCGTTGTCGGAGTAGTAGTCCTGCACCAGCCTGCAGCGGCAGGCGGCTTCGAAACGCGCCACGGTCGCGTCCGAGATGTAGTTGTTCCAGTTGTACAGATGCAGCACGTCGGCGGCGTGCAGCGATGAGGACAGCCCAAGCAGCAGCAGTGCAAGGAGTCTCATACGCCTATTGATCTGACGGCTTTGCCGTGAATGCGCGAGGCGAGCACGATCATGCCCAGCGTCAGCAGCATCAGCAGCGTGGACACCGCGTTGACCTCGGGCGTGACCGCGATCTTGATCATCGAGTAGATCTCCAGCGGCAGCGTCGAGACCCCCACCCCGGCGGTGAAGAAGGTGATGACGAAGTCGTCCAGCGAAAGCGAAAAGGACATGAGCGCGCCGGCCATCACGGCCGGCAGGATGAGCGGAAAGGTCACCAGGCGGAAGGTCTGCCAGGGCGTGGCGCCGAGGTCGCGGGCGGCCTCGAAAATGCTTTCGTCCATGCCCAAGAGGCTGACGCGCACGACGATGGTGACGAAGCCGATGCAGAAGGTGATGTGGGCGACGATGACCGACCACATGCCCAGTTCGAGGCCGAGCCAGGGACGGAACACCAGATTGAAGAACAGCAGCAGGCTGACGCCGAGCAGGATTTCCGGCATCGCCACCGGCGTGATGGCGAGGACCGGCAGGATGCGCAGCTTGTAGCGGTGGATCGCGAGCCCCGCCAGGGTGCCCAGCAGGGTGGCGGCCAGGCTTGCGGTCGCGGCGATGAGCAGCGAGTTGCGTGCCGCGATCAACATGTTGGCGTCGTTGAACAGCTCACTGTACCAGTGCAGAGTGAAGCCCACCCATTCGGCATTGAGCCGGGAATCGTTGAAGGAATACAGCACCACGATCAGCAGCGGCAGGTAGAGAAAGGCATAAGCGGCCAGCGCCGCTGCCCACAGCCACAACGGATTCCTACGCATGGCGGCCGACTCCGCGCCGCGCCAGCCATGCGGCCAGCCCCGCACACGCCAGCACGGCCAGCGTCAGCATCAGCGACAGCGTGGCGCCGAAGGGCCAGTCGCGGGTGCCGAGAAACTGTTCCTTGATGACATTGCCGATCAGGATGTCGCCGGTGCCGCCCAGGATGTCGGGGATGGCGAACATGCCCAGCACCGGAATGAAGACCAGCACCGATCCCGCATAGATGCCGGGCAGCGACAGCGGCCAGGTGACTTCCCAGAAGCGCTGCCAGGCGTTGGCGCCGAGATCCTGCGCGGCATCCAGCAGCGCGGGGTCGTGCCTCGCCAGGTTGGTGTAGAGCGGCAGGATCATGAAGGGCAGATGCACGTACACCATGCCCACCAGCACGGCGAAGGGCGAAAACAGCAAGGTAACGGGCTCGAATCCGAACATTGCCAGCAGGCTGTTGAGCGCGCGGGCCACGGCTGCTTGCGGGCCGAGGATGATCATCCAGGCGTACACGCGGATGAGGAAGTTGCTGGCGAAAGGCAGCACCGCCAGCAGCACCATCAGGTCCTGGTGCTTTTTCGGGCTGCGCGCGATCAGCCAGGCCAGCGGATAGGCCAGCAGGACGCAGATCAGCGTGGTGGCGAGTGCCACGCTGAAGGATCGGATGAAGATCTCGACGTAAATGAAATCGCTGAAAAAGAAGCGGTAGGTCTCCAGCGTGAGTTGCCAGCGGCCGTGCTCGACGAGCGGTGCCAGGCCGCCGTACTCGCCGGCAAGCCGGAACGACGCCACGATCATGATCAGGCTCGGCGCCACGAAGAACAGCAACAGGAACAGCGTGGGCGGCAGCCCGACCAGCCAGCGGCCGAAGCGCCTAGTCATGGAGAAACACCCCGGCATCGTGCGGCCAGCCCACGGCGACATCGTCGCCCACCTCGAAGAAGCGGGCGCGACCCGGTGCCGAGTTTGACAGCAGCGCCTCGATCGCGGTGCCATCCGCCAGTTCCACCGTGTAGGTGGTGACGTCGCCCACGTAGATGAAACTGCGAACCTTGCCGGAGTAGTGATTTTCAAGTTCCCCGTCCAGATGGCCCCCAATGCGGACCTGTTCGGGCCGTACGCTGAACCAGCCTTTCTGTCCGGCACGCGTACCTTCGCGTGGCGGCGACACAATGTCGCCCAGTCCCGCTGCCGCGAGGCGCAGGTGGGTGGGGGTGGCTTCGGTGACAGCCACCTCCAGCAGGTTGGTGTTGCCGATGAAATCGGCGACGAAGCGGTTGCGCGGAAAGCCGTAGATTTTCGACGGTTCGTCATATTGCTCGATGCGGCCCCGGTTCATCACCGCGACACGGTGCGAAAGCGCCAGCGCCTCGTCCTGGGCATGGGTGACGAAGATGAAGGTGATGCCGATTTCCCGCTGCAGGTCGATCAGTTCGTGCTGCATTTCCTCGCGCAGCTTGGCGTCGAGCGCGGCCAGCGGTTCGTCGAGCAGCAGCAGGCGCGGACGGTTCACCAGGCTGCGGGCGAGCGCCACGCGCTGTTTCCGGCCGCCGGAAAGCTCGTGCGGATACGCGCGGGCGCGGTCCGAAAGATACACGCTCTCCAGCGCTTCGTGCACCTTGGCCGCGATGGCGGCTTTGTCGAAATGCGCCATCCTGAGCGGGAATGCGACATTGTCTGCCACCGTCATGTGCGGAAACAGGGCATAGCTCTGGAAGACCGTATGCAGCGGCCGCTTTTCGGGCGGGATGTCGGCGATGTTGCTGCCGTCGAGCAGGATCTGGCCCACATCGGGCAGGTCGAAGCCCGCGATCATGCGCAGAATGGTGGTCTTGCCGCAGCCAGAGGGCCCGAGCAGGGTGACGAACTCGCCCGATTCGATGGACAGGCTGACGTTGTCGACTGCGGAGAAATCGCCGAAGCGGCGGGTGAGCTTGCGCAGTTCGAGCAGTGCCATCGCCCTCTCCGTCGGAAAGGGCGGTCAGGCCCGTTCCGGGTGACGGGGGTGAACGCTCGCGCGTCGCGCGAGCAGCGAACCCGCAACCATGCCGACCGCGCTCGCAATGAGCCCGGCGAATTGCGGCGGCAGCGCGGCTTCCGGCGCGATGAATTCCATCGCGATCCAGACAACCAGCCCCAGCAGGATGGACAGTCCCGCACCGGTATTGTTGGCGCGTTTCCAGTAGAGGCCCGCGACCAAGGGGACGAAGGCGCAGGCCAGCGTGACCTTGTAGGCGTTTTCCACCATTTGGTGGATGCTGGTCTCGCTGTCCAACGACCACAGCGAATAGGCCACCACCAGGGCGGAGAAAGCGACGACGACGGCGCGCGTGATCCACAGCAGCTTTTTCTGGCTCATGCGGTGATGCGGCATGAACTCCTTGATGATGTTTTCCGAGATGGTGACGGACGGCGCCAGCAGGGTGCCGGAGGCGGTAGACATGATGACCGAGAGCAGGGCGCCGTAAAACACGATCTGCGCATAGAGCGGCAGGTGGGTCTTGACGAAAGCGGGCAACACCAGCTGCGCATCCTGGGCGTGGATTGCAGCGGCCTGCACCGGGTCGACCAGGGTGGCGGCATAGGTCAGGTAGATCGGCACGGCGGCGAAAAGGAAATACAGCGAGCCGCCGATGACCGTGCCCCACACCGCGATGCGCTCGTTCTTCGAGGTGTTGGCACGCTGGAACACGTCCTGCTGGGGGATCGACCCGAGGCCCATGGTGAGCAGGCCGGCGACGAAGGTGACCACCGCGGTCCATTCCATCGGTGGCCAGAATTCGAATTTGCCGGCTGTCGTTGCGTGCTCGACCACCGGTGCGATGCCGTTGACCTCCGGCATGTCGCCCACCAGCTTGGCGATCCACAGCAGGCCGACGACGATGACGGTCATCTGCACCAGGGTCGTCAGCGCCACCGACCACATGCCGCCGAACAGCGTATACATCAGCACCACCGCCGCCCCGATGTAGATGCCCTGCGCCTGGTCGATGATGCCGTCGGACAGCACGTTGAACACCAGTCCCAGCGCCACCACCTGCGCCGACACCCAGCCCAGGTAGGACAGCGCGATCGCCAGCGAGATCACGATCTCGACCGGGCGGTTGTAGCGCTGGCGGAAATAGTCGCCCAGCGTCGTCAGCTTCATCCGGTACAACGGCCGGGCGAAGAACAGGCCGAACAGGATCAGCGCGAGGGAGGCGCCAAAGGGATCGGAAATCGTGCCGCCCAGATTTTCATCGAGGAAGGTGGCAGGGATGCCGAGCACGGTTTCGGCACCGAACCAGGTGGCGAATACCATCGCCACCACCACGATCATCGGCAGCGAGCGGCCGGCGGTGATGTAGTCGCTGGCGTTGTGGACTTTGGTGGCGGCGTAGAAACCGATGCCGAGCGAGACGACGAGATAGGCGATGACGAAACCGATCAGGGTGTGATCCACGGCAAGGTCCTTATTGAAAGGCGAGATAAAGGGCGGTGGCGGCAGTGACGGCGAGCAGGCCGGCGATCACGCCCAGCCATTGATTGCGGGATTGCTGTTGGCGCAGCATGAGCGTGAGCCCGGCTTCCAGCTGGGCCAGCCGGTTTTCATTCAGGGCCTGGTGCGCCAGCCGCGGCAGCTGCGGCAGCAGGGCCGCCCATTTGGGCGCTTCGGTCTTCAGGTTGTTGAACAGGGCGCGCCAGCCAACCTGCTCGTTCATCCAGCGCTCCAGGAAGGACTTGGCGGTTTTCCACAGGTCGAGATCGGGATCGAGCTGACGACCGAGGCCTTCGATGTTGAGCAGCGTTTTCTGCAGCAGCACCAGCTGCGGCTGGATTTCGACGTTGAAGCGGCGCGAGGCCTGGAACAGCTGCAGCAGCACGCGGCCGAAGGAAATCTCCTTCAGCGGGCGATCGAACACCGGCTCGCACACCGTCCGCACGGCGGCTTCGAGCTCGTCGATCCGGGTGTCGGCCGGCACCCAGCCGGATTCCAGGTGCGCCAGCGCCACGCCCTTGTAGTCGCGGCGGAAGAAGGCGAGGAAATTGCGCGCCAGGTATTGCTTGTCGACCTCGGTGAGCGTGCCCATGATGCCGAAATCAAGCGCGACGTACTGCCCATCCGGCTTGACCAGAATATTGCCGGGGTGCATGTCGGCATGGAAGAAGCCGTCGCGGAAGACCTGGGTGAAAAACAGTTCGACGCCGGTGGTGGCGAGTTTCTTGAAGTCCACCCCGGCGGCGCGCACGGCATCGACCTGGCCGATGGGGATGCCGTCCATGCGGTCCATCACCATCACGTTCGTCTCGCAATAGTCCCAATACACTTCCGGCACGACCAGCAGGGGCGAATTGAGGAAGTTGCGCCGCAACTGAGAGCAGTTGGCGGCTTCGCGCATGAGGTCGAGTTCGTCCTGCAGATGCTTCTCGAACTCGTCCACCACTTCGCGCGGGCGCAGGCGCTTGCCGTCGGCAAACAGTTTTTCCAGCAGGCCGGCGGCAGCGTAGAGCAGCTCGACATCGTGGCCGATGACACGGCCGATTCCGGGGCGCAGGATCTTGACGGCGACGGCCTTGCCGTCATGCAGCCGGGCGAAATGCACCTGCGCGACCGAGGCCGCAGCGACCGGCGTGGCATCGAACTCGGCGAAGACCTCTGGCAGCGGCTTCTTGTAAGCCGCTTGCAGGACTTCGAGTGCCAGGTCCGAAGGGAAAGGAGGGACGCGATCCTGCAATTTGGCGAGTTCGTCCGCAATGTCGACCGGTAATAGATCGCGGCGGGTCGAGAGCATCTGGCCGAATTTCACGAAGATCGGCCCCAGTGACTCCAGCGCAAGCCGCAGTCGCACCGCGCGCGGTTCGGTCAGTGGCCGCCAGAACAGGGCGAAGCGCACCAGCCAGCGCAGCGGCCGCACCCGCTCGTGGCCAAGAAAGAACTCCTCCAGCCCGTAGCGCAGGCCAATGGTCAGGATGCGGAGGAGGCGCAGCAGTTTCATGCCGGGCGCGCTTGCGCGTCCTGCACCTGGGCTTCCAGAAAACGCAGGCGAGCGTCCAGCCGTGCCACGTCGTCGGCGAGGCGGTCCACATCATGGTTGAAGCGTGCGATATCGACGCCGCGTGCCATCAGTTCGGCCTCTTCCACCACGTATTCGCTGGCATTGTGGCCGAGCGCGGAGAGCGCATGAGTGATGCCGGCGAGGGCGTCGCGCCCGGCAGCATGCAGGCGATGCGCGGCGACATTGCCCACGGCAGGTGCGAGATCGGCTTCGACATCCCAATTCAACTGCTTGAACACGCGGTCCAGTGTGGCGAGCAGCGCGGGGTCCCCGCTGTATTCGGCATGGCGCAACGCTTCACGGCCGAAAAACGGCAGCCGGGTGATGAGCGTGGCTGTCGGGCGGATGACAGCGTCGGGCGACCCGACGACGGCCCCGGAAAAACAGCCGTCGTCGGCGATGCGGAAATCGTATCGGGCGAGCGTCAGGTCGAAGCGCACGCTGCAGCCGGCATGGCGCCGCAGGGCCTCGTTCGCGCCCGGCGACTGCAGCAGCAGGTGGTTGAGGCTGCGCTCGATGAATCCTTCAGCAATCAAACCTTGAAGCCCTTGTGCAAAGCCACCACGCCGGCCGTCATGTTG
>WGNC01000041.1 GCA_016124745.1 Thiobacillus sp.
GATGTTCATGTTGTGTATTCCTGGTCGAGTTGTGTTCCAGGGGTCAGGGATCAGGATTCAGGATTCAGGGGAGGTGCGGCTGCGCCGCGCTTTTCCCCTGACCCCTGGCCCCTGAATCCTGATCCCTCCTAAATCAGTACCTTCCCGTTACGCACGAACGGATATTTCACCACTTTGGCTTTCAGTTTCTTATCGCGGATCTCGACGTCGACTTCGTCGCCCGGGGCGATGCCGAGCGGGATGCGCGCGAGTGCGATGGATTGCTGCAGTGTAGGCGAGAAGGTGCCGGAGGTGATCTCACCGTTGCCATTTTTCGTCGTGACCTTCTGGTGACCGCGCAACACACCCTTGTCGAGCAGCAGCAGGCCGGCGAGTTGCTGCGTCACTTCGCTTTTTTCCAGCGCGGAACGGCCGACGAAATCACGTTCTGTTTTCATGTCCACCGTCCAGGCCAGGCCGGATTCCAGCGGCGAGGTGGTTTCATCCATATCCTGGCCGTAGAGGTTCATCCCGGCTTCGAGCCGCAGGGTGTCACGAGCGCCCAGGCCAATCGGCTTGCCGCCGGCTTGCATGAGCGCTTTCCAGAAGAAGGGCGCGGCCTTCGCAAGCACCATCACTTCGAAGCCGTCCTCGCCGGTGTAGCCGGTACGGGCAATGAACATTTCGCCCATGGCCGCGGCATTGAAGGGTTTGAGGTGGGTGGTGATCTGGTCGACGCCGGGCAGCGCCTCGTTCAGCACCCGGGTGGCGTCGGGGCCCTGGATGGCGATCATCGCGAGGTCGCGGCGCGGGGTAAGCGTCAGGCCCATGCCCCAGGTGACGTTCATCTTTTCCATCCACGCCAGGTCTTTTTCCGCGGTGCCAGCGTTGACCACGAGGCGGAACCAGGACGCGTCCATGAAATAGATGATGAGGTCGTCGATGACGCCGCCGGCCTCGTTGAGCATGCACGAATACAGCGCCTTGCCGGAGACCTGCAGCTTGTCGACGTTGTTGGCGACCAGGCGACGCAGGAAGGCTCGGACGTTGGCCCCGCGGATGTCCAGCGGCAGCATGTGCGAGACGTCGAACAGCCCGCAGCCGCTGCGCACGGAATGGTGCTCCTCGATCTGCGATCCATAGTTCACCGGCATGTCCCAGCCGCCGAAATCGACCATTTTTGCGCCGAGTTCGCGGTGGGTGGCGTTGAGCGGGGTTTGCTTGAGCACTGCTTGATTCGTCATGTGGGCGATACCAAAAATAAAAAAGGGGTGAAGCGTGGATTCGCTTCACCCCTCTGTCCTTGGTACCTGAGAGATTACGGCGGCCAGTTCCGGTTAGGATGCTGGCGCCGCTGCCCCTTCGGTGGCGGCTGGCTGGTCAGAAAACCCAGCGCCCGCGCTCTCCAGAGTATTGAGGGCTGAACGGATACGCCCTGCCGTTGCGGTCCTTTTGCCTGAGCGATTCCGGGTGGGTTACGCCTTCGGCGGCGGCCGGGTTGAATGCACTCGGCACGCGCTCTCCCGCAACGGGAAAACGCACTATACCGAAGAAGCGCCGGGCCAGCCAGCCTTGCGCCGGGTTGGCCGTGCCAGCATGCGGGAATTTAACCTGGAAACCGCAGTTGGACGCGTAGCGGTCACGCCCACCGGGTGAACGGCATCGAAGGCACTCAACACTGAATTCATGCGGCGCTTGCAAGGTCGACGAGCGGTCAACTGCGGTTTCTAGGTTTAATAAGTGAGCTGCAGATCGAAGCCCATCGGCGCCAGATTGCGCACGCTCAACGGCAGGCTCAGCGCCTGTTCGCTGCGTGGCGGTATGCCGTCGGCAATGCGCCGGGAGTCGCCGAGATATTCGCTGGGGGCAAAGCTGCGGCGTGCCAGCGGGCGGTTGCGCTGGTCGTTCAGGGTGAGCACCAGCACAGGCCAGGCCTGGACATGGCTGGCACGGTTGCCGAGCGTGAGTGTGAGCTTCAGGCGGCTGCTGGATTCGGTTTGCAGGTCGGAACCGACGATCTGCAGCAGGGCCAGGTTTTGCGGCAGGGACAGCGTGCAGCCGAGCACGGCGCAGGCCTGCTCGAATGCCGGACGCGTCTGCGGCATCCGGCTGACCAGCGCGTCGCGCAGGAAGAAGCTGATCTGGGCGAGCAGCAGAAGCAGCAGCAGCGTGCTCGCCGCAGCCCATATCCACGGCTTGATGCGGCGCGGGCTCACCCGGATGCGCACGGTGCCGGGCATGGGCGTGGCGTATTCGATGCGTGCCGCAGGCGTGGCTGCCGGCGCAGGTACCGGTACGGCCCGCTTGGCGGGATACGCGGGCGCAGCTTGAATCTCCGGTAGCGGTCCAAGGTCTTCCGGGACCGGAATGTCAGGATCGATGAGGATGATCGATGGCAGATCGGTCGGGGCTTCGCGTTGCGCAATGCCGCGCGGGGTGATTTCGGACCCGGCTTCGTCCGCAGCGGCGGTTTCCGGAGACGCCTGCGCAGGAATCGATTCAGCGACTTCGGCTGCGAAGGTTTCTTCCGGCTCGGATTCGGCAGGTGCGGCCTCCGCCTGCGCAGGCGCTTCGATCGGAGTGGGCTCGACGGGCGGGGGCAGCGGCGAGCCGTCTTCCATCAGCAGGCTCGGGTACGCGTCGAAGGCCGCACCGCAGACGCTGCATTGCACCCAGCCCTGCGCGGCGTCGAGCTGGTCGGCTCCGAGCAGGAATACGCTGGCGCATTCCGGGCAGGTGGTGCGGTAGTTCACTGCTTGACCCCGGCCAGGCGCACCCAGCCCTCGTCGATGGCAGGCGGCTCGAAGACGAACCAGTCACGGTAAACCGCCATCACTTCGTCGGCCTGTTCGGCGAGGATGCCGGACAGCACCAGCTGTCCGCCTGTTCGCACCCGGCCGGCCAGCAACGGGGCCATACCCTTGAGCGGGTTGGTGAGGATGTTGGCGACGACGACATCGTACTGGCCATCCGCGAGCGCTCCGGGCAGGCAGAAGTGCGCGCTGACGCCGTTCAGTTCGGCGTTATCGCACGAAGCCGTGACCGCTTGCGCATCGATGTCGACGCCGTCTACCGGCGCCGCACCGAGCCTGGCTGCGGCGATGGCGAGGATGCCGGAGCCGCAGCCGTAATCCAGCAGGTTTTCGCCGCCACGCAAATGATCGTCGAGCCAGCGCAGGCACAGCCGCGTGGTCGGGTGGCTGCCGGTGCCGAAGGCCAGGCCGGGGTCGAGCTTGAGGTTGATGGCGCTGCCGTCGGGGGCCTCATGCCAGGTCGGCACGATCCACAGGCGCGGCGAAATCGGGATGGGATCGAACTGCGACTGGGTCAGGCGCACCCAGTCCTGCTCGGCCACCTGCTCGATCGTGAATGCGGTCGGGGTCGCGACACCGGCCTGTTCGGCTGCCGAGGCCAGAATGGCGGGCACATCGGCGTCTTCGTCGAGCAGCACCCGTGCGATGCTGTGCCGCCACAACTCGGCGGTCGGGTGATCCGGCTCGCCGAACAGCGGCGTTTCGTCGGCCGTGCCGGCATCGGCATCTTCCAGCGACACCGACAGCGCGCCGGCCTCGATTAGTGCATCGGACAGCGGTTCGGCCTGCTTGGAGTCAACGAGGATGCGAACGGATTGCCAGGGCATGGTGGTGAGCGGTGAACGGTGAACGGTGAACGGGATTGCAGCTTACCGTTCACTGCTTACTGCTTACCCTTTCTCCCCCGCCAGCTTGTGTTCCAGATAGTGGATGCTGGTGCCGCCGGCGATGAAGGCACTGTCGTGCATCAGGTCCTGATGCAGCGGGATGTTGGTCTGGATGCCCTCGACCACCATTTCCATCAGCGCGCCGCGCATGCGGGCGATGGCCTGGTCGCGCGTATCGCCAAAGGCGATCAGCTTGCCGATCATCGAATCGTAATGCGGCGGCACGTAGTAGCCGTGATAGACGTGCGAGTCGACGCGAATGCCTGGACCGCCGGGGGCGTGATAGTTGGTGAGCTTGCCGGGGCTGGGGATGAAGGTCGTCGGGTGCTCGGCATTGATGCGGCACTCGATGGCATGGCCCTTGAAGCGGATGTCCTTCTGCTTCCACGGCAGCTTCTCGCCCGCGGCGACGCGGATCTGCGTCTGCACGATGTCGATGCCGGTGATGAGCTCGGTCACCGGGTGTTCGACCTGCACCCGGGTGTTCATTTCGATGAAATAGAACTCGCCGTTTTCGTACAGGAACTCGAAGGTTCCCGCGCCGCGATAGCCGATCTTGCGGCAGGCCTCGGCGCAGCGTTCGCCGATCTGGTCGCGCAGCTTGGGATCGAGTCCGGGGGCCGGGGCCTCTTCCAGCACTTTCTGGTGGCGGCGCTGCATCGAGCAGTCGCGTTCGCCCAGGTGAACGGCGTTGCCGTGCTCGTCGGCCAGAATCTGTATTTCCACATGGCGTGGCGTCTGCAGGAATTTTTCCATGTAGACCATGGGATTGCCGAAGGCCGTGCCGGCTTCGGTCTGGGTCATCGTCACCGCATTCAGCAGTGCAGCCTCGGTATGCACAACCCGCATGCCACGGCCACCGCCGCCACCCGCTGCCTTGATGATCACCGGGTAGCCGATGCGGGCCGCTGTCCTGACGATCTCGTCGGGGTCATCCGGCAGCGCGCCGTCGGAGCCGGGTACGCACGGTACCTTGGCGTCGATCATTGCCTGCTTGGCGGCCACCTTGTCGCCCATCAGGCGGATGTTGTCGGGGCGCGGGCCGATGAAGGTAAAGCCGGAGGACTCCACCCGTTCGGCGAAGTTGGCGTTTTCAGACAGGAAGCCGTAGCCGGGATGGATCGCTTCGGCATCGGTGACTTCGGCAGCGGCGATGATCGACGGCACATGCAGATAACTTTGTGCGGAAGGCGGTGGGCCGATGCACACGGACTCGTCGGCCAGCTTCACATACTTCGCATCGCGGTCGGCCTCGGAATACACCGCAACCGTCTTGATGCCCATTTCACGGCAGGCACGCTGGATGCGCAGTGCAATCTCGCCGCGATTCGCAATGAGGATTTTTTCGAACATGTATGTAGGGGCTAGGAGCTAGGATCTAGGGGCTAGGGTCGGATGGGCTTCAGGATTGCGGCGTGTCACTGAAGCCCGGGTTTTCCCTAATTCCTAACTCCTAATTCCTAGCCCCTGCCTTTCTCAAGCAATTACAAACAAAGGCTCGCCGTATTCCACCGGCTGGCCGTTTTCGACCAGGATGGCCTTGATGACGCCGCCCTGATCCGCTTCGATTTCGTTCAGCAGCTTCATTGCCTCGATGATGCACAGCGTGTCGCCGGCATTCACGCTCTGGCCGACCTCGGAAAAGTTTTTTGAGCCGGGGGCCGGTGCGCGATAGAAAGTGCCGACCATGGGCGAACGCACCACGTGGCCTTCGGGGACTTCGTCTTCTGCCGGCGCGGCAGCACCGGGCGCAGCCGCAACAGCAGCGGGAGGCGCTGCGTGCATCATCTGGGGCGCGTGCGCCATCATCATCGGCGCGCCCGCAATGCTCTTGGCGATGCGGACTTTTTCCTCGCCTTCGGTGATTTCCAGCTCGGCGATGCCTGAGGCTTCGACCAGATCAATGAGTTTTTTCAGTTTTCTGAGATCCATGGGAGGTCCTGTTTTGTAGGTGGCGCAAGGCGTATTCGAGCGCCAGTTCGTAGCCGTGCGCGCCCAGCCCGGACACCACGCCGACGGCGAGGTCGGAAAAATACGAGTGGTGACGGAAGCCTTCGCGCGCGTAAATGTTGGAAAGATGAACTTCGATGAACGGGATTGCAGTGGCTGCCAGCGCATCGCGCAGCGCCACGCTGGTGTGGGTGTAGCCCGCCGGATTGATGATGATGAAATCGACGTGGTCGCGAGCGGCCTGATGTACCCGGTCGATCAGGGCGCCTTCATGATTGTGCTGAAAGGTTTCGACCTGCGCCCCGGCGGCCTCGCCGCGGCGCACCAGCGCACGGTTGATGTCGTCGAGCGTGGCGAGACCATAATGCTTGGGCTCGCGGCTGCCCAGGAGATTCAGGTTGGGGCCATGCAAGACCAGGACATGCGGGTTCAGACTGGAGACCGATTTGGCCGCAGGGCGGCCGGTTCGTTTTGTCGTCATGGCGGCAAGTTTGCCGTAAATGATAGTAAATTGTCCAGATATTGACGCTAAGTTGCATCTATGGGCTGTATTGCATCAGCGTCGCTTGCAGCGTCGTGCGCGGCAGCCGGCCCAGATGGCTCAGTACGATAGCGCCGTCCCGACCGAGCACGATCGTGTAGGGCAGCGCCCCGCTCGGGTTGCCAAGCTGACGCGCGAGGCTGTGGGCGGCGCCTTCGCCGATGAGGACCGGATAGTCGACCGGGTGTTGCTCGAGGAACCGCGTGACGTTGGCCGAGTTGTCGATGGCGATGCCGACAAATTCGACCCCCTTGGGCCGGTACTGGGCACGCAGGGAGGCGAAATCCGGCATTTCATCACGGCACGGCGCGCACCAGCTGGCCCAGAAATTCAGCACCAGCACCTGGCCGCGCCATTGGGCCAGCATCTGGCGATTTCCCTGCAAGTCGGGAAAGCCGAGTTGCCACAATGCGGCGACGGCGGCTTCGGCAGGGGCTTTGGGCGCATAACGTGTCTGCGCCAGCCAGCCTCCGGCAACGAGCGCGGCAAGCGCCAAGGGAACGGCATACAGCCATGTTTTTTTCATCAGTGTGTGCGGGCCACAAAGCACACCGCCCCGCAAGCGGGGCGATGGCCGAGGCCCACCACCGTGCCTACTTGGCCGGAGCGGGGGCGGCTTGTGGCGCTGCAGCGGGGGCCATGCCACCCATCATCTGCATCCACTTGGCCGGATCGAACGGGTTGCTGGCCGGCGCGGGCGCCGCCGCCGGGGCCGCAACCGGTGCGGCGACCGGAGCCGCAGCCTGGGACGGCATCATGGGGAAAAATGGCATCGGCGCCGCTTGCGCCGGCGCCGGGGTCGATTGTGCCGGGGCAGCAGGCATACCGTAGCCGCCGTAGGCTGGTGCAGCAGGCATGGTCGCTGCGGGCGTTGGCGGCATCATCGGGAAGAAGGGCATCGGTGCGGCCTGCACCGGTGCGGTAGGTGCGCGATAGCCGCCATAAGCCGGGGTGGCCGGAACACCGTAGCCACCGTAATTCGGGGCGACAGGCATGCCATACCCGCCATAAGCCGGAGCAGGTGGCCGCATCATCGTCGCGAAGGGATTGGCCTGGCCGGCATACGGATTCAGGTAAGGGTTGCTGGCCGCCATCGGATTCATGTAGGGGTTCATCATGGATTGCGGCTGGTACATCTGCGCGGACATCAAGTTGGCACCCAAAGGCAGCAATACTGGCATCAACATCGGTGCAACCGAGCTCAGGGGATTCATCATCGGCTGCATGCCATATTGTGCATGGGCACTACCGGTCCCGATCACAAGGGCGATGAAAGCGAGTTTATGGGCTTGCATTGGGTTTGGCTCCATTCGTTGTCGATTCCCGGATGATAGGGTAGGTACTCAGGAGATGCACGCTGGCCCATCCTGGATGGCCAGCGTGCAGGCCAGGCCAGATTACTTGGCTGGCGGGGCCGCAGGTGCTGCAGCGGGAGCGGCTTCTGCGGCAGGCGCTGCAGGAAACGGCATCATGGGCATCATCTGGCCCATCGGCGCCATCATGGGAGCCATCATGGCCGGGTTCACCATCTGGCCCATCGGCGCCATCATGGGAGCCAGCATGGCGGGATTCATCATCTGATTCATCATGGCCGGGTTCATCATCTGACCCATCGGTTGCATCATGGGAGCCAGCATGGCGGGGTTCATCATCTGGCCCATCATGGCCGGGTTCACCATCTGACCCATCGGCGCCATCATGGGAGCCAGCATGGCGGGATTCATCATCTGGCCCATCATGGCCGGGTTCACCATCTGACCCATCGGCGCCATCATGGGAGCCATCATGGCGGGGTTCATCATCTGGTTCATCATGGCCGGGTTCGCCATTTGACCCATGGGGGCCATCATGGGAGCCAGCATGGCGGGATTCATCATCTGGCCCATCATGGCCGGGTTCACCATCTGACCCACGGGAGCCATCATGGGAGCCAGCATGGCGGGATTCATCATCTGGCCCATCGGCGCCATCATCTGATTCATCATGGCCGGATCCATCATCGGCAGCATGGGGCTCTGGGCGTGAGCAGCAGGGGCCGCCAGCAGCGCGGCGACAAGAGCGAGTTTACGTGTGTACATGGAGAACCTCCGATTGGTTACCGGCGTGCCGGCGAGAGTTTGCTGATATTTCAGCAGGTAAAACAATTGACTATCAAGTACATCACATATCAGTTCAGTCTAGTGTCGGACCTTGAAAAGGAGAGGGTCCGACACTCCTGACAGGCCGGTATCAGAGATCGCCGTTGGCGCCTGCGCGCATGACATTGTCCATGTTGTCGTGGATTTTTTTGGCCAGCACCTTCATTTCGGGGCTCAGGCCCATGCCTTCGCTATCCATGCCATCGAGCCATGCGGTGTCCCAGTCCAGCGTCAGCACCCAGATGTTCTTCTGCGCATCCTCCATGACCGCGATCCGGCAAGGCAGATAAACGATGGATTCGGGTACCAGCATCATGATTTCCCGCCCGGCCTCGATGTCGCAGAAGTGGAATACTTCCATGCGCGGCGTCGACGTATCGCCCAGCACTGCCTGGATATCCTTGATCATGGGCGAATGCCCGACCAGCTTGAGGTTGACCTGGTTGGCGCGCAGTTTCATCGACTCCACCACGTCGTCGAAGCTCACGCCTTCCGCAACCTTGTACTTGGTGGTCATGAAATTCATGATGTCACGCATGTTCAGCCCCATGCTGCTGAGCTGGGGAATCATGGTCTTCATGAACTTCTTTTTTTCTTCGGGCGTCGGCGATTTGGACATGGTCCAGGGCGGCACGCTGGTAATCTTGCCGGTTCCTTTGGGCATGCCGGGAATGAGCGCCGGCATCATGTTTCCCATGTTGGGCAGCGTGATGGGTGCAGGGGGAGGGACGTTCTGGAGGTAGGGGTTGGTGGTGTAGGGGTTGGCTGGCGTTTGCGCCAGCACTTGGGCAGAAATGCCGGCGCCAAGCGCAAGCATCAGAGTGGGCAGCAGTTTCTTCATGGTTTCTCCTCTGGGTGTCCGTTCGAATTGTCGCCAATAAATAAAGCGGATTTGGGCAGACGATGATAATGGATCGCCATTGTTTATGCGAATGGCACAATCGGCAGGTCCGTTCCCCTACAACTGTGGAAGCTGTTGCAGCATTGATTCAGACTTGGGACGGATGCAAGGGGCGACTGCCGGGCAGATCCGCCGACAGTTTGATCTCAAGGCTGGCCGCATCCCCCGGTTCATCCTTGACGCCCGGGCGCACCGTATGGCCTGCCTTCATGACTTTGAAGCCGAAGGCGACAAGCTTCTTTTGTTCGCCGTTGGAACTGCGGGCATTGATGGCCCGCGCAGAGCACAAAATGAAAAGGGGTGACTCGCGTCACCCCTGCATCGACTCTGGCGCAGTCGATTGGATTAACGCAAGCCCTGAATATAGGAGGCGACGGCCTTCATGTCGGCATCTGTCATCTTGGCGGCGATGCTGCGCATCATCTTGGCACCATCGTTTGCGCGCTCGCCGAGCCGGAAAGCATTCAACTGGGTGTAGATGTATTCGCTATGCTGGCCGGCCAGCCGCGGGAACTGGGTGGGGATGCCCTTGCCCTGGGCGCCGTGGCACGAGGCGCATGCCGGCACGCCTGCGCCGAGGACACCACCACGATAGATTTTCTGCCCGATCAGCGCCAGTTGCTGATCCTTGGAAGTGCCCGGCTTGGGTTGCTGGGCGCTGTAGTAAGCCGCCAGATTGAGCATGTCCTGCTGGCTCAGGGCGGCGACCATGCCCGACATAATGGCATTCTTGCGCGCGCCCGATTTGAAATCGTTAAGCTGCTTGTTGATGTATTCAGCGTTGAGCCCGGCGAGTTTGGGGTTGGCCGCCGCCGCACTGTTGCCGTCCACCGAATGGCAGCCCGCGCACACCTGGTTGACGATGGTTTCTGCCGCCTTGGGGTCGCCTTTGCTGGCCGGCGTGGCAGCGGGTGCGTTGGCAAAAGCGGAGGTGGCGGCCAGGGCGGCAACCAGAGAGACGACGAGTTTCATCAAAAGCTCCTAAAGCTTGCAAAACTTGGGAAAACGGGTAGTTTAGCGGCAACTAATATGACTGCCAAGCCCGTGCTCAATCGCGCCCAATTCCATACCTCGGTCGCCCAGCTGCGCGACTTGCCATTCAGTCGCGCCGAAATCGCGTTTGCCGGACGCTCGAACGCCGGAAAATCGAGTGCAATCAACCTGTTGACGCGAAAAAATCGCCTGGCATTCACGTCCAAGACACCCGGAAGAACCCAGCTCATCAACTTTTTCGAACTCGACGCCGACACCTATCTGGTCGACCTGCCGGGCTATGGTTATGCCAAAGTCCCGCCTGCGGTGAAAGCGAAATGGGAAGCCTTGCTGTCGCGCTATCTGCAGGAGCGCGAGGCGCTGGTCGGCATGGTGCTGATCATGGATGCGCGCCATCCACTCACGCCGCTCGACCGGCAGATGCTCGACTGGTTCACCCCGACCGGCAAACCGGTGCACATACTGCTGTCAAAGGCGGACAAATTGTCCAATAGCGAGAAGACGCTGACCTTGCGCAGTGTCCAGCAGGAACTCGCGGCACTGGACGGCGTCAGCGTGCAACTGTTTTCGAGTTTGTCCCGCTTGGGCGCCGAGGATGCGGCGGCCTTGATCGAAGGCTGGCTACGGGAAGATCAGGCAGCGGTAGAGGAAGCGGCTCAGGCTGAAAATCCAGGCCGGGAAACTTCAAGGAAGCCCTGAGCAAGCTGGTTCGCTGTGCGCCCTTCGACTGCGCTCAGGAGATGGTTCGACTGGCTCACCACGAACGGATCGACAGGGCTCTCCTGGGCAGGGTCGAAGGGCTCACCACGATGGTTCGACAGGCTCACCATGAACGGAACCAATACGTTGCCGTTCGTCCGTTCGACGCGCTCACGACGCAGCCTGAACTTGTCGAAGGACTTGTTTCGGGACTCCTGAAGGACGCGCTGATTAATTCGGCCCGTTCGCCCTGAGCGAAGTCGAAGGGCCCACCACGAATGGAATAGATCAGCGCTTTCTCAAATCTTCCGGACGTTTTGTGTTGCATGTAACGAACCGTGCGCTATACATGTTACATGTAACGAATTTGAGAGCGAACATGAGATCGACCACACTGGAGCGGGTAAACAAGCATCGAGCCGCCTTGCGAGCCGCTGGATTGCGGCCAGTTCAAATTTGGGTGCCGGATACGCGTCGCCCCGGATTCGCTGAAGAATGCCGTCGTCAATCGCTTGCATTGACCAGCGATGCACTCGAGGCTGAAACGCTGGACTGGTTGGCTGCTGCAGCCGATACAACCGGATGGAATTCCCCAGTTGAGGGACAAGAGTGAGGCGGGGTGATCTGGTTACGATTGCCTTGCAGGGTGATTTCGGAAAGCCTCGCCCCGGTCTGGTAATCCAGTCGGATTTATTCAATGAACACCCGTCGATCACCATCTTGCCCGTGACCAGCGAGCTTCGGGACGCTCCCTTGTTCCGCATCACGGTCGAGCCAAGCGAGGTAAACGGCTTGAACAAAGCATCGCAGGTGATGGTTGATAAACCTCAGACTCTGGGGCGCGCCAAGATAGGCGAAGCCTTTGGCCATCTCGATGACGATGCGATGCTCCGCGTCAATCGCGCCCTGGCTGTATTTCTGGGGTTTGCGTAGGACAGCGCTACCCGCTCTTATCCTTTGCCCGGAGACGTGAAGGTGATCGTGCTTCCGGATCGAGCCGAATACTTCAATGAGACTCCATTACATGATGCGTTGCTACAATGTAGACACATGCTGCTTTCTGGGATACATTGTGTCTACATTGGATGAACAGGGGATGTACCGTGCGCGTAATCGTGAAGAAATGGGGCAACAGTGCATCCGTTCGTATCCCTGCCGGGATCATGGAGGCAGCCTGCTTGCGCTTGAATGATCCGATCGATATTCGTGAAGAAGACGGCCGAATCGTCATCGAACCAATCCGTGCAAACGACTGCGACCTTGACCAACTGCTTGCCGGCATAACCGCGGAAAACCTGCATGCCGAAGTCGATTTCGGTGCGCCAACAGGCGAGGAACTGTTGTAGTGATTGAGCGCTATGTACCGGAGGCAGGTGACATTGTCTGGCTACATTTCGATCCGCAGGCTGGACATGAGCAAGCCGGACATCGTCCAGCGCTAGTGGTAAGTCCTGCAACCTACAATAGCAAGACCGGCCTTATGCTGTGCTGTCCGATGACCACGCAGATCAAGGGCTATCCGTTCGAGGTCTTGATTGCGGGTGACCGCCCCGGCGCCGTGCTGTCGGATCAGATAAAAAGTCTCGATTGGATTTCGCGCACGGCCAGCCGCAAAGGCAAGGTATCGCCAGCCGAATTGGCTCAAGTACGGGAAAAAGCATCTGCCCTCATCGGCAAGTAACGAATTTCAGGAGAACCTGAACAAGTCCTTCGACAAGTTGAGGACGAACGGCAACGTATTGGTTCCGTTCATGGCGAGCCAGTCGAAGGAAGCCTGTCGAAGGACTTGTTTACAACTGCAAAAGAAAAAGCCCTGACCAAGGGAGGGGTCAGGGCTAATAAATGCCTTAAGGGGATTAAGGCATCCCGCTCAGGGAGGAGAAGCGGGAGACGATGCGAAACCGTCTGCTTCATTGAGCGGCATCGCATTAAAATAGTTCCACACCACCACCGATTTTTTGGAGAAGTTCGTGAGCCTGCCATTTGCCCCATTCCCGGCCAGCCGCATGCGTCGTATGCGGCGTGACGATTTTTCCCGCCGATTGATGCGTGAGCACACACTGACGTCAAATGACCTGATTTACCCGGTGTTTGTCCTGGATGGGCAGAACAGGCGCGAGCCGGTGGCCTCGATGCCAGGCGTCGAGCGGCTGTCGGTCGATTTGCTGTTGCCGGTGGCGGAAGAATGCGTGCAACTGGGCATTCCGGCGCTGGCGCTATTCCCGGTCATCGATGCCAGCCTGAAATCCTTGGGTGCCGAAGAAGCGCTCAATCCGGATGGCCTGGTGCCGCGCACCGTGTCCGCGTTGAAGCAGCGTTTCCCTGAACTGGGCATCATCACCGACATTGCGCTCGACCCCTACACCAGCCACGGCCAGGACGGCCTGATCGACGACAGCGGCTATGTGCTGAACGACGAGACCGTGGCGGTTCTGGCGCGGCAGGCGGTGGTCCACGCCCAGTCCGGCGCCGACGTCGTCGCGCCGTCCGACATGATGGACGGCCGCGTCGCGGCCCTGCGCAGCGCGCTCGAAAATGCCGGCCATATCCATACCCGGATTCTGGCCTATGCTGCTAAGTACGCCTCGAGTTTTTACGGCCCGTTTCGCGATGCGGTCGGCTCGGCCGCCAATCTGGGCAAGGGCAACAAAACCACCTACCAGATGGACCCGGCCAACAGCGATGAAGCCTTGTGGGAAGTCGGGATGGACCTGCAGGAAGGCGCCGACATGGTCATGATCAAGCCTGGCATGCCCTATCTGGACGTGATTCGGCGCGTGAAAGATGCTTACGGTGCGCCGACCTATGCCTATCAGGTCAGTGGCGAATACGCGATGCTGAAGGCGGCAGCGCAGAATGGCTGGCTGGACGAGCGTGCTTGCGTCATGGAAGCGCTACTGGCGTTCAAGCGGGCGGGGGCGGATGGGGTTCTGACTTATTTTGCAAGGGATGCGGCACGCTGGCTTAAAGATGAAACCTGAATAGACGAGGAAGCGTCAAGTTAACCGGGTTAGTTGCCGAAATGATATTTACCAGCAATCCCCGGATGGCGAACATGATCAGACTGCACTCATCCCGTACGAACAGGAATATGCCACAAACACCTAAACTGCCATACGGAATCAAGAATCGACGCCAGGATCCAGACGAATGGGACAAGACCATCGTCGCCTTCCAGTCGCCTTACCGGCTGAAGGATTTGTGCATCGACCAGAGCCATGCTCAGGACGAGGGGGCCACGCGGGTGAGTCGCCAGGAGTTCAAAGTCCGCCTTGCCCACAACGAAGACCGCCGCAAGTCGGCCAGCATGCTGGTAGAGAAAATGTATAGCTGGCGTGGCTACGAGGCTGATGCCCTTGGCAAGGAACCCAACAAAATCACGCTGGTTGCGCATCAGGAAGACTCCATCTCCGGAACGGTGACTTTGGGATTGGATAGCCCGACCGGCATGGTGGTGGACGAACTCTACAAAGCCGAGGTTGACACCCTGAGGGCGCAGGGCAAGAAAATTGCCGAATTGACCAAACTGGCAGTAGATGAAAACGCCGCCTCCAAATCAGTTCTGGCAGCGTTGTTCCATATTGCCTTCATCTATGCCTTCCATATTCACAAATACTCGGACTTTGTGATCGAGGTCAACCCGCGTCACGCGCTCTTTTACAAGAGAATGCTGGGGTTTGACCTGATCGGGGCTGAGAAGATGTGCCCCAGAGTCGGTGCTCCAGCGGTTCTGCTTCATCTTGAACTGGATTACATCGACCGAAAGATCGCCGAACTCGGTGGGGTGCTACCACCACCGCCGGGAGAAAAGTCGCTCTATCCCTTTGGATTTTCAAAGCAGGATGAATTGGGAATTGCGCATCGTTTACAAGGTGAATAGCCAGTTCGAGAAAAAAGATCTCTGCGGAGCGGGATGCAACTTGTGAAGGGCGGGAATGTTACCTTTTGATTACGCAACCGCCTTCTCCCGAAACATTGGCTGGGTTACCGAGCCAGAACAACAAACACTCAGAACCAAGCGCATCGCCATCGCCGGCATGGGCGGGGTGGGCGGATTCCATCTCCTGACCTTGGCCCGCCTCGGTGTCGAAAAATTTTACATCGCAGATCTCGATTCTTTCGAGCTCGCCAACCTCAACCGCCAAGCGGGGGCAGCCATGTCCTCCCTGGGACTCCCCAAGGTCGACGTTCTGGCCGGTATGGCCCGCGACATCAACCCCGACGCCGATATCCGTGTCTTTCCTGCCGGCGTGAGCGAGCAGAACCTGGCCGAATTCTTCCGCGACGTCGATCTTTACGTCGACGGGCTCGACTTTTTCGCCTTCGGGGCGCGCGAACAGGTCTTCCGCTACTGTGCCGAGCACCGCATCCCTGCGGTGACCGTCGCCCCCCTCGGCATGAGCGCGGCCCTGCTCAACTTTCTGCCTGGCGGCATGAGCTTCGAGGACTACTTCCAGCTGGCCGGCAAGCCCGAACTGGAAAAAGCCGTCCGCTTCCTGGTCGGCCTCGCGCCCGCCCTGCTGCATCGGCATTACCTGGCGGATAAAAGCCGGGTCGACCTCAAGGCCCGCAAAGGTCCCTCCACCACTATCGCCTGCCAGCTGTGCGCCGGCGTGGCCGCCAGCGAGGTCCTCAAAATCCTGCTCGGCCGCGGCAAAGTCTGGGCCGCACCCCATGGCATCCAGTTCGACGGCTACCGCAACAAGCTCGCCCACACCTGGCGACCGGGCGGCAACCGCAACCCCATCAACCGGCTCGCCATCGCCATCGCCAAAAAGACGCTCGGCCTCTGACGCCTACAGGGCAGCGTGTCCTGTGGCCTGTTTGCCGCCGTCACGCGCGTGGCCCATGCGCGTGACGTTGTCATGGAGCCCGCCCCGCTGCGCCTGCCCGGGCGGTTCGAAGTCGCCTTCAAGCGCATCGGCCCGGAAGTCGACTACCACGGCAAGCGCACCCTGTCCCAGCACCCTGGACAATCCCTGCCCAACATCTAGGGAACCTTATATGAACGCCCCCCGGAGTGACAAGGGATTTTTTGCATGCGGCACTGAGGTAAGGATGCTGTCCTATATCCGGCCTGTCGGTGCAGGCGGCAAGCCTGCTGGCCCTGATGGAATCCGCTGACGGGGCCCTCATCTGAACATCGAACTCGAAGTTCACATTCCCTATCAGGTTTACCCTGTCCCGGTCCGACCTGTATGCCATCACGCATGAATCGCTTGC
>WGNC01000036.1 GCA_016124745.1 Thiobacillus sp.
AGCTTCAGGCCCAAGTAGGCGCGGCCCTCGTTGGAGGTCTTGGACCAGGCGGCGCCGATCTCGGCACGGCCGACGAAGATGCGGTGGCTGGGGGCGTTCTCGCCGCTGGCGCGGGCGTCAGGGACGATGCGGACGTTCTTGGTCTGGAGGCTGAGGGTGACGATTTCGCCGGTGAACTCGTTGTTGCCGGTCTTCTTGAAGGTGCCGATGGTCGCCATGGTAGTTCTCCTTGAACTCTGTTCCGAGCCCGCACCATTGCGGTCTCGATGGCGATCGACAGGCCGGAGGCGATCGACGGCGCACCCCGCAGGGGCCTGACAGCTAAGGAGAACTTTCTTGGTTCGCGAGGAATGGCGGCGCAGCCGGCAGGGGAAGAAAGTGCGACGCCGCTGTTGCGTCATAGGCGATCGAGGCTTTAGCCGACCTTCGGCCAGATCAGGCCATTGAAGAGGCCGTTTGGAGCGGTCACGGCACGGTCAGACAACGGAGGTTCTGGCGACCCTTCGTGACGGCAAGCGATGTCGTGTCGACGCTCACCGGCTTCGTCTGCCCTTGTCCTGGCGGGAACCTGTGTACGGCCCGTGCCGCCACCTCGATAATCGCTCCGCAACCATACTGTCGTCCCTTGCCGGGATGGACCCTGCCGGTTCAAGCGCTCCACTACGGCTGGATGGTTGGGATCAGCGCCGATCGGAGATCCATCGCAGCGCTACGGGTTTCCGTGACGAGTGCTGTGCACGTTGCTCAGGTTGGTCCGCCGAAGCGGCACTTCAGATATTAGGCCTGCGCAAGGTTCCGACCGGACTGGGCGGTCGCCGTCGCCATTCCCGCGACCCGGATAAAGGCGGTTATGCCGACAGCGATCGCGCCGATGATGGAGAAGGCGATCTGCCATGCGTCCGAGGGCATCAAATGCTTCACGATGCCATGCGTCGCATGGAAACCGGCGATGGCGGCCGGTGCGACGAAGGCGATCGCGACGACGAGCTTCAGCCACATCGGGCGGACGAACATGATGAGAAGATGGCCGACCGCGAAGGTCACGGCCGCGACAACGAGGCCGACGAGGATGGCGCCTCCGAATCCGGCGCCGGTGTCGTGCGCCCAGGCGCCGACGGCGATGCCGACAAACGCCGGCAGTGCGAACACGGCCAGAGTGAACAGCAGCCAGCAGAGCAGGCCGATGGCGACGAGAGAGGCGAGAACTGCGAGAATGATCATGGTGGTGCGCTCCGCGAGAGGAAGTCTGACGGTTGCGCCTCCACCACCACCATGGCGCGACCGAAATATAGCTGAAAATCCGATGCGCCGGGAGCGGAAATCGAGATCGATTCCCGCGCGGCATCGGTTCGCCCCGGTCAGGGGGCGAAGGGATCGAATTCATGGATGATCGCTGCCGTGTCTCCATCGTACTCGCTGGTCGGCATCACCGAAAGGGTGCCGTCTCCGGCCTGGAAGATGATGATGGCCGCCATCAGCGTGGTGGCGAGGCTGAATGCGAAGGCGTGTGCGTCGTTGAGGGACATCGATCCAGCTCCTGTACCGAGCGGAGGACCATCCCCCCCGCTGACAGGCGCCCGAAGTGTCGGGCTGAGCGCTGCAATCACCGCGTAGGCGCAGCCGAAGCGGCGGCATGCTCGCATACCCGTTTGAAGGCTTCGTCGATCCGGCGCGGCCGAAGCGCTTGACCAGAGGCGTGATTGGCGAAGCGCAGTGATGTTTAGAAGTTAATCACCTTTCGCGCGCAATTCCCGTTCCAGGTGCTGCGCGCGGCCCTGGAACAGGAGAGTATTCGCCATGAACGTCTCGTCTGCGTCGCTGAACGCGGCGTCTCTGTTCGCCAAGGCTGCGGCGGCCCCGAACGCAGATTCGGCTGCCGCCGGCCCTGCCACGCCGAAGTCCCCCCTCGTATCGCTGCTTGAAGAAAAGTCGCCTTCGATCTCAAGCGCCTCGCGATCGGACAACAAAAAGACGCCGCAACAGGATGTCGCCGAAAAGCTCAAGGCGCTGGGCGAGCAGTTCCTTGCCATCATGCTCATTACCGACCCGGTCGACCGGGCAAGGGCTGCGAAGGACATGTACGAGAAGTACGCTCAGACAGGAGAGGAGTACGCGGGCGCGGTCGAAGGTCAGCGTGCGGTCGCCGAGGCTGCTGGCCAGCCGTACGATCGGAATCCCAACCCGGGCGCCGGCGACGGTATGAGCCCGGTCGACAGCGCGGCGGCTGGCGCTGCGATTCCCGCCTTGACGATGAGCGCCGCGCCGTCCGCGGCGTCCCTGACCTACCGCGATCTCTCTATGGAGCAGATCAAGTCTTTCGCGAATGTCGCGCGGCAAGTCTATGAGACCGCCGTGGACGAGGCTCGGCGGAAGGAGGACGACGATAAGAAGCTCAACGGATTCGACGCGGAGATGAAGGACGCGAGGGAAGTCCTGGATAAGGCGGCAAAGTCGGTCGAAGGGCCGGGCGCCACCGCTGAGGGGTTTGATGCCGTGGTCATGGCGACCTCCAAGTCGGCCGCGCCGCTGATTGTGGACGTGAGGGCGTGAGCCGGACGAGGGTTCTGGAAGGTCGAACGCGGCAGGGTCACTCTTCGGCTTGATGGGGTAGTCGCGAAAAGAGCCCAGCGCCGCTGCGGATCCGCAATGGGAATCGGGTGGGAGCAACTGGCAGTCGAACTGCCAGGATGGCTGCGACTGTTCGCATCGGCGGCGCTAACCGCTTCATCGAGATAACGTCATGGCCACGCTCCTTCGGTAGGAATGAGCGGAGCGGCCGAAGCCGCTCCGCGTTGCACTCATTCCGCCGCGACGAGCTGGCTTTCGTCTTCGACATCCGGAGAAACCTCCTCCTCGTCGTCACCGGCTAGGAAGTCCGGCAGTGCTTCGCCGTCATCCCCACCGCCGGCATCGGGTTCAGCCACGGGCACGTCGGCCTCATCGACAAGGCGCATCGGCTCGGGCAACCAGCCGGCATCGGCCAGCAGGCGTTCGGCTTCCTTCGCCATGTCGGCCTTCTTGAGGTGGTCGATGAGCTGGGCGGCCTGCTCGCCGGCGCCTTCGCGCATCGCCTGAAGAATGCGAGGCTTGGTGACGCGGCCGAGATAGTTGCCGACGGTCGGACGCCAGCCGATCTCGATCATGTCGAGCCCGGTCGCGCGTGCAAGCCGGTCGGCCTGGCCGAGCCGCATGTCGAGGCTGTGCTGAGAAATCCCGCTGCCGCTGAAGGGGTTGAAGACTTCTAGAAAGTGATCAATGACGCTGGTGCCGCCCATGACGCTATTGAGCCTCCGGCCGCTCGGTCGATGGCGATGCAGGCATCTCGTCGGCCGGCGCGCCTTCATTGCGCAGTATCTTGTTTGGCGAAGGAACCGGCGCCTCGCTCGCCGGGCCTTCCACCGTCGGCGATGTACTCGTCGACCGTAGCACCGACGGTTTGAGACTTTGATCAACCGAAGACGGCGCGGGGTTCGGTGAAGGCCTGCATGCCTGCAACGCCAAACTCGCGTCCGAAGCCCGACAGCTTGAAGCCACCGAACGGTGCTTTGGGGTCATCGACCAGTTCATTGATCATCACGCGGCCCGCTTGCAGGCGGTTTGCGATCGCGCGGGCGCGCTCCCGGTCCGCGCCGTAGACGTAGGCGTGCAGGCCGTATTCGACGTCATTGGCGATCGCGACGGCGTCATCTTCGTCGCGGTAGGTGATCATTGCCAGAACCGGCCCAAAGATCTCCTCCTGGGCGATGGCCATGTCGTTGCGGACATTGGCGAACAAGGTCGGCTTAACGAAGTTGCCGGCTTCAAGGCCCTTAGGTTTGCCTAGTCCGCCCGTCACCAGGTCGGCACCCCCATCCAAGCCCTTTTTGATGTAGCCCTGCACTCGGTCCCAATGGCCGGCAGTGATCATCGGCTGAACGGTTGTTGCCGGATCGGCCGGATCGCCGGATTTCAGCGCTTCCATGGCAGCCTTCAGCGCCGCCTTGAATTCCTCGCCGCGGCGCTCGGGAACCAGGATGCGGGTCCCTGCAATGCAGGCCGAACCGGTGTTGATAAGTCCCACCGTCAGCGCGAACCCGACTGCGCCTTCCACGTCGGCGTCTGGCATGATCACGGTCGGCGACTTGCCGCCGAGCTCCAGCGTTACCCGCTTCATGGTCTCTGTTGCGTCCCGGTTGATCAACTTGCCGACCCGGGTGGAGCCGGTGAAGGAGATCTTCTGGACGTCGAGGCTGCGGGTGATCGTGTTCCCAACGGGGTCGCCCAGCCCGTTCACGACGTTGATTACGCCAGCCGGCAGCCCAGCTTTGTGAAAGGCCTCCATCAGCACCTGTGCCTCAAGGGCGCTGAGTTCGCTCGGCTTGATAACCACAGTGCAGCCTGCGGCGAGCGCCGATGCCGCCTTGCCGCAGACGAACCAGGGATTTCCGTTCCAAGGCGTCAGCAGCCCGGCCACGCCGAGCGGCACGCGCGCGACCTCCGCCGCGTTCACTCTCTGCTGGAAGTTCTCTGGCTTTAGGGTTTCCTGGGCTAGGACGAAGAAGTCTCGGGCCTGGGTCATCGCATAGCCTGAGAAGCCGGCGAGACCGCCGAACTCAGCAATGCATAAGGCTGTCAGATCGTCTAGGCGCTCGGTGACGGCGTCCGCGAGCTTCTGTAGCCAGGCCTTGCGCTCGTCCAGCGTGGTCTGCGACCATGCGGGGAATGCCGCCTTGGCGGCGGCGATGGCGCGTTCGGCATCCACCGCGTCGCCCATTGTTACGCGGCCGATCAGTGCGTTGTTGGTGGGGTTGCGTACCTCAACGACATCGGCGCCGTGAGAAGCGACGAACGCGCCATTGATGAAATGCTTGGTGATGATCTTCATGACTTTGCTCCGGGGTTCTGGATGCTTCAGGTGAAAAAGGCGGGATCAGGCGGTCGGCAGCGCCGGGATGGGGCTGGCGGTGTCCATGTCGATCGACGCGCTTACTGCTTGCCAAAGGTCGGCTTCGGCGGCCCTTGCCTGCTCGGCTTGGCGAGTGAGCTGAAAGGCGTCGCTGCCGAGGAGGATGTGCGGCGGAAGCGTCTCGGCTTGGGCGATCTTGAGGACGATCTGGGCAACCTTGATCGGATCGCCGCGCTCGTTGCCCCAGAAGCCCTCCATTTGTTTCATGCCGACGCCGACTGACGGCTCATACTCGGGCAGCAGCGGCTCCCGCAGGGCATGTGCACGCTTGCCCCAGTTTGTCCGCAACGCTCCCGGCTCCAGCGCCGTTATCTTGACGCCGAACGGCGCGGTCTCGAGTGCGACCCCTTCCGTGAAGCCGCCGACGGCCCATTTCGAGGCGAAATAGGCAGCGTTGCCCGGAAAGGCGGTGCGCCCGCCCAGTGAGGAAATCTGAATGATATGGCCGCTGCGCTGCTGACGCATCACGGGAAGCGCCGCGCGCGTCAGGTTCACCACACCGAAAAGGCAGGTTTCGACAAGCTTGCGGAAATCATCCGAGGGAACCTGCTCGAAGGGGCGTGTATCTCCATAGCCGGCGTTGTTGACGAGTACATCGAGCCTGCCAAACGTCTCGACCGCAGCCTGCACGGCCGCCTTGCCCTCATCCTCGTTCGTCACATCCAGCCGGACAGCGCGCACCTGCGCCTCATATTGTGCGACCAGGTCGGTCAACTGAGCGGTGTCACGCGCCGTGGCGACAACTTGGTTTCCGGCCTGCAAGGCTGCTTCGGCGATATTGCGACCGAGGCCGCTACCGCTTCCTGTGATCAGCCAAACTTTCGACATTCCGTATTCTCCTTATAATTGACCGTTCAGACAGTCATCTAAATTGTGAAAATGAGAACTTAGCTGAGCGCTCGCCACACTGCCTCGAACCCGAATTTGCAGAACGCGTCAGCTTGCGCGGGATCGCGGATCATGAAGTCCGTCGTGGTCGCCACCGAGGTTTCGACGAGCGCACCGACATACTGCAGAGGAGCGTCGCGCAGCGCACCGTTGGCGCTCGCCCGCCGCATCAGCGCTAGCGATGACCCGGCTCCCTCGTATGCTGCCTTCCGGCTTAGCTCGGTAATTTGATCCGATACGCTGAGCTGCGCGAGGACCCGTCGCTTCGACGGATTCGACGCCCCCCAATGCGTCCAACTCACCCAGAGATGATGGAGCTGGAGGCGCGTATCGTCTCCGGCCGGCATTGCAGCCGACACGGTGTTGATCAACTCCGTCTTCAGCTCAAGATAAACCGCGTTGAGGAGCTCAGACTTGGTGCCGAAGTAGGTGAAAACCGAGCCGTGCGGCACCCCCGCCCTCTTGGCGATCTCGGCAGTAGCTGCACCAAGCCCCTGTTCGGCGACAAGGTCCGTCGTCGCCGCTAGGATGGCATTCCGCTTATCCTCACTCCTAGGCCTTGCCATGCTACCTCGCTGTCATCTAACTGATCTATAAATAACTGTCTGCTCACTCATTCTCAAGGGCGGTGCGATGCTTTTTTTGCGCGGCCGCGACCAACGTAGCAGGCGCCAGGAGCGGGGGCATCTCCGGTGACGTCTCGCGCCGAACTCTCGCAAGCGATCAGGCGAAATGCCCATATGGATGCAGACTAGGTTTTTCCGGCGACGTCCTTCAGCCGGTCAATGAGCAGCGGCCCGCTGGAGCGCACCCCATTTTGATCGGACAGGTAGCATAACCGATAAGGCATTCGCCTATGAGTACGACTATGTCGAAATCCCCTGACGGCCCGTTTTCGCGGGTCGAAGTGATCACCTCGGTGCAGCGTCGGCGCCGTTGGTCGACGGCCGAGAAAGTCCGTCTCGTCGAGGACGCGATGCAGCCCGGGATGAGCGTGTCATTCGTGGCGCGGCGCGCCGTGATCCTTCGCGTCAAAGGTTGATAAGCCGTACCGCCAAGGTCTCTAGGTGAGTCGCTGGGTCGCCAACACGAACACGACGAACAGCGCCTCGTCCCAGACGGCCCAGGCTGCGCCGTCGTAGGTGGCAAGCGTCCTGATGACGGCGCACCGTTATCGGCTCACAGGAGCGATTTACCTAGTTTGGCTTGATTTGCCGTGTTTATGACCTTCCTAGCGCATGGGAGCTGACTAAGCTGATGCGGACGCGCGCAATACGTGAGTCGTCCACCTTAAACGGAGCGGGCTGGCCAAGTTACGGGGTACGAGACATGAGAGCAGTCGTCACACGATCGACTGGAAACGAGACTTTCGTCCTTTCACAGGTTGATGACCCATCGCCAGGTGCCTCGGAGGCGCTGGTTAGAGTCGAGGCGTTCTCTCTCAATCTCGGCGAGGTGCGGCGCGCAATCACCCAGCCGGCTGATGGCTGGAGACCCGGGTGGGATTTCGCTGGTGTCGTCGAGCGCTCGGCCGCGGATGGGAGCGGTCCGCCAACGGGAGCGCGTGTCGTCGGGTTCGTGGAAGAAGGAGCTTGGGCTGAGGCTATCGCCATCTCCACCCGCTCGATCGCCGAGATACCGGCGTCTGTCTCCATTCAGCAGGCATCGACGTTGCCTGTGGCTGGACTGACCGCGCTGAAGGCGCTGGAGAAGGGCGGCCTTCTGGTTGGGAAGAAGGTCTTGATTAACGGCGCGTCCGGCGGCGTCGGCCATTTCGCCTGCCAGCTCGCGCGCGCGTCTGGCGCGTATGTCGTCGGTGCGGTTCGTAGAGACGAACTCCGACAGCAGGTATTGGATGACGGTGCGCACCAAGTCATCGTCGATGCCGATCTCTCGTCGGCTTCAAGCACGGGTCCATTCGACCTAGTCCTTGAGTCCATCGGCGGCGCGGCGCTCGCAACGGCGCTCACGATGCTCGCGCGCGATGGAGTGTGCGTCAGTTACGGCAATTCGGCGCGGCAACCCGCGCCTATTGATGTCAGCAAGTTCTATCTGACCGGCCGGCCACGGCTTGAGGGCCTCTTCCTCGTGTCGGAATTGCGCTACGAGCCGCCGGCGTTGGGCTTGGCCAGACTGCTGCGCGCGATCGAGGCCGGCCATGTCGTTCCGAGGATCGAGGTCCAGGCACCGTGGGTCGAGGTAGATAAGATCGCGAAGAGCCTCTTCGAGCGGCAGGTGTCAGGAAAAGCTGTGCTCAACATAGGCTGAGGCGGCGGAGCGAACGAAGCACGCCACGCGGCGCGTATCGACGTCCTGTGCATCGAAGGTGGCAAGATTCGTGAAGTCTGGCTATTTTCCGAGGATCAGAACGCCGAGGATGCATTCTGGGGGCAGAATTCAGTGGCTTGACAGCCGGTTTCGATCCGGTGTCTCGGTTCCGCTGTCGCGCCGCCCGATCACAGATTGGTCGTCAGAGCTGGCAGTCTCGTCAGAACGACCTCGGCGGAAATGCCGCCGCCGTCTCGATTTTGCAATCGAAGCTCGCCACCGATCGCCCGTGTGAGCCGATAAGCGATTGCCAAACCGAGGCCGGTACCACCAGTTCCTCGGCTACGCGCTTGTTCGAGCCGGAAGAATGGCCGCATGACAGCGTCAAGTTGATCGTCCGGGATGCCCAGTCCCCTGTGTCCAGCACCCGGATGGCGATCGTGTCGTCTGCCGATCTCTCGATGCTGAGATAGGCATCACCAGCGAACTTCAGCGCGTTGTCGATGGGCATGAAGGCGCCGCCGATCGCCAGCTATCGCTTGCACGTTGACCGGGAAGCGGCCGCCGGCGGATTCGTGGATCGTTGCGGCGATTTCCTTACCGCGAGCGGTCATGACGGGGACGGCGTCGAAGTCTGTGCCCGTCAGGATTCGACATCCCGGCGGGCGCGCGTCATTCCGCGTTGTCAAACTGCCTATTGAGGAGTAAATCCCATATAAAGTGACCGGTCATATATGTTGGGGTGAGCTGCGATGCCAAGGCCAAGTGTCCGTGGGAAGTTGGTCCAGGCGGGGCTTGAGACGCTGCATGCGAAGGGTTTCAACGGCTGTTCGATCCAGGACATCACGGAAGCCGCGGGCGTCCCCAAGGGGTCATTCTTCAATCACTTTAAGAGCAAGGAGCTGCTCGTCCTCGACGTGCTCGGTCCCTATGGCGAGAGCAACCGGGTCGATATGCTTTTCGACGAGAGCAAGCCTCCGCTGGAACGGCTGCGCCAGCACTTCAACTTCCTGGCCGACAGCTATGCGCGGTTCGATTTCGAGCGCGGTTGCCTGCTGGGGAACCTCGGAGCCGAGATCGCGACGTCGCATCCGCCAGTGCGCGAAGCGCTGCGCGAGATTCTGCAGGCATGGTCCGGGATCGTCGCCGGCGTCCTTCGCAAAGCCCAAGCAGCAGGCGAGATCAATCCTGATCTCGATGCCGACGAACTCGGAAACTTCCTCGTCAACGCGTGGGAGGGCATCGTCCTCCGGCTGAAGATCGTGAAGAACCGCGAGCCGGTGGACGAATTCCTGGACGTCTGCTTCCGGCTGCTGCTGCGGTGATCCGCTAGGTTACAAAGCTTCACTTGACAGATTAAAGTGACCGGTCATATTGTTTTGTTGCCGTAGTGGTGGCTCCTGATGGGGCGCGCGGCGTGATGTGTCGGGGCTCCGCTTTCGATCGGATAAAGGTGACCGGTCACATTACTTCAGACATGAATGAAAACCTACCCGGATCATGCTTGGTGATCCGTCATGACCGGGCTTCCACAGAAGGAGAAAAAGAGATGAGCATCGACACAACCGAAGATCCTGACAGCGAAGGATCCAAGGGGCATAGCCGCCGCAACGTCATGATCGGCGGACTTGGCCTATCTCTCGCGCTGCTGGCGCCTATTGCTGGCGCAGGGCCGGCCCTTGCCGCGGACCGCAGCCAGGTCCTCATCATCCTGTCGAGCGCGGGCGAACTCAAGCTCAAGGATGGCAAGACGTATAAGACCGGATTCTATCTGGATGAATTGTCGATCCCGCTGCGCAAGCTCGTCGAGGCTGGCTACACGCCCGTCTTTGCCAATCCCGAAGGCAATGCCGCAACGTTCGATCCCGTCTCGAACGATAAGGCCTTCTTCGGCAATGACGACAACGCCCGTGCGGCGGCAGTCAGGTTTCTGGAGGGTTATCCTGGGATCAAAGCGCCGAGGACTCTCGCCGATGTGGTTCGGGAAGGCACCTCCGATTATGTCGGCATCTTCATTCCGGGCGGCCATGCGCCCATGCAGGATCTCATCCAGAACAAGACTCTGGGCGACATCCTGAAGACCTTCCATGCCAACGCGCGGCCGACCGGCGTCATCTGCCACGGTCCCACCGCGCTGTTATCCACCGTTTCCGATCCTGTGGCTTATCGGGAGGCGATGGTCGCGGGCGATATCTTTAAGGCGAGCAAGATCGCAGAAGGCTGGCCCTATGCCGGCTACCGCCTGACGGTGTTTGCGACTGGCGAAGAGCGGATCATCGAAGGACCGGGTCAGCAACTTGGCGGCTCGGTTCTCTTCTATGCGGCCGATGCGCTCGCGCAGGCCGGCGCGCATGTCGATCGCATTGCGGCTTTCCAGCCGAACGTGATCGAGGATCGCGAGCTCGTCAGCGGGCAGCAGCCCTTCTCGTCGGACGCGTTCGGCGAGGCCTTCGTCGCGAAGCTGCTGGCGTCCGCCGCTCGCTGAAGTGAACACGAGCCGGCGGCTGAAGCCGCCGGCTCGTGATCTCTTTCCCGAAGTGCGAGTGACGGACGCATTCACTGGTCGGCAATGCCATCCATGCAGAAGCCGGTTCGGCTCCGCTAAGAAGTGGAAGGCCTGCGGCTGTGGATGCGTCTACGACACGGGCGGTCACGACAAATGGCTGTAATCGATGTATATATGACATTTGAGACGTAGACTTGCCGGATTAGTTTCGGGCTCCACAAACCATATTGGAGCTTGCAATGACTTCGACCTCAAAAGGCACCGCGCTGGTCACCGGCGCTTCATCCGGCATTGGTGCGATCTACGCCGATCGCCTGGCACGCAGGGGCTATGACCTGATCCTCGTGGCCCGCAATCAGGCGCGCCTGAATGAATTGGCCAAGCGCCTCACCGATCAGACCGGTCGCTCGATCGAGGTTGTTGCGGCGGATCTCGGCAACAAGGCGGATCTCGCCCGCGTCGCGAATGTACTGAAGACCGATGCCAGCATCACCACGCTGGTCAACAACGCCGGTATCGGCGCGACCGGCCCGCTGCTGGTGTCGGACGCCGACAAGATGGATGAGATGATCACACTGAACGTCAGCGCGCTGACGCGGCTGACTTATGCCGCGGCGCCACGCTTTGTCGAGCGCGGCGCGGGCACGATCATCAACATCGCCTCGATCGTCGGCATCGCGCCGGAGGTGCTGAACGGTGTCTATGGCGGGACCAAGGCTTTCGTGATCGCCTTCAGCCTGTCGCTGCACAAGGAACTGGCGGAGAAGAACGTGCGCATTCACGCGGTTCTGCCGGGTGCAACAGCCACGGACTTCTGGGGTATCGCCGGCGTGCCGGTCGAGCACCTGCCGAGCGAGATCGTGATGCCCGCAGAGGAGATGGTGGACGCGGCTCTTGTCGGCTTCGATCTGGGCGAGCTCATCACCATCCCTTCGCTGCCGGATGTGCGCGATTGGGAGGCCTACGAGGCGGCGCGTCAGAAGCTCATGCCGAACCTCTCGCTCAAGGTTCCGGCGGCGCGGTATCGCGCGTCGGTCGGCGGGTAGGCCTCTGTTCGGAATCTGATGCCGCGCCCTGGGCGAGCGCCACAGGACGCTCGCCCATTTTTTTCATGGAGCCACGGACAATGCCTAATCTGCTCAACCGCATCATCGAGGCCCATGGAGGGCTCGAGCGATGGAACCAGTTCAACATCGTCAAGGCGATGATCGTCACGGGCGGCGCCTTGTGGGCGATGAAGGGACTTCATCAAGATCCCGATCCGCGCGAAATGACGGTGTGGCTCCGTGAGGAAAGGGCGTCGGTGATCCCGTTCGGTGCGCCGAACCAGTTGACCGCCTTCACACCCGGCCGCATCGCGATCGAGACGATGGAAGGCGCTGTCGTCGCCGAGCGTCTGGATCCTCGCGCCGCGTTCGCTGGCCACGAGAAAACCACGGCCTGGGACCCGCTTCATCGCGCCTACTTCAACGGGTATGCGCTCTGGACCTATCTGACCACGCCCTTTCTGCTCACCCTTCCCGGAGTCGTGGTCGAGGAACTGGATCTGTGGGACGAGGCCGGAGAGACCTGGCATAGGCTCCGCGCGCGTTTTCCGTCGCAGATCGCGACGCATAGCGAAGTGCAGGACTTTTTCTTCGGCAGCGATCTGCTGCTGCGCCGGCACGACTATTTTGTCGATGTCGCCGGTGGATTTGCCGCCGCACAGCGCGTCTACGACTACGCCCAGGCCGATGGCATTTGGCTTCCGACGAAGCGCCGTGCGTTCACGCGTGATGCCGAGAACCGGGTGATCGAGGATCCGCTGATGGTGTCGATCGACCTGAGCAATATCCGCTTCGCATAAGTGTCCTCCCTCGCAGCCGGACGGGAGGGCCAGACGAATGGCGTCGCTTCCTCCCGGCGAAACCTGACGTTGGGTGCGCGACGAGAGCCGCGCGCCAGACGTTTCGACTGGTGGCTAGGCCGTCGCTGGTATGCGTCGTATGGTGCGCTCATTGTCGCCAAGCGCGACGACCAGCAGAGCTGCGATAACGGCCAGACCGATGGATGCGGTCCATAGTACGCCATAGCCCCCGCTCCAGTCGAAGACGGCGCCGCCGGCCCAGGCGCCGGCCGCTCCGCCGACCGCATGGCCAGCCGAAAGCAGACCCATTGAGAGACCGAGCACCCTGATCCCCAGCCGGCTGGCCAGATAGCTCGCGGTGACGGGAACGGTGGAATAGTCGAAGAGCCCAAATACGATCGCGAAGATGATGAGCAAGGGATAGTTGTCGGCGACGAACAGCAGTAGGAAGAAGGCGCCCGCGCGAGCCGTGTAGATGAACGCCAGGAGCAACGGCCGATGCACGCGGTCGGACAGCCATCCGGCGGCAATCATTCCGGCGAGGTTCAAGGCTGAGAGGACGCCATAGGCGGCCGCGCTTGGAACCGGGCCGAAGCCGCACAGCGACGCATATGGCATGAGGTGAGTCTCGATGACGCCGCTCGTCGTGAAGCCGCAGATTGTGTAGCTCCAGAATATGGCGTGGAAGACCGGACTACGCAGTAGCGTGCCGAGGTCGCTGCGAAGGCCCTTGCGGCCATCGGCCTCGCCATGAAGTTGGTCGCCGGCTGTCGACGTCGGTCCGCGGGAGCTCAGCGCTCGCCATGTCACCGGTATGAGCAGGAAGCAGGCCAATGCGAGCAGCAGGAAGGGCGTGCGCCATTCCCCGCTTTGCATGAAGAACGCAAGGACCGGCATCAGCAGGAGCTGCCCGGCGGTCGACCCGGCGGTGCCGATCCCGACAGCCAGGCCACGGTTCTGCTCGACTCTCTGCGCAATCGCGGCCGCGACAACATGCTGGGCGATTGTGCCGAAGCCGATGGCACCGATTCCGGCGAAGCCGATCGGCAGCAGCCAAGCCGTGACGCCTGGTTGGGCAATCGCGACGAGCGCGACGCCGAGGCCGATCGCGGCGAGCCCGAAAATCAGGAGCGGCCGAGAGCCGCGACGATCGACCAGTCCTCCGGCGAAGGGCGCCACGACCGCCATGACGAGCAGTGCCACGGCAGCGATCCCGGAAATGAATCCGCGAGACCAGCCGAATTCAGATTGCCACACCGGCATGGCCAGCGACAGCGAGCCGCGCACCGTGAATGCCAAGGCAAGCGTCATGAACCCCAGAGCGACGACGCCCCAAGCGCCTGCGCCGTTCTTCGGGTTTATGGCAGCGTGTTTGCTCATGGCCAACGATCAGATGGTTTCGATCGCACGTGCGAGTTCGGCAAAGGCCGTCTCGACGCGCTTGAAGTAGGTGAATTTTCCGACCCGGAGTGGACGCAGAAAGCCCGCCTGGGTCAGCACTTTCAGATGGACGGACGCCGTCGCCGGTGACACGCCGAGCTTCTCGGCGATGTAGAGGCCACAGACGCCTTCCTTCTTGTCGATGGGATGCTCGGCGCCAAAATGGCGTGACGGCTCCTTCAGCCACTCCAGGATCAGGAGCCGCTTTGCGTTCGACAGGGCATTGGCCTTTGTGACGACATCAGTCATAGTTCGACGATTAGCATATCAACGAATCGTTCTCAATGGCGTACGGGGCCGATCTTGAGAGGAACCAACATTGCACATGCTCTCTTTTTGTCCTAAATGTTCTATATAACGCAAATTGGGACGCACGAGGTGCTGAGGTGCATAGGATCGGTTATGTCGTTTTTCCACGGTTCCAGCTCATGGGATTTGCGGCCGTGACCGCCTTCGAGATGGCCAACCTCGAGCTTGGCGTGTCGGCCTATGAGATAGACTTATTGTCCGAGACGGGTGGCGAGGTGAAGTCGTCGGCTGGCTTCGGCGTTGTCACGAGCGCCTTCGACGACACCGTCTACGACACAGTGATGTTCGGCGCTGGAACGGCGATCGAGCCGATGACGCCAGGTTTGATGGAATTCGCACGCCGATCCCTGCAGACATCGCGCCGGGTGGCGGCGCCATGTACCGGCGCTTTCATTCTTGCTGAAGCCGGTCTGCTCGATGGGCGTCGCGCAACGACGCATTGGGCTTTTGCTCACCAGCTCCGGACGCGCTTTCCAGCGGTGAGGATCGAGGAGGACCGCATCTTCATCGTCGATGGCAGTGTGTGGACGTCGGCCGGCATGACGGCGGGCATCGATCTGGCGCTCGCCATGATCGAGAAGGACCACGGCGCGGATGTCGCTCGCTCCATCGCGCGCAAGCTCGTCGTCTACCATCGGCGCGCTGGTGGCCAGTCGCAGTTCTCCGCGCTGCTCGAGCTGGAGCCGAAATCGGACCGCATCCAGAAATCGGTCGAGTACGCCAAGGCGAACCTGCGTGGTTTGTTGTCCGTGGAAGAGTTGGCGGATGCGGCAGGGCTGAGCGCGCGCCAGTTCAGTCGGGCGTTTAGGGCCGAGACGGGACAGTCGCCGGCCAAGGCCGTGGAGCATCTTCGCGTGGAGGCGGCACGGCTGATGATGGAGGAAGGGCGGCATTCCATGGACGTGATCGCGGAAGAGACGGGTTTCACCGATCGCGAGCGCATGCGTCGGGCGTTTCTTCGGACGCTCGGACAGCCTCCACAAACAATCCGCCGAAATGCGCGAGAGAGCGCAGCGGCATAATGAACCAGTCTCAGGAAGGGCAGAGAGCGTGAGTGATTTCGAAAGCCGTATCAGTGAGTTTCCGCGCGTCGCGCTCTTCTCCACCCCGACCCCGATCGAGCGGCTGAGCCGCATCGAGGAGGCGCTCGGAGACGCGCTGCGCGGGGTACGTCTTTACATCAAACGCGACGACACGATGGGGCTCGGCGGCGGCGGCAACAAACTGCGCAAGCTGGAGTTCCTGTTGGGCGAGGCGAGGCAGGAGAAGGCCGACACCATCATTGCCGTGGGAGGGCGCCAATCAAATCACGCCCGGCTCACAGCGGCAGCGGCCGCCAGGCATGGGTTTCAATGCGAGCTTGCGCTGGCACAGGTCGTGCCGAGGATGGATACGGACTACCAGGAGAGCGGCAACATTTTGCTCGACAATCTGTTCGGCGCACGCGTGCATGATCTACCTGGCTCGGCCAACCCGGTCGAGTTTGCCGAAGAGCGAGCTGCTGTGCTGCGCGCTGAGGGCAGGACGGCCTATGTCATGGCGTCGGGCGGTTCCAGCCCTACGGGTTGCCTCGGCTATGCCGTTTGCGCCAATGAGATCGCCGAGCAGGCTCGTTTCCTTGGCATCGCGTTCGACGAGGTGGTCGTGCCGAATGGAAGTTCTGGAACCCATGCGGGGCTGGCGGCCGGATTCGTCGCGCTCGGCAGCTCAGCATCAAGAGTGCGCTCGTTCTCCGTCCTGGCCTCAGAGGAGGACAGCCGGGCAGCTACCCTCGGTAAGGCGAGGGCGACGGCTGCATTGCTTGGATGCGAGGCGACGATCGAGGAGACCGATATTCGAGTGGACGGATCGGAGCGCGGTTCGGCCTATGGCGCCCCAACCGCCTCGATGGTGAGTGCGGTGCAATTGATGGCGCGGCGAGAGGGGCTGCTTCTCGATCCTGTTTATTCGGGAAAGGCGTTTGCAGGCCTGCTGGCCGCCGTCCGGAATGGGGACTATCGGGACGGCGCGAGCATTTTGTTCGTCATGACTGGCGGCGCGCCGAGCCTGTTCGCCTATCGGCATGAATTCTAGCGCAATTCTGAGGCAAGGCTAGGACATCGTATTATAACTAAACCGAGCGAATTGTAGATCATCGAAAGGGCTTGGCAATGCTAGTAAGTAGCTACCAAGGTGCGGATTGCCGTCGTTCGATTGATGCTGAACCTGCGATCTGCGGGCACCTATTTGTATCGCAGTGTATGCGCCTGCCCGAATCGTACATTGGCTTTCAATTTTCCCGGATGGGAACACAGCGGAGATACATGCGGATCGGCGTCTACGGCGGAGCTAATCCGGTCGGAGAGAAAATCGATGTCAGACAAGATCAACGAGCAGCGGCGGAGATTCGTTGGCGCCGCAGCCATTGGAATGGTTGACGCGCAGCGCGGTGTGACCGGTACGGCCCACGCTCAATCCGCCAATCCGGTCCTCCGCGCGTGTGCCGACAGTCAGGCCGGGCACGAACACGTCCTTCGCCTCAATCAAGCAGATCAACGTCGGCGAGCTGAATGTTGGCAACGCCGAAGTCGTTCCCATCAACGGTCCTGTGGTTAAAGTCCCGAGTTGCGCGGGTAGTATCACCTACCTGATCTCGCAAAGTCGGAATTCTATCCTCGCGGCGTTCCGCAACGAATCGGAAATTCGACGCCGCGGTTTCCAACCTCGCCGCGTCTTAGGTTTCGCCGAAGTCCCGGCGTTCATTTCGAGGAAATGGCGGTTATGGAATCATGCGAACGTAAAGTGAGTTGCAGAGATATTTATGCCAGATTTGTCTCTTGATCTGCGGTTCTTGCGTTATGCGCTCGTCGCCGCCCAGCAGGGAAGCATTCGGCGGGCGGCGAGCGTGCTCGATGTTCAACAATCGACACTCAGTCGCCGAATCCAGTTGCTTGAGCACCGCCTCGGTTTCTCGTTGTTTGAGCGTGATTCACGTGGGATTCGGCTCACAAGCGCCGGAGAGAAATTTCTCAAGGAAGCAACGATCGGCGTAAACCATTTTGATCGCGCCGTTCAACTCGCCGCCTCGACGCATCGCGGCGAGCGGGGCGAACTGCACATCGGGGTGCTCGCGACCCTGGCGTCAGGCTTCCTCCAATCCCTGATGCGCCGACATTTCCAACGCCATACTGGCGTGAAGGTCAGTCTGCATGAAGGCTCCGCGCAGGAGAACCTTCATCGGCTGGCGCTCGGCCATCTGGACATATTGTTCGTAGCGAATTGGCAGCAGCAGTCGGACTATAGCGCAGCAGAGCTGTGGTCGGAGCGCATTTTCGTTGCGGTTCCCGAGGAGCATAGGCTGGCGCAACGCGACATCATCGTTTGGGAGGACATCAATCGCGAGACGTTCATCGTGAGCCGAGGCGGACCCGGCCCAGACTTCCGGGATCACATTGTACGCCGAACGGCCACCATGGGCGTCGTGCCGGCGATCGATATCCACGACGTCGGTCATGCCAGCCTCATGGGTTTGGTCTCGGTCGGGTACGGCGTGGCCTTGACCTGTGGGTCCGAAGCGGAAGCGACGGTATCTGGTATTGCTTTTCGCCCCCTTGGTGGTGACGAGGATCTTATTCAGTGGAAGGCAGTCTGGTCGCCAAGGAACTCCAATCCGGCGTTGCGCCGGCTTTTGGAGCTGACCCGATCAATGGCCAAGGAGAGCGCGGGAAAAATCAGAAAGCGAAGGCTGAGGAACGGGTTCGCGGGGGCGGCTATATGGCTCCTTTTTCCGATTGCGACAATTTTCGGCGCGCACGTGCAAATGCTCGGTCTGTGGCAATGAAGCGTTGGACCATTGGGCCTATGAGCTTTGCCGGCTCGGTGATTGATTGCCCGGTTTCGGCGGCGAGAGCCTCGGCGTAGGCGAGGATGTCGCGGTATCCCGCCTCGGCGCCGACGCTTAGCAAGCGTCGAGAGCGCTGCGGCCTTGAACGTAAGCATGCGCCGTAGGCCGCCTTGTTGAGAAGCATTTCGGCGTCCAGCTTTTCGCGTTCGTAATCCGGCAGCAGTGCCGGCAGCGGTGCTGGAGAGCTGGCGTGGATGATGAGACCTATGTTCGCCGCCGTCGCTGGAGTGTGGAGGAGAAGCGCGCGGTCGTGGGCGAGGCGCTGTCGAGCGGGAACGTGATCGCGACGGCGAAGCGGCATGGCATCCAGGCGCAGCAGATCTACCGATGGCGCGAGCGGCTCGATGAGCGGCAAAGTCCGACGGCGTTTCTGCCGGTGTCGATTGCGCCGGATTCTGTGTCGCCCCGTCCAGCACCGGTGCTGGATCAGGGCATCCAGGACCCCAGTCCAGCAGTGATGCTGGATCGTTCGCCGCGCGTTGAGATCGTGTTGTCCGCCGGTCGGCGCATCATCGCCGAGGGCAACGTCGATATCGATGTGATGCTCAGGTTGGCGCGCGGCCTCGAGGCGCTCAGGTGATCCCGGTTCCCGTCGGCGTGAAGGTGTGGCTCGCGACCGGCCACACCGATATGAGGAAGGGGTTCGCCTCGCTGGCGCTGGTGGCGCAGGAGGTCTTGAAGCGCGATCCGCTCGGTGGTCACATCTTCTGCTTCCGCGGGCGTCGCGGCGATCTTTTGAAGGTGATCTGGCACGACGGGCAGGCGGCGAGCCTCTACGTGCGCCGGCTGGAGAAGGGCCGCTTTCTGTGGCCGTCGCCGGCCGACGGTGTCGTTGCGATCACGCCCGCGCAGATGGGGTACCTGCTCTCCGGCATCGACTGGCGCAACCCGGTGGAGACTTGGCGTCCAACTGCGATCGGATAGAGCTTTGCGCCTTGTTTTTGCCGGCCGATGTGATTCCCTCTCCTTGTGAGCGCGCCCGCTGAATCGCCCCTGTCGCCGACTCTGCCGACCGATCTTTCGGCGGCGCATGCGATGATCCTGGCGGAGCGCCAGGCGAGGATCGAGGCGCAAGCCGAAGCTCTTGCGGCGAAGGCTGCAGCGTCATCGACCGAGGTGACGATCGCGCATCTCAAGCTGATGATCGAGAAGCTCAAGCGAGAGCTCTATGGCCGGCGCTCCGAGCGCACGGCGCGGTTGATCGACCAGATGGAGCTCCAGCTCGCGGAGTTGGAGGAGGCCGCTACGGAAGACGAGATCGCGGCGGAGGCAACGGCGCGCCAGGCGTCGCTGCCCGCTCCGGCCCTGCGCCGCCGTCCTGTCCGCAAGCCCTTCCCGGAGCATCTGCCGCGCGAGCGGGTCGTGATCGCAGCACCGACGTCGTGCCCGTGCTGCGGCTCGATGAAGCTGTCGAAGCTGGGCGAGGACGTGACGGAGACCCTGGAGGTCGTGCCGCGGTCCTGGAAGGTGATCCAGACTGTGCGGGAGAAGTTCACGTGCCGCGCTTGCGAGACGATCACACAGCCGCCGGCGCCCTATCATGTGACGCCGCGCGGCTTCGTGGGGGCGAACCTGCTGGCCATGGTGCTGTTCGAGAAGTTCGGACAGCACCAGCCGCTCAACCGCCAGAGCGAGCGCTACGGCCGCGAGGGTATCGATCTCTCGGTCTCGACGCTCGCCGACCAGGTCGGCGCGGTGACTGTGGCGCTGGCGCCATTGCATGACATGATCGCCCGGCACGTCATGGCGGCGCAGAGGCTGCACGCCGACGACACGACGGTGCCGATCCTGGCCAAGGGCACGACCGACACGGGCCGGATCTGGACCTATGTCCGCGACGACAGGCCCTTCGGTGGCGCCGATCCGCCGGCGGCGCTCTACTTCGCCTCGCGCGACCGGCGGCAAGAGCATCCGGACGCGCACCTCGCGGCTTGGAGCGGCATCCTGCAGGCCGACGCCTATGGCGGTTACAACGGGCTGTACGATCCCGCGCGTCCGGGCGGGCCGGTCACGTCGGCGCTCTGTTGGTCGCATGCCCGCCGGGGCTTCTTCGAACTTGCCGACATCGCGGCGAGTGCGCGGCGCAGGCCCGGCGCCGCACCCGTGTCACCGATCGCGCTGGAGGCCGTGAAGCGCATCGACGTGCTCTTCGCCATCGAGCGTGAGATCAACGGTCTGAGCGCCGACGAGCGCCGCCAGATCCGGCAAGAGCGCAGCCAGCCGCTCGTCGACGACCTGCACGTCTGGCTCGGCGAGCAGCGCGTCAAACTCTCGCGCTCGGCGACCGTCGCCAAGCCGATCGACTACATGCTCAGGCGCTGGGGCGGCTTCGCCGCCTTCCTCGACGACGGGCGGGCCTGCCTGTCGAACAACGCCGCCGAGCGAGCACTCAGAGGTTTTGCGCTCGGTCGAAAAGCCTGGCTGTTCGCGGGTTCCAGCCGCGGCGCCGAGCGGACCGCCGACATGGCGACGCTGATCCAGACTGCGAAGATGAACGACGTCGATCCACAGGCTTGGCTCGCCGACGTTCTGGCCCGCATCGCAGGATTACCCCAGCGCCGGCTCGACGAGCTACTGCCGTGGAACTGGCGCACCGACGGCGCCGACCGCCGTAGAGCAGCCTGATCAAAAGCACCCCAGGACCGATCCCGCATAGCCGCCAGTCCGCGGCCCACGCCGGACGCTTACCCTTGAACAGTTCGCCCCAGCGATAGTCGACACCGTCCTCGAGCCCGGCACAGCCCTCGGCGTCCGCGCCCGGTTGGCAGCCAGGCGACTTTGTTGTTGCGCGAGGAATGACGGCGCAGCCGGCAGGGGAAGAAAGTCGATCGGCACCATTGCGGCATAGGCGATCGAGGCGCAGCCGTCCTTCGGCCAGATCAGTCCATTAAAGAGGCCGTTTTGGAGCGGTCAGCCAGACAGAGTCCAGTCGAGTGGAACTGGCAATCATATGCCCCGATCAGGCACCGGACACAGGTTCAGGGCGCTATCGTCACACAGCCCACGCAGGGTTTGTCACCGCCGCGCGCAATTTGCCACGCTGGAAGCGTGAACTTCGTGGAACGCGCCATCAATGGCAAAAAGCATCGTCGACATGACTGCATGACCCGCTTACGTCCGACAGACTCTTTTTTTGCCAATCGATGAGTCGCCAGGCGAGCGACAGACAATTCCACGGTGGTCGCTGATCCCACCAGTGTGTGGATCGAACTCGCTTCGATCACGTCAGTCGGCTTGCTCCAGATTGCCGCATGCGGCGTTTAAACATCATCGTGCGCGATATCGATTCCAACGTTCATTTCGTGAAAGCGTTGGCGTGCCGCCTTAATATCCGCGTGGCTGCGCTCGGCCCACCCGATCAAAGCTGCCAGTGGGCTCAGCATCGATTGCCCCAATGGCGCTAGACGGTACTGAACGGCGGGTGGTTTCGTCGGGAACACCTGACGCGTGATAATCCCGTCTTCCTCCAGATTGCGGAGCGTCTGCGTAAGCGATCGCTTTGAAATGTCAGGGACGTCCCGCAATAACTCAGCAAACCGCCGCGGCCGCTCGGCTAGAGCCATTATAAGCAAGGCGCTCCATTTTTCGCCGAGGCGGTCAAGCACATCCCGGACAGGGCACTGCGATTGAACGACGGGCATGGCAGCCCACCGTTTGAAGCTCTTGATAACCTCTTCATTTTCGCTCTGCATCCGACAATTCCCAAGACCAAGTCTCAATTATATACCATGTCTGAAGAGTCTCCAACATCTAACGGGGCGCAATGATGAGCAGCTGAGGTTTGCGTGATTCCCGTCAGGGACAGTCCGCGGGCGGCTGAGCAACCCAGCCGACGTTTTAGCTTCGTCCGTCGCCAATGCGTGCTCCGCCAACGTGGCATGCGGCGTTCTCGGTATGCGGTGCAGCCGACGTTACCAAGGGCAAAAAAACTGCCTCCTTCCTAACCCTCTAAAGTCTCTATATGAGACCTTGTTACAAAGAAAGACAAGAGAGGAGGCTCTGATGGACGAGAGAGCCAAACTGTTCGTAACCGGCACCGCGGGCGGGTTCGCCGCGCGCTAGCCTGCGTATGGGGCACATTCAGCGCTCCAGCCATCGAATGCCCTTCTCAACGGGAGCTGCTAATGTCCGTATCAAAAGAATTCAATGGGGGAAATCGTAAGCCAGAGACTTTGGTGCATGCAGCGCCGCCAGCGGTGGCCGTACTTGGTAGTTTCGACACAAAAGGCGGCGAATTGAGATATCTGTGTCACCGGCTGAAGACTGCGGGGGTTGACGTAATAACCATCGACTTTGGCGTATATGGTCCTGCAATTGACCATATAGATTTCCCAGCCGCGCACGTAGCCAGCGCTGGAGGCGCCGACCTATCCGACCTCAGAATATCCGGTGATCGAGGATCTGCCCTTTCCGTGATGGCTAGCGGAACCGCTGAGATCCTGCGGCTGTTGATGAAGGAACGACGCATCCGGGGGGCAGTTTCGCTGGGAGGCGGCGGTGGAACAAATGTTGCCAGTAAAGCGATGCAGAGCCTTCCGATCGGCTTTCCAAAGCTCATTGTCTCGACGGTCGCAAGCGGAAACGTCCGGCCATACGTCCAGGAGACTGATCTTACATTGATGTATTCGGTCTTGGATGTTGCCGGTTTGAACCGCATCACCCGCGCCGTTTTAAATAATGCCGCGAGTGCCATCGCGGGCATGGCTTCGCAAGTAAGCGTTGGTGCTGATGAGCCAACGCGCGCCCCTTCTGTTGCACTCACCGCTTTTGGCGTGACGTCCAAAGGAGCGACGGCGGCACGCCGCCGCCTGGAGGAGCACGGCTTCGAGGTGCTGGTCTTCCATGCGACGGGCTCAGGCGGCCTCTCCCTGGAGAAGCTCCTCAGAGCGGGTTTCTTCTCTGGTGTGTTCGACCTCACCACTACCGAGTTGGCTGACGATCTGGTGGGCGGCGTGATGTCGGCGGGGCCAGATCGATTGACCGCAGCTGCCGAGGTAGGAGTGCCGCAAGTCGTATCACTCGGAGCGCTGGACATGGTCAACCTTGGACCGCTTGCCGATGTCGCTCCAGAATTTCGCGCGCGCAGACTCATCCGCCACAACGACATGATGACCCTAATGAGAACTACGGCAGCGGAGAACTCAGAGTTGGGAAGCCGGATGGCTGCAAAATTGAACGTCAGCACGGGACCTGCCGCAATTTTCATTCCATTGAAAGGGGTTTCTTCCGTCGCCATCGCGGGAGAGCCTTTTTTTGATCCGGAGGCGGATCAGGCGCTCTTCGCTGCGATCCGAAATGGACTCGGGCCGAACGTCAAACTCGTTGAACGTGACGTTGATATCAACAACACCGATTTTGTGATCGAGGCTGCCGACGAATTGGCGGCAATGATTGCAAGGCTCCCCAATCTGGAAGAGATCGAACATGACTATGAAAAAAAGTGACATTTTGCGGCGTTTCTCCGAGCAGTTGAAAGCAGGACAAAGGCTTATTGGAGCTGGCGCAGGAACGGGCCTGTCGGGAAAAGCAGCACTGGCCGGAGGGGCGGACTTTCTGGTCGTCTACAATTCTGGGCGATACCGAATGGCCGGCCGGGGATCGCTGGCCGGCCTTCTTGCCTATGGCGATGCGAACGCGATCGTGTTGGAAATGGCTCGGGAAATCATTCCCGTTACGAAGGGAGCGCCGGTATTTGCAGGCGTCAACGGAACCGATCCCTTTCGCCTAATGCCGCAGTTTCTGGCCGAGTTGAAGGCGGCGGGATATTGTGGTGTGCAGAATTTTCCAACTGTGGGCGTTTTCGACGGAGACTTCCGGGCGAACCTTGAGACGACAGGCGCCTCGTATGGACTCGAGGTAGACATGATAAGGGAAGCAGTCGGACTTGACATGGTCGCAGCACCCTACGTGTTCAACGAAGATGAAGCTGTCGCAATGACAAACGAAGGCCAAGCCGACATTCTCGTTGCACATTTGGGCTTGACTACGTCAGGTTCAATCGGAGCCACTGAGGCTTTCGCACTAGACGAAGCGCTAGTAAAAATTCAGAGTATCGTTGATATTGTTCGGAAGTCACGAAAAGAGGCTTTGATCCTCGCTCATGGCGGTCCGATTGCCACGTCCGAGGATTGGCAATACATATTGACTCGGACAGAAGGCCTCGATGGCTTCCTGGGGGCATCTAGCATGGAGCGCCTTCCAGTCGAAGAAGCGATCAAGACGACACTTTCGAAGTTCAAAGCTGTGAGCAAGTCTTAAATCCAAGCGCCAGTGCCAACTGCGCCGCGCTTGCACACCCTCCCATTTTACAGATAGGGCGCTGGAGTGGCGCACCGTAATAAGCTCCACAAGAATTCCGATTGAACGATGTCGATCTGAAATGGGATCATGACCGATTTCGTACATCAGAAATGGAACTGGTTTAACACGCTTCGACGTACATCGAGGCCTTCGCAATACCCGATTTCTTCGGTGCGAATGCTCTTCAGACGAAGTGGTGCCAGCAATCCCGCTACTTCGAGAAAGCGGCGAGCGAGCCGGACGAACCGCTCTGATTTCGCTAGGCTCAACGAACTTCGTGCGCGACACCGCGCATTCGGATCTGGCCAAGCTAATGTACTCGGCACACACCGGACGCAGCATGAGGAGCGTCGCGGCGCGCCCGTAAAGCCTGCGCCTGCATCAGCAGCTCGATCCGATGCAGGCCGCAATTGACGCCGTCTGCAAGCACGTCATGCCAGACACGGCGAGCGCCGTAAGTGCGGTCAAAGCCGATGAAGCTCGCCCACACCTTCGCGCCGATGTCTTCGTCATCTTGAGAACGCTTGCTCGGCTTCCGGTTGAGCGAGGCATGGAAGCTGGATCGGGAGATAAGCGTCGCAGAAGGCCATCCCTGCCACGGGAGGCTGGTTAGTAGAGTGGCGTTATCTTGGGGCCCGCTCACTTAGCTCTTCAATGTTAACGAGCGGCTGTGACGGCTGGGCCATCGGGGGTTCGGCTGAAATTCCGTCGCTAGGCTATAGCGCATTCACCCGTCGGGGCATGCGCGCGAGATAGGCGCAACTGAAGTTACCTGGTGCAAAGAAACTGCCTTCTTCCAAAGTTCTCGAAAGTCTCTATATGAGACCATGTCTTATACAGAGGCTTATAGGAGACCTTCAATGGACGAGACAGCCACACTGCTCGTTACCGGTGCCGCGGGCCGGTTGGGCGCGCTGGTGTGTAGGGCGTTGTCGTCGGCGGGTCGCCGGAACGTCGTCGCCGCATCACGGTCGCCCGAGAGACTTACGGATCTCCGTGTTAAGGGCATAGAAGTCCGACGAGCCGACTTCGACGATAGTGCGTCACTCGAAGTGGCGTTTGAGGGCATCGATAGAGCGCTCATCATCTCGACCGACGCTCTGTCGGTTCCAGGTCAGCGCAAACGCCAGCACCGGACGGCACTGGAGGCAGCAATAAGAAGCGGTGTGAAGCACGTCGCTTATACCTCGATGCCGAATGCGGAATTCAGTTCGGCAATCCCCTTCGCGCAAGATCATCAAGACATGGAGGCCGCGCTGCGGGAAAGCGGGCTTGGCTACTCCGTGCTGCGCAATAGCTGGTACCAGGAGAACTTACTCGCCTATCTGCCCAATATTCTCCGTTCAGGCATTTGGTTCACGGCCGCTGGCGATGGGCGCATCGCATACGTATCGCGCGCAGACGCAGCAGATGCCGCGGCCAAGGTGCTCGCGTTTGGTCATGGGTCTGAGGTCGTTGAAGTCGCAGGCCCAGAAGCGCTTACAGTTGAGGAAATCGCCGTCATCATACGCGAGGTTCTCGGGCTCTCGATCCGTGTCGAACATGTTTCGCAGGAACGCCTCGCCGTGGAATTGGCGCGCCAGGGTGCGCTGCCAGAGGTCATCCCCATGGTGTTAGGTACCGAGGCGAACCAGCGAGCCGGCCACTTTGACGTTAACCATGATGCATTGTGCAATGTTTTGGGTCGCCCGGCGAAGGCCCTCGCTGATTTCTTCCGGACCGAAATGACCATGCTTCTCGCCCCGGTGCGGTCGTGAGACCGCCCATCTGACTCATCCGGTTTTCAAATTACCCACGACGGCCGCAGTGGCATTTCATCCCTTCAATCCGAGGCAAACAACGTGACTGACATTCTCTTCACTCCCTTTACGATCAAGACTCTCACCGTCCCCAATCGAATCACAATGCCAGCCATGACTCGCGGGTTCAGCCTTGGCGGCGTGCCAGGCCCGGACGTAGCGGCTTACTATGCGGCCCGTGTCGCCGGTGGCGTTGGCCTCATTATCAGCGAGGCCGTCGCGGTAGAGCGCGCGGCGGCAGCTGAGGTCCTCGGCATTCCCGTGTTTTATGATCCCTTGGCCCAGACCGGCTGGAAACGGGTCATCGAAGGCGTCCATGCTCTCGGCGGTCGCATCGCCGCGCAGCTTCATCATGCGGGCGCTCTACGTGATCCAGAAACCATGAATGCACCGGACACGCCGAACGACGAACCTGACACGATGTCAGAAGAGGACATCGCTGACACGATCTCGGCATTCGCCAAATCAGCGGCCACGGCCAAGTCGCTCGGTTTCGATGCGGTGGAGGTGCACGGCGCCAACGGCAACCTGATTGATCAATTTCTCTGGGAAGGGCGCAACACGCGGACGGACCGCTGGGGTGGTAGCCTTGTTGCCCGCACGCATTTTGCCGTCGAGGTGCTGCGCGCGGTCCGTGCGCAGGTGGGGCCTGACTTTCCTGTATTTTTCCGCCTCTCTCAATTCAAGCAGGGGGCTTATGAGGCCAAGATCGCACAGGATCCGGCCGAGCTAGAGAAGATCCTCGGCCTCCTATCGGACGCGGGTAGCGACGCTTTCCACGCGTCGCAACGTCGATTCTGGGAACCTGCTTTCCCAGACTCACCGCTCAATTTGGCGGGATGGGCTAAGCGTCTGACCGGGAAGCCATCGATCACTGTCGGATCCGTCGGGCTGAACGGGCCGGACATCACCGACTTGTTGACGGGCAAAGGCGGCAACGCCGGACCGGCTGGGCTGGACGAACTTCGCTCTCGCGTTGAGGCGGCTGAATTCGATCTGGTCTCCGTCGGTCGCGCACTTCTAACGGATCCGGCCTGGCCGAACAAGGTTCGCGACGGTCGGCTAAAGGATCTCTGTGGTTTCGACCTCACGTCCTTGGGCAGTTTGGTGACTGAAGCTCCCCACCCGCCGCATGTTGTGTAACTCAACGAACATCACAATGGAGGACCAAATGAATGTCCAACCCCATCGCCATCCCTTTATCGATGACCTCGCCGAAGATGTCGTTTTACTATCGTCGATCTTGCGTCGGCCTTTGTCAGGCCGTGCCCAGGTCCTCAAGGCGGTGAAGGCAGGCGGCAGCCTTTATGCCAACCAGACGCAGAAATTCCTCGGCAGCATCGAGGGGCGCACCTTCTTCGAATACGAAGTCGATCTTGCCGACGAGAAAAAAACAACTGGCCTCGTCTCAATTGATCGTAATGAAAAAGGCGAGGTAACACATCTGAATATTACCTTCAGTCCGCTCGGATCGGTCCTGAGCCTCGCAACCGGTGTCAGGGACATACTCGCTGCCGATTTCGATAGTAGCCTCTTCATCTAGGCGTGGAGGAAAGATTGCAATGAAGGCAGTTCAGCTCGTCGCCGTCTTGGCGGCGAGCAAAGCTTCATGAAAGCCCAGCCACGCTTCTAGTGGTCGAGGGTTTGAGCGGTACGTTCCAATCAAGGGGTGATCCACGCCGACGGTCGGAACGGCGAACAGCTATATGCCGGTTGTGACAGGCTGCGGGCGAGAATCCAGGGCAACGAGTCCAGGTTGAGAAAGCCTTTCTCAACCTGGACTCGTTGCCCTGTGCTAGGCCCGGGTCATGTCTTGCTCGGACGATCCAAGCGCGGCCATTCCAATCACGCGCACGAATGCGATGATGCCAACGAGGACCGCGCCGACGATGGAAAAGGTGAACTGCCAGCCTTCCGAAGGCATGGTGTGTTTTCACGATGCCATGTGTGGCGTGACAGCCCGCGATGGCCGCAGGCGCGACGAAGGCCGCCGCGATCGCGAGTCTCAGCCATATCGTGCGAAACGAGCGCGAGGAGGGCTTGGCCGAGGCCGAGCGTGAGCGCGGCAGCGACAAGACCGACGAGGATCGCGCCGAGCAAGCCGGCGCCATATGCCCAGGCCCCGGCGGTCGCGCCTGCAAAAGCCGGCAAAGCGAATACGGCCAGGGTGAACGGGAGCCAGCATAATCCGCCTGGTGGCGATGCTGAAAAGGACGCCAAGAAACATCACAATGGTGGTTTCCGTGAGAAAGGTCTGACGGTTGCGCCTCGACCACCACCACGGCGCATCGCTAGTATAGCCGAAGAGAAGGCGGGACGGGAGCGGAAATCCAGCAGGATTCCGCTAGCGAGCCTGACGCCAGGCCCGCGGTCAGCGGGCGAAGGGGTCGATCTCGTGAATGATGGCAGCGAAGTCGCCATCATACTCGCCGGCAGGCATGACGCCGACCGTGCCGTCGCCGGCCTGGAAGATGACGATCGAGACCATGAGGGTGGTGGCGAGGCTGAAGGCGAAGGCATGAGCTTGATTGAGGGACATGTGACCGGCTCCTGTCTTGGAGGCGGGAGACCATCTCCCGCGCGACAGGCGCCCGATGTGTCCGGCCGATGGCCGCAATCACCGTGGAGGCAAAGCCGCAGCGGCGGCATGCGTGCATAGCCGACCCTTTACGGGTTGATGGCGTCAGGCCCTCGGCTGGACCAAGGATCAGCGCATTTGGAAGCGGGGGATAGTGTCTCGCTTTGACCGGGTGCTAGGATTGTCCTTCAAGAGTTGCACTGCGTTGGATTCGAGCCGTGCGCTGGTCGTCCGCGTCGGAAGGCAGTAGGACGCGAGCGAGCGATGGCAGTAGCCGCATTCCACATATCAGACGGTAACGAGGCTCTCCGGGACGATATCCCTGCGGTAGTCGAACTGATCGAACGGACAGCCCGCTGGGTCCATCCGGAAACGTTCCGTCGCTTGCCGGTATGGGCGCCGCATACGGCTCGCGGTCGTCCGCTCTATGACGCTGGCTGGTTGCGTCGGTACACGAATACTAAAAAGGCGACGAAGGTCACCGCTGAGAAGTTCGAGGGCAATGTCGCTGCGCTCAACGCGCTCGTGGCCGCTCTCGGTGTCGCGGCTCGGAAACCGAAGAATTGGACCGTCTGCCACATATGGGGATATGACGATCCGTCGTTCGCGCAGCAAAGCAGCGTGGTACAAGATCCGCGCTATTTCTCCTGCGTCGCGAATATGGTGTGGTTGCCGACGCCGCTGAAAGGCTTCACGGACACACTGCCCGAGATCAAAGCCATGTCGCGGGTCTGCGCCTTCCACCTCTATGGCTGGGCTTGCGAGCACCCATCGGTCGCCGAGCAATCCGAGAAGGTCAAGAATGGCTGGATCCCCGAAGGCTATCCAAAGACGTGGCCAGGTCCAGAGCAGCCGGGGATTTTGCCGCCTGGGACAGCACCGTTCGGCGAACGGATCGAACGCGAGATTGCCAAGCGCAAGAGCAAGATGAAGGCTGATCTCGCGAATGCTGCCTTCTTGCACTACCCTAAAGAGGAAGTGCTTTCCGTCCTGAAGTTCTGGGGCATTGACCTGGATTGACGGCGCTTACGCGCCGTCTCCCTTCGGGCGAAAATCGAAGAGCGGAATGCCGAGCTTCCTGGCCTTGTCGGCGAGATTGTCCTGGATGCCCGTGCCGGGGAAAACAATGACTCCGATCGGCAGCACGTCGAGCATCTGATCGTTGCGCTTGAACGGTGCGGCCTTTGCGTGCTTCGTCCAGTCGGGGGCGAAGCCAACCTGCGGCACCTTGCGGGCGTCGGCCCACTTCGCTGCGATCTTCTCGGCGCCTTTCGGCGACTTGCCGTGGATCAGCACCATGTCGGGATGCTTCGCATGGACCTGATCTAGCTTGGCCCAGATCAGGCGGTGATCGTTGAAGTCGAGTCCGCCGGTGAAGGCGATCTTCGGACCGGCGGGTAGCAGCACCTCGTTGTCGGCGCGCTTCTTCGCGGCAAGGAAGTCGCGGCTGTCGATCATGGCCGAGGTTAGGTTGCGATGGTTGACCATCGATCCGCTGCGGGGGCGCCAGGGTGAGCCGGTGTGCCGTTCATAGTGTTCGGCGGCCTGGTCGCGCATCAGCTCGAAGGCGTTGCGGCGTTCGATCATCGTCTGCCCTTCGGCCGTCAGGCGCTCCAGTTCGACCGCCTTCACCTCGGAGCCGTCCTGTTCACGCTGCCCGCGGCGCTGTGCCTGCTCGTTGTCGTCCAGCTCGCGTTCGATCCGGTCGGTGGCGCGGTGGAAGACGTTGACGGTCGACCAGAGGAGGTCGTCGAGGTCCGGCTCGAGGCGCGTGTCTTCCAGGGTGACGATCAGGGCGTCGAAGATATCGGCGATGGCGCCGGCGACGTGGGTGCCTTCGGGGAGTGGCCGTCCGTCGGGTTCGTCCGCAAAGGGACGGTAGCCATAAAGCTGAAGCTCGTGGAGGACGTGGTCGGTGGGGGATGATTCATGATGCGGCTCGTAGCTGTCGTCGTGCTCGCTCATCGGGATGCTCCTTCGTCGGTGTGACCGCGACCCTCGCGGCCTTCTGGCGACGAAAGCCGGCAGGCGGGCCGGACCTGCACCCGGAGCGAAGCGAGAGGGCCGGAGCGCAGCGGAGGACGGCGAAGGCCGGCTATTTTGCTTCGCGATGGAAAGGCCCGCAGGGCCGCCGGAAAATAGTCGGGCGCAGACGTTGCCGGTCCGGGCCGTTTGCTGGCCGATCGCCCTCTCGAAGGCCGGGTTGCGGCTCTCCCCGACACCTGGGAGCATCCGAGCGAGTTCTAAGCGACGGCGTTGCCGCCACCAGCGTTCCCCTTCCGGGTATGCCGCCGGCGCCATGAAGCGTGCGACGTCCTGTGGTGCGATCTGCACCCGCGCCGCTACCCGCAGGCTTTCCAGTCCAGCCAAGCGGAGATCCTCGTTGAAGTCGCCCAGCCTCGGAGACACGACGACCGCCTCGATCCCGGCCGCGTTCGCCCGTTCGATCAGCGTCGCCATCGCACCGTCTCCGGCCGGATCGTTGTCGCGCGCGATGTAGAGGCGGCGCAGCGTCGCGGGAAATGCGATGGCGGAGAGGTGTGCTGCTGAGAGCGCTGCCGCCATGGCCATATCGGGCAATACGCATCGCAGCGACAGCACCGTCTCGATGCCTTCGCCCGCTGCCATCACGTCGCCCGGTACACCGAAGCGGACCGCGTGCCCGAGAAGGTCGCCCATCGCTCGCCTCGGTGTGTCGATCGGCGCCTTGTCCGAGCCGTCCGGGGCGAGCCAGGTGCGGTGTGCGCCGGTGATCCGGCCAGCCAGATCGGTGACGGAGGCGATCATTGCCGGCCAGGTCTCGGTCGGCGAATGCTCGTCGGGCCGATAATAGCATCGGGGGTGGAACCGCAGCGATCCGGTTCCGTGCAAAGCCGTAATCGCACGTCCCCGTAGATACGCTTCCACGACAGTGCCCAAAATCGGCTGCGACATGCCGACGAGCCGTCGCGCCGCTTCCGGAGATCCGGTTGGCGCCGGGGACTTGCGCTCGCCACCGTGCGGACGCTCCGGTTCGGGATGTGGCATCGACAGGAACGTGCGCGCCTCCTCAGTGACGTCTTTGAAGTCGATCAGGCCGCAGCTCTCGCGGATGACGTCCAGCAGGTCGCCATGCTCACCGGTCGCGGCATCGGTCCATTTGCCTGCGGCCCCTTTGCCGGTGTCGCCGCCTTTCAGCCGCACGAACATCGAGCGGCCCGGCGTATTGCGGACGTCGCCAACCAGCCAGTAGCGGCCTTCGCGGTGGCCGGAAGAGAGATAATGACGGCAGACCGCCTCGGCCTGTCGACCGAGACGCTGTGCCAGTTCGGAAGCATCATGACGGGCCATCACGCTGCCTCCCGCTCGCCGATGCGCTCGACGGGAAAGCGCTCCAGTACCTTGGCGAGGATAGATGGGCCGGAAGCATCGGTCGGTACGAAGACGCGCAGCTTCCACGAGATGATCTCGCTAAACAGGCCGTAGGCGCGCAGGCGATCGCGCATCGCGTCGGTGAAGCCGGACAGCTCGATGCGGTTGGCGCCCATGACGCGGACGCGGCGAAGCTGCATGCCCTCGGCGATGTCGAGGATGGTGCGGCCGTCGATCAACGCTGTGAAGGCGTCGTCCGGTGTCAGCGTAGTGGCTCCGGTCGCTAGCGCACCGACGACCCAGGCTGGCGAGACACGGCGGCCAATGATGCGCTCGCCCGCATCAGTCTGAAGCCGATAGACACGCGCCGACTCGTTCGGAAGGCGCTTCCAGATCGGCAGCAGCAGCCCGGCGACGATGTGGATCGTACTATCAGCGAACTCCGACACCTCGGCGATCTCGGCGGTCCAAGCCTCCACGAAGCTGTTCCGATCCGCTTCCTCCCAATGGCTCTCGTCCATCGAGCAGAGGGTGGCATGGTGCTGCTCCATCGGACGGATCAGCGCCACGCGCCGTTCGATCTCGCCATCGTCGAGCATGATGGACGATGTCGGAACCTGTACGGCAGCGCGGCCGGAGCGGCCGTTGACCAGCAGCTTCGCGCGCGGATCGGCGAGAAGATCGAACGCGCGGTCGAGCAAGGTCGGCCGGTTGCGTTCGCGCCGGGTGATCGTGAGCAACTGCGTTTCGGCGCTGGTGCCCGGATGGACGTGGATCGTCTTGCGGTCGGCGACGATGAAACTCTCGGCCTGCAGTGTCTCCAGTCCGAGGTCATACACGCCGCTGGCGATGGCGCCCTCGATCTTGGCGTTGAGGAGCTGCTCGAACGCCGTGAACAGGATGCCCTGCAATTCGATGGTCAGCGCGAGAAGCCGGTTGAGGAAGGTGGTGATTGGCGGCAGCTCGTCCTTGATGCCGTTGTCGTCCATCAGCTTCAGGCCGGTGGCAGTCTCGAACATTTGCAGCGAGCAACCCTCGACCTTGGCGCGGACCAGCAGGAGATAGAGCTGGCGCAGCGCGTCACGCGCATAGTGCGATTCCAGATTGTCCTCCGGCCGGAACAGGCCCTGACCGCCGGTCTGGCGCTGGCCGCGTGTGATCGCCCCCAGCGTGTCGAGCCGGCGGGCGATCGTCGAGAGGAAGCGCTTCTCGGCCTTCACATCGGTGGCGATCGGCCTGAACAGTGGCGGTTGCGCCTGGTTGGTGCGGTTGGTGCGGCCGAGCCCCTGGATCGCGGCATCCGCCTTCCAGCCTGGTTCGAGCAGATAATGGACCCGTAGCCGCTGGTTCCGCGCCGACAGGTCGGCGTGATAGCTGCGGCCGGTGCCACCAGCATCCGAAAAGATGAGGATGCGCTTCAGGTCATCCATGAAGGCGGAAGTTTCCGCCAGATTGGCGGAGGCAGCGCGATTCTCCACTGCAAGGCGCACACCCTTGCGGACGATCCGCCGCGATCGACCTGTAACCTCGGCGACGATGTCCGTGCCGAAGCGTTGGACGATCTGGTCGAGCGCGCCGGGGACCGGCGGCAGGCTCGCCAGCGTCTCGATCAGGCTGTCGCGGCGCGCGACGGCCTCGCGGCTTTCGACGGGCTGGCCGTCGCGATAGACCGGCCGCGACGACAGGTTACCCTCGCTGTCGGTGAATGGTTCGTAGAGCTGCACCGGGAAGGAATGGGCGAGGTAATCGAGAACATATTCCCTCGGCGTGATGTCGACGCGGACGTCGTTCCATTCCTCGGTCGGGATCTCGGCAAGGCGGCGTTGCATCAGCGCCTCGCCGGTCGAGACGATCTGGATGACGGCGGCATGGCCATCGGCCAGGTCCTGATCGATCGAGCGGATCAGGGTCGGCGTCTTCATGCTGGTGAGGAGGTGG
>WGNC01000029.1 GCA_016124745.1 Thiobacillus sp.
ATCAGGGCGGCAAACTGTTTCATCTGGAGTCTCCGTTAACAGGATATGAATATAAGAAATTGATTATATTCAGTCCAATCGCCGTTGTCTATCGTCGCCGATCGTGAAAATGGCGCCCACGAAAAAGGGACGCCGCGGCGTCCCTTTTCAGGATGCAGGCCGATCAGTTGACCTTGGGATCGAGTTCGCCCTTGTCGTAGCGCTTCTGCATTTCTTCCAGGTTGAAGACCTTGGTGATCTTGCTGGCCATGCCGGCCGAACCGAAGGCTTCGTAGCGGTTCTTGCAGATGTCGCTCATGCCCTTGGTGGCTTCCTTGAGGAACTTGCGCGGGTCGAAGTTGGACTTGTTTTCCGCCAGGTGCTTGCGGATGGCACCAGTGGAAGCCATGCGCAAGTCGGTGTCGATGTTGACCTTGCGCACGCCGTTCTTGATGCCTTCGACGATTTCGCTGACCGGCACGCCGTAGGTCTGGCCCATGTCGCCGCCGAAGCTGTTGATGATGGCGAGCCAGTCCTCCGGCACGGAAGACGAGCCGTGCATGACCAGGTGCACGTTCGGGATGCGGGCGTGGATTTCTTTTACGCGATCGATGCGCAGCACCTTGCCGGTGGGCTTCTGGGTGAACTTGTAGGCGCCGTGCGAGGTGCCGATGGCGATCGCCAGGGCGTCGACCTTGGTCTTGGTCACGAAATCGGCGGCCTCGTCGGGGTCGGTCAGCAACTGGCTGTGATCGAGCGCACCTTCGGCGCCGTGGCCGTCTTCCTCACCGGCCATGCCGGTTTCGAGCGAGCCGAGGCAGCCGAGTTCGCCTTCGACCGATACGCCGCAGGCATGGGCCAGCTCGGACACCTTGGCAGTGGTGGCGACGTTGTATTCGTAAGTGGAGGGGGTCTTGCCGTCGGTACCCAGCGAGCCGTCCATCATCACGGAAGAGAAGCCGGACTGGATGGAGCGGAAGCAGATGCTGGGCGAGGCGCCATGGTCCTGGTGCATGCAGACGGGAATCTGCGGATACATTTCGATGGCGGCCAGAATGAGGTGGCGCAGGAAGGGCTCGCCGGCGTAGGAGCGCGCACCGGCGGAACCTTGCAGGATCACCGGGGAGTCCACGGCAGCGGCGGCCTGCATGATGGCCTGGACCTGCTCCATGTTGTTGACGTTGAACGCGGGCAGGCCATAACCGTTTTCGGCGGCATGGTCGAGCAGTTGACGAAGGGAAATCAGGGCCATATCAGTCTCCTAGGTTAAAAATGTGCAGCAAATGACTTTGCAAAATCAGGGTTTCTTCGAACTGCCCACGCGGACAATCTTCATGGTGTTGGTGCCGCCCGACTGGCCGATGGGTTCGCCGACGGTCAGCAGAATCAGGTCGCCATCGCGCACCGCGCCACGACGGCGCAACTCTTCCTCGGCTTCGGCCAGCAGGACATCGCGGTCCTTGCTGGCGATCTTCAGGTTGATGGGGTATACGCCGCGGAAAAGAGTGACTTTTCTACGGGTTTCAACCTGCGGTGTCAAGGCATAGATCGGCACCTGGGTCGACAGGCGGCTCATCCACAGGCAGGTATTGCCGGACTCGGTGAGCGCGGCGATCGCCTTGATGTTGAGGTGCACCGAGGTGAATACGGACGACATCGCAATGGCTTCGTCCGGACGCAAAAAGCTGTGGTCGAGCCGCGCCCCTGAAAAGTCGGGTTCGGCTTCCTTTTCCACTTCGAGGCAGACCCGGTGCATGGCCTGAACCGCTTCGACCGGGTACTGGCCAGCCGCCGTTTCCGCTGACAGCATGACCGCATCGGTCCCGTCGAGCACCGCGTTGGCGACGTCCGAAACTTCAGCACGGGTGGGAATCGGGCTCGAAATCATCGACTCCATCATCTGGGTGGCGGTGATGACCACCTTGTTGCGCTCGATCGCCATGCGAATCATGCGTTTCTGCAGCGCGGGCACGGCAGCATCGCCCACTTCCACGCCCAGGTCGCCGCGCGCCACCATGATGGCATCGGATGCCTCGAGGATTTCTTCCAGGTGTTCGATCGCTTCGGTGCGCTCGATCTTGGCGACGAGCTGGCTCTTGCCCCCCGCTGCACGCAACAGTTCACGCGCCTGGCGCATGTCGGCGCCGGAACGCGGGAACGACACGGCGAGGTAATCCGCATGCAGTGCAGCCGCGGTCTTGATGTCCTCGATGTCCTTCTCGGTCAGCGCGGCTGCCGACAGCCCGCCGCCCTTGCGGTTGATGCCCTTGTTGTTGGACAGCACGCCCCCCTGCACCACCTTGCAGATGATTTCAGTGCCCTTGACTTCCTCGACCCAGAATTCGATTCGGCCATCGTCCAGCAACAGGGTGACGCCGCGGCGGACGTCGTTCGGCAGTTCCTTGTAGTCGAGGCCCACCCGGGTCTGGTCGCCCAGCGTGCAGGCGGCGTCGAGGATGAAGAGATCACCGTTCGCCAGGGTGATCTTGCCGTCCTTGAACTTGCCGATGCGAATTTTCGGCCCTTGCAAATCGACCAGCACGCCAACGGCACGACCGCGTGCACGCGCCAGTGAACGAACCAGTTCGGCGCGGTCGATGTGGTCCTGCGGGGTGCCATGGGAAAAATTGAGCCGCACGACATCGAGGCCCGATTCCATCATGCGATCCAGAACTTTGGGATCGGAACAGGCAGGGCCGAGGGTGGCGACGATTTTTGTTCTGCGGATCATGGGGAGGGGCGTTAGAAGTTGGCGTTGATCGAGGGACCAGGACTAGGATTTAGGGGCTAGGGGTGGAGCGGGCTGCGCCCGCACTGATCCCCCTGAATCCTAGCCCCTGCTTCCTGACCCCTTACTGCGCCCTTTCCTCCAGAATTGCCACGGCGGGCAGCACCTTGCCTTCGAGGTATTCAAGGAAGGCACCGCCAGCGGTCGAAATGTAGCTGACCTTGTCATAGATGTCGTATTTCTGGATCGCGGCGATGGTGTCGCCGCCACCAGCCAGCGTGAAGGCATTGGTGTTGGCGATCGCCATCGCGATGGTCTTGGTGCCTTCGCCGAACTGGTCGAATTCGAACACACCGACGGGGCCGTTCCACACCACGGTGCCCGCCTTCATGATGATGTCGGCGAGTTCCTGCGCGCTCTTCGGCCCGATGTCGAAAATCATGTCGTCGTCGGCCACATCACCGGCATCTTTCAACACGGCGGGCTCGTTGGCGTCAAATTTCTTGCCACAGACCACATCGACGGCGATGGGAATCGTCGCGCCGCGTGCAGTCATCTTCTCGATCAGCGCCTGCGCGGTGGGTACCAGGTCGTCCTCGCACAGCGACTTGCCGACGTTATGCCCGGTGGCCTTGAGGAAGGTGTTGGCGATGCCGCCGCCGACCACCAGCTGCTCGCATTTCTCGGCCAGCGCTTCCAGCACGGTCAGCTTGGTGGACACCTTGGAGCCGCCGACGATGGCGACCATCGGGCGCGCCGGGTTGGCCAGTGCCTTGTCGAGCGCATCGAGTTCTTCGGTCAGCAGGATGCCGGCCGCCGCCACCGGGGCGAACTTGGCGATGCCGTGGGTCGAGGCCTCGGCGCGATGCGCGGTGCCGAAGGCGTCCATCACGAACACATCGCACAGTGCGGCGTATTTCTTGGCGGTGTCGTCGACGTTCTTCTTTTCGCCCTTGTTGACGCGGCAGTTTTCCAGCACCACCAGTTCGCCGTCGGCGACGTCGAAGCCGCCGTCGGTCCATTCGCGGATAAGGCGCACATTCTTGCCGAGCTTCTGCGCGATGACGTCGACCACCGGCTTCAGCGAATCCTCTTCCTTGAATTCGCCTTCGGTGGGACGACCGAGGTGGGACGTGACCATCACCTTGGCACCGGCTTTCAGGCAGTGCTCGATGGTGCGCATCGAAGCGGTGATGCGGGCGTCGGAGGTGACCTTGCCGTCCTTGACCGGAACGTTCATGTCGGCGCGAATGAACACGCGCTTGCCTGCCAGATCGAGATCGGTGACGCGGATAAATGCCATGGTTGGTTCTCCTGAAAGTAAGATTTAAGGGTTGGCGCGGGGTTGGCCGCACCAGGCCTTAAAGCTTTCTTAGGATTTAGGGGCTAGGGGTGGTGCGGCCTATGGGCCGCGCCCTTTTCAAGGCGCGGGCACAGCCCGCACAAAATCCCCTAGATCCTAACTCCTAGCCCCTTACTTGGCTACGTGCTCGACCAGACGCAGCATGTTGCAGGTATAGCCGTACTCGTTGTCATACCAGGACACGACCTTGACGAAGGTGTCGTCGAGGGCGATGCCCGCATCCACATCGAACGTGGAAGGTGCGCTGTTGCCGACGAAGTCGGTGGAGACCACTTTCTCTTCGGTGTAACCCAGCACGCCTTTCATGGCGCCCGTGGAGGCGGCCTTCATGGCAGCGCAAATGTCGGCGTAAGTGGCCGGCTTGCTCAGCTCGACGGTCAAATCAACCACCGACACGTCGGAGGTGGGAACGCGGAAAGCCATACCGGTCAGCTTGCCTTTCAGTTCCGGCAGCACGACGCCGACGGCCTTGGCGGCACCCGTGGAGGACGGAATGATGTTTTCCAGAATGCCGCGGCCGCCGCGCCAGTCCTTGGAAGACGGGCCGTCAACGGTTTTTTGCGTTGCCGTCGCAGCATGCACGGTGGTCATCAGGCCGCGCTTGATGCCCCAGTTGTCATGCAGCACCTTGGCCACCGGGGCCAGGCAGTTGGTGGTGCAGGAAGCGGCCGACACGATGGCCTGGCCTGCGTACGTGGCGTGGTTCACGCCGTACACGAACATCGGGGTCGAATCCTTGGCGGGAGCCGACTGGACCACTTTCTTCGCGCCAGCCTTGATGTGAGCTTCGCAGGACTCGGTGGTCAGGAAGAAGCCGGTGCAGTCGATCACGAGGTCGGCACCCACTTCGTTCCACTTCAGGTTGGACGGATCACGCTCGGCCGTCAGGCGGATTTTCTTGCCGTTGACGACCATGTTGCCGCCATCGACGGCGATGTCGCCGTTGAAGCGGCCATGAACCGAGTCGTACTTCAGCATGTATGCCAGATAGTCGGGGTCGAGCAGGTCATTGATCGCGACGATCTCGATGTTGGGGAAATCCTTCGCCACAGCGCGGAATACCATACGGCCGATGCGGCCAAAACCATTGATGCCAACTTTGATTGCCATTTGCAGTCTCCAGTGAGTTGAAAATCTTCTTTGGGGGTTAGGAACTAGGATCTAGGGGCTAGGGGAAACAGGGTAAGGCGCGGATCTCAGTCCGCACGTTCCCTAGTCTCTAAATCCTAGCCCCTAGTCCCTCAGATGACGCCCTTGACCGCAGCCACGACGGCCTCGGTGGTGATGCCGAATTCCTTGAACAGCGCCGGGGCCGGAGCGGATTCGCCGAAGGTGTCGATGCCGATCACGGCACCGTCCAGACCCACGTACTTGCGCCAGAAATCGGTGACGCCGGCTTCGACCGCGACGCGCGGCAGCCCCTTCGGCAGCACGCTGGCCTTGTAGGCGGCATCCTGGCGATCGAAGGTATTGGTCGACGGCATCGACACCACGCGCACGGCGACACCCTCCGCAGCCAGCGCTTCCTGCGCCTTCACCGCGAGTTCGACTTCGGAACCGGTCGCGATGATGACGGCCTTGGCGCCCGCCGCGTCCTTCAGCACGTAGCCGCCCTTTTCAATGTTGGCCATGGTGGCGGCGTCGCGCGCCATGAAAGGCAGGTTCTGGCGGGAGAGGATGTGGCAGGTCGGGCCGGTGTGACGTTCGACAGAATGCACCCAGCCGACCAGCGTCTCGACGGTGTCGCACGGACGCCAGACGTCGATGTTGGGGATCATGCGCAGGGTCGCGGTCTGTTCCACCGGCTGGTGGGTCGGGCCGTCTTCGCCGAGGCCGATGGAGTCGTGCGTGAACACGTGGATCACGCGCTGCTTCATCAGCGCAGCCATGCGGATGGCGTTGCGCGAGTATTCGGAGAACATCAGGAAGGTGCCGCCGAAGGGCAGCAGGCCGCCGTGCAGTGCCATGCCGTTCATGATCGCGGCCATGCCGAACTCACGCACGCCGTAGCTGATGTAGTTGCCGGGGTTTCCATTACGAACCGGATGACAGCCCGTCCAGTTGGTAAGGTTGGAACCCGTGAGGTCGGCCGAGCCGCCGAGGAATTCGGGCAGCGCCGGGGCCAGCGCATTGATCGCGATCTGGCTGGCCTTGCGGGTGGCGACGGTTTCGGCCTTGGCATTGATCTCGGCCAGCTTTGCGGAGACATGCGCCTTCCAGTTGGCAGGCAAGTCGCCCTTCATGCGGCGCTCGAACTCGGCGGCCTCGGCCGGGTAGGCCTTCTTGTATTCAGCGAACTTGTTGTTCCACAGCGTTTCCAGTCCCTGCCCCTTGGTCTTGGCGTCCCAGCCCGCATAGATATCGGCGGGCACTTCGAATGCACGGTGGTTCCAGCCGATGTGCTTGCGGGTGGCTTCGACCTCGTCGTGCCCGAGCGCTGCGCCGTGCACGTCGTGGGTGCCTTCCTTGTTCGGGGAGCCCTTGCCGATGATGGTCTTGCAGCAGATCAGCGTCGGCTTGCCGGTTTCGGCCTTGGCCTTCTGAATCGCCGCTTCGAGCGCGACGACATTATGGCCGTCGACGTTGGGGATGACGTGCCAGCCATAGGCCTCGAAGCGCTTGGCCGTGTCGTCGGTGTACCAGTGCTCGATGTGGCCATCGATCGAGATGCCATTGTCGTCCCAGAACGCGATCAGCTTGCCGAGCTTCCAGGTGCCGGCCAGCGCACAGGCTTCGTGCGAAATGCCTTCCATCATGCAGCCGTCACCCATGAACACATAGGTGTGATGGTCGACGATGGTGTGGTCGGGCTTGTTGAATTCGGCGGCAAGGACCTTTTCCGCCATCGCCATGCCGACGGCATTGGTGATGCCCTGGCCGAGCGGTCCGGTGGTGGTTTCCACGCCGGGCGCATAGCCGTATTCGGGGTGACCCGGGGTCTTGGAGTGCAACTGGCGGAACTGTTTCAGGTCGTCCATCGACAGGTCGTAGCCGGTCAGATGCAGCAAGGCATATATCAGCATCGAACCATGGCCGTTCGACAGCACGAAGCGGTCACGGTCTGCCCATTTGGGGTTGGTCGGGTTGTGGCGCATGTGATGATTCCACAGCGTCTCGGCGATTTCAGCCATGCCCATGGGGGCACCAGGGTGGCCGGATTTGGCTTTTTCGACTGCATCCATCGCGAGTGCACGGATGGCGTTGGCCAGGTCGTTACGGGTAGGCATTGCGTTCCCTTCAGCTAAGTAAAAAACTGTCGCACCCCGCCCGAAACACCAAGCCGAGACAGCTTGGGCAGGGTATGCAAAAACCTTGATTATCCTTCAGTTAGGCGGGCTTCCGCAAGCCGCGCGCCCGGGCGGCAAAAGCGGTGTGGTGACAAGCGCTTAAACAACCAAGCTCATGCACCCACTTAAGGGACGGCACCCCAAAATATTTTTATTTGCCACGCATGAAGGCTTATGCGCCAGCAGCCTTGAGCCAGTCACGCCAAAGCTTGAACAGTTCGGGACTGGCCGAGGCCACTACCGACCGCTCCCAAACGTTGGCGATATCGAAGCTGCCCGACAGGCTCGACAACTTGCCGCCCGCCTCTTCCAGAATCAGCGCACCCGCAGCGTAGTCCCACAACTTCTGGCCACCATGCATGTAGATGTCGAAACGACCGGCAGCCGTATAGCACCAGTCGAGCGTGGAAGCCCCAAAATTGCGCTGCGAGGCATACGGAGGCCACGATGCGAGGCGGCCGGCCAGTTCGCGATCGATACGCTTCATTTCGACCCCGGCCAGCGCACGCCGCAGTTCGGTCGCGGGCGGCCGCAAAGGCAGCGGCACATCGTTGAGATGCGCGCCGCGGCCGCGCTCGGCGGAGAACATTTCGTCCGCGATCGGATCGTAGACCACGCCGACTTGGCGTTCTCCCTTGTAGAGATAGGCCACCGACACGGCAAAATAGGGCACCCCGGCGACAAAGTTGGAGGTGCCATCGATCGGATCGACGCACCACAATCCGTCGCGCCCTGCATCCCAGGCATCGCGTTGCTGCTGTTCGGTCATTTCCTCGCCCAGCACCGGCACGTTGCTGATCAGCGGCAGCGCGGCCTCGAGCGCCTGCTGCGTCGCAAGGTCCGCCTCGGTAAACAGGCTGCCGTCCGACTTGTGGCTGTGCGCAACCTTCAGGAAGCGCGGGGTGACCTCACGCTGCGCAATCTCACGAACCAGCGCCTTGACCGCTTCAAGCATGTTCAGGCCCGCACGCAATAACAATAAACAAATTCCTGCTCCTTGCCGGTTGGGGTGTGATGGATCTCGGTTTCGTGCCCAAGCAGGCGGAATGGCGCACCGAACTGGGCGTGCAGCGACTCGGGCGCGTAGCGCACCACATCAAGCCCCGAGCATTGCAGGGGGCCATCCGGGCCGAATGCCGCCACGATGACGTGGCCGCCGGGCTTGACGCTCTTCAATACCTGTTCGACATAGCGTGCGCGATCGGAGGGATCGGTCAGGAAATGGAATACCGCACGGTCATGCCAGACGTCGTAGTGCGCGGCCGGCAAGTCGGCACGGGTGACATCGTCCGCGATCCATTGCACGGCCTGTGCGCGTGCGCCGAGCCTGGCACGACTGGTTGCGAGCGCCGAGTCCGCCAGATCGAGCACGGTCAGATTGCGGTAGCCGGCATCGAGCAGGTCATCCACCAGCACCGATGCGCCGCCGCCGACATCGATGATTTGCGCACTGCTGTCCGCGCATCCCTTGATCAGGCGCAGCGATGAAGCGGCATGGGTCTGGAACCAACTGACCTCGTCCGCCCCCTTGCTGCGGTAAACGGATTCCCAGTGCTGCTGGCGGTCGGACATGTCACGCCTCCTTCCACTTGATCGAACAGCCCATGCTGGGAACCTGCTCGGCGGGGCCGCGCTGCGTGGCTGCGACATCCGTCATCGCCTCGAACAGGTCGCGGCGAACGCCCTTGGGCGCCGTGTCCTTGCGCGATTCGTCGAAGCGGCCACGGTATTGCAAGCCAAAGTCGCGATTGAAGCCGAAAAAATCCGGCGTGCACACGGCCCCATAGGCTTTGGCCACCTGCTGGGTTTCGTCGAGAACATACGGGAAAGGAAAGCCGAACTCGCTGGCCACTAGTTTCATGTTGTCGAAAGAATCCTCGGCATAGTCGGTCGGATCGTTCGACATGATGGCGATGGCGTGAATCCCGTGCTGCCTGAGTTCGGCCAGATCGCGCACCAGGCGCGCACGGATGGCTTTCACATACGGACAGTGGTTGCAGATGAACATGACCAGCAGACCGTTCGGTCCCATCGCGTCATGCAGCGTCCAGCGCTTGCCGTCGACACCGGGCAGGCTGAAATCAGGGGCCTTCCAGTCAAAATCGCATACCGGGGTGGTGAGGGAAACCATGACGCGCTCCGCAGAATTTCGGGACAACCCCGGCATAATACCAAGATGCCCGCTCCCCGCTTCTATCTCGATCAACCGCTTGCCCTGGGTGCCCGCTTCAGCCTGCCGCCCGGCCCGGCTCGCCATGCCGCACGTGCATTGCGGCTGGCGGTGGACGATACCGTCACCCTGTTCAACGGTCACGGCGGCGAATACAGCGCACGTATCGATCGCATCCACAAGGACGAGGTGGCCGTCAGCATTACAGGCTTTGCCGGCTTCGAGCGGGAATCCCGCTTGCGGGTCATGCTGGCGCAGGGCATATCAAGCGGTGAACGCATGGACTATACGCTGCAGAAGGCCGTCGAACTCGGGGTAGCCGCGATTCAGCCGATTGCCGCCAAACGCAGCGTAGTCAAGCTGGCCGGCGAACGCGTCGACCGACGCGTGGCGCACTGGCAGGGCGTGGTGGCAAGCGCCTGCGAGCAATGCGGGCGCAACCAGGTGCCTGTCGTGGCGGTGCCGCAGACTCTGGCCAACTGGCTCGGCCAGCACGATGGCGGACGGCTGCTGTTCCTGTCGCCGGTGGCCGAATTGCGGCTGGCCGACCTGCCCGCTCCCCACGCCGCAGACTGCCTGGTAGCCGGTCCGGAAGGCGGGTTCGAGGCCGACGAGATCGCGGCGCTCCATGCTGCAGGCGCCATCCCGGTTCGGCTGGGGCCACGCGTGTTGCGCACCGAGACCGCCGCCCTAGCCGCACTCGCCGCGATGCAAACCTTGTGGGGGGATTTCTGAGCCTGCGCCCGCAACAGGCGCAAAAAAGCCGGGGCTGGCCCGGCTTGCTGCTCGGCTCGTCTACGGCCGCAGGTAGGCATAGCCCTGCTGCTGGCGCTGCATGATTTCCACCACGCCAGACGGAACATACCCCACCTTGGCATTCATGTCTTCCCTGTTGAGCTTGAAGTTGCGCATGGTGTTTTGACACGCATTCACCTGAACCCCGGTGTCGATCGCATCATTGATGCGGTTCCCCACTTCGGATTCCGCCTTCAACATATTGACCCCGGGGCCAAAAGCCACGATTTCGATGACGACGTTGTCAGCGCCCACATCCTTCTGGATGTTCTTGGCGTTATTCAGCGCCAGGTCCCATTTCGCCGTATCGCTATCGCTGACCTGTATGACTATTCTCGACTTGTCTGCGGCCTGCGCGGAAGCCGGCAGCGCAAATGCTCCGATCAGCATGGCCCCGCCAAGCAGGGCGCCCATCATTTTGTTCATGGTTGTCATTTTCAAGTCTCCTTCAGGGAGGAAATGATTAGCGTGGTTAGTAGTAGCCAGGGCGTAAATAGCTCCTAAAGCCTATTCATTCAACTCCATAGATTGTTCGGACACGCGTCAGCGCGCTGCGCTCCTCGTGCCTTTTCTGTATCCTTCCGTTCAGACAAGCTGCCTAGGCCACTCCCGTGAAAGACACTGCCGAATTCGTCCACTGGTTTCGTTCCGCCGCACCTTACATTCACGGCTTTCGCGGCAAGACCTTCGTCATCGCCTTCGGCGGTGAACTCGTGGCGGATGGCGGTTTCGTGCAACTAGCCCACGACGTCAACCTGCTCAACAGCCTGGGAGTACGGCTGGTGCTGATCCATGGCGTGCGGCCGCAGGTCGAGGCGCGGCTGACGGAAGACGGTACCGCGCTGCATTATGTGAATGGCCTGCGCGTCACCGACAACGCCGCACTGGCTTGCGTCAAGGAAGCCGCCGGTACCGTGAGAGTCGAAATCGAGGCGTTGCTGTCGCTGGGCATCGCCAATACGCCCATGGCTGGCGCAGACATCCGGGTCGCCTCGGGCAACTTCGTCACCGCCCAGCCGCTCGGCGTGCGCGACGGCGTGGACCTGCTGCACACCGGCGAGGTGCGAAAAATCGATGCCGCCGCGATCCGGCGCCGTCTCGATCAGCACGACATCGTGCTGCTGTCCCCCATCGGCTACTCACCGACCGGCGAGATATTCAACCTGAGCCTGGAGGACGTGGCGACCCAGGCCGCGGTCGAACTGGCTGCCGACAAGCTGATTTTCCTCATGGATACCGAAGGGGTGCCGGACAGGGGTGGCGAAATCCACAACGCGCTCACCGTCAACGAGGCGCGGCAGGTACTCGAAAAAGCCGGGCGTGCCAAGACGCCCAAGCTTCCCGAAGACGTGACCTACTACCTGCCCTGCGCGATCACCGCCTGCACCCAGGGGGTCAAGCGCGCGCACCTCATCAGCCGCCACCGCGACGGCGCACTGTTGTCCGAACTGTTCACCCGCGAGGGTGTCGGCACGCTGATCACGCCGGCGCCGCTGGAAACCCTGCGCCCCGCCACCATCGACGATGTCGGCGGCATCCTCGGCCTGATCGAACCGCTGGAGCGCGATGGCATCCTGGTCAGACGCTCGCGCGAGTTGCTGGAAATGGAGGTCGAGCGCTTTCTGGTGCTCGAATCCGATGGCGTCATCGCCGGCTGTGCCGCGCTCTACCCCTTTCCAGAAGAGCAGGCGGCCGAACTCGCCTGCCTGGCGGTATCCAAGGAATTCCGCGGCCGCGGCTTCGGCGATCTATTGCTGGCCGAAGCCGAGAAGAAAGGAAAAAAGGCAGGCTTCAAGCAATTGTTCGTGCTGACCACCCGCACCGAGCACTGGTTCGAGGAGCGCGGCTTTGTCGACAGCAGCCCCGACCACCTGCCCAGAAGCAAACAGGCCCTATACAACTACAAGCGGAAATCCAAGGTCCTGCAAAAATCCCTTTGAGCAGCAGGGACCTTGCAGTTGTTCAGCTTGAAAGGTGTGGCCGTCAGGCGGCTGCCCAGTCGTAATTCCTGAAGGATCCGGAGCGGCAGGAGGTTCCCAGGACGCGTTATCTCGGCGTTGCTCCGATACAGAACGATCAGCTCGACCGTCCGCTCTCCAATCACCCGCCACTCGAGCCCTGTTTGCCAAGCGCTGCAGGGTAGCGCAGGCACAATGGTAAAATGCTGCGTTTTTTCCGCGCCTCAGGATTCTCGCCGTGCTCACCGCCTCCAGCATTACCCTCCAGTTCGCCGCCAAGCCCCTGTTCGAGAACGTCAACGTCAAGTTCGGCGACGGCAACCGCTATGGCCTGATCGGCGCCAACGGCTGCGGAAAGTCCACCTTCATGAAGATTCTCGCGGGCGAACTCGAGCCGAGCGCCGGCAACGTCTCGCTCGACCCCGGCGAGCGCATGGCCTGGCTGCGCCAGGATCAATTCGCCTACGAGGACCAGCGCGTGCTCGACGTCGTGATGCAAGGCCACGCCGACATGTGGCGCGTGATGCAGGAAAAGGACGCCATCTACATGAACCCGGAGGCGACCGAGGAAGACTACCTGCACGCCGCCGAGCTGGAAGCCAGGTTCGGCGAAATGGGCGGTTACGACGCCGAGGCGCGCGCCGGTCAACTGCTGCTCGGCGTCGGCATCCCTACCGAGCAGCACAACGGCCCGATGAGCGAGATCGCGCCGGGCTTCAAGCTGCGCGTGCTGCTGACCCAGGCGCTGTTTTCGAATCCCGACATCCTGCTGCTCGACGAACCGACCAACAACCTCGACATCAACACCATCCGCTGGCTGGAAAACGTGCTCAACGAGAGCAACGCCACGATCATCGTCATCTCGCACGATCGCCACTTTCTGAACCAGGTCTGTACCCACATGGCCGACCTCGACTTCGGCACCATCAAGGTCTACCCGGGGAACTACGACGACTATATGCTGGCCTCGACGCAGGCGAAGGAACGCCAGGCCTCGGCCAACGCCAAGGCCAAGGACAAGGTCGCCGAGTTGCAGGAATTCGTGCGCCGCTTCTCGGCCAACAAGTCGAAAGCGCGCCAGGCCACCAGCCGCATGAAGATGATCGACAAGATCAAGATCGAGGACTTCAAGCCCAGTTCGCGGCAGAACCCCTATATTCGTTTCGAGCCGGAAAAGGTCTTGCACCGTCGCGCCCTCGAAGTTGAGAATTTGAAATTTGGCTACGACGGCCCGCTGTTTTCCAACATGAACTTCTCGCTCGAAGCGGGCGAAAAAATGGCCGTCATCGGCGGCAACGGCGTCGGCAAATCGACGCTGATGAAGCTTCTGATGAACGAGCTGACGCCGCAGTTCGGCGAAGTGAAATGGAGCGAGAACGCCAGCATCGGCTATTTCTCGCAGGACCATGTCGCCGACTTCGACATGGACAGCAACCTCACCGACTGGATGCACCAGTGGACACAGCAGGGCGATGATGAGCAGGTGCTGCGCGGCATTCTCGGACGGCTGCTGTTTTCGGGCGACGACGTCAAGAAATCGGTGCGCGTGCTGTCGGGTGGCGAAAAGGGCCGCATGCTCTACGGCAAGCTGATGCTCGGCCGCCACAACGTGCTGGTGATGGACGAGCCGACCAACCACATGGACATGGAATCGATCGAGTCATTGAACCTCGCGCTCGATCTCTACAAGGGCACGCTGATCTTCGTCTCGCACGACCGTCAGTTCGTGTCCAGTCTCGCCACCCGCATCCTCGAAATCACGCCTGAAGGCGTCGAGTTCTACATGGGTACCTATGACGAGTACCTGCACGCCAAGGGACTGGAATGACGAGCAGCCCTCTCCCCAACCCTGATGGAACTACCAAGCAATCGACTAAGCCCGCAAGCGAGCAAGTCGCTGCTTATCTCCCGCAAGCGGGAGAGGGGGCGAACGAAGTGCTGCGTACGCCCAAACCGGTTAAGGAAGTCGTCGTCATCGGGCTCGGCCAGCTCGGCCGCGTGTTCGCCGGCGGCCTGCTGCGTGCCGGCTGCACGGTCGTCCCGGTCAATCGCGGCGACGACATGTTCACCGTCGCGCGCACACACCCCGAGCCGGAACTGGTGCTGGTGGCGGTCGCCGAAAACGACCTGCACACCTTGCTGGCCGCGCTACCCGGCGCCTGGCGGCCGCGCGTGGCGCTGATCCAGAACGAACTGCTGCCGCGCGACTGGGAAAAATACCACTACAACGACCCGACAGTCATCTCGGTGTGGTTCGAAAAAAAGAAAGGCATCGACGCCAAGCCGCTGATCGCCTCTCCAGTGGCTGGCCCCGGCGCCGCGCTGCTATGCCGGGCCCTCGATGCCGTCGACCTGCCGTGTCGCGAAGTCGCCGCGGGTGACCCGCTGCTGTTCGAACTGGTGCGAAAGAACGTCTACATCCTGACCACCAACATCGCCGGGCTCAAGACCGGCGGCACGGTGGTACAGCTATGGGCCCAGCACGAGGACTTCGCACGCCTGGTGGCAAAGGAAGTCATGGATATCCAGGATGCGCTGACCGGCGTGCGACTCGACCGTGACGCGCTGATCGCCGGCATGCTGGAAGCCTTCGATGGCGATCCCGGCCATGGCTGCACCGGCCGCTCGGCGCCAGCCCGGCTTGCGCGTGCGATCGGACATGCGGATGCATTCGGGCTGGCCGTGCCGATTCTGCGGTCGCTGGCGGGCTGAGCGATGCATTTCTGGAAGTTCTTCCTGCTCGCGATGTTGGGCTCGACTGCCGTGGCTGCGGCCGAGCCCGTCACCTTCGCCACCCGCCTGAACGCCAAGTTCCACCACGAACGCTGCCTGTCCTGCCATCAGTTCAACAGTCCCCAGGGACGCGCCTACGGCTCGCATCGAAGCCGCTACTTGTGCAGCCAGTGCCACCGTCGCGAAGTCATTGGCCTGCCCGCCAATTCCGAGTGGATGGCACCGAACAACATGGACTTCACCGGGTTCACCCCCGCCGAAACCTGCCGCCTCATCAAGCAGCGCATTGGCGCCGACCCCACTGGGCAAAAACTTGCCCACCATCTGCTGACCGACGGGCGTGTTCGCTGGGCGCTCGACTCCGGAATGACCCCGGGTGGGCAAAAACAGGCGGTGCCGGGTGGCTATGTGGAATGGAAACGCGATGTCGAGGACTGGATCAGGGACGGCATGCGTTGCGAATGATGGCGTTTCCAGTCTACCAAGCCGGAAATTGGCTCGCAGTCAGATTGCAATGCCGTCGGGGGTTTTCGCCTCGCCGCCCAGCACCCCCGAGTGCTCGAACGGAAACCAGCCGGGCAGCTTGTCGGTCTTGACGCGGCCCTTGATGCGATAGCCCACGCCTTCCTTGATGATGTCGGGCAGGCTCTTGAACTGCTGCAACAGGCTCATCGACCGTGTCATTGCCTGCACCCGCAGCACGCTGCTCGATTCCGCCGGGATCAGGGTCGGTACGTTCGACTGTCCCGAGGCAACAGCGCGCCCGTTCAACTCGAACTCGAATTCCAGTGCCTCGATTTTCAGCTCGAACGCATTCGGGTTGGCGACCCGCAGGCCCACGTCGAAGTTCTGCTCGAACAGGCCGAGGCGCTTGATGTCGACATCGGCCACGCTCACCTTGGGCGCAAGCACATTCAGCGGCAGGCTCGAACAGGCGGCGAGGCCGAGAGCCAGGAAAAAAGCCGGCAGACGTTGCAACATGAGAGTCCTCCTCCCCAACCCTGATGAAACAATAACGATTCGACCAAGCCCGCAAGCGGGCAAGTCGCTGCCAATCTCCCGCACGCCGGAGCGGGCGCGAATGTTAAGCCCAACCCGATCTAACGGATATGTGCCAGCAACTGTGCGGTCATGCGTGCAGCCTGCGCTGCATAGCCGCCACCGAACAGGTTGGCGTGGTTGAGGATGTGATACAGATTGTAGAGCGTTTTTCGCGCCGCAAAGCCGGCATCGAGCGGCCACGCTTCTCGATAGGCGGCATGGAAGGCCGGCGCAAAGCCACCGAACAGTTCGCTCATCGCGAGATCGCATTCACGGTCGCCGAAGTACACGGCAGGATCGAAAATCACCGGCGTACCGTCGCGCAGATAGGCGTGGTTGCCGCCCCACAAGTCGCCATGCAACAACGAGGGGGCGGGATGATAGTCGGCAAAAAACACCGGCAGATTCGCCAGCAGGATTTCCCCATCGCGCTGCAGGGCGCCGCCGTATCCATTGTCGGCCGCCAGCCGCAGTTGAAGACCAAGCCGGTGCTCACGCCAGAAATCGACCCAAGCTTCCGTCCAGGCATTTGCCTGCGCCGTTGCACCGATCCAGTTATCGCGCGTCCAGCCGAACCGCGCGGCGCCGATGCGATGCTGTTGCGCCAGCAAGCGGCCCAGCCGAGAAGCGTCGCCCTGCGACACAAACGGCAGATGTTCGAGCACCAGGAAGGCGCGGGCGGCGGCGACCCCCTGGCAGATCACGCGCGGCACTGTTATCGCCTGCGCGGCCTGCAGGGCTGCCAGTCCCGCGGCTTCCGCCTCGAACATGGCAAGCCTTGCGCCAGGCTGGACCTTGACGAAAAACGTGCGCGCGCCATCGCCGAGCCTGAAGGCCTGACTGATGTCGCCGCCCGCCACCCCGCGCGAGTCGGTTGCGGTGAAGGCCTCTCCCGTAGCGCGGCCGATCGCGGCGGACAGTTCGGCGAGAAAAACGCTCATGGCCGAACCTGCGGCTGGATGCGAACGGTCAGTGCAGCGTGGGCCGCACGCAGCGCCGCTTCGGCTTGCTGCGGCGTGGCGGCACGGCTGAAGATGAAGCCCAGATAACCGCCGCCCTCGGGCGGTGGCGCCACCAGCTGGCCGGGGTGGGCGGTGATCTCGATGCCGCTGACGTGCGCAATGCAGCGTGCCGCATCGAGCCCATCGATGCCATGAAAAATGCCGCTGGCCGGGATTGGCAGCATCATCACGCCGGCAGCGCCCTGCTCCGGCTGCGCGGGCAGCGGCAGGCCCGTCGCATGGCGCAGCACGATTTCAGCCGACGTCATGCCGTGCGTGCCGGCAAGCACCCGCCCGCAGAGGCCACCGATGCCGCGCGGCGCGATTTCGAGCAGCCAGATGCCGGCGTCGTTGATACGCGCCTCGGCATGAATGACGCCATCCGTCACCCCTGCCGCCGCGCAGGCGCGCCCCACCGCGTCAGCCAGCTCGCGTTGCGTCACGGCAGGCAGGCGCGAGGGCGTGACGAAGCAGGTTTCCTCGAAAAATGGTCCGTCGAGCGGATCGGGCTTGTCGAACACGGCCAGCACCCGCAAGTTGCCATGGGACAGTAGGCCGTCGAGCGCGATCTCAGCGCCCGGAATGAAGCGTTCTACCAGCAGACCCAAGGCTGCGGCATCGCGCTGTACGCGTGCCTGAATGCGTTGAACCTGCTTCATCGCACGCGCAAGCTGTACGGCATCGTCGGCACGGATCACACCGCGGCTGGCATTCAGCCGGCGCGCCTTCACCACCAGCGGAAAGCCCGGTGCCGCATTCACATCGTCGTCATGAACCACGGCAAACTCGGGATGCGGCAGGCCGGCCGCCTGCTGCAACTGGCGAAAGAACAGCTTGTCCGTGAGCATCGCCACCGCCTCGGGCGGATTTCCCGGCAGCCTCAAGGCCTCACGCAGTCGGGCGGCAAGCGCCATGCCGTGGTCGTCTGCTGCCAGCACGGCATCGACCGGCTGCATCAAGGCACGCAACACCTGCGGCAAGGCAAGATCGGGCTGGTCAAAGGGCACGCTCATCAACGGCGGCAGACCCCACCCAGGTGCAAGGCGGTGGCAGTAATCGGCGCAGGCGACGAGTTCGATATTCAGCCGCCCGGCGGCATCGATGAAATCCTGGTTGGCATAGCCGGCAGCGGGCAACAGCAGCAGGAGACGCGGCATGGTGCGGTCAGAAACCAGCGAGTTGAGCGTCGGTCGGCTCGGCGCAGCAGTACCAGGGCTCGGAATGATGCGGAATGGCTGTACCGAATTGCGCCGGATCGAGCGGCGGTGCGGCCACTCCAAGCGCGGCATGGGTGCGTGCCCAGATACCGTCGAACACTTCGCCACGCGGCAACACGATTTTTTCGGCCGCCATCACCCAGGCCATGATGTCGGCCTGCAGCGCATCGACTCGTGCATCCCCGGCCTGCCACGGATAGCCCAACAAGGTCTCGTCGAATTCGCCTACGCGTGCGGCAAAATCGGGCAGGTGCAGTAGGTGGGAACCCTGCGGCACGAGCAGGCGAATCGCCAGTTGCACCGGCGGCACGGCCTCGACCAGTCGCAGCGCAAGCAAGCTTGCCAGCAGATCCCGATAGCCTTCCAGCGTGGTCCACGGCGTGAACGGCACGAAAGTCGGCGCAAGTGCGACGCCGAGTGCACGGCAATGCGCCAGTGCCGCTTCGAAATCAGCATGGGTGTGGCCCTTGGCGAGCCGGTCGAGGATCCCGCCGTCGACCGACTCGACCGCGGTGACGATGAGCAGCAGGCCGCATTGTTTGAGGCGCGGCAACAGGTCGGCGTGATCCAGCAGGTGCTCGACCTTGATCGTCGCATCCCATGTGAGTTCAGGAAAGCGGCCGTGCAGCGCCTCGGCCACCTTCATTGCATGGGTCGGGCCATTGAGAAAATCAGGGTCGCCAAAGCTGATGTGCCGAGCGCCCGCCGCCACCTGTTGCGCGATGTCGGCGATCACGATATCCATCGGCACGATGCGAAATTTGCCTTCGTATACCGGCACCACCGGGCAGTGGCGGCACAGGTGCTTGCAGCCACGGCTGGCTTCGGCAAAACCGTTCACGCGCTGCGAACCATCGGGCAACAACAGTTTCGCATAACGCTGCAACGTCGGCAGCGACCGACGATCGGGCAGCAGGAAGTCAATCTTGTCGCGCCGCACCACGGTTTCTGCCGGCGCAATCCCGTATTGCACCCAAGCCAGCAGATCGGGTTCGGATTCGCCGCCAAATATGGCTTCCACCCCCAGCCCCTTCAACCAGCCGGAATTGACCGGCGCATACAGGCCGAACGCCGCGATCCGGGCCGCTGGAGCGAGCGCCCGTATCTTGGGCAGCGCCGCAGCAGCGATCCGCGTGGCCGTGTGCATCCCAAGATAGATCGCCACATATTCGGCATCCCTGAAGACGGCGGGGTCGAGCTTCTGTTGGGACAGGTCGAGGCAGGCTGCGTGAATGCCGGCGCGCTTGAACCATGCAGCAGGTTGCGCCAAATTGAAGGGCTGTCGACCCAGTTCGTAAGGGCTCACCAAAACAACACGCGCCCCGGAAGGCGCGCGCAGGTTTGCCGTGCAGGCCGTCACCGGGATCTACTTGGCTTTGGGGCGCTGTTCGAACATCTTGGCGATGCCGGGATCGCGCGAGGCGCCGGCCGCCTCCATGCGCTTGAGGTACTCGTCCCACAGCGCGGTCTGATTCACGCCAAGATCGTACAGATATTCCCAGGAATAGATGCCGGTATCGTGGCCGTCGGAGAACGTGAAGTTGATGCCGTACAGCCCGACCGGTTCGGCGGCGTTGATCAGCACCTCGCGCTTGCCGACCTGCAGCACTTCCTGCCCGGGGCCGTGTCCGCGCACTTCGGCAGAGGGCGAATACACACGTAAGTACTCGAACGGCAACTCGAAACGCGAACCGTCGGTAAAGGCAATTTCCAGCTTGTGCGAGGCTTGATGGAGCTTGATGTCGGTAGGGGTGGGCAGGGCCATGAATGGAACACTCAAAATGAACTCGGCCCCAAGTGTAAACCGGTCATGCAGAGAATAAACCCCGGCGGAACAGGGGGATATCCGATTGCGGCCTGAATTGAGCGGCCGTCTGGCTTCGAACGCGCGACACCTGCAATCGGAGAACAAGCCAGTCTCTCTGTCCCAAGCGACGCAAACAGGTCTAGGCGTCATGGGCTGATTCAAATAGTCAAGTTTCCGCCGAGGAATGAAAAGCTGCGCGCCGTCGCGCCTGGCAAGAGCATGAGGGCCGCCTGCGCACCTCGCAGGAACGCAGGCGGCCGGCGGCCTGACCGCAGGGAAATGGTCCATGATCGACCGGCAGTGCCCTCGTTATGCCTGTCTGCGCAATCGACACGGCATGCCATCCAAGCCCCCAGCCTTGGCAATAAGGGAAGCCCTTATATGGACGCCCCCCGGAGTACAAGTAGATTTTGCATACGGCAGTAGGTAAGGATGCAGTCTTATATCCGGCCTGTTGGTGCAGGCGGCAAGCCTGCTGGCCCTGATGGAATCCGCTGACGGGGCCCTCATCTGAA
>WGNC01000045.1 GCA_016124745.1 Thiobacillus sp.
CCAAACCGCCATGCTGGTGGATGAAATCGAAGCCCACCAACGCACCGACGCCGCCCTGCAAAAAGCCAAGGAAGTGGCCGAAGCCGCCAACTTCGCCAAAACCCGCTTTATCTTCGGCCTCAGTCACGAAATCCGCACGCCGCTCAGCTCCATCGACGGCTACGCCCAGTTGCTTGAACGCAAGGCCGTGCGCGACCCCAACGAGGCCGTGCGCGTCATCCGCCGCTCGACCGAGCACATCACCAATCTTGTCGACGGCCTCCTGGATATTTCCAAGATCGAAACCGGCGCCTTGCATATTCAGCGCGATATCGTTCCGATTGTCGGGTTTCTGGATCAGTTGATGGACATGTTCCGCCTTCAGGCCGCCGGCAAGGGGCTCGAGTTCCGCTACACACGCAGCGCCAACTTGCCGGCCTGCGTCTACGCCGATGAAAAGCGCGTCCGCCAGATCCTGCTCAACCTTCTCTCCAACGCCATCAAGTTCACCAACCACGGCTTCGTCAGCTTCGACGTGCGCTACAGCACCAGCCAGGCGGTGTTCGAGGTGGCGGACTCCGGCATCGGCATTCCGGCGGCGGAACTCGAACGCATTTTCGAACCCTTCGAACGCGGCACCGCCGCCGCCGGCGTGCCCGGTACCGGCCTGGGGCTCACCATCAGCAAGCTTTTGGCCCAGCTCATCGGCGGCGAACTCACGGTCAAGAGCGAGCCGGGGCGGGGCAGCGTCTTCACCGTGCGGCTGCTGCTGTCCGAGGCCGCGCCCACGGCGCCTTTGCCTGCCGTGCGCACCATCGTCGGCTACAGCGGACCTGCGCGCACTGTGCTGATCGCCGACGACGATCCCGCCAACAGCGGGCTCTTGGAAGAAATTCTCACACCGCTGGGCTTCCGCGTTCTGGTGGCCGACAATGGCCCACGCTGCCTTGAGTTGGCGGCCACCTGCGATCCCGATTTGGTGATCCTCGATATCGCCATGCCCGGCATGACCGGCTGGCAGGTGGCGGCGACCTTGCGCGAGACTCACGACGAGGTGCTCGCCGTGCTGATGGTGTCGGCCGACGCGCACGAGTTGACGACGCCGCGTCCAGGGCCGATCCTGCACGACGACTATCTCATCAAACCTTTCGATCACGACGAGTTGCTGGACCGTATCCAGACGCTGCTGGATATCGATTGGATTTACGAGAACCCATCCGCGCCGGTTGCGGCGCTGGTGAATGCTTAAAAGACGACATAAAAAGAAACGGTGAACCTCATGCCGAAAGACGCACGCCACGGCGACCTGATCCTTCTGGTGGACGACTCCCGCGACCAGATCAGCATGCTGACCAACGCCCTGGAACGGGAAGACCTCATGCCCGTCGCCGCCAGCAGCGGCGAGGCGGCCTTGAGCATGCTCGATCAGGTGGTGCCCCAGCTCATTGTCATGGACGCCATCATGCCCGGCATGGACGGCTTCGAGACCTGCCGCCAGCTCAAGAACGAAAAAAGATTTGCTCATGTGCCGGTGATTTTCATGACCGGCCTCAAGGATACCGAGCACGTACTCAAAGGCTTCGAGGCGGGCGGCGTCGATTACGTCACCAAGCCGGTGCGGCTCGAGGAGCTGATGGCGCGCATCCGCATTCACATCGCCAACGCGCGCGTGGCCATGGGGGCCTGTTCGGCGCTCGACGTCACGGGCCGTTATCTCATTGCCACGGACGTTCTGGGTGACGCCCGCTGGTGCACGCCCCAGGCGGGTGAGCTGTTGTCGCTGTCGTTTCCCGGCGTGCAGGCGGCGGATGTCGAACTGCCTACCGGCATTGCCGAGCAGTTCCGGCGTTTGATTGCCGCGGGCGAGGTCAAGCGCACCGACACCATCGGCGCCGAAGCGCGGCCGCAAATGATTGTCACCTATCTCGGCGAAAGCGGGCCCGACGAACATTTGTTCAGCCTCACCGCCGACAGCGGCGTGTCCGATGCGCAGATGCTCAGCAAGGCCTATGGTTTGACCTCGCGCGAGGCCGAGGTCTTGATCTGGATCGCGCGCGGCAAATCCAACCGCGAGATCAGCGAAATTCTTTTGATCAGCCCGCGCACGGTGAACAAACACCTGGAACGGGTGTTCACCAAGCTCGGCGTGGAAAACCGCGCCGCCGCCGCATCCACGGCCTTACGGGCGCTCACGCCGTGATCTAAAGCGCGGCGGGTCTACAGCCCGTACCAACCCTGCTTCTTCATGCAGGTCACCAAGCCTTGCGAGGCCGTGTGCTTGACGTAGTCGGGTTTGTGGCTGTCGCCTAGCTCGGCCACGCAGGCGGCGATGGCGTCGTGGGCGTTGCTCGCGCCCGGTTTCCACCAGGAATTGACGGTCACGCGCGCATTCGGGTCGCGCGGCGGCTTGGGCGCCTTGGCCGGTTTGACGTTGGACAGCCCGCGCGGATCGGGTTTCGCCGCCGGTGCGGCCGGAGTCGCCACGGCGGCCGTTGTTGGCGCGCCCGTTGCTGTGGTCGCTGGCGTGGTCGTTGCCGCAGGCGGCGCAGTGGGCGCGCTCGCGACAGATTGCGCGGGCGCAGGCTCTTCCATCGTCTCGGCGGTGTCCGACTCGGCATCCTTCCCCTTGATGTCGATGGTGCCCCAGCCTTTGGCTTTCATGCACGATTCATAAGCGGGCGAGTCGCTGCCGCCGCAGGTTTTCCGGTCGATCTGCAACTGGTCGACGTTGCCGCCCATTTTGTAGGAGATGTCCGCGCCGCAGCCGGCGAGCAGCGGCAGTGCGGCGGCCGCACATAACAGAGCGTATCTCAAGCGATCCTCCACGGAGTGTTGCGTCCTTGCATCACGTTTCGTGATTCTCATCCTAACACCACCAAACCATATACGCCGTTTGACGTATTCAGCCCCCCCTAGGGCCCCACTAGGGTTTCGAGCGTCGTCGATAAAATTTTCACAACAGTAACCGATCGACGCCAGAGGGGTACATCAAATGAAATCCAATCAATTCAAGAAAACGGCGATAGCCGCGGCCTTTACCGCCGCGGGCCTGTTGCCCGCCACGGCCGCGCATGCCGGCGGCACGATTACGTGGGGCGAAGACAAGTCGGTCTCGCTCGGCTTGGGGATGCGCAGCAGCTTCTCCAGCGTCGAAGGCGGTGCCGCCAACGGCAGCCGCGCCGAAAACATCGGCCTGGACAGCGTGCGTATCTACATGGGCGGTTCCTTGAACAAGTACATCAAGGGCACGTTCAACACCGAAAAGAACGGCGACACCATAACCCTGCTCGATGGCTACGCCCAGTTCGAGTTCATGGACGAGTTCAACGTCTGGGTCGGCCGCATGCTTCCGCCCAGCGACCGTTCCAACCTCGACGGTCCTTACTACCTCAGCAACTGGGTTTATCCCACCGCGCCTTATTATCCCGCGATCTTCGCCGGCCGTGACGACGGCGCGACGGTCTGGGGCAAAATGCTCGACAAGAAACTGGTTTACGCCTTGGGCGTCTTCAAGGGCCACAACCGCGCCGCCGGTGCGTCCAACCAGTCTTCCAGCCTGCTGTGGGCCGGCCGCATCGCCTACAACTTCCTCGATGCCGAGCCCAACCCCGCCTACTACACCAGCAGCACCTACTACGGCTCCGTCGATGTCCTGACGCTCGCCTTCGCCGGCCAGTATCAGAAGAACGGCGTCGGCACGGCGCTGCTGCCGGGCGATTACACCGAATGGAACGCCGACCTGCTGTTTGAAAAGAAGCTCGACTTCGGCGTCGTCACCTTGGAAGGCGCCTACTACGACGTCTCCACCCAGGGCGTGGTCGACACCGTGCTGCCGGGCACCAACACCGGCGGCATCACCGCCGGCGATGCGTTCCTGGTCAGCGGCGCGTACATGTTCCCCGAGAAGGTGGGTTGGGGCTTCGTGCAGCCCTACGGCCGCTATCAGGAACTCGATCCCGACGTCGGTCTCAAGACCAAGCAGTACGACATCGGCGCCAACTACGTAATCGATGGGCATAACGCCCGCATCTCGCTCGATTACACCGCCGCCAAAGTCGGCACCGGGTCCTACAAAGACTCGTTCATCATTGGTGTTCAGCTCCAGTTCTAACTGCGCGCGCGGGCAGGGCCTCAGGGCCCTGCCTGTTCTTCTCGTTTTCCACGTTCAACCTGCATAGGGAATTGCACATATGATCGGCACCCGTATCAAATCCGCAGTCAAGAAGGGCACGGTCGCGGCCGCGTTCCTCTTGGCCGCCGCAACCTCCGCACTCACTCCGATCCAGTCCGCCCGCGCCGCCGACAGCGGCACCATCAAGGTCGGCATTCTTCACTCGCTCTCCGGCACCATGGCCATCAGCGAAACCACGCTGAAGGATGTGATGCTGATGCTGATCGAAGATCAGAACAAAAAGGGCGGTTTGCTCGGCAAGAAACTTGAGCCCGTGGTCGTCGACCCGGCGTCCGATTGGCCGCTGTTCGCCGAAAAGGCCCGCGAACTGATCCAAGTGCAGAAAGTCGCCGCCGTGTTCGGTTGCTGGACCTCGGTGTCCCGCAAATCCGTGCTGCCGGTCTTCGCCGAATTGAACAACATTCTGTTCTATCCGGTGCAGTACGAAGGTGAAGAAAGCCAGCGCAACATCTTCTACACCGGCGCCGCGCCGAACCAGCAGGCGATCCCGGCCGTCGACTACCTGATGAAGGAAGAAAAGGTGAAGCGTTGGGTGCTCGCGGGCACCGACTACGTGTACCCGCGCACGACCAACAAGATTCTCGAAGCCTATCTGAAGTCCAAGGGCGTCGCCGAAGCCGACATCATGATCAACTACACGCCGTTCGGTCACTCCGATTGGCAGACGATCGTGGCGTCGATCAAGAAGTTCGGCTCCGCCGGCAAGAAAACCGCCGTTGTCTCCACCATCAACGGCGACGCCAACGTGCCGTTCTATAAGGAACTCGGCAACCAGGGCATTAAAGCCCAGGACATCCCGGTTGTGGCGTTTTCGGTCGGCGAAGAAGAACTCGCCGGCATCGACACCAAGCCGCTGATTGGTCACTTGGCCGCATGGAACTACTTCATGTCTGTCAAAGACCCCGGAAACGCCGACTTCATCAAGAAGTGGCAGGCCTTCACCAAGAATCCGAAGCGTGTCTCCAACGATCCGATGGAAGCGCACTACATCGGCTTCAACATGTGGGTGAAAGCGGTTGAAAAGGCCGGCACCACCGATCCGGACAAGGTCATCGACGCGCTCATCGGCATCGCCGTGCCCAACCTCACCGGCGGCTATTCCGCCATGCTCCCCAACCACCACATCACCAAGCCCGTCCTGATCGGCGAAATCCAGGGCGACGGCCAGTTTGAAGTGGTGTCCAAAACCCCCGGCCTTGTCGCTGGCGATGAATGGTCCGACTACCTCCCCGGCTCGAAGGACCTGATCTCCGATTGGCGCGCGCCGATGTCTTGCGGCAACTTCGACGTCAAAGCCGGCAAGTGCCTCGGGGCTGCTGCGAAGTAAGTGTGATGACTGCGAAACTTGATTTAGACGACGTGTGATACTCCAGACTTAGGCGGTGGGCGCGCAACCCGCGTCCACCGCCCCTTTTCTTCAGCGACGCCGACCAGACCTATAAGGTAACCCTATGAAACGGATCTTCGCGTATCTGCTGCCGGTCCTTGCGCTCACCGCAGTTTTGTCCGCGCCGATCCCTGCCGCCGCGCAAGCCGGCGACACACAAGCCGAGCCCGCAACCGAATCCCCACCGGAATCCGCAAGCGAACCCGCGAAACCCAGCCTCAGCGCGCTTCTCACGCGCCTCGGCGACGCGTCGTTCGATGAAAAAGCCGCGATTGTCGACGAGATCGCCGCCAGCGGCGATCCCCAAGCGGTCCCGCTGCTCCGGGCCTTATCCGGCGGCAATCTCTATGTCCGCGCCTCCGACGGCCTCGCCGCCGTGTCCAAGGGCGAGGAGGGCAGTGAAACCTACACCAGCCTGACCGGCGATCCGGTCGAGGCCGAAGGCCTGGAAAAGGTCCGGGTCAACAACATGCTCCGGCGCAAGGTCACCGCCGCCGTCAGCCGTCTCGGGCTGTTGTCGCCGAAAGCCGATGTGCGCTTGACCTCGGCCCGCGCCGCCTTCCTCGAACACGACGAGGAAATGCTGCCGCTGGTCGAGGAAGCTCTGGCGAAGGAAACCGATTCCGGCGTCAAAACGGCTTTGCAGCAGGTGCGGGCGGCGATAGCCCTGACGTCCTCCGGCGTGACCGACGATGCTGTCGTGGCCGCCATCGATGTCATTAAAGACCGCGGCGACGAAGATGCGCGCAATCTCATCAAACCCTTCACCGAAAGCGAAAACGCCAAGATCAAGGCCGCGGCCGTACGCGCCGCGAATGCCATCAACACGTCTCTGGGCTATTGGGCGGCGGCGCAGAATGCCTGGTACGGCCTGTCCCTGGGCTCGGTGCTGCTGCTGGCCGCCGTCGGTCTCGCCATCACTATGGGTGTGATGGGGGTGATCAATATGGCCCACGGCGAAATGGTGATGCTGGGCGCTTACACCACCTACGTCGTGCAGGATGTCATGCACAGTATTGCGCCCGCTTTGGATACGGTCTCGCTCGTGGTCGCCGTGCCCATGGCCTTCCTGGTGGCCGGATTGGCAGGCGTCGCCATCGAGCGCAGCATCATCCGCTTCCTCTATGGCCGTCCGCTGGAAACGCTGCTGGCCACGTGGGGTCTGTCGCTGGTGCTGCAACAAACCGTGCGCACCATCTTCGGGCCTACCAACAAAACCGTCATCAGTCCGTCCTGGATGTCCGGGGCCTTTGAAATCGGGCATCTCACGGTCACCTACAACCGCCTCTGGATCATTATCTTCTCGCTCGCGGTTCTGGGCTTGATGATGGCTTTGCTGCGCTACACGCGCTTTGGCCTGCAAACCCGCGCCGTCACGCAAAACCGCCGCATGGCCGCCGCCATGGGCATCCGCACGGATTTGGTCGACGCCATGACCTTCGGCTTCGGCTCGGGCATCGCCGGCATTGCCGGTGTGGCCCTGTCGCAGCTCGACAATGTCAGCCCGAACCTGGGCCAGTCCTACATCATCGACAGCTTCATGGTCGTGGTGTTCGGCGGCGTCGGCAATTTGTGGGGCACCCTGGTGGGGTCCATGACCCTGGGCATCGCCAACAAATTTCTCGAACCCTATGCCGGGGCGGTGCTGGGCAAGATTTTTGTTTTGGTCTTCATCATTCTCTTCATCCAAAGACGACCGCGCGGGCTGTTTGCCCTTAAAGGAAGGGCTCTCGAAGGATGACACCTGCAGTACGTACCGCTCTCTTCGGCGGGGCCTCCATCTGGCTCCTGGGTCTCATCGCCGCGCTGGCCGTCATCGTTCCCGCGATGAACTTGCTGATGCCGCCGGACTCGGCTTTTCATCTCTCGGCCTTCGCCGTCACGCTGATCGGTAAATATCTGTGTTATGCGCTCCTGGCCTTGTCGGTGGATCTCATCTGGGGCTATTGCGGCATTCTCTCGCTGTGCCACGGCGCGTTCTTCGGTCTGGGCGGTTACGCCATGGGCATGTACCTCATGCGCGAAATCGGCGACCGCGGCGTCTACGGCAATCCCGATCTGCCCGACTTCATGGTGTTCCTGAACTGGAAGGAACTGCCCTGGTACTGGTACGGCTTCGATAACTTCGGCTTCGCCATGCTCATGGCCGTCGTCGCGCCGGGCCTGCTCGCGCTGGTCTTCGGCGCGCTCGCCTTCCGCAGCCGCGTCACCGGGGTTTATTTCTCGATCATCACCCAGGCGCTCACCTTCGCGCTCATGCTGGCCTTCTTCCGCAACGACATGGGTTTCGGCGGCAACAACGGCATGACGGACTTCAAGGACATCCTGGGCTTCAGCGTCCAGTCCGACGGCACGCGCTGCGCCATCTTTGTCATCACGGCGATCATGCTGGCGGCGGGCTTTCTCGTCTGCCGCGCGGTCGTGCATTCCAAGCTGGGCAAGATCCTGATCTCAATCCGCGACGCCGAAAGCCGCACGCGTTTCGTCGGCTACCGGGTCGAGCACTACAAGTTGTTCGTCTGGGTGCTCTCGGCCTGCATCGCGGGCGTGGCGGGCGCGCTTTACGTGCCGCAAGTCGGGATCATCAATCCATCCGAGTTCGAACCGGCCAATTCCATCGAGGCCGTCATCGCTGTTGCAGTCGGGGGACGCGGAACCCTGGTGGGCGGCATTATTGGCGGCGTTCTCGTCAACGCCGTCAAAACCTTCTTCACCGGCACGCTGCCCGATTTCTGGCTGTTCGCCCTGGGTGCCATGTTCATTCTCGTCACGCTATTCCTGCCCAAGGGCGTTATCGGCCTGTTCAAGAAAACCGGCGGCATCGGCGTGAAACTCCCCGGTCTCGGCAAGCTCGCGTCCGGCGCGGCGAAAGAGGCAAAGCCATGAGCCCGGAACCCATCGGCGGCGTCGAAACCAGCGCCATCCTCTATCTCGACGGCGTAACGGTCAGCTTCGACGGCTTCAAGGCGCTCAATGCTTTGTCGCTGGTGATCGAACCGGGCGAAATGCGCGCCATCATCGGGCCCAACGGCGCGGGCAAAACCACGATGATGGATGTCATCACCGGCAAAACCCGCCCGCAGCACGGGCAGGTGCAGTTCGCCGGCAAACACGATCTGACCCAGCTCGACGAAGCCATGATCGCCAACCTCGGCATCGGCCGCAAATTCCAGAAGCCCACGGTGTTCGAGAATCATACGGTGGAGGACAATCTTTATATTGCGTTGAAGGAAGACCGTACGGTGTTCAGTGTGCTGTTCGCCAAGCGCTCGCCCGCGCAGGCCAAGCGTCTGGATGAACTGCTCGAGATCACGCGCCTGGGTCCGCATCGCGATATTCTGGCGGCCAAGCTCTCTCACGGACAAAAACAGTGGTTGGAAATCGGCATGCTGCTGGCCCAGGACCCGCAAATCCTGTTGGTTGACGAGCCGGTGGCGGGCATGACCGACGCCGAAACCGCCGAAACCGCGCGCCTCCTGCGCGAAATCAACAAGACCCGCACCGTCATTGTGGTCGAACACGACATGACCTTCGTGCGCGATCTGGGCGTGAAGGTCACCGTGCTGCACGAGGGCTCGGTCCTGGCCGAAGGCTCGCTCGATCACGTCAGCGCCGATAACCGCGTCATCGAAGTGTATCTGGGGAGATAGGGGCATGCTGACGGTCGAGAACGTCGATCTGCACTATGGCGCCGCCCAGGTGCTCTGGGATGTGGGCCTCGGGGCCGAGGCGGGCAAAGTCACCTGCGTCATGGGCCGCAACGGCGTGGGCAAATCCAGCCTGTTGCGCGCCATCGTCGGCCAGCATCCCATCAGCGCGGGCAAGGTGATGTGGCAAGGCAAGGACATCTCGACCTTGCCGCCCTTCGAACGCGCCCGCGCCGGAATCGCTTATGTGCCCCAGGGGCGTGAAATCTTTCCGCTTCTGACGGTGAAGGAAAACCTGGAAACCGGCTTCGCCACGCTGCCGCGCGGTCAGCGCAAGGTCATGGACGAAGTGTTCACGCTGTTTCCGGTGCTTTCCAGCATGCTTTCGCGGCGGGGTGGGGACCTGTCCGGTGGCCAGCAACAACAGCTGGCCATCGGCCGTGCCCTCGTCACCCGGCCCAAGCTCCTGATTCTCGACGAACCCACCGAAGGCATTCAGCCGTCGATTATTAAAGATATCGGACGCGCCATCGCTTATTTGCGCGACCAGGGCACCATGGCTATCCTGCTTGTGGAACAGTATTTCGAGTTCGCCCGCGACCTGGCGGACACATTCACGGTCATGGACCGGGGCTCGGTGGTTGTTGCGGGGAACAAGGCAGACATGGTCGAAAGCGATGTTCGCCGCCACCTCACCGTTTAGGGCGGAACCGCTCCGCGCCTCGCCTGATTTCCCGCCGGTTCTTCAGCGTACAACGGGGTCCCTTCGTCTCGCCTTCGCGGCGCGCGACGGCCTCACCACCGCGCGCGTGCTCTACCAGGAAGCCGCGCTCAAGGTACGCCTGCCCAAGGTGCGCGGCATCCCGCCCGAAGCGGTGATGATCAACACCGCCGGCGGCCTGACCGGCGGCGACAGCGTTTCCGTCTCCGTGGATATGGATGCCGGGGCCTCCGCCGTGGTCACGGGCCAGGCTTGCGAGAAAATCTATAAATCCTCGGGCGGCGCGGCGCGCATTTCCACGGCGCTGACTTTGGCGTCGGGCGCGGCGCTGTCCTGGCTGGTGCAGCCCACCATTATGTTCGACCACGCCCGCATGCACCGGTCCATGCAGGTGGACATGGCCGCCGATGCAACGCTGCTGGCCCTGGAATCGATTGTCTTCGGCCGCACGGCGATGGACGAAGCGGTCAACGTCGGCTTCGTCGCCGACACCTGGCGCATCCGCCGGGCGGGGCGGTTGATCTACGCCGATACCTTTCGTGTCGATGGCGATGTGGCCGGAGCGGTGGCCAATCCCGCCGTGCTCGCCGGCAACAAGGCCATGGCGACGATGATCTATGTCGGTCCCGACGCGGAAAGCCGCCGCGACGACATGCGCGCGATCATCACCGAAACCGGACTCGATCTCGCCGCCGTCAGCGCCTGGGACGGCATGATGATCACGCGCCTGGCCGCCTGCGACGGCTATACGCTTGCTCAGAACCTTGTTGCCGTACTCACCCGTTTTCGCCGCGCGGCTGTGCCGCGTGTCTGGATGATCTAAGGAACCTCGCGATGAATCTGACACCACGGGAAAAAGACAAACTCTTTATCGCCATGGCGGCGATGGTCAGCCGCAAGCGGCTCGAACGCGGCGTGAAGCTCAACTATCCCGAAGCCATCGCGCTGATTTCCGATTTTGTCATGGAAGGCGCGCGCGATGGCCGTTCCGTAGCCGATCTGATGGAGGCGGGCGCCCATGTGGTGACGGCCGATCAGGTCATGCCCGGCATCGCCGAGATGATTCCCGATATTCAAGTCGAAGCAACCTTTCCCGACGGCACCAAACTGGTCACCGTCCACAATCCCATCCGCTAGCCGAAGGAGCTTTCATCCATGCGCAAATATTATCTTCCGCTCGGCCTTGTTCTGACGACCCTGGCCGCTACGCCCGCTTTCGCGCATCCCGGCATTGCCGGTCACGCGGACTTCATGGGCGGCTTCGCCCATCCGTTCTCGGGTTGGGACCACATGCTGGCCATGGCCGCCCTGGGGCTGTGGCTGGGAAATACGAAAAGCACCGGCATCGTTGCCGCTTTCGTCGCTTTCGCCGGAGCGCTTCTGTCGGGCTTTGTGCTCGGCGTGAACGGCTATCACATGCCACTGGTCGAAGCCGGAATTTTGGCTTCGGTATTCGTCTTCGGACTTTTGGCCGTCACCGCGCGGCGTCTCCCGGCGGCCTTGGCCGCGCCGCTGATTGCTATTTTTGCGCTCTGCCACGGCCACGCCCACGGCGCCGAGGCGACCGGTTCCGCATGGCTCTACGGCCTTGGGTTCATCTCCGCTAGCCTGCTGATCGCGGGCGCGGCCTATGGCGTCATGCGGGTGCTGTCTCGCGAAAAAAGGAGCCTCGCATGATTCCGGGCGAAGTCATCCCCGCTGAAGGCGATGTCGAACTGAACGCGGGGCAACCCACCGTTCAGGTGAAGGTCGCCAACACCGGCGACCGCCCCATTCAAGTCGGCTCGCACTTTCATTTCTTTGAAGTCAACGGGGCGCTGTCGTTCCCGCGCGAACAGGCCAGGGGCTTTCGCCTCGATATTCCCGCCGGCACGGCGGTGCGGTTCGAGCCCGGCCAGTCGCGCGATGTGACGCTCGTGCCGTTTCGAGGGCTGCGCGAAGTCTACGGCTTCAATCAGAAAATCATGGGCCCCTTAGGAAAGTAAGAAACCATGCCGGTCAAAATTTCGCGGGCCCATTACGCCGATATGTTCGGCCCCACCACGGGCGACAGGGTGCGCCTCGCCGATAGCGGTCTTATCATCGAGGTCGAAAAGGATTTCACAACCTACGGCGAAGAAGTGAAGTTCGGCGGCGGCAAGGTCATCCGCGACGGCATGGGCCAGTCTCAGGTCAGCCGCAAAGGCGGCGCGGTCGATACCGTCATCACCAACGTGCTGATCGTCGATCACTGGGGCATCGTCAAGGCCGACGTGGGTTTGAAGGACGGACGCATCGCCGCCATCGGCAAGGCGGGCAATCCCGACATTCAGCCCAGTGTCGACATCATCGTCGGCCCCGGCACCGAAGCCATCGCGGGCGAGGGCAAGATCCTCACCGCGGGCGGCCTCGATACGCACATCCATTTCATTTGTCCGCAGCAGATCGAAGAAGCGCTGATGTCGGGCATCACGACGATGTTGGGCGGCGGCACGGGTCCGGCCACGGGAACCAACGCCACCACCTGTACGCCGGGGCCCTGGCATCTCGCGCGCATGATTCAAGCAGCCGATGCCTTTCCCATGAATCTGGCTTTCGCCGGTAAGGGCAACGCCTCGCGGCCCGAAGCTCTGGTGGAGCAAGTGCTCGGCGGCGCCTGCGCGCTGAAGCTGCATGAAGATTGGGGCACCACGCCCGCCGCCATCGATTGCTGCCTGTCCGTGGCCGACGACCACGACGTGCAAGTGATGATCCACAGCGACACCCTGAACGAAAGCGGCTTTGTCGAAGATACCATCGCGGCCTTCAAGGGGCGCACTATTCACGCCTATCACACCGAGGGTGCGGGCGGTGGTCATGCCCCGGACATTATCAAGGTCTGCGGCTTCGACAACGTCATTCCGTCGTCCACCAATCCGACGCGGCCCTATACGGTGAATACGCTCGACGAACATCTCGACATGCTGATGGTGTGCCACCATCTCGATCCGTCCATCGCCGAGGACGTGGCCTTCGCCGAAAGCCGCATTCGCCGCGAGACCATCGCCGCCGAGGACATTCTGCACGACATGGGTGCGTTCTCGATTATCCCCTCCGACAGCCAGGCCATGGGCCGCGTCGGCGAGGTGATTATCCGCACCTGGCAGACCGCCGACAAAATGAAACAGCAGC
>WGNC01000039.1 GCA_016124745.1 Thiobacillus sp.
GTGATCTGTTTGACCGCTTCAATCTTGAATTCTTCTGGATACCGCTTGTTCGTCATAACACCTCCGTTTGGCCAAATTTATAGGCTCAAAGGTGTCTAGTAAACTGGGGGCGATTCAGACAGCAGCCGAGCGCGCGCTTCTCTACGTTCAAGACGCGCAGAAAACACTCGAAAACCTGCAGACGAAACTCAAAGACTTGCAAGAGCGTCCATCGGATGCCAAGGCGCTCAGCGAAGCGTTTCGGGCAAGCCTTCCGCTGATTGGTTATCGAGGCGTTCTGCCGACGGCACCGTTCGTTTCTGCGGATGAAGCGAAACCAATACAAGCGGCATATTCCGCTTTGCAAGTATTGCTTGCGGCGGGACCCGCGTTCACGACGCTAGCATCCCTTGGGGCGCGGAGCCGTGCCATCGATGACGCGCGCAGGACAGTTGAGCCGCTCGATACCCAAGCAAAGGCCCTCCATACGCAAATTGCGGAGATAGAGAATCAGGCTGGCAACTTTGACGCCTGGGCAAAATGCCTAGTTCGTTGGGCCGAGTATGTTCGAGCCCGATACGCCCCCGTTCGTGACGAATACCTTCGCTGTCGTGATTTAGTGACTGCCGCCAGCACCAAAATCGGCGCTTTTGCAAATTCCGAAGTGCCAACGATGGACCATGCATACAAATCAGTCCGCTTGGTAGACACACTTAATGGTGCGATTCAGAGCATTCAATCGGCTTCAAGCGAGGTCACCTCTCTCGAACAATTGAGCGCTTCGTTTGGCCAAGCAGCGACTGCACGAGCCCGGACCGCTCAAGAGCTCAAAACCGCCGTGCTGGCTGCCTTGAAAGGCGGAGCACCTGCGACTACTTGCCCAGTCTGCAAAACAGTTCATGGTGAAGCAGCGTTGGCAGCGCACATTGAGCGAATCACCTCTGAATTGGCACATCCAGCCGAGTTGACGGAACTGTCGGAAAAACTCAGCGCTGCACGAGAGGGCCATAAGCAATGGCTGGCCTGGAAGGCGTTTCTGGAGCAACTTCAGCAGATTGCTCTTCAGTTGTCGCTGCCGTTCTCTCAAACCTGCAACGAAATTGTGGAGGCTTTCTCCCAAGCTCGCCGCGACTTCGAAGAAGCAAAGGCGAATCTGCAATCCGCATCCGAGGCGTTGAACAGACTGCATCAAGCCGGAATGTCGGACAAAGAGCATGACGTCCTACTCTCGTCAGCAATTGCCGTCTCAACGTTGTCCCAGAATCCATACGATGTCGCCGCTGTAGAAGCTCAAAGCAACGCGTATCTGAATTCGGCAGCGCAGACACGTGATCAAATCCCCTCACTTCGTGTTCAAAGCGAGCTGCTGTTGGGGCGTATTACTCAGCATATGGCATCACTATTCGATGGCGGCTGGCGCACCCGCACGTCGACGTCAGCAGGTTTAGCGGCATTTTCCCAGCTGCAGCAAGAGACGCTTGCACTTGAAAGACAGCGCGATGAGCTGCTTAATTACTTTGACGTCGGCAACGAGACAAAACTATCGGATGTCGAAGCAACACTCGCTGGCACACTTAGAGCGCTGACCGAGGCAGTTGAGGCCGCAACCCGCGAGCAAACAGCGTCGGCAGATATCTCTCGACTTCAGAGCGACATTGAAAACCAGGGGAAACTTACTCGCGAGCTTCTGATGCGGAGTTTAAATCTCCAGGCTGCCTCGACGGCGTTGAGCACGTTGCGCTCAGAGCTCTCGCTGGAAAGCGCAACAGCCAAGTCTCTGAACGCCATTAGGCAAGAGATAAACGAAGCATTTGTTCGAATTCACTCGCCAAGTGAGTACGAGTACGTGGGCAGCAACGGTGTACTACTCCGGTCTAAGGAAGACCAAGAGGATTGGTCGCTCGACAAGGTGAGTACAGGCCAGCGCGCTGCGTTTGCACTTTCAGTATTTCTGGCAGTGAATCGGACGGCCGCAAAAGCTCCGCCAGTCATTTTGATTGACGACCCGGTCGCTCATGTCGACGACCTAAACGCACTTTCGTTCCTTGATTACCTGCGTGACCTCGCAGTGACGTCGAAGAAACAAGTGTTTTTCGCAACGGCAGATGCAAGAGTTGCCTCGCTGTTTGCCCGCAAATTCGGTTTCCTCGGCGACGACTTCAAGCGAATCGACTTGGTGCGCGACGTCCAAGTGGGGGCGCCTTGCTGAGGTATGAGTTTCCGGATGACCGCGACTATGTTAACAAGGGCTGCAGGCGGGCTTGGGTGACGTTCACCAACCCTCAGGGTAATGGCTCGCATGGCCAGTCGGATAGCCGCCGTTCGCCACTGACCGTTCGTGGCTGGCTGCCCGTGGCGGTATTGCCGAAGTATGTCCGTATCAAGATGAATAACGCCCCCCGCTACCGGCAACTCGCAGATCTAAAGCCGTTCACTACCCAAATTCGGAGGGCATCGCCCCGATATCACACTCCGGCAGAAATAACATGAAGCCTGCAGACCTGCTTCAAAATCGAAGCAGATATGCCATATAATGCATACATGGCTGGTCTCCACTACACCGCTGTTCACGTGCGCGATCTGCTCGGGCTAACCCGCACCGAGCTGCAGCGCTGGCTGTCCGCCTTGCCCCCGTTCAACCAAGCCCAGACCAAGGCACGTACTGCGCGCCGGTTCACGATCACAGACTTGGCTTTCTTCAGCATCGTGGCGATTCTTCACCAGCGCTTGGGCATATCGCTTTCATCTATCACTGCGTTTTCTGCCCTGCTCCATGAACAACTTGATATGCGCGCAGCGCTGGCAAACACGTCTATCCGTATTTATCTGAATCAGTCCGACGAAGGTAGCTGGGACATCAGCACTGAAGTACAAGGCCCGCTGTCCGTGGCCCTCGATCTGGAGCCGGTGTGGCATGCCGTCTATCAGTTCATCGGCGTCGCCGTGCCGGCGCAGCGGGAGCTCGCTCTCGGGTTGGTATCTCTGCCTCCACCTACTACGCAGGAGCACAACCATGGCCGCATGGTTCGCTGAGGTCGTCGATCGACTCGGCGTGCCGCGCGATGCCTACATCGGTTTGCGCGAAGCGCCGACGGCACGTCACCTGCGTTACATGGACTTGATGGCCCCCCTCCAGAAGCCCGCAGCCCAAACGGGCGAACTGCCGGATGGAGTGGTCGAAGTCTCCGGGAAAGCAGTCCTGTACGTAGTACGAGAGCCCTTGATGGCGGGCGCAGCCTCTGGCGTTCAACTCGTCCAATTGATGCGCACGCTGGCCTGTCGCGCGGATGCAGCCTATTTGGCAGTCGTCAGCCCTGCGACGACGACGATTTACCCGATCGGTTTCTATCGAGAGAACGAGCCTCCGGTCGTTGACAGGGTGATCGAGGCTCACGACGTGATCGGATTGCGTAACCTGCTCAACGGGGAGGCGACCGACTCCCCTCAAGGGCGCGCCGACAAGCTCTGGCTCGACGACTTGCTCTTCAACCTGCTGACGGATTCCGCCGAGGCTCTGCGCGCCGCGTTTTCGACAGCTCTATTGGCCGATGAGGACGTGCTTTCGCTGATCGGCCGCGCGCTCTTCACGCGTTTCCTGTTGGACCGCAACATCGTAAAGGGCGACGACATCGCCGCCATCTTCTCTTGTGCGCAGCGACCGGAGGTTCTTTTCTCCAGCATGGACACGCTGGTGGCCACATTCCAGTGGCTAGACCGGACCTTCAACGGCGATTTGCTGGAGTTGAGTACCAAGGATTACCACGGCTTCATGGCGCGATTGGGGCCGGCTGCTTCGACGATCTGCGCCGTCCTCTCTAATGTCATGTCGCGCGCGCCTGGCGGCCAGTTGTCACTGGACTGGGACGGCCTGCGCTTCCAGCACATTCCGGTCGATGTACTAAGCCAGGTCTATGAGCATTTCGCGCATCGCTTCATGCCCGAGCAGGCGCGCAAGACCAGCATCCACTACACGCCCAGAGGCATTGCCCAATTGCTGGTCGATGGCGTTTTCGGCGCCACGCCTGCAGGGAAGCGCCATTGCGCACGGGTGCTCGACCCGGCCGTGGGGGCGGGGGTGTTCCTTGTGTTGGCCTTCCGTCGTCTGGTGGCCGAGCACTGGCTGCACAGCGGCAAGCGTCCGAGGAGGGCGACTATCCGGCGCATCCTCACGCAGCAGTTGTGCGGGCTGGACATCAATCCTACATCGATCAAGATCGCTGCACTGAGCCTATACCTTGCGGCGCTGGAACTCGATCCGCAGCCTCAGCCGCTGAGCGACCTACGTTTCGAACGTCTGTTCGACGCCACGCTGCACTGTGTCGATCAGGCGCATCTCGGCAACGCCGTCGATGCGGAGCTGGGCAGCCTGAGCGCACAATTGCGCATGCTCGGCCCCTTCGACATCGTGCTGGCCAATCCCCCATGGACCCGCTTTCCTGGCCGTTTCAAAAAGCTGCTGGACCAGGTAGCCTGGGACGTGGAAGAGGCTTCCACGGCACATGGCAAGAGTTTAGTGCCGAATCAATGGCCAGACCTGGCCTTCCTGTGGCGCTCCGTGCAGTGGTGCAAGCCATCAGGGGTGATCGGCCTGTTGGTGCATGCGCGTCTTCTGTTCAGCGAGGAAGCCGCAGCCGTGCGCGCCCGTTGGTTCACCCGAACGCGGGTCACCGGCATCCTCAATGGCATGTTCCTGCGCAAGGATCGCAGGATCTGGCCATCGAACACGCAACCATTCTGTGCCTTGGTCTCCATCAACGAAGCGGCAGGCCCGGAGGATTCGTTCTACTTTCTTGTGCCACGCCATGAGCCTGCTCTAGCCCGGCGCCGAGAATTCCGTCTCGATCCGCGTTCAGCCCTCCCCGTGCCCGCAGCCATGGCAGCCCATGAGTTGCACGCGTTCAAGACACTGGCGCGTGGCTCGGCGCTGGATCTTGAATTGATCTCGCGTCTCGGCGCTGAACCGCGCATCCGGATGGAGCGGTATTTCGCGCAGGAGAGTCTGGAGCTAGCTCAAGGCTTCATTGCCGGAACTAAGAATGCGCAGAATGCCACGCTACTGCGAGGCCTGCCTGTATTGGAGGGCCCGGACAAGCCGCTGTTTTCCGTCCAGACGCAAGGCTTGGACCGTATCGAGGAGCGCTATCCAATGCTGGCGTTCCAGTGGCCGCGTAGCCGGGCAATCTATACCGGCCCCCACCTTCTGTTCCGCGAGGCTCCCAAACAAGATCCGGCTCACCGTGGTGCCCTCTGGACAGATGGCGATGTAGCGTTCAGCCGCTCGTTCTACGGAGTTCGCATTCCCAAGGCGAAGACCGCCATCGGGGACTATCTCTACGTGCTGTCCTACGCCGATCTGCTGATGTATTGGGTACTCATGACGAGTTCGAAGTTTGGCGTTGAGCGCGACATCTTCAACAAGGAAGACTACGGCAACTTCCCCGTCGCCCCACTGGAATCGTTGTCCTCCACGCTCAAACGAAAGGTGGCCGACTTGGCCACCTCCATTCGCTCAGGCCAGCAACCTTGGCTGGCAGTCAATACACTGGTGTCGCAAATCTACGGCCTAACGATCTATGACCAGGCCCTGATCGCCGATGCACTGGCCTACGAGAGTCCGTTCTCTAAGAGCCAGGCAAGCAGCCTCACAGTGCTCCCACGCAAAGGCAAGCATCTTTCCACCTTTGCGGCCTCGCTATCGTCCCTCCTTTCCGAGGCAGAAGACGGCACCATCACGGCAACGCCACTCAACCTTTGCACTGACGACGGGTTGTGGCAATTCCTGCGTGTTGTCCAAGGCACTCCCGCCGACATCGACCCACAGCGTGTCGCCGGCTTGCTGAAACACCTGGACGATCCTTTGATGACCTCGGAGATCCGGCTGCAGTTAGGCGAAGGAGATTGGTTGATCGGGCGGCTTAGGCATGCCCGATACTGGAGCAAGAGTCAGGCGCGCCTGCTGGCGCTGGACCTGTTGGAACGAGGCTTGTTTGCCTCTCCAGCCTCGGTCTGACCCCCTCCGCGCATGTTCTTCAATCTTGGCTCCCCACCCAAAGGCCCGCCCCCTCCGTTTGCGGCATGGTCGTCAAGACAACTGAAGGTGCTGGATAAGGCCATCGTATTGGCATGGGGGCAGACCATGGCAACGTCTCGTGGCCGTACGCTCCTCGCCAGTGGTACCGAGGCCGAGATCACGGCCATGCTCCAGGACGCTATTACACAGTTGCTGGGCAGTGAAACACTACACGGTTTTTCTCCGGCCGCGTTCGGTGCGCCGATACGGGGACAGGAATTGGAGGATTACTCGGGAACCCGGCTAGAAAAACGCCCGGATCTGACTATCACCCGGCTTTCCGCACGGCCAGCGATCAACCACAACGCTATGTTCTATGAATGCAAGATTCTGGGGCGCGGCCGAACAGTGGATGACTACATCACCCATGGTGTGATGCGTTTTCAAAATGGAAACTATGCTTGGGGGATGCCGCATGCAGGCATGATCGGCTATGTAGCCGCAGGCCATCGAACGGATGCCAAGGCCTCTCTCATTGAGCGCTGGACTCACACCAAATCGCCCGCACCCTGTGCGCCACTTTACGGTATGGTCGAAGACCATTCTATGAACCCTGTGATCGCGATCAGCATCCACGCGCGCACCTTCATGCTGCGCAATGGCGAAGCTCCTGGGAACATCATGCTGCGCCATATGTGGTTGAGCGAACCTCCTGCATCAGTGACACCATGAATCAACGAACGGGATCTTGGTACATCGTTTCGGGCTCCCATTAGCTAAGTGTCACAATCGCAGTCACTGCTGGTGTTGCCAAAGTGACGCCAGAAGGTACGGTTGCCCTACCTACGATAGCCGCGATCCTGACTCGTGCTGGCACGGATCGATCCCAACGCAGGCCACCGCCGTTGTAGCTTACTGACCTCAAGCACCAAGCGCGAATCACAACACCGAAACCGGACACTGCGATGGCAGCGGCAACGTTCGCTGCTGATCCTGCTCTGGACGCCGTCCTCGATTCCGGTCATCGGCCGCTTCGGCCAATCATCGAAGTACGCTCCGACTTCACGTCTGGCAACTTACCGCCCTACACCGGCCGCCCAGTGACGCATTTCCCTCACTCAGCCAGTGAAGGCCGATGGCCGACTAGAGCTGGTCGCAACCGCTTTACACGAGATGATGTCTCGTCAGCTGGTACACCGTAAAGAAGGATTCCATCGATTAGGAGTGTGGCCTGGAGTAGTCACGATGCAGCGCCAAATTTCACACTGCAAGAATTTGGAATTCAGTCGCCATGACAATGGGTCGCACGTGGCGATTCTCCCGACGCATTTCCACTATCCCATAGCGGGACATGGTTTTCAGGGTACGGGAAAGATTGCCTGTTTTGCGGCCGGTAATAGCAGCCAGGCCGCTGATGGATTCAGGCTGCAAATCGCGGATCGTCTTGAGCAGAGCGCGATTGTCGTCGCTCAGGACTTCAGCCAAGGATTTCATCGAGGTGAACCAGATTTTGGGTTCGCTGGGTTTGGGTTTGTACTCGCCCTTGGCGATGGCCAGCATGCGTTCGCGGATTTTCTCTTGGGTCATGATCCCGATGGTGATTTTTTTCATTGCTTTGCTTCCTTTAATACAAGATCCACTTCGGCACGTCGACCTCACTTCAGTCGACGGTATCAAAGAGAAATTGACCATGCTTTCGCAGGTTCTCGATGTCTTTCGCAAGATCCGCCTCGGTAAGCTCGCGAACATGAACCCATGCCTCACGCATCTCGATGTGCTCAGCAAAAATCACGTCATCACTCTCATGGACAAGGCTCAATTCTTCATGGTGTTCATAGACCACACCACGCATCCACCCATCCTGTGAAAAAACCTCAACCAGGCCATATACGGCATGCATGGCCATGCTGCCAACCGGGCACCGAAACCCTGCAAGGCCAACCACATTACTCATATCCGGCTCCATGACAATTCATCCACATTTTCTGTGGATAAGACTTTAGCATTTCACCCAAAATCTCAGTCCGATCAAGCATCCTTGCCGCGCGATTATTTTTTCATCACTCGGTAGCGATCAATGCAAACCATTCTGAAAGCGTGCCAGCCATTCAAGGGCCGTGGCCATCCCGCTTAGCCACCCCGCCCCTGGCGCTCGCGGCCCAAAATCCTGCACCGCCCTATCCCATGAACTCGCCACGGTATCGAGCGTGCTGATTTCGTCGATCAGCCCGATCTCCTTGGCCTGCACCCCATCCCAGACTTCGCCGGTGGTGTAATCCACTCCGTTCTGCAGTTTCGTCCCCCTGGCAGCCTGTACCTCTGCCTTGAATCTTTCTCCCATCTTCTGAACCATTTCCTGCGCCTTGCGATCGGCTTCAGGCGTCATGGGCATATAGGGATTGAGCATGGATTTCAGATTGCCGGAGGCATACACCCGCTGGCTGATCTGGAGCTTCTCAAGCGCCTTGTGGAAGTCCCAACCTGTCAGAACCGCGCCTACGGATCCGACAAGCGAATAATTCGCAGCGTAGATTTTGTCGGTATGCAGGGCCACCATGTAGGCGGCCGACGCACCGACGTTGTTGATCACCGCAACAACCGGTTTGGGATGCTTCTTTCTGAAAGCCTTGATCGACTGGTAAATTCGCTCCGCTTCGACCGGGGCGCCACCTGGGCTATCGATACTCAGAACCACTGCTTTGACGTTCTTCGCCTCGAAGGCCTTCCTGAGCAAGGGAACCACTTTCTCCGCCGAGGCCGTGGCGCCGGCGGAAATCTCCCCATCGATATGAATCACCGCCGTGATCTCGTTGTTGGGGATCATCTTCCATCCCATTTGCTTCGCGTAGCCAAAGAGATACAAGGCAAAGAACACCACGCCGGCCGCGACCATCATTCCGCGCTTGATCAGTCGCCAGCGACGTTCTGAGCGACGCTCACGAAGCACATCCCTCACCAGTTCGTCACTGACTGCGTGGCGGATTTCACTTTCTGTCATTTGGAATTCGGGCTCCATCGTTGAGTTTTAATTGGGGTGAATCCTTCGTCGTGCGTCAGCACTCGAACAATCTGGTAGTCGTCGCTCATATGCGTCATTTCACGCAGCTCATGAAGATCGCACCAGGTGCCGTCAGGCCATTCGGCAACCAGCCATACCGGCTCGGCGCAGGGAATCTCGATCCGTGTGGTGTGCATCACTCGCGTCCGGCTATTTCGCTGGCCATGCAAAGAATCTGCAAGCAGGAAAGCGATTGCACCCCACGAATGCCTTACCGGTATCTTTCATGGTTTTGCTGACGAGTAGGCCCGTCTTGCAGTCCGGGCAGGCTGAACCTGCCCTGGCGGTACGCATGGGTGTTCCTCGCGCCACGGCCGCCTCGGTACGCTGAACCTTGCCTGCCACCTCGTCAGCCCGCGCGCCAGGCTTCCCTTCATCATCCGGCTGGGTGTGCTTGCATTCCGGGTAGCCTGTACATCCCCAGAATGGCCCCTTGGGGCCTTTCACCAGGCGCAAGGGCTTCTGGCATCTGGGGCATGGATAGGAAGGCCCTGCCTGCGATTTTGGAAGCGACGCATGTCTGGCGGCGCCGGGCTTGCCGTCGACATCGGGAAGCGTCGACTTGCACCCTTCCCGGTACGCCGTACAACCCCAGAAGAGGCCATTCTGGCCATCAATTCTGCGCATTGGCTTGCCGCAAGCAGGGCACGCCACGACCGCACTACCCTTGGCCGGAAAATCACGAGTCTTACCAGACGAGATCTGCCGCGTGCCCTTCTGACTCTTGATGCCGTCAATCACCTGCACCAGCCACTCGCCAAGACTGCGTTCAAACTGCGACAACTCGATCTCGCCCTTCTCAATCTGGCTCAGTCGATCTTCCCACTGAGCAGTCAAGACTGGATCTGCAATTTCCGGCGAAACCTCTTCGATCAGTCCAATCAGCGCGACAGCTTTCTCGGTCGGCAGCAGCTCCTTCTTTTTGGCGACGATGTAGTCCCGCTTGAACAACCCCTCGATAATGGCCGAACGCGTTGCATCCGTTCCGATGCCCGCTTTCTCCTTGTTTTTCATCACTGCCTTCCAGCGCGGGTCCTCGATCTCTTTGTCGATCGACTCCATCGCCGCCAACAGCGTGCCCTCGGTGTAACGCTTGGGCGGTGAGGTCATTCTGTCCTGCAACTCGCAACGCAGATTGCGGGCATCCTCGCCGACACGTACCTTTGGGAGCGTTACCGCCTCCTCCTGGTCATCGTCCTTGTCCGTGGGTTCCTTCGTCGCCTCGGGCAGGGTCTGCCGCCAGCCGGGGACCAGCGGCGTCTTGCCGCTCACCCTGAATTTCTCTGCCTCGCAGATCACTTCGATCACCGTCTTGCTGTACTGGTAATCCCCCAGGAATTGCGCCAGATACCGTCGACAAACCATGTCGAAGATCGTCCGCTCGGTCGGCGTCATGGCCGATACATCAATGTTCGGGTTTCGCGTCGGAATGATCGCGTGGTGGGCCGTGATCTGTTTGTCGTTGAATGCCCTGCCCCGGAAACGCTCATCGGCACCCTTGAGCGCCGACTCGGCAACCGTGGCCAGTGTTGCCAGTTCGGGCTTCGCTCCGGCGATAGCCTGCAGCGTCTCGTTCGATTCGGCCAGCATCGAGCGCGGCAGGTATTCGCAATCCGTTCGTGGATACGATGTCGCCTTGTGTTTCTCGTAAAGTGCCTGCGCAGCATCGAGCACGGCCTGCGCCTTCATCCCGAAGCGCGCCGAGGCCTCCCGCTGGAGTGATCCCAGGCTGTACAGCAACGGCGCGACTTCGCGTTCCTGTGCCGTCTCGACAAGGCTCACCTTCCCGGTCTGCCCTGCGACCTGCTTGACCACCGCTTCTGCACTTCCGCGGTCGAGGAGACGCCCCTCATCGTCGAGAAGCGCCGCTCGCGCCATCCAGGCCATCGGCACGGATGCCCCGCCCATCAGGAAGGTCGCATTGACCCCGAAGTGCGCCTTTGGAACGAACGCGGCAATGGCCCGTTCGCGCCGCACCACCAAAGCCAGCACAGGCGTCTGTACACGACCACAATGCAATGTTCCGTCTTTGCCGCCGGCACCGAACGCCTTGGTCAAGGCCATGGTGAGATTCATCCCGGCCATCCAGTCCGCCCGACTTCGGCCCATCCCGGAGAAATACATCGGCAGCGTCTTCTCGCCCGGCAGGATATTAGCCAGAGCCTTCTTCACCGACGCATCGTCGAACGCTGAAAGCCAAAGGCGCGAAACCTTCCCGCGGTAGCCGTTCAGCTGCATCAGCTCCCGTGCGATCACTTCGCCCTCACGGTCGGCATCGGTGGCAATGACAACCTCAGTTGCCTGCTTCAACAGCTTCGAGACGATCTTGTACTGATCACGGGTCTGGTGCTTCACCTCCATGTGCCACTCATCCGGCAGCACAGGCAAGTGTGCAATGTCCCAGAATTTCAATGCCGGGTTGTAGTGCTCCGGTTTCGCCTGCTCAACCAGGTGGCCGATACCCCAGGTTACCGTTACACCGTTACCAGTAATGCATCCTTCGCCACGTGTTCGCGCACCGATGTGGCTGGCGATTTCTCTGCCTTGTGAAGGTTTTTCGCAAAGGTAGAGCTTCACTCAAGCCATCCTGAAAAACGCAGGCGCATCAATGAAAGATGCCAGCGCGGACAAAAACATCGGGCCCCAGATCGCAAGGGACTTCATTCCAACCTCCCATTGGTCCGCCATAACATCATCGCCAGATTGGCAATATCCACTTCCTGCCCCTTGGCCAGCGGTACCGCAGCGCCTTGGGCAAGCATGGCATTCCATATCTTGATGCCTGATTCAGGCTGGTTCCAGCCGGTCCAGCCCTCATGCGCTTTCTGCGCGAGCTTCGCCTTCATGGCGCCGGCAAATTCATCGACTGCCTCATTCAGGCGGGCTACTTCCTGCCGTACCCATTCAGGATCCGGGGCAATTTCCTGCCAGTTCTTGTCTATCACTGCATCACCTCCCTGAACAAACCGTTGCGTCCCATCCAAGAATGACGGTCACGGGTTCACCGTCAAACGACGTGTTGAAATGGCACTGGCTCATATCCCAGACTCAACCCAGCCGCGGCCTACAACGGTTCATTCAGAACATCGAGTAATCGTGATTCGATCACCTCGCCATCCTGACTGACCACAATCTTCACTCTTGCCATTGCACCTGGCCGACCACGCCGTCCAAGCCTCATGGCCTTGAACTCGAACCCATGAAAACATCCCGAGCCCATCCCATGCCGGCACGCATCCTCCGATACCGATTGCAGCACCGCTGCCATCATGTTTTCCTCGGGCTGGGTTGGATGTCTCATGAAGCCTCCTATTTCTGGGCAGGTAAAGCGGGGCCGGATGTCGTTGTCCGGTTCAGCAGGAAAATCACCGTCGCCTCCCCGGGTGAGCTCGCCGGGTAGGTCGACATGGACTCAACCCTCCAACCCTGGCCGTACAGGTCCGTCAGACTCGTCGTCCAGAACTTGCTGTAGCCGCGAGCATCCGGTTCGCCTTCGCACTTGAGGGTTCTGCCCTTGACGCTGACACCTCCGCCACCCGAATAGGTGTTGCACATCATCAGCTCGTGACTCTCAGCAGCAAATGCCGAGGAATTGAGCATGAGCGCTGATGAAAGCAGCAGAGTGGATGCCGTTCGCATCAAGCACCCACTTCCTGCGCTTTCGGCCTGAATTTCACGTCCTCCAGACGAGACAGCGACAGATAGACATCGTCGGCATTGAGCTGCATCGTCTTCCGCACTTCGCCAGATTCCTTGTCTGTCCATTCCTGCTCGGCCAAGCGGCCGGTGACATGCACACGCGCACCCTTGCGCAGGTGCTGAGCAACATCCTCGCCGCGCTTGTCCCACACCGAAGCATTCATCCAGAACCCGCCGGACTGCTCGAAACCGCCTTGACCATCCGGCTTGTATTCGTCGAAGAACACCCGAATCTCTGCGACCTTTCGATCCTCGCCCTTGACCAGTACGGTCTTCAGCGTGGGGTTGTCGCCCAAATTGCCAGTGCCACGAAATTCATTGCTCATTGCCTCTTCTCCTTCAGTTGATTAAAAAACCCACGCCAAGGTGTGGCGTACCTACTTCAATGCTTCAATCCTCACTGCTCAGTTCCTGTGCCATGCGTATTGCCTTCCTGGTCACGACCTCCTTCGCATTCAGCAACCGTACTGCCGCATTGATCTCCTCAAACCAGTCCTGCTGTGATCGTGTCATTCGGCCCAGCGTGAGCTGGATGCTGTCCCATGTCAGGTGAACATGCTTCACGCCAAAGCTGCGCCACATCAGGAAGCGTTGCCCAGTCGATTTCCGGTGATGCAGATACACATACCAGGCATTGCCTGCGGCACGCTTTGAGTGCTCGGACAATTCCTCCATCTCAAACACGACCTTCCGGTAGTCACGATGGAGCCGCGCCAACCACTCATCCGCCCCCTTACCCTTAAAGGGCCTTTTATCCATCTGGATTGATGACAAACCGCTCATAGGAGCGTGTTTTCCTGGCTCAGATCACTTCCGGCCGTATCCACTTTCCCCTGCGCCACATCCACCAGCAATCGCATCTCTGCCTCACTCACATCCGCCCGACGACGGCTATGACGCGGTCGCACTTCACCGGTGAAGATCGGTTGCGGCACAGCCCCAAATATTCCAACCGCAGCTTCAACCCGCTTCCTTGCTCCATCGCTGGCGCCAGGGAGGAAATCGCTCCTGGATAACAGGCGTAACTCCTCACGAAGGAGATACTTCTGATAGGGCAAGGTGGACTCGAACAGCGCCCGAATCCGTTTGGTCATCTGGTACAAGTCTTCCTTCCCTTCGATGTCGCCCAGCCGATTCTTCTGCACCATCGTTTTGACCACACGCGCATACCAGTCAAAGTCCAGGATCAGATCCACGATCATGTAGCCGTAGGGACTGCGGAATCCCAGTTCCACTTCCACTGGCGCACGACTCTTCAGTACGGACACACGCAGGCCACGCGCCTGCAACTTGTCCAGGTCGTCATGGAAATGCCTTCCGGCATGCTCAAGCTGTTGGCGCAGTTCGCCGACCCGATCCGTCACCTGCACCAGAATCCAGTCTGCATAGGGATTGTCATTGGCCGACAGATTCCAGATTGACCGGAGCACTGCTGCAACCTTCTTCCCGCTGGTGATTCCGTAGCCACGCGGACTTTCATCACGCGTCCTGCCGATGAACAGTCGATAGGCCTCCTTGGTATGGATTGCCATCACATCCGTCTCATCAGCAACAAGGCTGCCGATTGCCTTCAGTGCGCGTGCCTCATGATCGGGAACGATCGGGTCAGCGTATTGGCGTTGCTGGCGATTCGCCTGTTCCTGCCGCAGGCGCTCTTCCCTTTCGAGCAGGTCCATAAAACGCTCCCAACGAGGATCTTTCTCGTCCGGTTCCTCTGCCTCAACCAAGTCCTTAAGAGCATCCCGCTCTCCAGCAATGTCATACCCATCCTCGAACGGCGAATCCGCCGAGGTAGGGAACTTGGTCGTCTTCGATTTCGGTGTTGCCATCAAATGTCTCCGTCTAAAGTCATCACTTCCTGCTGCGCCACCTTCCGGCTGGCTGAGTCTGTTGGCACTACCAACAGAAACCACTTCCTGCTGCGCCACCTTCCGGCTGGCTGAGTCTGTTGGCACTACCAACAGAAACCACTTCCTGCTGCGCCACCTTCCGGCTGGCTGAATCTGTTGGCACTACCAACACCCACACTTTCTGTGGCCGTGGCTCTGGTCATTTCTTTCCCCAAATGCTCTGGCGCAGTTCGGTCAGCTTGACCCGGGCAAAATCCCGGTTTGTCGCAACCTGTGTTTGTGGCTCATCGATCAGGCGCTTTCGCTGTTCCAGTATTTCCTGCCGGCGCTTTCGATCTGCTGCAACCCGATGGGCATACTCAGGTTCAAACGTCCCTGCCTGTTGTCTGGTTTTCAGGGTTCGCAGATAGCCGATCGCGTTCTTGACGTGGCCGTCCTGCATCTGGCCTGCCAGCTCGTCGAGGATGAGTTGAGGATTGGGGCTGCCGTGCAGAATCTGCCGTGCGGTCTGTTTCTCGCCGGGAAGCAGCTTGTCCGGATAAATCAGGTTCTCCAGATCAGCACTTGCTGGCGCAGTCCGGATGGTTTTGGGGAAATCGAATACGCCCACCCTCTCCAAGCTGTTATGGAGGGGGGGGTATGGAGTATTTATTTCCTTATTAGAGTGAGTTGCTGTTTCCGCAGAACTTGTTTCGCGGAAACGTGAACTATTGTCTTGCGGTTCCGGCAACTCTTGTTTTACGGTTCCGGCAATTCTTGTTACGCGTTTTGAGCAACTCTTGTTTGTCGGATTCCGACAATCCAGTTTGTTGGATTCCGACAAACTGTGGAATTCATTGGCTTCCAGGCAGATTTTGGCCGGCAGAGTTGTCAACATAATGCGTGACAACAACCGGGATTGCATTCGGCTTTCCCGCACCTCTTCCATCATGCCGGACTCGATCAGTTTGGCTCGGGCATTCGTCAGCATGCGACGGCCAAAATGGAGATGGATCAGTGATTGGCTGGTCGGGCTGTTGAACCAGCCTTCCTCGTCAACTTCGTTCCGGGATAATGTCTGGCGCAGCCGATTGAACAGGCTGGACATGTAGAGACCCGCCAGGGCGCTGTCCGCCGTCCACGCGAAAGGGGCGTAGAACATCACCGGTTTACCGAGTAGCGTTTTCAGCACCCGGTCTTCCCATGACCAGGGGCGGTAGGTGGTATTGGCATACTGGCACAGCTTCAAAGCCAGGCGGTCAAGATCGACCCTGAACCAGAGTTTGGCTGGCATGCCACGTCTGGATTCCTGCAAGATGCCGTCTTTTAACAGCACTTTACGAGATGTCTCGATCTCCCGGACGCTCAAGCCGGCGACCTGCTTCCATTCCTTCGATGTCTTCCAGAACCACCCTCCACGATTGGGCTGTTTGTCCAAGACCACACGGGTCATGAACATGGCGTGTCCAAGCATCAGTGCGGCTTTGGGAGAACCCGTCAATTCGGCGAGTGAGGGGTAATACGCCACATAGCGGTTACCAAGCGCCGACAGAAGGTCTTTCACCCCCTGGGCCAGGTATTCGTTCACCTGACTCGATTTGGCAGCTATGGCATATGCGTGGGGCATCATCTGGTCCTAGATGACCTGCCCCCACTTGGCTTCTGCCTGATCCGACAGCAACTCAAGAATGCGATCAATTCGAATCTTGAACCAAAGCTCGGCCGGCAAGCCAGCCCGCCGTTCAATCAGAACATCCAGCTCACGCAGGATGCGGCGAGCCGTTTGCTGCTCGAAGCGGGTCAACCCTGTTTCAGCCTTCCATTGATCCCCGGTCTTTCTGAACCAGCCTTCCGCGTCTTTCGGAAGGCGTTCTGTCGTGTAGATCGCGTATGACAGGAACAGTGCTGCCACAGCGCTGCCTGTCAGACTCACATAGGCACGCTGGAACACGATTGGCTCATCGAATATGTCCAGCAACATTGCTGGGCTGATCGTGTTGTAGACGGCCTGATCGTCTGTCGATGGAATCATTGGCAGACAGTCCGGAGGCGTGGCACGGCTTTTATTTCTGGCCATGGTGCTTCCTTTGGGGTTCGTTGAACTCATTGACGGTGGCGTACAGCCCGTCGAGGGAGTAGTTGCTGAAAAACCCATGCAGAAGCATGAGTTTTTCGCGGAGAGTGGTGATCTCGGGGTATTCCTCACCCATCCCGAACCAGCATTGATGAATCAGATCGCGGATGCTTTCCTCTGGCAGCGCGACACGGCCGGTTTTTCGGTCATTCTTGAGGAGCTTGCGGTAGGTCTGGATGACACGCGGGTCGGTCGACGGGAATAATTGGTTCAACATCGACTGGCTCGCGCCATTCTGGATGCAATACACTAGATGCTCGGTTTCCTGCTTGCGCCGAAACAGGGTTTCGATTCCGAGTTCGAAACCGCCCTCATCGATCGAGAAATGGATGTCGGGGTGGCCTGATGAGGCCAGGTGCAGAATTTCATTGATGGCGAGACCTCGCAACCGATCCATGGACCGCGGACAAGCGCCCTTTTCCAGCAGGACTGCAAGGTCGCCACGCTCAAGCTGCTCGATCAAGTGCATCAGCAGCGAGGCTCTCAGCGTATTGTCGGTGACACGAACCATCATCATGATCGAGCCCCTCCACGGATGGCCGAGAGCAACTCAAGGCACACGCCCGCAATAGGGTTGTCCGGGTTCAGCAGCCATGGAATCGGCAGAAACTCACCCTGGCCACCAATGTTGTGCTGGATGGCGAGTTCCAGGCCCCCCAGCGTTTCCTGGCTACCTTCTTCCAGTATCAAGGTGCGCCACTCATTGGGGTCGTTAAGGCCAGACCGGCACACGTCCGCTTCAAACTGCCCGCTTGCCATCGCAAGTACCCACCAGGCAGCCTGGCGGCTTTGCGCGTTCTCTTTCAAATCAAGTGGGCCATCCTTGGGGAATCCCATGCAATACCCCATGGGCATGCCGGGTGCAGGTTCATAGCAGGAACCGAGGCCAGCGGAGACAAGCACCTGCTGAATCAAGGTCATCAACAGATCAGGCTCTCCTCTCTCAGTAGAGATCGGGGGGAGACTGACTGTGGAATGGGGAGCCGTTGAACTCACGTACGGGCTGCGTTCACCGTGTTCTGTAGCGGCCGGAATAGCGGGTGTAGTTCTCCCAGGCAATCGTGAATCGGGGGGAATGGGCTGTGAAGATTTCCCCTGTTCCTGGCCGCCAGACTCTGCTGTGGATTGAGTCTGGGTGCCGCCAACAGTAGGTTCGACCGGGCGCTGGGGCTTGCATATCCGCTGCAAACCTTCCAGGGTCATGTCGGGGAAGCGCTCCATGGCAGTGAGCATCTTGCCGATGTCCCGCTCGTTCACTTCCAGCCGGGCAGACAAGCTGGCTTCGCATCGACCAAGAAATTGGTCTGCGCTAAACGCATGGGAATCTTCCAGAACCATGCCGGCTATGGCCTTTGCGGTTGGCGTGACCACATCGGCGTAGAAAGCGCTTTCCTCGATATCGTGATGATTGGCCAGCTTCAACAACAGGTTCAGCCGTGGCTGGATGGTTCGCACGGATAAACCGGAAAGCCACGGGCCGACATCGGCAATTTTTTCGACTGCGAATCGGTACATGCTGAGTGTGCGCAGATCGGTCTGGAGACCGAATTTTTTGATCTCGGCTTCAAACTCCCTGAAGGACAATGCCGCCCCGCGTTCATCCTCGATCTGACGTTTGATCTCCAGCGTCCCGTTGGCGCGATCCCAGAAGGTCATGTCGTTGCGCTGGGTATTTTCGGCCATATGGGCAAGCAGAACGGAAGCCTCGCCGCGCCAGGCTTTGATTATGACGCGGGTTTCGCGGAACTTCGGATCCGTGGTTTCTTCCCACAACTCCCGGATGGCCTGTAGGCGGGTATTGCCACCCGCATACAAGATGTAATGGGTTTCTCCCGGCCGCTTGGTGACGGTCAAAGGTTGGAGGATTCCGTTGATCCGGATGCTCTCCTTCAGCTCAGCGTAGGCTTCGTTGTTCGCCTTGCGGGGATTACGCTCATAGAAGTGGACGGTGGTTACGGGAAGACTCGCCCACGAATCATCGACTTCAGTGTCATGCTTGAGGCCACTTCCGCTGTTTGGCGCCGGGACGTTCAGGCTGTTGGACACCTCCAGTTTCAGGCGCTCCCGTACAGTCCGCTTTTCCGAATCGGACTTTGGGGTAAACCCATGCTTGGCAGCCAAGTCCACCATCTTGATCGAACTCGGAATGTTCATGAGTGGGGACTTTTTCTTTCCGCCCGCCATCATGCTTCATCTCCGCCACGGCCTATGTCTTGTGTTGCCTCCGATCCGGCGTAATGCCCTGCGAGGCTCGGCACCAACTCCCAGAGGAGAGCGTGCATGGTTTCATAGGCAGATGGCATCGTGCCCTTGCGCGACGGTTCATGCCGGTGCGCTGGGATGCACAGGGTGGCCGATTCCTTGTAAGACTTGGCGTCAGGAACTACCGTATCGAGGACCGTGACCCGTCCGCCAAGCTTGATGAAGTCCTGTCTAATCGACTCCGCGATGATTCTCGCGTCGGCAGTCCGGTCCTGCATCGAAATGACTGCTTTGACCGGCCCCACCCTGTATTTCGAGTTTGGTGAGGGCTCAAGCCGCGCCAGCAGTTCCATCGTGCCCGTTTTGAACTCACGAGCTGACAGAATTTCCGGCTTGATGGGAGAAATGATCTGCGTGGCTGCGAGTGCGGCGGTGTCCTGCAGCGGGCCGACGGTTCCCTGCGTGTCGATTAAGACGCAGTCGTAATAGTCTTCGGATACTGCGGGGGAATTCAGGGCATTACCAAGGCGCTCACCTCGATCAATACGATGCAGGAGCCAGGTTTGGAGACTGCCATCTGGATCATCCGACCGGATTACATCGAGCCCATCGATAACCGTCTGAGAGATGCAATCCTCTGTGACATACCCGGTGGTGATTACTTTTGTGAGCCCAAACGGAGCTTCGCGTTTTATACGGTAATATTTCGAGAGCGCTGGCTGCACATCGGCGTCGACAAGCAGAACTCTCAGCCCCATGTCCGCCATGAGTGCGCCAAGATTTGCTGCCAACGTCGTCTTGCCGACCCCGCCCTTCGTACTCAGCACAGTGAACTTGATCATATCCCTCCCCAGGTTTAACGAGGGACATGGACGCAACCAGTCTGGATGCTGCGGAACCCGCAGCAGGATTGAGTTTCGCGTTACTCAATAGGGGGCTATATCAGGATTTGGTAATATACATTATGCGAAGTCGATAGGATAAAGGAGTAATTCCTTCCGCCTCTGTTTGTAAGAGCCAGAGCAACCTGCTCAATTCCAGCTTGGCGTCGCCAAATCGCACAACCTCAACCTGCTAACCCATGGTCCATCGATTCAATAACTTACGTCATAGGTTAATGCCAGTTCAGCCAGCTACCGCGCGCCATTGAAACCAATGAGTCACGAGATGAAAGTCCCGATAGTTTTGGGACAAGGTCCGGGGGTTGGCTCGCCGTGACGGCAATTAGAATGGCTCACGACCAGCGGCGGCATGACGTGACCTAGTTACGGCTGGGGAATTCGACTATGAGGTGAGCCATTACGCAATCTGCGGCTGAACTTTCAAACACGAGCTTAAGATATTGATTTACATACATCATGACCCTTGCAAAGGAACCTTCGCCAGCGGTGCGGCAGCCGTGCGCTGCCAATCCGAAGGCCAACACTCAACTCCACATCGCCTTCATCTTCGAAAGCACTTCAACGACTTCGGGTGGCGGCGCGCTGCGCGGCGCGGCCTGCGCCGCGACCGCCTCCGGCCACACCCTGGTTTCGAACAGATTCGCCATGCCGGCCGGGATGAAGCGTGTCCTGCCGGCATAGACGTGACGGTCGCCGTAACCCGTTTGCTGGGTGACGTAGAAGCGCTGCGGCACGACGATCTGCAGGTGATCCTTGGCGCGCGTCATCGCCACGTACAGCAGCCGCCGTTCCTCCTCGATCTCCTGCGGGCTGCCCGTCGCCATGTCTGAGGGGATGCAGCCGTCGACCGCATTCAGCAGGGTCACCGCCGCCCACTCCTGCCCCTTGGCGGAGTGGATGGTCGAGAGAATCAGGTAGTCCTCGTCGCGCAGCGGCACGCCCGCTTCGTCGCTGGTGGCATCGGGCGGATCCAGCGTGAGCTCGGTCAGGAAGCGCTGGCGCGAAGGATAGGTGCGTGCGATCTGCGCGAGCTGGGTGATGTCGCCCTGGCGTACGGCGGCATCGTCATACAGACGCTCCAGGTGGGGCGCGTACCAGGCTTCGATGGTTCCGAACTCGCTCGGCCACGGCAACTCGCGCTGGTGCAACGCTTCGACCAAGCCTAGAAAATCCTGCCACGCAAGCGCGGCAGCGGCCGGCACGCGCGACTCGCGCAGGGCCATCACCACGTCCTGCACCGCAGCGACCTGATCGAGCACCAGCGCCGCCGTCTTCGGACCGATGCCCGGCATCAGCTGCAGCACGCGGAAGCCGGCAACGCGGTCGCGCGGGTTCTCGATCCAGCGCAGCACCGCGAGCATGTCCTTGACATGCGCGGCCTCGAGGAATTTGAGCCCGCCGAATTTCACGAACGGAATGTTGCGCCGGGTCAGCTCGATCTCCAGCGTCGCGCTGTGGTGCGACGTGCGGAACAGCACCGCCTGCGCCTTCAACGCAATGCCGGCCTCGCGCCGCGCCAGCACTTCCGCCACCACGAACGCGGCCTGGTCGGTCTCGTCGCGCACGCTCACCAGTTGCGGCCGCTCGGCCGATTCGCGCTCGCTCCACAGCGACTTGCCGTAACCTTCCGTGGCTCCGCCGATCACGCCGTTGGCGGCGGCCAGTATTGGCTGGGTCGAGCGATAGTTGCGCTCCAGCGTGACGATGCGCGCGGGTGGCGTGAACTGCTTGGGGAAATCGAGAATGTTGCGCACCGTCGCGCCGCGGAATGCGTAGATCGACTGCGCGTCGTCACCGACCACGGTCACGCCCTGCCCGTCCGGCTTCAGCGCACGCACGATGCTCGCCTGCAGCGCGTTGGTGTCCTGGTATTCGTCGACCAGAATGTGGTCGAAGCGCGCGCCAATTTCGCGCGCCAGCGCGGGCACCTGGGCCATCTGCGCCCAGTAGAGCAGCAGGTCGTCGTAGTCGAGCACGTGCTGCACCTGCTTGGCCTCGACGTAGGCGCGGAACAGGCGCTTCAAGTCATCCTCGAAGTCGAGGCACCAGGGATAGCGCTTCTGCAGCACGTCGCCCAGCGGTGCGAGCGTGTTGACCGCGGCAGAGTAGATCGCGAGGCAGGTGTGCTTGCGCGGGAAGCGCTTGCCCGTGTCGGCAAGGCCGAGCTCATGGCGCACCAGGTTCAAGAGATCGGCGGCGTCCTCGCGGTCGTGGATCGTGAAGGCCGGATTGAGGCCGATACGCGGCGCATAATCGCGCAGCAGGCGCGCGCCGATGCTGTGGAAGGTGCCCGCCCAGGCGAGCTTCGCCCCCGCCAGACGCGGACGGCCGACGGCGACCTGGCGCACGATACGCTCCGCGCGCCGTGCCATTTCCTCGGCCGCGCGCCGCGAGAAGGTCAGCAAGAGGATCGACGCGGGGTCGGCGCCCTCTGCAACCAGATGCGCCACGCGGTGCGCCAGTACGTTGGTCTTGCCCGAGCCTGCGCCGGCGATCACCAAGAGCGGGCCGGCGGTCTCGCCACTCGCCATGCCGTGCTCGACGGCGGCGCGCTGCTCGGGGTTCAGGCGTGCCAGATAAGCGCGCGGGTCGGCCTCGGACGGGGTGTCGAGGACAGGATCTGCTTCGGTTTGCATGCTGTATTTTTATACAGTACCCGTGCCCTGGCAAGCCGGCGCGTCAGGCCTTGTCGATCGGATCGAGGCAGGCCGGGACGTCGTTCCGCGCGTTGCTGACCAGCGGACTGACCGGGTAGTAGCGCATCTCCTGCGCAGGCAGCGCAGGCGGCAGTTCCTTCGACTCGGCGCGCAGCCACGCGTCGTATTCGCTTGGCGCCAGGATCAGCGGCATGCGGTCGTGCAACTCAGCCACCAGGGCGTTTGCGTTGACCGTGATGATGGTGCAGCTCTCCACGGTCTGCCCGTCCGGCGCCTTCCAGTGCTCCCACAGTCCCGCCATGCCGAATGGGCCGTCCTCGCGCATGCGGATGCAGTACGGCTGCTTGCGCCCGGCGACCGGCTTCCATTCGTAGAAGGCGTCGGCAGGAACCAGGCAGCGGCGCTGGCGATATGCGCTGCGGAAGGCCGGCTTGTCGGCGAGCGTCTCGCCACGCGCGTTGATGAGCTTCATGCCGATGCTCGCGTCCTTGGCCCACGATGGGATCAAGCCCCACTTGAGCATGGCCAGTTCCCTGCCCTGCTCCGTCTCGCGCACCGCCGGGATCGTCTGGCTGGGGGCGATGTTGTACCGCGGTGCAATCTCTGGCGTCCACAGCAGATGGAAGCGCTCGGCGATCACCGTGGGAGTAGAAGTCAGGGCGTAGCGTCCGCACATGATGGCAGTCTAGCGGAAAGAAAAATGTGCTGGACCAACGGTCTGGCTCAATTCGTGAGCGATGGTCTTCGATACCGGGCAACATCGCCATGCTCGTAGCGGATGTCCCGAAATTGAGCATTCCGGTAACCCCCAGCCGATGGTAGACGGCCCCTGGGTCAGCTTCAAAACGCCGGGCCAGCACTGCTGCTGTCGACCAGGCACCGACTTGAGGCATCTCGGAACTTCAGTTCAGGACATCACATTTGGGCTGATCGCGGTACCAACGCGACGACATTGCGTCTAAGGCACCGGATATGCAAAGGCTCGATTTTTGTTTATCACGAGGTTCCAAACTGGTCTACCCACCCTCGCCCTATTCACTTCGCATCAACCGCCACAATGTCAACTGATCGGGAAACCCTGTGGCATCAAGGCCGATGGATTTCTGAAAACGCTTCATTGCCTTTACGGTTTCAGCAGAATACTTGCCGGTGATCGCCCCTGAATAAAATCGCTTCGCCTTCAATTTCTTCTGGACGCGTTTGATGAGCTCCACATAATGCGTGGCTTCCCTTCCGCCAACGACGATGGTCGTCTTGTCTGATTTTCCCGTGACGCGATCCGGCCACAACTTCCTGAACAGACTTGCCAGCACCCCGAAAACGGGATCTGTCGGATGCGTCTTGCAATGCTCATCGAGGATCGCCATCAGCAACTCGGCGCCTTCAAATGACAAAAGGTCATACGTCTGCGGCGCGTACTGATTGACACCCGTGACGTATCCGTCGACCCATGCTGCGGTGATGAGGTAGACATTGCTTCGTGCGGCCCGCTCCTTGCTGTATATCGCACAGCTGAGCAGCCCGGGACCCCGAATGGCGTATTGGCCTAGCTTATCTGCCGGACGGGCATCCGCCGCGAAAAGGAGGAGTGCCACCGAGAAAATGACCGCTGCGAGATTTGAGCAACGCCGGTCAGCCAAAAAGCGGCTCCTGACTGCGGGCACTGACGCGGCTCCGGCGCCCCAACTGCAAGCCTGCCAACAATCCCGCGAGCAGAAGTCCGACGGTACCAGGCTCGGGCACTTGGGCATCTCCGGCGGTACCGGACCCTGGCAATTGGGTGCCAATGCTCAAGGTAAAGGGTGTTCCTGCAAGCCTGTTGAAGCCGCCCAGCTCGAATGTGGTGTCGTACACGGAAAACCCCACCTTTGGCGTCTTGAACAGCGTATTGCCAATACCGAGCAGGTTGTTGAGGCTGAGTGAATTGAAGTCCAACAGATCAAACCCGCCGACAGAAGCCGTGGCGCCCAACTTCAACAGGTCCAGCGTGCCAACCAGACCCAGGTCGAGCCCCATGTCATTTTTGAGCAGGGCGTCCAACCAGAACGTGGGTGTGAAGGTTGTCGTTTCCTCGATCGCAAAGTCCAAGTCCGGGAGGTCGCTCCAGAGTCCAGACCAGCTGTTCTGCGGTCCTGAGAGGCCTGCGATTTGCACCGGTTTGCTGAACGCGAGATCGACCATGAGGGTCGGCGTGAACTCGAAGTCTTGCGTTATCCCCAAGACGGGGCCCGCGTCGACGTCGATCAGGTCAAAAGAAACCGACAGCTTGATTGGGCCGGCATCGAAAAGATCAAAATTCCCTCCGAGCGGCGGCACACCACCAAACAGCGACGCGGCAGCATCAAGGTCTAACTGCAACGACAGCAGGTCATCGCGCCCGCTGGAGGTGACGGGGACTCCCGAGCCAGTTCCTGTAGTGGCAATGTCGGGGACGAACACGGTCAGTTCTGCGAGGTCAACAGTGACCGCCGGAATCCCGGGCGGCAAACTGCTTGCGAGGGTCAGGCCGGACGTGGTCAGTTTGAAGCCGGGTACGGGCGGTACAGTTGTCGTCGCACCGCCCTCCAGTGTCAAGCTGCGGTTGAGAATGGCCACTTCGGCAAAGGCATCGCCGCCAGGCATGATGCCATCCAGTATTTTCAAGCTGTTCGGATCAATGGAGAGTATCCGCTGATCTACATTGATGGATGGCAAAGCTTTTGAGCCGTTGACGCATCCAAAGGTCAAAGCGCAGGCCTGTGCATCAATGGACCCGGACAGTTGCAAGATTTCACTGATATATGCCTCAGCTTTGGGTGACTGGGTTTTGATGGTGCCATTGTCGAAAATGCTGCTGGTATTGATGCTGAAGAATTCAGACGCTTGAACGAGGTCAGGCAATTCTGCCAATGCCTGGAAGTTTGCCGTGGTGTCGACCGAGCCGCTGTCGATGGCGTACCCGAATTCGAGTCCGACTTTGCCGGAAGTGTGCACCTTCAGTTCAGCGCCCGTGCGGGTGTCGACCGTTACCGGACCCGTGGCTGGTTTGATCGTGACATCTTTCCAACAGTTGCAACCGGTCCAGTAACCTTTGAGCGGGTTGCTCCATGTTGGTGTCGGGTGCCATAACGATGGTTCGAATACTGGGATGGTTATCGCGCCAATGGCCGGGAACACCTCTTCATTGGCGCTGCCTGCAATGCCGCCAATGGTGGCCGTCTTGTTCGTCCATTCAGGGCCCAAAAAGACAGAATCTTCCTTGCGGAAGGCTGTGCCCGAATCCCACATGCTCTGGCCAGAGCTTTCGAATGCAAGCGCGCCTGAGTCGTAGATGACCGCCGCATAGGCATGCGACAGCGTAAACGTAGCGGCAATTGCCAACGTAACAATGCTGATCCGCTGAGTCATGATGATCCCCCTTTACCGTTTCTGGTCAGGGCATCCCTGGTCAACTACCCGGAGAATGCGGCTGGCAAGCGCGCCTGGAATGGCCACGGAAATGAAAGCAATAAACGTTCCCCACAATAAAGTTGTTCACAAAAACAGTGCGTTGCAGGTCTTTTGCTACATTGCGGCCGGGATCATCGGCCAAATGTGTAAATTATTTCGACACCCATCAGCAACAGCTGCCACGCTTTGTCCTCAAGATGGCGGGACTGAATGCGCTGAAATGGACTGAGGCTCCGTCCCTCCCGTGATGGGTGCCACGGTGCGTTATGGCTGGACGGTTCGATTCGAAGGTGAAACAGACTGCCGGCCCTCGCTGGAGGCAATGATGGCAACGGGTCGTTAAGCCGCCGGTTCACTTGCCTACGGAATAAATCAAACAAAATCAATCGCATGAAATGCCCTTCGACAAGCCTGTCCTGAGTTTCATCGAAGGGCTCAGGGCGAACGGACCCAATTAATTCAGATGGTATGGACGCCTCCCCCCGGCAACGGGGCGCTGTTGGTAGCCAGGAAGAGACTGGATGGATCCTCGCTGCGACGGCATCTGCGTGCCAAAGTGGAAATGTCGTAACCCACCACTTGAACAGGAGGATCCGAAA
>WGNC01000034.1 GCA_016124745.1 Thiobacillus sp.
GCCTTGGCCCTGCCGCTTTACGCGGTTCCCGCTCACGCCAGCATGGAACTGGCCACCAAGAGCAAGTGCACGGCCTGCCATCAGCTGGACAAGAAAATCGTGGGTCCGTCCTTCAAGCAGATCGCCGCCAAGTACAAGGGCCAGAAGACTGCCGAGGCCATGCTGGCTGACGGCATGCTGAAGGGCGTCAAGGGCAAATGGGGCGGCAAGGTGCCGATGCCGGCGCAGAAGATCACGCCTGCGGATGCGCAGCAACTGTCGAAATGGATCCTGTCGCTGTAAGGTCCTGAACGGGGCCGCACGGGCCTTAAAACCGCTCAGTCCGTCCCGTCAGGGACTCAGCCGAGCATCGCCTTCAATGCGGCCAGCCGGTCGCTGCCGCTGGCGCGGGCGTCTGCATCCGGGGCCTTGTCCGGCTGCCGCACATCGTCCCCGAGTTCGTCGATGAAACGCGAAGGGTCGCAGGCGACCGATTCGCGCGCACGCTTGCGCCGCGCACAGTAGGACAGCGTGAGCGACTTCTTGGCGCGGGTCACGCCGACATACATGAGCCGGCGCTCCTCTTCGAGCCGGCCCTCGTCGACCGCATCGCGGTGCGGCAGGATGTTTTCCTCGACGCCGACCAGGAACACGTGGCCGAACTCCAGACCCTTGGCGGCGTGAAGCGTGGACAGCCGCACCGCGTTGGGTTCCTCATCCTCGCGGCCCTCGAGCAGCGTGATCAGCGCGATGGTTTGGGTCAGCTGCAGCAGGTCCTTGTCGTCCTCTTCACCCTTCTTCGCGATCCAGGCGGCAAATTCGAGCACGTTGTTCCACTTGCCCTGTGCCGCACGTTCGTCGTCCTGGTCGAACAGGTAAACCTCGTAGTCGATCGATTTCAGCAGATCGTTCAGCACCTCACCCGCTGGCTCGCGCGTCACCCGGGTCTCGAAGCGGTTGATGAAATTGCAGAACTCCTGCAGCGGCGCCAGTTGGCGCTCGCCAATCTGCGAAGCAGCTGCCGCTGAAAAAACCGCCTCGAACAGGCTCGCATGCAGGGTGGCCGCAACCTGACCCAGCTTCTCCAGCGTTGCCGCGCCGATGCCGCGTTTCGGCGTGGTGACCGCGCGGATGAAGGCCGGGTCGTCGTCGCTGTTGGCGATGAGGCGCAGGTAGGCGATCACGTCCTTGATTTCGGCGCGATCGAAAAAGGACTGCCCGCCAGACAGCTGATAGGGCACCTTTTCGTTGCGCAGCGCCTGCTCGAACACGCGAGCCTGGTAGTTGCCGCGATACAGGATCGCGTAGTCGCGCCACTCGGTGCGGTGCTGGAACTTGTGCGACAACAGGCGCATCACCACCGACTCGGCTTCGTGCTCGTCGTCGCGGGTCGGCATCACCTGCAGGGCGTCGCCATGGCCGAGGTCGCTCCACAGGCGCTTTTCGAACAGCTTGGGGTTGTTGGAAATGAGGCTGTTGGCGGCCTTGAGGATGCGCACGGTCGAGCGGTAATTCTGCTCCAGCTTGACTACGTGCAGGTGCGGATAGTCCTCGCGCAGCTGCCGCAGGTTGTCAGCCGAGGCGCCGCGCCAGCCGTAGATCGCCTGGTCGTCGTCGCCCACCGCGGTAAATGCTGCCCGCACGCCGGTCAGCTTCTGCAGCAGCCGGTACTGGGCAATGTTGGTGTCCTGATACTCGTCGACCAGGATGTGGCGCAAGCGGTTCTGCCACTTCTCGCGCAGTTCGGCCTCGCTGTCGAGCAGTTCGGCCGGCAGGCGGATCAGATCGTCGAAATCGACCGCCTGGTAGGCGCGCAGCGTGGCGTCGTAACGGTCGTAGATCCTGGCGTAGGCGCGCGCGTTGTCGTCTTCGGCGGTGGCGAGCGCTGCAGCAGGCGACTTCAGTTCGTTCTTCCACAGCGAGATGCGTGTGACCGCACGGCGGATTTCCTGCTTGTCGGTGGTCTTCAGGATTTCCGAAATAATGCCCATTGCATCGGCCGAATCGAGGATGGAAAACGCCGGCTTCAGCCCCGCGAATTTCGCGTCCTCGCGCAGCATGCGCAAGCCCATCGAATGAAAGGTGGTGACGATCAGCCCCTTGGTACTGATCTTATTGAATGCATCGCCCTGGGTCAGTTTGGCGGCGCGATCCTGCATCTCGCGCGCCGCCTTGTTGGTGAAGGTGATCGCGGCGATCGAGCCCGGCTTGTAGCCGCACTCGCCGATCAGGTAGGCGATCTTGTGGGTGATGACGCGCGTCTTGCCCGAACCGGCGCCAGCCAGCACCAGCAAGGGGCCGTCGAGGTATTTGGCCGCTTCGCGCTGCGGCGGGTTCAATGCTGCAAGCAGGCTCATGCGGCTGCAGTGCCGTATTCGCGGTCGAGATAGGCAATGATGGCGTTTGAATCTTGCATCCAGTTGGTCTGGCCATTGGGGTCTCTGATCTGCAGGCAGGGTACCTGAGGCTTGCCGGTGGCTGCGATCAGCGCAGCGCGATGGGCTGGATCGTGCTGTGCATCCCGCAGTTCGATCTTGAGCGAAAGGTGCCGGATGGTGCGTCGGGTCTTCAGGCAGAACGGGCAGGTCGGGAAGTGATACAGCGCGAGATGCCGGGTCCGGGCGTCGATGGCCTGCTGCTCGGCGTCCGGGCGCACGATGCCCTTGGGGCGGACGAGCCAGTCATAGGCCAGCAGAAACGGACCGAGAATGATGCGCAGGGTTTTGAAAAACAGGCGGATAACGGGTTTCATCGAAGCGGTGTCACATTGGGTTCAGGCGGGGGCGCTATGATTCGGGTGTACGCAGCGCAGAGAACCCGTATTTTATATGTCCACCTATGTCATTGGCGATCTTCAGGGCTGCCATGATTCCCTGTTGCAGTTGCTGGATGAAGTGAAATTCGACCCCAGAGTCGACCGACTATGGCTGGTAGGCGACCTGGTCAATCGTGGTCCCGACTCGCTGGCGTTGCTGCGATTTCTCAAGGCGCTGGGTGATGCCGCCATCTGCGTGCTCGGCAATCACGATCTGCACTTGTTGGCGCTGTCGGAAGGCTATGGCCGCATGCGCAAGGGCGACACCCTCGTCGAAGTGCTGTCCGCTCCCGATCGCGAAGAACTGCTGCATTGGTTGCGCCAGCGGAAACTGGCCTGGCGTGAAGGCAATCTGCTGATGGTGCATGCCGGCGTGCTGCCAAGCTGGACGCTGGACGACACCATGCAACTGGCAGCCGAAGCCGAGGCGGTATTGCAGGGTCCGTATTACCGCGACTTCTTCGCCCAGATGTACGGCAACGTGCCGGTCGCGTGGGATGCGCGGCTGAAGGGGATCGAACGGCTGCGGGTCATCGTCAACGCCTTCACCCGGCTGCGCTACTGCTCAATCGACGGCGAGATGGAGTTTGACCACAAATGCGCGCCGGGTTTGCAACCTGCCGGCTGGTTGCCATGGTTTCAGGTGCCGGGGCGCAAGACAGCCGATGCGACGATTTTTATCGGCCACTGGTCGACGCTTGGATTGATCAACCGCCCGGATCTGGTCGCACTGGATACTGGCTGCTTGTGGGGCAACAAGCTGACCGCAGTCAGGCTGGAGGATCGGCAGGTATTTTCGGTGCCGTGTCCGCAGATGCAGCGTCCGAAGGGCGAGCGCGCTGAGGGAAATAAGCGTCGGGCGAAGTCCTTGCAGGCGCAACGCCCAAAAGCCTAGTGCAGGCGGCCTCGGCCTGCGCCGCCAGCTCGCGCCGACGGCCGTTGGGCTGAATGGGCTCGCCGAACTGCAGTTCGGCGATGATGCCGGGTTCGCCGACGATGTTTTTCAGGCTCTGCCACATGCTGATCTCGTCGATATACGCGGGCATCGGATTGTATTCGCCGGCAAGGGTACGGTAGCGCAATGCGGCGGGCACGATGGGGCAGTTTAGTTCGACCGCCGGCTGCAGCAGCGAAGGCAGGAAGCGCCGCAGCCCGCGGCCGTCGCTCGTGGTGCCCTCAGGGAACACCGCGACCCAGGCGCCGCCCTGCATCAGACTGCGCATTTCGGCGTTGATGCGCGCGGTATCGGCGCGGCGGCCGCGTTCGATGAACAGCGTGCCGGTCTTGCGGGCCAGCCAGCCCGCCACCGGCCACGCGCGCACCTCCGCCTTGGAGACGAAGTGAACCCGTTGCGCGGCGAAGATCAGATAGATATCGAGCCACGACACGTGGTTGCACACCAGGAGCGCGCCCCCCGGCAGAGCGGGTGGGGTGCTCAGGCGGACCTGCACCCCCAGCACCCTGAGCAGGCGTCGGGCCCATCCCATGATGAGGCGGTCGCGTCGCGCAGTGCCGATCAGCGGGAACAGCAGTCCCGCCAGCGTCACCCCCAGGACGAGATGCAGCAGCAGCAGGCCGATGCGGATGAAGCGGCGGAAGGCAACAGGCAGATGGGCAAGGCGCATGCATGCATTGTAAGACGCACCCTGCGCCCGTCCCAAAGGGACGGCCGGGCCGGTCACCAGCGGCAAAACGCCGTGGCTGTCACGCCGCTCCGCTGGTGGCAACCATGCTCCACCCGCAAGGGGCAGGCCGTGGTTGTACAGTCGCTAAAGCGCCAACAACCACGCTCATGCGACGAGGCGGCGCACGTAGCTGCGGTTGAGCTGGGCCATCGGCAGCAGCATCAGCAGGTCGGCGGTGTTGAAGTCCGGGTCCCACGCCGGCTCGCCGCACACCCGTGCGCCCAGCCGGGCGTAGCCCCTGATCAGCGGCGGCAGCGTCGCGGTGCGGCCATCGTCGAGCGATTCGACGGGCAGGCGGCAACGCGGGGTGGACCGCCATTCGACCGGCGCCAGATGGCGTTCGGCCAGTTGACGGTAGACGCTGGCGGCGGCATGGCCGCCGTCCGCCATGCCGATACTGGCGCAACCGACGATGTACTCGTGACCGTCGCGCAGCATGTAGTCGGCCAGTCCCTTCCACAAGCGGGCTATGACGGCACCGCTGCGATGGTCCGGGTGCACGCACGAGCGTCCGAGCTCCGCCATGCGCGGACGCAGAAAGCCCAGCCGGGTGAGGTCGAACTCCTGCTCGGAATAATAGCTGCCAACCCGGTTGGCGGCATCGGGCGGCAGGATGCGATAGGTGCCGACGACTTCGCCACTGACCATGTCCCGCACCAGTAGATGGTCGCAGTAGGGGTCGTAGAGGTCGGTATCGTGGCCGGGCAGGGCAGGCGAAAGGCGCGCGCCCATTTCCTCTGCGAACACCTGATGGCGCAGGCGCTGCGCTTCGCGTATTTCGCTGTCGTCCACTGCCAGCGAGATGTGGTAGCGGCTGGCGGGGGCAGCGTGAGCGGGGCTGTGAACTTCGAGCATGGGGCACTCCTGGAATTGGAATGCGCCCAGCTTAGGGCTCAGCTATGAAGCCGGTGTGACGTCAAGGTTGCGAAGAGATGACCCGTGCAGTTGCGCCCTGCAGGGTGGGGCAATCGCTACCCACCGCAGGATGCACGCCCCGGTCATTCGAATCGATAGCCGAACTGGGCTTGAAACTCATTGGCGATTTCATCGCGACCGGGACGATGGTTTTGTCCGCCGCGCTGGGCGATCTTGATCGCCCCCATCAGGCTGCCCAGACGTCCGGCCGTTTCCCAGTCGAGCCCATGGGTGATGCCGTAGAGGATCCCGCTGCGATAGGCATCGCCGCACCCGGTCGGGTCGAGTATGGCTGCCGGCCGCGCCACCGGAATGCGGATTTCCTTGCCCGCCGTGTGGATCACCGACCCCTCGGCGCCGCGCGTCACGATCAGTGCCTCGACGCGGCGCGACAGCGTGACGAGGTTTTCCCCGGTGCGTGTCTGCAGCAGTTCGGCCTCGTAGTCGTTGAGGATGACGTAGCTCGACTTGTGCACGCACTCCAGCAGTTCTTCGCCGGAAAACAGCGGCATCCCCTGGCCGGGATCGAACACGCAGGGTACCCCGGCCTCGTGAAAGCCGCGCACGTGGCGCAGCATGCCGTCGCGGCCGTCCGGCGCGACGATGCCCAGCCTGACCTCCGGGACCTGACGCACGTCGTTCTCGTGCGAAAAATTCATCGCGCCGGGGTGGAAGGCGGTGATCTGGTTGTCGGCGAGGTCGGTGGTGATGAAGGCCTGCGCGGTATAGGTGCCGGCCATATGACGAATGTAGTCGCGCGGAATCGCAAGCGCGTCGAGACGCTCGGCGTAGGCGCCGAAGTCGTCGCCGACGGTCGCCATGACCAGTGGCTCGCCGCCCAGCAGTTTCAGGTTGTAGGCGATGTTGCCCGCGCAGCCGCCGAACTCGCGGCGCATCTCCGGCACCAGGAAGGACACGTTCAGCATGTGGATCTTGTCGGGCAGGATGTGATGCTTGAAATGGTCCTGGAAGACCATGATGGAGTCGAAGGCGAGGGAGCCGCAGATGAGTGTGCGCATGATCAGGCTCTGTGTGGGTTGAAAACGACAGCCGGGATTATACGCAGGCCTGAAAGACCGTATTTCACGGAAGATTCATGCGGCTGACCGGGAACGGTCATGCAACGCGACCAAGCTGCGTGCATGAACACCGCCGCAACGCATCGTACGTGTCGCACCGCCCTCCTGTGGTCGGTGCCCGCGCTGCTGTTTGCCGGCGACGCGCTGGCGTGGGGTCTCTATACCCACGTGTATTTCGCGCAGCTGCTGGTGTGGGCAGTCCCGCTGCTGGACCCTGCCCTGCGGCGAGCGGTCCGGCGGTTTCCGCAGCGCCTGATGGCGGGCGCCTGCCTGCCCGATCTGGCGCTGGTTGGGGCCACCGCGCGAACCCGTGCATTCGACGCCAGTCACCGCTGGGAGTCCGCGCATGCGCTGCTGGACGCTGCCCGTGACGACGAGTCGCGCGCCTGCGCGGTCGGTGCGATGAGCCATCTGTGGGTCGACATCATCGCGCACAATCACTTCGTTCCCGCGCACGAGCATATGTGGTGGAACGTGCCGATGCTGACGCACGCCATCTCGGAATGGGCAATGGACGGGCATGTGGCGCGCCACCTGTTCCGCCCGCAAGGGGCAGGCCGTGGTTGTGCACGCAAGGGGGAGGCCGTGGCTGTAAAGCCGATAGACCGGCAACAGCCACGCACTGAAGCTGCCGAAGCCCTGAAGGATAGCGATGCCTCTTGTGGGTGCTCCGCTCCGCTACGCGCTGAAGCGCATGCAGAGTCGTGTGCAGCACCAACCACGCTCCGCCCGTCCGCCTCTCTGCTGCAAGCCGACGACTGGCTGGTCGACTATGTGTCGTGCAATTTCGACTGCACGCCTGCCGCCAGCCGCCGCGCGATCCGGCAACTGGCAGGTGCCGAGCGCCTGCTGCGCCACAGTCGCCTGCCCGGCATGTTGCATGGCATGGGACGCGTGCTCGACCGCAATCTCGCCGCACGGTTTGACTACTATGTCCAGGAAGTCACGCTGCGACTGCCGCAGATGAATCGCGTGCTTGCAGGCGAAGTGCCGGCCTGGCTGGCCGACTGCCCGCCCGCGGCCGTGGCGCGCCAGCGCATCGCCATGCACGCACCGGAGCGGGTGGCGTGCCGGATGCCTCTGCCGAGCGATTTGTTCGAGGCCGAGACGCTGCAGCGCAGCTTGCGACCCGACTGTTGGTTCGCCAGGGATGTGTAGCTGAAGCGCTTTTTTTCTCCGGGGATGGAAGAGGGTCGAATTCGGCGAGGAAATGGTCTCCTGAGTATGAAGCTTGCCAAGAATTGGTTGAAGGAGTCCGAACGTAGCCACGTCCTTGTTTCGTTTCGGTAGAATTTAGCCCGACGTGTCAGCTAAATGGTCAGTCAGTTTCCGTCTCGGCATGCTGATAGTCGATGTCCTTCACTCGCATCTTTAGGAGACTCAACCATGAAACCGATCAGCAACACCCTTTCCGCCGTTTTTTTGGCCGCGACCCTGCTGGCCGTCACGGGCTGCTCATCCCCGCCGCCGGATACCACTCAGTACCTGGCAGACGTCGATGTCACCAACAAGGCTAAGGCCGCCATCTTCACCGACCCTCTGACGAAGGACGGCCAGATCGATGTCAGCACCACGAAGGGTGTGGTGCAGCTGACCGGCGTTGTGAGTTCGCAAGCCGCCAAGGAGAGGGCAGGTCATCTGGCACGCCAGGCCAGCGGCGCATTCGGCGTCAAGAACGACTTGCAGATCGCCAATACCGAACCCCAGCCCAAATAAGCGAAGGCCGATCACGGGCCGTCGCCGGGTGTGATGCCCGGCGACGCCTGCCGGGACTATTTCTGGGCGGTTGTCCGACCTGGGCATGCAACGGGTTGTCGTCCGTCGTTCCGGTGACACCCTACGAGCAGGGTGTCCCTTTGACCTACGGGGGCGTCGACTTTCGCTCAACGAAACTGAAAATCGACGCTCACCGACGCGGTGAACAGGCTCTCGTGACCGTTGCGTGTGGCAGAGCAAGGATAGTGGTGCCGCGCAGACCGGATTTCTGCTCCATGCCGTATGCAGACACGATATGCGACGACGAACCCCTATCGGATCCCGGCCCTTGCCACTGAATCCGAACGGGTAGGGCGTAACGCGTCCTGCCGTTGATTTCCGACACCCGACTCAAAGCGCCAGCGTCAGCGCGGCGATCGACCCGCCCAGCACAGCCCCCACCAGTACATCGCTGATGTAGTGCAGTCCCAGTACCAGACGCGACAGCGCGACCAGTACGGTGAACGGCCACACCAGCCAGCCCAGGGCCGGGTAATAGGCGGTGCCGACGAGGCTGAACACCACGGCGTGCAGGGTGTGGCCCGATGGAAAGCTGAAGCGGTCGAGCGGCGCGGTCAGGCAGCAGATGGTCGGGCAGACCTGATAGGGTCGCGGGCGTTCGGTCGCGCCTTTCAGCCATTTGTAGATCAGCGTGCCCAGCAGACCGGCAGCAATCATGTGCAGCACGGCCGGGACGGCGATCCGGCCGTACCATGCTATCAGCGCCAGCATCAGCGCATACCAGAACACGCCATTGCCCAGGCGGCTGGCAAGCCGCATCAGGCTGACTTCCCAGTCAGGCAGACGCACACCGTTCAAACGCTCCAGCCACGCATGTTCATGTGCGGCCAGCCGATTGAGGCCATGATGGGCAACCAGACTAAGACGCACACTGCGCATGGCGGGCTCCTTAAGACGTCGATATCAGCCCGTGTTGGCGGCGGCCGACCATTCAATACTGTTGTTCGCTGCAGGATCGGTCTGCGCAAGTCGCAGCAGCACCCGCTCGAAACTGTCGATGATGGCGTCCCAGGACAATTGGGCCGCACGTGCGGCAGCGGCACAACCAAGCCGGCGTTGCAGCGCGCGTTCCTGGCCCAGCGATACGGCCTGGGTGACGAACTCGGCTTCATCCTCCGGAGGGGCCTTGAGGCCGTTTTCGCCATGACGGATGATTTCCTCCGCGGCAGCGCAGTCGTAGGCCACCACCGCCAGCCCGGACGCCATCGCCTCGATGGTCACGTTGCCCCAGGTCTCGGTCAGGCTGGGGAACAGGAACACGTCGCCGGAAGCATAATGCGCAGCCAGATCCTCGCCGGTCCGGGTGCCGCAGAAAATAGCGTCGGGTCGCCTGGCCTGCCACTGCACGCGCTCGGGGCCGTCGCCCACCAGCACCAGGCGGGTGGCGGGATTCGCTTCGTGCAAGGCGTCGAAGGCGCGAAACACCAGCGCCAGGTTCTTCTCGGCCGCCAGGCGTCCCACATGGATCACGGCAGTGTCGTTTTCATTCATGCCCCATTGCGTGCGCAGGTCCGGGTCGCGTCGGCCCGGGTGAAACAGCCGCGTGTCGACCCCGCGCCCGATGATCTCGATGTTCTCGTAGCCGGACGCCGTCAACTCGCGGCGAATGCCTTCGGTCGGCACCAGGGTGACGGCAGCCTTGTTATGGAACTTGCGCAGATAAGCCACGATGGCGCGGCGCAGCAATCCGAATCCGTAGTGGCTGCTATAGCTGTGAAAATTGGTATGGAAGTCGCTCGCCACTGGCAGTCGCAGCTTGTTGGCCGCCGCCAGCGCCGACCAGCCGAGCGGGCCCTCGGTGGCGATCTGCACCACGTCGGGTCGCTGCTTCGTCCACAGCCGGGTCAGGGCGGCTTTCGCCGGCAGGCCGACCTTGAGCCCTTCGTAACGCGGCAAGGCAATTCCGCGCTGCAGGTGTTCGCTGAAACTCGCAGTCGGCTGCGGTTGGTCATCGGCATGCTGGCGCGGCCGAATCAGCTGAACCTGATGATTGCGCACCTGCAGGCCGTTGACCAGACGACCCAGCGTCATCGCCACGCCATTGACTTCGGGCGGATAGGTTTCGGTCACCACCGCGATGCGCAGTTGCGGGCGCATGGACGGGAGCGTTTGGCAGGTGAATTCGGCTGCATCCATGGCGCGCAGCATGCGCGGCGCGTGCGACAGCCTGATGAAGCGGGGATGACGGTTTGGTGAAGGCGGGCCGCTCAGGCAGCGAGGGGCAGGACGTCCTGCGCGATCGCGCGCAACAGCAGAATCTCGCGGTAGGCGGCCGGTTCGAAGCCCAGCCGGGTGCCGCCACGATGATCGTAAATCAGGTCGTCGAAAAAGTCGTAGATTTCGGGTGAATTCCACTTCTGGGTCAGTTGGTCGAACAGGTGCGGGTAGGCTTCCAGTCCGTTGCCGCATTCGGTGCTTCGGGCAACCAGATTGATGTTGAAGTAACGACTGCACTCGGTGCTGGCGGCTTCATAGCCGGCATGATCGCCGGCGCGGAGAAGCAGGTCGAGCAGCAGGAGCCAGGGTACCGGAGACTCCGTTGGCGCCTCACGCAGGTGTTCCTGCAGCAGGCTGACGGCGAGTTCCTCATGACCATGGGCCACATACACTTCGGCCTGGTCGAGGATGCCCTCGCTGACCTCCGTGCTTTCCACCAGGGCTGGCGGGGCGATTGCGGGCATCCGTTGCGGCATCGCATCAGCCTCGGCCCGGGAGCTCTGTGCCGTTTCGGGCAGTGCGGGAAGGTTGTCGGTCTGCGGCACCCAGGACTCGTCGCCATCGATGGGGGGGCGAATTCGGTTGCGGCGGCCCAGCCAGTTGCCGAGCGCGCCGACGCCGGCGAGCAGGCCGATCGCCAGCAGATACAGCGGCCATTTTGGCCGTTCGGGAATCGGGGGCGCAATGGCGGCGGCGGCACGCATGGCATCAAGTTCCGCATTCCGCTTCTTCAGCCTGTCGAGTTGAATTTCCAGATAGGCAATGCGCCGGCTGAGCGCGGTGTTGTCGTCCGACAGTTCGGTGACAGCCGGATCGCTGGCAAGTGGCAGGGGCCGCTCCGGCTGGTCGGCGGCAGGCTGCAGGGGCAGCGCGGCATCGGGTTGGGCCCCCTCTTTCGCCGTTATCACCAGACGCGGTTTGGCAGTTGCATTGGTCGCCTGCGGGGGGAGCGTTGCAGGCTGCCGGGGTGCAGCGACGGGACCGGCGATGGGCGGATTGTGGGGCGAAGGCTTGACGCGCTTCGCCCGGCGGACCGGGCGGTGTAGGGCGGCTGAACCGGGCGCTTTGTCGCGGGCCGCTGCCGGCTCGGACGTGACGGGCGCTTGCTGGAGGGGCGCATCCGGGACGACGGCGGTTTCCACCAGCGCTGGCGGGTCGAGCAGCAGCACGTAATCTCGCTGCAGGCGCGCCTCGCAGTCGGCAACCACGACGAACTGGACGATGGGGTCATTGACCGACTTCTGCGTGCGGATGTGCAACAGCGTTTGGCCGCCAACCTGCTCGAGACTGAATTTTGCGTTCAACGGGGGCGCAATGCTGCCGGCACTGGCCTCGAGGGTGAAGCAGTCAGCCGCGGTAGCAGGAGTGGCGCCGATCAAAGCGACGGTCGCATACAGGGGTTGCCCCAGATGGGAGCGCACGTTGATGTCGCCCAGCCCGATGGCCGCGGTAGAACCGGCATAGCAGAGACTCAGCAGAAGGCAGACAGGTTTGAGGTTCACACGGGGCACAGGAAACGGAATGTCACCTGTATTCCGGCCAATATCCGCGCAACTTTAGGGTGTGGCGCGAAAATGGCACGACTATTGTTTTGCGCTAGCCGAGCAATACCAGTACCCAGACCACACAAACGTTCGCCAGCGCGATCATCACGGCCGCGCTGCCCATGTCCTTGGCACGCTTGATGAGTTGGTGATGTTCCAGTGAAATGCGGTCGACCGCGGCCTCGATCGCCGAATTAAGCAGTTCGACGATCAGCACGCCGAGCACGGCGGCGATCATCAGCGCGCGTTCGACCCCCGTTTCACCCAGATACAACGCGAGCGGGACCAGCAGCAGCGCGAGAAACACTTCCTGGCGGAACGCATCCTCGTGCCTGAATGCAGCTTTGAGGCCGGCCCACGAGTAGCCTGCCGCGTTGAGGACGCGCTGGAGGCCGGTCTTGCCCTTGAACGGACTGGCAGGTTCGTTCATACCCTGGAGGGAATAAATTCCGCCGGCTTGTACGCCAGATCGAGTTCGCGCGCGGCCTTGACGTCGTCCAGCCGGCGCACCGGCAGGCTGTAGGGGGCGCCCTTCACCAGCGCGGCGTTGGTCTCGGCCTCGTGCTTGATCGCGACCATCGCCTCGATGAAGCCGTCCAGCGTTTCGCGGCTTTCGGTCTCGGTCGGCTCGATCAAGAGGCATTCCGGCACCAGCAGCGGAAAGTAGGTGGTCGGCGCGTGATAGCCATAGTCGAGCAGGCGCTTGGCGAAATCCATCGCAGACACGCCGGTGGCGTCCTTGAGCTTCTTCAGCGTGACGATGAACTCGTGGCTGGCGCGGCGCGTGGGGAATGCGAGATCGAATCCGGCCTCGCGCAGCCTGACCATCAGATAGTTGGCGTTGAGCGTGGCGTATTCGGCCACGCGGTGCATGCCTTCACGCCCCAACAGGCGGGCGTAGATATAGGCGCGCATCAGCACGCCGGCGTTACCCATGTTGGCCGACATGCGGCCGATCGACTGCGGCAGGTCGGTCTCGGTCGCCAGCCGGTAGGCGCCGTTTTCGTTCAGCACCAGCGGAATCGGCATGAAGGGCAGTAACCGCTTCGACACGCCTACCGGACCGGCACCCGGACCGCCGCCGCCGTGCGGGGTGGAAAATGTCTTGTGCAGGTTCATGTGGATGACGTCGAAACCCATGTCGCCTGGGCGCACCTTGCCCAGAATCGCGTTGAGGTTGGCACCGTCGTAATACAACAGGCCGCCGGCATCGTGGACGATCTTCTGGATCTCGGCGATGGTCTTCTCGAATACGCCCAGGGTCGAAGGGTTGGTCAGCATCAGGCCGGCCGTCTGCGGGCCGACCGCGGCTTTCAATGCCGCCAGATCGACGCCGCCGGTCGCATCGGTGGGGATTTCCTTGACCGTGTAGCCGCACATGGTGGCCGTGGCCGGGTTGGTGCCGTGCGCCGCATCGGGCACGATGATCTCGCGTCGCGCCGTATCTCCGCGGGCGTCGTGGTAGGCACGGATCATCGCCACGCCGGCGAACTCGCCGTGCGCCCCCGCCATCGGCGCCATCGACACGCCCGCCATGCCGGTGACGTCCTTCAGCATTTCCTGCAGTTCGAACATGCTGGCGAGAAAGCCCTGCCCGGTCTCGTCCGGGCTCGCGGGGTGGCGCGCCAGGAATTGCGGCAGCATCGCCAGCGAATTGCACGCGCGCGGGTTGTACTTCATGGTGCACGAGCCGAGCGGGTAGAACTGCGTGTCGATCGAGAAGTTGAGCTGCGAGAGGCGCGTGTAATGGCGCACCACGTCTAGCTCGGAAACTTCGGGCAGCGCAGGGGGGGCCCTGCGCCGCAGGTTCGCGGGCAGGTCGTCGAGGCTGCCGCCTGCAGCAGGCAACTGGGCCGCAGCGGTGCGGCCGGGGCGGGAGTGGTCGAATATCAGCATCACTTCAGGGGCCAGGATTCAGGATTCAGGGATCAGGGAAGAACTCAGGTGCCTGATTCAGAGCGCGCGGCGTAGCCGCACATCCTCTGAATCCTGACCCCTGAATCCTGATCCCTACTTCAAAGCGGCCAGCGCGGCCTCGTAATTCGGCTCCTGCTTGATCTCGGGAACGAGTTCAGCGTGGAGCACTTTGTTGTTCTCGTCGAGCACCACCACGGCACGCGCGGTGATGCCGGCGAGCGGGCCGCTGGTGATGGCGACCCCGTAGTTCTTCATGAACTCGGCGCCGCGCATGGTCGACAGCGTGACCACGTTGTTGGTGCTCTCGGCGCCGCAGAAACGGCTCATCGCGAACGGCAGGTCGGCCGAGATGATCAGCACGGCCGTGTTGCCGACGGCGGCGTCGTTGAACTTCTTGGTCGAGGTCGCGCACACCGGCGTGTCGAGGCTCGGCACGATGTTGAGGATCTTCTTTTTGCCGGCGAAGTCGGCCAGCGAGACGTCGACCAGGTCCTTGTTGACCAGCTTGAAGTCGGGCGCAGTGTCGCCGACCTTGGGGAAGGCGCCTGCGACGTCGATGGGGTTGCCGCCAAGTGTGACTGCCATGATCTTGCTCCTTGTTCGGTTGTGGGTTGGGTGCTCAGTTCTTGTATGCGCACGGTGGCGCTTCGCGCCGCTTCGACAGGATACGTTCCATCTGTTGCGCGTATTGGTCGAGATCGCCGGAGGTCTTGGTTTCGGTGGCACACACCAGAATGGCCTGACCGAGTTCAGGATACCAGCCGGAAATGTCCAGCCCGCCAAGGATGCCCTGTGCACGCAGGGCGCGCAGTACATCTTTGGCGTTGTCGTTGAGCTGCAGCACCACTTCGTGGAAGCAGGGGCTGGCGAACGCGCGCGTCACGTTGGGAATCGCGGTAAGTTTGTCGGCCAGTGCCACGGTGTTGGCGTGACTGTTGGAAGCGACTTTCGCCAGCCCCTGCGGTCCCAGCAGCGCCATGTACTGGGTCGCGGCGGTCACGACCAGACCCTGGTTGGTGCAGATGTTGGAGGTGGCCTTGGAGCGGCGGATGTGCTGCTCACGCGCCTGCAGCGTCAGCGCGAACCCGGGCTTGCCGTCGAGATCGACCGTGCGGCCGACGATGCGTCCCGGCATCTGGCGCACGAAATCCTGGCGGCAGCACATGAAGCCGAAATAGGGGCCGCCCGAGGCCATCGGCGCGCCCAGCGGCTGGCCTTCGCCCACGGCGATGTCGGCGCCTTTCGCACCCCATTGGCCCGGCGCCTCGAGCACCGCCAGCGTGGTCGGGTTGACCAGCGCGATGGCCAAGGCGCCTTTGTCGTGGGCCCAGTCGGTCATCGCGTGCACGTCTTCCAGCACGCCGAAGAAGTTGGGCTGCGGGATCACCAGGCCGGCGAAGCCGCCGGGCTCGGCCGGCAGCATGGTCTGGCCGGTGGCCGGATCGTAGTCGAGCTCGACCAGTTCGATGCCCTGGTTCTTCACCGTGGTGTCGACCACGCGGCGGTAGATCGGGTGCACGGTCTTCGGCACCAGCACGCGGCGCGAGGTCTTGTGCGAGCGGACCGCCATCAGCACCGCTTCGGCCAGCGCCGAGGCGCCGTCGTAGAGCGAGGCGTTGGAGACGTCGAGCCCTGTCAGCCGCGTCATCATGGTCTGGTATTCGTAGATCAGCTGCAGCGTGCCCTGCGAGGCTTCGGCCTGATACGGCGTGTAGGCCGAGTAGAACTCGCCGCGCGTGGTGATCTGCCAGATCGCCGCCGGGATGTGATGCTCGTAGACACCGGCACCGATGAAATTGGACCAGAAGCCGTCCTGTGAAGCGCGTTCCTGCATGAGCCGCGCCACCGCCATCTCGGGCAGACCATCGGGAACATCCTTCAGCTTGCCTGTTTTCAGCGCGGCCGGAATTTCGTCGAACAGGTTCTCGATGCTGGCGGCACCGATGGCGCCGAGCATGGTTGAAACGTCTTCTTCGGTATGGGGAATGAAGGGCATGGGCTTTTAGGGGCTAGGGGCTAGGATTTGGGAGCCAGGGGTCCGGTGCTGGTTTCAGAGGCGCGGCGGAGCCGCTCATCCCCTAGTCCCCAGTTCCTAACCCCTAATCCCTTCAGTGCGCTTCCGACTCGACCAGCTTCTGGTAGGCCGCGGCGTCGAGCAATGCGGCGACATCGCCCGGGTTGGCCGGCTTGATCTTGAACATCCATGCAGCGTAGGCATCCTTGTTCACCGCGTCGGGGCTGGACTCGACATCGCTGTTGCTTGCGATGACATCACCGGCGACCGGTGCGTAGACGTCGGAGGCAGCCTTCACCGATTCGACCACGGCGCATTCCTCACCCTTGGCAAGGGTGCGGCCGGCAGCGGGCGTTTCGATGAACACCATGTCGCCGAGCAGGTCCTGCGCGTGGTGGGTGATGCCTACGGTCAGCGTGCCGTCGGCTTCGACGCGCACCCATTCGTGGCTGGGAGTGTATTTGA
>WGNC01000011.1 GCA_016124745.1 Thiobacillus sp.
CCAGGCCGGTGACGGCGGCGATGGCGAGGCCCCAGACAATGAGCGGATGGCTGTCGGATGGCATGCGCCGCCGCGTCCAGTGCGATCCGTTGGCAAGGAATTGCACGATCAGCGCCACCGCCGTAATCAGTCCGGCGATGAAGCCGCCGCCCGGCTGGTTGTGGCCGCGCAGCAGAATGAACACTGCGACCAGCAACGCGAGCGGCAGCAATACCTGCGTCAGCGTCGCCATGATGATCGGGTAGGCGTCGGGATCCCATGCGCGGCCGGAAGCATCTCGCGCCGGGGCAGGAAGATGCAGGTGCTGCAGCATCGCCACGATGCCCAGCCCGGCCAGTGCCAGCACGGTGATTTCGCCCAGCGTGTCGTAGCCGCGGAAGTCGACCAGGATGACGTTCACCACGTTGCTGCCGCCGCCGCCTGGCACGCTGTTGTCAAGGTAGAAGCCGGCGATGGTCTCGTAGGGGCGCGTCAGCACCGCCCATGCCAGTGCCGCGGTAGCGGCGCCGGCCAGCAGCGCGATCACGCCGTCACGCCAGATGCGTGCCGGCGCGCGCTCGGGCGAATCCTGCTGCGGCAGGAAGTAGAGCGCCAGCAGCAACAGATTGATGGTGACGATTTCGACCGATAGCTGGGTCATTGCCAGGTCGGGTGCGGAAAACTTGACGAAGGCGAGCGATACCACCAGCCCTACCACGCCGATGGTGACGAGCGCGGTGAAGCGCTGCCGGTAGAGCCGGACGGTGGTGAAGGTGGCGACGATCAATGTGCCGATGGCGAGCAGGCTGACCGCATCGAGGGGCAGGCCGCTGCGGCTGCCGGTCAGTGGCGTGTCGCCCGCCGGCCATGGTGAAACGCCCAGCACCAGGGCGGTCACCAGCAGGAAGAATACCTGGCGTTGCAGCGAGCCGGTATCGATCAGTCGGGTGAGGGCGAGCGCCAGTGAGGTCATCGCGTCGAGCAGCGCGTTGTAGGCGATGCGGGCATCGAGCCGGCCGGCGTTGCGATCGTGCCACACCACCAACGGACGGCGCAGCGCATAGAACAGCGCTCCCCCCGACAGCGCAAGCAGGCTCATGATCAGGGCCGGGTTGATGCCGTGCCACAGCGCCAGGTGATAGTCAGGCAACGCAGTTTGCAGCGTGCTGGCCGCCGCCACCGACAGCAGCGGCGCAACGGTGAGCGCGGGCGCGACGCCCACCGCGAGACACAGTACCGCCAGGATTTCCACCGGCACCTTCATCCAGCGCGGCGGTTCATGCGGCGTGTGCGGCAGGTCCACCGGTTCGCCGTTGAAGAACACGTCGTGGATGAAGCGGATCGAATAGGCCACTGCCAGTGCGCCTGCAAGGGTGACCAGCATGGGCAGCAGCCAGCCGCCGATCAGTGTTTCGGAAATCTGCATCGCCTCGCCAAAGAACATTTCCTTGGAGAGGAAGCCGTTCAGCAGGGGCACGCCGGCCATGGCGGCGGCGGCCACCATCGCCAGCGTCGCGGTATGGGGCATGAATTTCCACAGGCCATGCAGGCGCCGCATGTCGCGGGTGCCGGCTTCATGGTCGATGATGCCGGCGGCCATGAAGAGCGAGGCCTTGAAGGTGGCATGGTTGATGACGTGAAACACGCCCGCGACAGCGGCCAGCGGCGTCGAGATCCCGAACAGCAGCGTAATGAGGCCAAGGTGGCTCAGGGTCGAGTAGGCGAGGAGCCCTTTCAGGTCGTGCTTGAAAAGCGCGATATAGGCCCCGATCAGCAGCGTTAGCAGCCCCGTGCCGCTGACCACCCAGAACCATTCCGGGGTGCCGGACAGCGCCGGATACAAGCGTGCCAGCAGAAACACGCCGGCTTTCACCATGGTCGCCGAATGCAGATAAGCCGACACCGGGGTCGGCGCGGCCATCGCGTGCGGCAACCAGAAATGAAACGGGAATTGCGCCGACTTGGTGAACGCGCCGAGCAGGATCAGCAAGAGCGCCGGCAGGTACAGCGGGTGTGCGCGGATGCGATCGCCGGCGGCGAGCACGTCGCTGAGCTCGTAGCTGCCGACGATGTGGCCCAGCAGCAGAAACCCGCCCAGCATCGCGAAGCCGCCGAGGCCGGTCACCGTCAGCGCCATGCGCGCACCCTGGCGGGCCTCCTCGCGGTGCTGCCAGTAGCTGATCAGGAGGAAGGACGACAGGCTCGTCAGTTCCCAGAAGATCAGCAGCAGGATCAGGTTTTCCGACAGCACGATGCCGAGCATCGAACCCATGAACAGCATCAGGTAGCTGTAGAAACGCCCCATGCTGTCGCGTTCCGACAGGTAGTAGCGCGCGTACAGAATGATCAACAGGCCGATGCCGAGGATCATCCCGGCGAACAGCAGGGACAGGCCGTCGAGGCGAAGCGACACATTCAGCCCCAGCGCGGGCATCCAGTCGAGTTGCTGGATCAGCGTGGTGCCGGCGAACGGAAGGCTGAACGATGGCGCCAGCCAGAGCAGCGATCCCAGCGTGACTGCTCCCGCGGCCCAGGCGGAATGCGAACGCCCGAGCCGGGACACCAGCGCAACCAGGGCCGCACCCAGAAAAGGGGTCAGAACAGCTAGCAAGAGCGTCATGGTTCGGGAGTCTGGATTCGGACAGTCATGTGGCCGGAAGACGCGGCCATTCTAACGTGACTCGTGCAAGGAATCGCGGGCCAGGCGGGGCCGGGTGGCATGCGCCTTGCCGCGCGCCATCGATGCAAGCGCCTGGCTGCCAGAGGACTAAGCCAAACGGCAGTCGGGTTGTCTGCGGGCAGGAATAATTTTGCCCCGGCGAACTCACCAACTTTTCTGCGTACTAACATGGTCAGGTCGCCCGGACGCGTCCAACGCCACCTTCCGACCTTCACCCCATTCCATCAAGGAGAACTGCAATGAATACCATCCGACACACCGCCCTCATGCTTGCATTGGCCACCGTCATGGCGCTCCCCGCCGTCGCCAGGGCGGCGGAAGACATTCCCGAGACCCCGGTTGCCGGTACGGAGCAGGCCACTCCCGCGCCGATGGCAGGTTTTGGTATGGGGCCAGGCACCGGAATGGGGCCCGGGCCCATGCACGGCGAACACTGCCGCACGAACCAGGCCGGCAGGTCGAGTGACGCCACGCCTTGCATGATGGGCCCCAACAAGGGCTGCCAGATGGCAGGCGGCAACGCCATGACCGACAGGCGCATCGACGCCCTGGAGAAGCGCGTGGACATGCTGCAGATGGTGATGGAAATGATGATGCGACAGTCTGCCGGCGGCAGCCAGTAAGCCCCCGCTCGTTAAGGAGGCCATCCGACCGGGTGGCCTTTTTTCGTGTGCGCGTGCTGCGTGCATGGAGAAGGACACGGACCGGCGATGTCCTGATGGAACGGGTTTGCCGGAAATATCCGGGGCCGCCGTTCGCCCGGCACATGGATGTCGGCGCCGGCAGGTCGAAGGGGTCATAATGAGAAAAGGATTGTCATTATTGAAGCGGCCAGTCCGCGCATTATTTGGAAATCATCATGAAAACTGCTTCATGCATCCTTGCCGCCACGGATTTTTCTGACGCAGCAGCCTGTGCGGTACGCCGCGCTGCCATGATCGCCGGCCAGTTCGGCGCCGCCTTGCACGTGCTGCACGTCGTGCCGCCCCTGAATCTCTATCCAGGCCAGAGCATCGACCCCATCGCGCTGGACAAGCAAGCGCTGGACGCGGCGGGCGAGCGTCTTGGCACGTTGTTGCCGGATCTGGCCGAACAGTATGGCATTCGCACTCACGCAGCCTGGCGGATCGGTCGCGTCCATGCACAAATCGCCGACTATGCGAGGGAAGTGGCGGCGGATCTGGTGGTGATGGGCGCACGCGGCGATCATTCGCGGATGCGCTCGTTTCTCGGGTCCACCACTTCACGTTTGCTGCGCGTTCGCAGCGGGCCGCTGCTCGTCGTGCGCAGGCCGAACTGGCCCTACAAGCACGTGCTCGCAGCAGTGGACTTCTCGGCGGATTCGGACACGGCACTCGCCTGGGCGCGGCTGCTGGCAGACGGAGTGCACCTGGATGTACTGCATGTCCTCGATCCCGAACTCGACCGACTTCTGCCTTCGCAGGCACTCGAGGCGGCCCATGCGGACATGCGCACCATTGCGGCAAACCTGATGGAAAATATGGTGTCCGGTTTGCCAGGCGAACTCGCCGCGCATGTCGAAATGGGCCATGTGCCGACACGCATTTTCGAACTGGCCAGTCAGTGGCGTTCCGACCTCATTGTCGTCGGCCGGCACGGACAGGGAGGCTTGGAAACATATCTGCTCGGCAGCGTGAGCAAGGACATCGCCCAGGCCGCGGAGTGCGACGTGTTGGTGGCCGGCGAGGAATGACTGGCCATGGGCGCATGCAAGGCCGGGTTCACTCGCCGGTTGCCGTGTTGCGACCGTGGCGCGATCATCCCGCCGACTGCTAGGCCATGAATGCCCCATTCCAGGAAATCGCTTTGTTGCTCGCCGCCGCCGCAGGCATCGGTGCGCTCGCGATCAAACTGCGCCAGCCCCTGATTCTCGCCTACATTGTGGTGGGCATCCTGGCGGGGCCGGTGGGACTGGGCTGGGTCACTGCGCACGATCCGCTCGATCTGCTGGCCCAGGTCGGGGTGGCGGTGCTGCTGTTCACCGTCGGCCTCAAGCTCGACCTGCACCTGGTGCGTCGCCTCGGCGCGGTGGCGCTGGCGACCGGACTGGGGCAGCTGTTCTTTACCATCCTGTTCGGATACCTGATCGGGCTGGCGCTGGGCATGGACCAGCTCAAGGCGATCTACGTGGCGGTGGCGCTGACCTTTTCCAGCACCATCATCATCGTCAAGCTGCTGTCAGACAAGAAGGAACTGGACTCGCTGCACGGCCGCATCGCTGTGGGCTTCCTTATTGTCCAGGATATCGCCGTGGTCATTGCCATGATGGCCATGAGCAGCCTGAACATGGCCGAGGCGGGCGGGGCGGCGGCTACGCTGGGCATGATTGCGCTGAAGCTCGCGATAGCCGGCCTGCTGCTGGTGGTCGCCATGCGCCATGTGCTGCCACGCCTGCTCGATCTGGTGGCGCGTTCGCAGGAACTGTTGATGCTGTTCGCCATCGGCTGGGGCGTGGCGCTGGCCACACTGGGCGAGGCGATGGGCTTCAGCAAGGAAGTCGGCGCCTTCCTGGCTGGATTCTCGCTCGCCACTTCGCCCTACCGCGAGGCCATGAGCAATCGCCTGAGCCCGGTGCGCGATTTCCTGCTGCTGTTCTTCTTTCTCGATCTCGGCGCCAAGCTGGAATTCCAGGCCTTCGAAGGACAGATTCTGTCCGCCATGGTGTTGTCCGGTTTCGTGCTGATCGGCAATCCCCTGATCGTCATGGCCATCATGGGCTACATGGGCTATCGCAAACGCACAGGCTTCATGGCGGGACTGACGGTGGCGCAAATTTCCGAATTTTCAATCGTCTTCATCGCCATGGGGGTGACGCTGGGACATGTCGGCGGCGATGCGCTGGGATTGGTGACGCTGGTGGGCCTCACGACCATCAGTATCTGCACTTACATGGTGCTTAATAGCCAGGCCTTGTATGCACGCCTTAAACCCTGGCTCAGGATGTTCGAGCGTCGCAAGCCGTTCCGGGAACTGATGGCTTCGGCGGATGCCGGTGCCGCCCCCGAGGTGATCCTGTTCGGCCTCGGCCGTTACGGCGGTCGGCTGATGCAGCGTCTTCGCGAGCAGGGGGTTGCCACGCTGGGGGTGGATTTCGATCCGGAGACGGTGCGCCGGACCCGCCACCGCGGCCTCGACGTGCGGTTCGGCGATGCCGAGGATGCAGAGCTTCCTGCTGGTCTGCCACTGGCGCAGATAAGATGGATCGTGAGTACCCTCTCCGACGCCAGCGTCAATTGCGCACTCATGGCCGCACTGCGGGCGAATGGCTACACGGGTAGGGCGGCGGTCGCCGCGCACAGCGAGGCCGACGCTCGCCTGCTCAAGAAAGCCGGGGTAGACCTGGTGTTTCATCCCTACCAGGACGCCGCCGACTTTGCGGCGGACATGCTCCAGCGCAGCTTACAGGAGATCCCGACATGAAGCCGATCGCTTCCATTCTGGCCGCCACCGATTTTTCAGTCACTGCGGGGCGCGCAGCAGAGCGTGCTGCGCTACTGGCCGTTCAGCACGATGCCCGCCTCATCCTGCAGCACAGCCTTCCGGGCCGCGCCCTGGAGCGGCTGCATCAGCGCTTGCTGGCTGGTTCCGAGGCGACCGAGGCGCAATTGCACGACCACTTCGAAGCCAGCTTGCGCCAGCAGGCGGACGACTTGGCTGCACGCTGGCAGATCGAGGTCTCGCCCCTGCTCACCGTGGGCCAGCCGCATCGCGAGATCACCCGTGCGGCACAGGAAGGGAGTGCCGATCTGGTGGTGCTGGGTGCGATGGGCGAACATCCGGCGCGCGAGTTCTTTCTCGGCTCCACCGCCGAGCGGGTGATCCGGGAGGTTGATCTGCCGGTGCTGGTGGTCAGGAGCAGGCCGCATGAAATGTACCGGCGCGTAGTGGCGCCCATAGACATGTCGATGCATGGCCCGATCGTGGCGCAACTTGCCCGTGGCATTGCACCGGCAGCAAGGCTTACCCTGGTCCATGCTTTCGAGGTCCCTTTCGAAGGCAAGCTGCACTTTGCCGGCGTCTCCGAAGCAGACATTTTTCGCTATCGCAAGGAAGAGCGCCAGCATGCATTGGCGACGCTGCAATCCCTGGCGCAAGCTATGAAAAACCGTCCCGATATCCGCGTGGAACACGGCATGCCTGAGGCCGTCATCCCTGCGTTGCTGCACAAGCTGTCGGCGGATCTGGTGGTCGTGGGCAAGCACGGCAGCTCGGAGGTCGTGGATCTGCTGCTCGGCAGCATGACCAAGCATCTGTTGCGCGAAGTGGCCTGCGATTTTCTGGTGGCCCCGTCGGCGCAGGAAGCACGCGCATGATCGTCTGGCTCCAGCTTGCTGTTTGTCTAGTCGTGATCGGATTTGCCGGCGTGAAGCTCTCGCGCTATGGCGACATCATCGCCGAGAAAAGCGGAATGAGCCGGGGCTGGGTGGGACTGGTCCTGCTGGCTTCAGTCACCTCGCTGCCCGAACTGGTGACCGGGGTTGCGTCCGTGACCGTGGCCAATGTCCCGGATATTGCGGTGGGCGACATCATGGGTAGCTGCGTGTTCAACCTGCTCATCATCGTGGTGCTGGATTTCATGTACCGCAAGGAATCCGTCTACACGCGCGCGCGGCAGGGTAACGTGCTGTCGGCCGGCTACGGCATCGCCCTGATCGGCTTTGCCGGCTTCAACCTGCTGCTCTATCGTGATGGGACATTTCCTTCGCTGGGCCATGTCGGCCTCTACTCGCCGCTCATCCTGCTGCTGTATCTGCTGGCCATGCGCTCGCTTTACCGATACGAGCAGGCAAAAATTGGCGATTACGTGGAGGACCGGGTCGAGCTTCACCCGGACATGAGCCTGAAACAGGCGGTGCGGGGCTATTCCCTGGCCGCGGTCGTGGTGGTTGCAGCCGGCATCTGGCTGCCTTTCATCGCCAAGGATCTGGCCGCGGTGATGGCATGGGAGCAGAGCTTCGTCGGTACGCTGTTTGTGGCCGCCGTCACCTCCGCGCCAGAAGTCGTCGTCACGGTGGCCGCTCTGCGCCTGGGCGCGGTGGATCTGGCCATCGGCAACCTGTTCGGCAGCAACCTGTTCAATATCGCCATCCTGGCCATCGACGACCTGTTCTACCTGCAAGGCCCGTTGCTGGCCAATGTTTCCATTACCCATGCCACGTCGGCGTTCTCCGCCATGATGATGAGCGGGCTGGCCGTGGTCGGTTTGGTGTTGCGGCCGCCATCGCGCGTTTTCCGCACGGTGAGCTGGATCAGCCTGCTGCTGTTCGTCATCTATTTATTGAACACCTTGTTCCTCTATCTGTATGGCAATTGAATCCAGAAACTGGCATGTTCTGTCGGTCCAGGAGGCCGCGGCGGGCCTGGAGGTTGTTCCGGCTCAGGGCTTGAGCGCTGAATCCGCGGCTGACCGCCTGGCGCGCGTGGGTGAGAACAAGCTTGCCGAAGCCAAGCCCAGGCCGCTGTGGCGGAGATTCCTCGACCAGTTCAATAATTTCCTGGTCATCGTGCTGCTTTTCGCCGCCGTGCTGGCGTGGACCATCCGCGATTTGAAAGATGCAGTGGTCATCCTCATCGTCGTCATCTTTAATGCCGCACTGGGGTTTTATCAGGAACATCAGGCGGAAAAAACGCTGGCGGCCTTGAAGGGCATGCTGGCGGCAACGGCCCGGGTACGGCGTGATGGGCGGGTCGTTGATCTGGATGCAGCGCTTATGGTGCCCGGCGACATCGTGCTACTGGAAGCGGGCGACCGCATTCCAGCTGATGGGCGTCTAGTGGTGGCCCACGCGCTGGAAGTCGATGAGGCGGCATTGACCGGCGAATCGCATGCGGTGGGCAAGTCGATCGCAGCATTGGAGACAGCCGATTTGCCACTGGGCGATCGCGTGAATCTACTTTACATGAACACCGTTGTTACCCGCGGACGCGCCGAACTGCTAGTAAGCGCCACCGGCATGGCGACCGAAATGGGCAAGCTCGCGGGCATGATCGCCGCCACGCCCGATTCGGCCACGCCTCTTCAAGAACAGCTCGACACGTTGGGAAAAAAACTCGCTGCCTTTGCATGTGTGGTGGTCACGCTGATTTTTATCCTCGACTTCGCGCGCGGTTTGCCGTGGACGGAAGCTGCGCTGACCGCTGTTGCGCTGGCGGTGGCGGCCATCCCCGAAGGCTTGCCGGCAGTGGTGACGGTGACGCTCGCCATCGGCATGTGGCGCATGGCGAAGAACAGGGCGATTGTGAAGAAATTGTCGGCGGTGGAAACGCTGGGATCCACCACAGTAATTTGTTCCGACAAGACCGGTACGCTGACGCTGAACCAGATGACGGCGCGTGCCGGATGGTGCGAGGGAAGCCGTTTCACGGTGAGCGGAGAAGGCTACGCACCGCAGGGCGAAATCCATTACGAAAATCCACTGCATCATTCGCGCGCCTTCTTTCTGCCCATGGCACTGTGCACCGAATCGCGGGTGCATGATGGCCAGTTGATTGGTGATCCCACCGAGGGTGCCTTGTGGGTGCTGGCACAAAAACACGGTATCGATCCGGAATATGAGCAGGACGAGCAGCCGCGCATCGCTGAAATTCCGTTCGATTCGACGCACAAGTTCATGGCGACATTCCATCATGCCGGCGAGACGGTGGAAATGTTCATCAAGGGCGCGCCCGATGTTTTGCTGGCGCGCTCTAGCGCCTGGCTGGATGCGACCGGGGAATCTGCGCTGGACGCCGATACACGAAACGCAATCGAGAAAGAAAACGCGCATCTGGCTAGCCAGGCATTGCGCGTGCTGGCGGTGGCGCAGCGGAGTATCCGGGCGCGTGATTTTGATCCGGCGGGTGACCTGATGGCGTGGGCCAACGAATGGGTTTTTCTGGGGCTGGCCGGCTTGATGGATCCGCCGCGCGCAGAGGCGAAGCAGGCCATCGCCCACTGCAAGCGGGCCGGTATTCAGGTCAAGATGATCACCGGCGATCACAAGCTTACTGCAGCGGCTATAGGCCACGAACTGGGGCTGACCGGGGACGTGGTGAGCGGTGCGGAACTCGATGCCATGGATAACACTGAACTGGCGAGGCGCATCAACCACATCAGCGTATTTGCCCGCGTCTCGCCTGCGCATAAGGTAAAAATCGTTCAGGCCCTACGCACTGACGGCCACGTCACCGCCATGACCGGAGACGGCGTGAACGATGCGCCCGCGCTGAAAGCGGCCGACATCGGTGTGGCCATGGGTATCACCGGTACCGCGGTGACAAAGGAGGCGGCCACCATGGTGCTGACCGACGATAACTTCGCCACCATCGTCAGGGCTGTCGAGGAAGGCCGCGTGGTGTACGACAACATCGTGAAGTTCGTGCGATTTCAGCTTTCCACCAACATCGGCGCGATCCTCACCGTGCTGGTGGCCACGCTGATGGGCATGCCCACGCCCTTCACCGCGATTCAGTTGCTGTGGGTCAACATTATCATGGACGGCCCGCCCGCGATGACGCTCGGCATCGAACCCGCCCGCCCCGGCATCATGCACGACAAACCACGCCGCCAATCGGCACAGATACTCACTATTACTCGCCTAGCGCGTCTAGTCCTGTACGGCGCCACCATGATGGTTGGCACGCTGTTTCTGTTCCAGTATGGGGTGGCCACGCAAAATCCGTACTATGCTTTGACGCTGGCGTTCACCACTTTTGTGCTGTTCCAGTTTTTCAATGTGTTCAATTCACGAATGGAGTTCGGTAGCGCATTCAATGCCAATTTCCTAAGAAACGGCAAGCTGTGGATGGCGCTGGCCGGTGTGCTCGCCTTGCAGGTGGTAGCGGTGCACTGGCCGCCTGCACAGACCCTTTTCGGCACCACCGATCTGCTTTTGAATGACTGGCTGCTGTCAGCAGCGGTGGCGTCCAGCGTGCTGCTTCTGGACGAGGCGCGCAAGATCTTGGCGCTTGCCTTGCATCGCCATGGCGCGTAGCCATTTGAAGGATAAGTGCATCATGCAAAACCTGAAAGGCATCGTCGCCGCCGCCGGCCGCGGGGTCAGCCACGCTACCCTGGTCGCCCGGCAGCAGGTTGCGGAGCCGCACCTGTTGCCTGCGATTTCGCCTCTGGCGCTGTATTCCGGGATGGACATCGATCCTGTGATGAACGACACACTCCGGCTCGCTGCCGCGCGCAGTCCACTTGATGCCGCAGCGCGGGATTTTCATGCGCGTTTCGGCCGCCTTGCCCAAGTGGTTCGGCGCATCAGCCGGCGACATGGCCAATTCGCCGAATACGCCAGCGCGGTAGCCACTGACCTGGTGGTCGCGGGTGCGCTCGTCATTTATTTGCTGAACATGTGGTTCCCATACCTGCATGGTCAGTGACGGAAAAAAACTGAAGACTGACTGGCATTGCCTGAGCGGCCAGGAAGCCGTTGACCGCCTGAATAGCGACGCGCACAAGGGGCTGTCCACCGAAGCGGCTTCCGCCGGGCTGGCGCAGCACGGCCCTAACGACCTGACAGAAATAAAGACCGGCCGGCGCAATCCCCTCGCCATGCTGGCGGCACAATTCTCCGACTTCATGATTGTGGTGCTGATCGCCGCAGCCATCATAGCCGGCGTGGTCGGCGAGCCGCAGGACACCATCGCCATCGTGGTCATCGTGTTCCTCAACGGCATCATGGGCTTCGTCCAGGAATACCGTGCCGAGCGCGCGATGGCGGCGTTGAAGCAGATGTCCGCTCCGCTGGCGAACGTAATCCGCGACGGCAAGGTGCAGCAGATTCCGGCACCTGATCTGGTGCCGGGCGATATCGTCAAGCTGGAAGCCGGCAACGTCGTGCCGGCCGACCTGCGCCTGCTCGAGCTGTCCTCGCTCAAGGTGAACGAATCGGCGCTGACCGGGGAGTCGCAGGCGGTCGAGAAACGGTTGGCGCAACTTGACGAGGCCGACCTGCCGCTGGGGGATCGCTTCAATCTTGCCTACAAGGGCACGCTGGTGACGTATGGCCGCGCGCGGGGTCTGGTGGTCGCCACCGGCATGCGCACCGAGCTCGGCCGGATTGCCACCCTGTTGTCCGGGGAGGCGGGAAAAACGCCGCTGCAAAAAAGGCTTACGCGATTCGGACAAAATCTGGCGCTGGTCGTGCTGGCCGTGTGTGCCATCATTTTCGTCGCCGGCTGGCTGCGCGGCGAACCGCCGCTGGTCATGCTGCTCACCGCGGTGAGCCTGGCCGTCGCCGCCATCCCCGAGGCGCTGCCCGCGGTGGTGACCATTTCGCTCGCGCTGGGCGCGGCGCGCATGGTCAGGCAGAACGCGCTCATCCGCCGGCTGCCTGCCGTGGAAACGCTGGGTTCGGTCACCTATATCTGTTCCGACAAGACCGGCACGCTCACCCTCAATGAGATGCATGTCGACTGTATCGTGGCCGATGGCGTCCGTCGTCCCACCCTGCAAGCCGAACGGGAAACACCCTGGCGCGAACTGGGCCTGGCCATGGCCCTGTGCAACGATGCCTTGACCGATGCCGCTGGAAAATTGGCCGGCGACCCGACCGAAACCGCACTGCTCGGTGCCGCGCAGGCAGCCGGGTTCGACAAGACCGCATTGCAGGAGACCTTGCCACGCGTGTCTGAAATCCCCTTCGATGCCGAGCGTGCACGCATGAGCACCCTGCATCGCGAAGGCGATGCGGTCCTGGTGCTGGTGAAGGGCGCACCCGAGCAGGTCCTGCCCCTGTGCACCGATCAGCTGACTGCGAAAGGGGCCGGCCCCCTCGATCGGGCAGCGCTGCATGCCGAAGCCGAAGCACTGGCCAAACAGGGCTTGCGCGTACTGGCCTTCGCGCTGCGGCGCCTGCCGCCGCTGCCCGAGGGTGTCGAGCGTGGCGCGCCCGATCCCGCCACGCTGGAAACCGGGCTCAGCTTCGTCGGCCTGGCCGGCCTGATCGATCCGCCGCGTCCCGAGGCGGCCGAGGCGGTCGCCGCCTGCAAGGCCGCCGGCATCATCCCCGTCATGATCACCGGCGACCATCCCGCCACCGCGCGTGCGATTGCAAGCCGGCTCGGCATCATCGACGACGGCGGCAAGGTGCTGACCGGCAGCCATCTGCAACGGCTGTCGCTGGAAGCGTTCGAGCGCGAGGTGGAAACCGTCCGTGTCTATGCACGCATCAACCCCGAACAGAAAATCAGGATCGTGCAGGCGCTGCAGGACAAAGGCGAATACGTGGCCATGACGGGCGACGGCGTCAACGATGCGCCGGCGCTGAAAATGGCCGACATCGGCATCGCCATGGGCCGTGGCGGCACCGACGTGGCGCGCGAGGCGGCTCACATGACCCTGCTCGACGACAACTTCGCCACCATCGTCCATGTGGTGCGTGAGGGGCGCCGCATCTTCGACAACATCCGCAAGTTCGTCAAGTACACCATGACGAGCAACTCGGGCGAAATCTGGACCATCTTCCTCGCGCCCTTCCTCGGCTTGCCGATTCCGCTGCTGCCGATCCACATCCTGTGGATCAACCTGGTCACCGACGGCTTGCCTGGCCTTGCGCTGGCGGGCGAGCAGGCCGAGCGCAAGGTCATGCAGCGACCGCCGCGACCACCCAGGGAGAGCATCTTCGCGCACGGCATGTGGCAGCACATGCTATGGGTAGGCCTGTTGATGGGGGGCGTGTCGCTGCTGACACAGGCCTGGGCGATCCACGACGGCTCGGCACACTGGCAGAGCATGGTGTTTACCGTCCTCACGCTCTCGCAGCTGGGGCATGTGCTGGCCATCCGTTTCGAGCGCGAATCGCTGTTCACAGGCGGGGTGCTGTCCAACCGGATGCTGATCGCCGCCCTGCTGCTGACCTTCGCCTTGCAGATGGCGGTGCTGTATGTGCCCTGGCTCAATCCCATTTTCAAGACCGAGCCGCTCACCGTCGGCGAACTGGCCACGTGCCTGATGCTGTCCTCGGTGGTGTTTGCCGGGGTGGAAATGGAGAAATGGCTGGTGCGGCGCGGCTGGCTATACAACCGTTCCTAGGTGCAAGGCGACTGCGAAGGGCGCGTCCCGATCGCTGGCAGGTATTTCCTGGCAACGCGAGGCAGACATCGTGGCAAGGAAGCAGCGTGCGCTCGGTGCGCCCCCGGATTGCCAGCGCCAACACTTTTGTGAAAAAATAAAACGTCGTTTTGGCCGCAGCCCATCTGGATCATGTGGGAATTCCGGTTGTTGAAAACGTGCGTATCCTCGTGCGACCCGGCGTGTCGCGTCGTCCGGCTTTCCTCCCTGGCCTTGCTGATCGGGCGATTTCACGCTTGATGACGCTATCGCGCACCCCCCGTATCGGGAAGTTCGTCGGCAAGCTTGAATTCGACGAATCCAGTCGCTTTCTGAAATGCTCCACTCCCTGAATACCGCCCACTGAAAGGCACGCCCATGGACTACCTGAACACCCTGCATACCTCCCTCGGCGACTGGCGCAGCCTCGCCGTGACGGCGTTGCACGTCGTTATCATCCTTGGCCTGACCTGGCTGGCGCTGGCGCTTTCGCGCAAGGTGCTGGCGCGGTTGCACCGGCACATGCAGCAGGATCTCGACGACGCCGAGCGGATCAAGCGCCTCAACACGCTGGAGCAGGTGTTTCGCTACATCGTGACGGTGCTCATCACCCTTGTCGCGAGCATGCTGGTGCTGAGCGAGGTCGGCATCTCGATCGCGCCCATCCTGGCCACCGCCGGCGTGCTCGGCATCGCCATCGGTTTCGGCGCGCAAAGCCTGGTCAAGGATTACTTCACCGGCCTGTTTCTGCTGCTGGAAAACCAGGTGCGCAAAGGCGACGTGGTCGAGGTGGCCGGCAAGGGCGGGCTGGTCGAGGAAATGACGCTGCGCTACATCCGGCTGCGCGACTACGAAGGCAGCGTGCATTACATCCCCAACGGCACCATCGATACCGTCACCAATCGCAGCCGCAGTTTCGCCTATGCGGTGATCGATGTGGGCGTGGCCTATCGCGAGGATATCGACTCGGTCTATGAGGTGATGCGAACGGTGGCAGCCGAATTGCGTGCCGACCCGGAATTGGGCGACAGGATCGAGGACGATCTTGAAATCGCCGGCGTCGACAACTTGGCGGATTCGTCTGTGGTGATCCGCTGTCGCTTCAAGGTCAAACCGCTGGAGCAGTGGGGCGTGCGGCGCGCCTTCCTGTATCGACTGAAAAAGGCATTCGACGCGGCCGGTATCGAAATTCCCTACCCGCACCTCACCGTTTATGCAGGACAGCCCAAGCAGGGCTCGGCCGCCCCCCTGCCACTGGTGCTGCAGCGCCAGACGGATTGAGTCCCGGATCCGGGCGGGTAGGGTGTGCGCCGGTCAGATTTCGGACAGCGGCTTTTGCGCATCCTGGGCATTGACCGAGTCCATGTGGTCGATCAGCGCCGCGAGGTCCTGATTGAGTCGGGCCAGCACTTCTCCGGGCAACTGGTCGAGCGCATGCGTCAGGATGCCGTTAAGCGGCTGCGGCGCGTGCGCCAACGCCTTTTCGCCCGCATCGGTGAGATACAGCCTTACCACGCGCTGGTCGGCGGCGTTGCGCTCGCGCCGGATGAGTCCCGACTTCTCGATCTTGTCGAGCAGGTTGCTGGCGGTGGAAGCGTGAACCGACAGCGCCTGCGCGAGTTCCGTGACTTTCATGCCGGGTGTCTGGCGCAAGGCCGCCATCGCCCAGATCTGTGCGCCACTGACGCCGCAGGCTTTCTCCACTGCCTGGAAGTGCTGGCGCACTGCGCCGAATATGACACGAAACTGGCGCAGGGCTTCGCGTGCGTCGTCAGAGGTGGCAGTCAAGCGGGCGTCTCCCGGTTCAATGTTGCATCCTTCATGGCATGGGATTGGGCAGGCTGCCCCATCACTGTGTTCCACAGTGCCAGCACGGCGTCGCGCACGCTTTCGACCGCGGGAGGGGGCACCCGGGCGTATTCTGCACCGCTGAGCTTGATCGCATGCTGCTGGCGGCGCAGTTCGCGGTAGGCGTCGGCGGCTGCCTGGGCGATTTCCGAGGGAATCAGCCCGATCTCTCCGGCGCGTTGCAGCAGTGCGATGTTGCCAAGATTGTCGGCCAGTTCGGGATGGATGGCGCAATGCGTCAGCACCAGATGCTGCACGCAGAATTCGACGTCGACGATGCCGCCGCTGTCGTGCTTGAGGTCGAACAGCTCGCTGTCGTTGACATGGCCCGCGTGCATTTTCTCACGCATGGCCAGGATCTCTTCGCGCAACTTTCCTGAATCACGTGGCGTACCCAGTACCTGGCGCCGCAAGGCCTCGAAGCTTGCGCCGATCGCTGCATCGCCGCAGACGAAACGCGCCCGCGTCAGCGCCTGGTGTTCCCACACCCAGGCATGGTGCAGCTGGTAATCGCGGAAAGCCTCCGTCGAACTCACCAGCAGGCCCGACGCGCCATCCGGGCGCAGGCGCAGATCGGTTTCGTATAGCATGCCGGCCGGGGTCAGGGTGCCAAGCCAGGTGTTGATGCGCTGCGCCAGCCGCGCATAGATCTCCTGCGCACGCTCGTCCGGGTCGTCATACAGGAACACGATGTCGAGGTCGGAGGCATAGCCCAGCTCCTTGCCGCCCAGCTTGCCGTAGCCGATGATCGCAAAGCGCGGGGTATCGCGGTGGCGGGTTTTCAGTCCGGCCCAGCAGCGCGCCAGCGTTTCGTTCAACAAGGTGTCGGCCAGGTAGGACAGATGGTCGGACAGGGCTTCCAGCGTCAGCTGGCCTGCCACGTCCTGCGCCAGCAGGCGCAGGGTCTGCACCTGCTTGAAACGGCGCAGCGCATCCATCTGCGCCTCGGTGTCGCCGGGGTGGGCGTCGAGTTCGTCACGCAGTTGTGCGGCGCGTCGCCCCCAGTCCGGTACGCGCAGCAGGTGCTGGGGCGCAATCAGCTCGTCCAGCAATTGCGGCTGCCGGGTGATCATCTGCGCCGCCCACGGACTCGCTGCCAGCAGTCGCACCAGTTGCTGCAGGGCCGCCGGATATTCGGCCAGCAGCGCCAGATAGGTGGCGCGTTTTGCGATCGCCTGGATCAGCGCGGCGAAACGTTCCAGCGTGCCGGTCGGGTCGGGCTGGCCACCGATCACTTCCAGCGCGGGCGGCAACAGAGAATTGAGGCGCAACTGGGTCGATTCAGGCAGTCGCGCCGTGTTGTGGCGCAGCGCGTCGAGCGTTGCCAGCACGCGTTCCGGGTCGGCATAACCGGCGTTTTCGAGCAGTGCATGATTGGTATCGGGGTCCGCGGTGCCGCAGCAGACGACGGTCAGCGGATGGCTGTCCTGGTCCGTTTGCGGTGCCGCGAACACCTGCTCGAAATGGCGCGTGACCTTGTTGCGGTGCCTGTCCAGCACGGCGAGCAGCGCGCCGTAGTCGGCGCAGCGTACCGCGTCGGCGAGCAGCGCCTGCGATGCGGCATCGTCCGGCAGCAGCTGGGTTTGCGCGTCGTCCAGGTATTGAATGCGATGTTCCAGCCGGCGCAGAAAATCGTAGGCGTCAGCGAGCTCCTGATGCGCGTCCGCCGTCATCAGCCCGCTCTCCACCAGCTCGGCCAGCACCGCCACCGTCGGGCGCTGCTGCAGGGCGACGATCTGGCCGCCGCGGATGAGCTGGAACACCTGCGCGGTGAATTCGATTTCGCGGATGCCGCCCGGCCCCAGCTTGACGTTGTGCGCCATATCGCGGCGCGCGACCTCGCGGCGGATCTGCACGTGCAGGTCGCGAATCGCGGCGAACGCACCGAAGTCGAGGTATTTGCGGAACACGAACGGCCGCACGATGTCTGCCAGTTCGTCGTGGCGACCGCCGGTGAGCGGGCGCGCCTTGATCCAGGCATAGCGTTCCCACGGCCGCCCCTGGGCCACCAGGTAGTCCTCCAGCATGGCGAAGCCCATCGCGAAGGGTCCGGAGTCGCCCCACGGCCGCAAGCGCAGATCGACGCGGAACACATAGCCGTCAGCGGTATTTTCCGACAGTGCGGCGGCAAGCCGGCGTCCGAGCCGGATGAAGAATTCGTGGTTGCTGATCGAGCGGACCGGAACCGCGGGATCGTCGGCCGCGGTGTCGCCTTCCTCGGGATAGAGGTAGATGAGGTCGATGTCGGACGACACGTTGAGTTCGCCGCCGCCGAGCTTGCCCATGCCGACGACGACCATCTGCTGCGGCTGGCCGTGTTCGTCGCGCGGCTCGCCGTGGCGTGCGGCAAGCGCCGCGTGATGGAAGCCGAGCGCGGCATCGATGCAGACCTCGGCCAGGGACGTGTAGGTCGACATCACCTCGGCCAGATCGGCGTCGCCGGCGAGGTCGCGCGCGGTGGCGACCAGCCAGACGCGCTGGCGCAGTTGCCGCAGACGCTGGTGCAGCACTGCATCGTCGAGGCATGGCGGCGCGCCGAGGAATGCCTGCATGGCTTCGCGGCTGAAGGGCTGGCCGAGGTGCGCGGCCACGGCGTCGGCAAGCTGCGGCTGCGCCGTCAGCAGGCGCTGGCCGTAACGGGAACATCGGGAAACACGCTCAAGTGCAGGATGGGGCATGGCTGGGGCTTCGAAGGCTTGGATTGGGCTGGCTTGATTTAGAATCACGGCTTATCACAACACTTTATCAGTGGAGAGCGCATATGGCAGCCATCGAGTCGATTTTGACCGAAACCCGTGTATTCCCGCCCGCGGAGGCGTTCGTCAAGCAGGCGAATGTGTCCGGCATGGAGGCCTACCAGGCCCTGTGCCGGCACGCTGAAACGGATTACGAAGGTTTCTGGGCGGATCAGGCGCGTCGGACCATCGACTGGAAAAAGCCCTTCACGCGGACGCTCGACGAATCGAAGGCGCCGTTCTACAAGTGGTTCGAGGATGGCGAACTCAACGTGTCGTACAACTGTCTCGACCGTCATTTGGCGACCCGGGGCGACAAGACCGCGCTGATTTTCGAGGCCGACGACGGCACGGTGACCAAGGTCACCTACAAGGCGCTGCACGCTCGTGTCTGCCAGTTTGCCAACGGCCTCAAATCGCTCGGCGTGGTGGCGGGCGACCGCGTGATCGTCTACATGCCGATGAGCATCGAGGCGGTGGTGGCGATGCAGGCCTGTGCCCGCATCGGCGCCATCCATTCGGTCGTGTTCGGCGGTTTTTCTGCGAAGAGCCTGTTCGAGCGTATCGAGGATGCGAAAGCCAAGGTCATCATCACTGCCGACGAATCGATGCGCGGCGGCAAGGCGGTGCCGCTCAAGCGCGCAGTCGACGAATCGCTGGCGATGGGCGATACCTCCTGTGTCGAGCGTGTGATCGTGTATCGCCGCTCCGGTGGTGACGTCAACTGGACCGCGCGCGACCTGTGGTGGCACGAACTCACGCAGACCCAGGCCGAAAGCTGCGAGCCGGCGTGGGTCTCCGCCGAGCATCCGCTGTTCATCCTGTATACGTCGGGCTCGACCGGCAAGCCCAAGGGCGTACAGCACTCTTCCGGCGGCTATCTGCTCGGCGCCATCCTGTCGATGCAGTGGGTGTTCGACGCCAAGCCCGACGCCGACATCTACTGGTGTACCGCCGACGTCGGCTGGATCACCGGCCACACCTATGTCGCCTACGGCCCGCTGGCGCTGGGGATGACCGAAGTCATCTTCGAGGGCATTCCCACCTATCCGCACGCGGGACGCTTCTGGGAAACCGTCGCCAAGCACAAGGTCACCACTTTCTACACGGCGCCGACCGCGATCCGCAGCCTGATCAAGCTCGGTGCCCACGAACCGGCCAAATTCGATCTGTCGTCGCTGCGCCTCCTGGGCACGGTGGGCGAGCCGATCAACCCCGAGGCCTGGATGTGGTACCACGAGGTCATCGGCGGCGGCCGCTGCCCGATTGTCGACACCTGGTGGCAGACCGAGACTGGCGCCAACATGATCGCGCCGCTGCCCGGCGCGGTGCCGACCAAGCCCGGCTCCTGCACTCTGCCGCTGCCCGGCATCATGGCGGCGATCACCGACGAACACGGCCACCCGGTCGAAAAGGGCCAGGGCGGCTATCTGGTGATCCAGCGCCCCTTCCCCTCGCAGTTGCGCACCCTGTGGGGCGACCCCGAGCGTTTCACCAAGACCTATTTCCCCGAGGAACTCGGAGGCAAAACCTATCTCGCCGGCGATTCGGCACACCGGGATCTGGACGGCTATTTCTGGATCATGGGCCGCATCGACGACGTGCTGAACGTGTCCGGTCACCGTCTCGGCACCATGGAGATCGAGTCCGCCCTGGTGTCAAACCCGCGCGTGGCCGAGGCCGCCGTGGTGGGGCGACCGCACGAGATCAAGGGCGAAGCCGTGGTGGCCTACGTGGTGCTGAAGGGGACGCGCGCCGTCGGCGAGGAGGCGAAGAAGATTGCTGCCGAGCTGCGCGACTGGGTCGGCAAGGAAATCGGCCCGATCGCCAAGCCCGACGAAATCCGCTTCGGCGACAACCTGCCCAAGACCCGCTCTGGCAAGATCATGCGCCGCCTGCTGCGCGCGATTGCCAAGGGCGAGGAAATCACCCAGGACGTCTCCACGCTGGAGAATCCGGCCATCCTCGATCAGCTGAAGGAAGCCGTGAAGTAAACGGCTAGGGAGGCGCCCGTGTGCCCGAGGATTCAGGACGTTTCCTTGAATCCGTGTAGCGGCACCCTAAGCTGAAAAGGACAGAAACGTATTCATAACCGCCGAAAGGAAATCATGTCTCACTATCACGCAGTTGTCTGGCTCGACCATAACGAGGCCCATGTCATGCACATCAGCCCGGGTGACGTTGAAAAATCGGTGGTGACCCCTGCCACGCCGCACCGCAATCTGCACCGCAAGCGGGGATCGGTCAGCGGCAGTCGCCAGCCCGAGGATCAGCACTTCTACCATGAAGTGGTGGAAGCACTTAGCGGCGCGAGCGAGATCCTGGTCGTCGGCCCCGGCCATGCCAAGCTCGAACTCATCAAGCACATTCATTCGCACGATCATGGCGTCGCGGACAAGGTGATCGGAGTGGAATCTATCGATCATCCGAGCGATGCGCAGCTTGTCGCGTATGCGCGCAAATATTTCGTGGCGAAGGACAGGCTGCTGAACCCTTGAGTCGAACGGGCGTGATTGCCCGCAAGCGTGCATTCTGCTGACACGACAAGGTGTTCACGTTGGAACGGGCCCCGAACTGTGGGCCTGTTTTTTATTGCGTGGCGAGACCGGAATAGTTGAGAACCAGGCAGGATAATCACCACACCTAAAGTTGGTCGAAAGATCGTCGTTACTGTTGATATCTCGCAAAGCGAAGAATTTCCGCGAGGTGGGGACGCAATGCTTCCTGTCCTGCATCAAGGCTGCCTGGCATCCATGTACAGCCATTTAGCTCGGGTGATGCGAAGCGATTACGGCTTGAGGATGTTTCTGAATGTAAGGGGCCGGCATGTCACATCAATGTCCATTTCCTGTTTGTTCAACCGACAATCGCTTTAGCTACCGAACCGGCAGTTTTCCTGGCTTTACGCTTTGTCTGTTCTTGGTGGCAGCGCTTCTGGGCTACGCGAGTCTAAGCCATGCTATGCCCGTCTCTTTCGTGCAGCAAAACCTGTCTGATTTAAATCAAGCGCTGGCACCAGGACATTCGTTTTCAGCAAGCACGATGCATCGCTGTATGGCGGCGCCCCAAATGTCATCCTGAACCGCTTGAGGCGGGGGAGGGTGAACCATCACGGGAATTTCCCTGTTCTCGGGCAGTCTGCATCATCTGGGACGCGTGTCCTGACGTTCACGGCAATACGCCGATTTGCTTTGCAGCATAAAGGAACCTCCGGGGTGCTTTATTCTTGCAGCTTCAGCCTCTTGGTTGAGTGAGCGAATTCGTGGTGCTCACCAGTTCCAGCACCAGGCTGTGCAGCCGTGACGGCGATTTCAGCGCGCCCGTTTCCGTATCGAAGCCATGGTCGGCATGCGGCAACGCGAACTGGCCTGGCAGCACCAGTACCCCTAGCGTGTTCAGGATCTGCCGCAGGTGGGGCAGCATGCGCATTCCGCCCAGCGCGCCGGGCGAGGCGCTCATGATGGCGGCGACCTTGTTCTGATAGGGCACCAGCCCCGATTCGCCCTGCCATTCGCGCGATACCCAGTCGAGGGTGTTTTTCAGCAGCGGCGGGATCGAGCTGTTGTATTCCGGACTCGAGATCAGCAGGGCGTCATGGGCCTTGAACAGGGCTTTCAGGCGCAGGGCGTTGTCGGGCACCCCGTCCTTGTTCTCGAGGTCGCCGTTATAGAGCGGCAACGGGTAGTCGGCCAGGTCGATCAGGGTGACGTCGCCGCCCGCCGCACGGGTCGCGTCGACTGCGGAATGGATGAGTTTGCGGTTCCACGCATCGCGCCGGATGCTGCCGGAAAAAGCGAGAATCTTGGGCATGGGTTCTCCTCGTCTGAAACGCACCATTGTAACGGTGCCCGGTGATCGATATTACAGGCCAACTCTTCCCGTTAAGGAGGCGCTGATCAATTTGGTCCGTTCGCCCTGAGTTTATCGAAGCCTGTCCTGAGCGAAGTCAAAGGGCTCACCACGAACGAAATAAGCGCTTCCCTAAAGCATTTGCAGGACGCTGTCGGAAACGCCGGCGTGGCTTCACACTCACAAAACCGGCACAATCCCGTCCATACGATCAAACAACGTGAATTTGCCACCGACCCTGGCGGAGGGGCTCGATGCCGACAGATATAACGCCGCTCGTCAGAATGCGGCTCGATAAATGGCTGTGGGCTGCACGCTTCTTCAAGACGCGCAGCCTCGCCACCCAGGCTATCGACCATGGCCGGGTCAAACTCAACGGTGAGCGCATCAAGCCTGCACGCGAGGTCAGGCCGGGCGACCGGCTGGAAATCCACATCGGGGAATTCGACTGGACGTTGACGGTGAAAGCCCTGTCGATGCAGCGCGGGCCGGCACCGGTGGCGCAACTTCTGTATGCGGAAGACGCCGCCAGCCATGCGCGACGCCAGCAGCAGGTGAGCGATCGCAAACTGGCCGCCAGTCCTGCCGCAAGCATCAAGGGTCGCCCCACCAAGCGTGACCGGCGACAAATCCATCGTTTCACTGGCGAATGAGAACCAACATTAGGCCCCGGATTCCCCCCGCAAGTCGAGGACAAGCGCATAGAATTAAAGAACACGAGCCCTCTTGTTCATGACCGTTTCTCCTGCGTTCTTGTCTTTTCTGCGTCGTGCGACGCGCTGGCTGGCAGCCTTGGCTGCATTGGCCACGCTGGTTTTCGTGACGGCGGCTGCACTGATGTTCTTCTGGGTGTTGCCCAACATCGCTGATCACCGCGAGACGGTGGCGAATCTGATGTCGCGCGCGCTCGGTCAGCGGGTGACGCTGGAAGCCGTGTCCGGCGAGTGGCAGCAGGCGCACCCGGAGTTCCGCCTGCAAGGCGTTCACCTGCATGACCCGCAGGGCCGGCCGGCCCTCTACTTGCCGGAACTCAAGGCGACATTCGCATGGCGCTCGCTGCTGTTTCTGGAGCCGCGATTCAATCACATCGAGTTGCAGGGTTTGTCGACGGAGGTACGGCGCGCGCGCGACGGCCATTTTTATGTCGGCGGCATTCCCGTCAATCCTTCTGCGCCCGACAGCAAGTTTACCAACTGGCTGCTGCGGCAACGGGAGGTGCATGTGGGCAACGGCACACTCGCCTGGCTGGACGAAGTGCGCAATGCGCCGCCGCTGGAGTTGACTGCGGTCGACTTCAAATTGACCAATGTATTCCGCAGCCACCGACTGCAACTGAGCGCTTTCGCACCGGTCAGCCTGCTGGCGCGGCCGCTGATGATCGATGCGCAATTCAACGCCCGCAATGTGGATGACATCAAGACCTGGACCGGCACGGTCAAATCCGCAGTTGCCGGCCTGTCGTTTCCGCGACTGACCACCTGGCTTGAATTGCCGCATCAACCCCGGCAGGGAAGCGGGGGGCTGCATCTGCGTTTCGATGTGGTGCAGGGTGCACTGGCGCGAGTGGGAGCGGATTTCGATCTGCGATCGATCGAAGCCAGGCTGGGCGAGGATCTGCCCGCTCTGCGGCTGGCCCAGGTTGAGGGCAATGCGGTATGGCAACGGACTGAAGATGGTCAGCGTGTGACATTCGAGAATCTGAAGGTGGCCAGGCCGGGCAGTCCCCTGGGCGCGCCCTTCAACATGGGACTGGCGTGGAATGCCAAGTCGCACGAGATCACGGCGCAGGCGTTCAGCCTGGGTGGCTGGGAGTCCCTGCTGCCGAGCCTGCCGATGGACGCCGCGCTGCGCACGCGCCTGCAAGCGCTCCAACCGCAGGGGCGACTCGATACCTTGCGATTCCAGTGGACCGGGGCGGAACCCGGTATAGACAACTTCAGCATCGCTGCACGCTTCAGCGGCCTCGGCGTGGCGGCAGTCGAAGAGGGTCCCGGCTTTGCCAACTTTTCTGGCCGCATTGATGGCGATGCGCACGCAGGCGTATTCGACATCGACTCGAAGCAGATGGAAATGAATCTGCCCAACCTGTTCCGCGAGCCGCTGGTGGGGCTCGACACGTTGCTTGCGCACGGCCGCTGGCAAAAGACCACCCGGGGTCGCCTGTTCATCCTGGAGGATGCGGTCTTTGCCAACGGGGACGCGGCGGGATCGGCCAGCGGGCGGTATGAACTGATCCCGGGGCATCCCGGCATCATCGACCTCGGCGCGAAACTGACCCGGGCAGATGGCAAAGCGGTATATCGCTATCTGCCGAAGAGCATTGGCGATCGTACGGTCGAGTGGGCGAGAAAGAGCGTCATTGCCGGCTATTCCGACAATGTGAAACTGATCCTGCGGGGAGACCTGACGCAGTTTCCGTTTCTCAAGGGCGACGGTGCGTTCAGTGTCGATGCGCGGATCAAGGACGGCGTGATCGACTATGTGGAGGGTTGGCCGCGCATCGATGGTATTCAGGCAGACATGCTGTTCAAGGGCAAGGTGATGGAAGTGAGTTCGGACCAGGCCAGCATCTATGGCGCGGCCTTGTCGTCGGTCAAGGCAGTCATCCCGGACTTGCTCCACCACGAGGAGCAGCTTGTTGTCGCGGGGGAGGCCAACGGCCCGGTCCAGGATTTCATCCGTTTTGCCAATTTCAGCCCGGTGGGCGACCGCCTGCGGGGCGTCACCGACGCACTCGATGGCAACGGCCCGATGCGGCTCGCCCTGCAAATGCAGATTCCGCTCCAGCATGCCGAGAACGCGACCGTGGCGGGCCGCCTGTCTTTTCAGGGAAACACCCTGTTTCCGGCGGGCCAGCCAAGGCTCGAGCAGGTGCGCGGCGATATCGATTTCACCCATGATGGGTTGACGGCAAGAAACATCACTGCCCAATTTCTGGGCGGTCCCTTGCGGGTCGATGCTTCCACCCGCGAGGGGCGAGTTCAAATCCTGACGCAAGGACGTGCCATGGCTGCAGGCATCACGCCCTGGCTCGGTGCGAAATGGGGGGACAGGCTGACGGGACAAACGTCCTGGCAGGGCCAGATCGATCTGGAGCCCGAGGGCGAGCGCGTGCGCATTGTTTCCGACCTGGTCGGTCTGGGTTCCAGTCTGCCTGCGCCGCTGGCCAAGGCGGCCGCCCAGGCCCTGCCGTTGCTGGTGACCAGCCAGCCGCAAGGGGATGGCCAGCAACACGAAGTGCGCCTGGGCAAGACCGTTGGCGCGGTGTGGCGCAGTGTGGCAGGAGGGCGTTTCAACCGCGGCGAAGTGCGTTTTGGCGGCCCCGCTGTGATGCCCGGTGAACCGGGCTTGCGCCTTGTCGGCAGTGGGCGCGGCCTCGATTTGTCCGGCTGGCTGGCGATGTTGCCGGAGGGAGAGGACCAGGATGCGCTGTCGCTATCGTCGATCGAACTCGGCTTCGACACATTCGACCTTCTGGGCAGGCGTTACGAGGATATTCGCCTGCAGGGACGCTTCCGCAACGGCCTGTTCCGAACCCAGGTGAGCGGACGTGACCTGAAAGGGGTGCTGACCTATCGACCCGCAGGGAATCAGCCGGCCCGGGTATCCGCGCAGTTCAAGCAATTCACCATTCCGGACAGGTTGTCCGCGGTCGAAGAAGCAGAGGCCAGCAGCCTGAAGGCATCGGACTTCCCGCTGCTCGATGTGACGGTTGAGGATTTCCGTCTGCAAGGCACGCCGATGGGCCAGCTCAAGGCCGTGGCGCACAGTTCAGCGCAAGGACTCGTGATCGACAGCCTGCAACTGACGCATGCCGACAGCCTGTTCAGCATGAGCGGTCTGTGGCGAGCCAGCGGCATGAGCGAAACCCGAGCGGACCTGAACCTGAGTGTGATCGATGCGGGCAAGTTTCTGGCCCGTTTCGGCTTTCCCGACACGCTCAAGCGTGGCAGTGCCGAATTGCGGGGCAATGCCACCTGGGAAGGCGCCCCCGCCGATTTCTCGGTGCGCACGCTGGCGGGGCAGCTCGAATTCAGGGTGCGGGACGGCCAGTTCCTCAAGGTCGAACCCGGTGCCGGCAAGCTGCTCGGCGTGTTGAGCCTGCAGTCGCTGCCGCGCCGGCTGAGTTTCGATTTCCGTGATATCTTCAACCAAGGCTATGCCTTCGACGATATCAGCAGCACTCTGCGCATTGCGCGTGGCGTGGTGTATAGCGACGATTTCAAGATGCGCGGACCGTCGGCCAAGGTCAACATGTCAGGACTCGCCGATCTCAATCAGGAAACCGTGCAGCTGCGGGTGAAGGTCATCCCGAAAGTGTCCGAAGGGGTCGCCGTGGCGGGTGCGATCATCGCCGGGCCGCTGGCAGGGGTGGGTGCGCTGGCTGCGCAGAAACTGCTGCGCGACCCGATCGAAGAAGCCATCAGCCAGGAGTACATGGTGACCGGTCCCTGGCTGGCACCCGATGTCAAACGATTGTCCAAGGCCAAAGCAGAAGTTCAGGCAAGCGAACCTTAGAGTGTGGAAAGATTCATGACGACCAAGAAAATCACCAAATCGAGCATGGCGCGTCCCAAAGGCGCACCGGTAAGGAAGCCCGCTACGCAGGTGGGCACCGTCCGCGTGGCCGCGATCCAGATGGCTTCGGGCCCAAGCGTTTCCGCCAACCTGGCCGAGGCCGAGCGGCTCATTGAACTGGCAGCCGGTGCAGGTGCGCGGCTGGTCGCGTTGCCGGAGTTCTTCTGCATCATGGGGATGAAAGATGCCGACGTCGTGAAGGTGCGCGAGGCGGAAGGCCACGGCCCGATCCAGTCATTTTTGGCGCGTATGGCCAAAAAGCACCACATCTGGCTCATCGGCGGCTCGGTCCCGCTGGAAGCCAGCGCCGCGAACAAGGTACGCAACAGCTGCCTGGTCTATGACGAACGCGGCAAACAGGTGGCGCGCTACGACAAGATTCACCTGTTCGGTCTCGACCTCGGTAACGAGCACTTTCAGGAAGCCAAGCTGATGGAGCCGGGCGACAAGGTCGTGGTCGTCAACAGTCCGTTCGGCCGCATCGGGCTGTCGATTTGCTATGACCTGCGCTTTCCCGAGCTGTACCGCGCCATGCCCGATGTCGACATGATCGTGGTGCCGTCCGCGTTCACCGCCACCACCGGGCGTGCGCATTTCGAAACCCTGATCCGGGCACGCGCGATCGAGAACCTCGCCTACGTGATCGCACCGGCGCAGGGCGGCTACCATCTGTCGGGTCGTGAAACCCATGGCGACAGCATGATCGTCGATCCTTGGGGCGTCGTGCTCGACCGCCTGCCGCGCGGCTCCGGCGTCGTCATGGCCAACATCAACCCCGCCTACCAGGCCAGCCTCAGAAAGAGCCTGCCCGCACTCAAGCATCGCTTCATCCAGTGCCAGCAGATCGAAGTCGAGGTGATCGAGCGCCGTGCCGTGGCCAAGCGCGAGCCGTCCGGCAAGTAATTCAGTGCCCATCACTCAGGATATCGCCATGAACCCCACCGACGCCTTTGTCCCCATTCAAACAGCGGAGCAATTGTTTCATTCCGCCGAAGCCACGCTGCTTACGCCGAACGGTCTTGATGCCGACAAGCTCGCGCCGGTGTTCGGTCGGCTGCTGACGCATGACGTCGACTATGCCGACCTGTATTTCCAGTATTCGCGTTCCGAAGGCTGGAGCCTCGAAGAAGGCCAGGTCAAATCCGGCAGCTTCAATATCGACCAGGGCGTCGGCGTGCGCGCGATCTCGGGCGAGAAGACCGCCTTCGCGTATTCCGACGACATCAGTCTCGACGCGCTGGGCGCCGCGGCCGATGCCACCCGCGCCATCGCGCGCGCCGGGCAGAACCGCAGCTTCGGCGTGGCGCATCGTGCCGACGGCCGCCAGTTCTACAATGCGGTCGACCCGCTGGCGAGCCTGGACGATGCCGCCAAGGTCACCCTGCTGGAACGGCTGGAGAAAAAAGCGCGCGCCATGGACCCGCGCGTGATCCAGGTGATGGCGAGCCTCGCCTCCGAATACGAAGTCATCTTCATCGCGCGCTCCGACGGCCATCTGGCCGCCGACGTGCGCCCGCTGGTGCGCCTGTCGCTGCAGGTCATCGCCGAACAGGACGGCCGCCGTGAGCAGGGCAGTGGCGGCGGCGGCGGCCGCTTCGACTACAGTTATTTCACCGACGACATCCTGGAAAAATATGCGCGCCAAGCCGTGCATCAGGCCATGGTTAACCTCGATGCGCGTCCCGCCCCGGCCGGCAGCATGACCGTCGTGCTCGGTGCCGGCTGGCCCGGCATCCTGCTGCACGAAGCGATCGGCCACGGCCTCGAAGGCGACTTCAACCGCAAGGGCAGCTCGGCGTTTTCCGGCCGCATCGGCGAACGCGTTGCCGCGCCCGGCGTCACCGTCATCGATGACGGCACCATTCCGCTGCGCCGCGGCTCGCTCAACGTCGACGACGAAGGCAACCCCACCCAGCGCACCATGCTCATCGAAAACGGCATCCTCACCGGCTACATGCAGGACATGATGAATGCCCGCCTGATGGGCATGCCGATCACCGGCAATGCGCGCCGCGAATCGTATTCCCACCTCACCATGCCGCGCATGACCAACACGCTCATGCTCGGTGGGGATAAAGACCCGCATGAAATCATCGCCTCGGTGAAGAACGGTCTCTATGCCGTCAACTTCGGCGGTGGCCAGGTCGACATCACGAGCGGAAAATTCGTCTTCTCCGCCGCCGAGGCCTACATGATCGAGGACGGCAAGATCACCTATCCGGTCAAGGGTGCCACCCTGATCGGCAACGGCCCCGAAGTGCTCACGCGCGTTTCCATGATCGGCAACGACATGGAAATGGATTCTGGCGTCGGCACCTGCGGTAAGGAAGGCCAGAGCGTGCCGGTCGGCGTCGGGCAGCCGACGCTGCGGATTGATGGGTTGACGGTGGGTGGGACGGCGTAGGTTCTCTGACGTCCCACATATAAGTCTTCAGGAAGCGGTCATGAGTGTTGTGTACCGGATCACCTATCCAAACGGAAAGATCTATATCGGCCAAGATCGAACGAATAGCATCAATTACTTCGGTAGCGCTTCTGACGAGCTAATTGCAAGAGACTTCACGACTGACCAACGTCGAAGTTTCACAGTTACGCGGGATATGCTATGGGAGTCAGAGGCAGCTTCACGCGCGGAAGTTACTCAAAATGAAATCGAGTTCATCCGTCTTTGTAGGTCGAACGACCCCGATGTTGGATATAACCAAACGCCACCTCTCGTTCAACGAAGCGAATAACGTTCATTGCGCCTAGTTCAATCCAATTAGCGCGCAATTCGTCCGGTAGCACCACCCTGGTTTTGACTTTCTCCCCTTGCAGCCCCGCCGAAAATCGAGCTTGCCGGGTGGATCAGCGGTGAAGGTGTTTGAGCCTCGCTCACAAAATTAAATCAACCCAGTAAAAGCGGGGCGAGTTCTTCGCCGCCCGTCTGGTGGGCTCGATTTTTGGGGTTTCGGGGATGTCGGGGTCGCCTTCTTTTGGTTACTTTTCTTGGCGAGACAAGAAAAGTGACTAGCTGCCGGGCTACCCCCGGCCAGCGGTCAGCAGTCCTGCGAACACTTTAGCTACACCGAGCAAGGCCCTTCGACTAGCTCAGGGCGAACGAGCGTAAATCCGTGTGCTATTCGATCGGTTGCGTGCGCCAGAGCTGTCTGGATTGCTTCGCCTCACCCGCAATGACGGTCCAGCCTCAGGCCAAACTCTCAATCGACTGCAACTCCCCGATCAGATACCCCTGCACGCAGTCGATGCCCATTTCCCTGAGTTTGGCAAGCGCCTCCTCATCCTCGACAAAGCCTGCCACGGTCCTGATGCCGAGGAAGCTGCCCGTTTCCTGGATCGATCGCACCAGTGCCTCGTCGATCATGCTGGTGCCGATTTCGCGCACCAGGGCACGATCGATTTTCAGGTAGTCGAGCTTCATGCTCTTGAGACTGGTGTAGGAACTGCTGCCGACGCCGAAATCATCGAGCGTGAAGCGGCAGCCGTGACGCTGCAATTGCCGCATGAACAGCTGGGTCTGGGCATGGCCTTCGACGGCATCGACTTCGCTGATTTCGAAAATCAGCTTGTCGCCCGGAACGTCGCCACGTGCCAGTTCGGCCAGCAGGAACTTCAGGAACATCGGGTTGTTTACCGACTGGCCCGACAGGTTGATCGAGAAGCCCCCCAGCAGGGCAAGCTTGTCGGCGTGATCGCGCATCCACTGCATCACGTTGCGCACGACCCAGCGGTCGATTTCGGTGATGCGTTGCAGTCGTTCGGCGATGTCGATCAGATCGCGGGTGGCGATGCGGCCGTCGTGTGCGGTGGGATGCAGCAGCACTTCGTAATAGAGCGGTGTGCGCGCGGCATCGGACGCCGCCACGACCGGCTGGCACATGAGACTGAGCTGGTTGTTGGCGAGGATCGCAGTGAGATCGTGCGCCCAGTTTGCCAGCGCCAGCACGCCGCCGTCTTCGGTCTCGCTGCTGTATTGCATGACGGGCGTGTCGGACTCGCGGGCGCGGGCGCAGGCGGCATTGGCGTTGTCGTAATACGCTTCCGGGCTGAGGCAGTCGCTTGCCCACATGAGGCCGGCGGCTGCCTCGATACGGTAGCGGGTACCGTTGATCTCCTGTGGTTGCGCGGATATCACCTTCAGCAGGGCTTCGGCCTGCGTTTGTGCGGCGGCACGGTCGGCAGCCTCGATCCAGAATGCGATTCCGGATTCGCCCGATCGTGCAAGCAGCGCGTTGGACGGCAGGTGTTTCGGCAGGATTTGGGCGAGTTCGCGCAGGATGGGGGTGCGGATTTCGACCCCGGCCGGCTCGCCATCGGGCTTGCTGATATCAAGCTGGATAACGCCGACGGCGTAGCCGCCGTCGGCCGTCTTGCTTCGCAGCCAGTTGCGGCGAATGGCGCGGAAGAAGGTCTTGCGATTGGCCAGGCCCGTGGTGGCGTCGTGCGCGGATTGCCACAGCAGGTCGCGCTGCATTTTCTGGATCATCGCGCTGTAGGAACGATCCATCAGCGGCAGTTCCAGGTCTTCGGTCCAGTGTGCCTCGTTGTTTTCCAGCGATCGCAGCAGGTCCTGGCGCTTGAGATCGAGTTTCTTGATGCCGCGGTAGTTCGCAAAAACATACACATGCGGCTGGTCGCCTATCCAGATCAGGTTGAGCGGCGCCTCCAGCGACTTGAACTGCAACCAGTCGCCGACCCGAAGTCGCTCGGCGAGGTTGTCCTGGACCTCGGTCAGCGGTTCGCTTGCCGCATCGTTGAGACGGGCTGCGATCGAGGTGCGCTGGCGCTGCGATTTGTCTTCGTCGAACAGCGTCGCCGCAAGCTGGTCGACGATGCGGTCCTGGGCAAACTTGTCGGCACAGACGTGGGTGAGCGACTGGTCGATGCGTTGCAGCAGGGTCTGAATCTCGGATGCGGAAGGCGGGGTGGTCAACTCCGGATCCAGCCATTCACACAGGCTTTGCAGGACCTGCCAGGACTCGCGCGCCGCCTCGCTGTCGACGCCGTGACGGATCTCGGCCATCAGCAGCACGTTGCGCCATCCGCCGTTCAGCAGTTCGATCACGGCATTCGGAATCGGGCGCTCGTCCAGTCGTGACAGCAGTTCATGCAGGATGCGCTGCTTGGCGACTTCTGCAGCCTGGCGGCCTTCGCACATGTCCTGCAGGCGGAACACGCGTGCGGCACGCTCGTTCAGGAGTGGCTTGACCACGCGTTCCAGCTGGGTGCGCGCCTCCTCGAACACGCCCGGGTTCTTGTCGGCTTCGGCGTTGATGCGGTCGGTCCAGCGGCTCATCAGCCGCAGCAGGCGCTCGTCCGTGATCTTGCCGTCGTCGCCTGCCACCATGCTGATGCGATCCAGCGTGTTCAGCACCTTGTGCGCCGGGTGGGCCGGGGAATTCAGAAACTGCGGATCTGACATCGCCAGCCTGATCAGGCTGGTCTCCAGCTGATGGAAAAATGGCCGCATGCCCTCGCTGACCGATTTTTCGGCATGCATGGTGTCGAACAGCGCGCCGAACATGTCGACCGAACGCTGCATTTCCTGGGTGACGGTGGCGGGCAGCGCGCCAGCAGCGGCTAGGCGCTGAAGCACCGGCGAGTTTGCCATGCCGGGCATGCTGGCCATCCCGGGCTGACCCGTGGCGGAACGGGCCGCCGGGCCCTGTGGGGCATTGCCCGGGGTGACAGCCCCGGGTGAGCCGGGGCCGGCAGCCATGCCCATTGGCGCGGGCGCGGCACCCGTCTGCACCGATGCTGCCGCGGAGGGTCCCGCAGTGGGTGATCCCATCTGACCGCGGAAAAAATCCATCAATGAGCCGGTCAAGCGGCTGAGGGTTCCCTGGCCCTGGCTTTGCGCTTGCTGCGACGCCAGTGCAGATGCGGAAGGCTCGGATTGCGCGGACGCTTCGGTAGCCGTTTCGAAGGGCGGCTGGACATGCTGGGGCTGCTCCGGCCGCGGGCCTTCAGCCTCTGCTTGCGAGACAGGCAACAATGCCAGCAATTCGGCATACAGCGGCGCGAGCTGGTCGGACAAGACATCGCGCAGCGCGGCATAGGCAACCTGGCGTGCACGGGCCAGCACCGGCACGGCTTCGAGGCTGCTGCGGTAAGCATGGCTGACGACTGCGGGGCCAAAGGGGTTGTTGCTGTGGTCGCAGGCAAAGCCGAACAGCTGTCCGATGCGCGGCTCGATGTCGGCCAGCTGCTCGCGAAACTGCTCTTCCAGCTTGTGGGCTTCGGACGAGGTGGCGAGCCAGTCCTCGAAATCGAGTTCGTTGACCAGGGCTAGTCCGCCGTCGGCGGAGTCGCGCGTAGGCTGGGTTTGCACCGGGCGTGCCTGCTTCAGCGCATCCAGTACCCCATTCACGAAACGGGCTTGTACAGCCGGGGCGTGCAGGCTGAACTCCTGTACCGCACTCAGCAGACCGCTATGTTCGGCAATGCCGGTGGCTTGCAGCGCGGCCGCGTTGAGCTTGTCGCCCAGCAGACGCATCATCTGGTCATGCACCTGCAGCAGGGCTTCGCTCAAGAGCGTGGTGCTGGCTTCGCGCAACTGGGGGTGCGCGCTCGATGTGGGCATGGCGGCCAGTTTTTCACGATGCCCTGCCATGCGCAATTTTTGCAGTGCCCGCAGTGCATCGACCGGCTGCCGGACAAACGCTACACCGATGCCCTGGGGGCTCAGGCGCTTCAGCTGTGCCGGCACGCGGAAGGTTTGGGTGCTGTTGATCGATGCCGGGGTGAAGACAATTTCGACCTCGGCGTCTTCGCGCTTGGCGAGCGCGGCGATCGCGGCTTCCGGATTGGTGAATTTTAGAAACAGTCCGCCCAGGCAGAAATCGCGAATTTCGCAGGCGATTTCGGTGTGGCCCGGTTGCTTTATGATGGCCGCCTGCGAAACCTGGAAGCGCCTGTCACGCCTTAATTCCTGACCGGTGTGCTGGTTGTCGGTGCCCTGAGCCGTCATGTTTACCCTGTCCCCTTATTTTTGGCCATTATATGGCTTATATGTCGTGACTATCACGGCAGGAATCCGGCTAACTTAAAGCGGATTGGCGTGGTCTGGCAGGTTTTGGTAAACTGAAACCCATGTACTTGGCCGCATTGTCCTTCTTTAGCCGTTTTTATCCCACGCCGAGGGCGGTCGGGAGGCGCTGAGACGAACAGCACGGCCTCAACGAAACCGCCAGCCCGCTGGCGGTTTTTTTGTTTGAGCCGCAGCGGGGAACAGCAAACAACACGGAGCCTGAACATGACTGCCACCCGAACCGACGACACCCGCATCGAGCAAAGCGGAGAACTGCTTGCCCCGATGCAGATCATGCGCGAGCTGCGCGCCAACGAAACCGTGCATGCGCATGTGGCACACGCCCGCAGCGCCATCCACGACGTGCTGCGTGGAGCGGACGACCGCATGTTTGTCATCGTCGGGCCGTGTTCCATTCACGATCCGGTCGCCGCGATCGACTATGCACGCAAGCTGAAGCCGCTGGCGGATGAACTTGCGCACGACCTCGTCATCGTGATGCGCGTGTATTTCGAGAAGCCGCGCACCACGGTGGGCTGGAAAGGGCTGATCAACGACCCGCATCTGGATGAAAGTTTCGACATCAACGAGGGCTTGCGGCTGGCGCGCAAGCTGCTGCTGGAACTCAACGAAATCGGCCTGCCCTGCGGGACCGAGTTCCTCGACCTGATCTCGCCGCAATACATCGCCGACCTGGTGAGCTGGGGCGCCATCGGCGCGCGCACCACCGAATCGCAGTCGCATCGCCAGCTGGCTTCCGGCCTGTCGTGCCCGGTGGGTTTCAAGAATGGTACCGACGGCAGTTTGCGTATCGCGGTGGATGCGATCAAGGCGGCCGCCGCGCGCCACCACTTCATCTCGATCACCAAGTCGGGTCATGTCGGCGTGTTCAGCACCTCGGGCAACGAAGACACTCATGTCATCCTGCGCGGTGGCAAAGCGCCCAACTACGACGCGGCAAGCGTAAACCTGGCTTGCGGCGAACTCGCGGCGGCGGGCCTGCGCCAGCAGTTGATGATCGATTTTTCCCACGCGAATTCGAGCAAGCAGTACCAGCGCCAGCTCGACGTCGGGGCCGACATCGCAGCCCAGGTGGCGGGTGGCGATTTCCGCATCATCGGTGCGATGATCGAAAGCCACCTGAATGCCGGGCGCCAGGATCTGGTCGAAGGGCAACCGCTGGAATACGCCAAATCAATCACCGATGCCTGCATTGGCTGGGACGATACCGTCCCGCTGCTGCGGATGCTGGCCGATGCCGTGAAAAAACGCCGGCTGGCCGTGCCAGCGGATGAGGAATAAGCCGGCTTCCGGGTTAAAATGCATGCGGCGGGCCTCCCCGCATGGCTAAGTCGTGAATCGGGTCAGGTCCGGAAGGAAGCAGCCACAGCGACCGATGCCAGTGCCGGGGCTCTGGCTCGCCATTCCTGGCTGCTTTCGAATGGATACTGCGTTGTCGGGCCTTGCCGTACTGTGATGTACTGTCTGCGGCTCTCCGCCTTGTCTCCATTCGAAAGCAGCCTGGAATGGTTCCCGCTTCCATATAACCCATGACTGATCTCTTCGGCGACTCCGCATCCCCCGCACTCGCGCTGGCGCGCAAGTGGCGGCCGCGCGTGTTTGCCGATCTCAAGGGCCAGGAGCACGTGGTGCAGGCGCTGTCCAATGCGCTGACCCAGGGCCGCCTGCATCACGCCTACCTGCTGACCGGCACGCGCGGGGTGGGAAAGACCACGCTGGCGCGAATTCTCGCCAAGTGTCTCAACTGCGAAACCGGGGTGACGGCGACGCCCTGCGGCGTCTGTTCGGCTTGCAGCCAGATCGACACCGGACGCTTTGTCGATCTGCTGGAACTCGATGCGGCATCGAATACCGGCGTCGACAACATGCGCGAGGTGCTGGATAACGCGTTGTACGCGCCGACAGTCGGCCGCTACAAGGTCTACATCATCGACGAAGTGCACATGCTGTCGAAGCCGGCGTTCAACTCGATGTTGAAAACGCTGGAAGAGCCGCCGGCACACGTGAAATTCATCCTCGCCACCACCGACCCGCAAAAGATTCCGGTGACGGTATTGAGCCGCTGCCTGCAGTTCAACCTGAAGCCGATGCCGCCCGCGCTGGTGGCGCAGCACCTGGGCGAGGTGCTGGCGCAGGAACACGTCGATGCCGAGCCTGCCGCGCTGGCCCTGCTCGCGCGTGCCGCTGCCGGCAGCATGCGCGACGCACTTTCGCTCACCGACCAGGCCATCGCCTACGGCAGCGGCCGCATCGAGGCCGCAGGCGTCGAAGCCATGCTCGGCACGGTGCGACGCGACTACCTGTTCGATCTGCTCGACGCGCTGGCAGCGCAGGACGGCGACGCACTGTTGAATCGGGCGCGTCAATTGGCCGAGGGCGGGATTGCCTTCGACGCTGCGCTGCAGGATCTGGGAAGCCTGCTCACCCAGTTGGGCCTGCTGCTGCATGCCCCGGGCGCGGTCGAAAGCACGGCAGATCTGGAACGGATGAAGTCTGCCGCCGCCCGGCTGGACGCCGAAACCGTGCAGCTCTATTACCAGATTGCATTGAACGGCCGGCGCGACCTGCCGTATGCGCCGGACGAGTTTTCAGGGTTTTGCATGACGCTGCTGCGCATGCTGGCGTTCGCTCCCGGCTCGGGAGGCGCTCCGGCTGGCACTGCGGCATCGGGTCGTTCCGCACCCGGGTCGGTCGCGTCAGGCGTGCGTGCCGAAGCGTCGCCGCGTGCCGCAGCGCCTGCAGAGCCTCTCCCGGTGATCCCGCCGCCGGCACCGCAGGAGGAAGCGCCCGCGGTGGCTGTCCTGCCGCCCGAACCCATCGCGCCTGCCTCCCCCGCGTTGGTTGCCCGTGAGCCCGGTCCGCGCAATGACTGGGACTGGCTCGCCGTCGTCGCCGGGCTGCGTCTCGGGGGCATGGCAAAGATGCTCGCCGATCACTGCGAACTGATATCGCAGACTGGGGATGTGGTGGCGCTGCGCGTGGGCGAAGCCCACAAGCACCTGCTGGATCGGGCCTACCAGGACAAACTGGTGGCGGCGTTGCGCGACAAATACGGGACGACGCTCGATGTCAGCTTCGAGATAGGTGCCGCCGCCGAGCAGACGCCGCAGCAGGTGCGCACGCGCATCAGGGAAGCGCGCCAGGCCGAGGCTGTGGCGGCCATCGAAGCGGATCCTTTCGTGCGTGAACTGGTCGACCATCTAGGCGGCCAGATCGACGCGAATTCCATACAACCCTCAGGAGAATCGACATGATGAAGGGCGGCATCGGCAACATGATGAAGCAGGTCCAGCAGGTACAGGAAAACATGGCCAAGATGCAGGCCAAGCTGGCAGAAATCGAGATCGAGGGACTGAGTGGCGCCGGCATGGTCAAGGTGGTGATGACCTGCAAGTACGACGTGCGCCGCATCACCATCGATCCTGCCCTGATGACGGACGACAAGGAAATGCTGGAAGACCTGGTGGCCGCCGCGGTGAACGACGCGGTGCGCAAGGTCGAATCCACGGTGCAGGAAAAAATGGGCGGCGTGACCGCAGGCCTGCCGATCCCGCCCGGGATGAAGCTGCCATTCTGAGATCCTGGCCATGCATCCTGCCGCGCTGGAACACCTGATCGGCGCCTTGCGCGTGCTGCCCGGCGTCGGCCCGAAATCGGCGGCGCGCATGGCCTACCATCTGCTGCAGCGCGACCGGCGCGGCGCCGAACAGCTCGCCGGCGCGCTCAGCCACGCTTTGACGCATTTGCATCATTGCCGCCTGTGCAACAACTTCTCCGAGGCGGAAGTGTGCGAGGTCTGCGCCAGTCCGCGCCGCGACAAGCGGCAACTGGCGGTGGTCGAAATGCCAACCGACTTCAACATGATGGAGGCCACGCAAAGCTACAGCGGCCTGTATTTCGTGCTGATGGGGCGGCTTTCCCCGCTCGACGGCATCGGCCCGCGCGAAATCCATCTCGACCGCCTGATCAGCCGGGCGCTCGACGGCGTGGTCGAGGAAGTGCTGCTGGCAACCAATTTCACCCCCGAGGGCGAGGCCACCGCGCACACCATCGGCGAACTGCTGAAGGCGCGCGGCCTCAAGGTCAGCCGTCTGGCACGCGGGGTGCCGGTGGGCGGTGAGCTGGAATATGTCGACAGCGGCACGCTGGCGCAGGCCGTGCGCGACAGGCGTTCTGTTTAGCACGGTATGATCATGGCGGCCCGGTTGCGCGTGGCTATACCATACCATTTGATTGGGATCGTCCTTCGCGCAGAATATTGCGGCCTGAACTGCGGGCCGACTGCCCGAAATCTGAAGTACCGACCACACGGAATGACATGATGGAACTCAATGCACTGACCGCCCTTTCTCCGCTCGATGGCCGCTATGGCAGCAAGACCGCCGTGCTGCGTGACTTCTTCAGCGAATACGCGCTGATCAAGTACCGTGTCATCGTCGAAGTCGAGTGGCTGAAGGCACTGGCGTCCGAACCGGCGATCGCCGAAGTGCCGGCATTTTCGGCCCAGGCCATCACGCTGCTCGACCGCATCGCCGATAACTTTTCGGTGGCCGATGCCGAGCGTGTCAAGGCGATCGAGGCGACAACCAATCACGACGTCAAGGCGGTCGAGTACTTCCTCAAGGAAAAAACCCGCGGCAATGCCGAGATCGCAGCCGTCTCCGAGTTCATCCACTTCGCCTGCACCTCGGAGGATATCAACAACCTCTCGCATGCCCTGATGCTGAAAGGTGCGCGCGATGCCGTACTGCTGCCGGCCCTGGAAAGAGTCATTGCGCGCCTGACCGATCTGGCACATGAGCTGGCCGATCTCCCGATGCTGTCGCGTACCCATGGCCAGCCGGCCTCACCGACCACCGTCGGCAAGGAACTCGCCAACGTTGTCTATCGCCTGCGCCGCGCCTGGGACATCATCGGCGCGGTCGACATGATGGGCAAGGTCAACGGTGCGGTCGGCAACTACAATGCCCACCTTTCCGCCTATCCCGAGATCGATTGGGAGCATTTTTCCCGTGAATTCGTGATGGGTCTGGGCCTGAGTTTCAACCCCTACACCATTCAGATCGAGCCGCACGATGCCATGGCCGAACTGTACGACGCCATCGCGCGCACCAATACCATTCTCATCGATCTCAACCGCGACGTGTGGGGCTACATCTCGCTCGGATATTTCAAGCAGAGGGTGAAGGTCGGCGAGGTCGGGTCTTCCACCATGCCGCACAAGGTCAACCCGATCGATTTCGAAAACAGCGAAGGCAACCTGGGGCTGGCCAGCGCGGTGCTGCGCCACCTGGCCGAGAAGCTGCCGGTTTCGCGCTGGCAGCGCGACCTGACCGACTCCACGGTGTTGCGCAACATGGGTGTCGGCTTCGGCTACAGCCTGCTGGCCTACGAGTCCTGCCTGCGGGGTCTCTCCAAGCTCGAAGCCAACCCGGCCGCGCTGGCTGCGGACCTGGACGCCAACTGGGAAGTACTGGCCGAGCCGATCCAGACCGTGATGCGCCGCTACGGCGTCGCCAATCCCTATGAACAGCTGAAGGAACTGACGCGCGGCAAGGGAGGTATGACGCGGGACACGCTGCATGCCTTCATCGATGGCCTGGCGATTCCGGATGCCGCGAAGGCGCGCTTGAAATCGCTGACGCCGGCGTCATATACAGGATTGGCGGCCGAGCTGGCAAAACAGATCTGAGCCCGGCCATTTCAGGCAGGCCGATTCGAGCCTGCGTTCAAATGGAGGCACCATGTCCGAACATGCCCTAGACGTCGGCCTCGCCGACTTCGACCAACACGTTCTCGAGGAATCGAAGCAGCGCCCGGTCGTGGTCGATTTCTGGGCGCCCTGGTGCGGCCCCTGCAAATCGCTGAAGCCCATCCTGGAAAAACTGGCAGCCGAATACGGCGGCAAATTCCTGCTTGCCAAGATCAATTCCGACGACAATCAGGACCTCGCCGCACGCTACGGCGTACGCGGCATTCCCAGCGTCAAGGCCTTCATCGACGGCGAGCCGGTTGACGAGTTTTCCGGCGCGCTGCCGGAGGGTGAGGTACGTGCCTTCCTCGACCGGCTGATTCCCAGCGCGGCCGACGAGATGCGCCGGCAGGCGGCCGCTGCACGCATGGCAGGCGACATCACGGGCGCGCTGCAGCTGCTGGCCGAGGCCTCGAAACTGGATCCTGGTCACTTGGGGGTACGGCTCGACGCGGCGGACATCATGCTCGACCTCAACGAAGCGGAAGAAGCCCGCCGCCTGATCGCCAGCGTGCCGGATGACGTCGATCCCCGCGTGCCGCAGATGAAAGCCCGGCTGCAGTTCATGGATGCCGCGGGCGAGGACGAAGTGGCGTTGAGCGCGCGCGTGGCGGCGAACGAGAACGATCTGGAAGCGAGACTGAAGCTCGCGAATTTGCACGTGGCTGCAGGGCAATACGAAGCGGGGATGGATCAGCTGCTGGAAATCATCCAGCGCGACCGCAGCTTCAGGGAAGACATCGGTCGCACGACCCTGCTGTCGGTGTTCAACCTGCTGGGCGGTAGTGAACTGGTGAGCCGCTACCGGCGCAAGCTCGCAAGTGCATTGAATTGACAGGCAGGGGCCAGGATCTAGGGGTCAGGATTCAGGCGGCTTTGTGCGGCGAAGCCGCGCCGAATGAATTCCTGGGGTTTACGCTCTATTCCCTGACCCCTGACCCCTGACCCCTGACCCCTGACCCCTGACCCCTGACCCCTGACCCCTGA
>WGNC01000006.1 GCA_016124745.1 Thiobacillus sp.
CGACGGGATGTCTTCAACTACATCGAGATGTTTTACAACCCAAAACGTCGCCACAGTTACAGCAATCGGCTTTCGCCGATAGACTACGAGAAGCAGTACCAAGAGAGGCTTACGAGTGTCTAGGAAATCGGGGGCGATTCAGAAGTTATACCTGCCGAAGCCATTCAATAGACCTGCTGAGTTTTTCTCCTCACGGTTGTACCAATGTAAACACCTCGCTCGGAGTCTGGAGGCTACGGTTGTCGCCAGAAGTTCTTTGTCGCTCCCTCGGAGTTTTCCGTACACCTTGGCCGTGCCGGTGTGTGCACGCCGGTTTTGGCCGCAGTAAAAGAACTCGATAGCCTCAAGCAGCGAAGTTTTTCCGGTTCCGTTTGGTCCGGTGATGAGCGTTACTTGGCCGAAGTCAAAGGGAGGTTTGCCGTCATGCACGGGGCGAAAGCTTTCAACCCTCAGGCTCGACAGCCATTTCTCATGTAGGTGCTTGTCATATTCATGCAGGCTGAGCTCGTTCTTCGGCACTGGCGCGCGCCCAGCTTGACCGGAACTGATTCGTTCCACCATCTCCGTTCGCGCAGGCCGGTCGAGGATGCCATCAATGTGTGCTTCAGTGAGGAGTTTGCCCCACTCCCCGACGATGTCGAATTCCTGCGCGTTTGCGCTGGGAGTGAAGTACTGAGCGGCCCCAAGCACGGATGCAAGCTCCTCCTCCGAAACCACCCGCTTTCTGGCGAAGTCTTCGTCAGCTTCGATGATCGACTTCGCGCGCTGGAACTCGGGCTGCTCAACCGACTTTGGGCCCGCGACGATGTATATGTACTTGTTCCACCGGAGGTCGCCGGGCGAGTTGAAGTAATCCTCGCCCAAGATGCGCTCTTGGAACTCATGCAGGTTCCGCGCGCGGCCAACGACGTCATCCGCAAGGTCGACATAGGCCACCGCGAAGCACTTGCCGTCATGCAGCCGTTCGCCACGGACGACCGCCTCCTCGACGTCTTCAATGCCTCCCAGCAGTTGTGCAACCTTCTGTCGTGCAGTTTCGAGTACTTGCATAGTCATGCCCGGGCAATAGAGGTGGGACTCTTGCCATCATCGGCGATGTGAGTCAGCTGTTTGATTTTTTCGAATACGGGGCCGTTCATCGTCAAGTAGCAGACCGCGACACGATGCCGACGTCCAGGCTCGTTCTCGCGGTGTAGCAATCCGTATGCGGCGTCGCAGACATCCTCGATTCGCCTCCTCTCCGGTTGGAAGCCAAGGAACGCGACGTGCGCTGGCTCAACGTCAGCTTTGATGACGTTCGTATGCGGGGACTTCTTGGTCCAGTAAACGGATGCACCTCCGCCGCTCAGGTTGCGTATTTGGATAGGGAGCAGCTTGGTTGCCAAAATCTCATGCAAGGCAGACACGCTCTGCAGCTGCCCGTGCCTTTCGGTATCAGAATCCTCGTTGCGCTCTAAGCGCACCGTGAGCCGCTTGGTGACCTCGTCATCACTCATGCGGAGAGATGCCAAAGTGCCGGCGGCATACCAGTTGTCTGCGCCCGAGGTCAGACCGCAGGAGATGGCGACTGCCCGCTCAATTCGAAGGCGGCTGTCGTCCTTGGACAGGGCGTTGAAAGCAGTAGCAACCTTCGCATCGCACGCGAACAGCTGTGCGAGTCCGGTATCTGCGCATGCGGCCGAGGCTACCCAGCCACCTGCGTCATCCCAGACGTAGCGGCACTCGAGCTTAGGGCCGGTGGAAACAGCGTGGAGCTGCAGACCCGTGTGCTCAACCTTTGGAACACTGAACTCGAAGACCGCCGGCGCGTTGTGGAAGTGGAGGACATGCCTCTTGCGCCGATGCCACGAGTAGTAGAGTCCATTGCGTTCGTTCTGTTCCACTAGGGCATCGTCTGAGGAAGCTCGGTCATGCGGCAGGTACCACGCTGAACCAGCTTCGTTGTTCCACTTGTGTTCCTTACCGCCTTCCTGCTCAAGGAAGATGATGTTCTCGGCCCAGTTGAGGCACACGATGTCGCAGTTGCTAGTCCGCTCGTGACGACGGAAGGTGTCCACCCGGTACCTCAGGTATTCGATGTTACGCGGCTTGGGGTTCAGCTGGATGTGGAGAAGCGTCGCATCCTCAGTGAGCTGCAGCAGAACCTCGCTGTTACCCGTGATGTTGAAGGCGTCAGAGCAGATGATGGAAGCGAGCGAGAGGCGCTTCTGGGGCCCGTGGAACTGATAGATGAGCTTCCCAGTGCGGAGGACACCGTTCTCGAAGTACTGGTCGTCTTTGGATGAAATGGTCTTGAACTGGATGAGAACGACGCGCCGCTCGTCTCCGGTTTCCTTGTCCTTAGACAGAAAACAGTACGCCACTGGGTCGTAGTAGATGCCCTGTGCGGGAGCCGAATCGTCTGTCTCATGGAACACCCGGCACTTCCCAGTGCTCTCTGCTTTGGCCTTGAACTCGGCCAGCTGTGCGGGCGTCATGCTCTCGCAACCAAGCACCCAAATTGCATCAGCAGCAGGGAAATTGTCTCCCAGTACGCATTCAAGAAGCGTCTTGATGGGGAGGTAGTACTCGGGCGTGATGACGAGATGGTGGCCCTGCGTGGTCGCCATCTCAAGCAGCGCGGACGCTTGCCGGTCCGCAAAGTCCAAGTCAGCTGGGCCGATTCGCGTCGTGTTGCCGATGAACGGACCCGGCGGTTGAAACAGCAACGCGCGATAGCTCTTCTCCGTGGCCTGTAAGACCTCCAGCGTTGGGCTTAGCAACCCCTGCGTGGCAAGAAATTCTCCGACGTCGATGATGCTATCGACATTCATTTGTAGGTCCCCTTGTTGTTTCCATTTTCGCTTTTGAGACATCGTATCAATTCGTTACAGGCGCGTGGGGAAAAAGCACTCAGGTGCACTCCCCCAGCCCGAGGGACGGGACACCGATAGTGCGATGACCACATCGGCCACCTGGTAGCGCCACCGAACAGGCGAGGGAGGAATCTTGAGGGAGGAGAAAGAACCTGGTGGTCAGGCCTTACGCAGCAGTACCCACGTCGCACTCCCGCCTGACTGGGTGGCCGTCAAGAGTATTCTCTAGTCAAGCGGAGGCAAACATGTCGGTGAGCTACGCCCAGCCTCTCGTGGTCAGGTTGTTTTTAGATTTGGCGACTGCTTCTCGCCGGCAATTTTTGTTCTGAGATTTGCCGCTCCGGGTCGGGAATGTTAGTTCGCCCGAACAGGAAACGGTCGCTCAACGCAAATCTGAACCGAGTGGCAGCTAACCAACCTATTGTCGCCTGTGGGCGCCGAGTGAGTGAATGGCCGTTATGGCCGAGGAGCGCTCATTTTGATGGCGATATTTCAAGGTCCGCAGTCTGTGTGCGCTGCTGTCGTTCGTTTTGGTAATTTCGGCGAACCGTGATCGTAAGCACCTGGCCCGTAGTGACGGTTGAGCTAATGCTCCCTCAAACACCCTCTGAAACATGATGCTTGCACAGACTGCGTGCAGGCGGTTGACGTATCTCCCAAAATGGGAGATATTGGTGCTAATGAGGGTCATCGCAAAGAGCAGTCTGAAGAACTTTTGGGGTAGGCCCGGCTGCGGTGATGCGCGTGGCCCGCTGCACAGTTGGTACGACGAGGCAGTCAAGGCGACTTGGAAATCACCACAGGATGTCAAGGACCAGTACGCCAGTGCCAGCATCTGCGGCAACAACCGCGTGGTGTTCAACGTGGGCGGCAACAAGTACCGCCTGGTGGTCGAAATGCAGTACCGGGCGGGCATCGTCTGGGTAAAGTTCGTCGGTACACATGCCCAGTACGACCGCATCGATGTGGAGAATGTGAATGACTATTAAACCGATCCGAAACGACGACGACCTGAAGGCGGTGTTCCGCCGGCTCGAATCCATCTTCCAGGCCGAGGAGCAGACCTCGGAGGCGGACGAGCGGGACGTGCTCGTGACCCTCGTCGAGGCCTATGAGAACAAGCACTATGACTTCGGCCCGGCCGATCCCGTCGAGGCCATCAAGTTCCGGATGGAGCAGCAGGGTCTGACCGCGCGCGACCTCGAGCGTTTCATTGGATCGAGCGGCCGGGTCTCCGAAGTGCTCAACCGCAAGCGGCCCCTGAGCCTGCGCATGGTCAAGCAGCTGCATGACGGATTGAATATCCCCTACGAGAGTCTGCTAGCCGAAGCTTCTTGATTACCGGGGCGCGTCGATGGCACCCGCCTTCACCCGCCACATTTGCGTCGACTATTCCGGTGCCCAGACACCCGAGGCCAGTCTGAAGGGGCTTCGAGTCTATTGCGCCAACGGCTTTTTGCTGCCGAAGAGGTGCAGGCTTTCGAGCCTTAATCCGCCCCGGCCAAGTATTGACACACCATTGGAAAATTGGCAACCTAAAGCCTGTTTTGTTGGCTCATGCAGCCCGATTGGCTTCCCGTAAGGAGCCACCTTTTGCCGCAAGGCGCGCATAAATGCCGTTCAGTTCCTGAAAACGGCGGGTCTTCGGATCTGGAATTCCATCGCAGTTCAACCACCCCATGGGGAGCCACGCTCCCTTTGGGGAAAGTGCTCCCCTTTTTTATTTTTTAAGGAGAGCATTATGTCTGAATCCAAATTCTACGATCTTCATGTCACTGGCCTTGGCTACCTGAACCGTGTTCGCATGGTCAAGCCCAACAAAGGTGAAACGTTCCTCGCTTGCTCCATTTCCGCTCTCCGTGGTGAGTGGAACAAGGACGGTTCGATCAAACCTGAGTCGACTAAATTCGATGTGCGGGTTTATGGTCAGGACGCGATCAAGGCGATCGAGGTGCTCAAGCCGCATGGCGATGAAAAACGGAAAGTAATGATCCAGTTCAAGCTAGGTGACATCTACCCTGAAGTGTTTGTCTACGAAAAAGACGTGGGCACGCGCAAGAAAGGTGATACCGGTGTGATGATCAAGGGCCGCTTGCTCAAGATCGCCAATGCCTGGGTGGACGGTAATCCGGTTGTCCTGCCTGCAGGCTCTTCGCAACAGCAAGAGGCTGCAGCAGGCGACCAGTAACGTCCAGCTTCACAAACCCGACCGGGGAGTTTCACGCTCCCTGCCGGGTGTCGTGGACTCCCCGGTTTTCATTTTGAAAACCAGGAGTCCACGATGAAAGAAGCTTTTCTGAATGTTCTGTTCGATTTGCGCATCATGAGTCTGTGCGTGATGGTGTCACAAGTCATCGCCTTGGCGAGTACTCTGTCGAATTGATCGAGTCAAACTGAAAACCTCCTGCGTGGGGTTTTCACCAGAGGGGCCAACCCTCCGGTGAAAACCCCGCAACCAACCAGGAGACATCCATGAATCAGCAACTCTCACTAAACTTCCTTCAATTGATGGCCAAAGCTGAAGTGCCGATCGAGGACGCCAGGTGGTTTCACTGCATTGCGCGTCGTCGGGGATTGCTTCGTGAACGGGATGTGCTCCGGTTCCGTCGCATCCAATCCATCCTGGCTGATAGAATCTGTTTCGGTTAATGGAAGGAAACTCCCAGCTTCTGGGCGTTTACCCAAGCGGGCTATGTCCGCTTCGGTAAACACAGTTTCTCGTTTGCTGAGTACAGCAGGATTGGCGCCCTAAGCGCTGGCTTTTAGTCCGGGCAGCCCCTCATACCGGATTGGGATTCCTCCGCAGTCTCCCAGGGGTTACATTGGCGACGGATGCATCCCCATCTGCTTGCCTCATCCCTGAGACGGACCGATAACCCGTCTTCCCTACACCCGCCAGAAGGCTTGCCCGAGACCAGGTTTCGGGCAAGCCTTCTGGGCATCGATCGGATCATGGGTTGTGACGGCCAGAACGGTCACGGCTTTTGCGGTTTGCCGCATCCAAAAATTCGCGCCGAGCCCCTCAGTGCGGCGCGTCGCTTCCTTTATGGAAGAGTTGAGCAGGGGTTCCATTACCAACCACATTGAATCATGACCAACCCATCCTGCCCCGCGAGCGGGGTATCCAAGAGAACTGGCCATCTTGGATAAGCCGTTTGCCAAAGTTTCACTGCTGGCTGTCAGTATCAGCCCGACCGATGCGCGTCATGCATCGCCCGTTAATGCCGTTCAGTTCCTGAAAACGGCGGGTCTTCGGATCTGGAATTCCATCGCAGTTCAACCACCCCATGGGGAGTCACGCTCCCTTTGGGGAAAGTGCTCCCTTTTTTTCTGTTTCTTAAGGAGAGCATTATGTCTATTCGCATCAATGGAACGCTTGTAATCAAGGAAATCAAAGGTGCCAACGGCAAGTTCTGCGTCGGCGACCTGACCACCCCGATCGGAGAATTCAAGGTCAAGGAGTCCATCCTCGATCAGTTTTCGGAAGGCCGATACGAGGGTGAGTTTCTCGTCGAGAACTTTTACCTCAGTTCGTATATTTGGCGCGGTAAATCGACCACCGACATCCGTGCGAAGGTAATGGAAATATTCCTGGATACGGTTGATGAAGGCAAGGTTGATGATGTGCCGAGCGAACCCGATCCAATCGCCACAGAGCCCGCATCAGCAGCGAATCAAACCGGTTCATCCGATCTTCCCGTGCCCGCAGCGCTGGTTCATGAGCATGCAAATCAGGACCCGGTTTTCCAGGAGTTGCTGGAATTGTTCGGGGCCGATCTTGCCGACCTTGTCTGGGATAGCAAGGAAGTGAAGCTTGACCCCACTGTGGATCGAGCGGTCTTCCGCAGCCAGCGTGACCGGCTGAAGGAGATGGGCTACGTGTTCGATGCCAAGTCCCAAGGATGGTCGAAGAAGGGAGAGTGAATATGAAATCGAGCATGCCTCCTCAGGCTGAAATTCTTACCATTACAGTTGACGATTTCCGTGCCCAACAGGCTGAGGAAGTCGCCAACGATGTGTTCCTTCAGGCAGAGCAGATTCTGCGAAGTTTGGGGGATAGGGGTGGTGGAAGAGCGTTGGCCAGGCTCATCAAGGCGTTGCACGGTGAAGGCGGCTTGAAATTCAATGACCTCCTGCCATTGGACAGTGGAAACCGCTCGATCGCGTTGGCGCTCATCAAGGAATTCCTGGATGAGTGCCGTTCATTTGATGAGTGGGAGTCACTGGCCGAATTGGCTGATCGTTGCGTATTTCATGGCGAGTAGTGCCATGAAGCGGAGTTTCATGAAGGCTTGAGTCCGGTTAGTCCATGAAGCCGGAACGCCTCGCAAGAGGCCGGGATTTAATTTCATCAACCACCCCATGGGGAGTCACGACTCCCTACCGGGAAAGTGCTCCCCTTTTTTAATATTAAGGAGAGCAATATGTTATATGGACTTGGCATTACCGTCACAGAAGCCGCTCGCCAGCTTGGCATCAAGGATCCAGATGGTTACGGGATTATCCTGGCGACGACAGACGTTGAGTATGTGGATGCAGCAGAAGCCTTCCAGGCGGAGTGCGGTGAAGAGTGCCATCTTGAGAGGGATGACTTCGAGGCTGCAATGGAAAGGCAAATGAAAAATGGCCGACTTGCAATGGGCTTCCTGTTCATCGGAATGGCCAAGATCGACGCTGGCACGAAGAAACCTGTTCCCGGTACTGAATCCTATGGTGTCGTGTGCCTGTCTGGTCAATTCAGCTGGGTCAAGACGCAGGACGCGCTTCCTGGCGAGCAACAGCCAGTGGTCGTGATCACTGCGTCAGGGGCGATGTCGTTCGGGCGGATGATCGAGGGGCGGTTTTGCGAGTATCACCCGGACGTAGACCGCTTTGTTGATAGTGAAATGGAATGGGGCGGACCCCGTGGTATCCAGCATTGGATGCCAATTGATCGGCCTCTGCCCTGATCTTTTTATAAAGCCCCCACCTGGGGGCTTTTCTCGAACGCGCGGCCGCGGCCGGCGTGTTGGAGAAAGGCTCCGAGCCTTTGAAGTGTTTCACAGCTGGCTGTCTGTATCAGCCCGACCGATGCGCGTCACGCATCGCCTTATGAGTCCGGTCAGTCCCTGAGACCGGAACGCCTCGATGTCCTCACAAGGGCATGGAGGCCGGGATTCAATTCATCAACCCAGCGGGGCGTTTTCACTCCCTCTTGGGGAGTATGTCCCTTCATCGAAGGAGAAAGGTGTGTACGGTCAACTGGCAAGACAATGGTGCAAATTAGAGCTGCCGCTTCAAGTGCTTCAAAGTAATTCGGGCTTCTATATCGGCACGGCCGATGGGGATGACCCTGTTTCAAAAGAGAGCGTTGAGTATTTTCAGACGCATGCCACTGCTCAACAGGCACTGCAGGATGGTACCTGGACGCAAAACGTAATTCTTTAAGCAATTGCTGCTGCAGCGTTTCACTGCTGGCTGTCAGTTTCAGACCGACCGATGCGCGTCTTGTATCGCTTTATGAGTCCGGTCAGTCCCTGAGGCTGGAACGCTTCTTCGGAAGCCGGGATTCAATTTGTTATTTCAACCCAGCGGGGTGCAACCACCCCGCACTGGGTTCGGCTGCCTCCGCGTTTTTATTTAGGAGAGCAGCGCTATGAATTACCGTACCCGCAAGGTATCCGAGATTGACGTGGATGGATTGACCGCCGAGTTAAGCTTCGAGCCTTCCTGCGTCATGAGCTACGTGGAACACAAGATCGAAAAAAATGGTGGTCTGGTCGCAGTTGGCTATCTTGTTGACGATCACGATGTCGAAAATCCTTTAGACGACTGCGACGGAATGGGGCACATCTATTCTTCGCACCGTCATTCTGGCCAGCACGCCAAGATGCAAGCCGCACTTGGCCTGGACTCGGACTGGCAACGCGATCTATCCCTGCAAGTGGTCGAGCGTGAGGCGGAGTCTGCCTTGATGGAGTTGGCCAGAACCAGGTTTCAGGTCGATCTGGTTGCGTTCATCCTTGAGTGCGCCAATAACCATGGAATGAGCCGCGATCAGGCGATTGAGTACTTCGTCGGGGACTTCACAGGCCAGCTTCCCTATCACCGGGAATCCTGGCTCGCGGAGAAAATACGTGAGCAAGTTACCTGGGAGAGCCTGCTTGATGAGGCCTGGCAATTAGCCAGATTGTCAGGCCAAGTGGGCGATCCCTACACCGTCATGCTCGATTGTTATGAGCATGGTGGCCAGGTCTGGTCGGTGACAGGTTCTGGACCGCAATGCCTGTTTGATACGGCTCGTGGTGCCGGTGTTTGGGTGCCCGATCAATGCCTTCGTGAAGAGCTGGACTCGATCAAGACCAATGAAGGCATTGATGCGGCGCGCACCAAGGCAGTCGAATTTGCGCGTCAGGCACTCGGGTCGTACAACGCCTGGCTGGCGGGCGACTGTTACGGGGTGGCGGTCGATGTATTTTTGCCCGAGGGGGATCGCCTGAAACTGATCGACGAGTCTGCGGTATGGGGCTATGTCGGCAGAGAATGGGCGGAAGAATCACTATCTGAGGAGGTCACGGCAGTGCTTGGCAATGCTGTCCTGAAAGCTGCATGAACCCTATATCTGATATTCCCCTGTGGGCATTTGAGTGGGCCGGGGCATTTCTTGGTCTGACTGGCGCTGCATTGCTCTCGCTCAATGTGAGAGCAAGCCGCTTCGGCTGGCTGCTGTTCCTGCTGTCCAACGGTGCCTGGATTACGTATGGAATCAAGGTTGGCGCGCATGGACTGGTTGTTATGCAAATCGGCTTCACGCTCACAAGTCTGTTGGGTGTTTATCGCTGGCTGGTGGCAGCAAAAATGTAGTTTCAAGTGCATTCCGCTCAATGCGGCTACCCGGAGGGTGCAATCCCCTCCGGGGGATTCCCCTCCTTTTTTTGATTCGAAAAGGAGAAGGAAATGGATGCAAATAAGCACACGCAGTTCTATCTTGACCAACTCGAACCTTTGGTTGGCGGGGTCATAGAGGATGCCGTTCGTACTGACGGGGATGAGCTCGGCGACGAGTTTTTCGGACTAGCCATCAGATGCAAGGATGGCGAAGTCAGGCGTTTGATCATCCTGGCGGACGATGAAGGCAATGGCCCTGGCAGCTTCGAGATTGTTGAAGGAGAGAGCCATGGCTGAGCCTTCGATTGCTACCGCGTTGCGCTGCGCACTGGCTGACCTTGAAGCCATCATGCCGGAATATGATCCAGAGCATGAGCACTCCGCCTGGGAGACCATTACTGAACTCCAGACATTGGTTGATTCTGAAGAACGTCTCCAGGCGGCAGATCGGTATGACCCGGCAACTCAGATTGTGATTGTCTGGTCGGTCGAAGATGTATTGGAAGTTCGTCCCGATTTGGCAGAAGAGCAGGCCATTCAGGTTTTACGATTGGTCGACAAGCATCACGCGAGTATTGGCGTCAACTGGGTAACACTGGAGAGCTTCGCATCCGAACTTTTCGGTGAAACACCGCCAGAGCCGGAATAGTTTTCCCCTTGCCCCTCCGGGGGCTTTTCTCGAACGCGCGGGCTGCGGCCGCGTGTTGGAGAAAGGCTCCGGGCCTTTGTGGTGTTGCACTGTTGGCTGTCAGCTTCAGCCCGACCGATGCGCGTCACGCATCGCCTTATGAGTCCGGTCAATCCCTGAGACCGGAACGCCTCGATGCTCCCACAAGGGCATGGAGGCAGGGATTCAATTCATCAACCCAGCGGGGTGCATCCACCCCGCAAGGGGTTCGGCTGCCTCCGCGTTTTTTTAGGAGAGCAACATGCATGGTGATGTTGAGACTTGCGCTGACCTATCCGCCGAGCAGCAGGCGGCCATGAAGAAATTTCTTGTTGAGTACGAATTGCCCTACGTGCATTTGGTGCGTGTGGGCATCCAGGCCAAGAACGAGGAATCTGCGATTTCGATTGCCGATCAGGCTTTCACTGATTGCACGATTTGGGACAACACGCCCGAAATGCCATTGCTGTACGACGATTATGAGGAAACCGGGGATTCTGGTGCCGTACTGGAATTCAAGGTTGTTGGCGAATATCAGGAATGGCCCGAGCCTGAGGTGTGCGTCAAGATTATTGAACGTGATGCAGCCGCCAGGCGTGCGTGCGAGCACCTGATCGCCGCGCATGAATGCAGCAACTCCGCATCTGTTCGCGAGGCACTCTTCCAGTCTGCACTTGAGGAAGCGCATGCGGCAATGCCGCACCTCTCCGCTTCAACCAGTTCAAGCAATGGCACCGCAGGATCGGAAGCGAAACCAACGGTTGTGGCGTGGCTTGAAGGCGGAATCGTGCAATGGATGGCATCGGATCATCCCATGCGCTATTTGGTGCTCGATGCCGATACGGATGGTAACGACAGCATGAAAGTCACGATGGAAAACGGAAGCATTGCAGAGGTCATCCGGACTTCTTCCACAGTGCTTGCAGATCACCTTCCTGAGTGGGTGACGAAATTGGTGGAAGAAGTCGAAGGACGGTAGCAAAGCGGTAGATCAAATTTTCTTAACCCTGTCGGGGCATCCCCGTCAGGGGCTGTCTCCGGATTTTTTCTAGGAGATGCAAATGGAAATGATGAATGTGAAAACCTATGTGCTCTGCCGCGATGCGGGCGGATCGTCCGATTTTTTCGAGACGGATGTTAGCTTGGCTAGATCGTCGTATGATCTTGGCGAGCACTACGACGTCGCCATCAAGCGTGCGGAAGAGGCCGGCTACGAGACGCCGATGGAAGCCTTCGATGAGTTCGAGCCTGCCGGCAAGGCGCTTGCACGGCTTCAATCCATGCAGACAGTCGAGGCCATTGGGAGAGATATTCCAACGGTCCTGGTATGGCTGGGCGAAGGAGGTGTCGAGGAGTTGATCGCGGATTTCCCGCTGCGCTACGTGGTTGTCTCAACCGATACTGAGTATGCGGACGATGACTGTTTGCATCAAATCAACACGGGCAATGAGATTCACGAAGCCCTTTGTCATACTGGAGTCGGCACCGTAAAGCAGCACGAGGCCGGATTCGTTTGGAGCCAGGTGCGACGGCTTGCTGAACCTGCATTGTGGCAGCCGGTTGATTACAGTGATCTGGATACCCTGCCTGCGGATTTGAGTAATGCGCCAGGTATCCGCACACCAAACCAGGCCACGGCTCAGCCGGGAAGTTTGCAGGTCGCGATTGTGAAGCATCGCAGGCGTTACCGGAAAGCGCTCGGGATGGATGAGGTGCTCAAATGAAGCACTATCTCATCACCTCAATCGGCGAAAACAAAGGTGCTCCGCGCGTATGGCTTCAAGGTTCCAATCTGAATCATGTTGGATTCAAGCCCGGCACCCGATTCGACATCAAGCTGGACGACGCGAGACTGGTGCTCACTCGAACCGATCAGGGCATTCGTGTGGTCTCGCGGAAACGGCGAGGCGAAAGCGAGTATCCGGTCATCGACATCAATAGCAGGGAACTGCTGGAGATGTTCGATGGAATGAGCGCGGTGCGGGTGGTGATGCTGGAGGAGGAAATCCATATCCTTCCGCTTGCATCAGAGCTACGTCGGCAGGAGAGAGTCGAGCGAACTGCCGCCAGGATGGGGCAGGGCGACCCGCTGGAAATCGGGTCGCTTTCCCATGGCGGCGGCATCATGTGCCATGCGATTCATGCGGGGCTATACGGCGAGGGCCTGGATTCGAGGCTGGTTTTTGCCAACGAGATCAGACCCGAGCTGCTCGATCATGCCAGGGAAGCCAATGATTGCTGGGAATCCGACACCTTAGGCATAGCGGCTCCCATGCAGGAATTGGCCTTTGATCGCTGGGCCATGGCCAAGCTTCCAGGCGTGGATATTCTGGAGGCCGGGATTCCGTGTTCTGGTGCCAGCCTCTCCGGGCGCTCCAAGCGCAAGCTTGGCGTGCCGGAAGATCATCCCGAGGTAGGCCATCTGGCTGTTGCCTTTCTTGCGATCGTCGCAGCGGTCAACCCGTTGATAGTGGTTCTGGAAAACGTGCCCCAGTATCGGGATACGGCCAGCGGCGCCATCATCCGATCGCAGTTGCGAGACCTTGGCTACGCAGTCCATGAAGTGGTGCTGTCTGGCGAGTCATTCAATGCAGTCGAGGACCGCAAGCGCTATTGCATGGTGGCCGTGACCAATGGGGTGAGCTTTTCGATGAACGACCTGGTGGTGCCGGAAAGAATCCCGGTCACCCTTGGAGAGTCGCTGGATGAGGTCAGTGACGACGACCCAAGGTGGTCGACCATGCCGGGTTTGAAAGCCAAGCAGGAACGCGACAAGGAGGCCGGCAAGGGATTCATGATGCAGGTTTTCGATGGCGGCTCTACCCGGATCGGGACTGTCACCAAGGGTTACGCCAAGGTGAGAAGCACCGACCCGAAGATCCGCCATCCGCGCAACCCTGACCTGCTCCGTCAGTTGACCGCAGGGGAGCACGCCCGGGTAAAGCAAATTCCCGAGCGTTTGATCGATGGGCTTTGCGAAACAACTGCTCATGAAGTCCTTGGCCAGTCAGTGATTTATGGGCCGTTCATGGCGATCGGCGCCTTGATTGCAAGCGCGCTCAAGCGCTGGGCAATCGAGGGGCCAAGCGGTTGCCAACAAGGCGATGCAGCACTGATTGCTTGCGGTTAGTTTTTGCCCTCCCTCCGGGGGGCTTTTCTCGAACGCACGGGCTGATGCCGGCGTGTTGGAGAAAGGCTCCGGGCCTTTGTGGTGTTTCACTGCTGGCTGTCAGTATCAGCCCGACCGATGCGCGTTACGCATCGCCATATGAGTCCGGTCAGTCCCTGAGACCGGAACGCCTCGATGTCCTCACAAGGGCATCGAGGTCGGGATTCAATTCATCAACCCAGCGGGGTGCATCCACCCCGCAAGGGGTTCGGCTGCCTCCGCGATTTTCAGGAGAGCAGCAATGAGATGTATCAACGAACAACTGACCAAGGCAAACGACTGTTTGCGATTTGCGGCCGATGATCTGCGTGGCGCACTGGCTGATGCCAACGCGGTGCAAGCACTTGTGCTGTTGCCTCTGATCGCCGACACGGCCAGACTGGCGCAGCAGGTCAGCGCACTGATCGAAGCGATGGGGGCGTGCGAAAGCGAAGCGCAGCATAAGTTCGACTGGGACCTGATCGGGAGAGTGATGGCGAAGCACGGTATTTCAGGTGACATCGCGCCACTGGAATCAGAAAGCGTGTTCATTGCCAGGCTTCTTGATGAGGCATGTTCCAGAACCTCGTGGACTCAACATGCATCTGATGAAGTGGACAGCATGATATCCATCGAGATGAAACGCCATGTCCTTCATCTCGACGACCTTGAAGAGGCTGTGTCCTTTTACGCAGATGATATTGAACCTGGGCAAGGTGGCGTTCTTCAAGGAAAGCTGAGGGACTTTTCCGGATGTACCCATGTGTTGTTGATTCGGAGTGACTGGATCACCGTGGCAGCCTGTCTGCGGTATGCAGACAATCACAGCGCGGCGGTATGTATCGAGGAAATTATCGATGCAGGCGCTGGCGATTAAGTGGGCTGAGCCAGGCTTGTAAAGGCTCTTGAAACGCGCATAATTAGCGCAGTTGCACCTGCTGGCTGTCAGTTTCAGCTCGACCGATGCGCGTCATGCATCGCCCTTGAATGCCGTTCAGTTCCTGAAAACGGCGGGTCTTCTGACCTGGAATTCCATTGCAGTTCAACCACCCCATGGGGAGTCACGACTCCCCTCCGGGAAAGTGCTCCCCTTTTTTCCAGGAGCACGCCATGCTTTACAAAATATCGGAACTCTCTGACCTGTATGCGGATGCTTGCATCCGGGACGAATCGGGCGAGTTGATGTTCCTCTCCCTGTACGGTCGGGACACTGCGATTCAGCAGCTTCTCGCCGCATTCACCCTGAAGGAAAGCTGCGGAGGCTTGTCTGGTTTCCGCCTCACGCCAGTCAATGACGGCGATGGCCGCTCGGTCGAGCAAGTCCACGTACGCAGTCCGGACCGGCTCACTAAATTCAGCGGACGATTACCCAGGGACAACCTCTTTGGAAACCTTGTCCATACCTGGATTTACGATGCAGCCCTGCTAAAGCCTGACAGGTCCACCAAGACCGCGTGGTTCATGCTGGACGAGCCATTCACACCAGAAGCAAGGCATCGATTGCTGCAGGGGATATGGTCTTTGTACAAGACACTCTCACCTGTTCCGTTACTCGATAGCTGGAAGGAAGTAGTCATACGGGCAACCCATGCCGAGTGCGTGAGTTTTCTGGAAGACAGCGTCCATCCACCGATCGGAAAAGTAACGGCTGCCAAAGTCATGTTGACCGAATCATTTTCGGACGACGTATCGAGAATGGTTCAGGCAGGCATGATCGGCCTGAATGGCGAGGAAGAGGCTTACCTCGAACAAGCTCGAAGCGCCAACGCCATAGCTGCGTAGCGTCAGCGATTTATCAACCCAGCGGGGTGCAACCACCCCGCAAGGGGATGGCTGCCTCCGCGATTCTTTGGAGGGTCGTATGGTGGCTACCAGCACCTATCAGATCACCCGCCGTGAGGCAGGAATGTACGAAGTTCGCCTTCTGGTGGACGGCACCCCATGCCCAGGGCGAATTGGCATGCTGAGCGGGCGTCCTGGGCATTGGGAAGCAGAGTGGGTGGATGGCTCCCGCATTGGATCATTCAGAACACGCCTGGAAGGAGCCAAAGCACTCGAAAACTACAGATACTTCGTTTGAGGCATCTGGCTATATGCCCCGCCAATTCGGGGGGCTTTTCTCGAACGCGCGGCCGCGGCCGGCGTGTTGGAGAAAGGCTCCGAGCCTTTGAAGTGTTTCACTGCTGGCTGTCAGTATCAGCCCGACCGATGCGCGTCACGCATCGCCATATGAGTCCGGTCAGTCCCTGAGACCGGAACGCCTCGATGCCCTCACAAGGGCATGGAGGCCGGGATTCAATTCATCAACCCAGCGGGGTGTATCCACCCCGCAAGGGGACGGCTGCCTCCGCGTTTTTATTTAGGAGAGCGGCAATGGTAATTCCCAAAACGATTCAGTGGCGCGGACAGACCTATCAGGTGCCTTCAATGTCCGAAATCGAGGTGTGGGTGCTCGACTCGGTATGTGAAACCCCGGAAGGGGATTGTGTCGAGCCCGACCATCCCGATAGCTGGCTCAGCCTTCTGGGCATTATCTAAAGGGGATCATCATGATGAGAGAAGAATTCTCGGAGTCTGAGGTGAACCTGATTACCCAAGGGCTGGATTTGCTACTTGCAGAAAAGCAGGAAGCACACAGGTGGGCGGATGAGTCTTACCGCTACGGTGGCAGCGAAATTGCTTACACAGAAAGCGACTTTGGCATCCCGCAAATCATTGCACTGCAGGGAAAAATCGACGGGGCCACGGTGTTGGATGAACCGGAAAGCAAGGTGTCGGCATGAGCCTCATCTTTCCGCGATTGGCCCAGAACTTTATCAAGAACGGATATTTCCCGACGGATGAGGTGACGCTGGCCCGGATTCTCCAGGCGCTCGACATTGGTGGTGGGCAACTGCGTATTCATGACCCGTGCTGCGGCGAAGGAACGGCATTGGCTGAAGTTAAGCACCACCTGGTTCAATGCGGAGCATCTGTTGTGGCCAACGGCATCGAGTTCGATGCCGAGCGCGCGTGGCATGCCAAGGGGATACTCGACACAGTCGCGCACAGCGATGTGAACGACGTGTTTGTATCGGCTCGCAGTCAGGGGCTGTTGTTCCTGAATCCACCGTATGGCGATGTCGTATCGGACAAGGCGGCCACGGGAGATCGTTCCCGGGGTGATCGTCTTGAGAAGGTGTTCTATCGCAAGACGGTTGCCTGGCTGCAGTTCGGCGGTGTCATGGTGCTCATTGTTCCGCACTACGTTCTGGACAAGGAGTTCTCCGGAATGATTGCCCGGCACTTCGAGCAGGTTCAGGTCTTCATGGGGCCGGAAACACGGTTCAAGCAGTGCGTCGTGTTTGGCGTGAAGCGTCGTGCAGACGGAATGGATCCAGGCGTTCAGAAGCTGCTGGAGGCCTGTGGTCGCGGGGAAGTGCCAGCCGTATTGCCGGAGTATTGGCAAGGTGAGCAGTACCTGGTTCCACAAATCAAGGAGGCCGAAGCACGCTTCACGTCAATTCGCATTGACGGCCCCCAACTCCAGGCTGAGCTTGAGCGTGTTCGCAAGAATACGCTCTGGCCGATGTTCGGGACGCACTTTGTGCGTGCTGACGATACGCACCGCCGGCCCTTGCGCGCGCTTTCTGACTGGCATTTGGCGCTGGCGCTGGCAGCGGGGCAAATCTCGGGGGTGGTGGAGTCTGGCAATGGAAGGCGTCTCCTGATCAAAGGTGACACCTTCAAAGAGCGTGATCTCAAGACGACATTCGAGACCCGTGCCGATGGCTCCGTCTCAGAAATCCTGACCTATACGGACAAGTTTGTGCCAAGCATCACCGGCATCGACTTCACCCCGGGTCCGGGATTTGGGATAGTCGTTTCGATTCGTTGATTTTTTTCAAACTGCCTTGCGGGGAACATTCCCGCAAGGGGTGTTCCCCTCTTGGATTATTCAAGGAGGAACGCCATGCGTTTATTTGAAGACAACATTCATATTGAAATACCCGGACGGCCGACTTCATCGACCCGTTCTCCCGAGGCAGAGCCTCGCCTTGACGGAAAAGTGAACTCTGTGAGTCGACGTGATGCAGTTGAAGCATTCCTTCGTCTTCGGCTGTTCATGCCAGAGAGACAGAAGCGAATCGTAGCCACATGTATGAATGGGGAAGAACGGCAGTATTTCTTCGACAAAATGGTTGAGATTGCGGCCACTGTCGAAGGTATGCCGGTAACGTACCAGCAAGATGGCAAGGGCGACGAGGCCATTGCACACCTTCACTATTTTCTGGGTGATTGCCACTGGTACATCATCGAGAAGGACAGGGAAGGGGAGGTCGAGCAGGCTTTCGGATATGCCATCCTGCACGGCGACTTGATCAATGCCGAGTATGGATATATTCCGATCACGGAGCTTGTTGATACAGGTGTCGGCGCCGAATTGGATTTCCACTTTAAGCCTACCCCCATGGCTCAGATCAAGCAGGCGCTGGAGGATCGGTATGGATGATTCTTCGCAGGCAATGTTCTGATTCTTAACTGCCCCCTCCGGGGGCATACGATTCCACACGGGCTAGTCGCCCGTAGTGGATCGGAGTCCCCTTGTGGGGCTTTTCTCGAACGCGCGGGCTGATGCCGGCGTGCTGGAGAAAGGCTCCGGGCCTTTGTGGTGTTTTACTGCTGGCTGTCAGTTACAGCCCGACCGATGCGCGTCACGCATCGCCTTATGAGTCCGGTCAGTCCCTGAGACCGGAACGCCTCGATGTCCCAATAAGGGCATGGAGGCCGGGATTCAATTCAATTCAACCCAGCGGGGTGCAACCACCCTGCAAGGGGACGGCTGCCTCCGCGTTTTTCAGGAGAGTCGTCATGGAAGCAGTCATTGAAGTATCGCAGCAGGAAGTCATTCCTTTGAGCGATTTCATTCACGAGTTCGGGGAAGGGCTACTGAGCGCGGTTCAGCAGCAGAATCCGCCAATCTACGATGGTGTGCCGAATTCCAAGCGTGCCATTCTGATGGAAGCGTTGCTTCGCAAGCCTTTTCCGCCTCAGCAGGATGCTGTCCAGGCTGTAACGCGCCTTCTGGTCGACGAAGCCCAGCCCGCAGCGATCATCAACGCTGAAATGGGTACAGGTAAAACCATGATGGCGATTGCCGCCGCGGCAGTCATGCACGAGGAGGGCTATCGCCGCACATTGGTGATCGCACCACCGCATCTAGTCTACAAGTGGCGGCGCGAAATCAAGGCGACGGTGCCTAATGCCCGAGTCTGGATTCTCAACGGCCCAGACACGTTGCGCAAACTCCTGCAGTTACGAGAGTTGCGTGAGAAGCCGGTCGTTCCAGAGTTCTTTGTCATGGGACGTGTGCGCATGCGCATGGGGTTCAACTGGAAGCCGGCCTACACCCATAAGCGGACTATCGTGGGAGAGGGCCCGGACAAGCAGGTGAGAACCTATGCAGCCTGTCCGAAGTGTGGCGCTTTGCTGGTGGATGACGAGGGCAACCCATTGTCAGCGACCTTGGCTGAAAGCAGACTTGATCAGACACGATCCTATTGCACCAATCAGCAGTCGGTGAAACGGGTTGTGGATGGAGCGCTGTTAGAAGACAGGGTGCCATGCGGAGAACGTCTTTGGACGCTGGTATCGAAACGTGGAAACACCCAATCCCGGCGTGAGCTGGTTATGGAGAGCCTGCGTCAGATACCTACCATCGGTTGCAAAACAGCCGACAGGTTGCTGGATCGGTTCGGCGAGGACATGCTGTCCGGGATGCTTGAGGACAACGTCTATGAGTTCATCAATCTGATGGACGACAAGGGCGATCTGTTCTTTACAGACCGGCAGGCGCGCAGAATGGAACGTGCAATGGCCAACACCGAGTTTTCCTTCGGGCAAGGCGGCTACCAGGCAACCGAGTTCATCAAGCGCTACCTTCCGCAGGGGTACTTCGGCCTTCTCGTGGTGGATGAGGGGCACGAGTACAAGAACGAGGAGTCCGCGCAAGGGCAGGCGATGGGGGTTCTTGCACGCAAGTGCCAGAAAACCCTACTCCTGACCGGCACCCTGATGGGCGGCTATGCCGACGATCTGTTCTATCTCCTGCACCGGCTTAACCCGGGTTTGATGATCGAGGACGGTTTTGGCTACAACAACCGCAATTCGCTGGGGCCTGCCGGCATGTCGTTCATGCGCGATCACGGCATCCTGAAGGACGTGTTCAAGGAGACTGAAAGCGAGTCGCATCGCACGGCACGGGGCAAGAACATCACGCACCGCACCTCCAAGGGACCAGGATTCGGCCCGAAGGGCATCATGCGCTATGTACTGCCGCAGACGGTGTTCCTAAAGCTCAAGGATATAGGCGGCGATGTTCTACCGCCTTACCGGGAGCATTTCACGGAAGTCCCGATGACGGAGGTGATGTCCGGAATTTACCGCGAGTTGAGTATGAGCTTGCGCGAAGATCTCCGAGAGGCGCTCAGGAAGGGCGACACCAGCTTGCTGGGCGTTGTCCTGAACGTCCTGCTTGCCTGGCCGGATACGTGCTTCCGTGACGAGCTGGTTCGTCATCCCCGATCGAAGCAGCAACTGGCTTTCGTGCCGGCGTTGATGAGCGGCACCGAGGCAAGTCCGAAAGAGCTGGAACTGCTGCGTATTTGCAAAGCGGAGAAGGCACGCGGCCGGAGGATTCTGGTGTACTCGACCTACACCGGCACTCGTGACACCACCACCCGACTTAAAAACTTTCTTGAAAAGGAAGGTTTCAAGACAGCGGTGTTGAGAGCAAGCGTCGATGCGTCAAAGCGGGAAGATTGGCTGTTCGATCAGGTTGACCGCGGTGTGGAGGTGATCATCACCAACCCTGAGCTGGTCAAAACCGGGCTCGACATGCTGGAATTCCCGACTATCGTGTTTATGCAAAGCGGTTACAACGTTTATACCCTGCAGCAGGCTTCCCGTCGCAGTTGGCGGATCGGCCAGAAGCTGGACGTGGATGTGCACTTTCTGGGCTATGCAGGATCGGCCCAGATGGGATGCCTGGAACTCATGGCAAAGAAAATCGCCGTGTCACAGTCGACATCAGGCGACATGCCGGATTCCGGCCTGGACGTCTTGAATCAGTCGGGGGATAGCATTGAAGTCGCCCTGGCCAAGCAGCTGCTTGCTTGATCACGTACTGTAGCCACCCTTCGGGGTGGCTTTTTTTAACGTCTGTAAGAATGCATGAAAATTAACTGTAGGAGTTCCGACTTGACCTGAGCAGAGGCATCAGATTTACTCTGTTCGATAGCTTCAAATCTGACCCATGTCGGTCAGTCGATATGATCGTCGAGCATGACGATTGTCGCCCACTCCAGTCAGTCACGACTCACCACAACCGTACACTCATCAATCTCCGCTCACAACGATGCTGAATGGATGCTTCCGACCCAGAGGGACATTGAGGAGCTTGTTTGAGAATAATGTTTAAGAGCGATGCCCACCTAGGCTTTACATCAGGGTAGGTAAATCTTGCTCTATAAGCTGCACCAGCTTCTGTGCGAGATGTCCGCTGACTTTGACCAAACCGCTTGATGCGAAGGCCACCTGCCCCCGCACGCCCTCGTGAATCAGCTCGAATACTGCGGTGTCCACGCTGTAGCGTAAGCCATCGAGTAGCTTCATATTCTCAATAGCCATGCCCTGTTTGGACACAAACTCCATGCGCGCGACGAGGTCCTCATTGAGAACCGCTCCAACCACTTTCAGACCGACCAGTTTGGTGACTTCGACGTTCTTGAATATCGTAGTAGGTTTGGTCTTCTCGAACGTTATAGGTTTGCTCGTGAAACCAAGGCCAATGAGGGACTCCAGAGTGTTCAGCAAGTCCCGGATGTTTCGGCCTGGGTTTTCAATACGAAGAAACGTGGCGTCACCGACATGGATAATTGAAAATTCCGTAAAGTTAACGCTATCCACCTCCTCGTAAGAAGGTGCACCTTCGTCGTCGAACAGTGTCACAATCACTTTTGTTCGCCAGAGAAATCGGAACTTCGATGCACCTACGGTGCCTTCGATGCGCGAAAAACCGACGCCAGCATCCTTCGTCATTGTCATGCCAGCAATGTTGCTAGGCAGATCGAAGTCTTCACTAGGGAGCTGGATTCGATACCAGCGGTACCTAGTAAGCATCAGATATCCCCCGCACTCGACTGGGCAAACTCCTCACGGAGCTTTATCACAAGATCTCTAGATTTGGATTCAATGACACGAGAAATGGCATTGATTTCGACCTTGCTGGGAGGTCGCCGACGGGTGGGGGAGACCTTACCCTCCTCGGCGGGAAATACGCGGCTCAAAATGAAGGAAAAACCAGTGCAGTCCTTCGGATCCGCGAAGACGGCCTCAATGTCGTAGACGTCACCCGCTCCTGTGATTTCCTTCGTTGCCCACCCAATCTTGATAATGTAATAGTCTTCTTTATCAAGAAGATCGTTTAACAACTCGGATCGAGTAACACCATTTCCACGCAAAAAAACGCGCTCCACATGCGTATCCGGATCGCTTGATGTGGAGTCGTCCGCGTCGTCATCAGGCTTGGCTTTGTAAATGTAAACATCAGTTACATCGAGTCGTTGGTACCCCGGAAGGTTTGTCACCAACTCATGGAAGAACTTCGAGCGCAGTTTGGGCGATGGAATGTCGAAGAGCGACACAGTCGCCTTGGTCAATGGGACTTCTGTCGCCGTCTCAATCTTCCCGAGCAACGTCTCGCGAACATCGTTCATATAGTCGTTCTGAGTGTTTCGAACAACATAACCTTCTGCAGATTTAACGAACTCGACGGTTCCATCTCGGACTTGGACTTGGGAAAATTCGTTGAGCTTATAGTCCACCGTAGAATACTGAACATGCACGGACAGGTTATCGCCTTCACTCGACACGTGAACTACCTCGCCCACCGCTTCCAGCTCTTGTTTAAGCTGTTCTACAGCGATTTGAAGCTCCTCTTTTTCGCCTACACCGGTCACGTCCATGGAGGTGATGCGTTCTCGCCTAGGGGCTATGCCGAGACGAGCGGAGATGTCTTTGTGGTCGTAGTAATCGTGAGGAAGCCTTGCAAAGTAATTTGCTAAGGCCTCCCGTGGGGTTTTCTTGCCTACGATAATATTCCTACGCCCAAATAGCTCCATGATGGTCGGTATATCGACCTTATGCTGATTCAGTGCATCGAAGATATTCTTGTCCGTGGCGAAATAACGGGACGGCCCATGTAGATGCTTTTTCATTCTCGCCACCCCATGTCGCCAGGATTGTAGGTACTGGTCACGCTGGTAATCCTGTCAATTTCAATCTTGTTCAGGATAAATTCGCGTGCTGGGTCAAATCCCCAGGCTTTTACGTACTTTTTCTTCGCAGTTTGGAATACGCTTTTCAAATCATCAATCGCGTCGCCGTCAGTAACCCTTATGCGAATCTTCTCGTCCGACTCCAACATTTGGTATCGGGAGAGGCTATCCAAGAAATACTCAAATTCTTCCGGAGACTTGCCTGGCCGGTTGTAGTAGATAACGTAACCTGCGCCGATGTTGTCAGCAGGTCCGTGCTTGATGATGAAATACGGGCCTGTAATTGATTCAATGGTGGCTGGCTGATCCCACACATCACCCTGACGGCGAAACATCACTAAGTCAGGATAATAAAAAGTGTACTTCTTCGGAAGCCCGCCATCGTCCTTCAAGCGGATGATGTCGTTACCTATGCTGTAAAGGCGTTGGATGTCGTACGGCCCCAGAAAGTGGAGCAACGACCCAGGCGCGACCGGAAGAGCCTGTAGATCGACCTTCTTGATTGCTTCATAGAAGGGCTTGTCGTAGCCATTGTCGTGATTCTGAATGAATAGCATTCCGCGAACCTCGTGCGGCTCCGATGCATCGACCGAGTACTTGTTGCGCCATTCGGATGACTCCTTCGCGCATTCGATGGTCATGCATAGAGACTTTAACGCGCTCCGAAGCCTCGTCGCTGTGATGGAGTCAGCGGCGTAACTCTTGAGATCAGTGTGCAGGTAGATACGCTTGCCAAGGTATGGGTCTTCGTAAAAGAATACGACATCGCCAGGATGGGTGGCCTTTGGCTTACCGGTTTCCCCCAAGTGCTGCTCATTCGTGCAGCTGAAATTGTCGTCGCGTTTCGGATGCGTCTCCCACAGAAAATGCTTGAAGATGTCCTTTGATATCTTTTCCGCGATCTCGGCAATATTTTTTGTCTCCGACACGTATCCCCCCGGATTTTTTTCATAATGAAAACCATACAATTGCGAGTGCGTATTTCGCAGTGGCACCACATGGTAGCAGGTGATATCAGTCAGAATGGATAAAAACCAGTGATGCAACCCTCTTCTTGAGCGTTACGGCTGATGGCTGTTTCTGGTCGAGAGCCACCCATTGAGGCGCATTTCCGCAAAGCGGACATCTGCCACCTTGCTGCGTCCAATTACGAGCATCTGCTTAGGCCGTGTTGAAAAACTCTTTGGTCGTGGTTTGCGGCAGGGTTTTAGGGATCGTCAAACCATCAGCTCATTAACGATCATTGTGTGGTCAATTCTGAAGGGGCGGTTTTTTTAGGAAGACACGGCAGTTTAGGCCTCGCAGGAGTATTTCAACAGAATTGCCGACGACGAAAATATTCGTGGCTGGCACTCTGACTACCCGCACCTCGACCTTCGCTAACGTTTGGAAGCGTCTGGAAAACGATGGGGATTCAACGTTTATTCTGTTTTGCAGCCCGGTCCAAATTCAGTGCCAGCAGGCGCTTGAGAATTTCCTCGTCGGGCATCGCTGGCGTGTAGTCGGTCCAGCCGTAGGCGGAGGCCACCGTGGCGTCGAGTTCGCGGTGGGCGTGGGCGAGCCAGGCCGGGTGGGCGTTGTAGAGGTTGGTGAGGGTGCGCTTTTTTAGCTCGGCCTCATGGCCGGGCTTGGCGACGGGGCGCAGCGGGAAGGCGGCCTGTTCCTCTTCCGGGGTGCGCACCCAGTCCACCCACTCCGACGGGTTGAGCCAGGCTTCGCGCTGGGCGTTGAGTTGCTTCGCGGCGGCGGCGATGGCTTCGGCCTGCGGTCCGGTGGTTGTGTTCCGTGGCGTCAGGCCAGCGGGGAAGGGGAAAGTCTCGAAGGTAGTGGTGGGAGTGTAGCGGGGGTCGTTGCCTTTCCCAAGCCATGTGCACAAGCCCAGAGACCAAAGTTCGTGGAAGCGGGAATGCAGGATGCCGAAGGTGGTGTCGTCGGAACGGGCGATAACATCCAGAAGGTTCATCGCCAGTGTGGGGGCGCTACGCCAAGCAAAAATCCTGTGCTTTGAAACTATTGGCGTCACGATATATCTAGGAAGACCCTCAATGGCTCGACGCATATCCGGGCGAGGCCGTTCGAAGAGCCACCAGTTCTCGCGTGTTCGGGCATTGCGATCCTTTTCACGCTCAGGCTTTACGTGTTCAAGCACATGTTGAAAAGGCACTTCATATTGCATGGCCTGATTTTGGGAGAGACCTGTGAAGTCAATAATCCATGTGTCGGAAGAGTTTCTGACAACATCGGTTGCGTTGATCCACGGAAACACAACATTGCTATTTGGCAGGCCGCTCGGATTGCCACCTTGCTTGAGAAGGTTTCTGGCCAGTTCTCCAGGAATATCAAAACTTCCGTATTTTTTGATTCCTTCAAAGCAGGTTCCAGTGTTTTCCTTGAGCCGTTGAGCTTGTGTAAGATCAAGACCATCGGCACCAGCGGTCAGATCCGCATGGATTCTTCCAGATGGCTGACCGTCGAGGGCGGCTCCCTCGCTATTTCCAAAGCACACCAGAGACACCCGTACCGCTGCGCCGTTGTTGACCCAGGCTACATCGCTCCAGGCTTCGAAGATGGGTACGGTGGCGACGATGCGCTCCAGTACCCGGCGCGAGGCGCCGCCGCGTATCGAATTGGTGGCGACCAGCCCGACGCGTTGCGTCTTGCCCGCTTCAATTTGCGCGCGGGCTTTCTCGAACCAGTAGGTGACGAAATCGGCACCGCCGGGCACGCGGCCGTCGTATCGCTTGCGCAGGTTATAGGTGTATTCGTCGCCCAGCTCAGCGCGCATTTTCTTGTCACCGAGAAAGGGTGGGTTGCCGACGATAGCATCGGCCTCGGGCCATTCCGGCTCGAAGGCGGCGACGAGCATGCTGTCCCGCTCCTGCCCGGCGTTTTCGACCACCACTCCCTCGTAGTGGGCCTGCAATACCGCGTCGCGGTTTTCGATATGATCGAGCGGCTGCAGGATCGGGTCGCGCCGCAGCGCGTAGCCGTGCAAAAGCATCCACTGGATTTCGCCGATCCACACGGTGACGCGGGCGAGTTCGGCGGCGTAGAGATTGAGTTCGATGCCGAGCACGTTGGCCGGGCTGGTTTCGATCACCAGTTCGCGGTGCAGACCGAGGGATTCGGCTTCGAGGTTGGCACGGTGTTCCAAGTCTTTTAGAGTTTTCAGCGCCAAGTAGAGGAAGTTGCCGCTGCCGCAGGCGGGATCGAGCACGCGGTAGCCCTTGAGCCGCTGGATGAAGTGGATAAAGGCGGCCTGCGCGTCGTCGCGTGCGGTCTTGCTACCCTTGCCGCCTTGATTGTGCTTTTCCAGCAGCGCGGCGATCTGCATTTTGACGGCCTGCCATTCGGCCAGCAGGGGCGCCTCGATCACAGGTCGGATCAACTTGAGGATGGTGGCGGGGTCGGTGTAGTGCGCGCCGAGCTGGCTGCGCATGTCTGGGTTGAGGCCGCGCTCGAATAGGGTGCCGAGAATGGCGGGCTCGATCTCACCCCAGCCCATGCGAGCGGCGTCGAGCAACTGCACCACGTCTTCGGTGGTTAGCGGCGGCACCTCGATCTGCTCGAACAGGCCGCCGTTGAAATACGGAATGGTTTCCAACGCGAAGTCGCCGCCACGGCGCATGGCGGTGAACAATTCGGTGAGCCGGGACTGGGCTTTTGCACCGTCTGGGTTGGACTTGTCCAGCACCGTTTCGAACAGTTTTTCCGGCAGCAGGCGGGCGTCTTCGGCAAACATGCAGAACACGCACTGGATGAGGAAATGCGCAGTCTGCAACGGCGTGCGGCCTTGGGCATTGAGGCGTTCGGCCAGCTGGCCCATCTTGCGTGCGGCGTCTTCGGTGACGGCGTAGGTGGTGCGCTGCGGCTTGAAACGCTCAGGCGACTCGAACAGCCAGCGCAGCTTTTGCAGACTCTGTGGCTGGCCGATATCTTCCAGCGTGATGCTGTGAACTTCGGACGGGGTGCCGGTAAAGTGAGTGTGGATTTCAATACGGCTGCGGTCGGATACCACCAACAGCGGCGGGTTGTCGAGCGCGAGGGCGTAAGTCATCAATTGCTTCAACGCAACGCCAAGGTCTTTGCCCGGCGCCTTACTTTCCCAGGCGAAAAAGCCGCGCATCCATACATCGGCCCAACCATGGCCAGCGCCGGTACGGGTTGCGCCTCGCTCGAAGCAGTAGTTCTCTGAATCATCGGGTTTCGCAACGCCCAAGAGATCACACAGATCCAGAAAGAAGGATTGAGCGCCAGCTTTTTCAGAGAGGGGGTTGCCGTGCCATTTTGCAATGAAGGCTTGTGGTGTCATGGCGCGATGCTACCAAACTAGGTGAAAAGTTGTCGGTGTGATGGTGAATCCAAAAAGGAAGCTCTCGCCAGAATGCCTAGCCAGTCATTACAGATGAACCCGAAACAGCGCAAGAAATCTGCGCAAGGTATTTTAAGTGGCGTCAGCCCTGCCCGGCGCACCCAAGAGTATGGCAAATTCCCCAGCAAGCCTGCCAAGAGCTGCTCAGCGTAATCTCGTTGAGCGAAATAGGGTTCGATTTCCATCAGAATCGTTTGATGATGCCCCGACATTGTTCCTGGGGTGGGACTTTGCGTGAAGCGTAACCAATCGTTTGGTAGCAACGAATGTGTAGATCTGAGTCGTGCTGATACAGGCATGTCCCAGCAGTTTCTGGATAACCCGCAAATCAGCGCCGGCATCCAGTAGGTGGGTGGCAAAAGCGTGCCGGATGCTGTGAGTGCTGAGAGGCCTGAGGATGCTGTTGTTCTCGGCATGCTTTTTCACGACCAGTCGAAGGGTGCTTGTGTTTAACTTCTTGCCTCGTACCGAGAGGAAAACATAATTGCAGCGGGAATCTCGCCTGAATGCGGGTCTCGATCTGCTTAGATACAGATCAAGCCAGAACGAGGCTTCTTCGCCATACACAACAAGGCGCTCCTTGTTCCCTTTCCCACAAACGCGAATTACCCGGTTTCTGAAATCAATATCACCGATTTCGAGACCTGACAGCTCTGCGGCCCTTAAGCCGGTCGCATAGAGCAATTCGAGCAAGGCTTTGTCGCGCAGGCCCTGATGAGAATTGAGATCGGTAATATCGAGCAGCGTTGCAACCTCATCCTGAGTCGGGGTATTCGGTAGTTTTCGCGGGATTTTGATCTTGCCAAGCGGCACGGTCGGGTCTTGTGAAACCAACCCGTTGGACGTGAGATATCGGTAAAAGCGCCGCAGCGAAGCTGAATAGCGAGCGACGCTTCGAGGGCTGATCTTTCTCTCAAGCAGGCTTGCCAGCCATTCATCAATATCCAGGATCTGCGCCTGGAGTAACGTCTTTCCGTTATGCCCCGACAGCCATGATGAGAAACCGATTAGATCGGCTCGGTAGGCAGCGATTGTTTTGTCTGCGAGGCCATGGCTAAGCCATAGATCATTGCAGAACTGCTCCATATATGGGGGCAGGCATTTTGAGGGTGCGGAACCCATGTGTTTTTCGCCTTTCTTGTTTTAATCCCTTCGGCTCCGCAACTGCAAGGGGGTAATTATTCAGCTTGTTATTTCCGCCACTCCCATGACGGTAAAGGATTCAAGTCAGACCACAGCCTTCGCATGTTCATTCTTGAATCGAATCCTGATCGCGCATAAATCTCGCGACCCTCAACATGCCGATCATTTTCGTTCTTTTTATAATGGCACGCCAGTCTTCAGCCTATTTGCCTTCCTGTCTGTTCGTTCATTCCTGGCCTTGCCTGTGTCCGAAATGTGTATATAATTATCGGACAAGGAGCCAGTCATGCTCAATCCGACGCCCGTCATCAAATCGCAGGTGATGCAACGCATCAACCAGGCACCGGCAGCCAAAGTGTGGACGCCGGTGGATTTTCTCGACCTGGGTAGCCGCGACGCGGTGGACAAAACGCTCCAGCGCATGGTCGCCAGCAATGATCTGCGTCGCATCGATCGAGGACTGTACGACCAGCCCCGGATGAACGCCCTCACTGGCCAGCCAACCGCACCTGATTATCGCAGCGTGATCGATGCCGTCGGTCGCCGCGACCAGGTGCGCGTTTTGATTGACGGGATGACCGCCGCCAACGACCTGGGCCTGACCAATGCGGTACCGGGGCAGGTCATCGTCCATACGGATGGTCGGCTGCGACCGATCCAGTTGGGCAAATTGACCCTTCAGTTCAAACTGACGGCGCCAAGCAAGCTCTACTGGGCGGACCGTCCAGCCATGCGGGTGGTGCAAGCCCTGTACTGGCTCCGCGATGGCCTGAAGGATGGTGCCCAGATCGATCAGGATGCGATTCAGGCCAAGCTCATTCGGCTACTGCAGGACGCAAGCCAGGGAAGCGTGATTCGTGATGATCTGCGATCCGGTTTACACACTGTGCCGTCGTGGATGCAACAGTGGATTCGCGATCTGCTTGCCCGGTCCGAGCAGGCAAGCACCAAGGCTTCACCGTGAACGCCGGTTTCATTCGCATCATCGCCGCCTCTCCCGAGGATCGTCGCGGCCTGTTCCTGGCAACCGCCACCAGGCTCGGCACGCCGATCCAGAATGTGGAGAAGGATTTCTGGGTGTCCTGGGTGCTGGACCTGCTGTTCAACGGCCGCGACACCGGCGAGCCACGCCTGCTCTTCAAGGGCGGGACATCGCTGTCCAAGGCCTACGGGCTGATCTCCCGGTTTTCTGAAGACATCGATATCACGGTGTTCCGGGAAGACATTGGCCAGGACATCCAGGTTGGCGACCTGGAAGGTCTCTCGGGCAAGCAGCAACGCCTCCTGCTGGAAGCCATCAAGCAAGCCTGCCAGGCTTACATCCAGGGCACACTCAAAGCGCGTTTGAACCGGCAGATCGAGGCAGCATTTCGCGAAGCGGGAGTATCGCTTGCAGAAGTCCCCGTGGTTCACGATCCTGACGACCCGGATCAACAGACACTGCTGGTACGTTATCCCTCAGTCAGCACGGGTGTCGACGAATATGTGAAGCCAACGGTCAAGATCGAAGCCGGAGCCAAGTCGGCTCTGGACCCGCACCGTTTCGCCACCATTCAACCCTATGTTGCCGACGACGTGCCGGCGGCCGATCTCGTCGTGCCGGACGTCGTCACCATCGATGCCGAGCGCACTTTCTGGGATAAGGTCGTGATCCTGCATGGCCTGCGTCGTTGGCATGACAACCGGGGGGTGTTACGCCAGCATGGCCATCGTGTATCAAGGCATTACTACGACATCTACAAGCTGACGCGTTCTCCGGTAGGGCAACTGGCAGCCAGGGATCATGTACTGGCTCTCGACTGTGCGCGTCACGCACTAATGTTCTTCAACAGCGCGGACCTGGATCTGCTGCATGCCCGGCCCGGTTCATTTGCGATCACACCGACCCCCGGGATGGTGGATGCGCTCAGGCGTGATTACCAGGCGATGACCGGGATGATTTTTGGGGAGGTGCCCGATTTTGCCGAGGTGCTTGATGCCACTCGGCAGCTTGAGCAGGTGATCAACCAAGGGATCCCATGATCTGCGCGTGCACGATGTTCAGCGTTCTATCGTCTGCCAGAGCCCAACAGAATTGGCATGGCCATTCAGCTGACCCTGGTGCCCGGTTGTGTTTCTATTTTCAGGCTGTCATCCAGTAGCAGAAACAGCACCTCGTCGTCCGTAGACGTGTATATGCTGGTGGTTGCCACGCTGGCGTGTCCGAGCAGGCGCTGGATCATGTTGACCGGCATCGTCTCTGCGGAATGCGCGCCGCGCGTGTGTCTCAGCCAGTGCGTCGAGGCATTCGCCATCTTTTTGGCATCGTCATGATGCCCCTGCGTGGCAAGCTCTGCAGCCGCTTCCCTGAAGAACACCTTCAAGGCCTTGTACAGCGTCGTGGGATCCAGGGTACCCGTATCCTGCCCAAGCCGCAGCCGGGCGATCAGGGGAATATCTCCAGGATTATCCAGCGGGTCGACATTCAGGCCCCGCCAGGCCAGGTAATCGCGTAATGCATCCATCACCATGCCGGGCATCGGGACTGCACGCCATTTGCCACCTTTGCCGAGCACTTTCAGCATCCAGCGGACTCCCAGATCTTTCCTAAGCGGGACCGAATAGAGTCTCCCCAAGCGGGCATCCACCAGTTCGGCGAGCCGTAGCCCCGTGGCATAGGAGAAGGGGAGCACGAAGTGCAAGCGCCGAATGGATTCGCCCATAGGCTGCCTGTGCAGATACTCCATGAGAAATGCCCACTGGCTGCGTGTGAAAGCGTGCGTCAACTCCAAATCAGGCGCGGTGGCCACGCCCATCACCCGCTGTGGTGGCGGTACGCCGTCCCATGGATTGCTGTCGAGATAACGCACCTTGGCAAGCCACTCGAATAGGGATTTGAGGATGGTATGGGCCTGGATTTGGCTGCGCAGCGAGGCAGCTCCCTCGAATGGCCGCCAGTTGGCAGACCAGCGCGGTGTGCTGCGCTTTGACATCCATTCCGCCTGGGGAAGACGCCATGGCCATGCCTCCGGCAATGTGCGGCCGAGCCCGCCCAGCCAATCCCGGTAAGCAATGGCATCCTCGATCGACAGCGACGACAGGGCGCGTCCGCGCTCCATGATCGACCAGATCAGGAGTCGCTCTGCCTCGCGGCGATAGGCGCGCTCGGTATTCGGATTCGACGCGCGCGCTTTCAACCAGGCCTGGATCGCCTGATGGTCATTTTCAGCAATGATGCGGCTGCGGCCGAGGCCACGGTTCTCGCCGAGTGAGCCATCCAGTTCCGCCGGCGTCGAGAACGATTCCAGCGGCATGATGGCGGTGGCTGAGGGCCGGGTCAGTGCGATTTGAGACAGCGACCGAAGCGGGGCGAGCCCCTGGGGCGCCATGACACCCAGACTGCCTTCGTGGGTGGCAAGCCAGGTCACGAGCCGGCGCGCACCTTTTTCGCCGAGGTGCGGAACGGACACCCACCAGCGGTAGCCCTGCGTGCGGACGCGCTGATGGAGCGCCTCAATGGTAGGGACGCCGGCGAGAATGAGCCTGGCAGCGAGTCGATCGTCAAACCAGGCTGCAACCGGGTCTTGCGGCTGCGGGTCGGTGGCGAGCAGTTCCTCCATCCACACCAGCGCCGCTAGTTGGCGTTCGACCAGTCGGGCGTAGCGTCTCGCGCGACGGTCGATGCTCTGTGGATAGGCCTCGACGTACATCGCGGTCAGCTCCTTCTCCGAATAGAAGTGATCGGGGTCGTTTTCTTCGCGGAAGGTTTCGAGCGAGGGGAGGGCGGTCGTTGACCGGATTGCTTCGGGCAGGGTGCCGAGCGGCAGGCGCAGCAGCCTGGCCAGCGCATGTCGGCCATGCCGGCGGGCAGCCATCGTCAGGGCTTGCTGGATCCAGGTCAGTGTGGAACGCGCGACGCGCTGATCGAGGCCGGATTCGAGGTAGCGATCCGCTGCGAGCTTGAGGTCGAGGCCCTGCAACCAGCCGCGGTAGAAGGCGAGGTGGTGGCGGCCGATTTTGCGTGTGGATTCCATGGCTAACTGACTGAAATCAAGGGTAAACCGGAAATATAGGCCATAACCCCATGAGATAAATCATAAAATAAGCATTCTTGATAATAAACCTTATCATGAACCGCATATGTCATGACACCAGATGCCATTTGCTCATGCTGGCGACTAGATTGCGCGACTTCAGGAAGGCCTGCCAGTCGTGGCTGCCAACTGGCTGCCCTGATCTGGATGATGACGGGTTCGGCAGGCTGATGCCGCCAGACCGCCATCAACAGCGCGTTGATCGCCAGCTCCCGATCCATGCATGACCGCGCCCACCACTTGACGTGAGAAGAGATCGAGCACCACGACGAGATACAACCGCCTCGTAAGTTCAGGTATAGGAGATGTCGGCCACCCAGACATCGGTTCGGTCACGCCGAACTGCTGCTGTAGATGGTTCAGCGCCACCACCAATGGGCGGCCATGCCGTAGCCCGGGGCGGCGGCAATAGCCGGTCTGCGAACGCAGGCCTTTTGATTTCACCAGGCGATGAACCCGGTGTTTGCCGCAGGTCTCGCCTACCTCGCGCAAATCGTCGGAGATCTTGCGGTAGCCGTAGACACTACCGCTTTCCAGCCGGAATTGCTTGATCAGTCCAGTGAGGCGCTGGTCTGGCGGGCGTCATCTACTAATCCGATGGTAGACCGGGTCTGCCTGCTCTGCTGCTGCAGGTGTTCGATGCCGAAGTCAGGATGCTGCGCCAGCACGGCACGCAGGCTCGGCACGCGCACCGCGATCATTCCTGATCCGCCGGGCTGATGTGGTGTGGACGTGGACAACTACCCACGTTTTTTGTTGAAAGGAATTTGCATATCCAGCCAAGGCAGAGATATAGTAAGCTAACCAACTAATATGGAGTTGATAGTGCCCGAGATGCCGGACAAGAAGGCGCGCCTGACCGATGCTGCGGCCGATCTCATCTACCGTAAGGGATTTGCCCACACCACGTTGGCGGATATCGCGGCTGCTGCGAAAGTGGCGCTGGGCAGCGTCTACTACTACTTCAAGTCCAGGAACGACGTGGCGCGGGCGATCTTGGAACGCCGGCAGTTCGAGATCGAACAGCTGTTCGAAAAAATAGACCGTCTGCAGACGCCGCGTGAAAGGCTGCGGGCACTGGTCGAGGTATGGATCGAGACGCGCGATAACGATGCCCGCTATGGCTGTCCGATCGGCAGTCTCTGCCATGAACTAGCCAAGGGCCGCGGCCCACTCAGTGGTGAGGCGGCTGAGCCGTTCAAGATGCTGCTCGGCTGGTGCGAAGTGCAGTTCCGCCTGCTGGGCAAACCCGACCAGGAAGCCGTAGCGCTGGGGCTGCACCTGGTGGCTGCGTTGCAGGGCATCAGCCTGATCGCCAACGCGCTCGGAGACCCCGACACGATTCTGGCAGAAGCCGCTTACCTTGGTGACTGGCTGCGCGATGTTTGAGCCACCCGTCGCAGGCAGATGCATTTCAAGCCCCGGTTTACGTGCGCAGCCGGCGGAGCAGTACGAGCACACCCCCTATCCGGAGACAAGACTATGAACAAGAAAATGAAATGGATTGCAGCGGCCAGCCTGCTGGCCCTGCTGCCAGCGCAGCATGCCGTCGCCAAGGAATTTGCACCCTATGGCACGGCCAAGGTCGACATGCACACAATGCCCCCGACCGACACGGTGTTCGATGTCAATTACGAAGATCCGCAGAAGCTGAACACGCTCTACAACTTCGTTCTCAACACCAAGCGGGTGACCAATGGCAAAGTCGTGGTAGTAACCCATGGCCCGGAACTACGCGCCTTTGCCAAGGAAAACTACATGAAATACCAGAGCGCAGTCGATAAGATGGCCGAGCTGGCGAAGGAGGGCGTCGAATTCAAGATGTGCTCCAACGCCATGAAAGCCGCTGGCTTCGGTGCCGAGGACATGCATGGATTCATCACCGTAGTGCCGGCGGGCTTCCCGGAACTGGCCTACTGGCAGAGTAAGGGGTATCAATACACCAACCCGGCTCCGCTGGCAGTGAAGGACGTGCGCTATATCGACCAGCCGCAGCTCAAAAAATAAGGCCTGCCCTGCCACGCGCCCTGCCCGGGTGCGTGGCGTTTCCCTCCTTGATAGAACCGATAGCAATGAAATGGACATTCCTGTTTCCCATGCTGGTGCTGGCGACGCTGCCCGGCTGGGCCCAGACAGACAGCCGCGCTCCTTGGGGCAGCGCGAGCGATATCGAGCAGGTTTATCGCGGGCAGAAAGTCGTGTTCGACACCACGTCGGGCACCGTGGCCGGACTGACGAGCGTGCTCGACCGCGCAAGTTTTCTCAGTATTCTCAACGGCGCCGATCCGGTCGAGAACCGTATCGTGGTGGTGCTGCACGGGGGCGCCATCCCGTTTTTCGCGATCCGCAACCATGCGAAACACAAGGATTTGATGCGGCGCGCCTACAGTCTGTCTGTCGGCGATGTGGTCGAGTACCGCATGTGCCGTGCTGCGGCGCGCATGCACGGTTTCGAACCCAAGGACATCCACGGTTTCGTGAAGATGGTGCCGATGGCCGAAGCCGAAATCGTGCGGCTGCAGCAGGAAGAGGGCTTCGCCTACATGCGCTAGACTCCGGCTCGACTCAAGTTGCCGGCGCCAGATCCGATTCAGCAATCAGGGGCGCCGGATGGCGCATGTTTCGGATTGACGCGTCGTGACGCACACCGCCGTGGAGAAATGCTGCTGCAGCAACCCAACAGCCTGGGGCAGCACTTCGAGGCCAAGTCTCGACTTTTGTCCCGCTCTGCTAATCTGAATTATGTTTCGCCAGCTACACATTGAATTTCCTGGTGCGATCTACCATGCCACCTCGCGAGGTGATAGCCGTGAACTTACCCGCCGCCGACGATGACGATGCGCGAACGCCCGTCGGCGGGGAGATTCACCGAGGATTCGCCTGAAGCCGCTTCCAGTAATCCGGCATGTCTTGCCGGTAACGGCGAAATACCAGATTGGCGATGAGCGCGGTCCACCCAGCCTGATGCTGAGCACCGAGCCCTTGGCCAGTATCGGCGTGGTAGTACTCGTTGAGCAGCAGCAGGTCGCGCCAGTGGGGGTCATGCTGCATTGGGTGCTGTTCCGGAAAGGCGGGGATGCGGCCGCTGGCATCGCGCCGCACCACGTTGACGACGCGGTCGGACAGCAGGGCGATCGCCTGTTTCAGCGTGATTGATTCGCCGCCGAGGCAGGGTGCCGGAAAGGTGTAGGCGTCGCCGAGGTAGCGCTGATATTTCTCCAGTGCCTGGATCAGCATGTAGTTGGTTGGCATCCATACCGGGCCGCGCCAGTTGGAGTTGCCGCCGAACAGGCCCGAGGTCGATTCGCCTGGCACGTACTCGATCACCGCCCGGCCGATGCCGGGAATGTGGCCGAGGTCGGAGCGTTCGGCGTGGATGCGCGAGACGCTGCGCACACCGTATTGCGACAGGAACTGCGACTCGTCGAACACGCGGGCGAGGATGCAGTTCAGCATGTGAATATCGACCACCGCCAGCAGGTGGTCGCCGCGGTCGTTGGTACGTGCCGGGCAGGCGCAGTAGGCATGGCCGTCGAGCACACCGCCGCGACGGCCTTCGAGAAACCTGGCAAAGCGCGGCGCGGCGTCGAGCAGGCGACGGTCGACTACTTCGCAGGCGAACAGCGGAATGATGCCGACCCAGGAAAACACGTCGATGCGGTGCACGCTGCCATCGGGCTGCACCATCAAGTCTTTGAAGAAGCCGTCGGCGGCGTCCCAAAGCGACATGCCGAGGCCGCTGTGGCCGGCGATGGTCTCGGCGATGGCGAGGAACTGGGCATAGCTCTGGATGGCGATGCCTTCGTAGCTCGGATCCTCGGTGCAGATTTCCAGCGCCATCGCGGTGAGGTTGAGCGCGAACATCGCCATCCAGCCAGTGGCGTCGGCCTGTTTCAGGGTGAAGCCGGGCGGTAGGGGCTGCGAACGGTCGTAGACGGAAATGTTGTCGAGCCCGAGAAAGCCGCCGCCGAAAACATTGTGGCCGTCGGCGTCCTTGCGGTTTATCCACCAGGCGTAGTTGAGCAGCAGCTTGTGCAGCACGCGCTTGAGAAAGGCGATGTCGCCAGCGCCACGCTGCACCCGCTCGGCGCGGAACACCTTGAGCGCGCCCATTGCGTGCACCGGCGGATTGGTGTCGCCGAACGCCCATTCGTAGGCCGGAATCTGGCCGTTGGGATGCATGTAGCGTTCCGATACCAGCAGCTCGATCTGGTCCTTGGCGAAATCGACGTCGAGCTGGGCGAAGGCTGCACAGTGAAAGGCCAGATCCCAGGCGGCGAACCAGGGGTATTCCCATTTGTCCGGCATCGAGATAACATCGCCGGCCTGCAGATGTGCCCAATGCTGGTTGCGTCCGTGGCGGTGCGAATCGGGCGGCGGAATTTTGTCGCCACCAAGCCAGCGTGCGACGTCGTAATGGAAGAACTGCTTGTTCCAGATCAGTCCGGAAAACGCCTGCCGCATGATGCGCGCGTCCTGCGGGCTGGCGTCGGGCAGGAGTTCGTCGTAGAACTGGGTGAATTCCGACTGGCGCGAGGCGAGGACGCGCTCGTGACGCTCGAACGGACGCGCTAATTCGGACTGCGCGAGAATCAGATCGACCATGCGGGTGTGCCCGGCTTCGACTTTCAGCCGGTGACAGGCGGCGAACTTGCTGCCGTGTTTTTCCGGGTTGACCGCCGCGGTTTCGCCGTCGATCAAATAGCGGTGAAACGCATCCTTCACATACGGCTGGGTGTTGGCGACGCCCCACAGGCGTTCGGCGTTGCTCTCGTTTTCGGTGAACAGGCAGTCAGCCTTGTGCTGGCCGTACAGATGCCAGCGGCCGAACACGGGATGCTCAGCGCGCACCGCCCAGTTCGCGATTCCCGGTGCGGCGTCCAGCGCGATGACGGGCTTGTCCGTGCCGTCGTCCCAGCTCCAGGTATTGCGAAACCACAGTTGCGGCAGCACGCACACTTCGGCGTCGTCTTCGCCGCGGTTGGACACCGCGATGCGGATATGGATTTCAGTCGGGCTCACCTTGGCATAGGTGACTTCCACGTCCCAGTAATGCCCGTTGTCGAGCGCGCCGGAATCGACGATGCCGAACGCCGGTTCGGCACGCGTTCGGCGTGCGTTTTCTTCCACCAGCCACTGGTAGGGAAAGGCGCCCTGCGGGTATTTGTAGAGATATTGCAGCCAGGCGTGCGAGGGCAGCGCGGCTTTGTAGAAATAGGCTTCCTTCACGTCCTCGCCGTGATTGCCTTCGTTGCCGGTCAGCCCGAACGCGCGTTCCTTCAGAATGGGATCGCGCCCGTTCCATAACGCCAGCGCAAAGCACAGGGTCTGCGCCTCGTCGCAGATGCCGCCGAGGCCATCCTCGTTCCAGCGGTAGGCACGGCTCCTCGCCTGGTCGTGGCTGAAGTGCTCCCACGCCGCGCCGTCTGCGCTGTAGTCCTCGCGCACCGTGCCCCAGGCGCGTTCGGCCAGATAGGGCCCCCACTGCCGCCAGTTTTCGCGCCCGGCGCGCTGGGCTTCGAGACGGGCGCGTTCGGCGTTGTCTGCGGCATCGCTTGTCATGGCGTTGTCTCGGGTGTGTGGATGGGGACATTGACTGTGCGGCTTTGCTTTTCGAGCGCGCAGCTCAGTCGGTGCCACGCGTGGAGCGTGCAGGCGACCGACCAGGCTTGGCAGGGAGCGCCGCCAGGGGCGTGCGGCGCATCGCCGTCGAATAGTTCGGAGATTGAACCGAGGCCGGCGTCCTGCAAATGGTCGCGTAGCGGTTCGAGGCGCGACAGCGCCTGCGCGGCATCGCCGCTGACGCGGTATTCAGCCAGCGCGTAATGCCCCAGCAGCCACGCCCACACCGGCCCTTGGTGGTAGCCGCTGTCGCGCTCGTTGATGCCGCCCCGGTAGCGCGGGTGATAGCCGGGTTCGGACGGGGCCAGTGTGCGCAGGCCGTAGGAGGTGAGCAGGTGTTGTGCCACCTGCGTCACCACGCTTTTTTGCGTAGCGAGATCAAGCGGGCTGTGGGTGAGGCTGACGGCGAAAATCTGGTTGGGACGCACGCGGGCGTCGTCGCCATCCGGACCGTCGAGCACGTCGTAGAGGCCGCCTTCTGGGTGGACGAAACGCGCGAATCCGGCGCGCGTGCGTTCGGCTTGCGCAGCATAGGATGCGGGGTCTTCGCCGAACAGCGAGATGAAGGCTTCCAGGGTGCGCAGCGCGTTGTACCACAGCGCATTGATCTCGACCGGCTTGCCGCTGCGCGGCGTGGCAGGCACGCCCTCGACCCGCGCATCCATCCAGGTGACCTGGCTGCCTGGCTCGCCGGCGCACATCAGCCCGTCGGCCGGGTCCAGTCCGATGCCGAAAAGCGTGCCCTGCGTGTAGCCGTCAATGATGCTTTTCAGTACCGGCAGCACATGGCGCACCGCGGCGAGATCCTGGGTGTGCTGGTAATAGGCGCGCCAGGCTTCGATGTACCACAGCGCGGCGTCGGCGCTGTTGTATTCCGCGCCGCCACCGTTTTCGGGCAGCAGATTGGGTAGCAGTCCATCCTGGATGAAGTGCGACCAGGCTTCGAGGATGCGCCGTGCCACCACGAAGCGCCCGGTGGACAAAGTGAGCCCGGGCAGCGCGATGAAGGTGTCGCGCCCCCAGTCGGCGAACCAGGGATAGCCCGCCACCACGGCGGCACCGTCGGCGAGTTCGGAGCGGTCGTTCCAGTAGGCGATGGAAGAGGGTGGCGGAGCAGCCGACCGGGGCGTGGCGCGATGGATCAGGAAGCGGTCGCTGTCGATCAGCAGCTGGCGCACCCAGTCGGGCGCGCCGGCATGCCCCGCAACGCACAGCACGGCATGCTGAATGCGGTTGCCGTCATAGTGGTGGCGGGCCATCAGCGCATCACTCATGTCGGCCATGGGTTCAGGCAGATGGGTGCTGGCACTGAATCCCGTCAGCTTTTCCGGCAGCAGATCGAGGTGCAGGTGACCCGCACAGAAATGATCCTCGTGATCGGGTAGTCCGCGCGCCTGCTCCAGCGGCAGATACAGGTCGCGGTACCAGGTCGAATCGGCATCGAACCGGCCATGTGCGCTGGCAAAAAATAGTCGCGGCTGGCCGTCTTTCATCAGCTGCAGAGCGCCGTCATGCAGTTCGGTGGTTAGCGCGGGATGGGCATCGCCGCGGGTCTCGCCGTGGTGGTCGCGATCGTTGCACAGCAGCGTGATGTCGAGTGCAATCGGGCGGTCGGGCGGTCGCACCAGCGTCCACCCCAGGCAAAGCACCCGTTTTCCGGGAACGAACCAGATGCGCTGTTCGACGACGATGTCGCCGATCTCAAAACGCCATACCGGCGTGCTGCCTTCCAGCCGGAACGACTCGATCAGACGGAAACCGGTCGGCTCGACCGCACCGCTCGCCCAGTGGTTGGTGGTGAGCGGGTAGCGCTGCCCGCCATCGACCAGCACCGCTTCGGCCTTGGCGAAAAATAGCCGGCGTGCCAGCGTGTCCGGGTCGGCGTCGAACAGCAGGCCGTGATAGCGGCGCGTCAGACTCAGCGCGACCGTGCCAGCCGCATAGCCGCCAAAACCGTCGGCCAGCCACCATTCGCGGTGTTCTGACTGCGCCAGGTCGCCGCAGATTTCACGACCGAAGCGGATGAACGCGGGCAGTGGGGTGCTCATAGATTTCTCCTCGTTTTTTCACTACTGGCGTCGCGTTCTGCGGCGGCAGGGCAGCGAGCCATTCGAGCATCTGCGCCTCGGTGAGTGGCTTGCTGAACAGGTAGCCTTGTAACTGGTCGCAGCGCATGGCGCGCAGCATCGCCAGCTGGCCCGCGTCTTCCACACCTTCGGCCAGCACCACCAGACCCAATTCGCGGCCCAGTGCGACGACCGCGCGCACGATCGCAGCATTGGCGGAATCCTGTTCCATGGTGCGCACGAAACTCTGGTCGAGCTTCAGCTTGTCGACCGGGAAACGGCGCAGCCAGGCGAGCGCGGAGTGCCCGGTGCCAAAGTCGTCGAGCGCGAGCTGGACGCCGAGCGCCTTCAGCCGGTCGAGCGTGGCGGCGGCCTGCTCGATGTCGTGCATCGCCGCGCTTTCGGTGATTTCGATTTCCAGCCAGCGGGCATCCAGTCCGCTTTGTTGCAGGCTGGTTTTGACCTGCTGCACAAGATTGGACGAGCGGAACTGGCGCGGCGACAGATTGACCGCAATGGTGATGGGCGGCAGCCCGGCAGCCTGCCAGGCCTGTGCGCGCTCGCACGCGGTACGCAGTACCCATTCACCGATCGTGACAATGGCGCCGCTGGATTCTGCCAGCGGGATGAATTCCCCCAGCGGAATTTCGCCGCGCGTGGGATGGCGCCAGCGCACCAGTGCTTCGACCCCGATCATGCGGCCATCGCCGACGCGAATCTGCGGCTGATAGCGCAACGTGAGTTCGCCGCGCGCGGCGGAGTGCGTCAGCGCGTGCTCGAGTTCCAGCCGTTCCACCGACTGGGCGTCGAGGGCCGGAACATACGACTGGAAGCCGTCGCCGCCCTCGCGCTTGACATGCTGCAGCGCGGTGTCGGCGCAGCGCAGCAGGGTGGCGGCATCGCTGCCGTCTTCGGGTGCGCGGCTGGCACCCATGCTGAGCGAGAAATACAGTTCGCGGCCGTCGATGTGGAAGGCCGGCAGCATCAGCATTTTCACCTGCGCGGCCAGGTCGGCCAGGCTGGCGGCATCGGTCAGACGCGGACAGAACACGGCGAACAGCGCGCCCTCGAAGCGATGCACCGCACCCCCCGGCGTGCGGGTCATCATCCCCGTCAGGCGCTTGGCAACAGCGCTCAACAGGGTTTCGCCGGAGGTATGTCCCAGCGTTTCCATTAGCGCGCGAAAGCGGTCGAGATGCAGCAGTAGCACCGCGGCCGGCGCACCGTCCGCGAGGGTTGCGGCAAGGCGCTCGTTGAAGGCGCGCTGATTGGGAAGTCCGGTCAGCATGTCGTGCAGGGTATGGTGGCCGAGCAGGGTCTCGGCGGCGTGCTGCGCGGTCATATCCTTGAGGTACACATGGCAGACCCCCAGATCTTCCATGCAATGCACGCTGCACTGCAGCACGCTCGCCTGATACAGATATTCCCAATGGCTGTCCGATTGGCCTGTGTTGAGCAGCGCAGTGATGTGCGCGGACAGGTCGGACGGCAACAGCCTGTCGACGGTCGCATCGGGGTGCAAACGCGTAACCAGCATACGCGCCGCCGGGTTGGCGTAGCGTACCTGGCCGTCAAACGACACGCTCAATACAGGTTGGGGATTGCGCTCGGGAAACAGGGCAAGGCGACGGCGTATCCGGGCGGCGGCGTGTGCGCGCCGCAGGATGCGCCAGGCGACGATGCCGACATTCATCAGCAGCAACAGTACGACGCTGATCGCAGCAAGCCAAGCGGCGATTTCGGTCATGTCGATGGATTGCACGATTGGCCTCCCATGATCCGCTTAATCCGGCGGCTCAGGCGTGTTGCTCCGAGCGGCGTTGAGCCAATTGCACCTTGCCGACGGCGTTGATCAGGCGGTCGTGCGCATCGCGAAACTGACGCAGGCCATCGGTCAGCAAGCTGTCGGTAATCGCCGCCAGGTCGATGCCGAGACGCGCCGCCTCGTTCAGCCGGTCGAGCGCGCCGTCGATATCTTCCAGTAGGCTATCGCGCGGCACGCCATGATCGCGGAACGCGTCGAGCGTGGCGGGCGGCACGGTGTTCACGGTTTCCGAACCGATCAGCTCTTCGATGTAACGAACATCGCGATAGGCGGGATCCTTGACTCCGGTGCTCGCCCACAGCAGCCGCTGTGGTTGTGCTCCCTGGCTGGCCAGCTTGCGCCAGCGCGGCTGGGTGACGATGTCCAGGTAGTGGAGATAAGCCTGGCGGGCATTGGCAATCGCCAGGGTGCCTCTCAGCATCGATAGCGCCCGTGCATCGTGGTTCGACACGGCAGCGGCCAGCCGCCGGTCGATTGCCGTATCGGCCACAGTGTCGATGCGGCTGACGAAAAAGCTGGCGACCGAAGCGATCTGCGGAAGCTCGCCGCCCGCCGCCGCCCGCCTTTCAAGCCCGCGCAGCCAGGCGTCGGCCACCTGACGGTAAGTGCCGACCGCAAACAGCAGGGTGACATTGACGTTGATCCCTTCTGCGATCAATGTCTCGATGGCGACAATGCCTGCCGGCGTGGCGGGCACCTTGATCATCGTATTGGGCTGACCTAGCGCCGCCCACAGGCGGCGCGCCTCCTCAATGGTGAGTTCGGTGTCGTGCGCCAGATGCGGTGAAACCTCGAGGCTGGCGTAGCCATCGCGTCCCTGGGTGGCCGTGTACACGGGATGGAGCTCTGTTGCAGCACGCCGGATATCCTCAAGTGCCAGATGCTCGTACACCAGAGCGGCTGGCATATCGACCGATTTGGCAATGTCAACGGCGTAATGTTGCCCGCCGCTGATGCTCTTCTCGAAAATCGCCGGATTCGAAGTGACGCCAACAACGCCGTCTTCCTCGATCAGCCGACGCAGTTCCAGGCTGTCGAGCAGTTCGCGTCCGATGTAATCGAGCCATACAGACTGGCCGTAGCCATGCAGTTTGCGCAAGGGATTCATGGTGTGTCCTCGATCGTGTGTATGTGAGTTGGTCGCGCCAGGGCTGCAAACCTCACAAGCCCGATGCAAAAAAATTCGTCATGAATGGTCGCGGCCAACGACCAACTGACAAGGCCATGCAATGACTGCTGGCTAATGACTTAATGACGAGGAGTGACGATGCAGATTGCGATGGTGGGACTCGGGCGCATGGGCGCCAACATGGCGCGCCGCCTGATGCGGAACGGACACGATTGTGTGGTGTATGACCGCAATCCCGACGCCGTGGCGCAGCTGGTGAGTGAGGGCGCCACGGGCGCCGCGAGCCTGTCGGAACTGGCCGAAAAGCTTGCGCCGCCACGCGCCGCCTGGATCATGGTGCCCTCCGGTGACATCACTGAAAATGCGGTGAAGGAACTGGCGGCTCATTTCGCAGCGGGCGACGTCATCGTCGATGGCGGCAACAGCCATTTCAAGGACGACGTGCGGCGGGCAAAGGTTTTGGCTGCATCCGGCATTCTTTATCTCGACGCTGGCACCAGCGGCGGTGTGTGGGGCCTGGAACGGGGTTACTGCCTGATGGTCGGCGGTGATGCCGGTGCCGCGAAAAAGCTGGAGCCGGTATTCCGCAGCCTGGCCCCCGGCGGCTCTGGCATTCCGCCTTCGCCAGGCAGAACTCCCGGTGGCAGCGCAGAGCAGGGCTATCTGTACTGCGGCCCATCGGGCGCAGGGCACTTCGTCAAGATGGTGCACAACGGCATTGAGTACGGACTGATGCAGGCCTACGCGGAGGGCTTCGACATCCTCAAAAACGCCAACCTCGAATCGCTGCCGGAAGATCAGCGCTACGACCTCGATCTGGCCGATATCACCGAACTGTGGCGGCGCGGCAGCGTGGTAAGTTCGTGGCTGCTGGATCTGTCGGCGGAGGCGCTGGCGCGCAATCCTGATCTGTCGAATTACAGCGGTTTCGTGCAGGACTCCGGTGAAGGCCGCTGGACGGTGCAGGCCGCCATCGACGAGTCGGTGCCGGCCGAGGTGCTGACCGCCGCGCTGTTCGCCCGCTTCCGCTCGCGCCAGGACCACACGTTCGCCGAAAAGGTGTTGTCTGCCATGCGCCAGGGCTTTGGCGGCCATGTGGAGCCCGGAAAATAGGAACCTGCCATGTCCCCACAAATTGACCTCGCCACACACATTGAACTTTCCGCTGCGCAGTTGCCACAGGCCGATCCATGCACCCTGGCGATCTTCGGCGCCAGCGGCGACCTGACCCGGCGCAAACTCCTGCCCGCCCTGTTTCATCTCGCCTGCGAGGGCTGCATGGCGGGTCAGTTTCAGATCGTCGGCATCGGCCGCCAGACGATGAGCGACAATGCCTTTCGCGAACATCTGCGCGAAGGCGTGGCCCATTCCGCCGAGATCAAGAAATTCAGCGAATCAGAATGGCAGGGCTTCGCGCCGCGCATCCGCTATCTGGCGGGCGACTTCGCCGAACCCGAAACGCACGCGCGACTGGCGAGTTTGCTCGATACGCTGCCCGATGCCCGGAACCGCCTGTACTACCTGGCCACCGCGCCTTCCGCCGCGCCGGTCATCATCAAAGGCCTGGCCGACGCGGGACTGAACCGCGAAGAACAAGGCTGGTCGCGCATCGTCATCGAAAAACCCTTCGGCCGCGATCTGGCTTCGGCACAGGCGCTCAACAAAACGGTGGCCGAGGCCTTCAGCGAGAAGCAGGTCTATCGCATCGACCACTACCTGGGCAAGGAGACGGTGCAGAACATCCTGTTCTTCCGCTTCGGCAACGCCCTGTTCGAGCCGGTGTGGAACCGCAACCACGTCAGCCATGTCGAGATCACCGCCGCCGAACCGCTGGGCGTGGGCCACCGCGCCGGCTATTACGAGGAATCCGGCGCCTTGCGCGACATGGTGGCCAATCACCTGATGCAATTGCTGGCGCTCACCGCCATGGAGGCGCCGGTGGCCTTCGACGCCGACGCCGTGCGCGACAAGAAAATCGAGGTGTGGCGCTCGATCCGCCCGATGACGCCGGAAGAAGTGGCGAGCCGCACCGTGCGCGCCCAATACGCTGCCGGTGAGAGCGACGGCGAGGCCGTGCCGGGCTGGCTGGAGGAAGCGGGGGTGCCTGCGGAATCCCGTACCGACACCTACGCCGCACTGGAGTTTCGCATCGACAACTGGCGCTGGGCCGGGGTGCCGTTCTATCTGCGAACGGGAAAACGCCTGGCGCGCCAGGTCACCGAGATCGCGGTGCATTTCCATCACCCGCCCTTGAGCCTGTTTCCGAATGCGGAGGCGGTCCAGTCCAACGTCATCGCCCTGCGCATCCAGCCCGACGAGGGCATCAGCCTCGCCTTCGGCGCCAAGCAGCCCGGCACGGCGCGCCGCGCGGTGCCGGTTTCCATGGACTTCTGCTACCGCAATGCCTTTGGCGAGCATCCGCCTTCGGCTTATGCTGCGCTGCTGCTCGATGCCATGCGCGGCGACGCCACGCTGTTCACCCGGCGCGACGGTGTGGAAGCACAATGGCGATTGATCACCCCGATCGAGGACGCCTGGGCGGCGCAAGCCGACGGCGCATTGCCTGTCTATGCCGCCGGAACCGAGGGGCCGGCCGAGGCCGACGACCTGCTGGCACGCAACGGCCACCGCTGGCGCGCCATCGCCGGCAACCTGGGGGCGTGCAATGTCTGAGTCTGCCGCGCTGATTCTGGCTGGCGACATCGGCGGCACCAAGAGCAATCTGGCCTTTTTTCGTGGCGCGTCCGATGCGCCCGAAAGCGTGGCGGAACGCAGTTACCAGAATCGCGAGTTTACCGGCCTGGCCGAAGTGGTCGGGCGTTTTCTGGCGGATACCGGCCTCTCTGCCGCCTCTGCCTGTTTCGGTGTGGCCGGCGCGGTGGTGGCAGGCGCCAGTCATCTGCCCAACCTGGGCTGGCAATTGTCGGAAAACGACCTGGCGTGCGAACTGGGAATGGAATCAGTGCGCCTGCTGAATGACCTCGAAGCCAACGCGCTGGGCATCGCCACCCAGCCACCCGAACAGTTTTTCACCCTCAACCCAGGCCAGCCGCTGGCCGGCGGCAACCAGGCGCTGATCGCCGCCGGCACCGGCCTCGGCATGGCGCTGCTGTTCCACGACGGCGCTGAATATCGCGTGTCGGCCTCGGAAGGCGGACACGTCGATTTTGCCGCGCGCAATGAGGAAGAAATCCGGCTGCTGCGTTTTCTCGCAGCACGCCATGGCCGGGTCAGCGTGGAGCGGGTGGTGTCCGGTCGCGGCCTCGAGGCAATTTATGATTTCCTGAAGGACAGCGGCATGGACGAGCCGGCCGGACTGGCCGCGCGGCTGGAGGCTGCCGCCGATCGCGCCGCAACGATTGCCCAGTCCGGCGCGCGCGGCGAGGCGGCCATCTGTGCACAGGCGCTGGAGATGTTCCTGTCCGTCTATGGCGCGGCAGCGGGCAACCTGGCGCTCATGGGCCTGGCGACCGGCGGGCTTTATATCGGCGGCGGCATCGCCCCCAAGCTGATCGACGCCTTGCCGAATAGCGGCTTCATGGCGGCCTTCACGGATAAGGGGCGTTTCTCCGGACTGTTGAGCCGGATTCCCGTGCGGGTCATCCTGGAACCCCGGACCGCCCTTTACGGCGCGGCCGCACATGCCCTGCGGCAAAGTGTGTCGAAGCCATGAAAAAACTCCCGGCCCGCTTCGAATCGCAGTTGTTTGCCTTGCTGCTGACGGGCGCGACATCTCTGATCGTTGCGAGCGTGGCTGTCTTTCAGCATATCGGATGGACGGATGGTCTGGTCGGCCAGTGTGTCCAGGTCTGGCTGCCCTCATGGGGCATCGTATTCCCATTCGCCATTGTCATTGCGCCGGGTATCAAGAAGATGGTCAGGTGCTGGGTCGAGCCGGAAAACTGAAGTCCGTCTGTTCCAGCTATTTCCCGGATTCCTGATCGCGGCTGTTATGGGCGCGAACGAGCCTGAACACCAGCGGTACCGCGACCAGCAGGCCGATCAACAACAGTGCGGTCATCGCCTTATTCATGTCCGCCCCCGCCATCTCACCGCCGAAGTGAGCGAGCAGAAAACTCGCCGGAATCAGCCCAAGCAGGGTCGCCAGCGCGAAGCGCCAGATCTTCAAGGGAGTTAGCCCGGCGCCGTAGCTCACCAGGTCGAAGGAAACGAACGGCAGCAGGCGCGAGACGAACACCATCCATGTCAGGGCATTTTGCGAGCCCAACCAGCCCAGCGCGACGCGCTCCCCGAACAGCCGGCGCAACAGCTCGTGACCGAACACGCGGGCAATTGAAAAGGCAACCAGGGCGCCGATTTCCGCGCCGATAACGACATATAGCGTGCCCAATGCATGGCCGAACACGGCGCCTGAAACCAGCGCGATAGGGGCGCTTGGAATGGGGTTGAGAACGATGGCCAGCGCCATCAGGCCGATGATCAGGAGCGGGCCCCAGACGCCCAGCGCCAGGGTTTGCTGGCGCAGCCACTCGCCGTCCAGCATCCGTTCCAGATGGCCGCCGGATTCCAGATGGAAATAGGCCAGCACCAGGACGATCAGGACCAGCAGCGCCCCGAACAGTCGCAGTTTCCTGGTTGCGGTGTGATGTGCTTCCATGCCGAATCGGATCCTGTTATCCCGGTGCGCTCAGCTTAACAGCAGGATAAATTAGCGTTTCCGGTTTGCCCACCACCAAGCCACGAGCGGCACAAAGACCCACTGCAGCACGGGGGCCAGCCCGACCTTGATCCACGGCAGAACCGGCATCCATGCGGAGTAGGCCCAGTTGCCCCGGGTCAGATTGATTCGCTCGCTCGGCAGCGTGTAGGCCACAGCCAGAAAAACCATCAACAGGACGATGCGCGTCCCCGGCCAGGTGGCGCGTTCGCCGGCGCGGCTCAGTATCAGGGCGAGGGCCAGCGCTGCCGTGCCGATCATGGCATCGCCCACGGTGCAATGCGCGACGGCGTAAACGATGCTCCCCAGACGCGGCTCTTCCCACAGGGTGTAGAGCGGCAACTGCGCGATCTCCCACGCCAGGCTGCAGAGCGTCAGGCGTGGCAGATACCGGTACAGGATAAACGACCAGGATTCCGGGCGGGCGTACCAGTTCATAGTGGTCTCATGCCGCCAGAGCGGGAATAAGCATGAGATAGGCGTTGAGCAGATACAGGCCGGCCGCGACCAGCAGGATTCCGCCGACGGCTTCAAAACCTTTCTGGAATCGGCTCAATCCCGACAGGTTTTCCAGCCAGCCCATGGCAAGTGCACCGAGCAGGATCGGAATCGAACGCCCGAGGGCAAATGCGAGCAATAACGCCATGCCGAATCCAGGCGAGCCGATGCCGGCCGCCACACCGAGCAGGACGATGAGCGCCGGCGTGCAAAACGGACAGATCGCCACCGAGAACGGCACGCCCAGCGCGAATGCGCCCCATGCGCCGGTGGCCGGTTTGGCGCGCAGCCGCAATGCCGGCAGGGGCAGGCGTAACCATCCCAACCAGACCAGGCCCAGCACGATCAGCAGGGGACCGAGCACCAATCCCCATGCACGGCCAAACAGGTGTTGCACCCAACCACCACCCAGGCTGGCCGCCAAGCCCAGGGCGACATGCGTCAGGATCATGCCCAGGACAAAAAGGCCCCCATAGAGCGTTGCCTGGCGCGAGGAACGGGACGTCGTTACATAGGCGAGCGAAACGGGAATCGCTGCCAGTGCGACTGGATTGAAGCTGAATACGAAGCCTGTCATCAATCCGATCCACAGTGCCCCAAAGCCGGCCTGGGAGACCGCCAGGTGCAGTGCTTCAGCATCCATCAGCCTGCCTCCAGGGTGGTCAGCAGGGTGCGGAACTGTTCGGGGGTTGGCAGCGACGAAAACTTCAATTCACCGTTCACGGCAATGGCCGGCATGCTCAAGACGCCGAGCGAGACCGCGTAATCGAGTTCTTCGAGCACACTCACCTCGCGCCAGATCAGGCGGTCTTCGCCCAGCACCGACGCAGCAATCGCGCGGAGTTCGCCCTGCGCGCCGGCGCACTTTCCGCAACCCGGTGCGGCAATGACTTCGATTCTGACTGTCATCACGACACCTCGTGCTGGCTATTCTCCAGCGCCGCCAGGATGGGACATTCATCGGTTGGCGCCGCGCCGCCTTCGCAGCCTCGTATCAGCTCATCAAGGGCGCGCGACATGGCCTGCAAGGCCCTGAGCTTGTGCGCGATGTGCAGCTTCTTCTCGATGGCCAGGCTGCGCACGTCCCTGCAACAGGCGCGCTCGGCCTGCTTCAGCGTCAGCAGCGCCTGAATGTCAGACAATGAGAACCCGCAATGCTGGGCGGTCTTGATGAAGCGGATGCGGCGCACGGCTTCATCGTTGTATAGCCGGTAGCCCGCGCCGGTTTTCGATGCCGGGGCGATCAGGTGCTCCTTTTCGTAGTAACGCAGCGTGTCGGGGCTGACCCCCGCCAGCGAGGCGATTTTACCGATCGTGTACATGCGTCCTCCAGGAAACAGGCATCAACATAAACCTTGGAGCCGACACCATGGTCAAGCGTTCATGCAAAAGAATTTGATTGAACGGCATCCGGCGAGAAGCGCAGCCCCTCGCCGGGATCAGGGTCAAGCCTGGCCGATGCCAGCAGCGCGAAGCGCCTGCTCCTCGACGCCTGTGCCCGAGCAGCACGCAGCCAGCTGGCCGTTGATCGCGACGGCAGGTACCGAACGCACCCCCAGGCCGTGGGCACGTTTCGCCACCTCGATATCGTTCATGTCGAGGATGACAACCTCGCACGAACTGCACGCGAGGCGATTGACAAGTTCGATGGCGCTTTGGCAAACGGGACAGCCCGCACTGAACACTTCGACTTTGCGTTGGATAGTCATGGCATTACTCCAGGTTAATGAGATCACGGTGCGCGGGAGCTACGGCCTGAAGGTCATGAACCCTGCGCTCAATCACGGTAGTCCCTGGACCATGCTCCAGAGTCAAGCACTTTACAGACGTGACTATCCTGCGCAGCAGGACAGCTGCGTCACGTCCCTGCTGAAGGTCTGCGCCGCGAGTTTCACCCCCTCGACCATCGTCAGGTAGGGGAACAGCTGGTCGGCCAGTTCATGCACCGTCATGCGGTTTCGAATCGCCAGCGCCGCCGTCTGGATCAGTTCGCCGGCTTCCGGCGCGACGGCCTGTACCCCGAGCAGGCGGCCTGACCCGGTTTCTGCGACCAGCTTGATGAAGCCGCGCGTGTCGAAGTTGGCGAGCGCGCGCGGAACGTTGTCAAGCGTGAGGGTGCGGCTTTCCGTATCAAGGCCGTTCCGTTTCGCTTCGGCTTCCGTCACCCCCACGGTGGCCACTTGCGGATCGGTGAACACCACGGCGGGCATCGCGGTCAGATCCAGCGCCGATTCACCGCCGGTCATGTTGATGGCGGCGCGGGTCCCCGCCGCTGCCGCGACATAGACGAACTGCGGCTGGTCGGTGCAGTCGCCGGCAGCGTAGATGTGCGGCGCATGGGTGCGCATGCCGGGATCGACGACGATGGCGCCTTGCGCGTCGACGGCGATACCCGCTGCATCGAGATTCAGGCCGCGCGTGTTGGGTGCGCGACCGGTGGCGAGCAGTAGCTGGTTGGCACGCAGTTCTCCCTGTGCCGTGGCGAACACGAATTCGCCGCCCGCATGGGCGGCGCGGCTGGCTTGGGTGTGTTCCAGCACCGCGATGCCTTCGCTGCGGAAGGCCGCCGTCATTGCCTCGCCGATGGCCGGGTCTTCACCGGACAGGAGCGTTCCGCGCGCCAGAATCGTGACCCGACTGCCCAGCCGGGCGAAGGTCTGAGCCAGTTCCACCGCCACGACCGACGAACCGAGCACGACCAGGCGCTCTGGGATCGTTTCACTTGCCAGCGCTTCGGTGGACGTCCAGTACGGCGTGTCAGCCAGGCCGGGGATGGGCGGCAGGGTCGCGCTGGCACCCGTGGCGACCAGGCAGCGGTCGAACGCGACCACGCGTTCTTCGCCATCGGGCCGCTTTACGACGAGGTTTTGCGCGTCATGGAAACGCGCTTCACCACGCAGCACGGCGATTGCCGGCGTGCTTTCCAGGATGCCCTCGTACTTGGCGCGACGCAGTTCATCGACGCGCCCCTGCTGCTGTGCGAGCAGCGCGGCGCGATCGATTACCGGCGGGCTTGCCGTGATGCCGGTGTCGAACGGGCTCTCCCGGCGCAGGTGCGCAATGTGCGCCGCGCGGATCATGATCTTGGACGGCACGCAGCCGATGTTGACGCAGGTGCCGCCCAGCGTGCCGCGCTCGATCAGCGTGACGCGCGCGCCGCGCTCGACCGCTTTCAGCGCCGCCGCCATCGCCGCGCCGCCGCTGCCGATGATGGCGATGTGCAGCCCGTCGCCGAGCACCTTGTCGCCCCTGTCCGTCGAATCTGGCGCATCGGCAAGCGTGGCACGATAGCCAAGGCCGGTCACGGCGGCGGTGAGCGCTTCGGAAGGCGTGCCAGGTTCGATATCAAGTTGCGCCGAGCCGTTGGGATAAGACACGTTCGCCGCATGGACGCCCGGCAGTTTTTCCAGGGCAGCCTTGATGTGCGTCGCGCACGACTCGCAGGTCATGCCGGTGATTTTCAGGTGGGTCATGGAATTGCTCCGTTCGGGTTCAAGATCGTTTCCGGGTTATGTCTCAGGCCTGCCTGGCAGGAAGCTCACAGCCTTCGGCATCGCAGCGGCGGTTGGCCGGCGAAAGGATGTCCCAGACGGAAACCGCCAGCATCACGCCGATACCCGTATAGGTTGCATAGCTGCTCCAGCCATACTGAAACCACGGATAGAGCGACAGCAGCAAGATCGTCGGCCCGGTCATGCCGAGCAGGCTGCGGTGCCATTGCAGGTGGGAAAACCAGCCGAGCGCGTTGATTGCCAGCGCGAGCCAGGCGAACAGCGGCAACAGGGTATTGATGAACAGGCCTTCCCACTGGGCGAGGAAACCCATCCCCAGCGCGGTGCCGAGACTGGCAATCGCCGGAAAGCACATGGCACAGCCCATCGCGGAAACCAGCGCGCCAAGGGAACTGGCTTTGTCGCCCAAAAAGCCGAGGAGATTAATCGGATTTGCCATGATGTTTTTCCTTTCTGACGTTCACTGGAATGGAGTAACGTTAGCTCCGTAGTCAAGTACGGAGTCAAGCGGGATGAAGAACGATCTGGCAAACCTGACGATCGGTGACTTCGCCAAGGCTGCCGATGTCAACGTAGAGACCATCCGGTTCTACCAACGCAGGGGTTTATTGCCCGAACCGGACAAGCCTTACGGCGGCATTCGTCGCTACGGCGAGGCGGATGTGGCGCGGGTGCGATTCGTGAAATCGGCGCAGCGACTGGGCTTCAGCCTTGACGATGTGGCGGGCTTGCTCGGGCTGGCCGACGGCGCCCACTGTGGCGAAGCGAGAAAAGTTGGAGAAAGGAAACTTGCCGAAGTGCGGGCGAAACTCATTGATCTAACGCGTATGGAAACCGTGCTGGCGGAATTGGTTGCGCGATGCGGCGCGGGTCGAGGAAAAGTGGATTGCCCGTTGATCGATGCCCTGCGAGGCGGATGCGATTGATCGCACCAAAGTCGGCTTCCAGGATGCAGTTTGCCAAAATCTATACTTAAATGTAGATTTATATTGGTGTTTTTAATTCCGGGGAGGGTTGCCGCATGCCTGCTCATATCCAGAGCCTTATCGATTTGATGATTCACGTAAGCGATTCCGATCCCGATGCCAAGCCACAGTTGTTGGTATCGAGGCACAAATACAGAATCCTGAAGTATGAAAATCGGTGAGGTTGCCCGGCGTGTGGGTGTTTCCATTTCCGCGCTACGCCTGTACGAACAGCGGGGACTCATCAAAGCCGGCCGTTCCGAAGGCGGTACCCGGCACTATGGTGAAGAAGATATGGAGCGCTTCCGTGCCATCGTCAGCCTGACCCGTGTCGGGGTGTCAATCGATCCGCTGGCGCGCCTTGCACGTATCCGCGTTGAAAGCGCTTCAGGCGATGTTGCCAGCCAACGGGTCGAGGCGGTCCTAGCGGAGGTGGAAGCGGATATAGAGGTGCGGCTCAAGCTGCTTCAGTCGGCGCGCACCGACATCCGCCGAGCAAAACAACAGCTCACTGGCTGTCACGGCTGCCCGAAACGGCCCACACGGCGGAATTGCACCGGCTGCCCGGTAGCAGCTAAATTGCTTGCGTGCCAAGTCATGCGCATCGTCTGGGATCAGGGACCCAAGGATGTCTGAACCGTGCATAACCGTGCCGATTGTTTACCACCATGAATGGGCGGATGGTTTCGGCGCGCGCGGATGGAAACTGGAAGCGGCCATGGACGACCCGGAGGTCATCGCGGCAACCAGCGAAACAGGTTTGCGTATCCCGACCTCAGTCCTGATACACGACATCCTCGACCATCACCTGTGCGGCTTGCCCTTGAGCGGTCACCGCAACGAGGCTATCGCACTCCATCAACTGAGCCTGCGTACGGGTTCCGACCCACTGCCCGACCTGATCCAGATGGTTGATGAGGACCTTGTGCATGGCCGTGTGATTGGCGATTCGATGCGGACGTTTCTGCCGGAACACTTGCGTGCGCGTTTGCCCGGCGGGCTCTCCGGCGACAAGGACATCGCCGAATATCTCATCCAGGATCTGGGCTTGGAGGGGCTACGCCAGGCACTGACGCAGCAAATGCTTGATATAGGCCACGACGGTGCATCCGGGGCGCGAAAGCGTTATGAATCGAGCGGTCTCGACTATGCCCGGCGAAGCGCGTTGGGCCTGGCGCTGCAAGCCCTGTTTGAGCAGGTCGATGCCCTAGTGGTGAGTGCTGGCTGGGAACAGGCGCAAGGTGCATTTTCGATAACGAACAACGGCTGCATGCTGCACATGGATACTCCTCAACGCATCTCGTTCAACACAAACGAAGACTGAACTGGATGTCGATTTCTGGCACAGACTCCGTGTGCGGCAAGCATGATGGGCTTCAACAGCCGATCCGGAATTCCCTAAAGCCTGCCCGGTTCCACTAGGCTCTGCCCAAGTTCCAGTTCCAGTTCCTGCACCGCCCATAGCGCTTCGGCATGGGTCGAGTCGAGCATGAGCACGCGCTGAAAGTCAGCTATCGCTGCTTCGCTCTGACCTAGTCCGCGATGGGCGCGCCCCAAGGCCATCCAGGCTTCCGGGTTGCTGGTTTCGCGCTCACTCCATTCTGAGGCGAGGCTGAGCAGCGAACGCCAGGCCTTCTTCTCACCGAGGTCGCAGGCGACGAGAAAATAGCCGCTCTCCTTACCGGGGTTTTTCCAGAAGCTCTCGCTCTGGCTTGCTGAATCCATGCGTTGATCCGCCAACTGCCGCAACCAGCCCACCGGCAAGGCGAAATGGAAATTACCGCCGTCTCGCGATTTGAATGTAAGGATGCCAACCAAGCGACCCGCCGAATCAAATAGACCACCGCCGCTGGCGCCGCGGTCGAATGGGGCGGAGGTCTGGATGACCTTGCCACCATCACATTCGCATGTATGCAGGCCGATGATCCGGCCGCCGCTGACAGTGTAGGTGCCGTGGGTATAGCCGGCCGCGGCGACATCCAGGCCCACCCGGGTTTCGCCCAATTCGATCATCGGCACAGGGTCAGCCTGATAGCCCGGCAGGTTGAGAAAGCACAGGTCTCGATAGCTGTCGCGTTGATCGACTGTGGCCAGGTGCGTTCCAGGAGCGAGCTCGATTTCGATGCGAGACGCACCGCTGATGACATGGCAGTTGGTGACCAGCCGGTCGCCGGCAATCGATACAGCGGAACCGAATTCCCTGCTGCCATCGGTGCGCGTCACCACGACTTTCAATACGCGCGACGCCAGTGTCTGCCCATCCGGGGCGGCGGCGTGGCCGGGCGCGATTGCTGCGCCAATCAGCAAAAGCAACAGCGGTAGGAGCAATGCGACAGCGGACGGTCTCACATCGATGCCCTTCACGTTCTAGTCGGGTTCCGACAATTATCTACGAAAGGATGCAAGGATGCGCGTCCCATCCCGACCAATGGGCAGACCATCGCACACCTCTGTCAGATTCTGGTGCGCGCCCCGGTCTTAATGAACAGTGACGGTCATTTTGCCGCACTGTATTCAACCTGATCCGTAGGAGAGCATCATGAAAATTGCACATCTGATCACCGCCCTTATCGGCGCAGCCGCGCTGGCGGCCACATCGGCCTTTGCCGGTCCTTGGGATTTCAACCCCGATACCGCAGGCGGCATCATGGAAGATCTTGAACGCCCCGGGTATGTGGGCACCAGTCTTCCTGACACGCGCAAGCGCATACATATCGACGTTCCAAATAGCGCTTTTCCTGACCACGACAGGGATGAAACGGGCTACGTCGTCGGTACGGCCGGACCTGAGAAAGGACATGGCGACGAGTACGGCTCGGTCCTGTTCGACGTTGGCGCATTGCACGAGTGATGGCTCAGTCAACGCGGCTCCAGAATTTCGGAGCCCGGATGAGGCTGAGGGTCTGAAACAGGCGTTTCGTCAGCGATGCCGTCGGCGATCAGGTCGGGTATACGAGAGTGGTTGGATCCACGCGCACGAATGGAAGGACGGGGGTCTTTCCGTGACGGGCGACGACCGATCCAACCACAGGAGTTGCCTGAGCCGGGTCAATCTCCTCAGGAGTGATGCATGCTGGATCGAATCACTATCCGCCAGCAAGTTCGCAACAACCTGGTCGCGATCATCAGCATGATCGTGGCAGTATCCAGTTTGCTGTATTCCACGTGGCGGCACGAGGTGACAGAAGACCAGCGCACGGTGCGCCAGGCGGGCTTCGAAATCCTGCGCAATCTGGGCGAACTGCAAACCATTGCCGACCATGCCCATTACACCGGCGATCCGTCGCAGGGCAATCCCGTCACCGGCTGGGGGCGGGTGTTGATGATCCGCGATCTTTCCCGCCTGATGCCGGGCTCGGCACAGGATCACGCCGGGTATTTGTTCCAGACCTGGGAGACCGAGTCGGCCGGACTGGGTCAAAACACACCTAGCAGCGAGCGCATCACCGCTGCGATCAATGCCTGCCGCGAGCAGACGGCGCGATCCATCGCCAGCCTGGATTAAGACGGGTCCGCCGCATTGGGTCTACGCGACCCACGCATCTCGCTGAGTTGTCTGCCGGCCACGCTGCCAGGTCTGATCAGCCATGCATGCCCCCGATATAGGCAGCGGTGGCCGGATGAACCGGCGCGTCGAAAATCTGCCGGCAATGACCAAACTCAACCAGTTGACCGATGCGTTCGCGCATCCAGAAAAAGGCGGCGTAATTGCCGACGCGGCGTGCCTGCGCCAGATTGTGGGTGACGATGACGACTGTGTAGCGGCCACGCAGCGACTGAATCATTTCCTCGACCACGCCGCTGGCGATCGGGTCGAGCGCACTGCACGGCTCATCCATCAGCAGGATTTCCGGTTCCAGCACCAACGCGCGAGCGATGCACAGGCGTTGCTGCTGGCCGCCTGACAGCGTCAGTGCAGGTGCGTCGAGCCGGTCGCGCACTTCATTCCACAGCCCGACATCGGCGAGCGCGGTTTCGATTGTGTGCGCCAGCAGATCGGCCCGGCGCATGCCGTGTTCGCGCAGTGGCAGTTCCAGGTTGCGGCGGATCGACATCGGGAAGGGATTGGGCTTCTGGAAAATCATGCCGATGCGACGGCGCAGTGCGCGTACGTCGAGTGAGGAATCAAGAAGATCAAGCGTGCCGGATTCATTGGCCAGGCGGATGCGTCCTTCGACACGCGCACCGGGAATCAGGTCGGTGAGCCGGTTGAGGCTGTTGAGAAAGCTGGTCTTGCCGCAGCCGGACGGGCCGATCAGCGCGGTGATGCAGCCTTTATGGATGTCAAGCGAGACATTGGAGAGCACGGGCGTGTCGCCATAGGCGACAGCCAGGTTCTCGATCGACAGGTGGGGCACTGGCACGCAGCAGGGCGGGCCCATCTCGATGTCGCCCAGGGTGTGGGGAGTCATACGGCGAGTCTCCGGGTGAGCCAGCGGCGCGACAGCGCGACCGCCATCAGGTTGACGCAGGCGACCAGCGCAACCAGCACCAGTGCACTGGCAGCGGCGTGGACGTCGCCACCAGCGACGTTCATCGACAGGTCGTAGATGTGGACGGCGAGTGCGCGTCCTGAATCCGCCAGCGATTCGGGCATGCGGTCGACGTAGCCGCTGGTGAAGATGAGCGCGGCGGTTTCGGCGGCGGCGCGGCCAATGCCGAGCATCAGCCCGGCGCCGATGGCGGGCGCGGCGGCGGGCAGGATGACGTGCGCGAGCGCGGCGCTGCGGGTCAGTCCGAGTGCCGCCGCGCCGAGCCGCCAGCCGTCCTCAACCGCGCCGAGCCCGGCTTCGACGGTGCGGATGAAAATCGGCAGGATCATCGCGGCCAGCGTCAGTCCGCCCGACAGGATGGAAAACCCCAGACCGAGAAAGACGCTGAAAAACGCGTTGCCGAACAGACCAAAGACGATGGAGGGCATGCCGGCGAGCATGTCGAGCGCGAGGCGGATGCGGCGTCCGCCGCGACTACCGGCGCGAGTATAGGTGTTGAGCCACACCGCCGCGCCGAGCCCGACCGGCGCGGCGACGCCGACCGCCACGCCGAGGATCAACAGGGTGGACACAAGTATCGGCGCGATACCGCCGTCGCGCCCGGCGTTTTCCGGCGCGGTCGCGATGAAATCCAACGACAGCGAACCGAGCCCGAGCCGCGCAATGTCCGCAAAGAGCCAGGCGAACACGGCGGTGACGCCCACCGCCGCGCCCCACAGCGCGAGGCCGAACAGGCGGTCGCCCGGATTATGCATGGCGCGGCTCCAGACGCGCGGCGAACCACGCCAGCCCCAGCGCCAGCAGCGCCAGCAGCAGCCCCGACACGAACAACCCGGCGCGATGGGTGCCGGTGGCGTAGGCCATTTCCAATGCGATGTTGGCGGTGAGCACGCGCACCGGGTCGAATACGCTGGCGGGCAGTTGCACCACGTTGCCGGCCACCATCAGCACCGCCATGGTTTCACCCAGCGCGCGCGCCAGGCCGAGCAGCACGCCGCCGCCGATGCCGCGCCGCGCGGCCGGCACCGCAACCTTCAGCAGCGTCGCGCGCCGGCTCAGGCCGAGGGCCGCAGCGCCGTCGAGCAGGGTACGCGGCACCGCAGCGAGCGCGGCGTGGGCGAGCAGCGCCACGGTGGGCAGGATCATCAGCGCGAGCACCAGGCCGGCGGCGAGGAGGCTGGCGCCGGGCGGCTGCCAGCGCGCGAGCAGCGGCACCAGCACGGTCAGGCCCCAGAAGCCGTAGACCACCGAGGGCACGCCAGCCATCAGCGCGAGCAGGCCGCGAAAGCCGGCGGCCAGCGCGGGTGGTGCCTGAAACCGCGCGAACAGCGCGCACGCCAGTCCCAGCGGTGCGGCCAGCAATGTCGCGAGCGCGGCCACTGCGAGTGTCGCAATGCACATCGCGGTGAGGCCGAAGCGGCCTTCCAGCGGATACCAGTCGAGGCTGGCGAAGCGCAGCCAGCCGCCGTGCGCCAGTGCCGGCCAGGATTCGGCCAGCAGAAAACCGAGCATGCCGACCAGCAGCAATGCCGAGATTCCCGCCAGCGCGGCGGTCAGTGGTTTGAGCAGGCTATCGGACGAACGGCGCATGCACCAGAGATCAGCGCGGCGGCGGAACAAAGTATTGCGCCTCGATCAGGTCGCGCACGGCGGGCGAGCGCGCGAATGCAATGAAACGTGCGGCCAGCGGTGACGGCGCGCCGCGCGTGACGAGATTGAGCGGGCGCGACAAGGGGAAACGGCCGCTGCGTACCGCGCCCGTGGTCGCTGGCACGCCGGCCATCGGCAGCAGCTTGATCGGCACGCCGTGCTCGACCGCGTATTCCGCCGCGCCAATCGACACGTAGCCGATGGCGCCGGGGTTGCCTGCCACCGTCTTGATCCCTTGCTGGTTGTCGCCGATCACCGCCTGCGCGCGTATCTGGCTGTTCTTCAGCCCGGTGTAGTGGAGGAACAGCTCCAGCGTCGAGCGGCCTTCGGCCTTGTTGACCACCGTGATCGGGAGATCCGCGCCGCCGGCCGCGCGCCAGTTGCGCGTCTGGCCGGTGTAGATCGCCTTGATCTGCGCATCGTCGAGCTGCCGGACGGGATTGCCCGCATGCACGATGAGGGCGACGCCGTCGAGCGCGAGGGTGTGGGCCGTCAGGGTTTTTGTCTCTTCGGGTTTCAGCGCGCGCGACACCAGTCCGATGTCGGCCAGGCCGTTCATCGCGTCAGCCACGCCGCGCGACGAGCCGCCGGTCTGCACGTCGACGCGCACGCCGGGATTCATCGCTTCGAAGCGCTTGCCGATTTCCAGCGCCAGCGGTGCGACGGTGCTGGAGCCGGTGAGGACGAGCTTGCCGCCGGCGGCCTGCGCGCCGGGCAGAATGGCAAGCGCAGCGAGCAGCGTGGCGAGGAAAATCAGGAAGCGTTTCATGTGGGTATCGGGGCAGGTAGCTTACGTGCCGGGCAGCGCTTGCAGCGCGCGGAGGATGGCTGCGGGTTCCATCCGTTTGGTGTAGTCCGTGTCGGCCTGCATCGCGCGCACGATGCCGTCGCGGTCGATCACGAAGGTGCCGGGCGCCGGCAGCACGTTGCGGCCGGGGCCGTTGTATTCGATCAGGTCGAGGCCGTGTTTGCGGTAGACCGATGCAAGGTCGGGGTCGACTTCGAAGAGCAGTCGATACGCGCGCATCGCAGTGCTGTCGAGATCACTCAGCACGTCGAACTCGCGCGGCGCGGCCTTGAACTGTTCGAGCGACTTGTCGGGCGTCTGCGGGGTGATCGCAATTAGCTGCGCGCCGAGCGTGCGCATGCGCGGCAGGCTTTCGCGCAAAGCGTGCAGATGCATATTGCAGAACGGGCACCAGGCGCCGCGATAGAACACCAGCACCACCGGGCCTTTTTTCAGTTCGTCGTAAAGATTCACTCGCTGGCCGAATGCGTTGGGCAGGGTGAAATCGGGCGCGCGTTCGCCGACCTTGATGCCGGGGTCGGGCAGGGTTTTGGCGAGCGCGACCTTGGCGCGCGCCATCACCGCCTGCTCGTCGGCGGAGAAGCCTGGCTTGGCGGCGGTGCGCGCCTGATATTCCTGCAGTGCGCCCTGGTAGTCGCCAGGCTGCGCGGCATGGAGCGGCGCGGCCAGCGACAGCAACATGACGGCTCGAATAATTGTGTTCGGCATGGGGGTTCCTTGAAGCTCAGCAGCAGGCGCAGGTGGCGTCGCTGCTTTGTTCGGTAAACGGCAGGCCGCCGCCACAGCCAGGGAAGATGCCGTAGTGGCGCGAAAAATCGCCGATGAAATCGAAGTGCGCGGCAAAACGGCTGTCGTGCAGCATGCGCCAGGTGTTGCCGCATACGGGAAAGACCTTGCCCGCTTCGATGACGTGATGGGTGTCGAGTTTGAAGCTATCGCGCGCTAGCGGCAGCGTGCCGCGATACACCACGGCCTGGCCGTAGTCCTCGCAGGCCGGCTCCAGACCGTCGAGCTTGAACAGCCGGTAGGTTGCGGAATAAAACCGCAGCGCGCCGACTTTCTGCGCGATGGCGGGATCGGTGAGTTCGATCGGGCGGCTTTCCACCAGGCGCGGGTCGGCGAAGCCGGCTTGCCGCGCGAGCGTCAGAAAATCGTTCCAGTACAGCGCGCCGCCAAGGCATTCGCCATACAGCAGCGGATCGTTGCGCAGCACGGCAGGGACGCGCCGGTCGGCGTAGATGTCGGAGAAATAAAATTCGCCGCCGGGTTTCAGCAGGCGGTGAATGTGCGCCAGCACGCGATCCTTGTTGGGCGACAGGTTGACCACGCAGTTGGAGACGATGACATCGAAGCTCGCGTCGTCCAGACCCAGTGCGTCGAGCTCCTCGATGTAACCCAATTGGAAGCGCACGCTGTCGTGGCCGAATTTTTCCGCGTGCCAGCCGCGGTGGGTTTCGGCGACGGCCAGCTGCTCCTCGGTCATGTCCACGCCGAGCACCGAGCCTGCCGGCCCGGCGAGCTGCGCCAGCACGTAGCAGTCGCGGCCCGAGCCGGAACCGAGGTCGAGAATGCGGCTGCCTTCCAGCGCCAGCGGCGCGACCAGCCCGCAGCCGTAATAGCGCGCGCTGACCTCGGGATGAACGTTGGCCAGCAGCGGTTTCAGCCAGGCCGGCATGGACATGACATCGCAGCAGGCGCTGGTCTTCAGGTCGGCCGAGCTTTGCAGCTGATGGCCGTAATAGTCTTTTACTTCGTCGCGCATGAGGGGTTCTCCTTGGATGAATGGGGATGGGCTGCCAGCTTGTGGGCGGCAAAGCGCCCGACGAAGCGGCGGTCGATATGGTCTTTCCAGCGCCATGCCCAGCGCCCTTGCCATACCCAGTTGCCCCACACACCGATGGCGTGGCGGTCGCCAGTCGAGAGCAGTGCCAGCGCACGTGTTTGCGGGGTCCATGACGTGCATGCCAGACCTTGCAGGGTGGCGCGCAAATTGGCGGCCAGCACCGGGCCCCCTTTCACGGCGTAAACCCCGGATTTTGGATGCGGACGGTCGGCGAGGCTGGCGACATCGCCAGCGGCGAATACGTCGGGATGCGAGCACGAGCGCAGCATCGGGTCGATCGCGATAAAGCCTGCATCGTCGACCGCCAGGCCGGCGGCGCGCGGCCACGCCGGTGCGGCGGCACCGGTGGCCCAGACGGTGAACTCGCTGTCGATCCGCGTGCCGTCGGCGAGTTCGACATGATCCCGCGCGACTGCATTCACGGCTTGCCCGAGATGGGGGGTGATACCCAGTGCCCGCAGCACGCGTGCGGCGGTGTGCCCGGCTTGCGGCGCCAAATGATGCAGCAGCGTGTCCTGCCGTCCGATCAGATGGAAGTGGTGAGAAAGCCATGTGGTGCGCGCCAGCCGATGCCGCATGGCGGCGACGACTTCGATACCAGCTGCACCACCACCCACTACAGCGATATTGAGCGGACGGCGGCACGCGACCTCGGTCGCGAGTTGTCGCCATCTGTCGAGAAAAGACTCGATCGGCTTCACCGGAACGGCATGCTCAGCCACGCCGACAACCGTCATCGGAGGCGGGGTGGAACCGGTGTTGATCGACAGCAGATCGTAGTCGAGTCGACTGCCGTTTTCGCAGACCACCATGCGGTTGGCGGGATCGAATTGCACGGCGAGCGTTTTCAGCCAGCGGCAACCGGCTGCGCGTACCAGCGGCGCGAGATCGATGCAGCCCTGTTCATAGTGATAATGGCCGGCGATCACACCCGGCATCATGCCGGAATAGGGTGCTAGCTGGTGCGGACTGACCAGCACCAGCTCGACGCCGGGCAAGGGCGCGCGCGCGAAGGCTTCGAGCACAAACAGGTGGGCGTGACCGCCGCCAATCAGCAACAGGCGTTTCATGATGTCAACTCCAGATTGAGCGCGCGCTGCCAGCCGGGTGGCAGGTGGATGAGATTGGCGGGTTCGTCGATATCGGCCAGCGTGCGGCCGATGGCCGTGCGCCAGCCCAGCGCGACGAGGCGTTCGCGTGTCAGCGCAGCCACCTGCGAGGTGCCCCACGGCATGTCGGCGAACAGTGAAGAATGGAAGATCGACAGGCCGAGCAGAACGTAACCGCCATCGTGCGCCGGATGCATGACGGCGTGGTGCGTATCCAGCAGCAGCGCGGCATCGCGCAGCGTTTGCGCGTCGAGCTGCGGACAATCGGTGCCGATCAGCAGGGCGCGTTTATGCGAATCCAGGCTGCGCCGTGCGGCACGCGCCATGCGTGCGCCGAGATCGCCTTCGCCCTGGGCGCTGGTCTGCACGCCGGGCGGCAGTTGGAAACCGTGCCAGTCGGCGCTGCCGGGTGGGGGATCGATGCACAGCTCGACCGGGCCGATGTCCGCCGCCCAGGCCGCCTCCAGTGTGTGATGCAGCATGCGCTCGGCGAGCCTGGACGCGCCGGCCTCACCCAGAGCGGGAATGAGTCGGGTTTTGACCCGGCCGGGCTGCGGCGCCTTGGCGAAGACGACGATGCGGGTGGCGTTCATGATCGAACCGTGCGCGCAGGGCGGTTGTAGCGCTGTGCCAGTTGCGCCGGATTCGCGCCGCACCAGTACGCCCAGCGTAGGCGCCACATCAGTAGAATGGTGCGCCATGCGCCGTGTTCTTCCCAACGTCGCGCCGAGGTCACGACGGGTAATTTCAGGCAGGCGGGTGCGCCGGTTTTTCTCAGCTGCCGCGACAATTCGATGTCTTCCATCAGTGCCTGCTCGGGAAAACCGCCCACCGACCCAAACGCCGCACGTGTCATGAATATCGCCTGATCCCCCGTTGCAATGCCCGTCAGGCGGGACCGCAGATTCATCATCCGGGCCACCAGCCGCAGCAACGGCCGTCGCGAATCGAAGCGCACGTCGAAGCGTCCCCAGCGATGCCGGTTGAGGGCGCGATCGACGGCGTACAAGGCGTCGTCGGGCAGGCGCGTGTCGGCATGTAGAAACAGCAGCGCCACGCCGGACGCCCGGGCCGCGCCGGCATTCATCTGGCGCGCCCGGCCAGGCGGCACGGTCAATACCCGGTCGGCCAGCGGCGCGGTAAGCTCGGTCGTGCCATCGGTACTGCCGCCATCGGCGACGATCACCTCGACGCCGCGTTTGCGCAGGGATTGCAATTGGGTCAGCACGGGAACGATGTGTTGCGCTTCGTTCAAGGTCGGCACGATGATCGATAGCCAGCTCATGCGGACGCCTCGTCGTGTGCGTTGTCCTGTTGCGCCGCGCCATGAACATGCCGAATCCAGAGCTTCATCAGTACGAACAGCACAAGTCCAATCCCGCCCAGCCAAAGCACCGCCATCCGGACGTTCTCGATCTGCCCGACGAGGCTCGCCAGGCGATGCGCGAACCACCACCCCGCTGAAACGACGACACCGGCCCAAAGCAGCGCGCCGATTCCGTCGTATAGCGCGAAACGGAAGTACCCCAGATTCGACATCCCGGCCATGGGCGCGGCGAAGGTGCGGAAACCCGGGATGAAACGCGCGAGGATCAACGACCGCGGGCCAAAACGCACCAGGGTGTCCGCGGTTTTCGCCACGCAGGCGGTCGAGCCAAAACTCACCTTGCAATACAGCCCAATCAGTCGAGCCGAACCCATCTGGCCGACGGCGTACCAGAGGCTGTCGCTCAACAATGCAGCACTCGCGCCGACCAGAATGGTCGCCGTGTAATCCAGATGCCCGGTTGTCAGCACGCTGCCCGCGACGAGCAGGGTCAGCTCGCCCGCCATCGGTACGCCGGCGTTGGTCAGCAGGACGCCCGCGAATACGGCGACGTAGCCGTAGTGCGCGAACAGGCCGAACAGGAAGGCGGTGAATGCATGCATGTCGATTGGTCGCCCGGCAGGGGCGATCCTGACAGCGTGGCTCACGAGCCGCGTGCGTTGAGCGTCCAGTCGTAATCGAGATGCGAGATGCGTGCCTGGCCTGCGCGCAGCAGCTTGCGTCCGTCGTCGGTGTCGGCCAGCACATCGGCGTAGCGCGCGAAGAATTGCGAAAGAGTGGTGTAGCCACCCCAGCCGCGCTCGAAATCCTGCCGGTACCAGTCGAAGATTTTCGAGACCTCCAGCCGCTGAGTTTTTGGATTGAAGCGGTTGCGGCTGCGGTCCGCGAGAAAGCGCCGGGTGGCGTCTTCGAGTTGCGATTTCAGCCGCGATCCCACATAGGCCTCGCCGCGCAGGGCGGGGCAGCCGATCGACGCGCAGTTCACCGCGAAATGGATGCGCGGTTCCTCGAACACACTCTCGGCGCGAATCAGGCCGTGCTCGATATCGTCGAGCGAACGGGTTTCGCCGAGCAGCGAGACGAAGCGCTTCTTCCACGGGCTGCTGAACAGGCCGCCGATCTCTTTGATCGAGCCCAGGCCGGGATAGCGGGTCAGCACCAGTTCGACCGTCCAGGCGTTGTAGGCGTTGATCAGGAAGGCGAGTTGGTCGGATTTGTGCCATTGCCCATATTCGGCAGGCTTTACCGCCGCCAGCGCATCCAGGTAGACCTTCAGGCGCACGCGCTCGCGGGCCATGCCCGCATAGTCGACCTCGGTGGCCTGGCCCTGCGCCAGAGCGACAACGTGGCGCTGCAGCAGGCCATCCCAGGCGCCGTGGTCGAACGCGGCAGCCTGGGCGGTTGCGATACCGCACCACAACAACAAACCGAAAAAGCACACACGCATGGATTTACCCCCTCATCCAGGCGTGATACCTGGCCACCCAGCCGAGCAGCTTCTGCGGCGCGTGAGCGCGCTTCCATTCGCCCGCCGCATACTTGTTGGCTTCCGCCCAGGTGGGATAGGGGTGGATGGTGCCGAGGATTTTGTTGAGCCCGAGGCCGTGGCGCATCGCCAGCACGAATTCGGACAGCATCTCGCCGGCGTGCGCGCCGACGATGGCGACGCCGAGGATACGATCCTTGCCCGGTACCGTCAGCACTTTCACGTAGCCGTGCGCGGCGTTCTCGGTGATGGCGCGGTCGAGATCGTCGAGCCCGTAGCGGGTGACTTCGACCGCGATGCCCTGTTCTTTGGCGTCGGTTTCGGACAGGCCGACGCGCGCGACTTCAGGGTCGGTGAAGGTGACCCAGGGGATGACCGAATAGTCGGCCTTGAATCGCTTGAGCCCGCCGAACAGGGCATTGACCGCGGCATACCAGGCCTGATGCGCTGCCGTGTGGGTGAACTGATAGGGGCCGGCGACGTCGCCGCAGGCGTAGATATTGGGGTAGCGGGTCTGCAGCCAGGCGTTGGTTTCGAGGGTGCGCGCGCGGGTCAGCGGGATGCCGAGCGCCTCAAGGCCGAAGCCTTGCGTGCGAGGCGCGCGGCCGACCGCGAGCAGCAGGGCGTCGAAGGGCAGCGCCTCGTCGCGGCTGTCGCGGCGCAGCCACAGGCGCTGCTCGCCGTCGACAACCTCGCAGCGCAGGGTCTCGGTGCCTTTCATCACCCTCACGCCGTCGGCGACCAGCGCGGCTTCGACCGCGCCAGCCGCATCAGGGTCTTCCTTGCCCATGAGTCCGCTGCGCGCCACCTGCACGACCTGGCAGCCGAGGCGGGCGAAGGCCTGCGCCAGCTCGCAGCCGATGGGGCCGCCGCCCAGCACGATCAGTCGCTGGGGGCGCTCGGTCAGCGTCCAGATCGTATCCGATGTGTAATGGCGCACGTCGGCGAGGCCGGGCAGCTCGGGGATGAGCGGCGCGGCGCCGGTGGCGACGACGATCGCTCGCGTGGTGAGTGTCTGGCCGTTGACCTCGACCGTCCACGGCGAGGTGATCATGGCCTGACCCTCGACGACCTCGACACCGAGCTTCGTGTAGCGTTCGACCGAATCGTGCGGCTCGACCGTGCGCACCACGCGGCGCACGCGCGCCATCACCTCGGCGAAGTCGTAGTCGATTGCGGCACGGGTGATGCCGAGCGTGTTGGCGTCACGCGCCTGCTTCACAAAGCGGGCCGAACGGATCAGCGCTTTCGACGGCACGCAGCCATAGTTGAGGCAATCGCCGCCCATCTTGTGGCCCTCGATCAGGGTGACTTTCGCTTTCACGGCGGCGGCGATGTAGGCGGTGACCAGCCCGGCCGCGCCGGCGCCGATCACCACCAGATTGCGGTCGAAGCGCCTGGGGCGCGGCCAGTTCGCATAGACCTTGCGCGCCTGGGCCATGGCGACGATTTTTTTCGCGATCAGCGGAAAGATGCCGAGCAGCACGAACGACGCCAGCAGGCCGGGCGACAGAATCCCCGCCAGGCTGTCGATGCGCGCCAGTTGGGTGCCGGCGTTCACGTAGACCAGCGTGCCGGCCAGCATGCCGACCTGGCTCACCCAGTAGAAGGTTCGGGTGCGGAGCGGCGTCAGCCCCATCAGCAGATTGATGACGAAAAACGGAAACGCCGGCACCAGGCGCAGGGTGAAGAGGTAGAAAGCCCCGTCCTTCTCGATGCCGGAATTGATCGCGGCAAGGCGATTGCCGAAACGATTCTGCACGGCGTCGCGCAGCACGAAGCGCGCCACCAGAAAAGCCAGCGTGGCACCGAGGCTGGAGGCGAACGACACCAGCAGGGTGCCGGTGGCAAGCCCGAACAGTGCGCCGCCGGCCAGCGTCATCACTGCCGCGCCGGGCAGCGACAAGGCGGTGACCACGACATAGATCACGAAATAGGCGCCCATCACCAGAACCGGCGTCGCGGCATATTGCGCGGCGAATTGCGCCTGCGAAGCCTTGAGTGTTTCCAGCGTGAGAAACCGCCCCAGGTCGAAAGTGAAGAACGCAGCCAGCAGGGCGGCGACAAGCACCAGCAGAATGATGCGTTTCATCTCAGTGCCCCCTCGCGTCCGTTTCCAGTGCGCCGCCGCAGCTGCTGCCGTGTCCCGCGGTGCAGCCGTAGCAATGGTCGGCCACTTCGATCGGCGCGCCGTCCGGATCGATATCGAGCAGGTCGCGCAGGTGCGCGCGCGGTTTGCCTTTGACGCGCGCGGGAAGGCCGAGCATCTGGTTGAAGTCGCAATCGTAGAGCCGCCCCTGCCAGTCGACGCTGAGCATCGAACGGCACATCACCTGGGACAGATTGGCTTCGCGGTGATTGGCCTTCAGCAGGGCCATATAGAGTTCGAACTGTCCGTGCGATATCAGCGTGCTGCCGAAGCGCTGGATCGGCATGTTGGTGATCGTGAGCAGGCGATTGAAGACGATGCCGTAATGCGAAAACAGCTCGCGCTGATACGCCGCCTGCAGCGCGGATTGCTCGGGCGGCAATTCAGCACCCTGGGGATTGAACACCAGGTTCAGCATGAGACCGCTGCCCGGCTGCCCGTAGCCCAGCCGGTTGAGCTGTTGCAGGCCGTCGATGCTGCGCTCGAACACCCCCTTGCCACGCTGCTTGTCGACATTGCCCGCCTCATAGCAGGGCAGGGAGGCGACCACCTCGACCTGCTGTGCAGCGAGGAAGTCGGCAAGATCATCCTGGCCAGGCTCAGACAGGATGGTCAGGTTGCAGCGATCGATCACTTTCACGCCCAGTTCTCGCGCTGCGCGCACCAGCCAGCGAAAGCGGAGGTGGAGCTCGGGCGCACCGCCAGTCAGGTCGAGTGTTTCAAGCTTGCGCGCGGCCAGCACCTCGGGGATCAGCTTGATCGTGGCGGAATCCATCATCTCGGTGCGCCCGGGCCCGGCGTTGACATGGCAATGCACGCAGGTTTGATTGCATCGATAGCCGAGGTTGACCTGCAGCGTAGTCAGACGGGAGCGTCGCAAAGCCGGGAAATCGCTGGCGCGCAGTAAGGGCAGGGTGGCATGCATCGACTAATCCTTGGTATTCGCCATCGGGCTGGTTTCACTTCGTCGCGGCGGGCATGCATTCCTGACAGCTCTGTAAAGTGTCAGGATTTCGCGGTTTGTCCGGTCTTATCCCCTGACGGTAGCTGCCGTCCCTTTGAAATCCTTTTGGAGACCCCCATGAACAAACGCGAGTTTTTACTGAAATCCGCCATCGCCAGCGCCGTCGCGCTGGGCTTATCTGCCACCCCGGCGCTCGCCGCCAAGCCCGGCATGGAAAAATGCGCAGGCATCGTCAAGGCCGGCAAGAACGACTGTGGCACGTCCACGCTGTCGTGTCAGGGCACATCGACCAAAGACGGCGACAAGGAAGCCTGGATTTATGTACCCACCGGCACCTGCGAGAAAATCGTCGGCGCCAAGGTTTACAAGCCGAAGGGCTGACGCCATGACAACCGCCGCGCACTTATGCCGTTCCGTCGCCCCGGCAGCGGGAATCGGCCTGCGGGCACCTCACTATCGGGAGATGCTGGCGCGGCGGCCTCCGCTCGCTTTTCTGGAAATCCACAGCGAGAACTATTTCGGCGCGGGCGGCCCGCCCCACCATTATCTGGAGCAGTTGCGCCAGGATTACCCCTTGAGCCTGCACGGCGTGGGCCTGTCGCTGGGCTCGGGCGATCCGCTCGACACGGCGCACCTGGCCAAACTCAAACAGCTGGCTGGCCGCTATCAGCCAGCGCTGATCTCCGATCATTTATGCTGGACCTCGGTTGATGGCACCCATGCGCACGACCTGCTGCCGCTGCCGTTCACGCGCGCCATGGCGAAACACGTGGCGCGCCGCATTGTGCAAGCGCAGGACACGCTGGGCCGCCGCCTGCTAGTGGAAAACGCCAGCAGCTACGTGGCATTCGCTCAGTCCGACATGACGGAGTGGGAATTCGTCAATGAGGTGGTGGCAGAAGCCGATTGCCTGTTGCTTCTCGATATCAACAATGTGTACGTCAATGCCGTGAATCACGGCTTTGACGCAAGCGACTATCTGGCCGCAATACCGTCGGCGCGCGTGGCGGAAATCCATCTGGCCGGGTTCGATACCGACGAGCGGGTGCAGTGCCTGGTCGATACCCATGGCAAACCGGTGCACGCCCCCGTGTGGGCGCTGTATCAGGAAACCGTGCGCAGGATCGGGCCGCGTCCGACCCTGATCGAGTGGGATGCCGACATCCCGCCGCTCGATGTGCTGCTGGACGAGGCGGCCAAGGCGAATGCTATTTTGGAGCAATGCCATGCGCTGGCAGCATGACTGGATGGACGCGCTCCGGCGCCCGGCTGGTGCACCGGCATCCGGCTTGCGCGATGCGCGCGATCTCGCGCGATTCGAAGTTTATCGAGCGAGCTTCGAAGCCAATTTGGGGCATGCCTTGCGCGATACCTACCCGGTGGTGAACCGGCTGGTCGGCGAGGATTATTTCGGCCAGGTCGCGCGCGCCTATCTGCGTGCGCATCCATCCCACTCTGGTGACATCCACGCATTCGGTGCCGAATTCGAATCGTTCCTGGCCGCGCAGGATTCGGCCAGGGATTTGCCCTATCTTCCCGACGTGGCGCGGCTTGAATGGCTCGCGCACCAAGCCTTTCACGCGACGGACGCCACGCAGCTCAGGCTCGCCGCCCTTGCCGAACTGCCGCCCGATTCTTATGCCGACTTATGTCTGCTTCCTTGCGTAAGATTGATGCGTTCGGAATTTCCCGTGCATCGCATCTGGCAGGTCAATCAGGAAAGCTGGGGAGGCGACGCGGTCGTGCGTCTGGAAGAAGGCGGCGTGCGCCTGGCGGTGACCCGCGAAGGACTCGACATTGCCCTGCTGCCGCTGGAAGCGGAGGCCCATGAACTGGCGCGCGCGCTTTTCGAATGCGGCAGTCTGGACGCCGCCAGCGAGGACATGGCGGACACCGATAGCCTGGGGCGGTCGCTCCATGCGCTGATCAGCGCCGGTCTGGTGGCGCACACAGGTACGCACCTGAATAGCCAATGAAAAGGACAAGGCCATGAATACCGTTTTCTCTCTCTACGCTCGGTTCGAGAAAATATTGCAGGCAATGTCGCCGGCCGTGGATCTGGCGACCCGGCTCTATATCGCCTGGGTGTTTTTCAAGTCCGGCCTGCTGAAAATCCAGTCCTGGGAATCGAACCCTCGCATTGTTCGAATACGAATACGCCGTGCCGCTGCTGCCGACGGAGATGGCCGCTTATCTGGGCACGGCGGCCGAGTTGGTTCTGCCCGTGCTGCTGGCGCTCGGGCTGGCGGGGCGTTTCGCCGCACTGGCCTTGTTCCTGTTCAACATCGTCGCGGTGATCTCATATCCGGATTTGTCCGAGGTGGGGCGACAGCACCATTTTTACTGGGGCATGCTGCTCGCCATGCTGGCGGTTCACGGACCGGGTCTGCTCTCCGCGGATGGATGGCTCGCACGCCGCTGCAAAGCTTCCCAATCATGAATAAAACGGAGTTCGAACACCTGGTGCGCGCTTATTCGGCTGAGTTGTTCCGCTTTGCCTACTGGCAATGCCGCGACCGCTGCGTGGCCGAAGAGCTGGTGCAGGAAACCTTCGCGCGCGCCTGGAGCGCCCGCGCACAGCTCAGGGACGCTGCCACGGCGAGGCCCTGGCTGTACCGCATCCTGCGCAACGAGCACGCCCGGTTGTACGAAAAAAAATCGCTGCCGATCGACGATGCCGAGTTGAGCGAGCTGCCGATTTCCGACGGCATCGATCTGGAGCGGGATTATGCCGTGCGCGAGCAGCTTGCCATGCTGTCGCCGCAATACCGTGAACCGCTGCTGATGCAGACCCTGGGTGGTTTCAGTTGCGCCGAGATCGCAGAAACGATGGGCATCGGCCAGGAAGCCGTGATGCAGCGCCTGACTCGCGCGCGTCTCGCGCTGCGTCGCCTGTGGCTGGGCGAAGGCGCACTTACGAGCAAGGAGAAGACATCATGAAATGCCTGGAATTTCGCCGCACTGCGCTGGCCAATCCACATCACCCAGGGCACGAGGCGCTGGCGCATGAAGCCACCTGCCCGTCGTGCGCGCATTTTTATCGGGAACTGCGGATGCAGGAAGAAGCGCTCTTCGAGGCCATGAATGTGCCGGTTCCGGACGGGCTGGCCGATCGTGTCCTGCTGCGCCAGACACGGAGTTGGCGGGATCGTGTCTTTCTGCGTTTTGCCACGCAGGCACTTGCTGCGAGTCTTGTGCTGGCCGCTGTCCTTGGGCTGGTCTGGAAATTTCAGTCCAATGCACTGTCCCCTGAAATGCTGGCGGCTGGCATCGTGGCGCATGTCGAAGATGAGCAGAAAGCCTTGCTTGCGGATCAGCGCGTACCGCTGGCCAAACTCGTCACAGCGGTGAAGCGCAGCGGCGGCGAACTGGGGGAGCCGCCCGGCGAAACGAGCTACGTGGATCACTGCCCGCTGCCTGGCGGCGGCACGGGTGAGCATCTCGTGTTCAATACGCCGCACGGCAAGCTCACGCTCATCCTCATGCCTGGCAAACCCATTCCGCACCCTGTGCGTCTGGAGAGGAATGGGCTGACGGTCAGTCTGATGCCGGCAGGCAAGGGTAGTCTGGCGCTGGTCAGCGAAAATCGCGAGAACATCGGCGAGGCAGAAGGCTGGGCCAGGGGAAATCTGCGCTGGCAAGGTGGCCGTACATGAGTGGATATTTCGATCCGGCCCATGCGGCGGCTTCGGGTTTTACTATCACCAGCACATCTGGAGCGGCAACCCGATTTGACCTGGCTGGTCGCCACTCTGCCGTCATCCGGTGCCACGCGAAACATCTCTGCCCGGACGGCGATCAGGATTTCATGAGACGCCGTGACAGCCAGTGGTCCAGGCTCAGTTTTCCCGGGCCGGAGAGCAGTAGCGGCACGAACATCACCAGATACATCAGCGGCAGCTTGTAGCCGTTGTCGCAGACGTTGTAGCCGTTGCCCGCGTGCACGCTGGCCCAGGCGACGATCGTCAGGATGATCAGCGAAAGGCTGAAGAAACGGGTACCGAGGCCGACCACCAGTGCGACGGCGCCGATCAGTTCGGACCAGGTGGAGAGGAACCAGGAAATGTCTACCGGCACCAGGTTGAACGGGAAGGGGAAATCTCCCTGGATATCGGCGAACCAGTTGTCGCCGTTGAATTTCTCGACGCCTGATTCCCAGAATTCCCATGCCAGCAACAGCCGCAGACCCAGCAGACCGAGATAACTGCCCGCTTGGTTGAGCAGGGCGGTCAGCCCCGCGTAAAGATGAATGACCGAATTCATGATGCCAACCTTTTGTTTATGAATGTGGGAACAATCGGGGTTGGCCCCGGGATCGGATCACGAGGCCAACCCATCACTTATTTATTTTTTGCCGCCGCATTTTCCTTCACCACATTTTCCATCCTTGGCCTTGGCATCCTTGGCCTTGGCATCCTTGGCCTTGGCATCCTTGGTCTTGGAGTCTTTAGCCCCGCCACATTTTCCTTCACCGCATTTTCCTTCCTGTGTCTTGTCAGCGGCGGCCATCATGTAGCCTTGTGGAAGGGCATTGATCTCAAACGGGTTGCCGGCGGCGTGGGCGATTCCGGCCATGCCAATGGTGGCAGTCATTGCGAGGGCGAGGGTGGTTTTGTTTGCTTTCATAGTTGATTCTCCTAAAGTTCAAGTGGGTTGTTTACCATTGCAGCTTGTTGAGATGGAATGGCTGCGGCGGGTTTACGACGATGGTCTTTTCTCAGGCGGTTGGGTCGTACGTGTGCCGTTACTGCTCGGAAGTGCCTGGCGGATGCGCTCACGCGCTTCAGCCGGCAACTGCCGGTCGGCTGCCTCGGCTTCGGCTTGCCGGGCTGATTGACGCAGCAGGCGCCGCATCAGTCCGATCTGACGCTCGAAGCGTCGGCAGTTGACGCACATCCACAGGTGGATGCGCAGTTCCCAGCGTTCGCGAAAACCCAAGGTCCGGTCCTGGCTGTGCGAAACCAGGTGGCTGGCGTCCTTGCATGTCAGCATGTTCTTACCCCCGGGCTCGCCCGGCTCCGTTCTGATCGAGACACTGCCGGAGCCCCATGCGGGCCCGATACAGCATCGTCCACACGTTTGTCGGCGAGATTGCCATTTCCTGACAAATCATTTCAGTGGATTCTTCCATGACCTCGCGCAGCATGAACAGGCGTGACAGGCGTTCGGGAAGCGTGTCCAGACAGCGCTGCAGGATGGCCATCAACTGACTGCGCTCCAAGGAGTCTTCAGGATTGCCCCAGTCAGAGAGATTTTCTCGCCAGCTGCCGTTGGCATCGAAGCAGTCCTCCTCTGCGAACAGATCGTTTTCGGCGGACAGGAGGTCGGGTGATTCCAACTGCACTTCGCGCGATTCGCGACGAAACTGATCCATAATCTTGTGCTTGAGAATGCCGATGAGCCAGGTGCGCACCGATGCACCGCCGCTGAAACGCGAGATCGACTGCAGGCCCGCTACCAGAGTGTCCTGCACCACTTCTTCGGCTTTGTGCGTGTCACGCAGGCGGATCATCGCAAAGCGATAGAGTGCGCCGCCATGCTGATCAAGCCACAAATCAGGGTCGTCTTCCGGGTTCACTCTTTCAACCTTTCTGCATCTCGGTCGCCTTTTTCCTGGCGTAGTGTTCCGGAAATCCGGCCCTTCGCCTCGGGCGAAAGACCCGAAGCCCCGCCCCCCTTTGCTTCATCGCGAAAGGCGTATTTCAGACCGGCCTGATGGATAGCCTTGAGATTCCGGTGCATGACCGGGCAGGCTTTGCATATCAGGAGATGGGCCCGAAGACGCACACTGTCCATCAAGCTTAATTGCTGGTCAATTTGCCGCGAGACCAATTGGCTCGCCTCCTGGCAGGAAATATTGATTTTCATGAGACGCCCTCCCGTATCGTATTGTCGAACCAGCCGGATTCCAGGCACGCTTTCAGTGCGAGCCTGGCGCGATACAAAATCACCGAGCAATTAGACGAAGAGATGTTGAGGATTTCACACAGCTCGTCGATGGAAAATCCGGAAAATTCCCTGAGTGAGAATGCCGTCGCAAGTTTTGGCGACAGGCCGTCATAACAGCATGTGAATGCTTCCCAAAAACGATTCTGCTCGTACATGGCATCGGGGTCGCCCCAGGCTCGCTGGGGCACGACCCACTCCCCCCGTTGATCGAACAGACAGGCGGCTGGGTTGCCATGGCTATCCTGGACATCGTTTTCAAACGGCGACTCGCGTGATTGCTTGTGAATCAGATCTGCAATCTTGTGCTTGAGGATACTTGTCAACCATGTGCGTTCCGATGCATTGCCGGCAAATCTGTCCCATGTCTGAAGCGCAGCGAGCAAGGTTTCCTGCACCACATCCTCGGCGGACGCGCTGTCATGCAAATGCTTCATGGCGAACCGGAACAGGGCATCGCCATGACTTTCCAGCCATTCATCCGGATCCGTCGCACGGAGTATCGAATCTTTTTGCATCAGAGGAAGTTACCGTTTGGGTGCAACGATGATGTTGACGGGGCGCCTCTCCAGATATGGACAGGCACCGCGCGGGCACCGTGTATTAACGGCCAGCTTCCAGTGTGAACGTATAGCTATTTCCGCCGAGCAGCTCAAAGGTCGGGCGGTATAAGCCTGGCTGGTCACCCGCGCGGAACTGGATGGTCAACAGGCCGGGATTGGGCTTGCCGCCACCAGCCGCCGGAGGAAAGGCCGCGCTGCGAAGAACTTCGCCGGAAAGAACCGGCTTGCCATCGGCGCCGATGGGGCTGGTCGCCGATTGACCCTTAGCGCCCTGCGGGGCCGCGCCGACAATTCCGCCCACCACCTTGTCCACCGTGGGATCTAGCACCTTGTCCCCATTCACGTCCTGCACCAGCAGGCCGCCGGTATAGCGCGGGAAGCGGTTCAGGTCACGCGGTGCGATGCCAACCTGGTTGAGCGAACTGCCGGCTTCACCCCAGAGAAGCAGGCCGAGAGGGTGCGACATCACCTGTCCTGGCGCGGCCTTCTGGTAGTCGGAGTTTGTGCCCGGCGGCAGGTGGAAATTGGTTGGTGCAAGCCGTGCTGCCGGCGCGTCCTCCAGCACCTTGATGGTACCGGCCCACGTGGCTTTGACCTTGCCGTCGGCCTTAACGTGCTCCACCGTAACCGGGTAATCGCCAGGCCCGGGATTCAAAAAGGTGCGCCCGCGCAGGTGAATGATCTTGATGCCCGGGGCGTTGGCGCCGTCGGTCCCGATATCTGTCAGCGCTTTCACGGTCATGGCATTTGATGGGGCGTCATAACCAATCGCATATTGCCCGGCCAGTTTTACCCCGGCTTGCGGCCAGCCCTTGGTGAACACCATATTGGTGTCAGCGTCTGTTTTCACCGCCACTTGCTCGTTACGCTTGAATGTGCCGGGCATTTTGATGCGGATCGTTTCACCGGCCTTCATCGACAGGCCCGGCGTGGCGGGATTGTTATCCGGCACAAGAACAAATACGTAGTCGGTGGCCTGTCCGGAGACATGGCCATCGAAGGTGACCGGGGCCGGGGCGACACCCAGCGCGCGCGGGGTGGACGGCGGAACGGTGGTACATGCACCAAGCGTGGCTGCGAGTGTGGCGATAAGGGTGGTTTTTTTGAACATGTGTGACTCCTTATGTGATTCACGAAATAGACCAAATTGCCTTACTTAGTCTTTTGAGATGCCGATCTATTACATGATGCCCATCAGTTTCTCCAAACCGGTTCGACGTTCAGGAATCAGGGCTTGATTTATTGTACTGCACGGTCCAATATTAACAGCATGAAAACCTTGCCCGGTCGTCCGTTAGAGTTCGACCCCGATGCAGCCCTGACAGACGCGATGCAGCTGTTCTGGCGCAAAGGGTATGAGAACACCTCGATGCAGGACCTGCTCGACGCCATGCAGTTGTCAAAAAGTAGCCTGTATCAGGCATTTGGCAGCAAACAAGCCTTGTTCGAGCGCTGCATGACGCGTTACGGTGATTTCATGATCGGCCAGTTGCGTACAGCACTGGATAACGCACCGTCGGGTGTTGCGTTCATCAGGCGGTTTCTGGAGAGCGTGCTGGACGAAGCGCGGGGCGACTGCGAGGCGCGCGGCTGCCTGGTACTGAATACGGCCAATGAATTCGCTCGCCGCGATCCGCGTATCGCCGAGGCGGTGGCCGAAGGACTGGCCCGTTTTCACGAAGCCCTGCTGGCGGCGGTTCAGCGTGCGCAGCGCGAGGGTGACATACCCTCCGATTATGATGCTGTGACCCTGGCCAATTATCTGGTCAGCAGCATGAGCGGACTCAAGACCCTGAGCAAGGCAGGGGCCGATGAGGCAAGCTTGCGCGGCATTATTGGGCAGGTGCTGAAAACCCTGAAGTAAGGATTCGGCTTTTTTTTCGACCAATATGGACCACTCGGTCCACTAACCAAATCAAGGAGTCATGATGCAAGCGGAATACAAACTGTCCCTCCCGGCCCTCGACGATGCAAAGGCCGATCCCCTGGCCGCCGAACGGTTGCGCGAGGCTCGGGCCAAGCTCGGTTTCGTGCCCAATATGTATGGCGTGATGGCCAACTCGCCCGGGCTGCTCGATACCTATGTTCATGGTTACGAGCGTTTCCGGGCCTTGTCCGGCTTTACGCCTGCTGAGCAGGAGGTGGTGTTGCTCGCGGTCAGCCGTGAAAACGGCTGCACCTACTGTGTCGCCGCACACAGTTTTATTGCCGACAAGATGTCCAGTGTTCCCGAAGACGTCACCAATGCCATTCGCGATGGCCAACCGATCCCGGATGCCAGGCTGGCGGCGCTGCATGACTTCACCCGAATCATGGTGGTGAAGCGGGGGCTGCCCGATAAGGCGGACGTAGAAGCCTTTCTTGCTGCGGGTTACAGCGAGCGCCATATCCTGGAAATCGTGCTGGCGATTGCGGTAAAAACGTTGAGCAACTACGCCAACCACCTATTCCATACGCAGGTCGATGCCATGTTCGCCGGCCGGACATGGACCGATTGATCGCCCATGGTCCTGCAAGCCGCCTCACAAGGAATATCCCGGAGCGCAGTGATGAAAAAAAGAGTAGGCGACAAGGTGAGCAACATAAGGCTGACCGCACTGGATGGATCGGTTTTTGATCTGTCCAGCCTGAAGGGCAGGCCGTTCATGCTGTCTTTTTTCCGGTTTGCCTCATGCCCGTTCTGCAATCTGCGCATACATCAACTGGTGAGCCGGTTTAACGAATTGGGTGGTCAATTCACGGTGGTTGCGATATTCGACTCCCCGCTCGATAACCTGCGCGAACACGCGGAACGTCACCATTCGCCGTTTCCGGTACTGGCGGATGAACAGGGTATTTACTACAAGCAGTACGGGATTGAGCGTTCAGTCGCGGGGGTTCTCAAAGGCATGTTTTTCCGTATGCCAACAATGATGTACGCCATGTTTGGCAAGGGATATGTGCCAATCAAGATCAAAGGCAGCATGACCACGATGCCAGCCGATTTTCTGGTGGATGAGCAAGGCGTGATCCGACACGCCTATTACGGAAAAGACGAGGGTGACCACTTGCCCTTCGATGAGGTTAAACAATTTGCCGCGCGTTCCTGACCTTGACGGGGCAGCAACACGCATTTCCGGCTGTGCGAGTAAGAAATCAGCCGTTTTTAGGAGAAAACCATGAACTTTGATAAAGAACTGGACGCGCGCGGCCTCAACTGCCCGTTGCCGATATTGCGCACCAAAAAATCTCTGGGCGAACTGGAGAGCGGTCAGGTTTTGAAGGTGAGTTCCACCGATCCCGGTTCGGTCAAAGACATGCAGGCGTTTGCCAAGCAGACCGGCAACGAACTGCTATCTACGGCTGAGAATGGTGGCGAATTCATTTTTCTGATGCGCAAGCATTGAGTTGTCATCCACCCAAGGAATAGGAGAGGCATCATGGAAACCAAAAAAATGGCGCTCATCGCCACCAAAGGCACGCTTGATTGGGCGTATCCGCCCTTCATCCTGGCGTCAACAGCTGCGGCACTGGGCTACGAAGTGCAGATTTTCTTCACTTTTTATGGCCTGCAACTGTTGAAGAAGGACTTGTCGAATCTCAAGGTCAGTCCATTGGGAAACCCCGGCATGCCGATGAAGATGCCGTTCGGTCCAAAATGGTTCAAGGGCATCAACTGGAATATTCCGAACGCGGTGCAATCCCTGGTGCCAGGCTACGAAAATATCGCAACCGGGTTGATGAAACAGACGATTGCCAATAACGGCGTAGCCACTATCCCGGATCTGCGCGACCTTTGCCAGGAAGCGGAGGTGAAAATGATTGCCTGCCAGATGACGGTGGAATTGTTCGGCTTCGACCACAGTGACTTCATCGGAGATATCGAGTATGGGGGCGCGGCCACGTTTTTCGAGTTTGCAGGCGAAACCGACATTTGCCTGTTTATTTGAAGGCGGTTGTCAGGGAACGGCGTCTTGTCCGACGAATTCAGGTAATTGCCCGTTTCGGAATTTCGGAAAGTGAAGACGTCATACGCATCTCTCTGAATCAGAAGCCGCTTGATATTCTCCTCAGCCGTTCCGTCAGGCAGGCTATGCCTGCCCGGTCCGGGTTCTGCTGGTCAAGTTGCAGCTGGTTTTCGCTTGCGTGATCCACAATAGGGTCCAGTTCCGTGAGATGGATTATTGCGGAATGGCTTAGGGAGAGGGACGGCAGCAAATGGCTGAAGGTGGACCAGTCCTTCGCGCGCGACATGGCCGAGGACGCGGATGCCGCTGCCATTTCGCGGGCGATCGTCGACCTCGGACACAGCCTGGGATACGGATGATCGCGGAGGGGGTCGAGAATCCGCAGCAGCGGAAGCTGTTGACCGGCTATGGCTGCGATGAGGCGCAGGGCTACCTGTTCGGCCGCCCGCTTCCGGCAGTGGATTTTGCCCGGCTGGTGCAAGACTGGGGGTTTCCGTAGCGAGTCCTCTGCCGTATCTCCGAAGCGACAATCTACTTTCCGATCTTAATGCAGCCACTGTAGGGAAACAGGGGCGGCATGATTCAGATAGATGTGATCCTGCTGCTTTGCCACATGGGGGACACAGTTAACTACGAACTCCTTAAGGTTGCCCGCACAAAACCGAGCGGCACGGACTGGGCCTTTGATTTCATTTCGGACGTTCGCGACATGCAGCGAGCCGCTATTGATGAAGCCGAAATGCGCGTTAGGAATGCGATGCTGAAAGATGGAAGCACCGCACCAGCAACCGCCACCGCGTTGCGGAGTGGTTTCGATGAAAGTAGGGTAGAGCTACTTGCCCGACAAGAGCGTTTGGTCAAGCATGCCGTGACCTGCATGACGGCTGCAATGCTGGAGCGGTCGAAATAGTGCCGGCATATGCTATCTGCGAATAGCATATGCAAAGGGAATACTATGTACCGATGCAATCATCTCCATTGCACCTCATGGTGTAGGAACGGGTTTTTTGCTATGTATGTAGCCTGTTGGTGCGGATTGGCGATCTTCATGGTCGCGGTCTGGATCTTTGGGTAAGCGGTAGTACCCGGGCGGAGATCATCCCGCCCGGTTGAGACACTGAGACCATGAGACTTGATGATGTCCGACACGGGCGATAAGGAAGCCACGACGCTTTCCCGGCAACATGTTGCGGCCTACCTCCAGCACCTCGCGGCCGAGAGGCGGCTTTCTTCGAACACGCTTGAAAGTTACCGGAGGGACCTTCTTTTTTTGCTCCAGGCGACTGAAGAAAGCGGGAAAGCACTGGCTGACGCAGTGGCCTCCGATGTGCGGGACACGATCGTCAAGCTCAGGAAGAAAAGCCTGTCGCCGGCGAGCGTGGCCAGACATATATCAAGCTGGCGAGGATTCTATTCATACGCCATCCAGAGATTCGAGTATCTGAACAACCCGTGTGTCGGGCAAAAAGGTCCGAAGGTAAAACGGGCCCTTCCCAAGACGCTTTCACCCGATAGTTGCGCCCAGCTCCTCGATGGCAAGAAGAAGCAGGATATTGACTCGAATGTCTTGCTGGCACGTGACCACGCCATGTTTGAGCTGCTTTATTCATCGGGCTTGCGGGTGTCCGAACTGACGGGCATGGACTTCATCGACATTGATCTGAAAGCAGGGGAGGCACGGGTTACCGGCAAGGGCAGCAAAACGCGCGTGGTGCCGGTAGGCAGGCAAGCGTGTAAAGCGATCAAGACCTGGTTGAGCTGGCGCCAGGCACTCCTTGGCGGTAACGATACTCCGGCATTGTTCCTCAGTCGCTGGGGGAGACGCCTTTCGGTGCGCAGCGTACAGAAGCGTCTCGACCACTGGGTCTCGCAGTCCGGGCTGGGGCAGTCGGTACACCCGCACATGCTCCGCCACGCCTTTGCCAGCCATATGCTTCAATCGTCAGGTGATCTCCGGGCGGTCCAGGAGATGCTCGGCCACGCCAACATCACCACCACCCAGATCTATACCCACCTGGACTGGCAACACTTGGCGAAGGTGTATGACTCGGCTCACCCCAGGGCGCGCAAGAAATAAAGTGGGACTTGACTCCCCTTGGTGTGGTGATATATTTAATATATCTTTCTGAAGGATTAAGGCCATGTCAGCCGCAACCGCAAAACCCGATCAATTGCTCTTCCGTTTCCGCGCCAAGGATACGGTCAGTGGCGTCAGCCGGGAAACCTTAATGAAACTATCGGACACCCTTGGCTACACGGAAACCCAGGTTATGCATCTGGCCCTGGCAAAATTGGCCAAGGAAGTCATTCCTGCCTATGAGGCAGACGAGGGCGGTCTGACCGAGAAACAATTGGCCGCGATTCGGAAGGCGGTTCCCCAGGGGAAATCCCGCAGCGTCAAATCCAGCCTGTTTTGAGAGGTGAAATCAACGTGGTGGCCCGAGCCGCAGGCAGGGGACATAGTGTGGTGTCATTTTCCGGAAAACAAGGGCATTCATCCCGGACCCAAACCGAGGCCGGCACTGGTGACAAAAGTGTTCGACGACGAGGCGCCGCACTATGTCGTGGAGGTGATTTACGGGACGAGTCAGAAAACGGATGATCTGCGATCGGGAGAGTTTCTGATTGCGCGAGCCGACCATGAAGCCTATCGGCTGGCTGGGTTGAGCTATCCGACCAAGTTCAATTTCAAGAGCCGGGTCGAGTTACCGTTCAGCCCGGAGTGGTTCAAGGTGCCGCCCACAGCACCGTTCGGCCGGGTGCCCAAACTGGGTATCCTGCACCCGGCATTGATGCCCAGGGTCAGGGCGGCGTGGGAAGCGGTTAATCTGGGGAAAAAAGCCTGATATCCGGAGAAATCCCGGCCGAGATGTCCCTGGCGGAGAAACAACAATTTCTGCAGCAACACTTACGCTGCAGATGGAAGGCGGTGGCCCCCCCTGCGTAGCATCTCCAGAGAATGGAAAATAAGGAGAAAAATATGAAAGCCCAAACCCGCCGAATTCTGTTCCCGCTTGGGGGAGCGGCGCTGGGCATGATTGCCGGTGCCGGTTTTGGAATGGACAAGGGCATCGCTGCAAGTGCGGCCTTCTTCGGCTTTGTGGGTTTCGGCCTGGGCTACGCTCTGCATGACTTCAACTGGAAACGCAACCGCAAAACCGCCTTGGCTCTGCTGCTGACCTTCCTGTCACCGATCATCGGATTTGCCTGGCTGATGGCTCCCCAGGTATTCGGCCTGGCAGGCATTACGCCCGCCAGCCTGGCGCAAGTTGCCGCGATCGCGCTGACTGTCGGCCCGGCCATCGGCGGTCTGCTCGCGCTCGTCGTCTACGCTGCTGCAAATACCTTCGGACTGATCGATGAGGCGCGGGGCTGGCCTGCTGACGGGGCGATGGAGGAGGATGAAATTTATCCAAATGGCATATCTAGTGTGGGTGGCCCATATGGTTATGGATACTCCATAAATGGTTTCCCCAAGTATGACGATGACTGAAGGGCTCATCGCCCAGCCTATTCTTTCGTCTCTTCCTTTGCCCCATCAGGCCGGTAGCCAACCTTTTCCTGGAACTGCTCCAGGGTAGGTTTGGCTCCTGGCACCTTGATTGCCGCGATTTCATTCGGAAGCGCTTGCTGCAGCGATAACGTCATGTCGGCGGTGGCGGTGTCCTCCGCCGTATTCATGAGCTTGTTGTAGGTCGCCACACTATGCGATTGGGGCGCGGCATCGCCTGCTTCTCCCTGGTAGCGCAACTCTCCTGATTCCTGTTTCGCCTCGTGATAGTCCATCGCCTTTTTCTGCTTCTCCTTGCCTTGGTCGTGATAGTCCTGGGCTTTGCCCGGCAGATCGCTGCTGGAATTGGCTGCTGCGGATCCAGCGCCTACAGGCGCGCCTGAATTGGGCACATCCCTGAGATGGCCCGCATGCAGGGCGCGTATCTGATTTGCCAAAGCCGGATCGTCCATCATGGCCTGTGCCAGCGCCTGGACTTCCTCTGGTGTGCCACGCACCGCTGTGCCATCCTGGTATGCGGATGGCAATTGGCCACCCTGATCGTATCCCATGGTCTTCAGGCCATCGAATGCCACCTGGTCGCGTTGTCCGGATGGCGCGGCTTCGACGGATTCGACCAATGCCAACGCGGCATTCGTATTTCCCGGATCCTTGAGCGGATCGTAACTGACGCCCACTCCGTGGGACGAGCTTTGATTGGCCTGTTGGGTGAGGTCTTCCGCCTGGCGGAATTCCGCTTGCGCCTGGTCGAGGTGCGTGCGCCGGCTGCTTAATGTCGCACCTGTAGTTTGGCTGTCCGCATCCTGGCCAAGCACCGAATGGCGGAAATCGCGGTCTTTCTCCAGCCGATCGAAGAATGCCTGCCTCGCCTCGGCATTGCTCAGCACTGCGTTTTTTTCGCCAGTGCGGCTTTGCTTCTGGATCCCGGCCGCATATTCCTGTGCAATATCAATTCCACCTTTTAGGCTACCTGTGACTGCCGCTTTCCCGCTTCTCGAATCCCGCGACTGGATAACCCCCCCGTCGGTGGAAGCCTGATCCTTGATGGTTGCCTGTGTCATGGTCTGGTTGCCACCTAGAGCAATATCGCCACCGGCGTTAGCCCGTACCGAACCTTTCTGCGAAGCTTGATTTCTGGTCGTATAACTGGCGTCGCTCCCTGATTCATCTCCTGAACTTGCTGAGGTACCAAATGATCCCGTGAAATCTCCTCCCGAGCTCGATCTGCCGCCAAAGCCACTCTGGTTCGTGGTGGCGAGCGACGACAGATGGGCGCGGGCTTTTGACAGAATGGATTCTTCTGCCTTCCCTGCAGCGATGGTATGGGCTTGCCCGGCCGATGCATGTTTACCGGCTTGCTGGAGCAGACCGGCGTTCTGACCGGCTGTGACAGAAGCCCCCACCCTCAGGGCATTCATAGGTTGCGCTGCGGTTGATTTTCCATTTCCATAGGACGACATCACCGTACCGTCCGCTCCAACAGCCTGGTCGATCGCGGCACCATGCCGGTTCATCGGCGCGGTATTCCATTGATCCGCGCTTCTATTGTTCGCACTCCAGTTCCCCATGGTGACATTGCCCCATTGGGTGTTGCCAGCGCTGATATTCCCGGTACCGACCTGCGCGCCGGCGGCCTGAGCTGAGGCATTTGCCGGGCTCATGACGCCTGATATGACGCTGGTGAAAGATGCCGCGCTGACATTGGTCAGCATGTAGGCGATGACCGGTACCGAGAGCGTGAGAATGCCTGCAACCCCCTGGTCGGAAATCATGGAGTGCATCAACGCCTGATGGCTTGCGTAGGAGAGGGGATTCATCCCATCGACGGCAGCCTTGGCACCGAGCGTCGCGTACCAGCTGGTGAAAAAATTCAGCGCAGCGTAAACCGGCGCCCAGAGGTTGATCCATAACAAGGCCATCAGATAGGTTTTGAGAACCAGGCCACCCTTTGATCCAGCCACAATGATCAGGAGCATGACGATTGGAAACAGCGCCAGAATCACGATATGGATGGCGTTTCGGATCAGGGGCATGGACGACTCGGCAATCTTGGCCATGGTCCGATAGCTGCTGTTTGCGCTAGCGGATGCCATCGCTGTCGATAGCGCGACCTGCGCCGATGTCGTATCACCGATCATCTGTGGCACGAAAACCATCGAGTCCGCGATCAGGTTGATCATCGCCGCCTGCTTGATGGATTCCTGCGCGGTTTGACTCACCCCGAAAATGAAACTGTCTACGGCAGGTAATTGAGCGGCCACCAGTGCGGAGGCGGCTGCAGAGGTAGGCGAGCTCGGGTTGAGCATCCTACCCAGGCGGGGCAGGATGTCATTTGAAACATGCGGGTTGATCTGGGCATCAATGTAAGACCAGGCCTGATCACAGCCGACGATCTTGTAGACGCCTGCAGCGTTGTCATAAACCTGAACAAGCAGCCCGGGGTTCATCTGGGGGGCGATGTCGGCCCAGATGTCGCCAGACTTCATGATCTGATCGAAAAAAGGCCCGTTGTTGTTCAGTTCCGGGTAAACACAATCCTTGGTCAGGTTGGTCAGGGAGCTGACCAGATTGGGATCGTAGAACCGCACGCTCTGTCTATCCTTGATGGCACGCGATCCGAACATGAAGCCGGTCTTCTCAAAGGAAATATCACCAGGAAGCGCAAAAACCGTTTCGCTGACTTTGGTAAGCCAATAGCCGATGTGGCTTTCCGCACTGGCGAAAACCGCGAGCCCCAGAGGGACGTTGGCCACTGTATACGTACCGGAACCACCCGCCACGTCGACCACAACCACGTCTTTCTTGGGCAAGAAGAGTCCCACATACCAGATGGCCAGCATCAGCATGTAGATCGCCGCATCCTCGCCGCGCGCCTTCACGAAAGTTGTGGCGACGGCAACGAACAGCCCGAATATCGCGAAGACTTTCATCAAGCCGGTGTAGTCGCTCATCGAGGTGAGCATCGCTACAGCGTCGAGCACGTACTTGATCTGCTGGGCGTCCCAATAGGCGTAGATGGTATCCATGCCTGATCAGCGGCTGCCGAATTCGATATTGGAGGTCAGGCGCGGGCCAAGGCTGGTGTACATTTGACGCTGGAAGTCCATCATCATTGCCACATTGCCCATTTTCCTGGCGATGTCTTCCTGCTTCAGGCCATAGATCTTGATGGCCGTATTCTTGATTTCGGCCAGTTTCCCCTGGAAGTCGTCTATCGCCTTGACATCGGCCTTGACCGAAACTGTTTTGGTCTTGTTGAGCGCGTCATCGACCTCGCGGCTGATGTCCTGCATTTGGCGGAAAGCGATTTCAGTGGCGATCACTTCCGAGAACCCATCAATGATGCGATCGGCAACAATAGTCGAGCCACGGCCGCTGTGGATGGACTGGGCGATCATCTGATAAATCGGCGTGCTGGTCATGGCGATCACCTGTAGCGCTTTCGGGTCCGTCAGCGCTGTTCTGGTGACAATGGCATCCTTCAGCTTATTCAGCTGCTCATATACGATTGCTGTCATCCCCACGGTTGTACGGGGTGTCCCTTCGTCCGTAGCCGAGGCATAGGGAAGACAATCGGAACCGGACGGGCACTCACGGACCCTTATGGTGTGCGTACCGGACAACGGCCCCAGAAAATCCTCCCACGTGATGGTTGGCTTGAAATATTCCGTGGTGAAGCCGCTGGCGATGTCGCTGCTATTCCTGAGGAAGGTGATAGTCCCGAAGAGCGAAATGTACAATTCGATTTCTTCATTGGAATACCCTCCCGCGCGTTCAAGGGCGTCGTAAACGAGGTTGAAATCCGATTTCAGTACCGGTTTCCCCGCGCTGTCCAGGCAAAGCGCGGCATTCACGGTGCATGCCGCGTCATAGGCGGCCTTCGTATTCGCTGGACTGGTTTGAGTATCTTCCTTGGCATTGAAGAACGATCCATAGGAGCCGGTGAGGGCCGAGCCGAAGACCTGGGCACGCTGCTCCATATCCATGTTCCGGGTATCCGGCGTGGTACCGACATACTGTTTGATAGCCTGGCAACTGCCGATCTGGGACTGGTTGAGCTGATTCATCGTCTTCGACAGGTCGGTCAGAAGCCCGTCGATCTCGGGAGCCATGGTTTTGAGGGCAAGCTGGAAGAAGTAGCCCACGGCGTTCTGCCCGATGTTTCGCAGCGCATTAACAAACGCATCCATGTTGACGAAGCCATAGGCTCCGAGCCAGGCGTCGATTCCGCCACAACCCGCTTTGTAGCCTGGCGGGGAGAAACTAAAGAGATTGGTGGCGCGCTGCGGTGCTCGGTATGAGAAGCCTCCTAACGCCATCGTCGTTTGTCCCTGCGACTCGTACACAGCGGAAGGCGTGACATTCATCGCCGCTCCTGCTGAATTGAAGTAGTCGTTCATCCAGTCCGACCCGGCCGCGATCGATGTCGTGGCAGGAACGGCCAGTCCCAGGCTCAGGGCCAGCATGAGGGAGACGGGCTTCAGACGTGTGCTGATTTTCATGACGGACTCCTTGTTCAGAACTCTTGGCCGGGCTGCGTGCGGGTCAACACGCGGATCCGCTCGACAATTTCATCAATCGCCAGCGCGCCGCTTCCGATCGGCACGGCCTGCCGGGTTTCCCGATGAACCAGAAACAGCGCGGGCACCATCTGGATGCCCTGGCCATTGCTCACGGTCATCGAAATGCCGTTATCGCGCCTGGCATCAGGAAATTGGGGGAGGGTTCCACCGTCCATGCTGACGCCCATCACGGGCAAACCATAATTTCGCTCCAGCAGGCGCAGCACCGGCGCTTGCTGATGGCAGTAGGGGCAGTCCGATCGGAAGAAAAACATCAGGCCGTAGTCTCGCGACAGCTCGGCCAGGGTCTGCTCCTGCGCTTCACGCCGCATATCCTTCTTGTTGAGCTGGGCGAAGGTGGCAGTCGGTGACCGGTTGTTGTAGTCAACCGATGGTGTGGCCCATACCACGCGGCGTGCGGTATCGGCGAAGACCGAACTCTTGTCCATCACATAGGTCTGCGCCTCAAGGTAATTGCGCACGTTGGCTTGGGTGGGCTGCATGATGGCCAGGTCTTTTAGCCTGGCCAGCTCCTTCTGCAGTTCTTCCATCGTTGTCATTGCCTTGATGGACTTGGTCTTGGCATCAGCCTTCTTGTCCTTCTTCACCGGCGGCGCGTCCGGCGGATACCAGTTGAACCCGCGCTCCGGGTTTTGCCACGGTGTATCGTCCCACCAGCCTTTATTTGCAGGCCCCGAGTCGGTGATGGCAAACGCTGCCTGGCTTATCAACATAGCCGCTGCAGCAAGCAGGGCAATCGGTTGCTTCAACGCGCCTCTCCCGTCCCGACAGGCGAGACCTGTGGCGGCTGGCCATCCCTGCATAGATTGAGTTCGTAGAACATGCTGAACGGCTCCATCGTGCCATTCACCGTTCTCATTTTGTGGTCTGGCATGCCAAGCACCAGCCTCAACCGCTTACAGCCGGGCCGGATAACCTGCACTGTCGTTACGGATGCCTTGACCCGCGTGTTCGGAGGCGCCTTCGTGTCGCTCTTAAGCTTCTGAGCCATATCACCGATGAGCCAGGCTTGGGCGGTCCCGTCCCGTGAGTCAATGGCCGCAAGTAACAAGCCTCGCACATTGGCTGTCTCAGGTAGCGTCGGAGCAGCCACGGATTCAAGGCTGGATCCAAGAAGAGTTAGAAGCAACATTACGATTGTCCGATTCATGTTCTGACCATGGTTAGTGACAAAGATGACTTCATGATCGCCTTTCATTCCAATCAATCTATGGCGTGGCGTAGTAGCTGTTGATCTTTGTCGTGGCACGGTCGATCGCGTAATCCGGGACTTTGACGCTGGTCTTCACATCCGCCACTACGCTGGAAAAGTCGATCAGGCTAAAGTCGATACTCTGGAGTTCGGCAGGGGTCAATCCACCACAATCCGGGCTCTTTGGATTTCCCCAGGATTTGCCAAGCTGTGCTCGCCCGGATGCGGCGATCAATCGTGCGATACGTGAGTTGAAACAGCAGTGCGATTGCTTCTTCTGCACGCAGACACCAAGGACTTTTTGGGAGCAATAGGTTCCGACATGAACGCAAAGATTCTGCCCACGCTTCATGCCAAGAATTTGCTCTTCTTGTTCGCATGAAACGAGCTCCATGATGATGTAGATTGCGATGGCAATCGCAAACGAAGCGGGATCGAAACCGACGAAGAACGTCCCGCTTTCCCCAAGCAGAACGGTCGTACCGGCTGCTGGGGCGCCGTACCCAACGGTCAGGCCAAAGTAGCTGAACGAAGGACTAAAGACCGATGAAGATCCGCTTCCCCCAAGAATTGACTCCATTCCATTTATCAGGAAATTCGGGGCGTCCGACTGGAACAGCGAATCGTAGACTGCTGTAGACCCTAGATATTGGATTGATTCAGTCCCGAAACTCTTCACCAGACTCGCGCCCATGCTGGTCATCATGTCGCTGTTGTTCTGATTGCTTCCCATCGAGTTTGTCTTGCAGCAACTAAAAATCCCGAGCGTCACCCTGCATTTGCTGTTCTTGCCGTTGAACAGCGTCAGGGTATCCGGGTCCATGTAGTTGCCGGCCTGCCGCAGCGCCTCCATACCAGTGATGGCCAGCGCAAAATCACCATCCGGCGTGTAGCCCGCATCGAAACACGTGCCATCCACGCAGTAGGTCTGTCCCCCGCAATCCGTGATGGTTTTAGACTCGCCATCCGCCACCTTGCATTGATACGTTTGCTCATAGAGCGAGCACTTGGCTGGATCACCGTCCACATACTCCACGCAGCTTGACCCGATTTGCGCACACCCCTGCGCAGCTAGAGGCGCGCAATCGTCCACGTAGTTCTGGGAGATGCAGTCGTACTTGCTTTCGTATTTCCAGCAATCGCGAGTCACCGGGTAGCCGCTGATCATGCGCGTTTCCGGCCCCTCGATGCAGACCCTGGAATTCTTTGTGCAGGTGCCATCCCCTGCCAGCACCGGAGACGAGAGCAAGGGGAACAGGAGTGTGACGATGAGTAGCCGGGCTATAAGCCGCATCAAGTTTAGCGGCATCATGGAAGTCGGGCCTCCAGCGCCGTACACTGGTTATCCCAAAAGTCCGTTTCAGTGACGATTGTCTTTGGAGGCGTGAAACCTGCTGTTGCTACTGCCTGATTGCCCCATCGCCAATCGATAGCGCGGAAGGTATAACTGCAAGTGTCTCCTGAACAACCTTGAACATATCCCGGCTCGTAGCCAATAAAATTCTTAACAGTACAAGAACCCTTCCAGTGATTTATGGTTACAACTTCGTAATTGAGGTAACCGTACTCATCCCAGCAACCATCGGTGTCGCAGGTGTGGCCGGTAACACCGTATTGCACCTTGTCTGAAACAGTAAATGGTGCCTTCGGAACATCCAGGTAGCCGACACTACACACCCCATGCAATTCGTATGGCGTGAAACGAAGCCTGATCATCCCATCCGCACGATTCATGTCACAAAAGATATCAACTTGCTGAATCGGGAATGGCAATCTGAATCCGCCATACCACGTGCCAGGTACGCACGACTCAGATGTCGTAACAGTAACCGTCAGGATTTCATTGCAAGATTCCTCACCTGCCGTCAGGTATTGATTACAGGTCTCCGTCTGATACTTGTCCGGATCCTTGACCGTTTTTTCTGCGCATCCGGCATAACCCCCGCTCACGATCAGGCTGCCGAGATATGTCTCTGCATCGCCCGACACCATGTTGCGTTTGACAACCAGCGGGTCAGTTGTGGAGTTGAGCGGGAACATCACATTCTTCTTGCCAGGGTCATTCATCAGCATCCTGACGCCTTCGCACTTCCCGTGGCTATGTGGGTCTGGATCTGCCGTTCCTGCGGTGGATGTACAGCCAGTGACCCCCGCGGTGGCTGGCGCCGTCAGGCTACCTGTGCCACCCATGTAGTAGCTGGAAGCAGGATCGGTGGCCGTATAGTTCGGCACCCCCGTGTTGGCATCGCTCGCTGTGGTGGTGCTGATCTTGCTCTTGGCTGTTCCAACATTCGCCTTGCCGAAAGTGTTGCCCTCATTGAAGGCATCGTTCGCGGTCATGTCGGCACAGGTCACACTTGAGACCAGACACAGTGGCAGCAGTAAAGCCTTCACGGCCGGTACTCCAGCATGGCCAGCCGTGATCGTGCTTCGGCGGCCAGTGGACTGCCGCCTTGAGCCCAGCGCTCAAGCACGTAATCCAGAGAGACATCGCCAGTAGCACGCAGGATCTGGCTGCATTCCTCCTGTCTCAGGTTATTCAGGCAGGCCTCGCCCTGCTGTCCTGTCGTAAGGACAAACGTTGGGGCTTGAACAACCTTGAATGCCCGGAATAAATCGGGGTGGATGATGATGGAAGCACCCGTTTCGGCAATCGGCTTCAGTGCCTCCATGGCACGCGGCCAGTTCCCCTTGGCGAGCCCGCCCTCGACCCCACGCAAGACCAGCACGGCACGCGTGCGCGCGGCTTGTCTGGCCAGATTTATCAGCGCTTTGCCCGGCATGCCCAGGGTGACGAAGATCATGAGATTGTCGTCTTCCGGTTTCTGCGCTGTCTGGTTGTAGCGGGCCACGATCTGGCCGATGTCCACGCCGGAAGATGGAACCTTGATTTTGGGAAAGGCACGAACCGCGCCATTGCGCGCCGCCTGACTGGCAGCATCGATCGCCTGATTCGACTTCTGCCGCGCCACTGCGTCATCGCCATGGCCATTTATCTCTGGCAGAGTAGGGGGCTTGTCAGCCGCATACCCAGCGAATGCGATGGCAGCGAACAGAACCAGCAACAGCATTTTCATCACAGTCTTCTTCATCGATCAGAATCCAAAGGCTCCCTGGCAGCAGTCCCGCTTGCGAAAGAGCATGTAAGCGAAATCCTCGCCCTTGTATGGGAATTCCTTCCCTGCGCCTGAAATGACCGTTGTGCGTCCCATGGTTGAACAGCATTTGCCATCCTCTTTTTTGGTATTGGGGATGGGGTAGGTCATCTGGGTCTTGTAGGCGCGCTTGTCCATGAGCGGAATGGGGTAGTAGCCGCATTGTCCCGATGTTCCGTGCGCGCCCCAGACCAGCAATTCGCGGTGCATCTTGTTGGTCATGCGCTGGGCAATCAGTGTCGACGCTTGCACGGCGCCGACATGGTTGCCCACCCAACCATTGAGCGGGTACATGGATCCCTGGCAGCCCGCGCACCAGAACAGCTCGTTCAGGGGAAAGCCCGCCGTGGCAGCCACGCAATCCGCGGCGCACGCACCCTGAGCGAGCGGATTGGCAAACAGCACTGCATCAGGATTGAGGATGAAGGTCAGCTCCGAATCCGCCCACAGCGGATCGAGCTCGGTGAAATACACCAGGTCGAAAACATTCTGTTCCAGACACGGGTTGTCGACGATGACCTCCAGCCAGAACATCAGGGGACTGATGTACCAGTGAGCCTGGTAGAACGATTTACCCCCACGCGTTTGTACATGCGCTGGCGCCGGCACGCCGGGATCAATGGTGATCCCGCCAAGGGAGGGGAAGCAGTAGGGTTTGCGCACCACTTCGACCAGCCGCGCCGGTTCGTAGAAACTGATGCTCAAACCCACCTTGGGCGGGCTTGAGCATGCGCACAGCGGGTTGCTCACACCGCTATCAAAATCCTCTTGGCCAAAATCCATGATCGTGGTGCCGCCGACCTTGAGCGGAAACGCGCACGACCAGCAAATATCCGTGATCGGATTCATGAACTTTCCGGTGCAAGTGGTTGTTGCCGCCCATGAACTTGGCGAAACCGCAAAGGCAAGCACCAGAACAGCACGAATGCTCCGGAGCAGCGAGCCCATTGGCTTCTTTGTCAGCTTGGTGATCAGGCTTTGCAGCCGGTTGACGTCCCAGGCCACGACCCTGGTGCTGCCACAATGCGGCCTGTTGATATCTGACCATTCAGCAATTTGAAGGGTCAGTCCGGGACCGGGAGTACAGGGAAAAGCACTCACGTTCAGTCAGCTTTCATTTCGTCGATGCGCAAGCGCCTTTGCGCTACCTCTTGCGACACCAGCGCAGGAACCTGCTTGATCCCGAAGCGCCTCACTAGATGCCCGCTCTGATCGAAGTACACCTGCCGTTTCCACTGACGGGTCAGCGCCAAGGGTTCACCCGCGACCAGAATCGGCTTCACCGCTCCGTTGAAGCGCTTGAGAATCTCGACGGCTTTCTTTACCTGCTTCGGGTCGCTCTGATCGAAAAAGAACAGGTGATTGGAAAGGGGAACATAGTCGAGCGGGTTGACCATGTCACCCGCACGCGCGATGACTTTTCCCTCTGGCGTGGTGATATCGCGCGGAACGCGCCACGACGGATCAAAGTAGAAGGTGCGCGGCTGACGCGTCTTGACGATGCCTTTCACTGGGTCCGGTCGCTCGATGCTTTGTTTCGAGCGCTCGATGGCTTCTTTCTGGAGCTGGCCCAGACGACCGTTTTTTTCCATGGACTTGAGCTTGTCCTGTATCGCTTCAAGCATGTCCGGTTCGGTGATGGGATAGGTCGGACCCAAAACCTCCTGAGACCAGGCCGGATACATGATCAACCCACACAGAATCATCGCCAGAGCCTTCTTGATCATGTCAAAACAGCGGGATCGCACGCCCGGAGACCCGCTCAAGCGGAATCCAGCCTGTCAGCGCAAAGCGCGAATCCAGCGAATCCTTGTGGGGTGCGTAAACATAGAAATGGTTGGCCGGAATCACGCCGGTCGGGCCAAGCGCCAACGGCTCGGCTGTCCGGGTGCGCGGCTTGGCGGTGCTCATGTACTCGCCGTTTACGAAGAAATCCCGACCCTCTGAAGTCACGGTGTCGCCCGCAATGCCACGCACCTGTTTCACGAACGAAAGCCCAGCTTTGTACGGACCACCGCCCGCCCAGCGCCAGGCGATGTAATCGCCGCGCTTGATATTCAGGTCGCCCTTGATCACCACAAACACCCGGTATGGCAGGCTTTCCGTGACCGTAATCGCCAACGTGAAGAACGCATTGAAGAGCAGGATGGCGCCCATCAGCCCGCCCCAAAACAGCCAGTTGCGGCGGAGATGGGGAATCATCTCGGTATGCCAGTAAACCAGCCAACGATTCCATAAGTTGCCCGCGCCTGGGGTGATTGCAGCCTTCGTCATGGTTTCACTCCGAAGCCTTGAGCCTCAGTCACCGTCGACATGCCGAGCATCGCTTTTAAACGCGGCGTCAGATCCTCGGCCGGCCCCGCGATCACTGCCGACTTCACCACGATGGTGCAACTGCATTCCTTCTGCAGCCTGTCCACTGCGCGTTCGATCGCAGGGCCGATCCGGCTGACAATCAGATAAGCAGCCTCCCGGTCCTCGTCGCTGACATTCGGACGGGTGAGCAAAGTGGTGAATTCGGTTTCCTTGATTTTGACGACACTGGCGAGGTCTACCACCGCGAATCCCGCAGTCGGTTTCGCCAGCCAGAAGTGGTATGCCGCAAGCGTCACTGTTGTGACGAGCAATGCCAGCAACAGCGAAATCCAGCTCACCATAAGAAAATCACACCCCATCTCAGGCTGAGCCACGGCCTGATCTTCCGTAGCCGATACTTCAGCAGAATTACTCCCGGCCCTTGTAATCTCGGTCATATCGCCGCCTTCCGATCCTGCAGAACGGCATCGACCGCTTCGGCCATGGACAAGCCAGTTTCGAGCTTCTGCCGCACGGCTGAGAAATCGCGTGCGTTGGCCGAACCCATGAGTTGGGAGTAGGGGTCAAGCAGTAGCATCCCGACCCCGTAACCAGCCTGGCCACAGGAGACGAACACTTCCGAATAGTTGCCCTGTTCGGTGCGCAAGCTGCTAACGAGGTGAGCCATGTGCGGCGTGAAGGCCAGCTTCTCTTCGAGCTTGGCAATGGATTCCTGCTTCTGCCGGAGCATGAACAGCCAGTCAGCGTTTTCCAGTGCGGCCTGTGAGGCTGCGCTACGGTAGTAGTCGTTGATGCCCTGCGTGCCCGTCAGGAAGGCACCGCCGTATTTCCGGGCGCGGCGGTAGCCCGCCTCGATGAAGTCACCTGTCTGGCCGCCCGTCAGCAAATCCCAGGCTTCATCCAGGATCACCACCTTGGGCTGTTCGCGCGGCGCCAGGTACATTTCCTGGGTGATGCGGTACATCAGGATGAAGAGGGCGACCGCCTGCAGGTCTTTCTTGGATTTCAACTCTTCCAGTTCCAGAACCACCAGATTGGAATTGAAATTGACCGTGTGCTGGCCTTCAAAGTAATGGCCGTAGCTGCCCAGCGAAGTGTAGGAGGTCAGCTGCACCGCCAGATCGCGGATGCGCGGATCGCAGGCATCTTCCTCGCCATGCTCAAGCGTGCCGCCATCGTGACAGGCGAGCTTCAGCTTCTCCGCCAGAAGGTCGATACTCGATCGCGGCCCGCGCTCTTCCCAAAGGCCTCGAATCGCCAGTTCGAGCTGGGACAGTTCGTAATCTGACAGTCGGCGTCCAGGGGAGATCATCTGGGCGATCAACGGCTTCAACATCTCCATGTCTTCGTCGATTTCGTTCACCATGGTGAACGGATTGAGGACGACATTCGCTTCCTTGGTGAACTCGATGTATTGGCCGCCGAGCGCGTGACACAGCTTCTCGTAGGAACGCCCCACGTCGATAATCCAGACCTTCGCCCCCATCGCCAGATAGCGTTCGGCAAGTTCGTTCAGGAATGCGGATTTACCAGACCCGGACGTACCCACCACGCAACCGTTGTAGTTGCCAGACGGGTTGTCGAACATATTTACGCCTATGGTCTGGCCATTACGCCCAGTGAAGGTCAGCACCGGAGCCCCGACACCGCGCCATTCGCCCAGAACAGGCGACAGATTGGCCGCGTTGGCGGTCGTTTTGGTGGAAAACCGCTGCGCGATCTTGATGTCGCGTTGCAGGGAGGGCCCGAGCGCCATCGGCAGCGAGGACATCAGCGCCTGGGTCTGCATGTAGGTGTCGGGGCTCAGTGCGAAGCCCAGGCTGCGCCAGATGGCTCTGGCCGCCTCGTCCGCTTCGGCTACGGCATCCGGACTGGGGAAAAGCAGCACCTGATGGTACAGACGCAATGCACCTCCCCCCTCGTCGTAGGCGTTCTGCAACAATTTCCAGTCTGCCGCCCGCTTGCTCACGTCCGGCAGCGCTTTACCCATCGGGCTTTCCGAAACCTGAATCGCCCGAGCCGTTTTCATCTGCGTCAGATTCTTGTGCTCGTCGTAATTCAGAATCTGCACCCCCATGGTGATGAGGAAGGGGCAGGGGTAGCCCATGGATCCCTTATTGGCGTCTCCCAGCATGCTGGCGACTTGATGCAGGTCGAACTGCTTCGGATAACCTTGCGCCGAATGCGCACGCACACAGACCGCATCTCCGTCTGGCGAGCGCAGGGTGATGCCGAGCCTGCCCACCGAGGCCACGGTGTCACGGGAAATCATCTGGTAGCGCAATGCCTGTCCGTCGTCATAGCAGACCGGATCGGCTGAATGTTGTGCGGGACTCAGCATGGTTCGCACCCAGGCCATAAGATCTTCCGCACCCCAGACTCGCTCGAACTGGTAATACGTCTTGAGTTTGGATACCTGGGCATCACGCAAGGCGATGATGCGTTCCAGCGTGCGGTATTCCACATCCTTCACCGGCATCGCGACAGACAGCAGCACCCGGTAACGTCGCATCACGCTCGGGCGCGAGCTGACGGGCGGAGCAAGGGATGCCTTCCGGTAATGGGCGGAACGCTCAGACGTCATGCGCGCGATCAATGACCGCTGAGCGTCGTCCTGCAACAATTCGGGGCGCACCACCTTCTTAAAATTGTTCAGGAAGGCATCAATGTCCGGGCTTCCCCACAACTGAACCTGCACCCCGGCTCCGGCGGGCATGTCCCGGTAGATTTCCTGAATCAGGCGCGACATGTCGTCTGTAGCGCCTGTTTGCGGGTTCATTTCTATGGCGTAGCCAATCGCCTCGATGCTGCCTTCTGCCTCGCCCTCAATGGCGAATAATTTCTCGGTCTCCCAATACCCCGTCCAGGGCAAGAGATCAGAGAAGCGGTTGTAGTCCTGTCGTGTGGTGAAATGGTTTTCGTCTGACACAGGGGAGGGCGTCGCCAGTTCGTCCTCGCGGATCAGCCACGATTTCAGCGTAACAAATGGTTGCGCCAGCGTGGACATCATGAATTGCCGCCCCCCTGACCCGATACGCCGGGCATCGCGTCCGCTCCTTCCGGACGTTCCTCTTCCGGCTTTTCCTGACCCCTGAGCGGGAACACCGGCTTGTACGCGTCACGGATCTGCTGCTGGTTGGTCTCGATCAACCACTTGCCCTGGTGGACCACGGTGTAGAGATAGTGCTGATCGTGCAGATCGCCGTCCGTATCCTCCCAGGGAGCGATCCATACACGCAGCACCAACGGCGCCATGCGAATCGGATCGCCGCTGTTCGGCGTCGCCAGGTCGCGTGGGGAGAAGTAGCCAGGAGGCGGCATCGTCGCATCATCCTTTGAATCCTTGCTGCCAGCATCTTGAGAAGGTTTATCCTGGGATTTCGGTTGTTGCTGTCCCGGCAAGGCCTCGGCCAGTGAGTTCGCGTAAATGCCGGAAACAGATGTGCAGATCACCCCATCGGGGGCCTTGCAAGCCAGTTCCGACTTCGAGCCAGAGAGTCCGGAGAATGAAGAACAGCCCGTAGCCAGCAAGGTCACAGCGGCGAGCGACAGATACCCGATTTTCATTGTGTACCCCCCTGCACATTGGCCGCGGCAGGCTTCTTCACGGTATCCAGCCAGGCGGAAATCCGCGCGGCAGCCGCAGCTCCCGGCATGGTTCGGCCATCGCCGGCCACCAGGAATGGCGTACCGTTGATCCCCAACTTCTCAGCCAGAGGCAGCACCGCTTGATGCGGCGCCTCACAGCCCTTGGTCTTTTTGGGAACCTTGCCCTCAAGCATCAGCGCGGACCAGGCTGCCGAGCGATCCTTGCTGCACCAGACTGCATCAGCCTTCGCGCGCGAATCAGGATGAAGCTGCTCCAGTGGCATGAGGAAGGTGTAGACCGTCACGTCGTCCACTTTCGCCAGCTCCTGCTCCAGTTTCTTGCAGTACGGACAGTCCGGATCCGAGAACACGGCAAGCGCCCGGCGACCCTGGCCATGCACGCTCTTGATCGCGTGTTGCAGTGGGAGCGAGGCGAATTCGACAGCAGGTGATGCCGGCTGCGCAGCCTCGGCTCCGGAGGTGATGTCCTCCTGCTTCTCCATGTCGAACATGCGCCCGAAAATGAAATACCGCCCCGACTCTTCCACGAATGCGACATTGCGGCCCATCATGACTTCGTAGATGCCCGGCAGCGGGGTGGTGGAAATCTTTCCGAAGCGTGTCTTCGGGTACATCAGCCGCAGATTGCGCTGGACCGCGGCCTGATCGTTCGCGCGCGCAGCATCGCGGGCATCCATCACGGACGTAGCTGCAGCTTCAGTAATCACGTTTTGAGTAGGCAGAACGAGGGGTTCTTTCACATCCTGAGCCAGCGTAAATCCTGGTATGCAGGACAGAATCAACAGTTGGGACAGCAGGTTTTTCATTCTGGTTAGGGGTCTCATGTTCTTTACCGCCTCTCGATACTCTGGCCGCGCGTCAGCACCACGTCGACCACGCGGCCGCCGTCCACTTCAATCACCGGAAAAACCTGTTCGGCCAGCTTGATGTAATACTTCGATAGCTGTGACATCGCACTGCCTACTCCAGATGCCAGTCCAGCCTGCAGCTCCTTGCCGTCCGTCACCGTGCTGGTGGAACCCAGCGGTGAGGTCGATACAGTGCTCGAAGATTCCTTGAACGCTTGCCCGATGCCAGAGCCAATCCCCGCGAGGAAGGCATTCGCCAGCGCCTGCCCCTGCTTGGAAACCAGTCTTCCACGCATCCCGGCCTTGCCATCCTCACCGGCTACATACCCTTTAAGCGATACGTCGACCGCCCCGCCTTTCTGGTCGATGCACGACAGGCGATCCGTCCTGATATATGCACGCTCAGAAGAAATATCGCCGTAGCCATTGGCCGTGACCACGCAATCCTTCATGTCGGCCATGTAGCGATTGGGCAACTGGGCTGGATCGAGCACCCGCATCAGAATCGGGTGCGGATTGTTTTGTGCCTGTCCACCCGTCGGTGCATCGAGACCCGCCAGTAACACCACGCGCATGAACGTCCCGGCAGGAAGATAGTTATCTGCCGATGCATTCACTTCCTTGACTGGGACGGACGACATGCCGGAGGCTTGTGGCTGCGCCTGCGGCGCGGCAGGCGCAGCCACCGTCGAATCGGAAACTTCGAGCGTGAACGCGCGCTTCACTACGGGCTGCATCGGCGCATTCGGATCCATTCCTGGCTGCGCGAACTGCCCAGGCCTTCCAGGAGGCGGTGGGGGAGGGGGTGGCAATGCCGCCGACCCCATGGGTTGCAGCGGGCGTAAATTGCCGCCGGTCTGAATTACCGCTGCCGGGGGAGGCATCGGCACTTCGTTGATTCCCGCTCCGGCGGTGCCTTGCATGGCTCCGCCACTACTTTGTGGGCTATGCACCATGTTCTGCTTGATCGCAGCGATTTCCTTGTTCAGCGCCTCGATCTTTGATGCTTCGTTCGCCCGCCAAACATCCTTGTCGTTCAGTTGCTGACCAGGAACAGCCATGAGGCTGACCTGTTCAGGCTTGTCCACAGGAGCCAGATCGGTTTTATTACTCCCGGAGTCGGCGAACCATGCCGCAGCCAAGGCCACCCCGACAATCACGGCGCCGACGCCGACCGCCATCATTAGTTGCTTCTTGCGGGCAGGCGACGCCTTGAGGATGGGTATGATTCTCGCCATTACCGCACCCCATCGTTCCGTTTCACCACGAAGACCTGGGTGCTGCGCCCCGGCTCAACGGTCAAGTCGCGCACCGACACAGCCAGCACGCCTTTTTTGTAAAACTCCTGTTCGGCGACCCGAACCGGGGCGTCGCTGACGTTGAAGAGGCGATACCGTTCACCCACCAGTGAATGTCCGGTGAGAACATGCTCCAGCGCAAAACGGGAGCCTTTCCAGAGGCGGATTTCCTCCCATGTCTTCTTCACCTCCAGGCCTTCCGGCAAACCTTCACCTGCCAATGCCTGAATCATTTTCTTGATCGCCTGCTGGTAACTGGAGGCACGTTCAATCTCTCCAGGCTTGGCTGCAGCAGAAGTAGGGTCAGTCGTTTCCTTGATCACGATGGTTTCACCCGGAATATCCTGGGGCTGCAACACCAGCGTGTAGGTTTTCCCGCTTTGACTGAACACAAACACTCCGAACGGATCCTTGGCCAATGGCTGTATCAAGGCCTGCCCGGTGGTGGCATCCGCGCTGCCAGTGAGCATTCCGTCGTCGGCGGACTTGACCAGGCGAACCCGGCCTCCCTCGATCGAGATGCGATTCAAGTCTCTCAGGCTCACCTTGACGAACAGGGTCTTGCCCTCGACGCCTTCCACTACCTGCAATGCGTGTGAGGACGGCGCTGCAAATATGCAAAACAGGCTAAGGAGCAGTGATATCTTCAAACGGTCGGGCAGCATTCTTACCTTCTCTCATTCCGGTCAGCAGCACACGGCCGCCGCGTTGGCCAAACTCAAATACGTAGGTTTTGTTCACCTGTGATGTTCTGCTGTCTCCCAGATAGGTGTTGAGCACACCCTGAACAGCGATGCGCTGTTTTGCCTCGTCCGGCATGACCATCGCGATTGCCATGAATGTGCTGGCGTTATCCGCCTTGATCTTTTGGGCGTAAGCGCCGGCTTCGATTTCCAGCTTCCCGTAGAAGCGAGGGTCGATATAGGACTTGAGTGTGCGGTGATTAAAGTCCACGTTCTGTGGCGTCACATCGAAGTAGAGCTGTGCCAAAAACACGCCCATCTCGATCAAATATTCTTTGGAAACCTTGTCATCATCGACCCAGAATGTTGTGTGAATCGTCGGTGGAACCAGTGTTTCGCGGTGTGTGTCGCCTCGCGTCAGGAAGGCGATCAACATCAGGAGCAATGCGCTCTGCGACAGGGCGAACATCATCACAGCCCATCTGCGCACCCCGAGAGTGACGGCCACTTGGCCGCTCAGCTTGTCTATTCTCATCAGCCAATGAACTCTCGTATGCTCGAAGGCGGTGTTGCCTTCATTCCCAGATTGACGGGTAGATGCCAATACAGCAGGTGCATGCCATATGCTCTGTGCTGGCCGAATTTGGCTTTGCGATAAAGCCAGGCCATCACCAACCCGAACAACGTGAAGCTCACGACCCAGCCTGTAATGAGGCCAAATACAAAGAAGGACATGAACAGCATGGCCACGTCGAAATCCCACCACATGAACTTGGGAGGGTCGTCCAGGCGGGTCGGAATCGTTGGCAAATCTTGATTGGCCATGCTGTTCAGTCCGTTAATGCTTCGCTTAAATCACAGCGGCGAACATGCCGTTGATGATCGTCGGGCCAAGGCCGAACACGATGGCGAAGACGATGCCAACCAGTGCCGGCATGGCGGTAGACTTGGCGAAGCCAATGAGTGCACCGACCACGAACGCGGCGATCGCCAGCGCTTTGCCCAGATACCCTTCGGCCCAACCCACCAGCATGTCGAACAGGGCCTGGAATTCTGTACCGGTCACACCACCGCCGGCGGTGGTGGCCCATGCCGAGCTGACCATCAGAGCGGAAAGAAGTCCGCCGACAACGACTTGTTTTTTGCTGAACATTTTCATGAAATTCATTTGATTCTCCTTGAGCGTGTGTATTGAAAGATTGGTTTCATGGTCCCGGTGTCTCAGCAGTCTCAAGGTCTCGCATCACGATGTGGCGCACCAAATCCAGCATGGCTTGCCTCGCTGTCCCATCGTTCAGACAGTATTCAATGGCGGCTGTGGCCAGCCGCCTTTCCAAGAACAGGTTCCTGTTGGGAAGGGCTTTCCCAAGCGCCTGCAGCTTGAGTTTGGTTTCCTCGCGCACGAGGACTGCCTTGTATCCCGGTTCGGTAGTGTTTTTTGTCATTCCCCATCCCTATCGTTAATGCTGATCACCGCACGTCTTGCGCCAGGGTTTGTGCTGGGTGGATGCTCGATGCAGCACCGCGAATCGACTTTGACATTCCGCTTCGAAACCCCGTTGGCGCGCATAAAATCCGCGACCGCCATCCCGCGCTTGTACGCCAGGGATTCGTTAAATTGCTTCTTGCCAACTTGATCTGTGCTGCCAAGAACCAGAAAGCGTCTAGCGTCACGATGCCGTTCGAGGAAAGCCTTGAGCTTGGCTTTCTCGGTCTGACTGAGCCGGGCCGATGCCAACGCATAACGAACTGAAGTAGAGGAATGCACGGCGACCGGCTTAGCAGCGCTATCCGATACCCTCGCGGGCATGGGAACGGCTACAGGCAGGTCAAGCACCTTCGCCGTCCTTACAGGGCAATCGCCTTCATGACACATGACATAAGCGCTAATGGAATCGGACTGCGTCACTTGCCAATCGGCACCCATCGACGAAGCTGCCCAGACCAGGGCAAGCAATGTGAACATGCATTTCATGAGGATTTCCTCATTGCCCGGTAGACTTTCCAGGCATAGCCATTTCGTGCGCGGCGGCACGCATCGCCTTTTAGTCGCGTGCATGCTGCGTTGTAGGCACCGACCGCTTCCCACGAAGTGCCATATCGAGTGAAGTTGTTCGCCAGCACCCAGGCACCCAGCTTGACGCTGGTACAGGCATCGTAGAGGTGGGCCTCGTTGTATCCGAGCGACTTGATAGGGTTCCTCCGCAGCCACCGGGTATTGATCTGCATCAGCCCAATGTCCCGAGACTGCGTACTCGCTGTGTGAGTGCTGTTAACCACATGCGGTCTCATATTCGACTCAACTTGGGCCACTGCCTTCAGCAATTGTGGTGAGACCCCATACATCGCCCCCGCCTCATCAAAGCAGAAGGCGCGGGCTTGGGTATAAAAAAGGGCCGTCAGGAGAACAACCCAAGGGGAGGAGAGGAGATCCATGGGGCGCATGCTAGGGATGCGTTCATCCCGCTTCCAGCGGAAATCAAAAGAATGTTTTTTTGATTGATTGCTGAAAATAAAATCAGAAATGGATAAAATGATCGGTTGCCAAAAAAATAAAAGCCCAATAAGGGCGAAGGGACTTACCCGAAAGGGCTTGTTCGCTTGAATAGACGCGAACACAAAGGAATACGGGGGCTTAAGGGGAACGGCTTACTGGTTAAGGGCTAAAAATGGCTGACCAAATCGCGTGCCCACCAACTTGCGCACTAGCGGAAATCACCAAAAAGCTTTCAAGAGAAGAAGCTTAGAATTTGAGCTGACAAAAGGTGAGAGTTCGAGTCGCTCCTGTCAGAAAAAAGATCGGTCAGGTTCATCCGTTGGCGTCGTAGTGGGGGGATGCGTTACTGGGCGGCTGGTGTAGGTCAGTAAGCTGTCGGTCGTGGAATCGGCACGTACTTCTGTTGATCGGCCGAAGGCGACAACTCCATTTCGATTGACCACGTCCGCCGTAGTCGCAAGACCGGTCATTGGCTCGCCTCGACTAAGTGATCGCTGTCCTTAAGGTAAAGGGGACGCTTCGTAGCGTCCCCTTCATCTCCTTTTTGGCTCTTCCGGTAAATCCTACGGAGAAATGGGATGACCTGTACCCCTGAGATGCTGTATCTACGCGGTTTTTCGACGACGCGTGCAGGTACGACATATGGGGGCGGTCATCCCGGCGAAGATTTTGGGGCTTGAGGGGCAAGTGATCAAGAACGTTTTGATTGATGAAGCGGGCGGGCGAGTGCGGGTCGTATGCGACCGCGACCGGCGCCGGCGACCCGTCGATCACCGCACCGGCCGAACCGGCTCCGTCAATCGCCTGTTGCGCCGGACAGTTCTGGACGTGCCGCTGGGCGGTTGGCCATGCGAGATCGAGATCGAATACGCCGAGACTTTCCTGTCGTTCGGACAAGTGCGTGTAGAGCGACTGCCGTTCGTCAGTCCCAAGGTTCGGGTGACCCGGCGCTACGCCCGTCTGATCGCCGGGATGGCGTGTCATATGCCGATCTCGACGGTGGCGCGCCACACCGGCCTGTCGTGGGACTCGGTGAAGGCCATCGAATGCATGCATCTGGCCGAGACGATTCCGATCCCCGATCCGCAGAGCCTCGAAGGCATCCGCTATCTCGGCGTCGATGAAGTCGCCCGCGCCAAGGGGCAGAGCTACTTCACCTTGGTCTACGACCTGTCGCCTGGAGAGCGCTACGGACGCATCCTGTGGGTCAAGGAGGGGCGCGAGTCCGCCGTGCTGCTGGAATTCCTCGATGCCCTCTCCGAAGAGTGTGCCGATGGTATCGATGCGGTGGCGCTGGATATGGGGCCGGCCTACATTGCCGCGGTGCAGGCGTCGTTGCCGAATGCTGCCATCGTCTTCGATCGCTTCCACGTCATTCAGATGTTCAACAAGGTGATTCGCGACTGCCGCCGCGCCGAGTTCAAGGCCGCCAGGACACTGGGCGACCTGACCGGGCAGCAGGCGATCAAGGGCAGCCTGTGGCTGCTGCTGTCGAACCGCACCACGCTCGAAGACACAGACCGGCATCGACTCGACCAGCTGCTGGCGCAGAACCAGCCGCTGGCCACGCTCTATGCGTTGAAGGAGCAGTTGCAGCGATTGTGGCAGCCTGACTCGACATTCGCCGCGATGGCCGCGCGCCTCGACGACTGGTGTGGCATGGCCAGGGTGGCCAATATCACCGGGTTGAACAGGTTCGTGAAGACGTTGCAGGCGCATCGAACCGGCATCTGCGCTTACGCCGATCATCCGATCACCACCTCGCGGCTGGAGGCCGGTAACGTATCCATCGCGCTCCTGCGACGCCGCGCACGTGGCTTCCGCGACATGGAGTATTTCAAGCTCAAGATATTCCAGTTGAACACCAAGGACACACCGTCATTCCTCTACAACCGCGCGTCGCCAGTGCCGTCGCTAACACGCTTGTCTACCGTAGGAAAACCGTGAAGAGCCTTCTTTTTTTGCACGCGATGGCCGTGTGTATCGTCGATGGGGCCTACCTTAACGCAACAACAGCAACGGTACTCTCGACTGACGGATCAGTTTGGTGGTGGTGCTGCCGACGAGGAATTCGCGGATCTTGGAGTGGCCGTAAGCACCCATCACGATGAGGTCGATATCGTGCTCGGTGCGGTAGCCGCACAGCACGTCCTCGACCTGGCCGGCGCGCAGGCTGGCCGTCACCTCGAAGCCAGCGCCCTCCAGCGTTGTTCTCGCCCAGTTCAACTGCTCATGAGCTTCAGCCTTGTCCGCACCGACCATCAACACATGGCAGGGCAGTCCGTGAAATAGCGGGCTGGACGCAACCATCTCGACAGCCTTGCGGGTGGTGGCGCTGCCGTCGAAGGCGATCAGGATGCGCTGCGGTTCGCTGTAGTCAGCCGGGATCACCAGGATGGGGCGATGCAGGGTGCGCACCACGTTCTCCAGATGGCTGCCGATGTGCTCGCCAGCACTATCGCTCCGCTCACCCTGACGGCCCATCACCAGCAGACGGATGTCGTTCTCGAGTTCGATCAGGGTGTCGACCAGTTCGCCGTGGCGCTGCCTGCTGGTGATGGGGCTGACGACGCCGTCGGTCACGGCGCGCGCCTTGGCAGCATCGAGCATGAGCCGACCCTGCTCCAGCGCCAGCCGGCTGCGCTTCTCGTCCAACTCGGCTAGTTCCTGCAGCAGGTGTTCGCGGCTACCCAGCCCGATATTGCCGCTGAGGTCGGTGGGAACAGGGTATTCAGACCGGCCCAGCACGTGCAGGAAGTTCAAGGGAGCGTCCATTTGCCGGCTGGCCCAGGCGGCGTAGTCGCACACCGCGAGTGCAATACTGGAACCGTCAATGCATGCGATTACGTGTGTCATCGTCGTTGTCTCCCCTAGTGGCCCATCAGATTATCGACTGCGCCCGGCTTGTCATGCACGGCGAAGCGGTCGACGATCGTGCTGCTCGCTTCGTTGAGGCCGATGACCCCGACCACGGTGCCTTCGCGGCGGAACTTCAGCACGACCTTGTCGAGCGCGCTGACCGAGGTGATGTCCCAGAAGTGTGCCTGGGTGAGGTCGATCACCACCTTGTCGATGGCCTCCTTGAAGTCGAAGAAGTCGACGAACTTGTCTGCCGAGGCGAAGAACACCTGGCCGACCACCTTGTAGGTGCGGATCAAGCCGTCTTCGCTCAGGTTCGAACTGATGTACTTGTACTGCGCGACCTTGTTGGCGAAGAACATCGCCGCCAAAAGCACGCCGACGAATACGCCGATGGCGAGGTTGTGCGTGGCGACGACCACGACCACGGTCGTCACCATGACCGTGCTAGTGCTGAGCGGATGCTTCTTCAGGTTGGCGATCGAACCCCAGCTGAAGGTGCCGATCGAGACCATGATCATCACCGCCACCAGCGCGGCCATCGGGATCTGAGCGACCCATTCGCCGAGGAACACCACCATCAGCAGCAGAAACAGGCCCGCAGCGAAGGTCGACAGCCGGGTGCGGCCACCGGATTTCACGTTGATGATCGACTGGCCAATCATCGCGCAGCCGGCCATGCCGCCGACCAGGCCGGAGGCGATGTTGGCGATGCCCTGGCCCTTGCATTCGCGGTTCTTGTCGCTGCTGGTGTCGGTGAGGTCGTCGATGATGGTCGCGGTCATCATCGATTCGAGCAGGCCCACCACCGCCAGCGAAACCGAATACGGAATGATGATCGCCAGGGTCTCGAAATTGAGCGGCACTTCCGGCCACAGGAAGATCGGCAGCGTGTCCGGCAACTCGCCCATGTCGCCCACGGTACGGATGTCCAGGTTGAGGAACATCGCCAGCGCAGTCAGCACCACGATGGTCACCAGCGGTGAAGGGATCGACCGGGTGACATACGGAAACAGGTAAATGATTGCCAGGCCGCCGGCCGTCATGGCGTAGACATGCCATGTCACATTCGTCAGCTCGGGCAGCTGTGCCATGAAAATCAGGATCGCCAGCGCGTTGACGAAACCGGTGACCACCGAGCGCGAAACGAAGCGCATCAGCGAGCCCAGCCTGAGATAGCCCATGCCGATCTGCAGCATGCCGGTCAGCAGCGTCGCCGCCAGCAGGTATTGCAAGCCGTGATCCTTGACCAGCGTCACCATCAGCACCGCCATCGCGGCCGTGGCGGCAGAAATCATCGCCGGCCGTCCGCCGACGAACGCCGTCACCACCGCAATGCAGAACGAGGCGTACAGCCCCACCTTGGGGTCGACGCCGGCGATGACGGAAAAAGCGATGGCTTCGGGGATCAGCGCGAGCGCCACCACGAGGCCCGCCAGCAGGTCCCCGCGGATGTTGGAAAACCAGTTTTGTCGTATCGAGTTGATCATTGGACTACCAATATGAAATTCATAATGCGGGTCTCTCCAACCCGAGGGCGGAGCAAACCAGAATCAAGAGCTTTAGAACAGGACAATTCGCGCGGACACCGTGGGTATCAAGCGCGATGGGACAGCGGGAGGAACAGCAGGGGAAATTACATGGGACTGCGGGCGCGTTAAGAACGGTGTGTTGACAGTGGTGGAATTATCCCTTTACTGACCGCGCCCTGTCCAGAAACAGTCTATCACCGCACATGGCTAAACGTATGGTTATCCATCGTATACGTCCGCTAGCAAATCCATAGCGGAAATAGTCGGCAAAATCTCCAACGGTAACTTCGGCCGACGACCCGCCTGTCTGAGAGAGCCTCCCGCCGTCGCTTCTTTGGCCAAAGCGGTCGCACGAAGTGGGCTTGGAGTGTCCACGGAACACAGGGTGGGGCAAACCCCTGGTTACAGGGTTGGCTAGCCAGGGGGGGTTTGCTGCAATGTCCATGTTATAAGAATTTATATGTTATATTTTTCTATAACATATGGAAATGTACATGGACCAACGGAACGACAGCCCGCAACAACGGCTCACCCTTCTGGAACTCTTGCTGGTTTGGGAAGGGCGCATTTACCGTTCGCGGGTATGCGAGCTGTTTGGCATAGGTTTGCCTCGGGCCAGCCAATGGATCAAGGAAATCCGTGACCTGAACCCCACCTGGATGCAATGGGACAGCAAATCCAGGAGCTACTTCGCCACGACCGATTTCTACAAGCGGTACAACAAGGCCTCTCAGGCAGACATTTCCGAATCGCTTTCCCGTTACCTGTCCATGGTCGGGCTTCCCTATGCGTCGGCCATGGAAGATGGCGACTCGGTGGCCTGGTCGTCGACGCCAAGCATCACCGCCCCGGCACCCAAAATATTCGCCAGCCTCGGAAATGCGATCAGACAAGCAAAGGCCGTCGAAATCGAATACATGTCGATGAGCGAACCGGCTCCGCATCGCCGCACGATCTATCCGCACAGCCTAGTTCTTGCCGGCCGCAGGTGGCATGTGCGTGCCTACAGCGAAGCCCACCAGGAATTCCGCGATTACGCACTGGGGCGAATCCTCGAAGTGAAGCCTTTGACGCGTCTCGCGGATCGCACCCGATTCGATGACCCCGACTGGAACACCAAGGTCAAGGTCCGCCTGGTCGCCCACCCTGAACTCTCTCCGGCACAGGCCAGAGTGATTCAGGCCGAATACTTCAACGGGACAGCGAGCCGGGTGGAAACCTGCCGCGCGGCGCTGGTCCCCTATTTCATTCAGGACATACACGCTGCGATGGACACGAAGATCCAGCATGCGCCCGAGTATCTGATCGCCGTTGAAAACGCACGGGAGGTGTCCAAGTGGCTGTTCAACCGCTAGGTGCCGGCGGCGCTGCCGCCTCCCTGCTGTTTACGCGCCTGCCCGAGCGGCTATTTGCGCCGCTGGCCTCGCCCAACAAGCAGACCTACTGGGGCATCCTGTGTGCGCTTTACGACAGGCGCTTCGGCCCGGATGCCCCCTTGCCGCCCAGCCACGGATTCACGACGCGGGACATCACCCAGGACATCGAGGCCGAGCTCGTCATCCACGATTCCTGGATCGACGAGGACGGCGCCACGCCCGAAACACCCCTCAATATCCGAGCCATCACCATCTTCAACCGGCTGCATGATTGTGGCTGGCTGCGGCTGGACCGCCATGGTGTCGACAAGCGGGTTTCCATGACCCCCACGGTCAACCAGTTCCTGGGGCAGCTCATCAATTTCGCGGAAACCGGACCGATCTACGTGGCGGGCAAGATTCGCTCCATAGAAGCCAACCTGAAGCTGGTAATGGAAGGGGCCGGCGGTGACTCGCTTTCCGAGGCGGCCGACCAGGCGCGAAACCTGCTCGAACACATCCGTAATACTGGCACGAACGTCCGTGACCTCATGAGCGCGCTCGGGACGGAAGAAACCACCACCCAGTACGTCCGCCGTTTCTTCAGCGACTTCATCGAGCAGGTGTTCATCGGTGACTACAAGGAACTCAGGACACGCGAGCACCCGCTGTCGCGGCGCCCGCAGATCCTGCACTGGGCCGACGAACTGCATGGTTCCGAGCAAAAGCGCGAGCGCCTGATCACCTGGTACGAAACCCGGCGCGTCCAGGGCGACCGGGCCCGCGCGGAGCGCATGTTCGAGCGCGACGTACAGAAACTGCGCGACATACAGCGGATCGACGACTACCTGGAGCGGTTGGATGACGAGATCCGCCGGGCAAACCGCCGGGCGCTCGCCTATCTGGATTACCGGCTGCGCTCTCTGCGTCCCATCGACCAGGTCGTCGACGCGGCGATCGTCCGGGTCATGGACAGCGACGAGGACGTTCACGACAGTCCGTTCCCACCCGGCGACATGGTCAGCCCCACCAATCTTGCCGAACCGCGCCGACAGGAGACGCGGGAGAAGGCCACGCAACTGAGGGAAACCGTCGCGACCGATGAAGACATCGCACGGGCAAAACTCCGGGCGCTCGCACGCAATGTCCGCATGGTGAACGCCCCGAAGCTCGTCGAGTTTGTGTCACGTCAGCTTTCAGGCCGCTCTGCCGTCGCCAGCGAAGAACTCCAGATCAGCAGCATCGCGGATGTGCGTGCCTATCAGACCTTGCTGGTGCTGGGTGCCGCCATGGATAGCGGATCGCCTGACTTGCAGCGGGAGGCCTTGGCCATGATGCGTGGCTTCCGAGTCCGCCGCACCGGCGACAAGGAAGCGGAAAATAAGTGGATTACCGGCGTTCCGTTCCGGATCGAGAAGGCGAAAAGACCGGCGGCCGCAAAAGGAGGGGCGACATGAGCCAGTATTGGGAAAACATCGCGGCGAAGACCGACAGGCAATACGTGGCCGAGGAGTTCGAATCAACTGCCAGCCGTCTGCTCGCCGAACAGGTTCTGTACTACGCGGACCGGCACAGCCGCATGGCCTACGGCATGATCGAACGGTTCGAGCGCGAATTCAAACACGTCCTCTCTCAGGTCGGCGTCGGCCTGACAGTGAACCGGCAGCTCCGCTATGCGTGCGCGATTCCGGACAACGGGCGGGCGGGTACAGCCAATACCGCACAAACGCTGCTCGCCCTTGTGCTCCGGAAAATCTACGACGAACAGGCACGGACCGGACAGCTGAACGATGATGGCGAAGTGATCTGCGATGCAGTCGAGCTGGAGGAAAAGTATCGCCTCTCCACGGCGGGCAAGCGCGAGCTGCCTGGACGGGGCGAACTCGATGCTCTTGTCCGGACGCTCCGGCGCTGGGGCATCGCGCGCAAACTGGATGAACACGAATTGCCCGATTCAGCTGCCAGCGACATTCAGCCTTACGTGCTGGCCATACGTCCCGCCATCGTGGATTTGCTGGGTGAGACAGCTATCACCCGGCTCGCCCAGTTCACACAGTCTTACGAACCCGCATCGGATGCTGTCGAGGACGGCGACGGTCAAGAACCGGAGCAGCCGGAGGAAGAAGAAGCATGAAATATCTGGAAAGCATCAACCTGGTGCAGTTCTTCCTGTACGAGAGAGAGCACATCCGCGTTTCTGAGGTCACCGGCCTGTTCGGCCCCAACGGCAGCGGCAAGAGCTCGTTCCTCGATGCCGTCCAGATCGCCATGTTCGGCGCAAACAGCCGTCTCATGGCGCTGAATGCCCAGGCCGACGACAAGAACAAGACGACGCGGTCGATTCGCGCCTATTGCCTGGGCCAATACGGCGAGACGCCCGAAGACCGGGTCCGGCCGCATTCGAACACCTATATCACCCTTGTCTGGCGCGACTCGGAAACGAACAAGCCCGTCTCCATGGGCGTGTGCATCTATGCCTCCAAGGATCGCGAGCAGCACGACGTGCTGGGACGCTATCTACTGCCGGACGTCGAGTTGACGCTGGGAGATCACCTCGAAACGGTCGATGGCAAGGAAAAGCCGCGGGAGTGGCCCGCCTTCAAGCAGCAGCTTCTACAGCGTTCCAAAGTTTCTGGTGAGGAATGTGTGTTTCAGGACGCCGAACGCTACATTCGCGCCTGTCTGCTCGAATTACGCGGATCGGGCGGTGCACCGTCATACGACGCATTTATCCGTGCCTTCCGCTTCGCGCTTCGGATGAGCTTCGACAAGACGGTAGACGAAATCGTGCGCAACGACGTGCTCGAGTCCCGGCCGACGAACATCAGGAAGTTCAAGGAGGTCACCGATTCCTTCCGGCGCCTGGCCGAAATGGTGGCCCATGTCGAGCAGAAGATCGTCGACGGCACCGCGGTCCACGACACCTTCGACAATGCGGCCAAGGCTTCCAGAAAAGCCGTCACCTGGAAGACCTTGGGATTGGATGTCGCTCTTACACAGGCCAACCAGGCGCACGACGAAGCTCAGGGAGCCATGGAGGACGCCCGCGCGGCATTCGAAGGCGCCGACAAGGCTTTCCTTGAGTTGAGCGCCAAACATGCCGAGGCCGACCGGAAAGCGAATGACTGCCGCCGCCTGCGCGAACAGCATGTCTCGCACGCTGATTATGCCGGGCTGGAAGGCCAGATCAGCGACAACCGGGACCGGGCAGCACGCAAGACAAAGGACATCTTCAATCAGCTTTCCGCGTTCCGGGGCCTCATGAATAAGGCTGCGGAAGCGGGCGTGCTCGATGACGAAGCCACGCATATCCTGCTCGCCGAAACCCAAAAGCTGTCAGCGTTCCTCGAACGCTTTGACCAGGCCGAATGGAGTGAAATCGAAGCGCACCTGCAAACAGCCGTGCAGGCTTCTCAAAAAGCCATGCAGGCGCTGGACGCCGTCGGCGGCACGCTCAACGACCAACTGAAAACCGCCAACGATGACCTCAGACTGGCCACGGAGTCACTTGAGCGGGTCAAGCAAGGCAAAGTGCCGCTCAGCCAGAATGTCGGGGCCCTGATGCGGGAGCTGCGGGATGAGGGCATCAACCCCGTGGCGGTATGCGATGTCGTTCGGATCACGAAAAAGGAATGGCAGCCGGCAATCGAGGCCTACCTGGCGAGTAACCTGCAGGCGCTGCTCGTTCCGGAACACGAAGAATGGCGCGCATTCGAGGTCTATCGCGGCCTGACAGGCAGGCGCGCGGTCTACGGTGCAAAAATCGTCATGGAAAGCCGGCAGCAGATCGGCCGGCGTCCTGAGGACGGATCCGTCGCCGAACTGATCGAAGGCACTGACGAGGCAGCGGTTGCCTATTTGCGCAGCCAGTTTGGGGACATGATGCGCGCCGACACCACCGCACAGGCCATGGAACGCGGCAAACGCACCCTGACGCAAGACGGGATGCTGGTTGGCAAAGGCACCATCGAACGACTGAAGCTGGTTGTGGAGGGTGATTTGCGCATCGGACGCGATGGTGGCGGCCAGCACCTTGAGTCCGCCCAAAAACGCCTGTCCGACTGTGAAAAGGCGGTATCGAAGCTCAATTCCCAGAAGCGTGGGATTGAGGCGCTGACCACGGTGCTGCGCGGCATTCCGCAGGAAGAGCAGGCCCGGACGTTCCTCAAGGGCAACTGGGATGAAGCCGAAAGCGCAAAACTCGCTGCTGCAAGCCTCGAGGGCAAGCTGCAGGGCGCGGCCGACAAGGAATACGTACAGCTCGGCAAAGATGTGGAACGCTGGTCTGACGAAGCCAGGGCCCTGAATGCTGCCGTTACTGCCGCCAACGGCACACGAGGCAAAGCTGAGAGCGCATTTGAAGAGCGCAAAGAAGACTTTCAAGTGGCGGCTGCCGGGGTCGAGGTTGCCAGCGAAGCCGCCGAGAAAGCCCGCAAGGATCCGGAGTATGACGCCGATTATGCGTCGCCCAAGTGGGATGCCCTCCTTGAAAAGTTCGGTGAAAACTTTGCAGACATGGCGATCCGCTGCAACACGAAAGTAGCCGATGCTCTCCGCGAAGTCACACGCGAGGTTAGCAATGGAAGCAGACTGCTGGGCGAATTTCTGTCCAAGTACCGGGAGCAGGCCGGCGAAGCAGTAGTGGAGGACTGGCGCAAGGGACAGGCCTGGATAGCCGATATCCTCAAGCGTCTGCAGGACACCGAACTGCTCGACTACAAGGCGAAGATGGAGAACGCCTACAAGGTTTCGCAGGAGACATTCAGGAATGACGTCGCCCTGGCGCTGAGCCAGAACATCGACGCGTTGGACATGACGATGGATCAGTTGAACCGGGTGTTGAAGAAATGCCCCCCCTTCACCAATGGCGAGCGCTACCAGTTCAAACGTGTCGTCCGCCCCCACTTCAAGCAACTGCTCGATTTCGTCAAAAACATCGCATCGTACGGGCCGCAGGAGGACCTGCTCGGCGGCGCCGGCGAGATCCCCGCCCAGTTCAAGGAGCTGCTGGAAGACAAGATTGCGCCGGGGGCCGGAAGCGTCAAGAGTCCGTTGGATGACTATCGAGAGTTTTACGAATTTGACGTGGAACTCATCCGGGATGACCCGCTGACGGGAAAACCCAAGGTCGTTGGCCACCTGAGCAAGCGCATCGGGCCGGGATCCGGCGGCGAGCACCGCGCGCCGCTGTACGTGATCGCCGGCGCTGCGCTGGCATCGGCCTATCGCCTCGATCACGGCAATCGCGACGGCATCAGGCTGATGCTGCTGGACGAAGCGTTCAACAAGATGGACCCGACCAACATCACGGCGACCATGCGCTATCTGCAGGATCTTGGCCTGCAGATGTTCATGGCCAGCCCTGGCGAGAATCTCGGCGTGCTCACTGCCTTCCTGCACCGCTACTACGACATCGCGAAAGACCCTGTGCGCAATGTGATCCTCATCAACGGCCACGATGTCACGGAAGAGACGCGGGAAATGTTCATGTCGGACGACCTGGATGCCCACCCCGAACTCATTGAGCAGGAAGTCAATCGTATGCACGGTACGACTGCAGCCGTAGTCCCGACAGTGTAGAAATCCCATGGACGCAAAAGCACACAAGGCCCTCAAGAAACTGCTTGAGTACGGGGATAAGGCAAGCGCCGGTATTCGCACCAACAAGCCGGCACTCACCAAGTCGCAACTCACCGACTATCAGGCGACGCGTGCGCTGGCAGAAAAGGAGTCCTTTGAAGCTGCGATGAAGGCTGTCCGGGCAATCGGCGCCGTGACCCTTACATGGGAGAAAGGGGTTGGCGAAGAAGGCTTCATCCAGCGCGTTGACCTGGTCGACCTAGACTCTCTGGCGAAGTTTCTTGGAGCAGACACCGCCGGGAGCCGCCTTGAGAAGGCGGCCTCGCAGTTCGCCTCTTTGCTGCCGGAGTTTCCAGTTCTGAATGACGTACTGGCTCGCTGGGCCAACCTGAAGAAGGTTCGCACCTTCGGACCCGAGCATGTCCAGGATTGGGTCGATGCCGCGCGTATCGTCAGCTTCATGATCGCCAACCGTGAGAACAGTACGGTTGACGAGCCGATCCGTGAAGTCAGCGCACGATTGTTCAAGGACAGCAAGCGCATCGAGAAACTGGCCGCACCGGTTGATGTGCTGTTAACTGGGGATGTCGACGCCGAGATCCGTGAACCCGTCGACGTATGGCAGGAAATCGGCTTGTTCCGAGAGGAACAGCCCGTTCGCATGGCCGGTCGGGTGGTTATCGCGCGCACCCGCGTCACTGCGCTTCTGGACGAGCCGTACGGAGCATTTTCCGCATCATCTGTAACCGGGCTGGCCGGCATCCCGAAAATGGTGATGACCATAGAAAACCAGACCACTTTCCATAGCGAGGCAAAACGCCGCCATGATGAGGAAGTCTTGCTCATTTATACCGCCGGGATGCCCACCCCAGCATGGCGAGCCATGTATGTTCGGCTGCTTGGCGGCTTGCCGCCAGGTGTGCCCATCTATCACTGGGGCGATATTGACGAAGGCGGGTTCAGGATTGCCTCCATATTGGCTCAGGATGCCAGATCAGCTGGGCATACCCTTCAACCGTGGATGATGCATCCAGACGACGTTCCAGAGGATCGACGCGTTAAAGCCAGACCGCACACACTAGAGCGAATCCGGCGTTTTGCGAGTGCCGCAGGTTGGGGAACGCTGGGTGAGGAAATTGCAACAGCAGGCTTCACTGTCGAACAGGAAGGACTACCCATTGTTGGGTTAGGGCAGCCCCAATAGCTGCTAATCCGAGCCATAAAAACGCCTACCACACAACAAAAGACACTTCAGCAATCAATCAAAATAATTTTGTTTGAATTAACTGCTGCATAGCCAAGGCCGAGTCCATAGCATCACGGGCATTTCCACTACTCGCGCAAAGAGTGCCCGTGGCTTCCATTGAAGAACCCAACAATCAGGATCATCCTGTCACGCTCTTCGCACGCATTGCGGCACGATTCGAACAAATCGAACTGTCCCACTGGACGGCCGTTGTGTTTGCATGGCTTGCCCGTTATGACGGGATCGATCGATGCTATTTTGAAGACGAAGAGGAATCCCCAGCCCATGAGGTGCTTCATTGCATCTCCGAACTGGAGCATGGGACCACAGACGACGAAGTAGCCCACGCGCTATCTCAGCTTGAATTCCTTACTTGGCGTGTCCGCCATCCCGAAACCTTGGAGCGCTGGGATCCGTTCTCACTATCCCTCAGTGATTTTATCGGCGGGGATTTATCGCCCAATTGCTGGAAATGGGAAGGGACTTTCCCGTCTTCATCCGTAATTGCCTCATGGCTCATCGAACAGCTCCCACACCGCTGATGTCCGGTGATTGGCTGCTCATTGCCTCTGGAGCCTTGGGAGTCTGCGGCGTATGGGTCGTTTGGCGTATTTCCCGCCACACCGATCACCCGGATCCCAACCATTCAACGCCATCCGGTAGCGATTCAATGGCAGCCAACCATATCAAGGTTCTCCCTGGCAAAGCCGTCCTGGATCAACTCAACCTCCAAGCCCTGGTCGACGGGTGTCGTGACCGCATGGGATTCGACTACACTCTGTTCCACCAAGATTGCATGCCCGTCATCGAGCGGGCTGCGGAATGGACTCAACTGCTTCCAGCCTCGGAATCACACCATCACGCGCAGCCTGGTGGCCTCATGACCCATATGATGGAGTCGGCAGCACACGCGCTACGCTACCGGCAGGGCTATCTGCTTCCGGTCGGAGCAGCCCCCGAGGAAATCCCGGCTCGCAAGCACCGCTGGACTTACGCGGTGTTCCTTGCCGCGCTACTGCATGACATTGGAAGGCCTATGGCCGATATCAACGTCCACGTTCTCCGATCGAGAAAATACTGTGGCAAGTGGCAGCCTCTTGCTGGCTCGATGCTGGATCAGGGGTTGACGCATTACACGTTGAATTTCGAGATCACGCGGGATTACGACCTGCACAAGAAACTGCCTATCGTGCTGTTCCAGCGGCTCGTTCCTTCCCATGTTCTCGCTTGGCTTGCCGATGACGTACAGCTCATGGGCGATTTGACGAGCTACCTTTCGGGGGACGACCAAGACAAGGGGGTGCTGCGAGAAATCGTCACACGCGCCGACTCCGAGTCGGTCAAGAACAACCTGATGCAGGGACCGCGCACTCGCTTTGCCTCCGCCCGGTCGGTGCCACTGATCGAGCGCCTGATGCAAGCCTTGCGCCTGATGCTGGAAGAGGGGCGACTGAGCCTGAATAGGGCGGGGTCCCATGGCTGGGTTTACGATGGAAAAATCTGGTTCGTGTCCAAGCGGCTGGCCGACGAGGTACGCCAGTTCCTGACTGAACGCGAAAGTGGGGAGGGCATACCTGGCAAGGATAAGAACGATCGCCTTTTCGATACCTGGCAAGAGTACGGTGCCTTGATCCCCACCAGTGAAAACCGTGCTGTGTGGCAGGTCATGGTCAGTCTCGATGAAGGGTGGGATCAAAAGCTGACCATGCTGTGCTTCTCACTCGACAAACTGTTCCAGTCCCCGGTTCTTTACCCGGAAATCATGAGAGGCAAGATCATTGCCGGAAAACAGGATGCCTCATACATCCAGCCGCTCGATTCGGAATCCGAGCCATATATTGGTTCCATGAGTGATTCTGGCGTTGAGCCAGCCACCAACCCATTAGAGGATCCGGCCAACCAGCTGTCGCTTGTCATACCGCAGCCCGACCCAACCTCCCCGCCGAACATCGAAGAGCTGCCGAGGCGGACCACCACGGCTCTTCCCCCCATTCGCCCGCCGGCACAGCCCGGAGCGGCCGCTTTATCTGAACAGAAGGGCGCGGCTGAGGAAGCAGGCTTTCTCGATGAAGGCGACACCGCAATCAAACATTCAGCGAAACCCAAGCCCCCTGCTGCTGCAGCATTGAAGCCGGTTGCGCCGGCAGGACAGACAGCGGCCAGGCCTAAGCCTGGCTCTAAAAAGAAGGAACCCTCTGGTGCAGCTATGCGGTTCATGCGCTGGATTCAGGAGGGGCTCTCGGAAGGCAGCATGTCGTACAACCGCGCGGACGCCATGATTCACTTCGTTGACGAGGGGATGATGCTGGTTTCCCCAGTGATTTTTCGCAAGTTCGCCGAACTGTTCGGGGAGGAGGGCGATGGCACGCCATCGGATAGAGCGGGGAGCAAGCTGGGGACAGGCATCCAGCGCCAGGTTACCAATGCTGGCTGGAATCTGGTGACCGGAGAGAAGAAGAGCAACATCCAGCGTTACATGGTGATCGGCGCCGATGGCGAGGGCAAGAAGCTTATCTCTGGCGTGGTCATACTGGATCCTGTTCGATTCGTGAACCCACTTCCGCCGAATAATCCCTGCATTGTCAGGTTCGACAAACCCATCGAACACGCCTGACATGAGCTATCCCATCGAAAACCTGTTCCGGCCCGCGGTCGAATACGTGCCGGCCTTTGCTTCGTTGTCCGGCGCCATTCTCCTGACGAGCGCTCACGAATGGTTTTTTCTGCCAAAGGAGCTGATCGTGACAGCCGCTGCCGGCATGGTCCTGCATGCCGGCGTGCGACTGAGACAGGGTATTCGGGTATCCCGATTTCAGCGCAACCTTACTAGGCTGCCTAAGTACGTCATTCCTACCAGCGAAATTCCCGTCTCAAAAAGCCGACTTTTCCTCGGTCTTGGATTCAAGTGGGATCAGCGCCATACCCAGCGCCTGGCGCTGGCGCGCGATCCCAAGAACCGTCGTTACATCACCCAATCCGGCCTCTATTTCTGGGCGCGTAGTTTCGAGTTCCGCCACGAAGGACGCGGCGGCGCCTCGGGCTGGCTGGCGCGGCAGACCAGGATGGATGTCTGGTGGAATCCGGTTACTCCATTGCCGCCTGTCGGCGGCGATCCGATCATTCACGGCCTGGAGCCGAACGAAACGGAAATCAGCATGGATCTGGTCGAGCGGCCCGGTCACATGGTCGTGCTGGGCACCACACGGGTCGGTAAATCACGCCTCGCCGAGGTGCTCATTACACAGGACATTCGGCGAGGCGACGTGGTGATCGTATTCGACCCCAAGGGCGATGCCGGTCTGATGACCCGCTGCTACATTGAGGCGGCCATGGCGGGGCGCGAGTTCTTCATGTTTCACTTGGGCTACCCAGACCAGTCCGCACGTTACAACCCGATCGGTAATTTTGCCCGAACCACCGAGGTCAGCACCCGTATCGCTGGTCAGCTCCCGGGCGAAGGACAGTCTGCCGCGTTCAAGGAATTTGTCTGGCGCTTCGTGAACGTGATCGCACGCGCGCGCACCACACTCGGTTACCGTCCGGATTACCGCATGATTTATGAGGATGCGGTCAATATCGATGCCTTGGCGTTGGAATACTTACGCTTCTGGCTTGACCGGGAACAGCCCGGCTGGAATGCGGCGGTTGATGCCATAGAGATGGATAAGACCCAGATTCAGCAGGCAATGAAATCGGGGCGGACGATGGATGCCATGAAAATCCTGTTGTTCGTCCGCGAGAATAATCTGCATGACCCGATAGCGAACGGCCTGGCATCGATCCTGTCGAACGACCGCAGCTATTTCGAGAAACTGGTGTCCAGTCTCTATCCCTTGCTGGAAAAACTCACCACCGGAAAAACCGCGCAGATACTGTCTCCGCAGTACGACGACCCGACTGATCCAAGACCAATCTTCGACTGGATGAGCGTCATCGAACGCGGCGCGGTGGTCTATGTCGGGCTCGATTCGCTCTCTGATTACGAAGTGGCTGGTGCAGTGGGCAACGCCATGTTCGCCGACCTGACATCGATCGCCGGCCAGACCTACAAGTTCGAGCAGGGCTACGGGCTGTCCACTGCCATCCCCAAGCGCAAACTGTCCATCCATGCGGACGAGTTCAACGAGCTGATCGGCGACGAATTCATCCCGCTACTGAACAAGGCCGGCGGTGCGGGATTCCAAGTATCGGTCTATACTCAGACTTGGGCCGACGTGGAAGCCCGCATCGGCAACAAGGCGAAGGCATCCCAGATTGGCGGCAACCTCAATACCTTGATCATGCTACGGGTCAAGAACAAGGAAACCGCCGAAATTCTCACCGATCAGCTCCCGGATGTGCAGCTGGTCACCTCGATTCAGGCCAGTGCTGCCACGGACAGTTCAGATGATCGTGAGGTGTTGTCTTTCACCACACGGAACGAAGACCGGATCAGCACCCAGGAATCCCCCATGTTGTCGCCCGCAGATCTGGTGCAGTTGCCCAAGGGGCAGGCTTTTGCGCTTATAGAAGGCGGCCAGCTCTACAAAATCAGGCTCCCTCTGTTCGACCCCGACGAAGCGCACCCCATTCCTGCGTCGTTGGAAGACATTGCCGCGAGCATGCGTCAGAAATACGACACGCACGGCACCGAGACGGAAAATCTGGTCGTTGAAGGGAAGGGCAGTGGCTTCTAGGAATTCCGGTCTCTATGACAGCAATGTGGCAGTCGCCTTTCTGTGGCCATTGAAATGGCTTTTTGGGGCGCTCTTGCTATATGTCATGCTTGGCCTGATCGCCCTCACCGCGGCTTTCCTGTTTGCCAAATATCAATGGACGGATCCTGTGCAAGCTGCTGATACTTTGTTCCAGTCGGAAACTTCACGCGTCAAAGAGCTTGTACGGCCTGGAAGCCACGCCGCCGGCCTTTCCACGCTGACTGAGCAGACCCAGCAGTGGACTTACTGGCTTTTTTTCAAGGCGACATCACTCCATGAAGCCACCTATGCCTATTTCTCTGGATATCAGGTCAACGAGGTTGACCGGATGTACCTCAGCCAGTTCGTTGCGCGCAATGTGCGGGAAATCTATCTGGCTATGAACGTGATTCAGATCTACGGGATCAGAATTGGCTTCGTGATGGCTGCGATCCCTTTGTTTATCCTGTTGTACGTCTTGGCTGGCGTAGACGGCCTGACCGAGCGTTATATCCGCCGCGCGTGCGCAGGACGCGAATCGGCGGATCTGCACAAAATTGGACGCCTCGCGAAGCTGATGTTCTTCGCATCCGGGATCACGCTGTATCTTTGCCTGCCGGTTGCAATGAGCCCGTTCTGGGTCATTGCGCCGCTGGCGCTTGTATTTGCGGTGTCCACACGGGTTCAGTGGCAGTTTTACAAAAAATATTTTTGAGAGGGTCAGGCGTGAATGTTGACAAGTCGAAATAATTTGTGTCTGATGATGGCCTAGTAGGGTCAGGGATGTGGCCAGACGAGTCTACTTGAGCAGCGCGATCGCCCCATAGGGGCTTATTCATGACCCGATAATATGCACATAATGTATATTATGTTAAATGTTGTATGGGCAAGGGAAACCTGCAATGCCCTTCGTTCGTCGGCAGGAAACCCCGACCGATTTTCTGCTTGATGGGATTCACTGGTAGATTTGCAGCATGAGCGCGCCCCCGAGACTTTGCCGGCCTTCCTTCATCACTTGAAGCGCACAACGCCCGCGCCCCGGTCACCTCAAGGACCACCATGACCCAACGCAAATCGCCCCTGAAGCTGCTGATGTTCCTGCTTGCCCTGAGTGCGCAGATGGCAGGTGCCGCAGGCCCCTGCGGGCAACCCGGGCAATTTCTGGCGCCGCCCGCTTCGCTGCCCGGTTCTGCGCCGACCCCCCTGGTACCCGGCCAGCTGCTGCAACAGTTGGCCCGCAAGCAGGTCGTGCTGCTGGGCGAACGCCACGATTACGCCGACGACCATCGCTGGCAGCTGATGATGCTGACTGCCTTGCAGCAGATCCACCCAAAGCTCGCCATTGGCTTCGAGATGTTTCCGCGCCGGATGCAACCCGTGCTGGACCGGTGGGTGGCGGGACAATTGTCCGAGGCCGAATTTCTGCAGCAGACCGAATGGGACAAGGTTTGGAAACTCGACCCCCAGTTGTACCTGCCGCTGTTTCGTTTCGCCCGCCAGTACCGGCTGCCCATGCTGGCGCTCAATGTGGAACATGAGCTGGTCACCGAAGTGCGCAACACCGGCCTGGACGCAGTGCCCGAAACCCGGCGCGAGGGAGTCGGTCGCCCGGCTGCGCCTTCATCAGCCTATCTGGAAGCGCTGCAGGCAATTTTCGACGCACACCCTGCCATGCAGGACAGCAAGACGAGCCGGCCGGCCCCGTTTGCGCATTTCGTCGAAGCCCAGACGCTGTGGGACCGAGCCATGGCCGAGGGCATCGCCCGGTTCCTTCAGGGCCATCCCGAAATCCTGGTGGTAGGCGTTCTGGGTGCCGGCCACGTACGCAATGGCTACGGGGTGCCACACCAGTTGCGCGACCTGGGAGTCAGTGCGGTAGCGAATCTGCTCACCGTTCCCAGTGACCACGACTGTGCGGAAATCGTCCCCAGTCTGGCGGATGCGGTGTTCCTGATCCCGCCCCAGCCCGAGCAGGATGCCGCCCTGCCGCCCCGCCTCGGGGTCAGCCTGGCCGAGGCGAAGGAGGGTATCCGCATAGAAAAGGTGATGCCGGGCAGCCTGGCCCAGCGCAGCGGCCTGCTGGAAGGCGACGTCATCGTTCAGGCGGCTGCAAGCAAAGTAAGAACGATCGAGGAAGTCCGCAGCCACGTGTATCGACAGCCCGCCGGAACCTGGCTGCCGCTGCTGATCCGGCGCGGAAACGACAGCCTGGAGATCGTCGTGCGCTTTCCCCCCGAAGCTGAAGCAGCAACGGTCCCTCGCCCGCACTGATGCGCGCCTTGCTGCTCCTGTTGCTGCTCACCGTTCATTCGGCATGGGCCACGGACCTGCCCCACCTGGATCTCGACCTGCGACTCGATCCCGGCAAGGGCACCCTGGCCGCCGACGCCACGCTGACCCTTAAGGCTGACAGTATGGATTTCCGCCTGCTGCCGTCCCTGAGGGTGTTGGGCCTCAGCATCGACGGGCGCAAGCTGCCCGTGCCCCCACGGGACGGGGAACCGGTTCATCTGGCTTTTGCGGGCGGCGGGGTCCACACGCTGTTGCTGAGCTATCAGGGCACCCTGGGGCCTCTGCTCGATCTGGACCAGAACGAGGTCCTGGCCCACCTGCCGCCCATGGTCGATCCGCGAGGCAGCTTCCTGCCCGCGGGTAGTGGCTGGTACCCCGATCCAGGCGTGCCTTTCAGCTACCGCGTCCGCCTCCACCTGCCCCCCGGACAGAAGGGCCTGGTGGCGGGCACCCTGGTGCAGGAGTCGGATCGTAACGGCTACCGGGCTGATTACGTGTTTGATTATCCTGCCGAGGGAATCGACCTGATGGCGGGGCCCTATGTCGTTCAAGAGCGCCTGATCCCCCGGCCGGGACCCACACCTTTGCGTCTGCGCACCTGGTTCTATCCGGACATGGCGGATCTGGCGCCGGGCTACCTCGATGACGCTGCCCGCTATATCGACCGCTACAGCAAGCTCATCGGCCCCTACCCGTTCGACGCCTTCAGCGTGGTAGCCGGTCCCCTGCCCACCGGCTTCGGCATGCCCAGCCTCACCTACCTGGGCCGCGATGTGCTGCGGCTGCCTTTCATTCGCGCCACCTCGCTGGGTCACGAAATACTGCACAACTGGTGGGGCAACGGCGTGATTCCCGACTGGTCCACGGGCAACTGGTCGGAAGGGCTCACTACCTTCATGGCCGACTACGCCTACAAGGAAGACGAGTCGGAGGAGGCGGCGCGGGAGGCACGTCTCGGCTGGCTGCGGAACCTGGCCGCCGTGCCGGAAACGGCCGGCACCCCCCTCTCCGCCTTCACGGCACGCCACCATGGCATCTCTTCCATCGTCGGCTACGACAAGGCCGCGATGGTGTTTTTCATGCTGCGTGACGAAATCGGCGCCGATGCCTTTGCCAAGGGTCTGCGGCTGTTCTGGCAGCGCTACCGCTTCCGGCATGCAGGCTGGTCCGATCTGGAAGGAACCTTCGCCGAAGTGGCGGGCCGCGATCTGGGCAGCTTCTTTCGCCAATGGGTGCAACGGGCAGGCGCGGCCCGACTGAAGCTGTCCGATGCACGCTGGGCCAGCGGCCATCTGGACCTGCGCATAGAGCAGGATGGACCGGCCTATCGGCTGCGCGTGCCCCTGCGCCTGCTGGTCTACCCGGATCAGGCCGAAACACGCCGGGTGGATGTCAGGGATCCCGTCACGCACCTCGCCCTGACCGCCCGCGGCCTGGTCCAGGCCGTGGAACTGGATCCGGATTACCGGCTGTGGCGTCGGGTCGATGCGGACAACTTTCCGCCCATCCTGCGCGAGGTCTTCGTGGCGCCCAAGGTGAGTTTGCTGACGGCTGGCGACGACATGACGCAAGCCGCCTCGAGACTGGCCGCGCGTGTGCTGGACGCCCGCCCCGAGCACCTGCAGACCAGCGGATCGGGCCTGCCCGGCAGCGCACCCGTGCTGATCGTCGGCCAGACCGACCGGGTCAGCGACCTGCTGGCCGAACTGGGCCTGCCGCCCCCGCCTCCCCTTTTGGCCGGCCAGGGCAGTGCCCGCGTCTGGGTGGACCGGGATGCGTCCGGACGCCCCTATGCGGTGATCGCGGCACAGACGGTCGACGCGCTCAATGCACTGCAACGCCCGCTGCCGCACTACGGGCGCCAGAGCTGGCTGGTCTTCGATGCGGCCAAGACCACGGGAAAGGGTATCTGGCCGGCCCGGGCCGAGCGCTTCCGCGTCAAGGCACCAGCCGTCACGCCGTCCGCCAATCCGGCCCATTGATAAGTTGCAGGATGCGCGTTTTGCCAGATTCTGCCGGGGTTGGCTGCGGTTCGTCGTGGCTTGACGGAGTTTCATCAACGCGGTGGTGGCGCACTTGCAGCCGGATCATCCCCAACCCCGTACCGGCGTGCATTGCATGGCGTTTGACCGACAAGGCCGGACTGGCATGAAAGCTGCTCTTAATTGGGCATCGGCTCAAGAAGGATGCGTTCCATGTCTGATCTGCTTGAAAAGTTGAATACGATCACGCGCTGGAAAATCGGCGGGGATGGACCACTATTCGGTTCGGAAAAAACGGCTCACAAGGGCAACGGATCGCCATTCGAGTCTGGAACAGCGGCCCGCACATGGCTGAAGTCCCTGCCCGCCGACTCCACTTACGACACCCATCACGCACTGGTGGAAGGCCTGGAGCGATTCAACGCCGAGCGTGTTGACGGCGATGCCGAGCGCCTCAAGGTGCTGCGGGCGATCGAGGAAACGGGCATGCGGCTGCAACTTCCCATAGTGGAACAGTACATGCAAAGCCAGGTGTCGCTCCCTCTGGCAAGACAGGCCTTGTGGCGCGAATCCTGGGCGTTCTGGTCGCTGCTTGCTGCTGCCTGGTTCAGGATGCTCAAGCATGCCTACAAGGGTCCGGCCGTTCCCGACCTGCAGCCGTGGCGCGCGGAAATCGCCGCCCGGGCGTTGCACTATATCGGTCTGGCGATGCGTTGGGACTACCACAATGCGCAGCCGCCGAGCGCTGCCGCCTGGCAGCGCGTACACAATATCTACCGCATGGCCGAGCGAGACGGCTTTGCCGACACGGCAGTCGCGCTGAATGGCCGCCAGACCACCTGTGCGCGCGAATATGCGCTGACGCTGGTGATCGCACTGACGAATCCGCTTGACCAGACGGCTCGGCAAATCGAGGAGATCGCGCAGCTATTCGAGCATTTTTCCGACCTGCCGCTGCCCGAAGCGAGTTTCGATTCCGTCAGGCATACCCACGCCGTCGACCTGTCGCTCAATGAAGGGCCATTCTCACTGGAGGACAATCCGTCGACTGGCGCAATGCCGCGCTTCTTCGATCTGACGCCGCTGGTCGAACACCTTGAATCGATCCAACCCCACTCAGCGGCAGCGGAAGACGAGGGACTCTACCGCCGCATAGCCAATGGGATCCTGAGCGACGACGTACGTCGCAGCAGTCGACGCCTTCACCGCTTCGGACCGGTATGGGTCGCTTCCGGCATGGGCAACATCCTTGCTTCCCTTGCTGGCTTCAAGGACGGCAGGCCACGTCAGGCGATGGAGTCCTGGATGCTGCGCGACGAGAGCGCCGACGGCATGGGTTTCAGTCTGGACGCGTCCGCTGCGCTGCCGCACGGCAGATTGATTGCTGTCAGCCGCAACGCTTCCGAAAACACCTGGGAATTGTTGGCCATTCGCTGGAATCAGAAAACCGAAGGGCAGCTGCTGGTCGGGGCACAGCGCCTGTCGCGCCATCCCAGGCGCGTCGAAATCAGCTTCGCCCAGGTTGCGGATGGCACAGCGCGGGCGTCGACGTATGGCGTGCTGCTTCCGATGTCCGATACAGACGAGGACTTGAGCAATCTGCTGCTGTCACGAAGCCATTACCAGCCAGGCGCGCAGGTCACGTTCCGGGACGGCGACACCCATTACAGCGCAAGGCTGGGCCAGGTATTCGAAGACCACGAACGCTGGCTGCGGGTGAACATCGATGTGCTGAGCAGTGAACAACTCGAGGCGGCGGCCTGAGCCCAACCGGCAAACGGCCTGGCAACCGGAACTGTTTGACCTCAAGGCCTTCAATTTGACATGGCGCGCCCAGACGCGTGCCTGACATTTTCAGTCAGTCATTTCTCGGGAGGTGTCCATGAAAACCGCTGTATCTCAGTCCTGTCTGCTCGCTTCCCTGCTTGCTGTTGCCGGAATTGCCCATGCCGGTGATTGCCCCGATCACACCGCCGCCAAAGCCGGCGATGCAATCCAGGCGACAACCCTCGCCGTCCCTGCGCAGGCTTATTACGCCAATGCCTGGGCCGAACTCGCCCGTCTGCAGGCCACGATGGAGGGCCAATTCGAAGCGATGAACGCCCTGCCGACCGTATTCGTCCCAACGCCCGCATTCATGCTGCCCACGCCGGTTTCCACACTGCAACAGACGCAGGACGGCTATCGCGTCGAGATTCCGCTTCCCGGCTTCAAACCTGAGGATGTCCATGTGCGCGTGGACGGGCAGTCACTCTCGGTCACTGCCGAGACTGACAGTACAAGGAAGATCGGCGACAAGGATGTGCAACGCCACAGCAGCCGTACTTTTGCCGAAACGCTGACGTTCCCGGCTTCGGTCCAGGCTTCGAAGTTGAAGCAAAGCTTCGAGAATGGCGTGCTGATTCTCTCCATCCCCGAAAACGGAAATACGACCTGAGTCTGGCAAGGGGCTGACTACAAGAGGGGGCGGCAGACGCGCCGCACCGAGTACTCGGTCGCTGAGTGGGCTGCCCTCGCCCTGCCCCGCCGCCTTGAGCTGGATTGATTGAAGGGGCGAGCAGATCACCCCCCATTCAGTCTCGCTTTACTTGCCTTTTGCTTTTCCCTTCAATTCAGCCCATTTCTTGCGCCACTCTTCGAGATCCTCATCCTCGATCTCGAGCTGGAGTGCGACAACTTCGTCCGCGCTCAATTTATTGTCTTCCAGCCTGCGCATCAGCTTGGTTCGCGTTCTTGACAACAAGCGTTCCCGATCCTCCTTGTTCAAGAGTCTGGCTTGCTCGAGGTATTTATCAGATGGAGTCTTTTTCATGGCAAATCATCCTGTACATCGGTGAAGAATATTTTTGATGCTACCTTTTTTTCTCAGGCGCGCGCTATCTCGCCTTGGTTACTGCCCGCTTATTGATTCGACCTGATGAAGTTTGAAGTGCTATTGAAGGCTGGCATGCCCGGGCTGTGTGAGGCAGCGCGGGAGGCCGAATCAATAGCCATTAAAAACAGCGTTCTACTGAGTCGGCTCAACAGACTGAGCCGCTCAGGACGGCGCAAGAATACCTTAGCGGTTCAAACATCATCTGGCCGTCTCAATAGCGGGGAACCGTTTAAGTAAGGTCGCGTCTATCTCTGCATGCCGAGAAAACATTGAGCGATGCCGCTGCCTTCAAAAATGTTTCACATGCCCAATTTAATATATCGGGCCTGCAGCCGTTAAGGCTCTTGGGACAAATTTCCGATCGGCAGATTATGGAGTCCTTCATGGTGACATCCGGCCAGCATCAACAACTCGGCAGCGCGCAAGCGCGCACACAGGCGAATGCGGGTTCCCCGTTCGAACCGCTTGCCACCACCCCGAGAGACCTGGCGAAGATCACCCTCGACGACCAGGGCATTATCCTGAACTGCTGTTCGACCTGCGAAAAAGTGTTCGGCTACCGACAGGATGAATTGAAAGGCCGCCACGTGTCGGCGCTCCTGCCCTCTCTGCAAGACACCGAGCTTGTACTGGAAGAACGGATCAACTCGCGACTCGCCTTCCTCTGTCACTGTGCCACGCCGTTTCAGGCGCGTCGTCGCGATGGCCGTTGCTTTAATAGCGAACTCTTCGTCAACCGCCTCGGCAACCACAATGTGGTTGTGCTTGTGCGCAGCCTGGAGAAGGCAAAATAATCCGGCGAAGCAGCTGCCGCCCCTCCAGCGCACGAAAGCTGGAGCCCGTTTCGCCCTCCCATTCGGCAACATGATCAGGCCGGAGCGCCCGGCGCTGCGAACGCCTGGCCTGATGAGCGCAGGCAATGCGCGCAACCCGATCCGCGCGCCTGTCCTGATACCTCCCGCCTTCAGCCAATCAACGCCTTAAGGAAATGCTGAACAAGTCCTTCGACAGGCTTCCGTCGACAAGCTTCCTTCGACAAGCTCAGGACGAACGGCAACGTATTGGTTCCGTTCATGGTGAGCCTGTCGAACCATCGTGGTGAGCCAGTCGAACCATCTCCTGAGCGCAGTCGAAGGGCACACAGCAAACCAACTTGTTCAGGGATTCCTTGAATCAGGCATCCGTCAAAAAGCTACTTCGAACCCTTGGCCGGCCGCCCTGTCTTGATCACGGGAAGCCGGCGAATCGAGGCAGTCACCGACGCGTCGCCCAGCTTGGCGAGACCTGCCACTGCTGCCCGGAGAATCTCGCTCTTCTTGGCCGAGACGCCCGCGTCGAGGCAGCGCTTTTTCAGCAATGCGATCATGGCATACTCGTCTTCCGGCATCGTGAAGCTGTCCCGAACCAGTTTGACCTTTTTCGCCTTGACTGGCTTGTCGGCTTTCTTCGATGCAACGGGCTTCGCTGCCTGTACGGGTTTGCTTGCTGCAGCCGGTTTGCGCGCCACGACCGCTCGTCTGACGGCTTTGCCGGCCGCGGCGGGACGCTTCGCTGCCGGCTTCGCGGCTGCGGATCTTGCGGCAGCACGGGGCTTGCTTCTGGCCGCAGGTTTGGCGGGTTCCGGCGGGGTATTCGCCGCGCCGGTTTTCGGGGTGACTGCGACGGTTTCAGCAGGTTTGTCGGTGTCATCGATCATGGCAAGCTCCTCATGGCTTAAACGAGGTATACAGTATAAACCGTTAAATCGGGTTTTCAAACCGATCTGTCTCTGCTCTAGCGTGCGGCAAATCCATTACCGGGCATGTGCTGTCACATATACTTAACAAATAAGTCATAAGCTGCCTGCATGACGGAAAAAACCCGCATCCTCGATTCGCTCAATGAACAGGCCCTGCTGCTGCCGAGCCTGGTGAATCGGGCACTCACCGCGAACGATCGCGTCAAGTACCGCTTCACCCTGCTGCAGGCTGCGCAGGCCCATGCGGACAGGCCGGATGCCGTGACGTCGAGCCTGCGTACGGAGCGCCTGGCCGCGGGGGTGCAGGACAGCGATCTGGACCGCGTGGTGGGGGATTCCGAGCGGCTGGGCCCGGGCTGCTACCGCGTGCCGGCGGCCGCCGGCATCGTCCACCAGGCCTTTGCCGACGCGGCTGAAATGCTGGAGCCGCTGCGCGCGGCCGAGATCCCGGAAAGCACGGTGTTCACACAACGCCTGCAGGCTTTCACGGTCCCTGAATGTGCGGGTGACGAGCTATCAGCCGACCAGATCCATGGCATCACCTCAGGCGATCGCGAGACCGGAGACAGTCTGCACCTTCTTGTGATGGACATGCACCGGGCGCTGAATGCGCTGCAGGGTAGTCTGGCCAGCGAAAGCATCGGCGGCTGCCGCACCTACGGCATCCGCGACACCGACCGCGCGCTGATCGCCGCGTTCATGGACGGCATCAACCGCACCGCGCCACTCAAGTTCGATCATCCCGGTCTGTCTGCCACCGCAACCCGCGTGGGCGACAAACTGGTCCTGCAAAACGACATCGGCACCACCGATGCCCATGTGCTGGTGATCCACGTCACGGGCCGCACCGTGACCGTCACCTACACCGACGTGCACTTGCCGCGCCTGCTGTTCTTCCAGAGCCTGTTCGACGGTTACGCGGTCGAATGGCAGGACACGCGTTCCCGCAAGGACGCCGGCATGGAGGACGGGGTCTACCACCTCTGCGTCGGACGTTACAGCGCGCGCAGCAATCTCAAGCTTCGCGACTATATGGGCCATCTCGGCTCGAGGCTGGTCTTCCTCATCGACTGGAACCGGGCGCGCAAGCGGCTGCGCCTGTTCGTCCCGCGCAGGGCGGCAATCGACCTGCTGAAGTGGGCGGCCGACGGCAACATCGGCCACATGGCGTGGCTGAAGGCCGGCGGCGAGCAACTGATTTTCGATGCCATGAGCTTTGCCTATGGCGGGCAGTTGCGGCCGGGCGATCGGCTGGACGATTTGCTGACGGCAAATCGGGCGGTGCAATTTCTGCGCTTCAACCTGAAACAGGCACTCGAAGGACTGACCCAGGGCAGGCCGGCCTCGCTGATTGCCGATGAGATCCGCACCGAACTGGCATCGCAGGTGCGCTCGACCGAGGACGCCATGCTGGACACGGCACTCGAGCATGCGGGCCTCATCGTGGAACTGGCCGACACCGTGCGCACGGCGCTGGAAGCCGCACAGGCCGGGCGCCAGCAGGAAGTCGCTGCGATGGCGCAACGGGCCAAGGACTGGGAAACGGCGGCAGACCGCGAGCTGAACAACGCGCGCAGCACGCTGCTCGAAGGCGACAACTTCATGATGCAGTTGATGAGCGCGGCCGACGACATCGCCGACGATCTCGAAGAAGCGGTGTTCCATATCACGCTCTCGCCCGAGGCACCCGACAGTTCGATTGCCGCGCTTTGCAAGCTGGTCGATCCGGTTGCCAATGCCAGCCGCGAACTGGTCAAGGCGCTTTCCGCTTCAAGGCATGCGCGGCGCGGCGTGCCACGCGAGGACATGGAAGACTTCCTGCAGGCGGTTCACGCCATCCGCACCATGGAGCACGCAAGCGATCTGGCCGAGCGCGAAGTCAAGCGAACCCTGGCAAGCGACCCGCGGCCTTTCGCCGAGGTGTTCGGCGTCGTCGAGGCGGCACGCAATCTCGAGGAGGCCGCCGACGGCCTGATGCATGTGGCGCTGTTGCTGCGTGATCACGTGATGGGCAAGGTGATTCATGCCTAAGAAAAGAAGCAAATCGGTTGCCCGACTGCCCGTGTACGACCTCAATGGTCGCGACGGCGTGCCGGATGCAGGCCTCGCCGGCTTCAAGGCCCATAACCTGATCCGCATGGCGGCGATGGGCCTGCCTGTGCCGCAAGGCTTCGTCATGGGAACCGACTGGTGCAGCAGCGCCATCCTCAATGGAAGCAGCATCACGGCACACCTGTCGGATGCGCTGCAATCCGGAATCCGCGATCTTGAACGCGCCAGCGGCCTCGGCTTCGGCAGTGCGCGCCGTCCGCTGCTGGTCTCGGTGCGTTCGGGCGCGCCGGTTTCCATGCCGGGCATGATGGAAACCGTGCTCAACGTCGGGCTCAACGATGTGTCGCTGGCAGGACTGCTGCGGCTGACCGGCGATCACCGGCTGGTGTGGGATTCCTACCGCCGCCTGATCCAGGCCTTTGCCGAGATCGTGGCCGGTGTGCCGGCCGCCCCCTTCGAGGCTGCGCTGGACGTCACGCTGCAGCGAACCGGTACCGACCTGGCTCGTCAGCTGGATTTTCGTGCCCTGCGCGAACTGGCGGGCGGCTACCTCGAACTGTACCGCGATCACACGGGCCAGGATTTTCCGCAGGATCCGTATGAGCAACTGGCTGCCGCGACTCGTGCCGTTTTCGCATCGTGGATGTCGGACAAGGCGGTCGAGTACCGGCGCCTGAACGCACTTTCCGATGAGCTCGGCACCGCCGTCACGGTCCAACGCATGGTATTCGGCAACGCCGGCGGCAACTCGGGCGCGGGCGTCGGCTTCACGCGCGATCCGTCGAGCGGCGAAAACCGTCCCTATATCGACTGGCTGCAGCAGGCCCAGGGCGAGGACATCGTTTCCGGGCGCCGTCGCGTTGCGGCCGAAAACGAGGTGCCGGGCTGGCTCATGCACAAGCTCGGCGAGGTGGGCGAGGCGCTGGAGAAATCCTTCCGCGATGCCCAGGAATACGAATTCACCGTCGAGAACGGCGAACTTTTCATGCTGCAGACCCGTACCGCCAAGCGCACCGCGCTGGCATCGCTGCAAATCACTGTCGACCAGGTCGACAGCGGCCTGATCACGCCGGCGGAGGCGCTCGGCAGGCTGTCCGGAATCGACGTCGACGGCATCACCGTCCGCCGCGTCCAGTCCGACAAGCCGCCGCTCGGACAAGCCATTCCTGCCGGGACCGGCGTTGCCCAGGGGCCGGCCGCCTTCTCGGTCAAGGCTGCCCAGGCTTTCGCCGCACAGGGAACCCCTGCCATCCTGGTTCGCAACGACGTCGCCACCAGCGACATCGCCGGCATCGCGGTCGTCTGCGGCGTGCTGACCGCCAGCGGCGGCCGCACCTCGCATGCCGCCGTGGTGGCGCGCCAGATGGGCAAGGTCTGCCTCGTTGGCTGCGCCGACCTGCGCATCGACGAAGGCGCCGGCAAGGCCACGCTGGGCCAGACGGTGATTGCCGAAGGCGATTCCCTCTGCCTGGATGGCGACGCCGGGCGGATCTACGCCGATTCGCCGCAAATCACCAGCAAGCGCCCCGAGGCGCTGATTGCCCGGGTCGCGGAATGGCAGGCGGACGCGCTCGCCAAACAGTAGTCGCGCCGAACCCTGACAAACAGGATATCGTTGTCTACATTTAAGGTGCGTAGACAGGGGGATATCATGAATGCACCAAGTCACCTGGAACGGGAACCCGAAACGCTGAGCGTGATTCAGGCCTTGGCCGATGAGGCACACCGGCCTTTGGAGGACGTCGACAGAATATTTGCCGAGACATTCGAGAAACTGGATTCGGATGCGCGAATCAAGGATTTCCTGATCCTGCTTACCTCCAAAACCGTACGGGACGAACTTCGCAAGTAGTTTGCGCGTTGCGCCCCATCGGAACACGGCAGGAATAACGAGGCTTGTCTTTGGCAGACGGGTGAGCACAAGGTCATGTCGTCGCATCGGGGCCGGACACCCGGAATCAGGACATAAAAAAACCTCCCGGCTGCAAGCCGGAAGGTTCTATCCGCAGGACTGAGCAGGCTTATTTGAACGCCGGCAGTGCCCCGTCTTCCGTACCGATGTAGCCGATGGCGGTCTTCAACAGCTTCTCGTCGGGGCCTACCCCCCAGTTGCTCTTCAGCTGGGACTCAACGTCAGTCCAGTCAGGATCGCTGTTTCCGAATTCACCCGGGTGCTGGAAATTGCCCATGATGTAGGCAAATCCGTTGTAGTTGTCGACTACCTGCAGGCCGGTCGCCTCCGCGCCCATGGGGACGGACAGAATGCGCGACAGCTTGCGGCTGTCGACGTTGAAGGCCCAGACATAGTTGTTGTTGCGATAGCTGGTGTCCTCGCCGACGAAGAGCGTGCGCATGGCTTCGGAGTACTTCAGGTTGTCGCCTCCGCAGACACGGTCCTGGACACACTTGTTGCCGCTGGCATCTGCGGTACCGGAATAGCTGCCCAGCAGTTCCGGGATGCTCTCCATGCGGGTGGCCACGTAGTCGGATTTGATGCGATCGCCATCTGAGTCGCGCACCTTGCCCTTCAAGGCCAGTTCATAGATGGCACCGCCCTTGTTGGTCTTCACCTGAATGTCGCCGCTGGTGTCGCTCATGCCGTTCTCGACGCGCGAGATGACGATGTAGGCTTTCTTGTCCTCGGCGTTGTGGCTGACGCCTTCCATCTTGTTGAACTCGGTCGTGGCGCCCAGCATGGCGGCATAGCGGCGGGTTTCGAGGAAGGCGGCGGCCCTTTCCATGCCGGGCTTGAGCTTCAGCCATTCGGTGCCCATGTAGGTCTGGACCTTGGTGTAGGACGAATCGAGCGGATCAGAATTGCTGAACTCGAAGATGTCGCTAAACTTGATGCCGTTGTCCACCATCTTCTTGATCTGCTTGTCGCTGGCATGGCCCAGCTTGACCCAGACGATATTTGCTGCGCCGCCATCCGTGCCGACGTCGCTGGTCTGCATCCACTTGCCGGCGTACAAGCTGCCTTCTGAGAGCTCACCCTTCTTGTCGGCGACGAACATGAACAGGCCGGTGTAGGCGCCGTCGTCACCCATATAGACCGTCTTGCCGTCGGGCTGCACATCGGCCAGTTCACGCGCGAAGCGGCCCAGGGCATAGTGCTTCTCAACGGCCGTGGTGCCGTCACGCTTCACAACGATCTCGGGAACCAGGCCGTAGCGGTAGGCGTTGGCGGTAGCGGCATCGCCGAAGAAATAGCTGCTGAAGCTGTTGATGTCGGTGCCATCCTGGGATCCCGCTGCAGGGAGGAAGCCTTCACGGGTCTTGGCATCCGGCTCGTATTCCTCGGAACCCAGATGGGTGTTCCAGGGCGACAGCGAGGCGGCGCAGGGAATCCACAGGCCGTCCACCTCGGAGAAGCTGATGTTGTCGTAGTCGGTGACTTCGAGCGCGCCGCTGCGCTTGTCCTGGTCGATCCGCGCCAGGCTCATGGTCGCGGGCAGCTTGCTCCAGAAATCACCGGTCGCGCCAGCTGGCGGCAGGCCGCGATATTCGTACTGGGTCACCAGGGCCAGGGCATTGGCTTTTTTCCAGGAATCGGCGGGACGCATGCCGGGGATGACCATCAGCGAGTTGCCGTCCGGGGCGTCGGAGGTGATCTGTCCCAGCGCATCGTCGATCGGGTCATCATTGTGATCAAACAGACCGCCGACGGACTTGCCGTTGATCACGTCGGTAGTGGCCATGAGTTGATGGTACTTGAGGTTGATCGTATCGGACTTGCCGTTGCGATAGGTGACCTTGACCTTGGCTGTTGTGTAGACATCGGCCTTTTGTTCCGGGGTACTCGGTGCATTCATGCCGATGAACTCGACGGATTTGACCACGGCATGGTTGTAACCATGGTCGGAGTCGGCGCTGGCCTGACCAGCAACGGCGAAAGCGGACAGCGCGCAGGACATGGCAATGACGATGGGCTTGAGTTTCATGATTCCTCCTGGGGGTTTTGGAAAAGGAGGGCGCATCATTGCAGCCGAATGTTTCAGGAGGATGTTATGCCGGTTGTAATCTCATGACATGGGCGCATGCGGGTCAATCCGCGTGTTGCGCGCGCAGCACCTTGACCTGGAACAGGGTGTTGCGCTCGTCCTCTTCGAGCGCCGCACGGATGTGATGAACGGTCGCCTCATAGCGCGGAATGATGTTGTACTTGAGCGCGTTGACGCGCTTCTGCGTCTTGCGGCTGGCCGCCAGCAGCCGCCACAGGGCATTCTCCGCCTCGCCCAGCCGGGCCAGCGTCACGGTCAGGTCGCGCAGCCGCAAACGGGCCTCGTCGAAACTGACATCGGTCCACATCAGGCCCACCGGCTGCAATGGCAATGGGTCGGCCGTTACGCTGGGGTACTCCACACCGACGCTGGAGCGTGCCACCACCCTGATCGCCACCGCCGGCTTCAGACCGATCGTGGACTGGCGCAGCATCTGCGCGCCCATGCGCATCTGCACGATGCCCAGCCAGCGGTAGGCCTCGGCGAGTTCGTTCACGGTCTGCGCCCGCAAGGCGCGGTATTGCGCCAGGCGCTCGTAGACCAGTCGCGTGAGCAGGTCGCGTTTCTTTTCCAGCATCTGCCTGCCCTGCTCGAGGAACCTGGCCTGACGGCCGACCTGCAGCAGGGCGCTCTTGGTGGGCGGGACGGAGAGGCGTTTCTTCATGCGCGGACTTCACCCCGTTCAAGGCTAAAGTGGATACTCACGACATGCGCGTATGCATATGTTTCAAAAGCACATGGACGCGATGAAAACCGCATGGTGCTCACTTCGCTTGCCCCTTGTGATACTTGGCCAACTCTTCCTCGGACACGCGGATCAGCGTTTCCGGCGGCAGCATCGAAAGCAGATCCCAGGCGATCGAGAGCGTCTCGTGCACGCTGCGGTCCTCGTCCTCGCCCTGGCCGATGAAATCGCGCTCGAAGGCATCGGCGAACGCCAGCGTGCGGCGGTCGGCGTCGCTCAATTCCTCGGCGCCGATGATGGCAGCCAGGCCGCGCACCTCCAGCGCCTTGGCATAGCTGGCGAACAGCTGGCTGGCGACGTGCGGGTGATCCTCGCGGGTGAAGTTCTTGCCGATGCCGTCCTTCATCAACCGGGAAAGTGAAGGCAGCACGGTCACCGGCGGATAGACGCCCTGGTTGGCAAGCTCGCGCCCCAAAACGATCTGCCCCTCGGTGATGTAGCCCGTGAGATCGGGAATCGGATGGGTGATGTCGTCGGACGGCATCGACAGCACCGGAATCAGGGTGATGGAGCCGCGGCGGTTCTTGATGCGCCCTGCCCGCTCGTAGATCTCGGCGAGGTCGGAATACAGATAGCCCGGGTAGCCCTTGCGCGCCGGCACGTCGCCGCGCAGCACCGCCACTTCGCGCAGCGCCTCGGCGTAGGCCGTCATGTCGGTCATCACCACCAGCACATGGTAATCGAGGTCGAAGGCCAGATACTCGGCCGCGGTCAGCGCGGCACGCGGAGTGAGCAGGCGTTCGATCACCGGCTCGTCGGCGAGGTTGAGGAACATCACGACCTTGTTCAGCACCCCACTTTCCTCGAAGCTTTCCTGGAAAAAGCGCGCATCGGCATGCGAGGCGCCGAACGCGGCGAACACCACCACGAACTCGCTTGCCTCTTCGCCGAGCAGCTTGGACTGGCGCACGATCTGCGCGGCGACGCGGTTGTGCGGCAGGCCGCCGCCGGAAAAGATCGGCAGCTTTTGACCGCGCGTCAGCGAGTTCATGCCGTCGATGGCCGAAATGCCGGTCTGGATGAACTCGCGCGGATAGGCGCGCGCCGCCGGGTTGAGCGGCTCGCCGTTGACGTCGCGGCGGTCGGCGGAAATGATCGGCGGCCGGCCGTCGCGCGGCAGGCCGCTGCCGTTGAACACGCGGCCGAGGATGTCGCGCGACACCGGCAGCTTGAACGGCTCGTCGAGAAAACGCACCCAGGTGCGTTCCAGGTCGAGCTCGTCGGTGCCCTCGAACACTTCCACCAGAACGGCGTCGTCGGCCGCACGGATCACCAGGCCGGATCGCACCCGGCCTGCATGGTCGCGCAACTGCACACGTGAGCCCGCTGCCACGCCGGGCACGCCGCCCATGACGACAAGGCCGCCCTGGGCGGAAGTGGCGGTACGGAATTCGATGTTTTTCATGGTCAGGATCCTCCCCTGGCCGAAGCCGCTGCTGTGAGTTCGTATTCCTGCAGCAGCTGCTCGAAGGCATCCGGAATGGCGGCAATTTTCGCCTTCAATGCGGCGATGTCCGCCGAGGCGTGCTGGCTTTTCCAGCGGCGGGCCTGTGCCAGCAGCGGCATCTGGAGCAGGCGGCGGGCCGGGGCACCGAGCTTCACCAGCTTCATGCCCTGACGGAAGATTTCCAGCAGGGCCGCGAGCAACGCGAACTGTTTCTCCGGCGAGGCAAAGCTGTCCACTTCGTCGGTGGCTGACTGCTGCAGCAAGCCTTCCTTGATCAGGCCGGCCGCTTCCAGCGTCCATCGCTGCTCGGATGACAAAGCCTCGACGCCGACCAGGTTGACGATGCGCTGCAGTTCCTCGGAGGCGGCCAGCAGATCGAGCGCTTCGGCACGCGCCGATTCCCAGCCGGGATCGACGTTTTCCGCCCACCACTTCGCTGCGGAGCCGACATAGCCGGAAAAACTATCCAGCCAGTCCACCGCCGGGTAATGGCGGGCGTCGGCGAGTTCCTTCGACAGCGCCCAGAAGGTCTGGATGATTTCCTTGGTATGGCTGGTGACGGGCTCGGAAAAGTCGCCGCCCGGCGGCGACACCGCACCGATCAGCGTGACCGAGCCGTGGTCGCCGGAGAAGGTTTCCACGCGTCCGGCACGTTCGTAAAAGGCGGCGAGACGCGAGCCGAGATAGGCGGGATAACCCTCCTCCACCGGCATCTGCCCCAGCCGGCCGGCCACTTCGCGCAGGGCTTCGGCCCAGCGGCTGGTGGAATCGGCCACCATCACCACGTCGTAGCCCTGGTCACGGAAATACTCGGCCAGCGTGATGCCGACATAGATCGAGGCTTCACGCGCCACCACCGGCATGTTGGAAGTATTGGCTACGAGCAGGGTGCGCTCCATGAGCGGCCGGCCGGTATGCGGGTCCTTGAGCTCGGGCATGAACTCGAGCACATCGGTCAGTTCGTTGCCGCGTTCGCCGCAGCCGACGTAGATGACGATTTCGGCGTTGCACCAGCGTGCGATCTGTTGCTGCAGCATGGTCTTGCCGGCGCCGAACGGGCCGGGAATCGCGGCCTTGCCGCCCTTCAGCAAGGGGTAGAAGGTATCCAGAATGCGCTGGCCGGTGATCAGCGGCGCCACCGCGTGGTCACGCTGCCTGTAGGGCCGCGTCGTACGCACCGGCCAGCGGTGGAACAGGTGCAGCTTTTCGATGCGGCCATCGGCCAGTTTTACGCGTCCGATCACGTCATCCAGCTTGTAGTCGCCCACCGGTGCCAGTTCGATGAGCTCGCCATGGATCAAGGGCGGCGTGAGGATGCGGTGCTGGATCGACTCGGTTTCCTGGACGTAGCCCAGTATATGCCCACCCGCCAGCGCGCTGCCGCAACACAGCGCGGGTTCGGGCACGAAATGCCAGGCCCTGTCGCGCGGCAGGGAAGGCACCGCAACGCCGCGCGCGATGCGGTCGCCGCTTTTATCACGAACCGCCTGCAGCGGTCGCTGCACGCCGTCGAAGATGGCCCCCAGCAAGCCCGGCCCGAGTTCGACCGACAGCGGCCAGCCCAGTCCTTCCGCTTCTTCACCGGGACGCAGACCGGCCGTGTCTTCGTAAAGCTGCGCCAGCGCCGTATCGCCGTCGCGGCCGATCACCTCGCCGACCAGGCCCATGTGCCCGACCCGCACCTGCTCGCCGAGCACCGTCTGCGGCAGCTCGAGTTTGACCAGAGGGCCGTTGATTTCAAGAATCTTGCCCATTGTTTTCCTTAACCATGAATCAGGGAACCCAGATCGGGTGTACTGGCGAACAGGCGTTCCATCGCCACGCGCGCCAGCTCGTCGGCCAGGCGCATCTGCCTCGCTTCGTAGGTCTGATCGAGTTGTGCGCGGTTGTCTGCCATGCGGACCCGGATGCCGCCCACGCTCGGCTGGCCATGGCTGACAAGGGCCACGGCCCGGCCCGGTGCGGCACGTTCGGCGATTTCCGCCCAGACGGGCGCCAGGCGTTTTTCATCTTCCGGCCGGACTTCCGCTACCAGGTCGCCAGCCGGCAATGCCTGCGCAGCTGCAGCCAGCCAGGCTTCGAGCAACAGCAAATAGCGTGCGTCATCCTTTACCCGTTCCATGAACGCGACCTTCATCTCGGACAGGGTGGATTCCGTGAGTGCCCAGCGCAACCGGTCCAGTTCAGCGGACAAACGCGTTTCGGCCGACTGGGTCTGGCGTCGCACCCGGCGCTCGGCATCGACCTTGGCCGCCAGTATTTCCCGTTCCTCGGCAAGCTTCAGTTTCTCCGCAGACTCGGCAAGGATGCGCGCGCGCGCCGATTCCGCGTTCAGTTGTTGCTCGCGTGCCAGTGTCTCGGCCTGGTGGAACAGTGCCTGCTCGAGTTGGGTCACCTGCGCTTCGGATTCCATTGTTATGGCCAGATCAATAGGTTAAACATCAATATTCATGCAAATACTTTATTTGTTGTTCGCGTTGTCGACCAAGTACGCGTCATGCGTTGAGCGCATCCGGTCCCAGCACCGCGCGAACCACCTCGTCCACCGCAGGTGAATAATCGAGCGGCGCGAACAGCGGCGGCAGTTCGGTGATGACGATGCGGCCGCCTTCGTTACGCAATCGGTCGAGCCAGTGGCCGCCAGCGTGCGCCAGATGCGTTTCCAGCAGCACCAGGGCCTCTTGACCTTCCCTGACCAGTTCCCCGAGCACCACATCCACCGCTTCGGCGTCGGCGTCGGCATGAACTTCGGCGCCGATCAGGCGAAACCCGTCTACCAGGCCGGCACTGCCCAGCACGATCAGCCGGGCACTGCCATGGGGGACGGGGGATTCGGGCAACATCGGCTCAGATCTTGCCGAGCAGCAGGATCGACATGACCAGGCCGTAAATGGCGATCCCTTCTGCCAGCCCCATGTAGATAAGGGTGCGCCCGAACATCTCGGGCTTTTCGGCGATCACGGCCATCGCGGCCGAGCCGATCGGCCCCAGCGCGAGGGCGGCACCAATCGCGGCGAGCCCCGTGGGCAGGCCGATTCCGAGCAGGGCCAGGCCCTTGCCCAGCGAGATCTCCATCAGGCTGGCCGCAGCAGGCTCAGCTGCAAGGACCTCCTGCACGCCCATCAGCATGACGCCGGCGAGTGCCATCGCGAACAGCAACATATTGGCGAGCAGGCCGCCTTTGAGCAGTCCGCCCGACGGCCGCATCCGGGGCTTGATCTCAAGCCAGATGCCCGCCCCTATCGTTGCGGCTACCGACGCGCCCATCAATGCGATCAGCCAGGTCATATCCATCTCCTAAATTAAAAATAACGATCAACTCTTGGCCCGCTCCGGCGACAGCCGCAGCGGCATGAACTCAGTGCCGTCCCCGCTGAAAAAGCGCGAGAACCCTTCGTAATACATCAGGCGCAGCGCCTGAATGGCGACGATGCCGCCTTCCAGCACGATGATGACGACATTGCCCAGCACGATGGTGAACCAGTGGCCTGCCGTTCCCAGACCGTTGGCCAGCGTGAAGATCGCCAGCGCCAGCGCCACGTGGTTGAGGCTGAAGGCGGCCACACGCATGAACGACAGGGTGTTGGCAAACAGGTTGATACCCGTTTCGAGGGTCTCGATGAACGTGACGAGGATGCGTTCGCCCAAGCCGGCCCTGGCCTCGACCCATTTGAATCCTGTCACCATGAGGATGCCGGCACCGGCCATCAGGCCGGCCGGCCAGCCGAGGTCGGCCGCGCCGGCGAAGCTGACCACGCTTCCCACCGCGCCCAGATAGAACACCAGGCCGGCCAGGCCGGTGGAGTCGAACAGCGCTTCGCCGACCTGGCCGGCGATGAACCTGTTGCGCGCATTGACCAGCAGCGTGAACACGATGAAGCCGACGCCGAAGGCCACCGCGATCGTCAAGACGTGGATCGGGTCGTGCAGAGGCGACAGCCACAACGGCTCGATGATGTCCTCGTAGCCGAATATGCTGCCGTACAGCAGTCCGAACAGCATCGACACCGCGCCCGCGGCGATTCCTACCCAGGCCATGGTTCCAAGGCGCCGGTACAAGGCGGCGGCCAGCAGCAGGATCACCGCACCATGGCCGATATCGCCGAACATGGCGCCGAACAGCAGCAGATACGTGATGGCAAAGGGCAACGCCGGGTCGAATTCGCCGTAACGCGGCACACCATAACTTTTTACCAGCGGCACGAAGGGCTCGAGCCAGGCCGGGTAGCGCACCAGCGAGGGCACCTCGGCCACTTCGCTGGAAACGGGCGCACGCTGGTTGAGCATGTAACGCCCCTGAAAACGGGCTTCCAGCATCTCGCGCAGGGTGTCCAGCTTCTGGCGCGGGATCCAGCCCGACAAGGCTGCCAGTCCCCCCTGCCCGCGCACGCCGACCACTGCGGCCTCGGCCAGCGGGCGCGCCAGGGCAAGGCGCAGACGCGCTTCATAGAGACGCGGGCCGAACTGCTCGCGCAGGCCATCCATGACCTGGCATTCGGCACCGGACTCGGCCTTCAGCCGGGCACGCTCCTGCTCCAGCCAGGCCCGCGCCGCCTGGGGATGGGTACGCAACTCCTCAGGTACCGGCATTTCGCGCCAGCCCGCCTGGGCCAGCAGGCCATGTACTTCCTCATGACGGGCGCGTGGGCCGGCAATCACTGCGAACACCTGTTCGCCGACCTGATCGAAACTCGAAACCAGATGGCCGGTCATCGACAGAGCCTCGGTTACCCGCTTGACGGCTGTCGACGGCACGCTGCCGATGTGGACCGCCAGCAGGCTGTCCTGGCGCAGCAGGTGGGCCAAATCCACATTCAGCCGCTCCAGTTTGTTGAGCGTTTCCTCCAGCGCATCGAGACGACCGAGCGCTTCCTCGACCTGCGCTTCGCTTTCATGGCTGGCCAGGCAGGAATTCCAGGCACCCTTCAACCATCGGTTCAGTTCCTGCAGGTCGGCCAGGACCGGGGCTTCGGCATTTTCGGGCAGTTGCAGGGGGCGCGGTTCGCCGCACTGTTCCACCAGTTTGGCAAGACGAGATTCCGCCTCCAGCCACGCCTCCCGATAGGCCGCAGCGGGCGATTCCTCCAGGGCATCGAGGGTACTGGGCGCCGGGTTGAACACGCCGAACCGGGCCAGCGCCAGCGCGGCATCCTGCGTTTCGGATGCCAGCATCAGCAATTGAATCCTGAGCAAGGGTTCGGCGCGCAGCATCAGCCTGCCTCCGCCGGTGCGCGATGCAGTGCCTGCCGGATATGGGTATCTGGCAGGCCGAGATGGCGCCCGCGCAGGGCCGCCCGGACGCCGCGCAGGTCGCGCTCACGCAAGACCAGGTAGGCAAAGGCGCGGGCAGTATCCGGTGCGTTGGACCGTAATACACTCAAGGCCTGCTCGGCGGCGGCGTGTTCCATGCGGAAGAATACATCCGGGATGTCAGCGGCGCCGGCCAGCCTTGCCTGCCACGGCTGGGGCAGCGCAGCCAGCACCGCTTCGAGGCTGTCGAGCGCGGCCAGTTGCTGCAGCCGCGCACCCGTCAGGCTGTAACGGGAGCCCACCAGCAGGTAATACACTTGAGCCGGCGGCAATTTGTAGTTGAACCGGTAACGCAGCAGCCAGACCAGATTGATGCGGTCGACGAGGTTGGCCATGAGCCCGCGAAACGGCAAGCCCAGCGTGTCTTCCAGCGGCTGCCCGCGCGCGATCAGGCCTTCGTAATAGCCACGGTCCAGTGCGGCATCCAGATTGAAGGGGTCGTGGCTGAGTTCGATGGCGCGCCGGGCATGACGCACGATGCCGGCATAGGGACCGGCCTCGAGGCGACGCAGCAGTTCACCGACATCCTCGGCATGTGCCAGGTCCTGGTTGTCGAGGCGGCCGAACACCCCCATCGGGGTAAGTTGGGACAGTACGGTGGCCGGCGGCTCGCCCATCATCTTGCTGCGCAGCAGCGTCTTGACATTGGAAACCTCGAAGCGCGCCGTCCAGTAGGTCATGAACGTACGTGCATTGCCGGACATGGGCCGCATCAGCACCCGCGTCTCGTCCAGAACCTGGGCAATGATGCGCTGCTCCAGTGAACGGGTTTCCTGCTGGCGACTTGCCGGGATGGCAAATCCAGGGACCAGCGCCTGCAACCCGCGCCGGGACAATCTGTCGACAAAGGCATCGTCAGCAACCCCTAACAGCGTGTCGAGCTCTTCATCCTGCCAGAGACGGCCGGCATACAGGCTGACACGGGTGTTGAGATAGGCTGACATGAAAATTGGGGGGGGCGTGTTTTCGGGGGAAACTTCCCCCACTTTCCCCGTCTAGGGGCGGGGAAAAGTCATACCGACGGGTCAAGCAACAGGGTCAGGGCCGCCTCCACTGCTTCGGCTTCGTGCCGGGACGCCATCTCCCGCAAGGTGCGCTGGCGTTCTTCGTGCTTGCGTGTCAGCTCGGCAATCGCCTGCTCGGCATGTGCCTGCGCCTCCTTGAGAAAAGGCGCCCGCAGCTCTGCCTTGCCGGCATCGAAACGCGCCTCGGCATCACGCGCGCCTGCCAGTGCTTCGTCGATCGTGCGTTTGCGCGCCTGGCTGGCGTCATCAATGACGGCCTGGGCCCGCGCTTCGGCTTCGAGAAGACGTTGCAGCTGATCTTCCATCGGATCACATCACATGCCGGCCAGCATCGCCAGGCCGCTGGCCGCGATACCGATGCCTGCCACCTGCATCGCATGGCGGCCAAGCAGGCTGCCGGCGACGCCGACACCATGCAGACACGCCGTCGCCAGCACGAAGCCGAGGGCATACAGCGTGGGTGAAGCTGCCTGAGGCATCTCCAGCCCGTGGGCGTAGCCGTGGAAGACTGCGAAAACAGCGGCGATCGCCATCCCTGCGGACACACGCCACTGACGGCGGGTGGCGACAAGCAGACCCAGCAGCAGGACCGATGCCGCGATGCCGGTCTCGACGTGTGGCAGCGAGAAGCCTGACATGCCGAGGATGCCGCCCAGGAGCATCGTGCCGACAAATGCTGTCGGCACGGCCCACAGTGCGCGTCCGCCCTGCTGCGCGGCCCACAGACCGATCGCGATCATGGCGAGCAGGTGATCCAGCCCGAGGAACGGGTGTGCAAACCCACCCGCAAATCCGGTAGCCAGGTGGTTTCCCGTGTGGGCAGATGCCGACCCGGCAAACAGGCACAGGGCAGTCAGGACGATCGTACGCGAATGTTTCTTCAGCTTCATTGCATGCTCTCCAGTTTCAAATCGCTTCAGCTATATGCCCGAGCAAGTTACTTGATTTTGACCTGCACCAGTTCCTCGCCATCCGGGTCGGTCACGTGCACTGCACAGGCAATGCAGGGATCGAAGGAGTGGATGGTGCGCAGGATCTCGATCGGCTGCTTCGGGTCGGCCATCACGTGGTTGTCCTGCAGGGCCGCTTCGTACGCACCCGGCTGACCCAGCGAGTCGCGCGGGCCTGCGTTCCAGGTGCTGGGCACCACGGCCTGGTAGTTGCTGATCTTGCCGTCATCGACGACGATCCAGTGGGAGAGGCCGCCGCGCGGCGCCTCCATCAGGCCGACGCCCTGCATGTGCCTGGGCCAGGTGGACGGATCCCAGTACTGCTCGTTGAACGTCCGCACGTCGCCGGCCTTGATGTTGGCGATGAGCTGGTCGTACCAGCCCTGCATGGCGTCGGCGAGGATCTTCGATTCCAGCGTGCGTGCGGCGGTGCGCCCGAGCGTGGAAAACAGTGCGTCGACCGGCACGTCCAGCGTTTTCAGCGTGTAGTCGACCAGTTCCTTGGCCTGGGCGTTGCCGCTGGCGTACATCATCAGCACCCTTGCGAGCGGGCCGACCTCCATGGCCTTGCCCTTCCAGCGCGGCGATTTGAGCCAGGAATACTTCTGCTCGACGTCGAGTTGTTCGTATGGCGGCTTCGGCCCCGTGTAGTTGAGCTCGGTCTCGCCCTTGAAGGGGTGCAGACCCTGCCCGTCACCCTGGCTGTACTTGTACCAGGAATGACTGACGAATTCCTGGATCTCGGTATCGGCATCGAGATCGATGGGATGGATGGTGGAGATGTCACGGTTGAGAATGACGCCACGCGGAATATAAAGGGAATCGGTATCCCAGAAGGCTTTCGAGGGCAGGTCGCCGAACGACAGGAAGTTGCCAAGGCCTTCGCCGCGCCCGCCCCAGTCCTTGTAGAAGCTCGCAATGGCAAGGGTATCCGGCACATAGACCTGGTCGACGAAGGTGCGCATCTGGGTGATGACATTCTGCACGGTCTGCAGGCCCACCATGTTGAGCGCCGTACCATCCTGGCCGTTGCCACCGCTGCCGGTATGAACGGAAATAGCCGAGGGCACGCCGCCGACCACGAAGTTGGGGTGCGGATTCTTGCCACCGAAAATGGTGTGCAGCTTGACCACGTCGCGCTGCCAGGCGAGCGCGTCGAGGTAATGCGCTACCGCCATCAGATTGGCTTCGGGCGGCAGCTTGTAGGCCGGATGCCCCCAGTAGGCATTGGCAAAAATGCCGAGTTGGCCCTGCTCGACGAAGGTTTTCACTTTATTTTGCACGTCGGCAAAGTATCCTGGCGAGGATCTGGGATAGCTGGAGAGTGACTGCGCGAGCGCCGAGGTGGCCTTGGGGTCGGCCTTCAGTGCGGACACCACGTCGACCCAGTCGAGCGCGTGCAGGTGATAGAAATGCATCACGTGGTCGTGAACATACTGGGCCGCAATCATCAGGTTGCGGATCAGTTCGGCATTCTGCGGAATGGTGTAACCGGGGATGGCGCGATGCAGGGCATCCTCCACAGAGCGTACCGAGGCGATGCCGTGCACCAGCGTGCAGACGCCGCAGATGCGCTGGGCGAACGCCCAGGCGTCGCGCGGGTCGCGTCCGCGCAGGATGATTTCGATCCCGCGCACCATGGTGCCGGCGGAATAGGCACGAATGATCCTGCCGCTGGCATCGGTTTCAGCCTCGATGCGCAAGTGGCCCTCGATGCGGGTGATGGGGTCGACGACGACGCGTTGTGCTGTGGTCATGATCGTGAATTCCTTAGCTGTTCAGAAACGCTTCGAGGATGCGGTATTGCTCCTCGGCTTCCCGGTTGTCGGTACCGGAACCGTCCGCGACGGTCTGGCAGGTGCGTGCCACGCGTGCCTGCATCGCAGCCTCCCACGCCAGGTTGTCACCCGCTTCGGCGGGCTTGACGCAGGCCACTGCCGCCTTGGCGACAAAATGCCCGGCCTGGGCACTCCAGTCCGTCTCCTTGCCGCAGCGGGTGAAGCTTTCCACCCGGGCGCTGTTGGCGGCTTGAAATGCCAAGGCCAGCTCTGCCGCGGCAATGTCCGCGCGACCGGCTGCGTCCAGCGCAGATTTGATGCGCGCATCGCTGGACAACGCATACACCTGTTGTACGAAACGGGCTGCGACCTGCCGCTGTTGCGCGGTGGAGAGGCCCGCCAGCACGGATTTGAAATCCTTGTCGTTGCTGATCGCCATCGCTTCAGCCTCCCTTCTTGGGAATGTGCTCGGCAATCATTTCGGTCAGGCCGATTACCGGGATATCCATCTGATAGTGTTCCAGGCCTTCTTCCAGCACGATGCGACAGTTGGCGCAGGCAGTCACCAGACGGTCCGGCCTGACGCTGTCGAGCTGCGCCTTCTTCCTCTTGAAGGCTTCCAGCCGCAATGGCTCGCCTTCCTCGATGGCCGAGGCGCCGCCGCCGCCGCCGCAACACCAGTTCATGTAACCGGCATCGGGCATTTCGACGAAGTTTTTCGCGACCTGGTTCATCAGGCTGCGTTGCTGCTTGATGACGCCACCACGACGTGCCAGTTGGCAGGGATCGTGGAAAGTCAGTTTGTCGGTCTCGAAACCTTCGGTCTTCAGCAGACCCTGTTGCTGGAACTCGCCGAGGACTTCGAGGATGTGCTTGACTTCGAAGCTGAAGGGCCGTCCAACAAGATTGGCGCCCTCCCAGCGCAGCGCAGTGTAGGCATGGCCGCACTCCGGGCTGATGACTGTCTTGACCTTGAGTTTTTCAGCGCCTTCGACGATGCGCGAGACGATCACTCTGGCAAGATCCGAATTACCGATCTGCATGCCGGCGTTGGTGGCCTCGAACGCCGTCGAGCACAGCGTCCAGGACTTGCCGGCCTGCTGCATGATCTTGGCGATGGCGCCCAGGTATTCCGGGAAGTTGATGATTTCCATCGACGACAGCAGGACCATGTATTCCGCGCCTTCGGCATCGAGTGGAATCGGCAGGCCATAATCCTCTTCCACGTGCTTCATTTGCGCCTGTACGGCAGGCAACTTGACACCCATCGGGCTGCCGATGGTGACGGTGCGGTTGACCGCGCCCTTGATGCCCTCCGGAGCATGCCCGGATGCCGACATGCCCTCGCGGAACTTGCGCACCATGTAGACGATGTCGTTGCCGACCGGACAGACGGAAGAACAGCGGGCGCACAGCGTGCAACTGTTGTAGACCAGTTCCTGCCATTCATCGAGTTCCGCATCGGTGACGGGCTTCGACAGGCCAATCATCTTTTTCAGCCGTCCCAGCACGGTGTATTCCTGCTCGTAGATACGACGCAAGGGTTCCAGCTTGTGAATAGGCGTGTATTTGGGATCGCCGGTCTCCGTATAGAAAAGACAGGCTTCGGCGCACAGGCCGCAATGCACGCAACTGTTGAAATAGCTGGCGATGGGCGCGTCGATGACTTCCTTCAGGACGCGGACGCCTTTTTCGAGTGTGGCGCTCATACTGCTCCCTCCTTGAGGGTGTGGGTTATGCCGAGACTGTCGTGTCGGTCGCTGCCGGCATTCGCGGCCGGTCGCATCCCCGCATTGCGGGGCCCCTGCTTCCTGCTCATACCGCTCCCTCCTTAAGTTCCCGTTCTGGTCCGCGGCTATCGCGTCGGTCACTGCCGGCATTCGCGGCCGGTCGCATCCCCGCCTGGCGGGGCCCCTGCTCCCTGCTCATACCGGCACCCCTTTATGGCCATTGACCCTGCCGTTGTACCAGCGCGAGCCGAACAATGTGAAGACGTGGAACAGCTTGGTGAAGGGCAGTACCACGAGCAGGAGTTGTACGCTCAGGATGTGCAGCGCCAACATGGTCGTGTAGGGCAGCAACATGTGTTCGAAAGCCATCCAGCCCGTCAGCACGGGCAAAAAGGTGACCGCCCAGGTAAACCAGTCCTCGAAGGTGCTGAGAAAGCGCTTGACCGGCTTGTTGATGCGGTCGAACAGCACCACGACCATCGCTGCCATGGTGACGATCGCAGCGAGGTTGACGAACTGGGAGGGCAGCGCTGGCCAGGACAGGCCGGTGAGACTCTTGATCAACAGTATGTGCGGCGCGAACCCGAACACGACGATGAACAGTCCGATATGGAAAATGTAGCCGCCGATGTAACTGACGGGCGAACGCTTGAGCATGCCCGGTGGCGGCAGCGAACGCCGGAAGACGGTATGCAGGCCCGATGCACCGGACGCATGCCGCGGCGCGGACAGGTCTTTCTTGTGGCCCAGCGAATAGATCTCGAACAAGCGCCAAAACACCCCCAGCAGAAAAATGCTGACGGCAATATTGAGTCCCGTACCGCGCACCCAGGTCAGAAATTGCAAGTCGTTCATGATTATTTCTCCAGATCGGCCAGCGTGGTCGTCTCGTGTGCAGCTTTGGCCGAGCCCTTCTTGGCCCGGTTGGCGATGCTGACCCCAACCCCGACCGCTGCGCCTGCCACGGCAGCCACCGCCACAAACTTGAGCGGATCGGCAGGCATCGACAGCGCCTTGTAGAAGCCTCCGGCATCCCAGAAATCCGGCTCGGAACAACCGAGGCAGCCGTGGCCGGATTCCACCGGCCAGGAGGTGCCGCCGTTCCACTTCGTGGTGGCGCAGGCATTGTGGGTCACCGGCCCCTTGCATCCGAGCTCGAACAGGCACCAGCCATTGCGCGCGCCCTCGTCGTCGAAGGTCTTGGCGAACTTGCCCTGATCGTAGAACGGCCGACGGTAGCAGCGGTCGTGAATGGTTTCGCCGTAGAAGGACTTCGGCCGACCCTTATCATCCAGTTCCGGCAGGGTGCCGAATGTGAGGTAGTGCGCGAGTACGCCGGTCATCACCACCGGGATTGGCGGGCAACCGGGAATGTTTACGATGGGCTTGTCCTTGATGATGTCGGACACCGACACCGCGCCGGTGGGATTCGGGTTGGCTTTCGGGATGCCGCCGAAGGACGCGCAGGAACCCATGGCGACAATCGCCGCGGCGCCCGCAGCGGCTTCTTTCAGGGTCTCCAGATTGGAGCGGCCGGCGGTGCAGGAAAATGCGCCGTCCTGTCCCAGTGGAATCGAGCCGTCGACGATCAGCAGATATTTACCCATGTTCTCTTTCATCGCCTGGTGGCGGGCTTCCTCGGCCTGGAATCCGGCCGCGGCCATCAGCGTCTCCTGGTAGTCGAGCGAGATCATGTCGAAGATCATGCCCTCGATGGTGGGTGAATGCGATCGCGTGATCGACTCGGTGCAGCCGGTGCACTCCTGGAATGGCAGCCAGATCACCGACGGCCGCCTGGAGGCCGCCATCGCCTCGGCCATGGCGCGCCCTGCCGTAGGCGGCAGGGCCATCATCGAGGCCAGGGTGGCGCAATACTTGAGGAAGGTGCGACGGCTGATGCCTTGGCGTACCAGATTGTCGATCAATGGACCCTGCATGATGCTTGCCTCCTGACAGAAAACAAAACAGCGTTTGGATTTACCTTAGAGGTCGGATATCAGTAGTTCAAGATGGTCCCGTCCGATCTTTACGTCCTCGGGGTGCGCCTTGACCAGTTCCGGGACGAAGCTCACTTCGATGAACTGGGAGGTGACCGCTCCATTTTCGTTGCGATGCGTGATCCACCAGACCCCTGGACAGGCGGTTTCGTTGAGGGTGGATTCGCCGCTGGCCTGCAGGGTGACGGCAATCTCGCCCTCCCCCAGCTTTTCGCGCAGCCACTCAAGATCGATCGGCGTCAGTGGCAAGGCGGACAGGTCGATGGCTGTGGATTCGCCGGTTTCCAGCAGACGGCGCAGCATTTCGGATATCTCGCGCAGCAGCGGCAGCGCATTGCCCGTCAGGCCGGGTTCGGTCGGCAGCGGATTGATGACATGGATCGGGATGGCGTCAATCGACATGCTGCCATCGCTCAAGCAGCTTCTGGATCGCCGCACAGACAGGGGGAATGGCGGCGGCGACTGCGGGGCTGGGCGTTTCGCCCCAGTCGATGACATCGGGCTGGATCGCCAGCATTGCGCGTTTTTGAGGCCAGTGCCCGGCCAGGATGGCGATGGCACGCAGATCGGTCAGCCCCACTTCATGCACGGTGGACTTGCGATTGCTCATCAGGAACGCGTCCATCTCCTCCCCTTCCAGCAATGCCCATTCACCCGGGCTTTTTTTTATGTTGGCGGCATCGACGACGATCAGCGCATCGGCTTCCTCGATCGGCCCCGCCAGGGTGAAGGACAGCGTACCGCCATCTAGCAGGTTCACGTCACGCAGATGAGCCAGTTTGGGTTCGAGCGCCTGCAGAACATGTATTCCAACGCCTTCGTCCGTAAGTAGCGTGTTGCCTATACCTAGAACGAGCGTTTTCATAGATTCAATTTATCAGCACGTCATTCGAATAACAACCAAGTAAATCGCTCAAGTTTCTGATTTGCTGCCGCTTTCTTGCAATCTCACCCATCGGGTGCATTTGTGGCAAATCACTTATACTGCTTTTAGCATTGTTCCGGATTGCTCCCATGTGCCTCGCCATTCCCATGCAGATCGAATCGATCGACGGCTTTACGGCCCGCTGCCAGGCCAAGGGCGTGTGGCGAGACGTCAGCCTGTTCATGATGCAGGACGAGCCGCCCGCTGTCGGCGACTTTGTCATGGTGCATGTCGGCTATGCCATCCAGAAGATTGCCGAGTCCGATGCCCGCACCACTTGGGAATTGCTGGACCAGATCCTGGAGGAGTCCGGTGCATGAACTGGCCGTCGCCCAGGCGCTCGTCGAACAGGTGGACGCCGTGATCCGCCAGCACGGCGCGACCCATGCCAGCCTCATCCGCGTGCGCATCGGTCCGCTGGCAGGCGTCGTACCCGAACTGCTGGCAAGCGCCTTCCCGCTCGCCGCCGCCGGCAGCCGCATGGAACACGCCGAACTCGATCTCGTCGCCGCGCCGGTACGCGTGCGCTGTCAGACCTGCGGCGTAGAAACCGAAGCCGCGATGAACAGCCTGATCTGCGGCGCCTGCGGCGACTGGCACACCCAGGTCATTTCCGGCGACGAACTCCTGCTGGAAAGCATCGAACTCGAAACAACGTCCTCCCTGCCCCCTGAATCCTGACCCCTGGTCCCTGAACATGTGTGATACCTGCGGCTGCAACCTCACCCCCGGCAACAAGCACCTCGCGTTCAAGCCCGTCGCCAAGGGCGCCACGGCTGTATCGGTTCTGAAAGGCCTGTTGGCGAAGAACGACGACCAGGCCACACACAACCGCGAGCATTTCGACCGCCGCGGCATCCTCGCGATCAACCTGATGTCGTCGCCCGGCTCCGGCAAGACCGCACTGCTCGAAGCCACGCTCACTGCATTGAAAGACGAATTCACCTGCGCCGTGATCGAGGGCGACCTCGAAACCGAGAACGACGCCGAGCGCATCCGTGCCAAGGGCGTGCAGGCGCACCAGATCGTCACCGGCACCGCCTGCCATCTCGACGCCCATCTTGTGCACGATGCGCTGCATCACATGAAGCTGGACGGCGTCGATATCCTGTTCATCGAGAACGTCGGCAACCTCGTTTGTCCTGCCAGCTTCGACCTCGGCCAGCACTTCAACGTCACCCTGCTCTCGGTTACAGAAGGCGACGACAAACCGGCCAAATATCCGGTCATGTTCCGCGCCGCCGACGCGATGCTGCTGACCAAGACCGACCTCTTGGCGGTGCTCGACGACTTCGATCCGGACAAGGCCGAAGCCCACCTGCGCAACCTGGCCAACCCGGCGCCCGTGATGCAGTTGTCAGCGCGCAAGGATCTGGGCATGGACGCCTGGCTGGGCTGGCTGCGCGAGCAGCTTGCCGCCCAGCGCGCCCGTGTGGCGCTGGGCCAGTCGCGCCGCCCGGCGATCCAGTCCGACGGCGTGAAATATCACAGCGCCACTTCCCCCACCCCCCCCTCCCCCGGAGGGGCGCAAAGTCACGCTACGCGCGCTTCGAGCTAATGAGCGAAGCCCGCGCCTGGCTGGAGAAAATCCACGCCCTCGACTTCGACCGCACGGTCAAGATCATGAACGTTTGCGGCGGCCATGAGCGCTCGATCACGCATGCTGGACTGCGCGGCGCGCTGCCCAAGTGGGTCGAACTGGTGCCCGGCCCCGGCTGCCCGGTCTGCGTGTGCCCGGAAGAAGACGTCTACCAGGCCATGCAACTGGCGCTGCAGGACAAGGTGATTCTGGTCGCGTTCGGCGACATGCTGCGGGTGCCGGTCAACGTCAAGAAAGGCGAGGTGCGCTCGCTGGCCGAGGCGCAGGCGGCCGGCGCCGACGTGCGGCCGATCGCGAGCCCGCTCGATGCGAAAAAGATCGCGCTGGAGAATCCCGGCCGACCGGTGGTGTTCTTCGCCGCCGGCTTCGAGACCACCACCGCGCCAACCGCCGCGATGCTGGCCGAAGGGATCCCCGACAATCTCTCCATCCTGCTGTCCGGCCGCCTGACCTGGCCGGCGGTGGCGATGCTGCTCGATTCCGGAACGCCCGGCTTCGACGCGCTGGTCGCGCCCGGCCACGTCTCCACCATCATGGGGCCGGAGGAATGGGCCTTCGTCGTCGACCAGCACGAGATCCCCGCCGCGGTCGCCGGCTTCGGCGCCGAGTCGCTGCTGGCATCGTTCTATTCGGTGCTGCGCCAGCTGAAAAGCGGCGAGCGTTTCCTCGACAACTGCTACCGCGAAGTCGCGCATCCGGGCGGCAATCCCACCGCGCGGCGAATGCTCGATCAAACCCTCGACATCGTCGACGCCAATTGGCGCGGCATCGGCATCATTCCGCGCTCGGGCTATGCGCTGAAGCCCGCATATGCCGGGCACGACGCGCGCCTGCTGTTCCCCGACCATGCCGATCCCGGCCGCCGACGTGCGGGTGAAATGCCGCCGGGGTGTGATTGCGCACAGGTGGTGCTCGGGAAGATCTACCCCAACCAGTGCCGCATCTACGGCAAGGCCTGCACCCCGCGCAACCCGGTCGGCCCCTGCATGGTGTCGGACGAAGGGGCCTGCCGGATCTGGTGGGCGGGCGGCGTGCGCGTTGCCGTCGATGCCTGAGCGCGTCGCCGACAAAATATTGACGTTTCCGTAAATCATGACAACGTCGCCGTTCGCCCTGAGCGTATCGAAGGGCATGTCCGAGTGGGCACAGGGCTTCGACAAGCTCAGCGCGAACGGGAGGTAGGCCACTGTCATGCACGACTTTCGGAAGACTCAATAGCTCGCATTGAAATGAAGGTGACAGGTTCTGTGCCGCTTCTGAAACATAGCGCCTGCCGCATCACGATCATCGGCCGGGTGCAGGGTGTCGGCTTTCGACCCTTCGTCTACCGGCTCGCGCAGCAATACGACATCACGGGCTGGGTGCGAAACGTCGACGGCGCAGTGGAAATTCATGCCGAAGGGCTGCCAGCGCACCTCGATCGTTTCAGCGCCGCGCTGCGGGACGAGGCACCCCCGCTGTCTGCGCCCGGCCCGCTCTCCATCGCGCCCTGCCCACCCGAGCATGCCGAAGGATTCGCCATTCTCGACAGCCAGTCGGGTAGCGGCGCCGACGTTCATCTGCCGCCAGACGGCTTCGTCTGCGCCGAGTGCCTGGCCGAACTGCACGATCCGTCCAACCGCCGCCATCGCTATCCCTTCATCAACTGCACCCAGTGCGGTCCGCGCTACACGCTGATCACCGCCCTGCCCTACGACCGCCCCAGCACGTCGATGCGCGACTTCGCGCTGTGCGCGGAATGCCGCCGCGAATACGAGAATCCGCTCGACCGCCGCTTCCACGCCGAGCCGATCGCCTGCCCGGTGTGCGGGCCGCATCTGCAGTTCGTCGTAGTTAACTCCCCTCCCCCCTGGAGGGGGAGGGGTGGGGGAGAGGGGGAGGCATGTCAACAGGTGGCGGGCTTGACACACATCACCCTCTCCCCAACCCTCCCCCCTCAAGGGGGAGGGAGTACGCCCGATGACGAGGCGGCGCTCGCGGCAGCCGTCGCCGCCCTAAAGGACGGCAAGATCGTCGCGGTCAAAGGCGTCGGCGGCTATCACCTGCTGTGCGATGCGACGAACGACACGGCGATCGCCAGCTTGCGCGCGCGCAAGCCGCGCCCGGCCAAGCCGCTGGCGGTGATGTTCCCCGATATCGAATCGCTGCGCAGCGCGGTGCACGTGACGCCTGAGCTGGAAGCCTTCGTCGCATCGCCGGAGCGCCCCATCGTGCTGCTGACCCGGCACGCCGACACCGGGCTGTCCGGACACATCGCGCCCGGCCTTGCGGAAATCGGCTGCCTGCTGCCCTACTCGCCGCTGCACGCATTGCTGCTGAACGACTTCGGTGGGCCGCTGGTCGCCACCTCGGGCAACCTGTCCGGCGAACCCATGCTGACCGACAACACCGAGGCGCAAACCCGACTGAGTCATCTTGCCGACGCCTTCCTGCACCACGACCGGCCCATCGTGCGGCCCGCCGACGACCCCGTGTATCGCGTGATCGCCGGTACACCGCGGCCGCTGCGACTCGGGCGCGGCATCGCGCCGCTGGAACTGGAACTCCCGCTTAATCTGCCTGAACCGTTACTGGCGCTGGGCAGCCACATGAAGAACACGCTATGCCTCGCCTGGGGCAATCGCGCCGTCTTGTCGCCGCACATCGGCGAACTCGACTCGCCGCGCAGTCTCGACACGCTGGCGCTGGTGGCGGCCGACCTGCAGCGGCTGTATCAGGTGCAGGCAAGCCGCCTCATCGTCGACCGCCACCCCGGGTATGGCTACCGCCGATACGCGCGCGACAGTGGCTTGCCGCTGGCCGAAGTCTGGCATCACCACGCCCACGCCTCGGCGCTGGCGTGGGAGTTTCCAGATGTGCATGAATGGATCGTGTTTGCCTGGGACGGCGTCGGCCTCGGCGAGGACCAGACCTTGTGGGGGGGCGAGGCCTTCACCGGCAGACCGGGACAGTGGCAGCGCGCCACCTCGATGCGGCCGTTCCGGCTGCCCGGCGGCGACAAGGCCGGGCGCGAACCGTGGCGCGCCGCGGCAGCACTGCTTTGGGAGAGCGGCCAGGCTGCGCCGTTCGCACCCGCGCCCTTGCATGAGGCGTGGTCGCGCAAGCTGAACAGCCCAAGCAGTTCTGCGGTGGGGCGATTGTTCGACGCCGCCGCGGCGATGAGCGGCATCTGCACCCATGCCAGTTTCGAGGGTGAAGGCCCGATGCGGCTGGAAGCGATCGCCGCAAATGCAAGCAGTCATCCCCTCGTCCTGCCGCTCGAACCCGACGCAGCAGGCATCTGGCGCACCGACTGGGCGCCGCTGCTGCCGATGCTGACCGACACAACCCACCCGGTGGCCAATCGCGCCGCCTGCTTCCATCTCAGCCTGGCTCAGGCCATGGTCGAGCAGGCCATGCAGTTGCACAAGCAAACCGGGATCCAGTCGGTCGGCCTCACCGGCGGCGTGTTCCAGAATCGCGTACTGGCCGAGGCGGCGATCGCCCGACTCGAGGCCGCCGGGTTCGCCGTCCATCTGCCCCGCCGTATCCCTGTCAACGATGCCGGGTTAAGCTTCGGCCAGATCATCGAATATCACCATCAATAGAGCATGGAAGACTCCCGCATCCTACTCGCGCACGGCAATGGCGGCCGGCTAATGCGCGAACTCATCGCCGATATTTTTGCCCGCCATCTCGCCAACCCGCTGCTCGATACCGACGCCGACGCGGTGGCGCTGCCGACGCTGGACGGCGAGATCATGGTGACTACCGACGGCTTCACGGTGCAGCCGCTGGAATTTCCGGGCGGCAACCTAGGTTCGCTCGCAGTGCACGGCGTGGTCAACGACCTCGCAGTGGCGGGCGCCGACCCGCGCTACTTCACGCTGTCGGCGCTGATCGAGGAAGGGCTGGAGGTTGAGGTCCTGGAGCGCCTCATCGCGAGCTTTGCCGAGGCCGCCAAGGATAATGGGGTGGCCGTGGTGGCGGGTGACACCAAGGTGGTACGGCGCGGCGAAGGCGGCGGCCTCTATCTGTCGGTTGCAGGCATCGGCGTCAAACGCGCCCTGGCCCCGCTGTCGATCGAATCCATTGCGCCGGGCGACGTGGTGCTGGTGTCGGGCTCGATCGGCGACCACGGTATCGCGGTGATGCTGGCGCGTGAACAGTTCGGGCTGTCCGGCGAACTGCGTTCCGACTCGGCCTCGGTTCTGCCGCTGGCGCAGGCCGTGCGCGACCTGCCCGGCCTGCGCTTCATGCGCGATCCGACGCGCGGGGGGCTCGCCACCGTGGCGCACGAAATCGCCCGCGCCTGCGGCCACAACGTGGCCCTCGACCAGAGCGCGGTGCCGTTGCGCCCGGAAGTCGTGTCGGTGTGTGAAATGCTCGGCTACGACCCCTATTACCTCGCCTGCGAAGGCCGCATCGTCGCAGTGGCCGATGCACCGACCGCGCAGGAAATCCTTGCGCGCTGGCAGACGCTGCCCGCAGGCGCGGCAGCCTGCATCATCGGCCGCGTGGAAGCGGGAGACGGCCGCGTGATCCTGGAAACCAGCCTCGGCGGCCGTCGCATACTCGACGAACTGGAAGACGATCCGCTACCGCGGATCTGCTGAGGATGCATAGAAGTTCAGGCCTGGCTTGACCGACCAGCGTCAAGTTTTCTCTGTTCGAACAGTCTCAAATCGAACCACTAATCCGCACAACCGAGAAAGCGACGGTTGGACGCAGCACTCCAAACTGCTGCTTCACACCAGAAGCAGCAGTTCATCAATGGTGCCAGGGAGCGGCCGCGGAAAAATAAGCGGATTGCTAATCTCCGCTTTTTGGAACCCGTCCCAAGAGGCGGCCCTCGCCAGCTACGGACATTTGCGGAGGTTCCCGAGAATATTCGGTGCTGTGACCTGGACTGCCAACGCGCTGCATGTGTCAGGGCTCACGAAAATCGGGGGCCTGCCCCTATCTCTCCGGTTCCCTTTCGTTGCCTGCTTTTTGACCAGAAGTAGCGGCGAATCGGAGTTCTTAGGCTGGAATCCAATTCCCGACACAATCCGTCAAGTATTGGCCTATGATGAATTTCACAGCGAACAACGCTAGACCGTTCTAGCCAGGGTCGACAGACAGAAGCTGAGCCTGGGCCGGCACCAGTTGGTGTGGCAGTCCACGCCCCATCTGCCGCACGGCTGGGAGTGCGGCTACTTCTTCGATGAAACGACCAGGACCCTGTTCTGCGGGGATCTCCCGGCATGGGCAAGGTCCCGCTGGTCAGCGACGATATTCTTGGACCGAGCGAGGCATTCCGACACCAGATGGATTACTACTCGCATAGCCGGGACACCCCGCGGATGATCGAAAAACTGGCCAGTCTGCAGCCCGGTATGCTGGCCTGCATGCACGGCAGCGCCTGGTCTGGCGATGGTGCCGGCCTGCTGCGAAGCCTGGGTGAAGCGCTGGCACGGCAGTGAGTACCGCCGAGTGGCGGCAGGGTGGTGGCCGAAAGGCTGTCAGGCGCGCGCGGCACCGCCTTCAGAGGCCGCACCAACAGGAGTTCATCACATGAAAATGCTGCTTACGACCGAATTCCCGCATGAGCCTTTCAACAGTCTCGTCAGAAGCGGAAAAGCAGGCGAAATCATTGGGCGCATCCTTGAAGCGATCAAACCCGAGACGGCCTACTTCACCGAGCAGGACGGAAAGCGCGGTGGAATCTTCGTTATTGACTTACAAAAGCCATCGGATGTGCCCGCCTTTTCAGAACCGTTCTTTCTAAACTTCCAGGCCAACTGCAAATTCCGCATTCTGATGAGTCCGGAAGATCTTCAAATGGCGGGACTGGAGGCGCTCGGCAAGAAATGGGGGTGAAACCGGCCCGTCTCACCAGCGTGGTGCTCGTCCAGTTGGCAATGGCGTTGCGTCCAGAAGTCGACCCGGCGCGTCAAAAACTCGGCTACGCCCGTACGGATAGTCTCAGTTGAGGAAGCCGCACCATCGGCGTGGCGGTCACCGCCGCGGTATCGGAGGCAGACGAACCAGAAGGCGATCCCGTGCCACGGATCTGCTGAGCGTCTCGATTCGCCACTTTGCTGCCAGCAGTGGTTTCAAGCCCCACGTCGGCAACGCAGCGTGAGCAGTCGGCCACCCAAGGATGGCGTCACTCGGGTTTGTGCGACGAAGCGGCCGCCGTAAACCCCAGACCACGGCCATTGAGCGTCCGGTCCACACCCGGATAGCTGCCGTCTGGGTCGGTGCGGGCTAGCTGCGCCTCGGCCATTTCTCCCTCCACATCGAAGTGTCCAAACAGCCAGCTTGCCGAACTCAATGTTTGGTCTGCTTTCAGACCGAAAGTGCCAGCGGCTGACGCGCGAACTCGATGGAAAGAAAATGGCCTTGCTTTAAGGTCTCCTTCAGCTTCGCTTAAGCTTTACATAATCATCGCGAAGTAAGCTGAATTCCCCGGCATGCACCGTGCCGATGCTGAAAGAATAGTACGTCCAAGCCGATTTCAATCGATCCGAGGCACCAAGCGGTGAATGCGCAGACGCGAAGACTGAACTCGCACAAAAACCCGATTCAGTGAAAGATTTACCACAATCGGATAAATCCAAGGTCGTTTCAAGAAAGTGAGCCAGGTATGAAAAGTAAAGGAATCTTATCTTCCGGGGCGGTTGCGTTTGTGGCTGTTACGGCACTGAGTGGGCCGGCCTGGTCGGCTACGACCGTGCAAATCGGCGCAAGCGGCAAAACATTCGCATCCAGCATGGTGACATGTGCCCCCGATCCAACCACCGACGGCCAATCGCCGGTAATAGAAGCCGGTCTGTTCAACCCGAAACGGGGTGCGAGCGCCACCGTGTCGCTCAACGGCACCCCTGTGGCAACGGTCACGAACGTTGATCCGTCCACCGACGTCTGGCTCGCCGACACCAGCAATACGGTAATCGTGGCGCTCAACAAAAAGACGGCTGACAGCTATGCGTTTACCGTGCAACCCGGTATGTGCGACCTCCCGGACACCTCTGGAAACTGGTTCAGCGCCGACGGCACACTGGAATATGCCGCCAGCGGCAAGTCATACGCGACGGTTACTCCCGGCTGTGCGTTGAATCCAGCGACCGGCCTGGCGCAACCCTATGTACACCTGTTTGATAATGGCGATTACCTGCTCAATGTTTCTGTAAACGGCGTGCCGCTGACACAGCTGAGCAAATTGCAGCGCCATACCCCCGTCTTTCTGAGCGGTGGCCAGAATGTCATTTCGGCCGCCAATGGCTACTTGTCGGTTGATTATTTTGTTCGCGACGGTGGTGATGGCACCTGCACATTGCCGTAACCTGCGATGCGCTTCGGGTCGATCAACGTAACGGGCACCAGCCGTTTGGTGGCCCGACTCATCGCCCATTGTTGAAATGAGAAAAGGCCGATTCCTAGATGGAGCCGGCCTTTTTGGGTTGTGTGGTCCGCCCGGCGTGATTCGAACGCGCGGCCCATATGCCCTTCGTCCGGGGACCGAATGCGCACACCTAGAGGACCGGCTCACGGATTCAGCAATCCTCATGAAGGGAACGCGCGCTCATCGCCCTGGTACCAGATACAGGTGGGCAGTGTTTTCGCGAACTTGCCATTGTCGCCAATGCGGGTGGTCCGCCAGACCCCCTGCACCTCTTTCTGCTCATGGACGCTATGGCCGTGTCGCCGCCCCACCGCGCAAAAGCAATTAGGGCACGCCACAGATGCAAACCGAAATTGACGGGTCAGTCTTTGCCGGCTTCGAGCGGGTGCTCCGCATGGGCACGCTGATTTTTGTGCTCATCATCACGGTCTTGTTCGCCCTGATTTTCTACCAGCACCAACGCTCCGCAGAGGCGGTCCGCTCGGTCGACCACACGCGGCAAGTCATCGCATACATTGACGCGCTTCGCACGTATCTGCTCAACCTGGACAATGCGGTTCGCAAATATGCCGAGTCGCGAAATTCAAACTATCTTGATCCCACCCTGATATGTCGCCAATCGACGTGCCCGAATGCCGAGAAACTGATCGCCCTGATCGGTGCCGACGGTGTCCGGGCCACTCGTCTGGCGCCGCTGCCGGCACTGCAATCGGCACTGGAGACTGGATTCGGCGCGCTCCAGCAAGGCGCGGGTGACTATGCCGCGCCTCCGGAAAGGGAGCTTGCCGCATTTGACAAGTCCGCCATCGAGCAGATTCACCGAATTCTGATCGAGACCGGACGTGAAGAGATGAGCCAGTTGGAAGCACGCGAAACGGCCCGAATTCGTTACCAGAACCTGTTGTCGGCGCTGCTCGGCATAACCGGTCTGTGGACGGGATTGACTCTGTTCGGACTATATCGGGAAACCGTCCGCCTGATCAGGGCAGGCATGCATGCCGAGCAGACGATTCTGCAACTCAGTCTTCACGACTCGCTGACGGGCCTCGCCAATCGAAGGTTCCTGCTGGAAAACGAAAAGCATCTGATCGCCGGCGCGAAACGCTCAGGAAAGCAGATGGCTGTCCTGGTCGTCGATCTGGATGACTTCAAGGCCGTGAACGACACTCATGGGCACGCAGCGGGCGACCAGGTTCTCGTGACGGCGGCGGAGCGGATGAAGCATTTGCTGCGCGAGTCTGACGTGATCGCCCGTTTCGGCGGAGACGAGTTTGTCATTGTGCTGGGGCTGGTCGACGATGCGGAAACTGCGCGAGAGGTCGCGAGCCGCGTCGTACAGAGTCTGAGTCAACCCATGCCACTTGGCGGGGGCGGCACCGCACGCATCGGCGCCTCGGTGGGGATCGCCATGTGCTGCGCTGGCAGGGAAACAGTGATGGAACTGCTCAGGAAGGCCGACGTGGCCCTTTACAACGCCAAACGTGACGGCAAGAACACCTACTGCGAGGCCAACGCTGCAGACGTGCAAGCCCCCCAATGGGCTTCAAGGTAGAACGTCTCTTGCGGACCGGTTCCAGTCTCCAGCTCAAGTACGCGCAGCCGCCTCGCGCAGCCGCTCGTGCGACACCAGCTTCGCCAGTTCCGTCATTTCCTCCGCCAGCAGCGTCAGCAAGTCGTCCAGCGTGAGGATACCGACCAGTCCGCCGGAGCCATCCACCACAGGCATGCGCCGCACGCCCTTGTCGCGCATGTAGCGCAAGGCCTCGAACAGGCCTTCGCTTTCGCGCACGGTCGCGACCTCCGGCACCATGATATCGCCTACCTTGAACGACTCGGGGCTCACCGCGGCCGCCACCACCTCCACCACGATGTCGCGGTCGGTGACGATCCCAACGGGATAATTGCACCCCTCGCGCTGCTCGACCACCACGATGTCACCCACATGATGGGTGCGCATCAGGCGCGCCGCCTCGGCCACCGACAGCGACTTTTCGGCGACGACCACCTCCCGGTTGCAGAGTTCGCTGATTGGCATGATGTCCTCCTTTCGTCCACGTCTCATTTTCATTCAAGAGAGTGATCTCCGAAAAAGCAAGGTCGTCAGGGCTTCGCCTGGCGGCGGCAACGGTCGGCCCACACCGCAGCTTCCACGCGCGAACGCAGATTGAGCTTCTTCAGCAGATGCTTAACGTGCACCTTCACTGTGCCCTCTGCAATCCCCATGTCGCGGGCGATCAACTTGTTGCTCTTGCCGCCGATCAGGTGCGTCAGGATGCGGCCTTCCTGCTCGGTCAGACCGGCCTCGGCCAGGCTGGTGGGACGCGACTTTTCGCGCAGCGAGGTGACCAGCAGCTGGGTGAGGCGTTCGCTGATGGTGATCTTGCCGCGCGCCGCCTCGCCAAGCTGCTGCATCAGGTCCTCGGGTTCCATGTCCTTCAGCAGGTAGCCATCGGCGCCCGCCTGCAACGCGGCCATCAGGTCTTCCGCCTGATCCGAAACGGTCAGCATGATGACGCGTGCATCAAGGTCGGAGTCCTTGATAGCCTTCAGAACCTCGATCCCGTTCATTTCCTTCATGTTCAGGTCCAGCAGGATCATGTCTGGCTGCAGGCTGTGCGCCAGGCGTATGCCTTCCCTGCCGCTGGCGGCCTCGCCGACGAAGCGGAATTCGGGCGCAGCCTGGATCAGCTGGATCACGCCCTTGCGAAACAGGGGATGGTCGTCGACGATCAGGATGGTCTGGGGCTCTACCGGGTTCATGCGCTTTCAGTTCGCCTGGATGGGTTGGATGGGAAGGGTAGCATTGCGCCGGGTGCCCGGCGTGAAATGCAGGCTGACGCGGGTGCCGAGTGCGGGCAGGTTCTCGACCACCAGTTGCCCGCCGAGGTTTCTCGCCCGTTCCTCCATGATCGTCATGCCGTAGTGATGGGTGCCGGCGGCCTGCTGGATGCCGATACCGTCATCCGTGACGGTGGCCCGCACCGAGCCGTCGTTTTCACAGTTGACCCTGACCTGCGCCTGCCCGGCTCTTGCATGGTTGAGCACATTGGACAGGGCCTCGCGCACGATTTGCAGGGCATGGATTTCCTCGTTGGGGCTCAGTACGCAGCCGGCCAGATGAACGTCCAGCGTGATCGGAATGCCGCCGCGTCCCGCAAACTCGGCTACCGTCGTTTCCAAAGCGCTCGCCAATCCCTCGCCCTCGATGCGCAGGCGGAAGGTGGTGAGCAGCTCGCGCAGTTGACGGTAGGCGCTGTTGAGGCCTTCGCGCAACTCCTCCAGCACCTCCAGCGCTTCGTTGCCGCGCTGTGGGTCGGCCACCACCGGCTTCAGGCGGCTGACCTGGATCTTCATGTAGGCGAGCGACTGCGCCAGAGAATCGTGCAGTTCGCGCGCCAGCGCCGCACGTTCTTCCAGCAGCGACAGCCGGCGGCTCTGTTCGGTCCGCCGTGCCGTGCCAATGGCGATGCCTATATGACGCGACAGCGCTTCCAGCAGCTGCGTCTGCCACTGCGCCAGTTCCTTGCCCGGCGGAATTTCCAGCTGCAGCACGCCGTAGTGGTTGCCGGTGTCATGCAGCGGCATCGACAGCACGCGCCGCCCGTCGGCCAGCGGCAGGATGGCCAGCGCCGAGTTTGCCTGGCATTCGGCGCAGCTCATCAGGCCGCAGACGTCGACATCGCCCCGCTCCGGGCGCAGCGTGCTGGCGATTACCCGCGAACGCGGCGCGCCCGCCTCCACCAGGCAGGCCAACCCGTGGCCGACACCCAGAACGTTCTCCAGATCCTTCAGCAGGATGGCATAGGTGTCCGGCGCCACCGGCCCGTTGTACAGCCGGGTAATCGAATGATAGAGCAGCTCCAGCGAGCGGTTGGCGATGGTGAGCTCGGCGGTCTTCTCTTCCACCCGGGCTTCCAGGTTCTGGTAGAGCTTGGAAAGATCCTCGGCCATGTGGTTGAAGGCATGCCCCAGCCGCCCGATTTCGTCTTCGCCGGCTAGATCGGTGCGCGCTGCCAGATTGCCCTGCCCGATCTGGTCGGCCAGTTCCAGCAGGCCGCGCAAAGGGAGAACCAGGATGTTGTTGACCAGGAAGATCGACAGGGCCACCACGAGCAGGGTGGCGATGACCGCGGCGCCGAGGATGACGCGCATGACCAGGATCTTCGCTTCGGCGGCATCCTCGATCTGCTTGACCAGAACGTTGATCTGGGTGACGAATTCGGGGATCTGATCCAGCACTGCCGCGTTCGCGACGGGTGTCGGCGCCTCGCCCAGGCCGGGCTTGATCTGCATCGCCCAGTCGCGCTCGACCTGCCGGTAGATCTGGCTCAGAGGCGCGGTCTCATCGGCCGGCAGGACGGCCAGAATGGGGCCGGCCTTGAGATCGCGCTCGAACCGGCTGATCGCCTGCTCCAGATCTTTCCGGTATTCGGGCCTGCCGGTCTGCAGGAGGCGCTGATAGATGGAAGCCATGCGCCAGCTCTGCATCCGCAGGCTGCCCGCCACATTGATCGCCTGTCCGCTGCCCTGGGTGGTCTCCGCCACCATCCACGAGGTAGACATGCTCGCCACCGCCAACACGGTGATGGCGACGAACATGCCGCCCAGCCGCAGCAGCAGCGAGTTTTGCAGCTTATTCAACATCAAACGGCGCACTTGTTCTCTCCATGCGATCGCTACGCATATCCACGCTCTACAGTACACCACCCTTTCTCCCGTTCGACGGATAAAAGGACATACCTCTTTTTCCTTGCCGGCTTGCCGCCAGGCAGGGGGGGGCTGGCAATATCCCACACAAACAATGGGTTAGCTGATACCCCGTCTACCTACAAAGAGGTATTCCGCCGCCTCTTGGCGTCCATACCCCCTCTGGAACCCCTCGGTTCAAGCGTGTAAAAAACACCCAGAAGTCTTTTTATTCACCCTTTCCGGCAACGAGGTGAGCGATGGCAACACAACAATACAAGGCATGGTCGGTCGTCATCATGAGCACGCTGGCGTTCACGGTCTGCTTCATGATCTGGATGATGTTCGCCGTCATCGGCGTTCCCATCAAGCAGCAGCTCGGGCTTAACGAAACCGAGTTCGGCATCCTGATCGCAACACCGGTGCTGACCGGATCGCTGACCCGTCTGCCGCTGGGAATGCTGACCGACAAGTTCGGCGGTCGCGTCGTGATGTTCGTCCTGATGCTCTCCACGGTCATCCCGATCTGGCTGATCTCGGATGCGACGGCATTCTGGCAATTCCTCGTGGTCGGACTGTTCGTCGGCATCGCGGGCGGTTCGTTCACGGTCGGCATCGCCTACTGCGCGCGCTGGTTCCCCAAGGAGCGGCAGGGTACGGCGATGGGCATTTTCGGTGCCGGCAACACCGGTGCCGCGCTGACCAAGCTGCTGGCGCCGATCATCGTGGTGGGATACGGCTGGACGATGGTGCCCAAGGTGTACGCGGTGCTGATGGCGGTGACCGCCATCCTGTTCTGGTTCTTCACCTACACCGACCCCGTCCACAAAGTAGGCAAGTCGGTCACCATCCGCGAGCAGCTGGCCGCCTTCAAGGACCCAAAGGTGTGGCGCTACAGCCAGTACTACTCGATCGTGTTCGGCGGCTATGTGGCGCTGGCGCTGTGGATGACCAAGTACTACATCTCCGAGTACGGCTTCGACCTGCAGACCGCCGCGCTGCTGGCGGCCGCATTCAGCATCCCCGGCGGGTTGCTGCGGGCGGTCGGCGGCTATTTTTCCGACAGGTTCGGCGCCCACACCATCACCTGGTGGGTGCTGTGGATCGCGCTGGTCTGCCTGTTCTTCCTGTCCTACCCGCAAAGCGACATCACCATCAAGACCGTCAGTGGCCCGTTCACCTTCCACTTCGGCCTGACCCCCACGATATTCACCATCATCCTGTTCACGCTGGGGGTGGTGTTTGCGATCGGCAAGGCCTCGGTCTTCAAGTACATCTCCGACGATTACCCCAAGAACATCGGCGTGGTATCCGGCGTGGTCGGGCTTGCAGGCGGACTCGGTGGATTCTTCATGCCGATCATGTTCGGTGCGCTTGTCGATCTGACCGGTATCCGTTCCTCCGCGTTCATGCTGATGTTCGGCGTGGTGTGGGTGTCGCTGATGTGGATGTACTGGACGGAAGTGCGCCCGATGGATGCGGACCGTGAACGCAAGAGGGGCCTGGCCGCCGATTTGATGGAGTAGCAAAGCAGCTGCCGGGTACGGCCCGGCCCAGTTGGTCAACCTAGAAGAGGATTACATCATGCCAACAAACATCAAGCAGTGGAATGTGGAGGACCCGACATTCTGGGAATCCACCGGCAAGGGCGTCGCCAACCGCAACCTGTGGATCTCCATTCCCAGTCTCCTGTGCGGCTTCGCCGTATGGCTGATGTGGAGCATCATCACCGTGCAGATGATCAATGCCGGCTTCCCGTTCAAGCCGGAGCAGCTGTTCACGCTTTCCGCGATCGCCGGCCTGACCGGCGCGACCCTGCGCATTCCGTCGAGCTTCTTCATCCGCATCGCCGGCGGCCGCAACACGATCGTCTTCACCACGGCCCTGCTGATGATCCCGGCCTTCGGTACCGGCATCGCCCTGCAGGACCAGAACACGCCGCTGTGGGTGTTCCAGGTCCTGGCCTTCCTGTCGGGTTTCGGCGGCGGCAACTTCGCCTCTTCCATGTCCAACATCAGCTTCTTCTTTCCGAAGCGGATGCAGGGCCTGGCCCTTGGCCTGAATGCCGGACTCGGCAACGCCGGCGTCACGACCATGCAGATCCTGATTCCGCTGGTGATGACGATAGCCATGCTGGGCGCCATGGGCGGTGACCCGATGACCCTGGTGCAGCCGTCGGGAAGCCTGATCGGCAAGGAGCCGGCCGGCGCGCTGACCTACATCCAGAACGCCGGCTTCGTCTGGCTGTTCCTGTTGATCCCGCTGGCTCTCATCGGCTGGTTCGGCATGAACAACATCACCACCCAGGAGGTGACGCCCAATCCCGGCTCGCCCGTCGGCGCCATGTCCAAGATCATCGGCATGCTGCTGATCGGCTTCCTCACCGCCGCCGTCGGCCTGTACATCATTCTGCCCGCCCCCGTCGGCCTCGGTGCCCCGGGTTGGGCCAAGTGGTTCGTGCTGGCCGGCATCATCTTCGCCACCGTGATGCTGATGAAGATGATCCCCGGCGACATCAAGCCCAACCTGCAGCGCCAGTTCAAGATCTTCGGCAACAAGCACACCTGGGTGATGAGCATCATCTACACCATGACCTTCGGCAGCTTCATCGGCTACTCGGCAGGCTTTGCGCTGGCAATCAAGGTGATCTTCGGTTTCACCCACGTCATGGGGCCGGAGGGTGCGATGGTCCATACCGTCGTTAATCCCAATGCTCCCAGCGCCCTGATGTACGCCTGGATGGGACCCTTCATCGGCGCCCTGATCCGTCCCATCGGCGGCTGGATCGCCGACAAGGTGGGCGGCGCCAAGGTGACCCAGCTCACCACCATCGTCATGATCGCTGCCGCCCTGGGCGTGGCCTATTACATGAAGGCCGCCTACCAGTCGGCCACGCCGGAAGAATTCTTCATGCCCTTCTTTCTGCTGTTCCTGGTGCTGTTCGCCATGTCCGGCATCGGCAACGGTTCCACCTTCCGCACCATTTCCCAGGTGTTCCCCAAGGAACAGGCCGGCCCGGCCCTGGGCTGGACCTCGGCGGTAGCTGCATACGGCGCCTTCATCATCCCCCAGGTATTCGGCGAGCAGATCAAGGCCTCCACCCCGGAAAACGCCCTCTACGGCTTCGCAATCTTCTACCTGATCTGCCTGGTGCTGAACTGGTGGTACTACCTGGGCCCCAAGGCTGAATTCAAGAATCCGTAAAACGTGAACGGAGAACAGTGAAAGGAATAATCCGATCCACTGTTCACTGTTCACTGCTAACCGCTCACTGCGAGCGACTTTAGGAGCGAGCAAAAAATGAGTCACTTTCTCGACCGACTGACGTTCTTCAAGAAGAACGTTGCCGACTTTTCCAACGGCCACGGCGTCGTCAGCAACGAAGACCGCAACTGGGAAAATGCCTACCGCAGTCGCTGGCAGCAGGACAAGGTGGTGCGCTCCACCCACGGCGTGAACTGCACCGGTTCGTGCAGCTGGAAGATCTTCGTCAAGAACGGCCTGATCACCTGGGAAATCCAGCAGACCGACTACCCGCGCACCCGTCCCGACCTGCCCAACCATGAGCCACGCGGCTGTCCGCGTGGCGCCAGCTACTCCTGGTACGTCTATTCGGCGCAGCGAGTGAAATATCCGCTGATCCGCGGCCGCCTCATGGAGATGTGGCGCGAGGCGAGGAAGACCCTGGACCCGGTCGCGGCCTGGAAGTCGATCAGCCAGGACCCGGCCAAGGCCAAGCGCTACAAGTCGGTGCGCGGCCAGGGTGGCTTCGTGCGCGCCAAGTGGGACGAGGTCACGGAAATCATCGCCGCCTCCAACGTCTTCACCATCAAGGAATTCGGCCCCGACCGCATCTACGGCTTCTCGCCGATTCCGGCCATGTCGATGGTCAGCTATGCGGCCGGCTCGCGCTACATGTCGCTGATCGGCGGCGTCTGCGGCTCGTTCTACGACTGGTACTGCGACCTGCCGCCCTCAAGCCCGCAGGTGTGGGGCGAGCAGACCGACGTGCCGGAATCGGCCGACTGGTACAACTCGACCTATCTGATGGTGTGGGGCTCCAACGTGCCGCAGACCCGCACGCCCGACGCCCACTTCTACACCGAGGTGCGCTACAAGGGCACCAAGACCGTGGCGGTATCAAGCGACTTCGGCGAGATGGTCAAGTTCGGCGACATCTGGCTGGCGCCCCGCCAGGGCACCGATGCCGCGCTGGCGCTGGCCATGGGCCACGTCATCCTCAGCGAATTCCACAACCAGAACAAGAGCGAGTATTTCGACCAGTACTGCCGCCAGTACAACGACATGCCGATGCTGGTGATGCTCAAGGAACACGATGGCAAGCTTGTCGCCGACCGCTACCTGCGCGCCTCCGACCTCAGCGGCAACATGGGACAGGACAACAATCCCGAATGGAAGACGGTGGTCTACGACGAGAACACCGGTTATCTGGTCGCGCCCAACGGCTCGATCGGCTTCCGCTGGGGCCAGTCCGGCGCATGGAACCTCGAAATGCGCGACAGCTATTCGGGCAAGGACGTCAAATCGCAACTGACCCTGCTCGGCAGCCACGACGAAGTGGCCGAGGTGGCGATGCCCTACTTCGGTGGCGACGACCACGATGAACTGCTGGTTCGCAAAATTCCGGTGAAAATCATCAGCGTCGGCGGCAAGGATGTGCGCATCGCCACGGTCTACGACCTGACGCTCGCCAACTACGGCGTCGACCGCGGCCTCGGCGGGCCCAACATCCCCACCAGCTACGACGCCGCCGTGCCTTACACCCCGGCCTGGGCCGAGAAGCACTGCGGCGTGCCGCGCGCCGACATCATCACGGTGGCGCGCGAGTTCGCCGACAACGCCGACAAGACGCACGGCAAGTCCATGGTCATCCTCGGCGCGGCGCTGAACCACTGGTACCACAACGACATGATCTACCGCGGCATCATGAATCTGCTCATGATGTGCGGCTGCATCGGTCAGTCGGGCGGCGGCTGGGCGCACTATGTCGGCCAGGAAAAACTGCGTCCGCAAACCGGCTGGGCGCCGCTGGCGTTCGGTCTCGACTGGCATCGCCCGTCGCGGCAGATGAACTCCACGTCGTTCTTCTATGCCCACACGAGCCAGTGGCGCCACGAGAAGCTCGCCGCATCGGAAATCCTCTCGCCCACCGCGGACAAGAGCACCGGCGACTACCGGCTGATCGACTTCAACGTGCGCGCCGAGCGCATGGGTTGGCTGCCTTCCGCGCCGCAGCTCGAAACCAATCCGCTGGAGATCACCAAGGCGGCGGAGGCCGCCGGCATCGACCCGGTCAAGTACGCGGTCGAGCAGATCAAGAGCGGCGCGCTCAAGTTTTCCTGCGAGGATCCGGACAATCCGAAGAACTTCCCGCGCAATCTGTTCGTCTGGCGCTCCAACCTGCTGGGTTCGTCGGGCAAGGGCCACGAGTACTTCCTCAAGTACTTCCTCGGCACCCAGAACGCGGTGATGGGGCCGGACCTCGGCGAACTCGGCGAGGCGAAGCCGAAGGAAGTGGTGTGGCACGACAAGGGCGCCGAGGGCAAGCTCGACCTGCTGGTGACGCTCGACTTCCGCATGTCGACCACCTGCCTCTATTCCGACATCGTGCTGCCGTCGGCTACCTGGTATGAGAAGGACGACCTCAACACGTCGGACATGCACCCCTTCATCCATCCGCTCAGCGAGGCCGTGCAGCCGTTGTGGGAATCGAAGTCGGACTGGGAAATCTACAAGACCATCGCGAAGACGTTCTCCGAGATCGCCGCGACGCATCTTGGCACGCAGAAAGATCTGGTGCTGACCCCGCTGATGCACGACACGCCGTCCGAGCTCGGCCAGAGCTCAGGCGTGCGCGACTGGAAGAAAGGCGATGTCGACCCGATCCCGGGCAAGACCATGCCGAGCATGACGGTGGTGACGCGCGACTACGGCGACACCTACAGGAAGTTCACCTCGCTCGGCCCCTTGATGACCAAGATCGGCAACGGCGGCAAGGGCATTGCCTGGAACACCGAAGACGAAGTGAAGCAGTTGGCGGAACTGAACTACACGGTCTCCGAGGACGGCGTCGCCAAGGGCCTGCCGAAGATCGAGTCGGCCATCGACGCCTGTGAAGTCATCCTCATGCTGGCGCCGGAAACCAACGGCCAGGTGGCGGTGAAAGCATGGGAAGCGCTGTCGAAGATCACCGGACGCGACCACACGCATCTGGCGATCCCGCGTGAGGACGACAAGATCCGCTTCCGCGACGTGGTGGCGCAGCCGAGGAAGATCATCTCCTCGCCGACCTGGTCGGGACTCGAATCCGAGCATGTGTCGTACAACGCCGGCTACACCAACGTGCACGAGCTGATTCCCTGGCGCACGCTGACCGGCCGCCAGCAGTTCTACCAGGACCACAAGTGGATGCTCGATTTCGGCGAGGGCCTGTGCGTCTACAAGCCGCCGGTCGACACCAAGACCATCGCGCCGCTGCTGGGCAAGAAGTCTAACGGCCACCACGAGCTGGTGCTCAACTGGATCACCCCGCACCAGAAATGGGGCATCCACAGCACCTACACCGACAACCTGCGCATGCTGACGCTATCGCGCGGCGGCCCCCACGTCTGGGTGTCCGAGCCGGAAGCGAAGGAAGCTGGCCTCGTCGACAACGACTGGGTCGAGGTGTTCAACGTCAACGGCACGCTTACCGCGCGCGTCGTGGTCAGCCAGCGCGTGCCCAAGGGCATGTGCCTCATGTATCACGCGCAGGAAAAGATCATCAACGTGCCGGGCGCCGAGACCAGCGGCTTTCGCGGCGGCATCCACAACTCGGTGACGCGCACCATCACCAAGCCCACGCACATGATCGGCGGCTACGCGCAGCTGGCCTACGGCTTCAACTACTACGGCACGGTTGGCTCCAACCGCGACGAGTACGTGATCGTGCGCAAGATGAAGAAGGTCGACTGGATGGAGGGTCCGCTGGTCGAGCGTTGAGCTGAATGGATAAAGCAAGGGTTTCGAGGTAAGGCGTCTCCCGCCTCCTCGCCCGCGCCCCCTCTCTCCGGCGCGGGTTTTTTACAACGACCAGGGGCATGGTCCCCTGGCAGGCAAGGAGTAAGACATGAAAGTGCGTGCGCAAATTGCCATGGTGCTGAATCTCGACAAGTGCATCGGCTGCCACACCTGCTCGATCACCTGCAAGAACGTCTGGACCGCGCGTGAAGGCGTCGAGTACACCTGGTTCAACAACGTCGAATCGAAGCCCGGCATCGGCTATCCCAAGCAGTGGGAAAACCAGGACGTGTGGAACGGCGGCTGGAAGCTCAAGGGCGACGGCAAGCTGGAGCCGCGCCAGGGCAGCAAGCTGAAAATCCTCGCCAACATCTTCGGCAACCCCAACCTGCCCGAGATCGACGACTACTACGAGCCGTTCACCTACGACTACCAGCACCTGCAGAAGGCGCCGCTGTCGGAGACGCCGCCGACCGCGCGCCCGATCTCCGCCATCACCGGACGGACGATGGACAAGATCCACTGGGGCCCGAACTGGGAAGACGACCTCGGCGGCGAGTTCGCCTCGCGCAGCCGCGACAAGAACTTCGACAACGTGCAGAAGGAAATGCACTCGACGTTCGAGAACACCTTCCTGATGTACCTGCCGCGCCTGTGCGAGCACTGCCTCAACCCGACCTGCGTCGCGTCCTGCCCATCCGGCTCGATCTACAAGCGCGAGGAGGACGGCATCGTGCTGGTCGACCAGGACAAGTGCCGCGGCTGGCGCATGTGCATCTCGGGCTGCCCGTACAAGAAGATCTACTACAACTGGAAGTCAGGCAAGGCCGAAAAATGCATCTTCTGCTATCCGCGCATCGAGGCCGGCCAGCCGACCGTTTGCTCGGAATCCTGCGTCGGCCGCATCCGCTATCTCGGTGTGATCCTGTACGACGCCGACCGCATCGAGGAAGCCGCCAGCGTCACCGATCCGAAGGAACTCTACGAAGCGCAGCTGAAGATCTTCCTCGACCCCAGCGACCCCGAGGTCATCGCCGCCGCGCGCGCCGAGGGCATCCCGGAAGCCTGGCTCGACGCCGCCGTGAAGTCACCGGTCTACAAGATGGCGATCGACTGGAAGATCGCCTTCCCGCTGCATCCCGAATACCGCACCCTGCCCATGGTGTGGTACGTGCCGCCGCTGTCGCCGATCCAGGCCGCGGCTGAATCGGGCCAGATGGGCATGAACGGCATCATCCCGGATACGAAATCGCTGCGCATCCCGATCACCTACCTCGCCAACCTCTTGACCGGCGGCAAGGAAAAACCGGTCATCACGGCACTCGACCGGCTGCTGGCGATGCGTGCCTACATGCGCGGCAAGTCGGTCGACGGCGTGCCGAATACCGCCGCGCTCGACCAGGTCGGGCTGACTTCAGCCCAGGCCGACGAGATGTACCGCTACCTGGCGATCGCCAACTACGAGGACCGCTTCGTCATTCCGAGCACCCACCGCGAGGAGACGATCAACACCTTCGAAGAAAAATCGAGCTGCGGCTTCACCTTCGGCAACGGCTGCTCGGATGGGGTGACGCCCAAGACCAGCCTGTTCGGCAACCGCAGGAATGCCGTTCCGGTCGATCTGTCGCAGCTGCACGCCAAGAAGAAAACCAGCTAAGGAGCCCACACGATGAAAACCTTCAAAGTCATTTCACTGCTGCTGTGCTATCCGGAAGCGGACTGGCTGGCGGCCTTGCCGGAGCTGGGAACGGCGCTGGAAAGCGAGGCCGGATTCAACGGCAACGCCGCTCGCCGCCTCGCTCCGCTGTTCGACCTCCTTGGCAGATCGAAGCTGATCGCACTGCAGGAAAACTACGTCGCAACCTTCGACCGCAACCCCTCGCATTCGCTGCATCTGTTCGAGCACATTCACGGCGAGTCGCGCGACCGCGGTTCGGCGATGATCGACCTGCTGGAGGAATACTGGAAGCGCGACTTCGACGCCAGTTCGTCGGAACTGCCGGACTACGTCCCGCTGTTCCTTGAGTTCCTCTCGCTGTTGCCGGCGGACGAAGCCCTGGAACTGCTGGGTGACGCGGTGCACGTGATCGCGGCCATCGGCCGCAAGCTCGACGCCAACGGCAGCCCCTACGCCGCCGCGTTCCAGGTGCTGGAAGCGCTGTCGCCGGTCGCGGCGCAGGAACTGGCCGAGCCGCCGGTGCGCGACATGGACGAGGCCATGGAGATGTTCGGCCCGTCGGTCGACGGCGTCGAGCCTTTGATGAACCCCGGCCCGCAGGTGGCGGTGGTGCAGATGCCGGCCTCCCGACGCCAGGCCGCCGCGGTCCAGACGCATTAATTTCAGGAGGATCTAGAAATGTCTTATTTGCACAATTTCATGTTCGGGATCTATCCCTACGTCGCGCTATCCGTTTTTCTGCTCGGCAGCCTGGTCCGTTTCGACCGCGAGCAGTACACGTGGAAGAGCGATTCGTCGCAACTGTTGCGGACGAAGCAGTTGCGCCTGGGCAGCAACCTGTTCCACATCGGCATCCTGTTCCTGTTCTTCGGACACATGATGGGACTGCTGACGCCGCACTGGCTGTACGAATCGTTTGGCTTGTCCACCCCCAACAAGCAAATGCTCGCCATCATTTCGGGCGGCACAGCCGGCCTGCTGTGCTTTGCCGGCGTTGCCATCCTGCTGCATCGGCGCCTGACCGACCCGCGCATTCGCGCCACCAGCAAGCCGATGGATATCTTCATCATGCTGTGGATACTGGCGACCCTGCTGCTCGGCCTGATCTCCATCCTGTTCTCGCTGCAGCACAGCGAAGGGGGTGTGATGCTGGCGCTCGGCGCCTGGGCACAGCACATCGTGACCCTGCGCGGCGGCGCTGCCGAATACATTCTCGACGTGCCGACCATCTACAAGATCCACCTGTTCTTCGGCATGACGCTGTTCGTGCTGTTCCCGTTCTCGCGGCTGGTGCATGTGTGGAGCGGATTCGCTTCGGTGGGCTACATGACGCGTGCCTGGCAGCTGGTGCGTCCGCGCGGCTGAGGCCGTGACCCCAACATATTGAGGAGACTGAAATGACGCATGTTGTCATCCTGGGTGCCGGTATCGCGGGCGTGTCCGCAGCCTACGCGCTGAAAGCCAAGCTGGGTCCGAACGATGAAGTGACCGTGGTATCGGACAAGCCCTACTTCCACTTCGTGCCCTCCAACCCTTGGATTGCCATGGGCTGGCGGGAGCGTTCCGACATCGCGTTCCCGATCGGACCCTATCTCGAGTCACGCGGCATCAAGTTCATCCACAGCGGCGTCAAGCGCATCCAACCCGACGTCATCCAGGTCGACCTGGAAAACGGCGATGTGCTGTTCTACGACTATCTGTTGATCGCCACCGGTGCCGCCGGCGCGCGGGGCGAGGTGCCCGGGCTCGCCGAGCATACCCAGTCGGTGATGCACATTGACGAAGCCGAGCGTGCCCATGCGGCCTACCGCGAGTTCGTCCGCCATCCCGGCCCCATTGTCGTCGGTGCGGCCCCAGGCGCGAGCGTGCTGGGGCCTGTCTACGAATACGCCTTCCTGGTCGACGCCGACCTCAAGCGCCGCAACATCCGCGACCGCGTGAGCATCACCCTGGTGACGCCCGAGCCCTGGCCGGGTCATCTCGGACTCGGTGGCGAAGGGGCAAGCCGCAGCGCGGTGACGGCCGCGCTGGCCGACACCCGCATCACCGTGATCTGCAACGCGCGCACCGATCGCATCGACAAGGACACCATCCATGTCGAGGAGCTCGACGCCAACGGAAATATCAAGCAGAAGCATGCCCTGCCCTATGCCTATTCGGTCTACTGGCCGGCCTTCGGCGGCGTGCCGGGCGTGCGCAAAGCATCCGGGCTGGTCAACGAACGGGGCCTGGTGGTGGTGGACGAGTACCTGCGCAACCCCGACTACCCCAATGTATTCGCCCTCGGTGCCTGCGTGGCGCAGCCGGCGGTGGAAAGCACGCCGGTGCCGGTCGGTGCGCCCGACTCGGTCTATTCGATCACCAAAGCCGGCGAAATCGTGGTGCAGAACATCCTGGCCCAGATCGGCGATGCGCCGCTCGTGAGCTACGTGCCGCAACGTGCCAAGTGGCTGACCGACATGGGCAACACCGGGGCGTCCTACCTGTCGGAACCGCAAGTGCCGCTGCGTGATATCAACTGGATGCGCCAGGGTCGCTGGGTGCACCAGGCCAAGGTCGATTTCGAGAAATATTTCGTCAACAAGATCCGGCTGCAGCCTGCGGGCCAGGCGCCTTCGGCCGGCTCGCGCATTGCCGGTGTCATGAGCCGGGCGTTCGCCGAATCCGGCGCCCCGGCTGCACCCACTGCCGCTCCCGCAGGCGGGGGCACGCCGCTCGAAATCCGCCTGCCGCAGGATCCCTGCATCGAACTGCGGGCGCTCGCAAAATCGCTGGGGCGTGAGCCCGACGCACTGGCCACCGAACTGCTGGCCGCTGCGGTAGCCGATGCCAAGTCCTATCTGAGCGACGCCGGCGTCGAGGCGCTGGCACTCTCGCGGCGTGAACTGCTGGTGGCAGAACTGCCGGAACGCCAGCCGGGCGTCGAGTTCCACGGCGGCGGGACCTGATGTCTGCCTGAAAACCGTTGAACGTTGAACCGACCGTAAAGGAGAATCCAAGCATGAGTACCGACATGCCCGAGCGTGATGCCGAAGGCTATCTGGTCGAGCCAGGCGACTGGAACGAGGACGTGGCCAAAGCGCTGGCGCGGGAAGAAGACATCGATCTCAGCGACGACCACTGGGACACGATCCGTTTCATGCGGGACTATTACGATGAGCACCAGGTCATCCCCGATGCCCGGTTCGTCATCAAGCATCTGACCGAGAGCGTGGGCAAAGATGCGCAGAAGAAGCTGTTCGTGCTGTATCCCTACGGCTATGTCAAGCAGGCCTGCAAGATTGCCGGCATGCGGCGTCCGCGGGCCTGGAGCACAGGGTGACCTGCCACGAGCATGCACACTGATTCCGATCCGGCATGGCTCTGATACCCATAGAAGATCTGACCAAACGCCCGCAGCCCACCGGCTGGGCGCCGTTCGCGCTCGGCTTCCGGCCATTCTTCCTGGCCGCAGGCATCTACGCCGTGCTGATGATGATGCTGTGGCTGCTGGTGCTCCGAGGCAGCCTCGATATCGGCGAAATGTCTCCGCTTGTCTGGCACGGCCATGAAATGCTATTCGGCTTCACCGTGGCGGTGATCGCCGGCTTTCTGCTGACCGCCGCGCAGAACTGGACCGGCATCCGCACGCCGTCGGGGACGCCACTGGCGGCGTTGTTCCTGCTCTGGCTGGCGGGGCGAGTGAGCTTTCTGGTTCCGGGCCTACGACCCTGTCTCGTCGCCACGATCGACCTGGCCTTTCTGCCGGTACTGGCGCTGGTGCTGGCACTGCCGATCCTCAAGGCGAAGCAGCTGCACAATTATCCCTTTCCCGTCATGCTGCTGGCGCTGACCGCCGCCAATGTGATGGTGCACGGCGATGCTCTGGGATGGACTCCCGGCACTGCCAGCATGGGCCTGCATCTTGCCGTCTATGTGGTGGTGACGATGATCGTCGTGATGGGCGGACGCGTCATTCCCAGCTTCACCGACAACAAGCTGCGTACCCGTGCGCGACGCTGGAAAAGCATCGAATGGCTGGTGCCGGTCGCCACGCTCGGCGCGCTGGTCGCTGCGCTGATCGCAGCCGACTCGCCCGTCACCGCGCTGCTTGCAGCTCTCGCCGCGGGGGTGCACGGCATCCGGCTTGCGGGTTGGCATACCCGCAAATACTGGTCGGTTCCGCTGCTGTGGATCCTGCATCTTGGCTATGCCTGGATCGCGCTCGGCTTCGCGCTGCTTGCGCTGTCGGCCGCGGGTATCGCCGCAACGGCGGTCAGTTCGCTGCACGCATTCACCGCCGGCGGCATCGGCGTGCTGACCCTGGGCATGATGGCACGCGTATCGCTCGGCCACAGCGGGCGCATGCTGGAACCCGCACCGGTCATGACGCGGGCTTTCGTGGCGATCAATCTCGCCGCGCTGATTCGCGTGGCGTTGCCGCTGCTTTTTCCGGGGGTTTACATGCAGATCATGGCTGCTGCCGCGGTCGCATGGATGGTCGCATTCGGCCTGTTCGTCGTGGTCTATGCGCCTATGCTGTTGCGCCCGCGGGTCGACGGCAAACCGGGATAATGAAACGGAGCGAATCCGTTTTTTGATCGCTCCTGTCAGCCGAACATTGCCGCAAGAATCAAGGCGGCCATCCCTGCACTGACCGCCATCGTTCCCTGAAGCAGAATGCTGCGTGGATTCGGCGTGCCTGACCAGACGTTGCGGCCTGCGGTCACAGCCGCCAACACAAAAACCACAGTTACGAGCCCATTTGTGCTGCCCAGCCACAAGTTCGCTGTCAGGGACACGAGAGCCAACAAGAATAGCCCGCGTGCCACCCGGATGGTCCTCCCGGTGCCGTAACGCACCGCAAAGGAATGCTTGCCCGCCGCGCGGTCGGTGGCGATCTGCGGGGGCTGATGGGACAGCAGCAGGGCGACGGCAAAGCAGGCGAAGGCCAGGGCACCGGCAAAGGCTGCCGCATCGAAAGGCTTGCCGGTCAGCAGCCAGAGACAGGCGAATACGCCGCCGTAACAGAGGCCCGTGGCCCATTCGCCCAGCTGCGTATACGAAAGTGGGCGCGGCCCCGCATTGTAGAGATACCCCAGAATCACCAGCGGCGCCGCCACGCCGAGAATCCACAATTTTTGCGTGGCAACGAGGACCATCAGCCCGAGCAGGCTGCCTGCGAGGAAGCTCAGGCCGCCATGCCAGAGCGCGACGCGCGTGCCCTCATGCACGCGGACCCACGAATCCCATTTCTCGACGTCGGCGCCGAGTTTCCAGTCTGCAACATCGTTGAGCACGTTGATGGCGTGCTGCAACAAGATGACCGCGACCGTCGCGGCCAGCACCCGCCCCGCGGAGCGCACGTCCGCGTGCATCAGCACCACCAGCCCGGGCAGCAGGGAAATCAGGTAGATGGCGGGATTGAGCGCGTCCCGCCATCGGCTTGGCGCCATCACGGCGCCGTTCACATCGCTCACGCAGGGGCCGCTGCCTGACTGTTGCGCTGGAAGGACGCGAGGGCCGCCTTGAACCACTCGGCATGCATGGCCTCGGAATCCACGACCTTCTGGTAGACCTCGGCAGCCGCGTGGTTGCCTTCGGCCAGCGCCTGGTCGCGGAATTTTGGATAGATGCTGAGCGCCTCGCGTTCCTCGACCCGAACTGCGACGCTCAGCGCCTTTTCCACCACGCCATCCGGATTCAAACCGATGAGTGCATCGCAATTGGCCTGGATCGTCTTCAAGGCGTCGATCGCGCGCTGGGTGTCTTCGCCGCGGCTGGGCACGCCCATGTCCGCATACAGTTTGCGCAGCCAGACGGCATGCAGTTTTTCCTCCCCGGCGACGCGGCGGAACAGGGTCGCCAGGTCGTGATGGCCGGCCTTCTCGGCCCAGCGGGCAAACTCGGGATACATGATCTGGTTTTCGTATTCCTCCACGTCGACGAACGACTCCGCAGTCCTGTCGCTGTCGCTGTGCTGACAGGCGGCTGCAAAGCATTCAAAGATCATGTCCTCGGTGATGTCGGTCGTCTGCATAACTGCTCCTCGTATGATGGTTGCTTACGGTGCTTCCAGGTTTGACCGCCTGTTCCCTGCTGATCGAAGCGGCGGCATCTTCGACCCGTGGATCAATTGCCCTGGCTGGCGTAGTAATGCGCCAGGGCACTCACCTCCTCGGCGTTCAGCGTTTCCACGGCCGAGCGCATGAAGCGGCTCGGCAGCTTGACCGCAGGATCCTGGTAACGCTGGATCTCCGATTCGATGAACTCGATGGGCTGGCCGGCGATGCGCGGCGTGGTGCCGTCCGCCTTGCGTCCGCCGTTGGCGTGGCAGGTGCTGCAGCGTGCTGCATGCAGGGCCTTACCGCGGCTGACCAGGTCGGGCTTGGTCTCGCTCCCGGCTGACGTCCATTTCATCTTTGCATAGTGCCGCGCAAGGGAAGCGATCTGTGCGGCGTCGTACTTCTTCATGATCTTCGCCATGGTCGGGCCGTCACGCGTGCCGTCGAGAAACTGTTGCATGACGGTCCTCAGATAGGCCTCGGGCTGTCCGGCTATGAGCGGATCCGAATCGCTGTCGACGTGGCAACCGTCGCAGCCTGTCACGATGCTCGACACGTCGACGAGCGCAACCGGCGCAGGCGGTTCGGCCTTGCCCGCGGACGGCTCCGGATTCGAGGCGTAGTAATGCGCAAGCGTCTGCATGTCGGTTGGCGAAAGCGAGGCAGCGGCGACGCGCATCGCCTGGCTCGGCTGTTTCAGCTTCGGGTTCTTGTAATTCATCAGCGCGGACTCGATAAACGCGGCTGGCTGACCCGCAAGCCTTGGCGTCATGCCTTCTGCCCTGCGCCCGTCCGGGCCATGGCAACCGGCGCAGCCACTCTGATGCAGGGCATTGCCCGCCTTGACCCAGGCGTCGTTGGTTTGATCCTGGGCCGAAACCCATTTGCTTTTCGCATAGTGCCGGGCCAGCTCGGTGACCTTCTGGTCGGAATAGCCCCTGAGCAGATCAGCCATGACACGCGTGCTGCGCGTGCCATCCCGCTGCTGCAGCATGACCGTTCGCAGGTATTGCTCAGGCTGACCGGCAATCATCGGCATGTCGAGGAAACCCGGACGATGACAACTGTTGCAGCTGTCGATCACCAATGGCAGATCGTCCCCCTGCCGGTCAGACACCGGTTCCGCCGCATAGTAATGTGCCAGAGCATCGATGTCCGCTGGCGTCAGGCCGGCGACGATCATGCGCATCACCTCGTCCGGCAACTTGGTCTTCGGGTCGAGGAAGCTCTTGAGCTGCGTCGTCGTATAGCTGAGGGTCTGTCCGGCCAGCCGGGGCGTCATCCCGAATGCCCTGCGACCGTCGGGGCCGTGACAGCCGGCGCAGCGGCGCTGGTGCAGCACGGCACCCGCGCTGACCAGATCCGGGCGGGGGCTCTCTCCGGCCGAAACCCATTTCTGCTTCGAATAGTACTTGGCCAGTGTGTCGATGTTCTCGTTTGAATAGCCTTTGAGCAGGTCGCCCATGACCAGTGAATGACGCGTGCCGTCGCGGTGCTGCTTCATGACCGCTTTCAGATAGGCTTCGGGCTGACCCTCGATCATCGGCATGAAGGGGACGCCGGGGCGGTGGCAACTGTTGCACGCCCCCTCGGCGAGCGCCGCGACACTGGTGAATTCGGCGTCACCTTCCTGCGGGCGTGCAGCAGTGACGACCTTCTTCCTGGGCGCGTGCGGGTCATGGCACTGGACGCAGTTGGAGTCGCGCTTCACGTCCAGGGCCTTGTGCGCCATCAGCGATTCGCTGAACAAACCGACCATCCTGGGGCGGGCGGCGATGTCGTCGTGACATCTCAGGCAAAGCCCGCTATCGCGTGGCACCAGCGCGGGCGCCAGCTTGTCGTGTCCGCTTTGGTAGAGGGGCCCGTGGCAGGACTCGCAACTGAGATGCTCATGCACACCGCCGGCAAGCTTGTAGCCGATTGCGCGGTGATCCTTGGCGGTTTTTCCGTGGCAGCCATCGATGCACCGGGTATTGCCGGCATACATGATGGGGAGTTCCTTGAGTTCCTCCAGTGCCCCCGTACGGAACCACTTCTGTTCATCCCAGCCGGCAGGCACGAACCAGCCCTTGATCCATACGAAGCCCATGATGGCGACGATCAGAAGCAGGACAAGGCGATACAGATGGTTGCGCGGTGAAGGAACCACGATTCATTGCCCCCCTTTGTTCGACGTTGAAATCGTGTCGTCGCTGAAAATGGGCAGGAAACGGCTGATGACCCAGTAGGTGACGAAAGGCGCCGCCAGGATGATGAGCGCCGGGATTACCCCTTCCCGCGCGAACCATTCAAAGTGGAAATCGACATAGCCGCGGTCGGACTTGGAAATCATCTGGCCGCCGATGACCACGTTGAAACGCATCAGCAAGACCTGCAGCACGATGCTCAGGGCGGCGAAATTGGCAATCCTGAAAAAGCGTCGGTCCGTGACGTCGAACAGCACCACATAGCCCAGCAACAGCAGCGGCAGGCCGGACAGCACGAGCATCTGGCCGATGACATAGCTGCCGAACAGCTTCCCTTGCAGCAGCGGGCCGACCACCGCCCAGTGGTGGCCATGCTCGTAGAACATGTAGACAATCTCGAGGGACTCGAACGTCACATCGAGAATGAACAATCCCCACAGGTAGTCCATCAGCCGCCGCATGGCAACAAAATCGTAGGGACGACCCGAACGCCAGCGGATGAAGCTGTACATCAGCATCAGCATCGCGATGCCGCTGACGATGGCCGACATCAGGAAGATGATGGGTTGCAGCGGCGTCGCCCACCACGCATTGGCCTTCACGCTGCCGAAGATGAAACCCACATAACCGTGCAGCACGAATGCCCAGGGGATGCCGATGCCCGCCAGCAGCGCGATCAGGCCCTGGTCCAGCCGCAGCGACCCGGGCGAAGTCTGGGTGACCCCCAGGGCCAGTGCCTTCCAGATCAGTCGCTGAAGCCCGCGCGTGGTCTGTGCCTTTTCGATGAAAAACTTGCGGTACACCAGCCACAGTTCCACCATGACCAGGATCATGTAGCTCGAATAGACGTAGCCGAAGATGCTCATCGCCGAGGTGGTGTGCGGCGTGAAGAAGATGTTGAACGCCCGCAACGGCTGCCCCAGGTGAAACATCAGGGGCAAAGCGGCGAACAGGCCGAAGCAGAACGAGGCCACCAGTGCGAAGCGGGAAAAGGTCTCGAGTTCCTTGACCTTGAACACGTGATACAGCGCGCTGACCACGAAGGCGCCCGCAACCAGGCCGGTGATGTATGGGTACAGCACGATCATCAACGACCAGTCGATGTGGACGTTGTTCGGGAAGATGTAGTTGTTCAGTGCCCCTTCTGGCAGCATCAGATGACCTCGCGCGGCAGGCCCAGGTACAGCACCCGGCTGTCGGAATGCATTTCCGGCTTGAGCGTCTGCCAGTTGTCGGACTTGTAGATCTGCCCGACCGGGTCGGCCGGATCGTTGCGGTCGCCGAACCGGCGTGCCTGGGTCGGACAGACGGTCACGCAGGCAGGCTCCAGCCCTTTCGCCACACGGTGGTAACACCAGGTGCACTTGTCGGCGATGCGGGTTTCCGGGTTGAAGAAGCGCACGCCGTACGGACAGGCCTGGATGCAGTAGCCGCAGCCGATGCAGTGTTCGGGGTCGACCAGCACGAAGCCGCCCGGTGCGGTGAACGTGGCGCCGACCGGACACACCTGGACACAGGGCGCGTTTTCGCAGTGGTTGCAGAGTTTGGGAATGAAGGCCTCCCATTTCGCATCTTGCTGGACTCGGGCCGGGGGCGGGGCGGGCCGCTCGCCCGCTTTGTCGATGGCATCGACATGCACCCCTTCGTCGGTGGCGATATAGCGCTCGACCCAGGTGCGGATCGATCCCTTGGGCACATTGTTCTCGATGGCACAGGCATCGACGCAATAGCCGCAGCCGATGCACTTGCTGACGTCGACCACGAACGCATATTCCTTGCCGTTCGCTTTCGGCAGGTCTGCAGCGGCGCGACTGCGCGAACTGGACAGCAGAACGATGGGCCCGGTTGCGGCAACTGCCACCGCCCCCACCACCAGTTCATGCAGGAATGTCCTTCTGCCTGTGCTTGGTGCCTGTTCCATGTCGCCCCTCCGCGAGTCGGTCGGTTTACTTCATCGCGAACAGCTTGATGACATCCGCGCGCGAGACGACCCCGTTCACGCGGTTGTTTTCATCGGTCACGATCAGCCGCTTGACCCGGCTGCGGTCCATCATCTCGACCGCCGTCTGCAGCGTGTCGTCTTCCTTGATGGTGATGGGATCGCTGGTCATGATGTCGTCGACGATGGTCCCCATGTGCTTGCGTGCACGGTGCTTGCGGACGACCGTTTCCAGCGCACCGGCGACCGCGCCGCCGCCGATGTCCATCGCGGAAAGGAAATCCGCCTCGGTGACGACCCCCGACAGGCTGCCGTTCTCGTCGAGCACCGGCAGGCCGCTCACATGATTCTTGGTCATGATGTTCACCGCCTCGGTCAGCGAGGCGCCGCGCTGGATGGTGAGCACCTCCCTGCTCATCACATCGCGCACATGCAGTTCCTTGGCGTGACGGATCTGCGGCGTGGTCTTGATGTCCTTGCCGAGGAAGTTCATGTGCGAGGGCAGCATGGGCACATGCCCGAGGTGGCCTTTCAGCAGCATGTGCCAGTACACCCACTCGAAGGTGATCTTGCCCATGTGGTTGAGGTAGCTCTCCTTCAGCAGCGAGAACGGCCCCATGTAGGGGGTGGGAAAGCTGCCTTCGAGCGGCTCCATGTCGTAGTTGAAATCGATCAGAAGCGCCTTGTGGTGGCCCGACTCGATGAAGCAGTTGGAATGACCGTCGTAACTTGACACGGGATGCTTGCCCTCGATCTCGAGCAGCAGGTTTTCCAGCACCGTCTCGGCCTCGAAGTGGGCCACCGAACCCGCCTTGGAGGTGGCGACGTTGGTGTTGTCGCCCATGAAGTAGATGCAGTCCGCCTTCTTGCTCTTCAGTGTGCGCGGATCGGTCAGGCCGAAACCGTTGCCGTCTCCCAGCCCCGAGTCGTCGATCACCGCCGGTCCGACGTTGGCCGGGATCGTGACGAGCAGGTCGTAGTCGACCGAGGCGCCCTCGAACGAACTGAGCCGCTTCGCGTCGGTATCCACCGCGGAAGCCGTGAAGTTGGGAACGATGTGGATGCCCTTTTCTTCGGCGATCTTGGTCAGTACACGGTTGGCGTTGGGTTTGGTGAACGCACCCGAATACGGGGTGACCAGCGTGATCTCGACCTTGTCGCGGATGCCCTTGAGGTGGAAGTAATAGTCGGCCAGGAAGACGAACTCCACCGGCGCGACCGGGCACTTGATTGGCATGTTGCAGATGTCCACGACCAGCTTACCCTCACGCAGGGTGTCGAGCGCGTCGGCGAGTTTCTCGGCATGCTCCCGGGTATAGAAGGTGAAAACCTTTTCACCGAGCGCCTCCTGCAGTCCGTCGACCTCCTCGGGTGCGAGACCGCAGCCCAGCGAGCACACCAGGAAATCGTAGGAAAAATCACCGTGGTCGGTCTTGACCTGCTTGTTCTCGTGGTCGATCAGCTCGATGTTGGCCGCAACGAAGTTGACATTGCGCGGGAGCGGTTCGGAAATTTCCTTGGTAAGTGCCTGCGTCGAGTTGTAGCCGTACAGGCGGAACGGAATGAACAGCAGACCGGGCTGGTAGACATGAAGCTTTGCGCGGTCGATGACGGTGATGGTCCATTCCGTCAGATCGAGATGGTGGGTGAGCATGTTGGAGATCAACGTGCCGCCGGTACCTGCACCCAGCACAACAATATTCTTCATCGTAGCCTCCTCGTTTTCTAGTTATTCGGGCAACCCGGTTGCCGGGGCACCTTGAAAAAACAGCAAACTGGAACCGCTCGATCCAACCTGCGCGCGAGATTGGAGTCAAAACCCGTCAAGCGATCATCGCACCGTGTTGCATTTACATAGTACACATTAACTAAATTTATGGAAGGGTGGATTCAAGTTTTCCTTTCTTGATTGCCGGCGGCATCACGCAAGGAGCCGGTGCGCTCGATTGCGGACATTGCTGGCTTTTACCGGGTCTGCTTTCTCACAATGTCGACGCTCGACGAAGAACCTGGCGGAGGGGAGTGGGAGTCGAACCCACCGAGGAGCGGCTGACGCCCCCATCCGGGTTTGAAGCCCGGCCGCCCCACCGGGGACGCTTCCCTTCCAGTGATCAAACCGTGGGGCCTCGCGCTTCTCCGCCAAACATTTGCGGATTGCGGACGCGGTGTGTCTCCCCGGTACGCCGGGTATATCCCACCCGGTCGAAAAACTCCAGTATCTGCACGGTGCGTTTGCGACCCACCCCACACCGGTCGCGTAAATCAGCGGCACGCACCGCGCCAAGCTGCGCTTCCAGTTCGAGCAGGATCGCGCTCAGTCGTGTCAGTGCCTCGGGCGTGTAGAACAGGTCGCGAACGATTTGGTAAAGCTTGCCCTGCCGCCCCAGTTTGATCATCAGCTGGCGGACACGGCCTTCATCGAGGCTGGATCGCCGGGCGAGGTCGCGAACCCAGGGTGGATCGAAAGGTGAGTCGAGCAACGCGGGAAGCAGGCGTTCATACAATCCCTGCTCCTGACTGCTGAGTGTCACTGCGTGATCCGGCAAGCGCAGCCAGGCGCCGTTTCGGGCCAGATGCCCTGCCTGCAGCACATCCTGAATCAGGGCGCTGAATGCCGCTTCGGGCAGCTTGGTCAGAAACATTCGCCGGGCGCGTCCGGCGTCGATTCCGAGTTCATCCGGGAAGCGTTGATGATAGTCCGCCAACTGGCCCAGCAGCCGGGTTTTCAGGGCCTGCCAATGGCGCGCATCGAAAGCGAACGATTGCTTTCCACCTTCCACCACCCTGACGTTATCCGGCAGCAGGTCGCCGAGTCCAGCGAGGTTCCAGGAGCAGGCGGTGCGTCCGCAGTCCAGCCCCCACTCCGCTGCTGCCAATAATTCAGTCAGTCGGGTGCGCGGATCTGCGTTCAGCAAGGAAGTCAGTTCCGTCAGCCGCTCGGGCGTTCTGCGACGACGTGGGGGTCCCCACGGATCCAATATTCGCCCGCCTCCCAGGGTATGGCGCGCATCGGCGTCACGCAGGATGAACGCGTCGCCATTCAGCGCGCCAATCGGTTCTTCCAGCACAAGTTGTGCAAAAGCAGAGTCTCCCGCAGCCAGGAGATCCCGATCCAGCAAGGCAACCCGCGCTATGGCATGCGAGGCGCCCAGGTGCAGATGCACGGGCGCCCAATGTTTCAACGGGTTGGGCGCATTGACGGAAAGCGTCAGGCAGGCATCAAAGCGATTGGTTGGCGCATGGAGACCCTGCGCCACAATCCAGTCGCCGCGTGCAATTTCGTCCTTGTCTGCACCTACCAGATTGAGTGCGCAGCGCTGCCCTGCGCTTCCCTCGTTCGCGACCCGGTTCTGCACATGCAGGCTGCGGACACGGACGGGCTTGCCCCCTGGAGTGGTGAGCATCTCGTCGCCGATTCGAACGCTCCCGGAAAACACCGTACCCGTTACCACGGTGCCTATCCCCTGCAGGCTGAAACTGCGGTCGACCGCCAGGCGGAACCCCCCCTGCGACGCACGCATGCGGAAACCCTTGGCTTCCTCGTGAAGAGATGCCCGCAAACTTGCTACGCCCGCCCCGGACACGGCTGACAACGGAAAAATGCGAGCCTGCTCAAGCGTCGTGTTGACCAGCAGCGTGCGCACCTCGCGTTCGACCTCCTGCACACGGGAATGCCCGACACGATCTATTTTGGTCAGCGCAACCGCCCCACGCGCCACGCCCAGCAAATTCAGGATATCGAGGTGCTCGCGGGTTTGCGGCATCACGCCATCGTCTGCCGCCACCACCAGAAGGCCGAAATCGATCCCGGACGCCCCGGCCAGCATGGTATGGATGAAGCGTTCATGCCCCGGCACGTCGATGAATCCCAGCACCTCGCCATTGTCCAGCGGCTGGTAGGCATACCCCAACTCAATGGAGATACCGCGCGCCTTCTCTTCCTTGAGTCGGTCTGTGTCGACACCCGTAAGCGCCTGCACCAACAGGGTCTTGCCGTGGTCGATGTGACCTGCAGTGCCGACGATCATGTTTAGGGCGCTACCTGTGGTTTCCGGGCCAGTGACTTTAGCTGGGCGACAAAGCCGCTCTCGTCATCCATGCAGCGCAAATCCAGCCACAGCGCGCCATCGTTGATGCGACCGATAACGGGAACGGAAAGGCCACGAAATGCGGCCTCGATTTCATGCAGCACGCCCCCGCTCTTCTTCTTGGGCCGCACGGCCAGGGCTGCGCTGGGCAGGCGATCGATGGGCAGGGAGCCACTGCCGATCTGGCTCAGGGTGGAGTCTGCCGACACGGAAACCGGCCAACTGGCCAGGGCTGTCTGCAGTGCAGGGAGCAGACGTTGCGCCTGTGCCGAGATGTCTGCCTCGGTGCGGCTGAGCAGACGAAGCGTGGTGAGACGCTCGCCCAGCCGGTCGGGGTCACGATAGAGGCGTAGCACTGCCTCCAGCGCTGCCAAGGTCAGCTTGCCCACCCGCAAGGCGCGTTTCAACGGGTTCTTCTTGATGCGCCGGATCAGGTCGGCCCGGCCCGCCAGAATGCCGGCCTGCGGGCCGCCCAGCAGTTTGTCGCCGCTGAAGCTGACCAGATCGATTCCGCTCGCGATGGACTCCTGCGGCGTCGGCTCGTGCGGCAGCCCCCAGCGCGTCAGGTCCACCAGGGTGCCACTGCCAAGATCGACGACGGCGGGCAACTGGTGTGCATGCGCCAGCGCGGCCAGTTCCGCTTCGAGAACCGAAGCAGTAAAGCCCTGCACGGCATAGTTGCTGGTGTGCACTTTCATCAGCATGGCTGTGCGTGGGTTGATCGCCTGTTCGAAATCACGCAGATGGGTGCGGTTGGTCGTACCCACTTCCTTCAGCTTCGCTCCTGCCCGGCTCATGATGTCCGGCACGCGGAAGGCACCGCCGATCTCCACCAGTTCGCCACGCGAGACGATCACTTCCTTGCGCATCGCCAGCGTGTTGAGCAGCAGAAACACCGCCGCCGCGTTGTTGTTGACCACCGTGGCGGCTTCGGCGCCGGTGAGGTCGCGCAGCAAGGCTTCCACCACGTCATCGCGGTCGCCGCGTCCGCCGGTCTCCAGATCATATTCGAGTGCACAAGGGTAGCGCGCTGCGTTGACCATCGCCTCGACGGCCTCTTCCGGCAGGGGCGCACGCCCCAGGTTGGTATGCAGCACGGTGCCGGTGAGATTGAAGACGCGCCTGAGGCGGCGAGCCTGCCCCGTGGCAAGTCGTTCGCCGAGTCGTGCCGCCACAACTGTCTCGCCATAGTCTTCGGCGGTGCGTGCTTGCTGTCGCAATTCTTCCAGCAAGGCACGCACGGCATCCAGCAGCGGCTGGCGGCCATAACTTTCCAGCAGAGGGGCCACCGATGGCCAACCCAGAACACGATCGACTGCGGGGGGACGCAACAATTGGGCGCTATGCACGATAGACCTTCCCATAAAACGCGGCAACAGCCGCAAATCAGGCGAATTCAGCTCCCGGCAGCGTCACCGTGAACCATGAAGAAATTGATGCCGCTTCGACTGTACCCTTGTTCGCCCATGAGCACATCCAGGGCGAAACTGGCCAGGTCGTCTGCCATCGCCTCCGCATGAGGATCCTTGTCCATGTATGCCACCTTGAGGTAGCTCTCGCACTGCGGACAGGCCTCTGCGCGCACGACGCCCGCATCGCCTTCCACGGTGTAATAGGCGATCCCCTTGCTGTTGTCGCAATTGCTGCATTTTGCGCGCACGACGTGCCATTCCGAACTGCAGAGGGTGCATTGCAGATAGCGCAGGCCCCCTTCACTGCCGCCAATGCGCACGACCGACGCGACAGGGTGGCTACCGCACACCGGACAAAGATTGGGATGTTCCGGACGGGCCACCTGCCCGGGCGCCAGCGAAGCCGCCACACGCGTCCAGTAGATTTGCAATGCAGCGCCGATCACCGGGGCGCAAGCAACGTCCAGTTCTTCTCTTTGGCCGGATAAAATCGTGTCGGCCTGCGCTTCGAGCCAGGCATCGCTGGCGTCCATTATCCTGGCAAGCGCTTTCCGTGCCGTGTCGTTCGCCACAGGGCTCAGCGCGCCCGCCAGTTCGCGTGCCAGCCTGCGCCAGACCGGGTCACGCTGCCATCCGGCCGGGGCCAGCGGCGGCATTTGGTGCGTGTAACAACGCGCCAGCAGTGTCGCGTCAACTGCGGGCAGGTCTGGCAACCCTTTCAGCGCAGTTTGCTGTGCTTCGATCAGCGAGGCGATAAAAAGCAAGTAGTCACCCAGGGCATGGCCTTCGGAAAGCTGGCGTAGGCGTCTTGCACGCGTGGTAAAGAGGTCGGGCGGCGGCAGCCGCAGTTCGGGTATATCCGGCGCGCCAGCTTCGATCTGGCCTGGTTGCAGAATGGTGGTCGCGGTCATGTCCCCTCTGATTCCGGATTGTTATTCAAGGTGTTCGATATCGAGGCGACAGGACACCCTCCCCTTGGTGTCCTGAACGCTGCATCCATGCAAATCCGATTTCATCGGTTCTTGTTCATGACTTCACGAAACCAGGCCGGGTGGTGATGTTTGGCCCATGCCGCTGTCACGGTTCCACGCGTCATGGCCCGAATCGAACCGCGTGTCCAGTAGGACGCATATACATGGACGATCAGGCACAGGATGGCGACAAAGGCCGAGAGCGCGTGCACCAGAACCGCAATCCGCAGCAAGGGAATCGGGAACAGCGGCGCGAACCAGGGTTGCCAGATCACGATGCCGGAAATCAGCATCAGGGTGATCGTGGTCAGCAGCGCCCAGAACAGATACTTCTGTCCCAGGTTGTACTTGCCGATTTCCGGCAGGTCCTTGGCCTTGTTCTGCAGAATTTCAGTCATGTGCTTGGCCCATTGCCTGTCCGCATCGGTGATCCGGTTGTGCTTCCAGAACCGGAGCGCCATGACGATAAACAACAGGAACATCAGCGCACCGATGAAAGGATGCAGGATGCGCGCCCAGGTGCCGCTGCCGAACAGGTTGGTCAGCCAGAAGAAGGCGGGGTGAAACAATGCGAGTCCGGACAGTGCAGCCAGAATGAAGGAAATGGCAACGAGCCAGTGATTGGCCCGCTCGCTCGCGTTGTAACGCTCGATCAGTTTGCCTTGGCTCATTGCTTTTCCTCCTCTTCCTCTTTGGCCTCATTGGGTCCTTGAGTCACAAAGTGGAACAACCCGGCCAGAACGGCCATCCCCAGACCAAAATTCATGAGTGGCTTGGTAATTCCTTTCCAGATGGCAACCATGGGGCTGATGCTCGGATCATTGGGAAGGCCCGCATACAACTGGGGCTGGTCAGCGTGCTGCAGCACATACATGACATGCGTGCCGCCGACTCCCTGCGGATCATAAAGGCCGGCATTCTGGAAACCTCGCTCCTTCAGGTCGGTAATGCGCCCTTCGGCATGGTGGATCATGTCCACCTTGGAACCGAAAACGATCGCCCCCGTGGGACAGGTCTTCACGCACGCAGGCTCCAGTCCGACAGCCACACGGTCGGAGCACAGGGTGCACTTGTAGGCCTTGTTGTCCTTCTTGGACAGGCGCGGGATGTTGAAGGGGCAACCGGTGATGCAATAGCCACAACCAATGCAGTTTTCCTCATGGAAATCCACGATGCCATTCGAATACTGAACGATCGCCCCCGGCGACGGACAGGCCTTCAGGCAGCCGGGGTTGGCGCAGTGCATGCAGCCGTCCTTGCGGATCAGCCATTCCAGACGCCCCTGCTCCACTTCGACTTCCGAGAAACGCATCACTGTCCACGATTCGGCGGAAAGGTCGGCCGGGTTGTCGTAGACCCCGACGTTCTCCCCGATGGTGTCACGCAGGTCGTTCCATTCCATGCAGGCCGCCTGACACGCCTTGCAGCCGATGCATTTCGAAATGTCGATGAGCTTGGCCACCGGGATGGCCCCCGCGGCACGGACGTCGGGCGACGGGGTGGTGGTGGCAGAACGGGCCTTGATGTCAAGAGATTGCAGTGCCATGGTCGCCTCCTTATGCCTTCTCAATGTTCACAAGGAACGCCTTGAATTCGGGCGTATGGGCCGTGGCATCACCAACGAAAGGCGTCAGCCGATTGGCCAGGAATCCCTTCTTGGCAACCCCGATGAAACCCCAGTGGATCGGAATGCCGATGGTGTGGACCTTCTTGCCGTCCACATCCAGGGTCCGGAGTCGCTTGGTTACCATTGCAACGGCGCGGATAAAGCCGCGGTTGGAGGTGACCTTGACCGTGTCCCCGTTGGCTATGCCCTTTTCCTTCGCCAGTTCTTCATCCATCTCGATGAACTGGGACGGTTGCAGGATGCTGTTGATCAGCACATTCTTGGTCCAGTAGTGGTAATGCTCGGTGAGTCGATAGGTCGTCGCAACGTAAGGGAACTTGTCTGCCTTGCCGAGTTGAGCCTTATCGTAGGCAAACAGCCGCGAAGCCGGGTTGCTGGTGACAAGCGGGTTTTTCGGGTGCATCGGGTTGACGCCCAGCGGCGTTTCGAACGGCTCGTAATGCTCGGGGAACGGTCCGTCTGCCATGCCCTTGAGCGCAAACAGGTGGCCCACGCCGTCCGGGTGCATGATGAACGGTCCAACGTCCTCGTCGGGGGCCGCATCGGGCCGCATGTCCGGCACGTCGAATCCAACCCATTTGCTGCCGTTCCAGGCGATGGTCTTGCGGCTCGGATCCCAGGGCTTGCCTGCAACGTCGCAATTGGCCCGGTTGTAGAGCACGCGCCGGTTGGCCGGCCAGGCGAAACCCCAGCTCGGATAGAAGCCCAGGCCGGAAGGATCGCTGGTATCCCGGCGCGCCATCAGGTTGCCCGCCTGCGACCACGAGCCGCAGTACAGCCAGTTGCCGCTGCTGGTGCTGCCATCGTCACGCAAATGGGCGAAGCTGGCGAGCTGTTCCCCCGCCTTGGCCAGCACCTTGGTGGGGTCCTTGGGGTCGACGACGTCGGCCAGCGCCTTGCCGGAAAATTCCTGCGCCAGTTCTTCTGGTGAAGGCGCATCCGGGATGGCATAGCTCCAGGTCAGGTTCAGGATGGGATCGGGGAAGGTGCCGCCGTCCTGTTTGTACATCGTCCGGAGCTTGTTGAAGATCCCGGCAATGATTTCCACGTCACCCTTGGATTCGCCCGGTCCATTGGCTGCCCCCCAGTGCCATTGCAGCACGCGCCCCGAGTTGGTGTAGGAGCCCGTTTCCTCCACGAAACAGTTGGCTGGTAACCTGAATACTTCCGTCTGGATTTTCGACGCGTCGACTTCGTTGAGTTCGCCGTGGTCGCGCCAGAACTCGGCCGTCTCTGTCGAGAGGGGGTCGATCACCACCAGGTATTTCAACTTGCTCAATGCCGCACTGACCTTTTGCAGGCAGGGCACGGCAGCCAGGGGATTGAAGCCCTGGCAGATGAAGCCGTTCATTTCCCCGTTGTGCATGCGCTCGAACATCTGCAGCACGTCGTAGGGCTTGTCGTACTTCGGGAACCACTGGTAGGCGAAATCGTTTTCCTTAGTTGCGGCGTTGCCATAGAAGGTCTTGGCAAGCGAAACCCAGAATTTGGGGAAGTTCTGCCAGTAACTCATCTGGTTCGGCCGCAATGGCTTGAGGGCGCGCTTGGCCAGGAAGCCCTGGAAGTCCTGCTCTTCGTCGGCTGCAAGGCGCAGATACCCCGGCATCACACCGGAGACCAGGTTCATGTCAGTGATGCCCTGCACGTTCGAGTGCCCGCGCAGCGCGTTGACCCCCCCGCCGACGCGCCCGATGTTACCCAGCAGCAACTGGATCATGGCCATGGATCGGATATTTTGCGAACCCGTGCTGTGCTGCGTCCACCCCAGGGCATACAGGATGGTCATCACCTTGTCAGGCCTCGATGTCTCGCCGATCATTTCCGCCACCTTCAGGAACGCTTCCTTTGGCGTGCCACACACCTGGCTCACCGTCTCCGGCGTATAGCGGGAATAGTGCTGCATCATCAACTGAAACACACAGCGGGGGTTCTGCAGGCTCTCGTCGATCTGAACGTAGCCGTCAGTGCCCAGCGCGTAATCCCAGGTGTCGCGGTTGTATTTGCGTTTATCGGCGTCGTAGCCCGAGAACAAACCTTCTTCGAACGTGAAGTCCTCACGCACCAGGTAAGGCGCGTTGGTGTAGTTCTTCACATATTCTTCATGGATCTTGTTGTTGCTGAGCAGGTAGTTGATGACCCCGCCTAGGAACGCAATATCGGTCCCAGGACGGATCGGCGCGTAGAAATCCGATACCGCGGCAGAACGGTTGAAGCGCGGGTCCACCACGACCAGTTTGGCGCCGCGATGGGCCTTTGCCTCGGTCACCCATTTGAATCCGCAAGGGTGCGCCTCGGCTGCATTGCCGCCCATGATGATGATCAGATCCGCATTCTTGATGTCCACCCAGTGGTTGGTCATCGCGCCGCGACCGAAACTTGGGGCAAGACTTGCCACCGTCGGTGCGTGTCAAATGCGGGCTTGCGTGTCGACCGATACGATTCCCAGGCTGCGCACGAATTTGGCCGAGATTATTCCGGTCTCGTTGCTGGCCGCGCTGCTTGCCAGCATGCCTGCGCTGAGCCAGCGGTTCACCGTTTCGCCCTTTTCGTTCTTGGCGATGAAATTGGCGTCGCGGTCCGCCTTCATGTGCTTGGCGATTCGAGTGAAGGCATCGTCCCAGGATATCCGTTTCCATTCGTTGGAACCCGCAGCGCGGTATTCCGGGAATTTCAGACGGCTTTCGCTGTGCACAAAATCGAGCAAGCCGGCACCCTTGGGACACAGGGTGCCGCGGTTCACCGGATTATCAGGATCGCCTTCAATGTGGATGATGGACGTCTTGGCGTTCTTGGCCCTGTCGCCGAGTCCATAAACCAGCAACCCGCAGGCGACGGAACAATAAGGGCAGGTACTGCGCGTTTCGGTTGCACGGGCCAGCTTGAATGTGCGCACCTCAGCCAGTGCCAATTCTGGCGAGAAACCCAGAAAAGCCAAGCTGGAGCCGCCCGCTCCTGCAGCGCATACCTTGAAAAATTGACGCCTACTGATCTGCATGGTCGCCTCCAATCGTTTATTTAATATTCGAATTCAGTAGTGTCCGGTTAAAAAGCGAATAGATTCAGTTGGTTGTTGTTTTTGTCCTGGTTTGAGAGGGGGCCATTTCCTGCAAAGGCTTGCTGGA
>WGNC01000032.1 GCA_016124745.1 Thiobacillus sp.
GCCTCTCGATTCGTTCGCGGTGAGCCTGTCGATTCGTTCGCGGTGAGCCTGTCGATGCGTTCGTGGTGAGCCTGTCGAACCACAAGGCGGGCATGCTGGAGCCGGTGCGGTGCCACCCTTCGACGGGCTCGGGGCGAACGGCCACGGGACATCGATTGAGACTGCGCATCCAGGGTGACGAATGACCTTGCCTCCTCGCTTCAGTTTCTTTCCGCTGGCGGCAGCGTGCGCGCCACCACCCAGCACGACACCTCGCGTGCGCCCGCACGTTTCAGCGTCGCGGCCAGTTCGTCGAGACTGGTGCCGGTCGTCATCACGTCGTCGATCAAGGCGATGTGCAAGCCATCAACATCGCCCGTGCACGCGAACGCGCCGCGCACGTTGCGGCGCCGCGCATCGTGCTTCAGTCCCATCTGCGGCGGGGTGTCGCGGATACGCCGGCAACTGGCGAGATCGAGCGGGAGTTCGAGTCGTTTGGCCACTTCGCGGGCGATCTCGCTGGCATGGTTGAAGCCGCGCTCGCGGATGCGCCGCGCGTGCAGCGGCATGGGGATGAGGCGGTCGGGCCGCGGCACGTGCCGGACGGCGTGTGCCAGGCATTCGCCCAGTGCCGGGGCGATGGCGAGCTGAGCCTGATATTTCAGGCGTGGGATCATGCGGTCGAGCGGAAACGTATACAGCAGCGCGGCGTGGGTGCGGTCGAACACGGGCGGGTTCCTGAGACAGGCGCCGCAAATCCGGCCGTGCAGGGTGGGGGTGGCGCATTGCGGGCACTGCGGCTGGCGGTGCCAGGGCAGATCGTCCTGACAGCCGCTGCAGACCGAGTGGTCGCTCGAAGCTGCGCCGCACAGCAGGCAAATGCGGGGAAAAAGCCGCTTAAATATTGAGCGGATGTTCAATTTTGGCGATCGCCGGGTTTGACAGGGGCGGCGACGCCCCCGAGAATTCGGGCCATGAAAGCAAAACGTCTCATCTCAGCGTCGTCCTCCCGCTTTGCGGCGCAGTTGTTCAACATCATTACGGTGGCGGCCCTGATCATATCGCTGAGTGCGCTGCTGCTGGGTCATCTGCTTGCTGGCCACAAGATCGGCTTTTTGCCGTTCGTGCTGTCGCTGCCGCCGGTCATGCTCTGGCTGGGCGCTTCAATTTTTGTTTACGCCAGCATCGCGCACCACCCCAATCCACGCACCGCGCATTACAACAAGTGGGCAGGCTACCGGTTTTACGGCGTGATGGGCAGCCTGGTGGTGATCGGGCCCTCGATCTACGGGATGCTCGGCGGCTGGCAGGGGTTGATGCTGGTGCTGGGAACGGCGGTGCTGATCATCGTGCCGTGGGCGCTGTATGACATTTACCAGGCCGCGCGCGAACCGTGGCAGGACATGACTATCGAGGTAGCAATCAATGAATGAGGCAGCAATGGCCAGCCAGGCCACACCCTCTCCCCAATCGTCCACCCTGAAGGGGGAGCACCCAGACGGCCATAAAGGGGCGAGCGTGACGCCCAAAGCGATTGGCGCGCTGTTCGCACTGCCGTTCGCCGACTTGATGTTCCAGGCGCAGACCGTTCACCGCGAGCACTTCGACCCCAACCGTGTGCAGTTGTCGACGCTGCTGTCGATCAAGACCGGCGGCTGCTCCGAGGACTGCGGCTACTGCCCGCAGTCGGCGCGTTACGACGCCGGCGTCGAAAGCCAGGGCCTGCTGAATCTGGAAGACGTGCTGGCGGCCGCCAAAGCCGCCAAGGCGGCCGGCGCCTCGCGCTTCTGCATGGGCGCGGCCTGGCGCGGGCCGAAGCAGCGCGACCTCGAACCCGTGCTCGACATGGTGCGCGAGGTCAAGGCGCTGGGGCTGGAGACCTGCGCCACGCTCGGCATGCTGAAGGACGGCCAGGCCGAGCAGCTGAAGGAAGCCGGCCTCGACTACTACAACCACAATCTCGACACCGCGCCCGAGTTCTATGGCGACATCATCACCACGCGCGAATACCAGGATCGCCTCGACACGCTGGAACGCGTGCGCCACGCCGACCTGCACGTGTGCTGTGGCGGCATCGTCGGCCTGGGCGAGTCGCGCAGCCAGCGTGCCGGACTGATCGCGCAGCTGGCGAGCCTCGATCCGCAGCCGGAGTCGGTGCCGATCAACCTGCTGGTGCAGGTGGAGGGCACGCCGCTCGCCGGCACCGAGGCGCTCGATCCGCTGGAGTTCGTGCGCACCATCGCGGTCGCACGCATCTGCATGCCGAAGAGCTTCGTGCGCCTGTCGGCCGGCCGTCAGCAGATGAGCGACGCGGTGCAGGCGCTGTGCTTTCTTGCCGGCGCCAACTCGATCTTCTACGGCGAGAAGCTCTTGACGACCGGTAACCCGGAGTGGGAGCGCGACCAGCGTCTGTTCGACTCGCTGGGGTTGACGGCGTTGTGAGTCCGGCCCGCCCATGAGTTTCGCCGCGCTGACCCGCCTGCAGCAGGGGCTGGCGGCGCTGCAGGCCGATCACCTCGAGCGCCACCGCCGCCTGCTCGACGGCGCGCAGGGCGCACATGTGACGATCGACGGCCAGCGCGTCGTTTCCTTCTGCAGCAACGACTACCTCGGCCTCGCCGCCGATCCGGCGCTGGTCTCCGCCGCCCACGCCGCGCTCGAACAGTGCGGCGTGGGCGCCGGGGCGGCGCATCTGATCACCGGTCACCACCGCTTGCACCACGAATTCGAAGCCGCGTTCGCGCGCTTCGTCGGCAAGCCTGCGGCGCTGCTGTTTTCCACCGGCTACATGGCCAATCTCGGTGTGCTGACCAGCCTGGCCGGACGTCGCGGCGAAGTGTTCGGCGACAAGCTCAATCACGCTTCGCTGGTCGATGCCGCCCAGCTGAGCGGTGCGAGTTTCACCCGCTACCGACACAACGACCTGGCGCAGCTCGAAGGCCAGCTGGCTGCCAGCACGGCGCAGGACAGGCTCATCGTGTCCGATCTCGTGTTCAGCATGGACGGCGACATCGCGCCGGTCGACGCGCTGCTCGATCTGGCCGAAGGTTTCGACGCCTGGCTGTATCTCGACGACGCGCACGGCTTCGGCGTGCTCAACGGCGGTCGTGGCGGCCTCACCGAGCGCGCGCGCGCCAGCGAGCGCGTGATCTATCTCGCCACGCTCGGCAAGGCGGCCGGCGTCGCGGGCGCGGCGGTCGCGGCGCACGCCAGCGTGATCGACTGGCTGGTCCAGAAGGCGCGGCCCTACATCTACACCACCGCTTCGCCACCGCTGCTGGCTGCGTGCCTGCTGGAAAGCCTGCGCCAGATCGAGGCGGGCGACGCGCGGCGCGAGCGATTGCACAGCCGCATCGTGCAGCTGCGCGCGGGTCTGGAGAGCCTGAAGGTCGGAACGCTGATGCCGTCATCGACGCCGATCCAGCCGCTCGTGGTCGGCGCGAATGCAGAAGCGGTGCAGCTATCGCAGGCCTTGCTTGAACGCGGTCTGCTGGTGCCGGCGATCCGCACGCCGACCGTGCCAAAAGATACGGCGCGCCTGCGCATCACGCTGTCGGCCGCACACAGCGCCGACGATGTCACGCGACTGGTCGAGGCGCTGCATGCGATCGATTAGTCGGGTTGGGCCTGGCGTTCGCTCCCTCTCCTGTTCACGGGAGATAACCAGCGACTTGCCCGCTTGCGGGCCTAGTCGAATGGCTAGGGGATCCATCAGGGTTGGGGAGAGGGCCAAGCCCGTCCTCGCACTGGTGCACGGCTGGGGCATGAACGCCCGCGTGTTCGATGCGCTGGCGGGTCTGCTGGCGGACGATTTCGAGGTGCGCGCGCACGACCTGCCAGGGCACGGCGGGCGCGACGCCTCGCTTCAAAATACCTTGCAGGCCTGGGCGGACGATCTGGCGCAGCAGCTGCCCGACGGCGCCACGCTGCTCGGCTGGTCGCTCGGCGCGCAGGTGGCGATGCGCGCGGCGCTCGATCATCCGCACAAGATTTCGCGCCTGATCCTGCTCGCGGCCACGCCAAAATTCGTCGGGTCGGAGGATTGGGATCGCGGCATGGCGGTCACCGATCTGCAGGAGTTCGGCGCGGCGCTGCTGGCCGATCCGCAGGCGACGCTGCTGCGTTTTCTGAGTCTGCAGACACGTGGCATGCCGGGACAAAAGACGCTGCTGCAGCAATTGCGGGAGTCGCTGCTGGCTGCGCCGCAGGCACGCGCCGAGGCATTGGCGGGCGGACTGGCGATTCTGCAGGACACTGACTTGCGCGCTGACGTGCCGCGTCTGGCGCAACCTGTTTTGATCCTGCATGGTGCGCTCGATACGCTGACGCCGCCGGCAGCCGGCGCCTGGCTGGCCGAAACCCTGCCTGCCGCGCAGCACGTCGAGCTGGCCCGTGCCGCGCATGTGCCGCACCTGTCGCACGGCGAAGAAGTGGCCGCCGCGATCCGGAGTTTCTCTCATGGCTGATGAGCGCGAGCGCTTCCCCCTCCCCAGCGCTGATGAGTCCCCTGGCCATTCGACCAGGCCCGCAAGCGGGCAAGTCGCTGGTTATCCCCCGCGAGCGGGAGAGGGGGCGAACGCCATGCCCAATACGATAGACGAGCTCGATTTCGCCGAAGTGCGGCGCGCCTTCGACCAGGCCGCTGCCAGCTACGATGCGCACGCGGTGCTGCAGCGGGAGGTGTGCGATCGCCTGCTGGAGCGGCTCGATTTCATGACGCTGCAGCCGGACCGCGTACTCGATGTGGGGTGCGGAACCGGCTATGGGCTGGCGCACCTGCGTGCACGTTACGCGGAGGCGGCGTGCTACGCACTCGACATCGCGCCGGCCATGTTGCACGCGGTGCGCGCCCGGCTGCCGCATGTCCGCTGGTCGCGACGGGCGCTGGATCTGCTTACCGCTTATGTCCTTGGCACTGCCCGCGCCAAGGACGGTATCCCTTGCGGACACCGTTCACCGCTCACCCACAGCCTGTGCGCAGACATGGAGCGGCTGCCGCTTGCGTCCAGCAGCATGAACCTGGTCTGGTCCAGTCTCGCGCTGCAATGGGCGCAGGATCTGGAAGCCACTCTCAAGGGGTTTCATCGGGCGCTGGCGCCGGGAGGTCTGCTGATGTTCGCCACTTTCGGCCCCGACACGCTGAAGGAATTGCGCGCGGCGTTTGCGGCGATCGACGACACGCCGCACGTCAACCGGTTCACCGACCTGCACGACATCGGCGACATGCTGGTACACGCCGGCTTTTCCAGCCCGGTCATGGAAATGGAAATGCTGACGCTGACCTATGCGGACCTCAAGACGCTGATGCGCGACCTCAAGGGCATCGGTGCGCATAACGCGGCTTCGGCGCGGCGACGCGGTTTGCTCGGCAAGTCTGCCTGGGCGCGGCTGGAACAGGCCTACGAAACCCATCGACAGGACGGACGCCTGCCGGCTACCTTCGAAGTGATCTACGGCCACGCCTGGGTGGGCGACAAGACCCAGCGCGAAGATGGGCGGCAGGTGATCCAGTTCAACATCGGCCAACGCCGCCGCAAATTGGGATTGGCATGACCGCGCGCGGGCTGTTCATCACCGGCACCGACACCGGCGTCGGCAAGACGCGGGTGGCGGTCGCGCTGATTCATGCGCTGCGCGCGCGCGGCCTGCGCGTGGCAGCGATGAAGCCGGTGTCAGCCGGCCATGTCCCACAAGGGGATATCGATGCCCCTTGTGGGTACTCCGATCCATTACGCGCTGAAGTCCCGCGCGGGGGGATGGAGTCGCCTGTGACAGGCGAGTTGAACGAGGATGTGCTGGCGCTGCTGCAGGCGACCAATGTCGCCGCCGAACTGCGTGATGTGAATCCCTATGCGTTTGCCGATCCGATTGCGCCGCACATCGCCGCCCGACAGGCGGGCGTGCGGATCGACCTGGCGGTGATCGTCGCGGCCTATTCCCGCCTGGCAGCAAAGGCCGATGTGGTAGTGGTCGAAGGCGCGGGTGGCTGGCGTGTACCCCTGAACGAACGTGAGGACATGGCGGATCTGGCGCAGGCGCTCGGCCTGCCTATCGTGCTGGTGGTGGGACTGCGACTGGGTTGCCTCAACCATGCGCTACTGACCGCCGAGTCGATTGCCGCCAGGGGTTTGTCCTGGGCCGGCTGGGTGGGCAACACCATCGAACCGGAGATGGCGCAGCTTGCCGCCAACCTGGAGACGCTGGGTGCCCGACTGCCGGGGCCCTGTCTGGGGGTACAGGACTTTATTCCCGCTCCGGTTCTTGCAGCAGATTGGCCGCAATGGTTGATGCTGCCTGAAACGTTAGTATCTTAGAATAGTCGACAATACAAATATTCTGTTTCAAATCAAATAGTTAAAATTGCATTTCGGCTTGTTTACGCGAGTGGCATCGTGTACTGTCTGCGACGAATTGCCGCACACGGGTTCCCTAAACCGATATGGAACAGCTGGATACGGACGGTGTTGCACGCAGCTTGGCAGGCGGGTTTGTCTTCCACTCCCGTCCCAGATGTTCGCTGACGCGTGCCCAGGAACGCTTGGTCTTCTGGAGTCTGGTCGGGGTGTGCTTCGGTGCGGCGATCGGTTTTGCGGTTTTGGGTTACTGGCTGGTTTTGCCGTTTGCGGGACTGGAGATCGGGTTGCTGGCGTGGGCGCTGGAAACCATGCGCAAGCGGGAATCCGACTACGAGACGCTCACGATCGATGGCGATGCAGTAGTGCTGGAGTGGCGCGCGGGAAGACGACACGGGCGCCGCGAGATGAATCGCCACTGGGTCCAGATCGCTTGTGATTGCTCGGCGCCTGGGAAAAATTGCCGGCTCAGGGTTCGATCGCATGGCTGCGAGACCGAAGTAGGCCATCATCTCAGTGACGAGGCGCGTCTGCGACTGGCAGCCACCTTACGCAGCAAGTTGCAGGCTTGACCGCCGCGACCACGACAAATAACAGGAACGAGAGGACGGGGGAGAATTGATGAAGAGCATGTGGAAACAGGCAGGAATCATGGGAGCGGCACTGGCGGCCAGCAGGCCGGCACTGGCCGAGTGGGCGTTCAATCTGCAGACGCCAGCCAGCGAAGTGGCGGAACATGTGTTCCAGTTGCACAACCTCATCATGCTAGTGTGCCTGGGGATCTTCGTCGTGGTGTTCGGCGCGATGTTCTATTCCCTGTTCAAGCACCGCAAGTCGGTCGGCCACAAGGCCGCGCATTTCCACGAAAACACCACGGTCGAAGTCATCTGGACGGTGATTCCCTTCGTCATCCTGATGGGAATGGCCTACCCGGCGGCCAAGGTGGTGATCGACATGAAGGATACGAAGAATCCGGATATGACCGTGAAGATCACCGGCTACCAGTGGAAATGGGGCTACGACTATCTCAACGACGGCATCAGCTTCTACAGCAATCTCTCGACGCCACGTGAACAGATCAACGGCACGTCCGCCAAGGGCGAGCACTATCTGCTGGAGGTCGACGAGCCGATGGTGGTCCCGGTCGGCAAGCGCGTGCGCCTGCTGATCACGGCAAACGACGTTCTGCACTCCTGGTGGGTTCCCGCTCTGGGCGCCAAGCAGGATGCCATTCCCGGTTTCATCCGCGACTCCTGGTTCAAGGCCGACAAGATCGGCACCTATCGCGGCCAGTGCGTGGAACTCTGCGGCAAGGATCACGGCTTCATGCCCATTGTGGTCGAAGTCGTGTCGGAGGAAGACTACAAGGCCTGGGTGGCGAAGAAAAAGGGCACTGCCCAGGTTGCCGCCGCCGACGACAGCAAGACCTTTGAAGTCGCCGAACTGGTGGAGCGCGGCGAGAAGGTCTATCAGGCCAACTGCGCGGCCTGCCACCAGGCCAACGGCATGGGACTGCCGGGCGCGTTCCCGGCGATCAATGGCTCCAAGGTCGCAACCGGGCCGATCGCCGATCACATCGCGGTCGTCATGAATGGTCGGCCGGGTACGGCGATGGCGGCATTCGCCGGCCAACTGTCAGATGCCGACATCGCAGCGGTGGTGACGTATCAGCGCAATGCCTGGGACAACAAGATGGGCGACGCGGCGCAACCCGCCGAGATCGCAGCGGCTCGCGGGGGCGCAGCCGAAGCTGCCGCCCCCGCCGCGCAGTGAATAACCGAGAGGAGAGCATTTCATGTCTGACGTAGCACACGCCCACGACGACCACGGACACCACGCGCATCCCACCGGAATCATGCGTTGGCTGACCACGACCAATCACAAGGACATCGGCACGCTTTACCTGTTCTTTGCGCTGATCATGCTGTTCGCGGCGGGCAGCATGGCCTTGCTGATCCGTGCCGAACTGTTCCAGCCAGGCCTGCAGTTGATGCATCCCGATTTCTTCAACCAGCTCACCACGATGCATGGCCTGATCATGATTTTCGGGGTGATCATGCCGGCCTTCTCGGGATTCGCGAACTGGCAGGTGCCGCTGATGCTGGGCGCACCCGACATGGCGTTCCCGCGCATGAACAACTGGGCGTTCTGGGTGCTGCCGGTGGCCGGCCTCATGCTCATGAGTTCGTTCCTGTTGCCGGGCGGCGCTGTCGCGGGTGGCTGGACGATGTATCCGCCGCTTTTCATCCAGGGCGGCATCTCGTATGACCTGACGATTCTGGCGGTGCACATCATGGGCCTGTCGTCGATCATGGGCTCGATCAACATCATCACCACCATCCTCAACATGCGCGCGCCCGGCCTCACGCTGATGAAAATGCCGCTGTTCTGCTGGACCTGGCTGATCACGGCCTACCTGCTGATCGCCACCATGCCGGTGCTGGCGGGTGCGGTGACCATGCTGCTGACCGATCGCAACTTCGGTACCCACTTCTTCAACGCAGCCGGCGGCGGCGACCCGGTGATGTTCCAGCATATTTTCTGGTTCTTCGCCCACCCGGAGGTCTACATCCTGATCCTGCCGGCGTTCGGCATCGTCTCGCAGGTGATCCCGACCTTCGCGCGCAAGCCGCTGTTCGGCTATGCCTCGATGGTCTACGCGACGGCTTCGATTGCCATCCTGTCCTTCATCGTGTGGGCACACCACATGTTCACCGTCGGCATGCCGGCTGCGGCGCAGTTGTTCTTCATGTTCTCGACCATGCTGATCGCCGTGCCCACCGGAGTGAAAGTGTTCAACTGGGTGGCCACCATGTGGAAGGGCTCGATGACTTTCGAGACGCCCATGCTGTTCGCCATCGCTTTCGTCTGCCTGTTCACCATCGGTGGCTTCTCGGGCCTGGTGCTGGCAATCGCGCCGGTCGACATCCAGTTGCACGACACCTACTATGTGGTGGCGCACTTCCACTACGTCCTGGTATCGGGTGCGCTGTTCGCCATCTTCGCCGGCATCTACTACTGGATGCCCAAGTGGACCGGTCACATGTACGACGAGACGCTGGGCAAGTGGCACTTCTGGCTTTCGGTCATCGGCATGAACATCGTGTTCTTCCCGATGCATTTCCTCGGCCTGGCCGGCATGCCGCGCCGCATCCCCGACTATGCGCTGCAGTTCACCGAGTTCAACCAGATCGCCACCTACGGCGCCTTCATCTTTGGCTTCAGCCAGCTGATTTTCCTGGCGGTAGTGCTGAAATCCATCAAGGGGGGGGCGAAGGCGCCCGCCCGCGTGTGGGAAGGCGCCGAAGGCCTGGAGTGGACGGTGCCGTCACCGGCGCCCTACCATACCTTTGAAACCGCACCGGTGGTCAAATGAACACAGGTGCGTCAACGGTGACCGACAAGCGCAACGGCAAGTATCGAACGGCGATCATCCTGGCCTTGTTCGCACTCGGTCTGTTTCTGTTCACGCTTTATTCCGGACTGAAATAGACCATGGCCGTCGGCAATGCCAAGACGCTGACCAAGCTCGTCGTGGTGACGCTGGGCATGTTCGGTTTCGGCTTCGCGCTGGTGCCGTTCTATTACAAGATTTGCGATGTCACCGGCATCAATGCCGGCGACGAGCAAAGTCTGGTGAAGAATACCCAGGTCGATACCAGCCGCTGGGTGACGCTGGAGTTCGATGCCAATACCAATTCCAACCTGCCCTGGCAGTTCAAGCCCTCGCAGCGCAGCCTCAGGGTGCATCCCGGTCAACTGGTGCAGATAGCGTATGAGGCGGCCAACAACAGCGATCATGCGATCGTGGGACAGGCCGTGCCGAGTTATGGTCCAGAGCGCGCCGCTGCGTTCTTCAAGAAGATCGAGTGCTTCTGCTTCACGCCGCAGA
>WGNC01000033.1 GCA_016124745.1 Thiobacillus sp.
GGGGGAGGCGTCCATACCATCTGAACAAGCTGGTTTGCTGTGTGGTTCGACAAGCTCACCACGAACGAAATCAACTACTTGCCGTTCGTCCTGAGCTTGTCGAAGGACCTGTTCAGGGCTTCCCTAGGCAGGAGATTATAGCGCGCAATGTTTTGCCCGATGACCCCGCATGCGCCACCGTCAACCGAGCGCCGGGGGCGTTTGCGACTCGGCAGCCGGCCATCTGGTACGGGCCGGTAACTGGCATCGCGGGCACGGGGCAATGCTGGTCGCGCCAGCAACAGGATGCCCCGTCGTGCCTGACCTGAATTGGCAATCCCGATCTGCACCAATACACGAAATTCCCTATTGGCATGCTGGTACTCCCCTACATGCCCGGCCAAACGCTTACAGCTTGTTGCCGTGGCACTTGGTGCAGTTGACGGCCTCTCCCTTGGCGAAATTGCGACCATCCATCGTCCGCGCGATTGGCGTCCTGGACAGTGGCGTGCCCTGACCGGTCATGCCATGGCAGGCACGGCAGGCGTTCTTTTGCGCCGTGGTTTCCGCCACCTCGTGGTGATGCTCGATCCAGGTGCTGCTGGCAACCGGGTGCATGCCATGCGGGCCGTTCAGGTTGGTGCCGGTGTAGGCCGTATGGCAGGTGCCGCACTCGATGACGGTACCGGGATGCCCCTGCAGCTGCGTCGCAGCGAGGTTGTCGTTGGCGTTCGGACTGGCCGGGTTGGAAGACCACTCGGCGTGGGTCGAGCCGTGACAGACCTGGCAGGTCAGCCCGCCATGACCCGTGCTGACCCGGTACAGCTTCGGATTGCCGGCTGCCGCAGGGTTTTCGGCGGCAGTCACGACATTCTCGGCAAACCGCTTATTGGTGGGCACGATCGGTGCCGCCCGGGTGTCGCCGATGCGCCAGGCCTGCAACAGACGAATGTTGTCCGGCGCCTTGATTACCCCTGTAGCGGGGAGATTGGAGTAGGCATCCCCAGTATGGCAGGAGCCGCAGCCGGGCTGGTTGGCCCAGGGCACGCGCGGCGTGCTGGCGTTGGTGTAGAAATCGGCAGAGACCTGGAAGCCGCCATTCGGCTGGTTGCGCGAGAAGTCGTCCCCGACCTGTGCCATGTTGCCATGGCAGTCCTGACAAACGGAGCCGGCCTGCCCCATAGCACCCCTCAGACACTGGGTACGCTTGCCCGGATGGCACTGGTAGCAAGTATTTTCCAGCACCTGTCGGGCCAGGACCGGGTCGCGGTTGACCGGCCCGGGCATGTCCGGAAACAGACGCTGGTTATCCGTGCCGACCACGTTGGCGTGGGATGCGTGCATTACCGCGGACATGCTCTTCAGGTTGCTCTGCTGTCGCCCGTTGACGTCGTTCGGCCCAACGTGCGCCAGGTCCAGCGCCGGTGTGTAGTGACAGGTTTGGCAGACCACCGGCTTGAACGGCGTAACACCCGCCACCGGGAAGTCGGCCGTGGTGCCAGCGATCAGTTGGGTCGCGTATTTCGCGTCGTGCAGTTTCAGGATGTTCTTATCCGTCGCCCATTCGACGCTGACCGGCAACGGTACGCTGCCGAATTTCGGGTCGTCGATGGAGACCGCAACCTGGCCGACCAGGCCTGCCACGGCGGCGCCGTTGCCGCCGTCGGCGGGGGCAGCGTGACAAGCCTTGCAGTCCGCCTCGCCGGAAACCGGGACCACCGTATCCAGTGATGCCAGCACGGTGCCCGCCGCAACCCCCAGAGTATTGCCTTCGGAAGCCATGGCCTGAACACGCATCAGCGGATAGGCATTCTCACGGCCAAAGTCATCGAACGTGGTGATCGGAACACCCGCGGCCTCGAACCAGTTCACCGGCGCCGTATAGCCGAATGGAAAGGACATGAAGAAGGGTTGCGTCCCGACAAACTGGGTGAAGGACTGGGGCGCATTGCCGCTGGTGACGGAATAGGGGAACAACTGTCCCGGCATGCTCTGCTGGTCGGCTGAGAGTATGCCGTCACCCAGATACAGGCGCTCAAGATCGGGCACCGGCAACCCCAGATCGAGGATATTGGCAGCCGACGGATAGAACAGCGGCAGCACGCCCGCGGGATAGAACGGGTCGAAGGATTCGCGCGCAACATCCCAGAAGTTGGACTTGTAGACGCCACTGAAGCTGGGGTCGAGGATGGACGAGGCCTTGATGAGTATCGGATCGTTCGGGTTGGCGGCCGCCGAATAACGGACCGTGACCTGGTCCGTCCCGAGCTTGGCGGGCTTGCCAGCGCCTGTGCTACCCCTGCGTACCACCTGCGCATGCATTACATTGAAGGGCGGCAGGATGCTCATGACCCGGCTGTCCAGATCACCGCAGTGCATGCCCAGGTCGTTGACCGCCAGCACCTTGAAAGCGGCGTTGTTGCTCGGGGTCAACTGCGGTACCGCCGTGGCCGGGATGCTCGACCGGTTCTGGCTGGTCGAATTGATGGAGAGGTTCGGCCGCGTTCCCACCTGATCGTTGTCATTGATGGTGCCTACGCCCATGGCATCGGCGATCGTGGCGTGGGTCGCACTGCTCAAGCCCACACTAAAGGTCTCGGTGGATTCCACCGTGCTGTCGTTGATGGTGGTCACGGCGAAGGTCTGGCTCATGCTGCCGGCAGGAATCGTCAGCGTTATGCCGCTGCGGGCAGTGAAATCACCGGGCGCCACGGCACTGCCATTGGCCGTGGATGCGAGCACCGTAACGGCCTGCGAACTGGCGGCCGACAGGCTGACCGTGAAATTGGCAACCCCGCCCTCGGTCACGCTCACATCGTTGATGGACAGAGTGGGCAAGGGAGGAGCCGTGTCGTTGTCCGTAATCGACCCCACCCCGCGGGTGTTGGCAAGAATGGCATTGCTCGCGCCACTCAGGATGACGTTGAACGTTTCGGTGGATTCGACTTCGGAATCGTCGACGGTGGCGACCGCGAAAGTCTGGGTCTTGCTGCCGGCAGGGATGGTCAGCGTAACGACACTGCGGGCGGTGTAGTCATCCGGCGCAACCGCACTGCGGTTGGCCGTGAACGCGAGCACCGTTACGACCTGCCTGCTGGGCGCCGACAAGCTTAGCGTGAAGTTGGCAATCCCACCCTCGGCAACGGTCACGTTGTTGATGGAAAGCGAGGGTACGGCGGGTCTGACGACAGGGCCCGAGAAACGTGCTGCCTGAGGTATGGAAAAGCCCAAGCCACCGCAAATGATGAAGAAAGCCATTGCGGCACGGGTGGAACGTTTCGGTTGATTCATGTAGACCCCTTCGGGGGATTAACGGATATCCGGCTAATCAATTTGAGCGACTGGAAAAACGATTTTGAGTTGTGGAATTATTGGCACAACGCGTAAAAATTTTATGTGAGCGACGCGCGCTAAAATTAAATCATCAAATTGATACCTGTCAATTCAAACAGGATGCGAATATCTTTATACTAAGCAAATATGATTTAAGGAAGGCATTTAAGGAAGGCAGTTTATTCCCATCCATTACAGTGCCAACTGCCAACAAACGGTACGCGTAATCATTGCAATTGGGGCGTCAAGTTCTTGAAGGAGCTTGGCGATTGCGGAAGGTTGTTGAGTTGTACTGAAAATAAAGGAGAAAGCACAATGGTAGTTGCGTTGAAAAGCCCACAGATGAAGCGTGTCGCCGCGGCGACGCTGACGGCGTTGGCCATTGCATACGGTCCTGCGGGTAACGGCCAGACATCGTTCGGCCCTTACGATCCCACATTCGATCCTAACGTTCCCCAGACCGGGGGGGCGACCGTTCCTGCGGCGGGCGGGGCGGACGTTCCCCAGGTTGCTGCAGCCTCCACGATCTCGGTCGACGGAGATGACGGGGATCTGCTGCTGCGCAACATTTCCTATACGCCAGACTGGCTCACCGAATTCGCCAACGTGCAGATGGCCCGGTTTTACGTGCCGGCGCAAAACAATCTGGGGGTCGTGTTGACTGAGCCCCTCGCCTACACCCGGGCCGGCGAAACGACCCCGGTCTTCACCCGCACCCAGGCCAAGCCGCTGTTTGCCGCCTTCAACGACGGGCCGGTTTTCGATCCCTCATGGATCAACCCGGTAACGGGGGTGGAATTCACACCCGCTTTCAAGGGCCATGGCAAGCGCGACGCCTGGACGTCCTTTTCCTTCGACGACGGCAATAGCTGGCTCAAGGGCAATCTTTCGGTGAGCGGCAACCTCGTGGTCGGCCCGATTTTCGTGATCAACAATTCCGGCCAGTACGTCTGCGACACGTCCGGACTGAGCGGGTCGGAAGCAGCCGACCTGCAAAAGAACCCGACCAAGGAACGCTGCGACTATTTCTATTACGGCGACAACCTGGCTGAAACACCCGATCCCACTCCCCGTGACATCAGCCCGGTCACGGGCCGCTATGTCATCGACAGCGATCACCTCGTCGAGGAAAACGTCCACGGTGGCGGCGATGCCACTTCGGTGCAGCAGGCCGTGATCGGCAACAAGGTCCTGGTGGCCTGGACCAGCAAGCTCTGTGACGGTTCTCCGCTCGCCTGGGGCGACGTCAGCCCGCTCAATACCCTCGACCCGCTGGCGAACCCCTACGGCGTCAAGGGACTCCAGGGCTACACCGACTACGCCCTGATGAAGGCCGAAGGCGAGATTGGGACCAGCGCGCTCAATGCCATCCACCAGATCGGCAAGGTTCCCCATTCCTGCCTGTGGGTGCGACGCGGTTATGTCGTCGAGAACGCAGGGGGTGGGTCCAGTGTGCTGTGGTGGGCGCCCGAGCGCCTGACCTCCGGCGTGCGTGATGCCTGGAAACATGAAATTGCGGCGACGGAAAACGCCGGCTTCGCCATCACCTGGCAGGAAGACCCGGAAGGCCTGTTGCCCGGTTCGGGCGAAGGCCCGGGTGAAGGCTGGTCCGGCTCCACCGTCAACCACAAGACCGATGTCTGGTACAGCTACCTGCACCTGAAGGACTTCTTCAACAACATCGACGTGCCCGTCATGTCGGTGCCGGTGCCGATCACCGACAACGCCAAGTGCCCGCTCAATTCGGGCGATCAGGCCAAGCAGTTCTGCTACGCGGACAACTTCAGCTACAGCCCGGCGACAGGCTGGACGCCTGGCGCCAATGGCCTGCCCGACCTGTGCGCCGACGGCGACCTGGTCTACAACTCCTGCATCGCCGAAGACGGCCGCTTCATGGAAGGCCAGACCGGCTCGTCCCGTCCGCGCATGAACCTGCAGGCCTACTGCATCGACAACAACAATCCTGAAACCTGGGCCGCCAGCTGCACGAACCCCACGCAGTGGGGTGCCTGGGCCGCGATCGCCTACGAGGAAAGCAAGGGCAAGGGCGACCTGGTCAACGAAAAGGGCGTGACGCTGGAAACCGGCAAGAACCAGCGCTTCCACACCTTCGAGTTCACCCATCCCGAGCCCGTCAAGCAGGGCCTGCTGTTGAATCCGCCGGCCAAGCGCTACCCCGGTTTCGTTCTCGAGTCGAGCGTATACGACAGCAGCACCCCCGGCGTCTATCCTGACACGGTCAACCCGGGCCAGCCCGTCTACGACGACTACATCGTCTATCGTCCGCAGATCTTCGGCAACGCCATCTGGAGTGCGCCGCTCTTCGACACCGAAATTGCACGCCGTGCCTCGATCACCTCCCAGGGCGTCAGGGCTGCTTACAATTCCACCAGCAAGACCACGCTGCTGACGATATTCAAACAGGGCCTCGTCAACCAGGGCGGACCGGCAGACATCATGTTCCGCCGCTTCGTGCTGAAGGATGGCTTCCTGCCCGGCAGCGACAATCCGTTCGGCAAGATGGCGTGCAATCGCTGGGCGACTGCCAGCGAGTTGGGGGTTCTCAACAATCCGGAACTGCTGCCGCAGATCGATGGCCTGCCCAACCCCAACTACCTTGACGGCTTGTGCCTCGAACCGGCGCCGAACGTCTCGGCCACGACGCCGACCACTTGTGACGGCAATTCCGTTGCCGATCCGACCGGCGTGGCCTGCGGGTACGGCGTGACGAACCCGTTCATCTATCGGCCGGGCGCCGAGGTCAAGCGGGTGTTCACCTGGTCGCAAACGCAGGGACCGGACTCGACGGTCGGCATGAACAACCTTGTCGATGAATCCTGGACCAACCCCTGGGACGTGGCCAAGGGTCACCGAGGCATTCTCGATGGCGACTTCGTGATGATGCAGTACGCCTGGTCACCGAACGAATTTGCCAACGCGGTCGGTCGCGACACCTACAACCTGTACATCCGCCGCTCGTTCGACGGCGGTCAGACCTGGACCGCCACGCCCAATTCGGCACCCTGGACCAGCGTGGCTGGCGTCGTCGCCGACGGCACCAACAACTGCGAAACCTTCCGTGAACCGGTGGACGATGTCACGGGCGTTCCCGGCACCTCGTCCACCGCGCCCGAGTGCATGGCGGTCGCGGCAGGCGGTTTCGAACGTGCACGCGACCTGTCGCTGATCACGGACCGGACCAATCCCAGTGTTGCCAGCTTCCCGTCCCGCACCGTGCTGGATCCGCGCTATTCGCCGACGGGGGGATTGTTCAAGCATGCAAGCACGGCCTACGTGCTGTCCGGAATCAACCTGGTACCGCAGGCGCCCTATGCCTCGCCCGGTGGCGACATCCGCAATCCGTCGAAGTACTTCATCGCGTATGACGATGGTGATAACCGGACCGTTGCAGGCGGTGCCGAAGCGGAACCGCTGAACATGTTCTACACGCAGGCATTGAACTGGGGTGACGATTACACCGGATGGGAAGTCACGTTCGGCAACGGATCGACCATCACCCGGCTGCCCTTGCTGAGCCTGCTGGGAACGAATGCATCCGAGTCCTCGATCGCGGGCAACCCCGATGGCACTTTCATGTATTCGGTTTGGAACGAATGGCAGTTCTCGAATCCGAACGACTATGTGACCGGGGAGTATGAAAGCGACCTCGTGTACGAGGACGCCATGTTCCGCCGCCTGATGTTCCTGGACGGCGAATAAGATAAAGCCTGATCTCCCGGTCGATACCCGGGAACCTGAGGAGGGCGGCGCAAGCCGCCCTTTTTTATTGGCAGAGGACTGCCCTACCTGCCAGCGCGAGCCTTGCCGAAAGGAGCAGCGTCTTCCCGCCAGACGTCTCGTTGTCAGATCAATGCTTGTCCGTCACGTCCCCTCGATCACGCGCGAATACATGTCCTCGAGCCGCTTTCGATAGGCGGCCTCGTCGAACAGCTGCGCCTGCTTGACCCCCCTGCTGGACAGATCCGCCCTCAAGGCTTCATTGGAATCCAGCGCCCGGATCGCTTCCGCCATCTGGCGCGTGTCATAGGGGTCGACCAGGCAGGCGGCCTCGCCCACAACTTCCGGGATCGAACTGCGGTTGGAACTCAAAACGGGGGTGCCCAGCATCATGGATTCCAGCACCGGCAAGCCGAATCCTTCGTACAGTGAAGGAAACAGCGTCGCCCTGGCGCCACGGATCAGGCTGACCAGAAGCGGGAACGGTGCATAATCGAGCTGGATCACCTTGCGCTTGACGCGGGTCTCATCCCCCACCCGGATCAGCGAGCGGATGTGGTCGTCATAGAGCAAGCGCAGTTCCTGTTCGGATTTCCAGGCCTGCGCGCCGACGATCACCAGCGGCGTCTCGACGTCGCTGCCCAGATAGGCTTCGATCAGGCGCCCGATGTTCTTCTTGGGCTCGATGGAACCAAAGAAAAGAAAATATCCCTTGAAAACCAGGCCAAAAGTGCCCTCCACCTCACGCCTGACAACCTCGAGCGGTTTGTCCCTGTACTTGGCCGGAATCGTGACGGCCTGATAGGTGTTGGTCACCTTGTCCGGGTGCACGCCCAGCAAATCGATAATGTCGTTGCGGGACGTTTCGGACACCGTGACGATATGATCTGCACGCATTGCGATCTTGCTGCACAGGCGCAGGTACCGGCGCTTGTTGTCGAGCGTCGTGTAGGGCAATCTCAAGGGCACCAGATCATGAAGCGTGTAGATGTTCTTTGCACCCTTGATGCGCAAGGGAAGTGGGTAGGTCCAGTGAACGATATCCGGTTTGTAGTTCAAATAGACACGCCCGAGATGGCTGAACATCTTGAAAGCATTGTTGGATCTTCTGAACAGATCCTTGGCATTCCAGATTGAATCGAAGTAAGGCAACCTGGATTTGAAGGTATCTGCAATGACGGTGCCCGTGATCGGCACGCGCGTGGCCTCGTATCCCAGCGGCGCATAGAGTGTTTCATGCACCGCCCGCAGGTTTCTCAACCACCCTGGAATGTCTCCGGCATTGCTGTCGAAGAAGGCAATTTCCTTCATGAGATCCGTGGTGCCCGGCGCAGACCTGCCGCCGTAGAGCACGCCGACTTCATGCCCCAGATCATGCAGGCAATAACTCAGATTGCGCGCGTAGGTCGCCACCCCCGTGCCCTTCTCAAGGCCAAGGTTGTAGCCATCGATCATGATTTTCATGGCTTGTATCCTAGCCGATCCGGGTGAACCGGATGCTGTCAAGTCCGATGGCCAGCCGGCCGGACAATGCCCTGCCGACCACCTCGAAATGGGTCAGGTCGCGCTCGACAACGACATTGAAACTGCGCGTCTGCGCCGAAACGACAAACGCCTCGACCGGGTATCCGAATTTCTCGGCCATGGCCAGGCTGAACTCGCCTTCGATTTCGCCATCGACAGTGACGCGGTAGCTGCCCCGCGGCAGGTACCAGTAGGGACCATGAAACAGCAGCGTGCCGGGCTCGGGCGCGCCATCGGCCATCAGGCGCCCGCCTTGAACGGTGGCAGCGACGGCATACAGATCGTCCGGATACAGGGCGATGAAATTGCGCGTCAGCTCCTCCCCGATCACGGCAGGACGCGCCGCCAGGAAATAGGCCTCGGAAGCGGAGAATTGCGGCAGGTCGACCGGGGTGAGCGTCACCCCGTCGATCCGGTAAACCGACATCCCGACCGCCGCAAACAGGTCCATCAAGTCGGACTCGATGCCGGAGTTTGCATTGAGCTTCTCGAACAGCAGCACGGCATTACCTGAACGTCGCAACATGTCCGTCATGCCGCGCAAGGCTTGCAGTTCATGCCCTTCGACATCGATCTTGGCGATATCGAAGCTGACGTCGGGGAGCAATCCATCCAGCCGGCGAACCTCGATGGCCATCCCGGCGGCTTCTCCATCCAGTGCGGCCAGACTACCCCCGCCGGCATGCCCTTCCGGAACGGAGAGGGAGAGCCGCTGATCGCTGTCCGACACCCCGACCCCATACAGATTGATCTGATGCTTGATGCCGTTCAGATGAATGCTGCGTGCAAAAAGCTGCCTGATCGCATCGTTGGGTTCAAACGCATGGATCTTGCCATGGCGGAGCAGCGGCGCCATGCGCAGGGAAAACACGCCTAGGTTCGAGCCGATATCGAGAAACACGCTGTCCGGCCTTCTGAACGAGGCGAGCACGGCGAAATACTCTTCCTCGTAACGACCGCCATTGATGAAATTCGCCGGGCAGCCGAAGTCATTCGTGTTGATATAGATCGGCGTCTCGTCTATCAGGTGCGTCAACCCGGTCCCATTCCCCAGGTATGAAGAAATGTGGTTCTTTACGAATTCAACATCGTTCTGCAATCGTTCTTGGTGTCTGAGAATGTTTGTCGCAAATGCCTCGTGAGAAAGAACGTATTCAGGCAGATGGTTGTTCATGCCTTCCACGACAGTTTGTAATTTATGTTGTTGTTCTTTGGTATCCGCAGCGAATGATTCAAAGAAACCAAGGAATGACGACGAAGACGCCTGCACCTTCTCGAGTTCGGTTTGCACATTGCATTGCTGGTCGCTAATGCCTGAAGCGAACGCTTCAAGGGCATGCGGATATGCGGCGGCAAGTTCCTTCACCTTCTCGAGTTCTGCCCTTAATTTGTCTTGTTGATCCCTGATTTCAAGCGCGAATGACTCAAGCGACAGCGGACAGGCAGCTGATAATTCCTGGACTTGCTCGACTTCGGTCTTCAGCCCGTCCAGGCGGTTTCTGATATCCGCCGCAAACGACCTGAAAGAGAATGGATCCGCCATTGCTCTCTTTAATTTTTTCCAAGTGATCATGGTTTCACTCAATAGGCTGAAGGGACAAGTGCCGGCTACTGCTGACCGCTTCAGATATAAACTTGCAATACTGGCCGAGGACCTTCAGGTCATTCGGCTCGTGTAAATCCCTGCCAGTGAATTTCCGGAAAGCATTCTTCGCAAAAAGTGAATTTTATAATGCATTCGCCTTTTACTCGGCATACCTGTCCATCGTATTGACGTAGCCATCCTGCCGGACACGAACAGATCAAGTTTCAGTTGGGATGTCCGTTAATGCATCGCGTCTCTTCTTGCAACGGCCCGGAAGGGGCTGAAGGGTTTTCCCCTGGTTTAATATTTGCAAATACCGCAACCCGATACACGCAGTAATCCATCCATGCCATTTTCCAGCCTCCACCCCGCCAACGCCCTGTTACCCGGTTACCACTTGGACGATTATTCCCAGGTCCTGTATCGCTGGAACTACATCAACACCGGCGGCGCATTGGGCACGGCGGCCCAGGTCAGCTTCAGCTTCATGACCCAGCGCCCGGCGTATTACGTTGGCACGAACGATTTCCTCAGTTTTCAGACTCTGACGACCGTGCAGATGGATGGGGCACGGGCTGCACTGGCCGCGTGGGCCGAGGTAGCCAATCTGACGTTCACCGAAGTAGCGGACAACGCCAATGGCGGACTGGGAGGCCAGATTCGATTCGGCAGGGGCGACACTGCAGGAGGCTATGCGTTCTATCCCAGCAGCTCGCAGAAAGGCGGCGATGTCGAGATTTCCAACAGTGCGACCTACCTCAACGACTTTACGCCGGGAAGCCCGGGGTATTCGCTCATGCTCCACGAAATCGGCCATGCCCTCGGCCTGAGCCACAGCTTCGGCGATACCCCCAATCTGACGGATTTCGGCATTCCCGATTCCGTCCAGTACTCGCTGATGTCCTACACACCCGTGGACAGGCCCTACATTGCCTACTACACGCAGAACGGCGGTTCCTACAGTTACGGCTACTGGGGATACCTCGAACCCGAGACGCCGATGGTCTATGACATTGCCGCCATGCAGATCCTGTACGGTGCCAACACGACCACGCGGACAGGCGACGATATTTACAGCTATGACCTCAATCCCGTCATGCTGCGCACCATCTGGGATGCCGGCGGCAACGATACGCTCGATCTGTCGAACCAGCACCGCGCGAACATCGTCGACCTGACCCCGGGCAGCTATTCATCTATCGGCTATCTGGCCGATCCGCTGGCCGACTGGCCGTCAAATATTGCTGCATCCTTCAAATCGGCCTATCCGAGCCTGCAGGGACAGATCTACAACGGCGGAAACAACCTGGGCATCGCGTTCGACACCGTGATCGAAAACGTCATCGGCGGCTCGGGCGACGACCAGATTACCGGCAATGCCGCGGACAACATCCTGCGGGGCAACGCAGGCAATGACATCGTTGCGGGCTGGGACGGCGCCGACACCCTTTACGGTGGTTCCGGCAACGACAACCTGTTCGGCGTCGACGGCAACGACACGCTATACGGCGAATCCGGCATCGATTACCTGGTGGGAGGCAGCGGCGACGACACGCTCGACGGCGGCGACAATCCAGACGCGATCTACGGCGAGGACGGCAACGACACGCTATACGGCGGCATCGGCTTCCATACCGACATCATGGTGGGCGGCGCCGGTGACGACATCTTGAACGGCTCGGGTCCCACCATCCACTACCAGGGCGACTACGACCTCATGGACGGCGGATCGGGCAACGACACCTACTACGTGGACACGCCCAACGACCTGACCTTCGAGGCCGCGGGCGGCGGCACCGACACGGTGATCGCCGAGATCGACGGCGGCGGCTATTACCTGTGGGCCTATACGGAAAACCTGACCCTGGCGGGCAGCACGCCGTTCGGGGTGGGCAACGAGCTCGACAACATCCTGACCGGCAGCAGCCTGGTCAACTGGTTGCTGGGCGGTGCGGGCAACGACACGATCAACGGCAAGGGCGGCAACGACGTGCTGTTCGGCGAGGCCGGGATCGACACCTTCGTCTTCGAGCGCGGCACCGGGGGCGATGTGGTCGGCGACTTCCTCTGCGGAACCGATCAGGTGCAGATCGCGGGCCTGGGTTTCTCGAGTTTCGCCCAGGTGCAGGCAGCGATGTCGACGGACGGCGTGAGCACGGCGCTCGACCTCGGAATGGGCGACTTCGTGGTGTTCAATGGGGTGACGATGGCAAGCTTCGCCGCAGGGGATTTTCTGCTGTGACACGAATCATCCGTGGCCAGGGTAAGGTATCACACGCCTGATAGCGACGGGCTCACGCTTATTGGTGAACGAATCGACATACAATTGATGCGACTCAAGCGCCACGGGCGCTGACCCCCTTTCCTTTACCCTGCTTTTTCATTGTGTCGAATTGACCGTGCAAAGGCTGTTTGGACAAGCAGTCGCACACCTATGAAATACGGCCTGAAATCTCTATTGCACGCCATCATGCGCAACTCGGGGTCGGCCGCATGGGTGGTGATTGGGGCCACCGTCGGCATGAATCTGCTGATGCTGATGCTGCCCATCTACTCGCTGCAGATTTTCGACCGGGTTCTGACTTCGAGAAGCGTCGAGACCCTGCTCTACCTGACCCTGATCGCAGTGGTCCTGCTCAGCGCCTATGCCTTCCTGGAGTCGATCCGTCTGAAGCTTCTATTGCGTATCGGCAACCGGCACCAGATGGCGTACGAAGCCAGGGTCATGGATGCCTGCATCGCGCAATCGGCGCGCGTGTCGGAACCGGTTCAGCAACCGCTCAAGGATCTCGCGATCGTGCGGGGATTCGTCAGCAGTCCGCAGGGGCTGGTTTCGCTCATCGATACCCCCATGGCCCTGCTCTTCCTGATCGTGGTCTATCTCATTCATCCCTTGCTGGGCGGGGCGATGCTGCTGGGCATCGTGCTCATGATCATTATTGCGATTCTCACAGAACTGGCCACATCCAGAACCGTCACGCGCGCCAACAATGCAGGTATCCAGGCCAGCTCGCGCGCCACGGAAATTGTCGAAAAGGCCGAACTGATCGAGGCCATGGGCATGCGCCGCGTGATACTCGACTACTGGCGGCGCCTCAACAACGAGAGCCTGCATTTCGCCTCCCTGTCGGGCGACCGCATCGCCATCAATACGGCAATCGGCCGCTGGACCCGTCTGATTCTGAGCATTGCGCTGACCGGACTGGGCGGCTATCTGGCCATCAACGACAGGATCACGATAGGCGGCATGATCGCATCGAGCATATTGATGGGCCGCGGACTGGCACCGCTCGAAAGCCTGATCCCTTTTTGGCGACAGCTGGTCGGGGTCAGGATGTCATGGCAAAGAATGAATGAAGCACTGGCGCGCTTCCCACGCGAGGAACACGCGATGGCGCTGCCGTCACCCACCGGCCAGCTCCAGATCGAGAAAGTCGTCTATGTCCCGCCGGGTTCGGACGTGCCCACACTCAAGGGCATCAGCTTCCATGTGCCCAAAGGAGTCATCCTGGGCATGGTCGGCCCGGTTTCGGCCGGAAAATCGACGCTGGCCAAACTGATTTGTGGGGTCTGGAAGCCCTATTCCGGCAACGTCCGGCTCGACAATGCGGACGTCTACCCGTGGAGCCGCATCGATTTTGGGCGCCATGTGGGCTATATGCCCCAGAGTGCGGATCTGCTGTCCGGAACGGTGCGCGACAACATCGCCCGCTTCTCCGCTGACGCCGCCGACGCGGATGTGGTGGCGGCGGCCCAGACCGCCGGCGTGCACGACATGATCCTGCGCTTGCCGAAGGGCTATGACACCTGGGTCGGCACGGGCGGCGCCACCCTTTCGGGCGGGTTCAGGCAGCGTGTCTGTCTGGCGCGCGCAATCTTCGGCAACCCGAAGCTGATCGTGCTCGACGAGCCCAGTTCTAACCTTGACGCCGCGGGCGAGCAGGCACTAATCCAGGTGCTCGACACCATGCGTCAGCGCGGCTCGACCCTGATTGTGGTCACACACCAGATCCCCATCCTCAAGAATGCCGATCTGATCGCGGTGCTGCTCGATGGCCAGTTGCACCGGTTCGGCCCCCGCTCGGAAATCCTGGTCCCCGCCGAGTCGGCCACGCCCCTGGTCGCGCAAGCATGAGCAAGGTCGACACCGTTCAGGCTGAAGAGATTTTTGACGTACCCGTCGACGTCAGCGCGGGTACACGTGCCGCGCTTTGGCTTTTTGTGGCCGTGATGGCCAGCCTGGCCGCATGGGGCGTCTTCGCCAACCTGTCGGAAGGCGCCATTGCCATGGGAGAAGTCATTCCCCAGGGGCGCAGCAAAACGGTCCAGCATCTCGATGGGGGCATCATTCGCGAAATACGCGTGCGGGATGGCGATGCAGTCAAACAAGGCCAGGAACTGGTCATTCTGGATGACAGCGAAGCCCGCGCCGCGGCAGCAATCACCGAAACCGAGCTAGCCTCCTACACTGCGTTGCTCGAGCGGCTGACGGCCGAACGCGATGGCAAGATTTATCGGGGAAAGGGCTCGCGAAGCAACAATGCGATCGATGACCAGATCCGGATCTTCGACTTCCGTCGCCAAAGCATGCAAAAGGAAATCGACAGCCTCCAGGCACGCCTTGCCAACCTGGATGAGGAGTTGCGTGCATGGGAAAGCCGCTCCAGTTCGTTGACCGAACTGACAGCCAATGCCGAGGAAGAGCGCAAACAGAACCAGCTTCTGTACGAACAGAAGTTCATCTCGCGCTCCAAGCTGCTGACGCTGAACAGCCAGCGCTCACAAACCCTCGCAGCCCAGGGAGAAACGGAAGCGGAAATCGCGCGGGCGAATCAGCACATCAGCGATACCAAACTCCAGATCAGCAAGCTGAAAAACGACTGGATGAATGCCGTACTGGACCAGATACGGCAAGCCCAGGACGCCTGGTCCATCGCGTCGGAAAAGGCGCGGGTGGCGCGCGACCGGCTGGATCGTACCCGCATCCGCTCGCCCCAGGACGGCATCGTCAAGGGCCTGCGCACCATGACCCTGGGGGCTGTCATCCCCCCGGGCGGGGTCGTGCTCGAAATCGTGCCCGTATCCGACAAGATGGAGGTCGAGGTCCGGGTCAATCCGGATGACATCGACGTCGTCAAGCCCGGCGCGGCTTGCAGGGTCCGTTTCACAGCCTACAAGGCACGCTCGCATTTGCGGCATGAGGGAGTCGTGAAAGATGTCTCACCCGCGACTTTCCAGGACGACAAGACAGGTGCGCATTATTACGCCGCGCGCATCGAAGTGCTGGAAAATGCCCTTCCCCCCAGCGAGCGTCTGGCGCTCTATCCGGGCATGCTCGCTGAAGTGGAGTTCACTGGAAACAAGCGCTCCCCGCTGCGCTACCTCGTCGATCCCATCGTGCAGAATTTTACGCGGGCGTTCAAAGAAGAGTGATGTGCTCTTTGGCGAGGCTGGCATCGATGCCTTCGTCTTCGAACGCGGCACGGGCGGCGATGTGGTCGGCGACTTCCAGAGCGGGACGGACAAGGTACAGCTGACCGGGCTGGGATTCGCCAGTTTTGCCCAAGCGCAAGGGAAGCGCTGATTTTTCAGTCCGTTCGCCCTGAACTTGTCGAAGGGCACTTTGGATGTCTGATTTTGTTGGACTTATTCCGTCCATGGTTCGACACGCTCACCACGAACGGAATGAATCAGCGCTTCCCAAGCGGTGATGTCGACGGACGGCGAGAGCACGGCGCCCGTCCTCGGCGAAGGCAACTTCGTGGTGGTCGGCAAGCTTATAGCTGTAGGCTTCGCTGCTGGGGGGGCGTGCTTCAAATATATTTTATTCGGCTGATGCCAGGACGATAAATAGATGAACCTAAGGACTATGCTGATCTCGTGTGGCTTGAAGATCCAGCTTGAGGCTACCTGAGGCGATTGATTCTTCACAGATCTTTTAGGGAGGCTTAACCATGACCACACCTGTTCTGCAAAGCGCCACGATTGACGGCGATTTTCTGACCCTGACCTATGACGGCCTGCTCGACGAGGCGCATCAGCCCTCCAGCAGTTATTTCCTGGCCAGCGTAAACGGCCTCAATCGATCGGTTGCCAACCTGGCCATCAATGGCAATACCGTCATAGTGAAACTCAATACAGGGGTATCTGCAGGTGACACTGTCACGCTCAGCTACACCGACCCGAGCGCCGGCAACGATGTTTACGCCATCCAGAACACCACGGGCGAGGATGCAGCCAGCCTCTCCGGCCAGGCGGTCAGCAATGCCACCACACCGCCGGTGAGCGATGTTTCCGCCCCAAAACTGGTCAGCGCGGCCTTTTCCGAAACAAGCAATTCCATAATTACACTCACTTTCGATGAGGCGATGCAGATTGCAGGCGGCAATGCTCCGGTTCTTCTCAAGAACGGCACGACCCCGATCAATATCACGAATTCGTCGACATCCGCTTCCGCCGTCATGTTGACTACCGACAGCACCCTCTCGGCGACAGATTTCGTGGTGGCCAGCTACGATGGCTCCGGGGTCCTACGTGACGCTGCTGGAAACTTTTTCTCTCAGGGAACCCTGGTGATCGGCGGGTCCGGCGCGAACGTCATCGACTACAGCACCGTTTATCCCGACTATTATCCGCTGACCATTCGTGCCAACGGGGGCAGCGACACCATCATCGGCTCCGATTGGAATGACAGGCTGCTCGGCGGTGGCGGAACGGACACCATTAACGGCGGCTGGGGCGGGGATAACATCAATCTCTCCGAGCCTACCCGAGCGTCGGATGTCGTGGAAGTGATGATCTCCAGCGATTCGGGCGGAAGCATCGTTTCGGATTGGGATACGGTCTATCAGTTCGACGTATCCGGCACCACCACCAACGACAAGCTCAGCCTGGCTTCGAAAGAAATTGCCGCCAACGTCACGCTTGCCGATGGCACCGACGTCGGGAATCTGGCAAAACACAGCATTGTCAGCGGCATCCTCACTTTTGCAGACAGCGGCGGCAATGCCGTCACGATCAACGCAGGCAATCTGAATGATGCACTGGGCTACCTTTCTCAGAATCTGACCACACCGGGCAAGGCCGTGGCCTTCGGTGCGGACACGGACGGTAATGGCGCCAACGATACCCTGTTCGTCTTCCAGAATATCCAGGGAAACCAGCCGTCCGAGTCTGCCTACAACACCTTGATCGAACTGGTCGGCGTCAACGGCGTCACGCTGGGCACCACCGCCGCCCAGAACGTGGTGCGGCTCATTGATACCACCGGCCCGAGTCCCATCGACGGCGCGACGACCGCAAACGGCGTGAGCCTCTCATACAACGAAACCATTGTCAGTGTCGACTTTGCAGGCCTGAGCCTGCAGAAGGGCAACGGGGCAAGCCTGACCACGATGACGCCGACCGGAATCGGCATCTCGGGCAATGTCGTGACCGTCACCACGAGCACCTCGGTCGGCATCAATGACTATGTATTGCTATCGGCCAGCAATTACGCACTCATCAGCGCCACCGATACCAGCGCCAATAGCCAAGGCCTGTTCGATCCGACCTGGCCTGGCATCGCCATCGGCGGTACAGGCGATACGGTAATCGACCTGTCAGCCCTGAGCGGCAATTACACGATTTATGACCCGGATGGCGGCAACGACACACTCACCGGCAATGCGGATGACAACGATATCAATGCCGGCGTCGGCAATGACGCACTCTATGGCGGTGCCGGCGCAGATTATCTTGACGGCGGTGCCGGCAACGACACCCTCGATGGCGGCACCGATGCGGATATCCTGATCGGTGGCACCGGCGACGACACCTACCACGTCGACACCCCGTTCGACTTCGTGTTCGAGAACCCAGGCGAGGGCAACGACACGGTCATCAGCAGCACCAGCCTCTACCTCTACGCCAACGTCGAGAACCTCACCCTGGCCAATGGCGCCGGTTCGATCTACGGCGTCGGCAATGAACTCGACAACATCCTGATCGGCAACGAGGGCGACAACCTCATGATCGCCTGGGACGGCGCCGACACCCTCCATGGCGGCGCCGGCAACGATAACCTGTTCGGGGTCGACGGCAACGACACGCTCTACGGCGAAGTCGGCATCGACTACCTGGTGGGAGGCAGCGGCGACGACACGCTCGACGGCGGCGACAATCCCGACGCGATCTACGGCGAGGACGGCAACGACACGCTATACGGCGGCATCGGCTTCCATACCGACATCATGGTGGGCGGCGCCGGCGACGACATCTTGAACGGCTCGGGCCCGACCATCCACTACCAGGGCGACTACGACCTCATGGACGGCGGTGCCGGCAACGACACCTACTACGTGGACACGCCCAACGACCTGACCTTCGAGGCGGCGGGCGGCGGCATCGACAGCGTGATCGCGGAGATCGACGGCGGCGGCTATTACCTGTGGGCCTATACGGAGAACCTGACCCTGGCGGGCAGCACGCCGTTCGGCGTCGGCAACGAGCTCGACAACATCCTGACCGGCAGTGAGAACGTGAACTGGCTCCTGGGCGGTGCGGGCAACGACACGATCAACGGCAAGGGCGGCAACGACGTGCTGTTCGGCGAGGCCGGCATCGACACCTTCGTCTTCGAGCGCGGCACCGGGGGCGACGTGATCGGCGACTTCCTGTCCGGGACGGACAAGGTGCAGCTGAGCGGGCTGGGATTCGCCAGTTTCGCCCAGGTGCAGGCGGCGATGACGACCGACGGCGTGAGCACGGCGCTCGACCTCGGACTCGGCGACTTCGTGGTGTTCAACGGGGTGACGCCGGGTGGCTTCGCGGCAGGGGATTTCCTGCTTTAAGCGGCCGACTGGTAGAAGCCGTAGGCATCATCGACATGATCGAATTGCGTCATCCTGCCGCCGCTTAGTACGGCCGCCCGTTCGCAATACGCCTTGATATAGGCCTGATCATGCGAAACGATGATCAGGGCCCGGTCGGCGCGTTTCTCGAACAGTTCATGAAGGCACTTCTCGTGAAAGCGGCTATCCCCGACCGCGACGACCTCGTCGATCAGGAAGCAATCGAACTCGATCACCATCGATATCGCAAACGCGAGCCGCGCGCGCATGCCGGACGAGTAGGTCTTGACGGGCTCGTTCAGATAGCGCCCGAGCTCGGTGAAATCATGAAGGAAATCGAGCTTGTCGCGTGGGTCGGCGCCATAGATCCGGCAGATGAAACGATAGTTGTCCAGCCCGGTCAGGCTGCCCTGGAAGGCGCCGCCGAATGCCAGTGGCCACGAAACGCTCATGCGCCGAATGATGCGCCCGCCCGACGGCGGCTCTGCACCGCTTATCAGCCGAATCAGGGTGGATTTGCCCGCGCCGTTTCTGCCGAGGATGCCGACGCGTTCTCCCTTCGCGATGCGGAGATCGATTCCCTCCAGCACATGGGCGATGCCATGACGGGTCGGGTACGACTTCGAGACGTCCTGAAGTTCGATCACTCCGGCTGCACCCTTCCTGCCGCCTGCCTCGTCAGGACAAGCGCCACGAACATCAGGGCAAGGCTCGATGTAATGGCATAGACCAGTTCATAGTGCGCATGAACCAGCGCTGCCCCGTAATAGCCCTCGCGCAGCAATTCGACACCGCTGACCATGGGGAGGTAAAGCGCCAACGGCTGCAGGTTCTGTGGCAGCCAATCGACCATGTACACGGCACCGGAAACCGGAAAAAGGAAATAGGAAATCGGATGCCAGAGACGTTCGGCCAGATCACTGCGCTCGGTCAGGGCGCCGACGAAGAGTCCCAGCGCCGCACTGAACAGAATCAGCACCATCCAGCCACCGACCATCCTGCCGATATCGGCTGGCGGCGACATCAGCCCCACCGCCATGAAGATGATGATGAGAATGATCAGGGCCAGCGTGGCGCCGCCGATTTCGAGCAGCAGACGCGAGATGAAGATATCGAGAATCTTGACGTTCCGGTGATAGAGCAGGCTGAGATTGGGCTGAATCGCCAGCGCGCAGCGGTTTGCGCAGTTGCGCCACAACACGACCGAGGAATAACCGGTCACGGCAAAGCCGACGATGGGCAGTTTCGAACCATGGACCGACTCCAGTGCCGACCAAAGGGCCGTCACGCCGAGGGTGAACAGCATGGGCTCGACGAAAAGCCACAGAAAGCCGATGTTGTGCCGGCCATAGCGCGTCAGGACTTCGCGCATCAGAAGCGCGCCGATGACGCGCATCTGGATCTTGAAGGAGCGAGCCAGCGGCGTGTCGTGATGGCTCATCGTCATCGGGTTCATCAATCGTGATGTTCTCTCACTCCGGCTATGAGCAGGCTCAACACCCCCCATGCGATCAGGCCCAAGACCAGCGTGGTGAGAACCGCCCTGAGCCGGCGAGGCTCCACGGCGATATCTGGCTTGCCGGGTTCGACGATGCGATCGAGGTAAAGCTGCTTGCGCTGTGCTTCGTTGCGCGCCTGCTCGAGTGATGCCAGTGCAGTGCCCAGCAACTTGTCGGCAAAGACGCGATCGAGTGCGAGGCGTTCATACTCGGCGGCCTTGTTGCTCAGCGAACGCTCTCCGCCAGCCACTTTTGCGGTCTCCTTCCGGATCTCGGATTCGAGGATGCCCACCTGACGCTGCAGTACCGGGATTTGCGGGTTATTGGGGGCAAGACTTTTGACCTGAGCCAGCTGGGTTTTTGCTGCGAGCAGTTCGTCCTGCAGGCGGCCCACCTGCTGCAATTGCAAGGCAGACTGCTTCTCCGGATCGAACACCTCCTTTGCCGTACGGTAACGCGATACAGCGAGTGCCGCTGCTTGGGCTGTCTTTTCCGCCGCGTCGACCTCGGCCTGCGCATAACGCACCATGTCCAGCCTGGAACGTTCGTTGAGTTGATTGATCAGGGCTTCGCTCATCCCCAGCAACATCTGGTTGACCCGATAGGCTTCTTCGGCATTGAAGGCCCGGACTCTGAGCGTGGTGATGCTCGAAAGCGTATCGAGTTGCACACTGACCTTCTTCTGGTAATACCGATGCAGCGCTTCGAAGCTGTCGTCCATGTCGAGTCCGGGAAAACGGCTGAACAGGTCCCCGTCCCGATAACGCTCGTCGAGTTTCAGTTGCGTGTTGAGCTTTTGCAGGGCATCCCGCGAAAGAATGAAATCGTGGACGGTGTAGGTGTCATCCTGTGACCGGCTCAGCCCGGCACCCTGCAATATGGCGCCAAGCGCATTCATGGTCTGCTTCTGGGGGCTGCGAATGATGAAGCGGGATTCGGAGATGTAAACATCCGAGGCGATCAGGCCAAAATACAGGATGGCCAGCAGGGTTGGCACAACCACTGTCACAAGAAACAGCCGGTTGATTCCAGATAATTTTTGCTTGAGCGTGGACAATATGCGTTGACCTCAATGGGGCGACGGTTAAATTATCTCATCCTATCGAACTCGGGAGAGGGTCGCCTTCCGCGAGGGCGACTTTAAAGCGTGGCCGTCACGACTTGCCGCGTGCTTGTGCGCCAATGGCAGGTATAATTTGGCCGTTCACGAGCCACTTCGAGTGGTGCAACGACACCAGCAGCAATGACAGCGCGGTCCATGTCAGCTATCGCTTTCCAACGACTGGCAAGCTACTGCCAGGAACGCGCCGGCGTCTGAACGAACACATCCGGGCAGGATATCCTCGCCTGGCAGTCCAGAATGTGGAGTGAGCCCCGCCGCCCGGACCGAGGGATCTGATCAAATATCGAGTTGCTGAGCCTTTGACAAGGCGGCGATCAACCTGCTTGACTGGAAAGCCGCGGATGATGACAGCATGGATGGTGAGTTGCCCTTGATCTGGACAAAAGCCTGGACCACGGAAGGATCTAAGGCCCTGCTGCGCGTCGCTTTGGACGGCAACCAGGCGCCTTTCCGTCGCCTGTTCGAAACGATGGCTGCCCTGCCCGCCAGGGTCCGCCAGGGAATGACGGCCGGTGGTGGAGCCGAGAGCAACAAGAACCCGGTAGGAACCCCGTCACGGGATTGCGCTTTGGGCTGACTGACGAATCGATGGGATATCAGCAAACGAAAATAGCGGTGGTGGGCGTTGCCTGGCGCTTGCCGGGACAGGAACAGGGGCCCCTATGGCCCAACCTGGTGGCAGGCAGGGACCTGGTCACCACGATACCCGGGGACCGCTGGTCGCAGGATGCCTATTTTCATCCGAGCAGGTCCGCTCCCGGCTTCACCTACAGCGCTGCCGCCGGCACCCTGGGCAAAGTCGACGGTTTCGACGCGGCTTTCTTTGGCATCTCCCCCCGCGAAGCCGAGCAACTGGATCCCCAGCAGCGCCTGCTGCTGGAGATGGCCTGGGAGGCGTTCGAATCTGCGGGCATCCCGCCGTCGTCGGTGAAAGGCGAGCATGGCGGCGTGTTCATCGGCTTTTCCGGGTCGGACTGGTCCTACCGCCGCGCCGACGACCTGGCATCGTTCGACGCCACCTCGATGACCGGCCAGACAGGCAGCGTGGCGGCCAACCGCATCTCCTACCAGTTCGACCTGCGCGGTCCCAGCATCGCGGTGGATACCGCGTGCTCGTCGTCGCTGGTGGCCTTTCACCAGGCCTGCCAGTCGATCGCCTGCGGCGAGTCGACCCTGGCGCTGGCTGGGGGCATCTGCCTGCATCTTCACCCTTATGCGTTCGTCGGCTTTTCCCGCGCCTCGATGCTCTCGCCGCGCGGCCTCTGCAACGTTTTCGACGCCGCAGGCGACGGCTACGTACGCTCCGAGGGCGGCGGGCTGTTCCTGCTCAAGCCTTTGTCGCGGGCGCTCGAAGATGGCGATCGCATCTTCGCGGTCGTGGCTGGCAGCGGAATGAACTGCGACGGGCGCACCAACGGCATCACCGTACCGGGTGCCGAAACCCAGGCCGAATTGCTGAGCGACGTGTATCGAAGGGCCGGCATCGACCCGGCCGAACTCGACTACCTGGAGGCCCACGGTACCGGTACGGCTGTCGGCGATCCCATCGAGTGCCGCGCGCTGGGCATGGCGCTCGGCCAGCGGCGCGCGGCCGACCAACCGCTGCTGATCGGCTCGGTGAAAAGCAACCTGGGCCATCTGGAGACCGCCTCGGGCGTGGCCGGGCTGGTCAAGGCCATGCTGTGCCTGCAGCACCGGGTGGTACCGCCCACCATCCATCTGAAGACGCCCAACCCGAACATTCTCTTCGATGACTGGAACCTGCGCGTGGTGACCGAGGCCACCCCGCTGGATCCTTCCAGAAAACTCACCATCGGCATCAACTCGTTCGGATTCGGCGGTGCCAATGCACACGTGGTGCTGCAGAGCAGCGACGATCTGCCGCGCACTGCGCAGCCCGCCCCCACCCGGCTCGCCATGTTGCCGTTGATCGTCTCGGGTCGCAGCGAGGCGGCTGCGCGCGCAGCGGCCGCGGCCCTGGCCGCCCGCCTCGGCGAACAGCCAGCGGATAGTCTGTACGATGTGGCCTACAGTGCCGCCTTCCACCGCGAGTTGCATGCCCACCGCGCTGTCGCCTTTGCCGACGATCGAGAAGATCTGGTTGCCGCCCTGCAAGCCCATGCCAAGGGTCAGTCGCCTGACCTGCTGGTCAGTGGCGAGGCGCTGGCCAGTGCCTCTGATCCGGTGTTCGCCTACTCCGGCAATGGTTCACAGTGGGCAGGCATGGCGCGTGACCTGCTGCAGCAGTCTGAAACCTTCTGCAAGGCCATCCGTGCCGTCGACGCGCTGTTTCTGGACGCCGGGGGATTTTCCATCGAGGAGGCGCTGCGCCTGCCCGGCCAGGCACAGCGCCTGGAACTCACCGAGGTGACGCAGCCGCTGCTGTTCGCCATCCAGGTGGGACTCACCGAGATGCTGCGCGAGATGGGAATCGTTCCGGCGGCGGTGGTCGGCCACAGCGTCGGCGAAGTCGCTGCGGCCTGGGCCTGCGGTGCGCTGGATCTGGCGCAGGCGGTGCAGGTGATCCATGGTCGCAGCACCCAGCAGGGACGCACCAAAGGTGCTGGTGGCATGACTGCAGTGGGCTTGAGCGAGGCAGCCGGTCGCGCGATGCTGACCGAACTCGGCCTTGAAGACAGCCTTGCCATTGCAGGCATCAACAGTAACCGTGGCATCACCCTGGCAGGCCGGGTCGAGGATCTGGTCCGGCTCGAGCAAGTGCTCATCGAGCGTGAGGTATTCCACCGCCGGCTGGACCTGGATTATGCGTTCCACAGTCCTGCCATGGATGCGATCCGCGCGCCGTTGCAGCAGGAACTGGTTGCGCTGGATCCGCAGCGTGGCGAGGTGCCGTTCTATTCCACCGTCACCGGCAAGCGCTTGGGCGGCGATCGTCTCGACGCGGATTACTGGTGGCGCAACATCCGCGAACCGGTGCAGTTCCAGGCCGGCATGGAGGCCTTGATCAGCGACGGCTTCAACGTGTTCGTAGAGCTGGGTCCCCACGCCGTACTGCGCACCTACATCAACGACTGCCTGCGGAGCAGCGCCCGCCAGGGGCGTGTCATCACCACGCTCCAGCGCGGCGACAGCAGCGCCAACCGCGTCAGGGCGGCCTGCTGTCATTTGCTGGTGGCCGGCGCACCGCTCGACCTGCGCCAATTGTTCCCGGTGCATGGCCGCTTCGTGGACCTGCCGCATTATCCGTGGCAGCGCGAGCGCCACTGGCATCCGCTGACCAGCGAGGGTTACAACCTCATCAATCGCTACCCGCAGCACCCGCTGCTCGGCTACCGCTTGCACGAGAACGCCGGCCAGTGGGAGAACCAGCTCGACACCGTACGCTACCCCAATCTCGCCGATCACGCGGTGGGCGAGGCGGTGGTGTTCGCGGCCGCAGGTTTCGTCGAGATGGCTCTGGCGGCTGCGCGACTGTGGCATGGGGACGAAGCGCAGGAGATCGAGGACCTGGAGATTGTCGCGCCGCTGCTGCTCGAGACACAGCCCGCCAAGACCGTGCGACTGGCTATCGAACCTGATGATGGCCGCTTCACCATCAAGAGCCGCGAGCGTTTGGACGACAAACCCTGGCTGCTGCACGCGGTGGGGCGTCTTCCAGGCAAACCACAAGGGGGCGTCGGTCCCAAACCGCTGGCGGTCCCGCTTGACCCGCCGACCACCGACAGTGCTGCACACTATGGTTTGACGGCACGGGTGGGTCTCCACTATGGCCCGGCCTTCCGGGCGGTGGATGCCATCTGGAAGGGCGATGGCGAGGTATTGGCAAGACTCGTGGCGCCGCCCGCCATCGAAGCTGAATTGGCCAGTCACCAGTTGCATCCGGCCTTCCTCGACGCGGCATTCCAGCTGCTGGTGGACATCCTCTGCGACGACATCGGAAGCCACGGCGGGATCGCATTCGTGCCGATCAAGGTGGGCCGGCTGCGGCTCTACCGGCCCACGCAACCGGCTCGCTACGCCACGGCGCACTTGCTTCGCCGCAGCCCGCGCTCGGTGGTGGCCAATTTCCTTCTCTACGACGAGGAAGGTCTGCCTGTCGCGGAACTGGACGAGGTACGGTTCCGCGGCGTGTTGCTGCGCCGCAACCTCGGCGAACATACCGGCTATTTGCGTTTCGAAACGGTGGCCAGGCCCCACCCCCAGGCTTTACCGCAGGAGATGGCGGTTCTTGGCAACCTTACGGACGTCTGCCGCGCAACCCTGTATGACCCGGAGCGAATTGAGACACGTCGGCTTTACCAGGATGAGGTGGAGCCGCTGCTCGACGTGCTTTGTGCCGCCTTCGCCAAGCAGGCCCTGAAGCAGCTGGCCGGTGGACATGGCGGGGTGAATCCGGCCCGGCTGCTGGAGAGCGGCACGGTCGCGGCTGCCTTCGAACCCTGCCTGCAACGCCTGGTGGGCATGCTGCTGGAGGACGGGGTGCTCGAGCCGGACGGCGATGCACTGGCCTGGGTCGCTAGCGCAACCGAACAACCCGATGCGGTGGACATCTGGCGCAGCCTGCTGGCGGACTATCCTGATTATGCTGCCGAGATCCTGTTGCTGGGACGCGTTGGCCACAACCTCTTGAGCGTGCTGACCGGCAAGGTCGAGGCGGCAGCGCTGCTGCCGAACGACCCGACCCACCCCCTGCTGAGCCACTACCTGAGCGGCTCGCCGTCGCTGCAAGCCCATGGCCTCGCCATCGTCAGGCTGGTCACCGCGATGCAGGCAGCACTGCCCCCGGGTGCGCGCCTCAGGGTGCTGGAATTCACCAGCTGCCGCTCTCAATTGGCAGCGCAGTTGCTGCCACACCTTGATGCCGACCGTTGCGACTACCGCATCGCCGCCATGGACGCGTCGGCATGCCAGGCTATGGAGGTGCTATGCGAGCGCTTCCCGGCGCTCGACACCCGGTTGCTCGACCTGCGTCATCCGCCCGAGGCGGGCGAGCGCTACGATATCGTCCTGCTGAGCCAGGAATTGGCGGCGGCGCCCGACCCGCAGGGACTGCTCGATGCGCTGGAAGCGCGGCTGGTATCGGGTGGCCTGATCGTGGTGGCTGAACAATCTCCTGCGCGCTGGAGCGACCTGGTGTTTGGGTTGCAGCCGGACTGGTGGCGAATGGACAGAGATGGCCGACCCATCCCACGCCAGCACCCTGCCAGGACCTGGCAGGGTCTGTTGGTTGCGCAAGGCTTCGCCGGGGTGGACGTGGTACACGAACTGCCTGGACGCACCCAGGGCCCCTATCTGTTGCTGGCACGGAAAACCCAGGCCGCAACCGGCATGACCGCGTTCACCCCGGCCGAAGGACGCAGCTGGCTGCTGGTCTGTGATCCGGACGGCGAGGGAGCGGTGCTGGCCGAACTGCTTGCGACGCGCTTGCGTGCTGCCAGACAGCGGGTGTTCAGCGCGGCGGCCGGGCCTGGCTTCCGGCGCTGCAATGGCGACGCTTACGTGTTGCGGGTTGACGCAGCCAGTGAGCTTCGGCAACTGCTCGAGCATATGCGCGAACTGCACGGCACGCCCGCCGGCATTGTTCTGTTGCACGGCCTGATGGCGTCGGCCGCGCAGGATGCTGGCGAACGCTGCGTGGTGGCAGCAGAACTGGCAAAGGCATGCGCCTCCACCCATATCGCGCCGGATCTGCTGCTGGTCACCTGCGGCGCCACCGCAGACCTGCTGCCGGCCGATCGAAACGAAAACATCGACGACGCCACGCTGTGGGGCTTTGGCCGAACACTGATGAACGAGCACCCGGAGCAGCGCATCCGCCTGCTGGAACTCGCCGATCCCCACGATCCGGAACACCTGGCCGAAACCATCGCCATCGAGTTGCTCGCGCCGGATGCCGAGGACGAGGTGATCTATGGCCGACAGGGCCGTTATGTACCCCGGTTGCGCACGGTTGCGCTGGCCGAACTGGTCGAACCGCCCTCCGACGCCAGGCAGGCAGGGGCGATCAATCGGCTCGATTTCACGACCCCGGGGCCTCTCAAGCACCTCCTGTGGCACCCGCAAACACTCGCCGCCCCAGCCGATGGCCAGGTGGAAATCACGGTGAGGGCCGCTGGCCTGAATTTCCGCGACGTCATGTATGCCATGGGGCTATTGTCGGACGAAGCGGTGGAGCACGGCTTTGCCGGCCCGACCCTGGGCATGGAGGTGGCTGGCGTGGTGAGTGCGGTCGGTCCAGGCATAAACGAATATTCAGTCGGTGACGAAGTGATCGCCTTCGCGCCTGCCAGCTTCGCCGAGAAAGTTGTCACCCCTGCCGCCGCCGTGGTCCGCAAGCCTGCGATCTGGTCCTTCAATGCCGCGGCCACGGTGCCCACTGCGTTCTTCACCGCCTATTACGCACTGCAGCACCTGGCGCAGTTGCGGCCCGGCGAACGCTTGCTGATCCACGGTGCGGCCGGTGGCGTCGGCCTGGCCTCCATCCAGCTGGGCAAGGCACTGGGCGCCGAGATCTTCGCGACCGCCGGCAGCGATGCCAAGCGCGACGTGGTGCGTCTGGTCGGAGCCGATCACGTGCTGGACTCACGCTCGCTGGCCTTTGCCGACGACGTGCTGGCACTGACCGGCGGCAAGGGGGTGGATGTGGTGCTCAATTCGCTGGCGGGCGAGGCGATCAACCGCAACCTCAGGGTGCTGCGCCCGTTCGGGCGCTTCCTGGAACTGGGCAAGCGCGATTTCTACGAGAACACCCGCATCGGGCTGCGGCCGTTCCGCAACAACATCACGTATTTCGGCATCGACGCCGACCAGCTGATGGCCGAGCGCCCGGCGTTGACCCGGCGACTGTTCGGCGAGCTCATGCAGTTGTTCGAGCAGAACGAACTCAGCCCGCTGCCCTATCGAGCCTTCCCTGCCGCGCAGGCGGTGGAGGCATTTCGCTACATGCAGCAATCGAGGCAGATCGGCAAAGTGGTGCTGAACTTCGATGATGGCGTCGGCTCGGTACAGCGACTCGCCCCGCAGCCGCTTAGCCTGCGACTCGATGCTCAGGCGACCTACCTGGTCACCGGCGGCATGCGCGGCTTCGGTCTGGCGACCGCCTGCTGGCTGGCGCGCAAGGGCGCCCGCCACCTGGTGCTGCTGAGCCGCAGCGGAAAGACCGACCAGGAAGGGGCGACGAGCATCGCCGCCCTGCAGGCCAAGGGGGTGCAGGTGCGCACCGTGGCCTGTGATGTGGGCGACCGCATCGCACTCGAAGCAGCGTTGCAGAAACTGCGTGCCGAGTTGCCGCCGTTGCGTGGCATCGTGCATGCCGCGATGGTCATCGACGACGGGCTGGTGCGCAGCCTGGATGCCGAACGCATCCGCAAGGTGCTGGCGCCGAAGGTGCTCGGGGCGCGCCACCTGGACGCATTGACCCGCGACGATCCGCTCGACTTCCTGATATTTTATTCTTCTGCCACCACGCTGTTCGGCAATCCCGGGCAGGCCAGCTACGTAGCTGCCAATCGCTACCTCGAGGTGCTGGCCGCGCAGCGCCGGGCAGCCGGCCTGCCGGCCCTGGCGGTCAGCTGGGGCGCGATCGACGATGTGGGATACCTTGCCCGGCACACCGAGATCAAGGCTGCGCTGCAGTCGCGCATGGGGGGCGCAGCGCTGAACTCCTGCGAGGCGCTGGACGTGCTCGAGCAACTGCTGATGCGCGACCTGTCGGGCCTGGGCGTGATGGACCTGGACTGGGCGGCGCTGCGGCGCTTCCTGCCCGGTGCGCTGTCACCCAAGTTCCAGGAGCTGGGTCGCCAGGCGGAGGATGCCGGCGCCAATACCGAGGGTCAGGAACAACTGCAGCGCTGGCTCGATGAACTGGACGACGAGGCACTGGCGGCGGCGTTGGCCGGACTGTTGAAGCAGGAGATCGGCGAGATTCTGCATATCGCGCCGGAACGTATTGCCGACGACCGTTCCCTATATGATCTGGGCATGGATTCATTGATGGGCATAGAACTGGTGGCAGCGGTGGAAGTGCGCTTCGGTGTGAGCCTGCCGATCATGGCGCTCAGCGAAGGGCCCACGGTAGGTCGGCTGGTGGATCGCATCGTGCGCCAGTTGCGTGCAGTGGAACAAACCGCAACGGACGAAACCCTGGATGCCGTGCAGCGTCTGGCCGCCCAGCATGGCAGTGAAGCGGATGCGGACACCGTGGCGGGGGTTGCCCGCGCCGTTCGTGACCGTCGCGTCGACGGCAGCCTGCTGCGAGGCGACCAGTGATGCGCCGCAGCAAAGGCGGGCTCACCGGCCAACTCAAGGAGCAGTTGATCAAGCAGGCGCTGGAGCGGCGGGTACGGCGTGCCGACAAGGACAATACGGCGCCAGCAGCCGGTATCGCGCCAGCGAGCGAAATACCGGAGTGTTTCTACCGCTTCGACCAACATCCTGGCTATCAGCAGTTGCGCATCATCAAGGAGGGCGCGCAGCGCCTTGGCATCCCCAATCCCTTCTTCCGCGCCCACGAGGGGACCGCGGGCAGCACCACGCGTATCGCCGAGCGCGACTACCTCAACTACTCCAGCTACAACTACCTGGGCCTGTCCGGGCATCCGATGGTCAACGCGGCCGCCAAGGCAGCCATCGACCGCTACGGCACCTCGGTCTCCGCCAGCCGCCTGGTATCCGGCGAACGTCCCATCCATCGCGAACTCGAACAAGCCCTCGCCGAGACCCATGGCGTCGACGATGCCGTGGTATTCGTCAGTGGTCACGCCACCAATGTCACCACCATCGGCTACCTGTTCGGCCCCAAGGATCTGGTGGTGCACGACGCACTGATCCACAACAGCGTGCTGCAGGGAATCAAGCTGGCTGGCGCCAAGCGGCTGCCCTTCCCGCACAACGACTGGCAGGCGCTGGATGCCTTGCTGGCCCGCGAACGACGTCGCTACGAGCGCGTGCTGGTAGTCATCGAGGGCATCTACAGCATGGACGGCGACTTCCCCGAGCTGCCGCGCTTCGTCGAGGTGAAACGCCGCCACCACGCGTTCCTGATGGTTGACGAGGCCCATTCCTTCGGTGTGATGGGGAAGACCGGCATGGGCATCGGCGAGCACTTCGGCGTTGAGGGCCGCGACGTGGACATCTGGATGGGGACCCTCAGCAAGGCGCTCGCCAGTTGCGGCGGCTACATTGCCGGCGAACGTGCCCTGGTTGAGCATCTCAAGCTGGCCGCGCCAGGGTTCCTTTACAGCGTCGGCATGGCCCCCCCGCTGGCCGCCGCAGCACTGGCGGCGCTGCAGCTGCTGCTGGCCGAGCCGCAACGGGTCAGGACCTTGCAGGCACGTGGCGCGCTGTTCCTCGAACTGGCTCAGGCTGCCGGCATCGATACGGCCTACAGCCAGGGGCTGGCCGTGATCCCGGCGATCACCGCCAGCTCCATCAAGGCGGGACGACTGTCCGAGGCGATGTTCCAGCGGGGCATCAATGTGCAGCCCATCCTCTACCCTGCGGTGGAAGAAAAGGCAGCGCGGCTGCGCTTCTTCGTCAGCGCCACTCACAGCGAGGAGCAGATCCGGAGCACGGTGGCGGCACTGGCCGAGGAACTGGACCGGCTCTGAGCGCGGTGTCGTGATTTCCCGCGAGCCAGGCAGGCTGCAAAACCCGGCGGAGCCGCTGCGCATCCTGTTGTGTACCAGCGGCGGCCTGCACGGGGCCCGGGTCATGGCGCGACTGCTCGCCGACCCACGGGTGCAGGTGGTCGGGGTGGTGTTTTCCTCAAGGGTGCTTGGCAAGCGTGACGGCTGGCTGCGCGGCGTATGGGACCTGTATCGACGCAGCGGACTGCGCTATCTGTTGTATCTGTGGACGGCCAGCGGCCTGGCGGAACGGCTGGCCCCGCTTGACTCGGTAGAGGCCCGGGCCAGGGCGGCCAGCATCCCGCTGCATCTCAGCCGCGACATCAATGATCCGGGGGGGCGAGCGTTCGTCGAACGCTGCAAGCCGCAACTGCTGGTTTCCGCCTTCTTCAACCAGCGTATCGCGCCCGGGGTGCTGCAACTGCCGAGCGCAGGCTCGGTGAATATCCATCCCTCGCTGCTGCCCGATCTCAGGGGCGTCGATCCGGTGTTCTTTGCCCGTTTGCGCGGCATGGCGCCGCTGGGGGTGACGCTGCACCGGGTGGTGGAGGATCTGGACGCGGGCCCGGTGCTGGCTCAGGCCAGGGTCGATGTCGCGGCAAGCGACAGCGTGCTCGCGATCACCGCGCGGCTGTTCGAACGCGGAGCCGATCTGCTGCTGGACAGGCTGGATGCGATCCTTGCCGGCGACCCCGGCGTGGCGCAGCAAGGCGCAGGCAGCTACGACTCCTGGCCGTCGTCCGCGCAGGTCGCCCGTTTTCACCGTGCCGGGGGCGCCCTGGTCAGGGCGACGGATCTGCGTTGCCTGTTTCGCAGGCGCAGCACTCGCCCCTGAGTCAAGCTTGTTCGGAGAATATCTTCCGGAGCAATTGGTGATTCAGACGGTGGGCCGTACTTTCTGCCGTGATCCTCCCTTGAAAGCGACAGCCAGCGAGCATCAGATCACCCATCAGATCCAACACGCGATGCCGAACGTACTCGTCCGGCATGCGCAAGCCACCCCTGTTGATCACCTTGTCACCCACAATGACCAAGGCTGAACGGGTATTGGCGCCCAGGCAAATCGGATCTTTTTTGAAGCGCGTCAGTTTTGCCAGAAAACCATTTCTTAAACGCCCAAAGGTGCGCGCGCCTGCCATCTCGTCTCTAAATAGCTGCGGGGACAGGGTCCCAGCCCAACGTAGCATGCCGATCTTGGCCAAAGAGATTGTCAAATCAACGTATAGGCCTTCATCCTCACCAGGCTCGATCTTGATGAAACGATTCGCCTCGGTAACTTCAAACGTCTTCTCGATGACATGGACACGGCGCGGTGCAGATTGCTCCTCCACACCGACCTGCAAGATCGCCTCGACAAAAGGCAAGGCGCTACCGTCCAGAATGGGCACCTCACTGCCCTGCACTTCGATGAGCGCATTGTCGATCTCGCACGCATACAAAGCCGCCATGAGATGCTCGATAGTGCGCACGTGGGAAACCTGATCATTGCTGATACACGTGCAGAGCGGGAGGTCTTTCGTGTTCTTCCAAGACGCATGGATGTCTTCGAAACTGCCATCTTTTGCGAACTTGCGAAAAACCACGCCGAAATCGACACGTGCCGGCTTGATACAAATTTCGTGGTGGCCAGCCGTGTGTAAGCCGGGACCCTGGAAACGAACTGGAGATCGAACGGTACGCTGAAACATGGTGTTATCAGTTGAGCCTTGAATCACTGTAAAGGAAATCCTGAACAAGTCCTTCGACAAGTTTCCCTCGACAGGCTTCCCTCGACAGGCTTCCCTCGACAGGCTTCCCTCGACAGGCTTCCTTCGACAAGCTTCCCTCGACAGGCTCGGGACGAACGGCAACGTATTGGGTCCGTTCATGGTGAGCCTGTCGAACCATGGTGGTGAGCCCTTCGACGGGGCTCAGGACAGGCCCTTCGACGGGGCTCAGGACAGGCTCTTCGACGGCGCTCAGGACGACGCAAAAATACCTTATCGGTTCAAACATCATCTGGCCGTCTCAATAGTCGATAGTGGTCGGCAGGCTCGACAACAGCATCGAACAGGCGCGGCTCGATCTGCTTGGCGTCGGTACGAGTTGCCAAAAGCCCTCGCCAACCGACGGCGCCCTGCTCACTCAATCCCTATCCAACATCCCGGCCACCTGCAACAGGCGCCGGCCCAGCTGGTCGGCCGCGAGTTCCTCGACCTGGTCGGTCACGCTGCCGGATCGCCAGATCAGGTAATCGCTGCGGCCGTCGTGAAAATCCTGCGCCGCATACACATGCGGCATGCTGGGTACATGGTCGCCGTAGAAACACAGCACCGTTTCCCTGTCGTTACGTTCGCACAGCGCCACCAGCTCGCCGAGCATGTGGTCGGCATTGGCCAGGTGTCGCAGATAGACGCTCAGGTCATCGAAACTGCAGGGTGGCGGCGTCCGATAGAGACGTTCGATATCGCCGGCGGCGACCGGCTCCAGATGCAGCGGGCCGTGATTTTCCATCGTGATCACGAACAGCAAGGTCGGCGCCTCGGCTGCAGCCAGCAGCTCACGCACCCTGGCAGCGACCGCCGCGTCACTGACGTAGGGGCCGACCTTCTCGGCATCAGGGAAGGCGCGAATGTCGATGAAGCTGTCGAAACCCAACTGCGGGTAGACACGGTCACGGGAAAAGAAGCTGGCCGGGTGAGGATGTAGGCACACTGTGTCGTAGCCGGCATCGCGCAACGCGGTAGCCAGGGTCTGCCCGCGATGATGGGCAAAACGGCGGAACGGATTGAAGCGATGCACCCCGAGCATTTCCTCATCCAGTCCCGAGAGGAAAGCAAACTCGGTGCGCATGGTGTTGGCGCCCCAGGCCGGCACCCGCAACGGTCCATGGGCGGCTGCACTGCGGCACGCGGCGTCGAAGTGGCCCAGAATCTCCGGGCGTATCTGCGGGTACAGCCGCCTCACGTCGAAAAAGGACTCGCTCTGCACCACCAGAAAATGCGGCAGTTTCTTCTCGGGAAGCTTTGCCACCCGCAGGCGGGGCCGCTGTCGCGCCAAGTGGGACGGGTTCCCGGGATCATGGCGGTACTCGGCCAGCCGGTACAGCCACAGGCTGGCCAGGAGGCCGAAATGCTGCAGGTCGTTGCAAGCGGAAAGGCTCGGGGGAGGAACGAGCCGACTGCCAACGGTCACGGCGATGACGGCGAGCAGCATCACGCTGCCAGCAGCGATGGCAAAGTTCGCCAACCCCATCTGGTCGACCAGAGAGGCTTCCAGCACCAGCCCCAAGTAAAGCGCCACGATGAATGCCAACACGCCGGCGATGGCCGGAGCCAAGCCGAGGAAGGGCAGGTACAGGCGCGGATGCGCCAGGGCCTGGCTGTACAGCCCGAAATCGCTGAACACGAAAGGCTCGCGCAGGGCCTTGAACTTGGCATTGTTCACCAGCACCAGCACCAGCTGACCGGCCAGCGTCAGCGCGGCGGCAAAGCCGGGACGCCGGGTGAGCACGAGCAGCAGACCGAAAGCCAGTCCGACCAGGCCAAGCTGTATGACCCACGCCGCAGCCAAGCGATCGCGCCATCGCAAGCCCGGTTGCATCAAGCGATCGAACAGCGGACTTAGCAGCAGCGTCGCGGCAAGCGCCGCGGTGAGCCAGATCATCGGCCGAAACCCAGCCACTGCAGGATGCGTTGCGAGAGCCCCGCGGGAAGCACCGCCAGCCACCACATGCCGAAATTGAGCGGGAAGGGAAAGCTGATTCTGGCACGATTGCGGGCAAGCCCGCGGGCGATGCAGCGCGCCGCCCGCTCCGGCGCCCATAGCAGCGGGCGCGGTCCAGGGAAGCGCGCGCTCATGTCAGTTGCGACGAAGCCCGGCAGCACGACGTTGACGGCGACGCTCTCGGCCGCAAGCCAGCCACGCAGTGCCTCGCCGTAGGCCTTCAGCCCCGCCTTGCTGGCGCAATAGGCCGGCGTCTGCGGCAGGCCGTACCAGGCGGACAAGGAACTGACCAGGGCGATCTGCCCGCCCCCCCGGGTGCGCATGGACGGCAACACGCCAGAAACCGTGGCCATGGCCGCGTACAGGTTGACGTCAAGCAGCCGCTCGATGTCCGGCCAGGGCTCGCCGGCGGCCTGTGGGCCGATGTTGCCGGTGACGCCCGCGTTGACCAGCACCAGATCCAGTTCGCCGAGCATCGCCAATTCGTCCTGCCAGGCGCCCAATTGGCTGCGCTGACTCAGGTCGAAGCACAGGGTCTGAACACTGGCGCCGCGTGCCAGACACTGACGGACCACGGCATCCAGCTTGACGGTATCGCGGCCATGCAGGATCAGGGTGCGCCCGGGCCCGGCATAGCACAGGGCGAGAGCCTGACCGATGCCGCCACTGGCGCCGGTGATCAGGATGCGTTGCGGATCGCGCCAGCAGTTCACGGGGTGGCCTCCGCGACCCCTCGGGGCAACTTGGTATCGGCCTGGGGTAGCAGCTGCGCCAGCAGGTCATCCCCCTCAAGGCGCTGCACGCAGCTCTCCAGGGCCATGGCAATGCCCTCATCCGTGTACAGGTCGCCGTTGATCTGGGTGCAGTGGACGACGGTCTTCCGGAACGCGTCGACCAGTGGACGGTCGGGTGCTGATGCGCCCGTCCAGAAGTCGTCCAGCCCGCCCTGGAAAGTGAGTCCGGGCACGTCGTAGATGGCCTCGCCGAGAGCGAGCGTCGGAGCCCGGTGCAGCAGCGCCGATACCCCCACCGTGCTGTTCACCGTCACCACGCCGGCGGCATGATCGAGCAGTGTCGGCAGGTGCCCGGTCTCCAGATATTGCAGCCGTTCCGCGATGCCGAGGTCGGCAGCTATCGGCTTGAGAAACCGCTGGTAGTGCACCAGCCCGGTGTCCAGCGGATGGTTCTTGATCACCAGCCTCGCATCGCCGGGGGCATGCCTGGCGAAGCTGGTCAGCACGGCGCTCAGCACCTCGCGCATGTCCCGATAGGGCGAATGGTGAGTGATCTGCACGTCCGCATTCAGCTGCAGCGGCAGCAGGAAATAGCGGTGCTGTCGCCCGATCAGCCGCGCAATGGCCCGGGCGTCGCGGCGCCGACGCCACGGCAGCGGCGCGAACCGCAAGGCCCAGCCGAGGTACTCCAGCAGTGCCGTGTCCGGTCGGTGACTGCGATAGCCGGGGTAAGCGAGCGGGTTCAGCAGGTTGGCCAGATGGTAGGCCATGTCGTGTCGGGCCCTTGCCGAAAGTCTGGGATGGGTCGGTGCCACGTCGGCGTTACGGGGCAGACGGGGCGCCACTGCCAGATACCAGGCAGGGTCATGCGGCAAACGCGAGTTTGCATTGACGCCCTGCCGCTCCAGGGTGAACCAGTCGGGGCGAAGGTAGCCTTCCTCAAAAATGTGGACGGTGATGCCACGCTGCCTGGCCAGCGCAATGGCCGGACGGTGCACCGGGCGTTCGTCGCCGAACAGCACGAGGTCGCTGACGCCATCATGGTCGAACAGTCGCGCGAAGAACGTTTCCAAACCGCCCAGCCTCCCGCGATAGCTCAGTGCTGGCCTGCGACCCCAGACGAGCGCGTCGCCGGCACAGAAGTTGACCCGCTGCACGCGATGGCCCCGGCTTGCCAGGCGATCGGCGAGGCGCGGAAAGAACGGGCTGGTCACTCCCTGGAGAAAGACAAAGCTGCGCGGCATGGTGGGACTGTGGAGGTTCGGTCTGGCTTGCTGGTTCAGGCTTGCCGACTGGTGCGCGGTTGCCGCTCCACACCGCGCCAGCGGACCCGATCGCCGCGGTCGTCGCCATGGGTGCACTTGATGAGCAAGATTGTGAAAACGTTCATTGCCTCTGCCTGCAGTTCATTCCGCAATAGACCCGGTCGGGCAGTGGCCCGCTTGGCGAGCAATGTGCGCTGAGCCTGCTGCGCCGCTCACCGGACACCGACTATCTTTCTCAACATGCAGCGCATGAATCGGCGCCACAATGTCAATTCTGCTGTCGACTGCGCTCGCCAGGCAAGCAGTTCCGCTATGGCCTCTTCAGGCGTAATGGGCTTGCCCGTGGTTCGGCTGACATAGCGCGGATAGCGAATCAGCGTCGCCGCCACGAGAACGTCGAGATCAAGCTTGCGGGTGCGGCGCGGAATCGGAGCCTTGTCCTGCGTCAGCCCCCAGCCCGCATAAAACGGCTGTCCATAGCAGGTGACCGGCTTGCCACGCAGCAGCGCTTCAAACCCGGCAAGCGACGTCATGACGTGCACCTCGTCGACTTCAGGCAACAAGCCGCTCATCGCAACCTCCCCGGCCACCTCGTCGCACAAGGTTGATGCCTGGTCTTCTCCCGCCCCCATCGCGCGCAGTCCGGCCGCCACGTCGGGATGCGGCTTGTAGAGTATATAGGCGTCCGGATTCGCCTCCCGCACCGCCCGCAGCAGACCGATATTGGTGCGAATGCCGGCTGCACCGGTGCGGATGGAGGCGTCGCTTTCGACCTGGCCCGGCACCAGGATCACCCGTTTCGATCCCGCGGGCCGCACCCACCGGTCGTTGCCGACGTTGTATTTGCTCAGCCCCGCGTCCACGATGCGCTGCCGCAGACGGGCCGCGCGCGCCAGCATGGCAGCGTCGAAGTGGCTCTCCTGCAGCAGGCATTCCAGGTCGGATGGCCGGCTGGCATCGTAGTAGAGGCCGCGGTTATCGATGACCCACGAAAGCGGCTGCACCAGGTCCACGCCCAGCCCGACCGAGCGCAGGAATCCGTCCTCCACCCGCACGACCCCGACGCCATCGGCCAGTCGTCCGGGAAGCGGCGCATCGCCCCACAGCACAAGCGTGTCGCCCGCGGCCAGCTTGCTGGCGTCACGGACAAAGCGAACCGGCTGCTTCCCCATGAACCTTCGCAGGATGGCCCGCTTGCGCCACGAGAACCCATGGGCAAACACCGGGTGCCCCGTCACGACAGCGTGTCCAGGAAGGCGTCCACCTGTTCGAAATGCTGCTGCCAGGAGGGCGGCACGAATTGCCGCATGCGTGCGTGCTGGGCGTCGCGCATGGCCGAGCCTGTGGCACTGTACGCCTCGATCGATGACAACCAGCCCAAGCCGTCCAGCGGATCGAGGTAATCGGGAATATCCCCGGCAATTTCCCTGAACACGGGCAGGTTGCTGGCAATCACGGGTGTCCCCGCGGACAGGGCCTCGACCAGCGGCAAGCCGTAGCCTTCCGCGAAGGAAGGAAACAGCAGCGCCTGGGCATGGTGCAGGTAGGTGGCCAGCTGCGCATCCGAACAGCGCGGCAGTTCGATGACGTGTTCACGCACATGCTCGGCGCGTTCGAGCAGGTCCACCACGTTCTCGCACTCCCAGCCGCGCTGGCCGACAACGACCAGTTGCGGCGCCGCGCTTCCGTGTTTCTCGATCAGGTGGCGCCAGACCTGCAGCACCATCCAGTGGTTCTTGCGCGGCTCGATGGTGCCCAGCATGACGAAATAGGGCCGGCCCAAGGGGTTGCGGCCCGGCGACGGAAGGGCGGGCGGGGCAAGATGCGCCGCGATCGCCGGCGGCATGGGCAGGGCTTTGCTGTCCGCATAAGCCTGCAGGTCCCTGAGCGTTTCACGGGAATTGGCGATCAGCCCCCGGCTGATCCTCAATGCCGCATCCATGCGGCGCTGGTGGCGCTCGAGCTCGCCCGGCCTGCAGTATTCCGGATGGCTGATGGGGATCAGGTCGTGCACAAGGAAAACCGGGGCTGCGCCCAGGCGCCGCAGCGCGGCCGCATAGGTCGGATCTTCCAGGCCGCTGTGGCCTGTATTGAAGAGCACGGCACGATCCGGACGATGCGGCCGGCTCCACCAGGCCCTGGCGATTTGCAGCCCGACTTGCCGTCTGAATCCGGATCCCGGGTTCGATACCCGGTCAAACAGTTCCCGCGAGGCAGGCTGGGGCAGCACAAGCAGCCTCGATCCGAGTCGCAGCACCGCACGCGCACGGTGTCCGTAATGCGCCACGTAGGCCAGGCTCACCCGATCCACCCCGGTGGGGAGCCGGCCCTTCGCCAGGACACGGCCAACCAGGCGGGTAACGTCGATCAGGATATCGCGCACAATGCCTGCGGCCCTACCAGGTGGTATTGATCACGCCGAGCGACGGATAGATGATGGTCGAGATCAGATTGAGGAATTTCTGCAGTTCCGCCGCAGGGGCGTTGGATATGTACAGCACGTCCTTGTCGCGCACCGGGAAACTCTGCGCCACGAAAAACGAGGCCGGATTTTTCAGGTCCAGCTGATAGACCACGGCGACCTTGCCTTCCGGCGTCACGACCGGTTTCCTGTCACCCCATTCCAGTGCCGCCTCGCGCTCGAAGCGGAAAACGAACACGCCCTTGGCATCCGCCCGGGTGTCCTGCAAGCCTCCCACCCGCGCCAATGCCTGGGCGAGCGAGATTCCCTGGGCCTCGAAGGGCACTTCCTCATTCTTGCCGGTCGCCCCCAGCGCAGTAAAGCTGAGCGGCTGGAACATTGCCGTCAGCACGTCGCCGGGCTGCAGGTAAACGTTCTGTTTCGGGTCGCGAATCACGGCTTCCAGCGGCATCGCCCTGACCGCCTCGCCACGGGTCAGCTGCAGCGTCATCTTGTTGACCGGCTGGCGCACGCCCCCCGCTGCCGCCAGCGCATCCAGCAGCCGTTCCCCCTTGGGGGTGAGTGGCACGCGCATGCTGCTGCTCACTTCCCCCACCACCGTTACATTGGCCGTGTTGTTCCGGAGCATCCGCACGAGCACCTGTGGCTCATTGGCCTTTCCCGCCAGACGGCTGACAATGTCGTTCTCGATCTGCCCCAGACTGCGGCCCGCCACCCTGACCTGCCCGGCAAAGGGCACATTCACGGTTCCCTCGCTGCTCACCATCTGCTCAGGCATGACGGTCACCCGCGACGTGGTCGGCCCGCTGCGGGGGTCCACCAGCGCCGCTCCGAACAGCAACGCCGGGGGCGCTTCCCATACCGACACCTCGAGAATGTCGCCGGGATTCACGGGCTCCGAAGATTTCCTGTCCGCCGAAAATGACTCGGCAAACGAATCGGTCTTCTTCTCCGCCAGCAGGCTTCGAGCCACCGCATCGGTGATCTCCACCACTTCGATGCCCGTAACGGGCTCTACAGCCTGAACCGTCTGCCGGCTGGGACCCGAAGATTGAAGCCAGGACCATGATGGAAGACCTGCACACCCGCCCAGGAGACCGAATGCCAGGATACCCAGCGCCCCCGACATGTAGCGGCCTTGTAAAAGCGATACTGGTTTCAAGCAAATTTTCATTTCTAAATCACTCGCACACCGATTGATGCGCCTGTTTGGGTTCGACCATGCTGTGACAGCCAGGCAGGCCATCGAGACCCTATTCCGGGTCCTGTCGCCTCACCCGCCAACAGGGTGACACGACCGACCGCATATGGGGAATGTGCCGAGATTGTAGAACATCTCGACTATCAGGGAGGGACGGAATCCGGCAAACCTTGCCAGTGGAAGGATCATGGAGACACCCGATCCCGGTGGCCTGGCCATCCCGGAACCCGGCTTTGCAGTGGGTCGTGATCGCCACCTTGTACCTATCACGATCCGGTCCTGATCCTTGGCCAACAAGACCACACATCCTGTCAACGCTACGGGCGAACGCCATCGCAAAGCGGCTTGCATGGTCACGGGCTGAATCCGGGTGTTGCCAATTCGCCTCAGGAACCGTCTGCCATGCGTCTGCCTACGCCCGGGAGATTGCATCGCAAGGTCCGCTGGCGCAAAATCCGTCATGACAATGGTATAAATACACTGCGCTCACCTTTGATGCGGCAACACCTTCCCGGGTACGGGAAAGATCGAAGTGCTGCCACGACCAGCCCCCATTTCGACGAAGCAAAGATTGGTAAAGCCACGATGCGCGCCCTGATAGCCACACTATTTGCGTGGGCAATGCTATGCCTCGCCCCGGCCGTTTGCCTGGCGCAGGAGCCGCCCCCCCTAAGCAACGAGACCTGCAAAACCTGCCATGTGCCGTACGAGGCGCACAAGGACACCGTCTATCACAGCGACTGCCTGGCCTGCCACACGCCGGAGACGAGGCACCTCACCGAAGGCGGCAGCGGCAGCGTCAAGCTGCCGGTTTCGGCAAATTGTCTGTCCTGCCACCAGTACAACGACCACAGGCGCATGAACTGGGCCTTTGCCGAACACAACAAAGCCAAGGTCGAGTGCCGGGACTGCCACGGCATCCACGCCCCCAAGATCAAGCAAGTCAATGTCGGCATGTGGAAGAGCGACCGGATTTCGGCCTTGTGCGTCAGCTGCCACAAGGATGTCGCCGCCCGCTTCACCATGCCCTCTCACCACCCGGTCATCGAAGGCGCGCTGTCGTGCGTCAGTTGCCACGACCCGCACAACAGCAAGACGGCCACACTGGTCAGCAAAACCGAGCAGTGCACCCAGTGCCATCAGAACGTGCGCGGCCCCCACGTGTTCGAGCATCCGCCGGCAGTCGAGGACTGCGTCATCTGTCACAACCCGCACGGCTCGCCGAACCGGCGCCTGCTGCAACTCGCCCAGCCGATGCAATGCCTGCAGTGCCATTCCCTGGCCAGCAGAATGCATGGCAACCCACCTAGGGGCGCGCAGCTCAGGGGCTGCACCAACTGCCATGGTGCGGTTCACGGCAGCCAAAGCGACCCCGTGTTGAAGTATTGAGCAGAAGACTCGCATGAAACTCAAAACGTCTTTCGGATGGGTCCTTCCCTGCCTGACGCTGCTGACCGCTTCGCTGCAGGCAGCCGAACTGGCGCCGCCGCCTGCGGATACTGCTGCCGCCCCAGCCCCTGCCGCGCCAAATCCCGCAGCGCCTTCCGCGGCTGAGGCGCCGGCAACCGGCACCACGACCACCGTAGCCGTCATCACGCCGCGCCTGTTCGGATTCAACTATTTCGAGGGCGGGGATAACGGCCAGATCAGTTACCTCGACCGCTACTACTACCTCGAGAGCTATGACGGTGACACCGACTCCGGTGTGTTTGCCGACTTCGATCTGGACATCACCACAAACGATGGCGAGCGCGACGTGTTCGTATTCGAGCGGCATGGCTTCGGCCAGAACAATGATCGCAACGTCGCCCGCTACAACAATGATTCGCTGACTGTCTACGGCACCTATTCCCGCTATCGCACGGCCACCGGCAGCATCGACTACCTGTTCAGCCCGGGGCAGGTTCCGGGCGGCACCGCGCCTTCCGATGGCGGCGGCAACGGCAATGGCAATGGCAATGGCAATGGCAATGGCAATGGCAATGGCAACGGCAATGGCAATGGCAATGGCAACGGCAATGGCAATGGCAATGGCAATGGCAATGGCAATGGCAACGGCAACGGCAATGGCAATGGCAATGGCAATGGCAATGGCAATGGCACGGGCGGAGGTAACGGCAGCGGGAGCGGGAGCGGGAGCGGCAGTGGCAGTGGCAGTGGCAGTGGCAGTGGCAGTGGCAGTGGCAGTGGCAGTGGCAGTGGCAGTGGCAGTGGCAGTGGCACGGGCACGGGCACGGGCGGAGGTAACGGCAGTGGCAACGGCAACGGCGGTGGCAATGGCGGCGGCAATGGCAATGGCACGGGCAATGGCAACGGCACGGGCGGTGGCAACGGCACGGGCGGTGGCAACGGCACGGGCGGTGGCAACGGCACCGGCGGTGGCAACGGCACCGGCGGTGGCAACGGCAACGGCAACGGCACCGGCAATGGCACCGGCAATGGCAACGGCAATGGCAACGGCAATGGCAACGGCAATGGCAATGGCAATGGCAATGGCAATGGCAATGGCAATGGCAATGGCAACGGCGGTGGCAATGGCGGCGGCAATGGCGGCGGCAATGGCAACGGCACGGGCGGTGGCAACGGCACGGGCGGTGGCAACGGCAACGGCACCGGCAGCGGCAACGGCACGGGCCCTTTCAGCGTGTTCAATGACGATGCCAACACCGACAGATTCATCATCGATCGCAATACCTACAGCGCGGGCTTCAAGGTCAAGCCTTCGGCTCTGGGGGGATCGGCCACCGTGGCAGTGGACTACGAGGGTTACACGCGGGACGGCAACAAATTCGCGCCGTTCATGCTCAATGGCTTTGGCGGCGGCGGCGGCCCTGGCACCGGCGGCGGCGTCGGCAGCGCGCTGAACCCGGAACGCTGGCGCGGCATCAACCTCAATGTCGACGAATACATGAACCGCGTGGGCCTGACGCTGACCGCTTCGCCAAGACAGATGTTCGAGCTTGCCTATGAGGTGTCGTTCGAGGAGTTCGTTAGCGACGCGCCTGAAGTGCAGATGGAGCGTGACATCACGAATCCGAACGGGCTGCCGCTTCCGAACGTGACTTCACCGGTCGCCTCGCTTTTCTATGTTCCCGACACCCATCTGGTCAAACAGGGTCTGAAGCTCAGCAAGAATTTCAACGACCGCGTGATCGTCGCCGCGGGCTATGGCGCTTCATGGCTGAAACAGGACTCCTTCAGCCAGCTGGAAGTCGACAGCGGCCACAACCAGGGCCAGATCAATACCAGCAATGCCTATCTCACCGCCAACGGCATCGTCACGCGGGACGTCTCGGTCGAAGGCTACATCAAGTATTACGACCACAAGAACGACTCGACCTACCCGGACGCGCTGATCAGCCCGAGCACCCTGGTGGGCCCACGCGTCGACAGCATCGAATCGCACGACTACGGGATTTCGGCCAACTGGCGTCCGGACGTGCTCGGTTCCAACCTGACCCTGGGCTGGCGTCAGCTCGACGTGCAGCGCGACCTGACCTGGGGCGCGACAGGACCGAGGAACATCCTGCCCCCGCAGTCGCTGTATCGTGACGACACCGAATCCAACGAGGCGTATCTGAAGTGGATCGCCCGCCCTGCGACGGGCTGGACCACCCGGCTGACCCCCTCGTATACCTGGGCAGACTCGACCGGTCTGGTGTCCGAGCCGGCAGACGCATTCAAGATCAAGGCGATGGCGAGCTACGCCTCGCCGGATGGCTGGCTGGTGAGCGGTTTCTACGATTACAAGAACCTGAAGAACGGCAACAACACGTTCACCGATGGCACTGGCATCGCAAACCCGCAGAGCTACAACCAGAATGTCGACAGCACCCTCAATTCTGCCGGCGTCAGCCTGAACGTCATGCCGCGCGACGACGTGAACGTCCAGACGAGTCTGTTCTGGGTGCAGAATGACTTTTCGAGCTACCTGTTCACGACCGATTTCCCACGCTGGAACCCGGCGGTGGCATTCAACCCGGAGGACGTCTCGGATTACAAGGTCAATTCCTATGTCGTCAACCTGGGGGGCGACTGGCAGGCGTCGGACAAGCTCACGCTGAACGGCAGCTACACCTGGACGAAATCCTCGGGCGACGTCGCCAGCGGCATTGTGTACACGCAGTTGCAGAATGCGACGGGCTCGGTCGACTCGGTCATCGACAACACCCTGCACACGCTGTCGCTCGGTGCGGAATACCTCATCAGCGACAAGACCACGCTGCGCGTCAACTACGTTTACGAATACTACGACGACAATGCCTACGACCGTCTGAACAGCGGCTACAACATGCTGGTGATCGGCGTGTCCTTCACGATGTGATCCTGCGCAGCCAGCCGGAGTCCCCTCCGCTGGCGCGCCCCTGCCGTCTCGCCATCACGCGCAGGACCATGCGCGCCTCGTTGTGGACAACCCCCCCTCGAAGGAGGAGGGATGGGGAGAGGGTGAGCCGTTGCGGAGCTTTGCCGCAACGGCCTGATTTCGAGTCCCCTTTTCCCCGGCCCTCTCCCGCAGGGGAGAGGGAATCCCTGCCTGCGGACTTTGTCAGCACCCCAACGCGCATGATCATGCGCGCCTGGTTTACTGGTCTGGACTCCCTTTGAGTTGACGCAAGCCGCATCGATGCCGGCACCGGATTCCATCGCAGGAAACCGGACTGTCCAGGGTCGGGTCCCGCAATCCGGATGCGTGGCCGCGCACGCTGCCAAACGTCCATCCGCGGCTGCCAACGTTTCTGTCACAAACAGACACCGAATGAATCCGCCCGGAAACACGATTGATTCAGGACATGCGTATATTGATAGTGCCTTAAGACGTTTCTATAAACCAAAGGAGTTCTCATGAACAAAGTTCTATTCGCAAGTGCGATTCTGGTTGCAGCCCTTTCCAGCGGCGGCGTGATGGCAGGCGGCGGTTCAGGCGGCAAAGGTGGCGGTTCGAGCGGCATGCAGGGTAGCGGCCAGATGATGCAGCATAGGAATGGCTCGGCTGCAGGCCAGTCCAGCGGTTCTTCCTGGAAGTATCAGGAGCAGGAGAAGTTGCGCGTCGAGGATCAGGAACGGTTGCGCCTTGAGCAGCATGATGGCGCCAAGCAAATGCAGGGTGACCATGACGCGACGAAGACCCGAACCCAGGATCGCCAGCAAATCCAGTACTGAAGCGGCCCGCAGAAATGATGCGCGGACGTCATGCCTCTCGATGCGAGGGGTATATGCAATCGTTAAGGAGACGCTGATTTATTCCGTTCGTGGTGAGCCTGTCGAACCATGGACGGAATAATTCTGAATAGAATCAGCTCTCTAAAAAAATGTCCCCTTCGTCAAGCTCAGGACAGGCGTCGACAAGGCTCTCCTGAGCGTAGCCGAAGGGCTCAGGGCGAACGGACTTATTTAATCAGCGCTTCCCTAAAGGAGATTTGAATTGATCGCTAATAAACTATCCGCCGTGCTTGCCGCGGTATTGCTCACCCTAAGCGCTCCAGGCTTCGCTGCCAAGACTTCGACCAGCACCTCGACAAACCTTACGACCGCGGAGGCTGCGGACCTGACCTTCATGCGCGAGGAAGAGAAACTGGCGCGCGACACCTATCTGGTGCTGGGCGACACCTGGAAGTTGACCGTGTTTTCCAACATCGCCAGTTCCGAGCAGCGCCACATGGACGCCATTCTGGGCTTGCTGCAGAAGTATCGCCTGCCGGATCCGGCCACCAGCACGCTCATCGGCGAATTCAGCAATCCCGAGTTGCAGTCGCTTTATAACGCGCTCATCGCCAAGGGGATGCAGTCCGACCTTGAGGCGCTGATGGTGGGCGGCCTCATCGAGGAAACCGACATGGAGGACATCCAAGCCGCGATCGACCGGTCGCAGCACCCCGATGTCGTCGCCGTCTTCGAGAACCTCATGTGCGGCTCGCGCAACCATCTGCGCGGCTTTGCCGCCAACCTCGAAGCATTCACGGGGCAGCCCTATAGCGCGCAGGTTCTGGAACAGGGCGCGGTCGATGAAATCCTGGCGACCCCGCTGGAAAACTGCGGGGAGTAAACAACGGTCGGCGGGCAGTTCGCGCTAAGCATCAAACAAAGGGGGGCATCGATGCCCCCTCAGGCCGTTGACAAACCCCCTCCCCCTTGATGGGGGAGGGTTGGGGAGAGGGTGCGCAGTTGCGGGGCTTTATCGTAACTGCCTGATTTTAAAAGCCCCCTCTCCCTAGCCCTCTCCCGCAAGGGGAGAGGGAATCACCCGTTGTGGACTTTGTCAGCACGCTGGGGGCATCGATGCCCCCTTTTTTATATTGGGTGTGAGCTTGTTGCTCTTTGCGACTCAGGTCTGCAGCATCTCCGCCGCGCGCACGATCGCGAGCGCCTTGTTGTGGGTTTCGGTCCACTCGTTGTCGGGCACCGAATCGGCGACGATGCCGGCGCCGGCCTGGACGAACAGGGTCTGGTCCTTGACCACGGCGGTACGGATCGCGATCGCCAGGTCCATGTCGCCGTTGAATCCGAGATAGCCGACCGCACCGGCATAGATCCCGCGCTTGCTCGGCTCGAGTTCGTCGATGATTTCCATCGCCCGCACCTTGGGCGCGCCGGACACGGTGCCGGCCGGGAAACTGGCGCGCAGCACGTCGAGCGCGGACAGGCCCGGCTTCAGCCTGCCTTCGACGTTGGACACGATGTGCATGACGTGCGAATAGCGCTCGATCAGCATGTGCTCGGTGACCTTGACGCTGCCGGTGACGGCGACGCGGCCAGTGTCGTTGCGCCCCAGATCGAGCAGCTGCAGGTGCTCGGCGCATTCCTTGGGATCGGCGAGAAGTTCCTCGGCCAGGCGCTGGTCGTCCTCGCGCGTGAGCCCGCGCGGGCGGGTGCCGGCGATCGGGCGCAGGGTGACGGTGTCGCCCTCCAGCCGCACCAGGATTTCAGGCGAGGAGCCGACCACGTGGAAGCCGCCCATGTCGTAATAGAACATGTAGGGCGAAGGGTTGAGGCTGCGCAGCGCGCGGTACAGCGACAGCGGCGAGGCGTTGAACGGCCGCGTCATGCGCTGCGACAGCACCACCTGCATGATGTCGCCGGCGGCGATGTAGTCCTTGGCCTTCTGCACCGCGGCCTTGAATTCGGCCTCGCCGAACTCGGACTGTGGCGCGTCCGGCGCCACCATGGGCTCAGCCGGCAGCCGCACCTGCGTCTGCAGCTGCTCGGCCAGGGCCTGCAGGCGCAGGTGGCCCTGGGTATAGGCGTCGGCCTGCATCGGGTCGGCGTGGGTGATGAGGTAGAGCTTGCCGGCGAGGTTGTCGAACACCGCCAGTTCTTCGGTCAGCATCAGCAGGATGTCGGGCGTGTGCAGGACGTCGTCCTTGCGCTTCGCCGAAAGGCGCTTTTCGATATAGCGGATGGTGTCGTAGCCGAAATAGCCGGCCAGTCCGCCGGTAAAGCGCGGCAACCGGGCCAGTGGCGCCGCCTTGAAGCGCGCCTGGAAATCGGCGATGAAGGCGAGCGGGTCAGGCAGGTTGTGTTCCTCGACCACCTCGCCGTCGGTTTCCACCGTCAGCAGGTGGTTGCGCACCCGCAGCACCGTGCGCGCCGGCAGGCCGATGAAGGAATAGCGGCCGAAGCGTTCGCCGCCGACCACCGATTCCAGCAGGTAGGAATACGGCGCGTTGGCGAGCTTGATGTAGACCGACAGCGGGGTTTCCAGATCGGCCGGCAGTTCGCGCACCAGCGGGATGCGATTGAAGCCCTGGCGGGCGAGTGCGAAGAAGTCTTGTTCAGTCATGGCAGGATTCAGGGGTCAGGATTCAGGCATCAGGGAAGGTCGCTTCGCGCCTTGATTCAGGTCGAGCGTGGCCATCGGCCACACCATCCCTGGCCCCTGAATCCTGAATCCTGACCCCTCATCATTACGCCTTCACCACCATCTTCGCCGCCTCGACCAGGCTCGGCACCACCGCATCGAGGTCGAGTTCGGCGACCGGCCGGCCACGGTTGTAGCCATAGGGCACGCAGAACACGGGACTCCCCGCCGCGCGCGCGGCCTGAGTGTCGTTGAGCGAATCGCCGATCAGCAGCAGTTCGGCGGGCGCAACCTTGAACACCTCACAGGCGTGCAGCAGCGGCAGCGGATCGGGCTTGCGCTTGGGCAACGAATCGCCGGACAGGATCAGCTCGAAATAATCGAAGAGGCCGGTGTCCTTCAGCAGCGGATGAGTGAACGCTGCGGCCTTGTTGGTGATGCAGGCCACGTGCAGCCCCATCGCCCTGAACGCGTCCAGTCCCTCGACCACGCCCGGGAACGGGCGCGAATGCAGCGAGACGTGTTCGCCATAGTGCTTCTGGTAGGAGGCGATGGCCTGCTCGAACAGTTGCGCATCGGGCTCGGCATCCATCTCGCCGGTCAGCACGCGCTTGACCAGCCGCGACACGCCGTTACCGATGTAGGTGGAAATCGTGGCCAGCGACGGACAGGGCTGGCCCAACTCGGCCATCATGAGTTCGGCGGCATGGGCGAGGTCGGGCGCGGTATCGAGCAGCGTGCCGTCGAGATCGATGACGACGGCCTTGATGTGAAGGGGGAAGTTCATTTTTTCCAGGGATCAGGATTCAGGGATCAGGATTCAGGGAAGGTGCGGCCCATGGCCGCGCTCTGATTCAAAGGCGCGAAGCACAAAGCCCCCTAGCCCCTGACCCCTGAATCCTGACCCCTATGTTTTTAAACCTTCGCCAATTCCGCGCGCATGGCGGCGATGATGCTGTTGTAGCGCTGCGGGTCGCTGTCCTTGGCGGCGCCGAACACGGCCGAGCCGGCGACGAAGGTATCGACCCCGGCACGAGCCACGTCGGCGATGTTGGCGGGACCGACGCCGCCGTCGATCTCGATCTCGACCTTGAGTCCGCGGTCGTCGATCATCTTGCGCACGGCGCGCGCCTTGTCGAGCACGTAGGGGATGAACTTCTGGCCGCCGAAGCCGGGGTTGACCGACATCAGCAGCACCATGTCGAGCTTGTCCAGCGTGTATTCCAGCACGTCGAGCGGCGTGGCCGGATTGAATACCAGGCCGGCCTTGCAGCCGTTTTCCTTGATCAGGCCGATGGTGCGGTCGACGTGCTCGGACGCTTCCGGGTGGAAGGTGATGTAGGTGGCGCCGGCCTTGGCGAAGTCGGGGATGATGCGGTCGACCGGCTTGACCATCAGGTGCACGTCGATCGGCGCGGTGACGCCATGCTTGCGCAGCGCCTCGCACACCAGCGGACCGATGGTCAGGTTGGGCACGTAGTGGTTGTCCATCACGTCGAAGTGGACGATGTCGGCGCCGGAGGCGAGCACGTTGTCGACTTCCTCGCCCAGCTTGGCAAAGTTGGCGGACAGGATGGACGGGGCGATGCGGTAAGTCATGGGAAGCTCCGGAGAAATTTGAAAAACCCGGCCATTTTACCAGCCCGACGCGTCATTGCGTTACACTCGCCTGATTCCATCACGTCGAGCAAACCCGTGGCAGAAGGCAAGAAATATCACATCAGCGTCAACGTCAACACGGCCTACCTGGCCGACCAGAGCGACCCGGCGGCCGACCGTTACGTGTTCGCCTACACCATCACCATCGCCAACACCGGCACCGTGGCCGCGCAGCTGATCTCGCGCCACTGGATCATCACCGATGCGGAAAACGTCACTCAGGAAGTCAAGGGGCTCGGCGTGGTGGGCGAGCAGCCGCTGCTGCAGCCCGGCGAAAGCTTCGAATACACGAGCGGCACCGCGATGGCGACCCCGGTCGGCTCCATGCACGGCAGCTATCAAATGGTCGCGGAAGACGGCAACAAGTTCGACGCCGAGATTCCGGTGTTCACGCTGTCGATGCCGCGGGTTTTGCACTGAATTCGTCACCCCCACAAACAAAAACCCCGCCTTGCGGCGGGGTCGGATGGTGTGGTAAAAATCAATCCCAGTAGTAAGTTTCAGCATCCGGCTTGTAGATCAGCGGCGGCAGGAGGCGGGTGTCATACGGGAGGCCCAGATGATAGCGCCAGCCGTTCTTGTCGTCATCGGTCAGCACACCGTCATGATTGAGGTCGACCGGCAGGTCTTTAGTCGTAAGTGGAATGACAGGATCACCGTTCGCATCACGCACATAGTAGGGCGCTTTCAGATTGACGCCGACGAAGCCTTCCCACATGTTGCGCACGTTCGTGTAGCCCGCTTCTTCCAACCGGTTGGCCGCTCCGACGCTGCGCACGCCGGTACGGCACATGGTGTAGATCGGGGTGTCCTTGTTCGGGATGATGCTTTCCACATAGTTCACGAAGTCAGCGGCATTCTGCTTTAGCAGCCCCCCGTCCCCCTGCGTTGTGTCAGTCGACTTGCACGCGCCATCCGGGTAACGGTCATCCGCCGGGCCTGGGTTACCGACATCTTTGCAGTACTGGTAGATATAAGGATAGGGAACATTGTAGGCATGCTCGGGATGCCCAGCCTTGTACTCCGTCGTGCTGCGCACGTCGATGATCACAGCTTGCTTGGACGATTTGTCATGCTTGTCGTGCTTGTCGTGCTTGTCGTGCTTGTCGTTTTTATCGTACTTGCCACGATTGACCACGGTTTCAACAAAAGCGCGGGTATTGCTGATTTCCGAATGGTAAGTCGCACACTCAATATTGTTGGTGTCTCCAGATCGGCTCTCATAGAAGCAGGGTGGGTCATCTGCAAGGGCGGACGCAGAAAAAAATGCGCCCAGAGCAGGAATGGCCAGGGCGAGAATGGTCGGTTTGGTCGTGATGCTCATGTTGTCTCCTCATGATTTGTCTTGAATGCTGCCCAGCCTCTATATAAACAACGCTTATAACTGGGCAAAACAAATCATATTCGGTTTGTGTTTGCAGACAACATTTTCAGTAAATGAGAATACGGTGATGCTCTCACTCTCCCTGCGACATGGCTTCACTTTTTCATCGTCCACCACACGATGAAGACGAGCAGACTCACCGCAATACCGGCTTCCAGCAGCAACCAACCCAGACCCTGACTTTCCATTACGCTTGCTTCTCCATTGATATACTCGGCGCTCGTCTTCGATCCGAGCCATCTTCACCCGTGATGTTGTTACGCGCAAGCCCGTGGCTGTTCGCCCTGTCGTTGTCGGCCTGCACACTGCTGCCGCCCAAGGAACCGGCCGCACCACCCCCCACGCCCACGCCGGTTCCCGCACCCACGCCAACCCCCGTGCCAGTGCCCGTACCCATGCCGCCACCCGTCACGGAACCCGAGCCTGCTCCGCCTCCGCCACCGGCGCTGCTGCCCACGCCGGTGCAGGCCTATCCGACGCTCAAACCGGTGCGCTGGAACGAGGTGGCATTCTGGAAGGAGGATTCGGCAAGCGAGGCCTGGCCCGCCTTCCTGCTGAGCTGCTCGACGCTGGTCAAGCGCACCTCCTGGCAGGCCGTCTGCCGCGAGGCGATGTCGATGCCCGCGCCAGACGAAGCCACCACGCGCGCATTTTTCGAGCAACGCTTTCAGCCGTACCAGGCCGCGCAGGAGGACGGCGGTGTCGAAGGGCTGGTGACGGGCTACTACGAGCCCCTGCTGAAAGGCGACCGCGTGCGCACCGAGCGTGCGCGCTACCCGCTCTACGCCGCGCCGGACGACCTCATCACGGTCGACCTGGCGAGCATCTACCCCGAACTGAAGACCCTGCGCCTGCGCGGACGGCTGGTCGGCAACAAGGTCGTGCCCTATCCCACCCGCAAGGACATCGAAGCGCCCACCCCCAACGGCAATGGCTACAGCTTCAAGGGCAAGCCGATCGCCTGGGCCGAGGATCCGGTGGACCTGTTTTTTCTGCAAATCCAGGGCTCGGGCCGCATCGAACTGCCGGACGGCTCGCACATGCGGGTCGGCTACGCGGACCAGAACGGTTATCCCTACCAGTCGATCGGCAAGCTGCTGGTGGAGCGCGGCGAACTGAAACTCGAGCAGGCGTCGATGCAGGGCATCAAGGACTGGGGCGCGAAGCATCCCGAAAAGCTGCCGGAACTGCTCGCCAGCAATCCGAGCTTCGTGTTCTTTCGCGAACTGCCAAACGGCCTCTCCGGCCCGCTGGGATCGCTCGGGGTGCCGCTGAGCGGCGGCCGCTCGATTGCCGTCGACACCCACTTCATCCCGCTGGGCGCGCCGGTTTTCCTTGCCACCACCCAGCCCAATTCGTCCGTGCCTCTCAACCGCCTGGTGATGGCGCAGGACACGGGTAGCGCGATACGCGGCGGTGTGCGCGCCGATTTTTTCTGGGGCTTCGGCAACAAGGCGGGGGAACTCGCCGGCCGCATGAAACAGCGCGGCCGCATGTGGGTGCTGCTGCCGAAGGACTATCCGCTGACCAGCGCCCGGCGCTGAGTCCGGGAGGCAGTGCGCTGACTTCAGCCCGTTCGCGCTGAACGAAGTCGAAGAGCTCACCACGAACGGACTAAATCGATCAGCGCCTCCCTAGGGAACCCCTGAACAACTTGGTTTGCTGTGTGGTTCGACAAGCTCACCACGAACGAAATCAACTACTTGCCGTTCATCCTGAGCCTGTCGAAGGACTTGTTCAGATGGTATGGACGCCTCCCCCCGGCAACGGGGCGCTGTTGGTAGCCAGGAAGAGACTGGATGGATCCTCGCTGCGACGGCATCTGCGTGCCAAAGTGGAAATGTCGTAACCCCCCACTTGAACAGGAGGATCCGAAATGAAGCATAGCGTGATTGGTATGGATATCGCCAAACAGGTGTTTCAGTTGCACAGCGTCGATA
>WGNC01000009.1 GCA_016124745.1 Thiobacillus sp.
CCCCGCCGCTGAAGCAGCTTGATTGTTTTGCAGCAGATCACGACTTTTTTCAGGATTTTTAGGAGAAATCAAAATGGCTACAGGTATGACAGGTATTGCACTCGGCATGATCGAGACACGTGGTCTGGTCCCCGCGATCGAAGCGGCGGATGCGATGACCAAGGCAGCGGAAGTTCGCCTGATCGGCCGCCAGTTCGTCGGTGGCGGCTATGTGACGGTGCTGGTGCGCGGTGAAACGGGCGCTGTGAACGCAGCGGTTCGCGCCGGCGCCGATGCATGCGAGCGCGTGGGTGACGGCCTGGTCGCCGCCCACATCATCGCCCGCGTGCATGGTGAAGTCGAAAACATCCTGCCCACCGCTGCAGCAGCCTGATAGAGGCCTGTCATGGACATGGCTGAAATCAAACGCAGCAGCATGACGGAAACGGCCACAGGCATCGCCCTCGGCATGATCGAAACGCGCGGTCTGGTTCCCGCGATCGAGGCGGCAGACGCGATGACCAAGGCCGCGGAAGTAAGGCTGATCGGCCGCCAGTTCGTCGGCGGCGGTTACGTCACCGTTCTCGTTCGCGGCGAAACCGGGGCCGTCAATGCCGCGGTGCGTGCGGGTGCCGATGCGTGCGAGCGCGTGGGCGACGGCCTGGTCGCCGCCCACATCATCGCCCGTGTGCACGGCGAGGTCGAAAACATACTTCCCGCCGAAGCTGAGGCGGGTGGGGGCGGACGCGACGGCGAGGTGGCCTGCAGCGCCGTCTAGGCGACGACAGGCAGTCAAGGAGCAAAGGCATGGCAATGGATCCACGACTACTGGGGTATCTCACTCGGGCACTGAGCCACGAAATGGCTGCGGTCCAGCAGTACATGGCGCAGTCCAAACTCTGTGACCTGTGGGGCATGGCGGAGTACTGCAGCCATTTCCGGCAGGATGTCATTGAGGAGCTGGGGCACGTGGAAAGCCTGATGGAAGCCTTGCTCAAGCTGGGCGTGACGCCGCATGCCACGCAGTTGCCGTCGGTGCGCCTGGGCCGATCGATGGAAGAGATGTTCGCAATCGACCGGGTGCTGGAAGTCGAGGCAGTGCGGCTTTACGAAGAGGCAGCGGCCTATTGTGTGCGGGTGCGCGATGACGGCCATCATGCCTTGTTCGCGAAGATTTTGCGCGACGAACTGCAGCATCTGGATGAACTGGACAGGCTGTCCGCTTCACTACTGACCAAGGAGAAACGTTATGCCTGATGACATCAACCCGATTCCCAAGTGGCAACGGCAGGATCTGCCGCCGATGTTGAGCCGGCGATTCGAGTTTGCCTCGTATGGTGAAACCCGTTCATTTCTTGACGGCGTTGCCAAGGTGTCGGAAGCCGTCAACTACTACCCCAATCTGAACTTCGGCAAGACCTACGCCAGCGTCACGATCGACGCCGACGGCAAGAAGCTGGGACCCGAAGCCGTGGCGCTGGCGCAGAAAATCGACGCGCTGCTGCCCGAAGGCAGCTAGGGCGCGCCATGGCCGCCCTGCGGATTGCCGTTGCGAACCAGAAGGGTGGAACGGGAAAAACCACGTTGACAGTCAATCTGGCAGCCGGCCTGAGCCGTCGTGGCGAGACTGCGCTGCTGGATGCCGACCCCCAAGGCTCGGCCAGGCATTGGGCGCGTGTCGGCGGCGCAGAAAGCGATCTGCCACCGGTACGCGGGGTCACGGCCAGCAACGTGAAGACGAGTATCGGCGTTGCCGCCGGCGAGTGCCGATTTGTGCTGGTCGACTGCCCGCCGCACTTGCAGTCCGACGCGCTGCGCAAGGTGATGCAGTCGGTGGATCTGCTGTTGATTCCCATCCAGCCGTCGCCACTGGACCTGTGGGCGAGCATCGAGCTGTCGGCCGCGCTGCAGGAGGCCGTCGGTCGCAATCCCGGTCTGCGGGCATACATGGTGCTGAATCAGCTCGACAGCCGCAATTCGCTGTCGCGCTCGATGCACGAAGCGCTGGCCGATTTCGAGGTGCCGGTGCTGACGAACGGATTGGCGCGCCGGGCAGCATTTCGCAGCGCGGCGCTGGAAGGTTGCAGTGTGTACGGGCTGGGTCGACGAGGCGCCAGCGCGGTCCAGGATGTCGAAGCCATTATCGAGGAGGTATTGAAGTCATGAGCAAAGCATCGAGCAAGCTGGCTGCAAGCGTCAGCAAAGTGAGGAAACAGCCAGCAGCCCCCGCGGCTGCCAAACGTGCGGCTACTGCGACGGCCCCTTCGCCTGCGGCGCGCGGGGCCAGGCAGACAGCGAAGAAGGCTCAATCGACGCTTGCAGGCGAACTGCATCCGGCACGCGTCTGGCCAGACTAGCCGACAGGGCGCCGTCCAGGCCTGAGTCAGGCGGCTCGGCGCCCGGGCGTCCCGATGGCGCGTTTCGTCGATCCAGAAGCAATTGCCGTTTTTGACAGGAGAACCCAACCGTGACACCGGAAACCGCTTTGCCTCGCCCAGGCGGGACGACCGCGGCCTCGCCCAGGGCGGCGCTCCTGTTCAGATTGTTCCCGTTCCTCGCCTGGTTTCCCATGAGCCGGGAGACACTGCGGGCAGACCTCGTGGCAGGTATTACCGTCACCTTGATCCTGGTCCCCCAGAGCATGGCCTATGCGCAGCTGGCCGGTCTGCCGGTGGTATACGGCCTGTATGCGTCCTTCCTGCCAGTGATCGTGGCGTCGTTGTGGGGCTCGATGCGACAACTGCACAGCGGGCCGACTGCCATGTTGTCCCTGATGTCGGCGGCGGCGCTGATTCCGTTTGCCGGCGTGGGCACCGAGCAGTTCATCGCCCTGTCCATCATGCTCGCGCTGATGGTGGGCGTGCTGCGTCTGGCGCTCGGTCTGTTTCGGCTGGGACTGCTGGTCAATATCCTGTCCCATCCGGTCATCATAGGCTTCACCAATGCCGCCGCGCTGGTCATCGGGTTTTCCCAGATCAACAAGCTCATCAATGTACCCATGTCACGCACCGAATACTTCCTGCTGGATCTGTGGGGAGTCGTGCAGCAGCTGGGCAGTGCGCACTGGCCCACGCTCGTGTTCGGGCTGGCTGCCTTCGCCATCGTTTTCGGCCTGCAGAAAGTCGCCGCGCGCATCCCCGGCATCCTGGTCGCCATCGTGATCACGACGCTGGCAAGTTACTGGGTCGGCTTCGAGCGTACCTCGAATATTCCGGTGGAGGCGGTGCGGGATCCGGATCTGCAGGCGCAGATTGTGCAGTTCAGCGGAATCAAGGAACAGATCAAGCAGAACGCCGACGCGCTGCGAGACCTGCAGACCGAACTCTCGAAGCTGGAGGAGCAGGGTGAGGCCAGCTTGTTGCGACAGATGGAAATCAAATCCCGGATTGAACAGTACAAGGCCAGGGCCAAGCTGCTCGAGCAGGAGGCGTTCAAGTTGCGGGTCTACCTGCACCGGGTCGACCTGGCACGGGAAACCGCAACCGATGGCAGCGCTGCCTTCGTTGTCGCTGGCCACATGCCGGAAGGGGAACCGCTGGGGATGGGGCACTGGCGCGTAAGCAGCGTCGAGGGCAGCAAGGTGAAGCTCACCGGTGGGGGCGAGGTCGTCGGTGCCATTCCTGCAGGTCTGCCCGGATTCCAGGTGCCGCAAATCGACTGGAAGCTGGTGCTGCCTCTGTTGCCGGCGGCGCTGATCATGGCGCTGCTCGGCTTCATAGAAGCCACTTCCATTTCGAAGGCCATCAGTGCCAAGACCGGCCAGCGCATCAATACCAACCGTGAACTGGTTGGCCAGGGACTCGCCAACATCGTGGGCAGCTTCTTCCATGCCTATGTGGTGAGTGGCTCCTTTTCGCGCTCAGCAGTGGCCGCGCGTGAAGGTGCAAGAACGGGCCTCTTCGCCATTATCAGCGCGCTCGGCGTGATGCTGGTGATCCTGTTCTTCACCCCGCTGCTGTATCACCTGCCGCAGGCGGTGCTGGCCGTGATCATCATGTTTGCGGTATTCGGCCTCATCCGGGTGAAGGCATTGATATACGCATGGAAGGTCAATCGGGCAGATGCGGTGATCGGCTTTGCCACTTTCCTGGCGACGCTCGTCATGGCGCCGGCCCTCGCCAACGGCATCCTGGTGGGCGTGGCGCTTACCGTCGGACTCTTCCTGCTGCGCAGCATGCGTCCGCGCGCCGAAGTGCTCGGGCGCCATCCGGACGGGGCGTTGGGGGGGATCGATACGCACGGCCTGCAGGCCATCAGCGAATATTTCGTGGTGCTACGTTTCGACGGCTCGCTCAATTTTGTCAATGTGGCCTATTTCGAAGAGGCGGTGCTGCAGGCGCTCAAGCGCTTCTCCCAGGCGAAGGCGATCCTCGTGATCGGCAACGGCATCAACGATGTCGATGTATCCGGCGAAGAAAAATTGCACTCGCTGGCGCTGCAACTGAGAGACATGGATGTGGCCTTGTACTTCAGCAGCCTGAAGCAGCAGGTTGTGTCGGCAATTGCAAAAGGCGAAGTGTCAGCCGTGATTCCGGCCGATCATATTTTCAAGACCAAGGAGCTGGCATTGACAGCGATGGCCGCGCGTTATGGAAATTACGTGGATGATGTGCGATCGATTCAGCCCACGTTGAGTGGAGTCTGAAGTTTGGTGACGGCGGGCTGCATGAAGCCGAAGCGGGAGCTGTGTTTGACAGAAGGCTCCTGAATGCGCGCTCTGCTCGCGAGCGTCTCCTGTCGGCAAGACGGACGATGTACCAATGACGAATGGCGGGGAAGGCCTCGACGGCATGCTCGTCCAGCCGTTCAAGGGTGAGCGCCAACTGCGGACTCTGCGAGAGAGAATCGGGATCCTGGATAGGCCTGCTGCCCCTGTTTGATGGGCTGACTGCTGCCCATTTCGATGCTGCTGCGGTTTTCCGGCCCATGGGCGGCGAAGAAGCTTGTTCCATTGCGCCGCGGGTGCCGGGGCCGGCTTCGCGCACCAGAAAGAATTCGGTGGCCAGGTCCTGCACGGCGATGCGTTGCTTCCATACCAGCGGATGGTCGGGCAACGCTATTGGCTGAGACCATTCCGATGTGCGGGCATGGCGACCCTTGGGGCCGCACCACGCCCGCTTTTACTGCATCACTTCTTCTTGGCAGCTTTCTTGCCTGCAACCGCGGACTTGAAACCGGCGCCTGCCGTGAAGCGCGGCACGGTCGTCGCAGCGATCTTGATTTCCTTGCCGGTCTGCGGGTTGCGACCGGTGCGGGCAGCGCGCTTGCTGGACTTGAAGGTGCCGAACCCGACGAGGGTCACGGAGTCGCCCTTTGTCACGGCTTTGACGACGGCTGCGAGAATGGCATCCAGCGCTCTGCCGGCGGCGGCCTTGCTGATGTCTGCTTCGGTTGCTGCCACGTCGATCAATTCGGATTTGTTCATGGATATCCCTTACGTAGGTTGTGAATAAAGAGGTGCACAAAAACGTTCATGCGGCTCCGGCCCATCGGTAAACAGGCGCAGTCTCCAGAAACGCCGCAATGATTATCGTCCTGAAAGCGCGAATCTTGAAATACTTATTCGTCCCGTGTTCCTTCGTGGCGTTCGAACTTCCAGAAACGCCCGGCTTCGCTATCCATTGAACGTCGCTCGCCTATATCTTCCTGCCTGTCGCCACAGGCGCCCCTTCTCCGCGTCCCAGCAGATAATCAAGAAACGCCCGTGCCACCACCGACAATTGCCGCCCTGCCGGATGGACGGCGTACCAGTGGCGCAGGATGGGAAAGCCCTCGACGTCGAGCTCGGCGAACTGGTCGGGCTGGTTCAGCGTGAGGGCGTGGCGGGAGAGCGCCGAGATGCCGAGCCCGGCGAGGATGGCCTGCTTGATGGCTTCGTTGCTGCCCAGTTCCAGGCGTGGATGGATATTGAGATCGTGACCGGTGAAGAGACGTTCGATGGCGTTGCGCGTGCCCGAGCCCGTTTCCCGCATCAGCCAGGGTTCCTGCGCGATGCGCTCGAGCGAAATGCGTTTCTTGCCCGCGAGCGGATGATCCGGCGCGGCCAGCACGATGATGGGGTTGTCCATGATGGGGGTGGCGACGACGTCGATGTCTTCCGGGGGTTGTCCGAGAAAGTACAGGTCGTCGAGGTTGGCGGCGATACTGGCCAGTACCTGTTCCTTGTTGGTGACGCGCAGGCTGACGTCGATGCCGGGATACAGCTTGACGAATTCGCCGAGCAGGCGCGGCGCGAAATACGAGGCCGTGGTGATGGCCATCAGGCTCAGTTTTCCCTGCTTCAACCCCTGCCGCTCGGCGACCGACATGGTGAAGTGGTCGAGGATGTCGAAGATTTCGCGGGTGGCCTGCGCCAGTTGCTGGCCATCCGGAGTCAGTTGGATTTTCTTGCCGACCTGTTCGATCAGCGGTACCCCTACCATCTCGGTCAGCTTCTTGATCTGCATCGAGACGGTGGGCTGGGTAAGGAACAGTTCTTCAGAGGCGCGGGTAAAGCTGCCCAGGCGGGCGATGGCCTCGAAGATTTCCAGCTGGCGGAACGTGGTGTGCCTGCGCATGATCTTGTTACCGATTCAAAACATACATAGATAAAAGTCTATTCTAGAAATAGAAAAAATCGACTGTTATTGATGATTAAACCCCTGCATGATGCGGTTCTCGCGTCGCAGACCCATACCTGCGTCGGGGTTTTTCTCTACTTGAACTGGAGGCTGTCATGGCTGTAAAAACCTATAACGCCGGTGTGAAGGAATACCGGCAGACCTACTGGACCCCGGAATACACTCCGCTGGACACCGACCTTCTGGCCTGCTTCAAGATCACCCCGCAGCCGGGCGTGGATCGCGAAGAAGTCGCCGCTGCCGTGGCCGCCGAATCGTCGACCGGTACCTGGACCACGGTGTGGACCGACCTGCTGACCGACCTGGACTACTACAAGGGCCGCGCCTACCGCATCGAAGACGTGCCGGGCGACGACACCTGCTTCTACGCATTTGTTGCCTACCCGATCGACCTGTTCGAAGAAGGTTCCGTCGTCAACGTGCTGACCTCGCTGGTCGGCAACGTGTTCGGCTTCAAGGCCCTGCGCGCCCTGCGACTGGAAGACATCCGCTTCCCGATCGCCTACGTGAAAACCTGTGGCGGCCCGCCCGCTGGCATCCAGGTCGAACGTGACCGCATGAACAAGTATGGCCGTCCGCTGCTGGGCTGCACGATTAAGCCTAAACTGGGCCTGTCCGCCAAGAACTACGGCCGTGCCGTGTACGAGTGTCTGCGCGGCGGTCTGGACTTCACCAAGGACGACGAGAACGTCAACAGCCAGCCCTTCATGCGTTGGCGCGACCGTTTTGCCTTCGTGCACGAAGCCACCCTGAAGGCCGAGCGCGAGACCGGCGAGCGCAAGGGTCACTACCTGAACGTGACCGCTCCGACCCCGGAAGAGATGTACAAGCGTGCCGAGTTCGCCAAGGAAATCGGCGCACCGATCATCATGCACGACTACCTGACGGGTGGCCTGACCGCCAATACGGGCCTGGCCAACTGGTGTCGCGACAACGGCATGCTGCTGCACATCCACCGCGCCATGCACGCCGTGCTCGATCGCAACCCCCACCACGGTATTCACTTCCGCGTGCTGACCAAGGTTCTGCGTCTTTCGGGTGGTGACCACCTGCATTCCGGTACCGTCGTCGGCAAGCTGGAAGGCGACCGCGAAGCGACCCTGGGCTGGATCGACACCATGCGTGACGAGTTCATTCCGGAAGACCGTTCGCGCGGCCTGTTCTTCGATCAGGACTGGGGTTCCATGCCCGGCGTGATCCCGGTTGCGTCCGGCGGCATCCACGTGTGGCACATGCCCGCACTGGTCGCCATCTTCGGTGACGACTCCGTGCTGCAGTTCGGTGGCGGTACGCTGGGCCACCCCTGGGGTAACGCCGCTGGCGCCGCCGCCAACCGCGTCGCGCTGGAAGCCTGTGTGGAAGCCCGCAACCAGGGCCGTGCCATCGAGAAAGAAGGCAAGGACATCCTGACCGCCGCCGCTGCCCACAGCCCCGAACTGAAGATCGCCATGGAAACGTGGAAAGAGATCAAGTTCGAGTTCGACACCGTCGACAAGCTGGACGTCGCACACAAGTAAGCAGGATTCAGGATTCAGGGATCAGGATTCAGGGAAAAGCGCGCGGCGCAGCCGCACCATCCCTGACCCCCGACCCCTGACCCCTCTCCCCTACATCTGAAAGGAAATGAAATGTCTGAAGTGATGGATTACAAAAGCCGCCTGAGCGACCCCGCCAGCCGCAAATTCGAGACCTTCTCCTACCTGCCCGCCATGGACGCGGCCAACATCAAGAAGCAGGTCGAGTACCTGGTGAAAAAAGGCTGGAACCCGGCCATCGAGCACACCGAGCCCGAGCACCTGATGGATTCCTACTGGTACATGTGGAAACTGCCGATGTTCGGCGAGACCGATGTGGACCGTGTGCTGGCCGAAGCCGAAGCCTGCCACAAGGCAAACCCCAACAACCATGTCCGCCTGATTGGCTACAACAACTTCAATCAGTCGCAGGGCGCTGCCATGGTGATTTTCCGCGGCAAGACTGTCTAAGTCGCGCGGCGGTTGGCAGTACAGACCCCCGCTGCGCGCCACGCGTAGCGGGGGTTTTTTGTTTGCCCGCGAATGCCGCGCCAAGTCCGGCAAGTTATTCGCGGATGAATATTGACCCGCAACGAATTAAACCTGACCACCGTTCGGCCTGAGCTTGTCGAAGGCCAAGAGCCTGATGTATCGATCGTTCGACAGGCTCACGATCAACACGAACGGACTCTTGGGTAATTCGAAAAGCAAGCTTTTCCTTTGAGGAGACCTCATGAGCAACATCGTCGACCAGTACCGCATCACCGAAGAACCCTACTATCGCCCCGTCGCCGACGAAGTCGAGCTGTACGAGGCTGCCTACTCCGTGCGCATGCCGATGATGCTGAAGGGCCCCACCGGCTGCGGCAAGACGCGCTTCGTCGAATACATGGCGTACAAGCTCAACAAGCCGCTCATCACCGTGGCTTGCAACGAGGACATGACCGCGTCCGACCTGGTCGGCCGCTTCCTGCTGTCTGCCTCCGGCACCGAATGGCAGGACGGCCCGCTCGCCATCGCCGCGCGCCATGGCGCCATCTGCTACCTCGACGAAGTGGTGGAGGCGCGCCAGGACACCACTGTGGTGATCCACCCGCTGACCGACAACCGCCGTGTATTGCCGCTGGAAAAGAAGGGCGAGCTGGTGCACGCCCACCCCGACTTCCAGATTGTGATTTCCTACAACCCCGGCTACCAGTCGCTGATGAAGGACCTCAAGCAGTCGACCAAGCAGCGTTTCGGCGGGCTGGACTTCACCTATCCTGAGCATGGAATCGAGACCGAAATCGTCGCGCACGAGTCCGGCGTCAAGGCCGACATCGCCGGCAAGCTGGTGTCGATCGCCGAGCGTTCGCGCAACCTCAAGGGCCACGGCCTCGACGAAGGCCTGTCCACCCGAATGTTGATCTACGCAGGTAGCCTGATCGCCAAGGGCGTGGACCCGATGGCCGCCTGCCGCGTCGCGCTGGTGCGCCCGATCACCGATGATCCCGATATGCGCGATGCGCTGGATGCGGCGGTGTCGACGTTTTTTTGATGCGAGGGATCAGGGGTCAGGATTCAGGGGCCAGGGAATGTGCGGGCACAGCCCGCGCCCCTGAATCAAAAGCGCGGCCGCAGGCCGCTCGTCCCCTGATCCCTGGTCCCTGAATCCTGACCCCTGGAAAAGCCATGTCCATCAAACTCGAAGACTACGCTGAACTGCTGGAAGACCTGTCGCCGCATACCCGGGACGCACTCAATGCTGCCTGGCACGAGGCGACCAAGGTGTTCTCGCCGCGCGGGCTCGACAACTATCTGAAAGGCGTATCGGCTATTCGCGGACTCGGACGCGGCGATTCGCTGGTCGAGACCTGGGTCGAGAATGCCCCCATGGTCGCGAAAGAGGTGGGCGAGGACGTGGTTGCCGATCTTGCAACGGCGTCCTTGATGCTGGCGTCCAAGACTTCAGGCGCGGTGATCGAACTGCTGCTGGCCAGTGCGCCGACCGCGGCCAACCGCCTCGGTGACGCCGAGCTCTTTCTCAAGTACCTGCAGTTCATCAACACGCTGATTGCACAGGCGCCGCGCGGCGTGCGGCCGATGCTCGACAAGCTGGAGGTGCTGTTCCAGCACCTGACGCTGGGCGGCCTGCGGCGCTGGGCGCTGTGGGGCGCACACGCGCACCGCACCAACTACGAAGAGCAGATCAAGTACTTCGGCCTCGAATCGAAAGAATCGCTGGCCATGCTGCAGAAGGAGCGCAAGGGCACGCTGCTGGTCGACGTGCAGCGCCGCATCAACATGTATCTGCGCGCATTGTGGGCGCGCGACTTCTTCATGCGCCCCACCTCCGGCGACTTCGAGGCGCGCGAAGGCTATCGGCCGTACATCGAGGATTACCTGCTGCATCTGCCGGATGCTTTTGACGACTTCACGGTCGAAGGTCACGAGCCCGTTCCCGGCATCGAGCTCTATCGCGCCACCGCTGCGCACTGCGCTGCGCACATCGTCGAAACCCGGCATCCGATTTCGGCCGAGGCGCTCAATCCGATGCAGATGGCAGTGATATCGGTCATCGAGGATGCACGCGTGGAAACGCTGGCAATCCGTCGCTTCCCCGGCCTCAAGCAGCTTTGGTGCAAGCTGCATACAGCCACCCCCGCGATGGACCAAACCGTGGGCGACTACCTGAACCGGCTGGCGCGCGCGCTGCTGGACGATGGCTATCAGGACAGCGATCCCTGGATTGCCGAGGGTCGTGCCCTGTTTGCTGCCGCGCAGGACAAACTGGACAGCAACCACACCTCATGGGAAGTCGGCGCGCAACTCGCGCACAGCCTGCAGCAGAAGAAGATTCCGTTCAATCCGCGCACCGATCTCCTCACCGCGCCGTATCGTGACGACAACCGCTACTTCTGGGAATTCGAGGAGTTCGATTTCGACAAGGCCGCCAGCGCCGGTTATGAATCCGTCAAGCAGGTGCGCAAGTACGTCAGCGTGATGGAGATGGCCAACGAGATCGACGTCGAGACGGCAGGTGACGATGCCGAGGAAATCTGGGTGCTGGGCACCGAGCTCTATCCCTACGAGAATATCGGCGACGAGAGTGGCGGCAAGTCCTTCAACGAACTGGAAGGCAAGGAGCCGCTATCCGATCCCTTCCACTATTCCGAATGGGATTACCAGATCCAGCTAGAGCGTCCCGCCTGGGCGACGGTGCAGGAGAAGCGCGCCAAGTCGGGCGATCTGCAGGTCATCGACGACATCACCTCCAAGTACAAGCGCGAAATCCATCGCATGAAATTCCTGCTCGACGCGATGCAGCCGCAGGGTGTGCAGCGCATCCGCAAGCTGGAAGACGGCGACGAGATCGACATCAACGCAGCGATCGCAAGCTTCATCGACATCCGTCTGGGCAACCAGCCCGACCCGCGCATCATGATGCGCAGCGTGCGCAAGACGCGTGATTTCTCGATACTGGTGCTGCTCGATCTGTCCGAGTCGACCAACGAAACGGTGCAGGACCAGGAGTACTCCGTGCGCGAATTGACCCAGCAGGCCTGTGTGCTGCTGGCTGACGCCATCAACAAGGTGGGCGACCCGTTTGCGATCCACGGCTTCTGCTCGGACGGCCGCCATGACGTCGAGTACTACCGATTCAAGGATTTCGACCAGCACTGGGACGAGACACCGAAGGCCAAGCTCGCCGGCATGACCGGTCAGCTGTCGACCCGCATGGGCGCGGCGATCCGCCACGCCGGCCATCACCTCAAATTGCAGCGGTCGGCGAAGAAGCTGCTGATCGTCATCACCGACGGCGAGCCGGCCGACATCGACGTGCGCGATCCGCAGTACCTGCGCTACGACACCAAGAAGGCGGTGGAGGAAGTCGGCCGCGATGGCGTCGTCACTTACTGCATGAGCCTCGATCCGCGCGCCGACAACTATGTGTCGCGCATTTTCGGGCAGAACAATTTCATGGTGGTCGATCACGTGCAGCGGCTGCCCGAGAAGTTGCCGCTGCTGTATGCCGGGCTGACCCGCTAGCGGACTTGGCGTAATCCACGGTGCTGTGACATCGGGTGACCACTGCAACCCATCTCGCTCATCGGAGGCGTTGGATCAGGCTCGTTGTGTTCGTTGAGGCGCCGGAACTTGGAGCGCCTGCGCTGCGTCTGTGCGGTATCGGGGGGCGCATGCAACGGGTTGTCATCTTGTGGGGCTTGAGCTGGATGGTTCTGGCAAGTGGTGCGCTGCTCGTTTGCGGGGACGACCGATGGTCCGTGATCGAATTCGACCGCGTCTGGCTCGGCACAGCCCATGACTTGCGCAATCAGTCGCTTGACCACCTGATGACGGGTGTGACCTGGCTCGGTTCTCTGGTGTTGCTATTGCCGCTGACGGGGCTGCGGGCGTGGTATCTGTTTCGGGCGGGACACCGACGCGAGTCGGCGTTCATCATGCTGGCCCTGCTGGGTGCATCTGCCATTGGCCACCTCGTCAAGCTCTGGGTGGCCCGCCCGCGTCCCGAACTCTTCGCCGCGTGGTCGCCGATGCCGGAAGACTGGTCGTATCCCAGTGCGCATGCCATGCAGATCACGGCTGCGGCAATGGCCTTGTTCCTCGTGTCCACTCGGCGCCATGTGGCCTGGGCCGCCGCGCTCAGTGTCGTGGTGCTGTGGGTCGGGCTGTCACGCATCTACCTGCAGGTTCATTTTCCAAGCGATGTCATTGCCGGTACGCTTGCCTCTGCATTGTGGGTGGGTGGGTTGTACGCCCTGATCTTTCGACCAAGGTCTGGCCTTGGGCGGGGACGAGGTGACGCGGCATGAGACACAAGTTCCTCGGTACGGGTGAACCCGGCTTTCACCCCTTGAGAAAACTGCGCACCATCGGCTCGGGTTTGCGCTATGCGGTCATCTATGATTTCAGTGTCGCCTGGAAGCTCGTTTTCTCGCTGTGTGTCCTGATAGCCGCCCTGTTTGCTCGGGCCTGGGTCGACGCCCTGCTCATCGTCGTTGTCACGGCGCTGGTGCTGGTTGCCGAAATCATGAACAGTGCCATCGAGGCGTTGTGCGACTTCGTCGAAACCCGACACAACGAAAAGATCGGCATCATCAAGGATATCGCCGCAGCCGGCGTGGGAATCGCCATGTTCGCCTGGCTGCTGGTGCTCGGTTTCGAGGTGGAAGAAATGCTGCGCGCGCTGTTTTGACGGAACCTATCGGATGCTCTGGTTCATTCCCGGTTTGATCGCACTGGTGCTTGGCGCCGAGTTGCTGGTGCGTGGCGCCTCCAGGCTCGCGCTGTCGTTCGGCATTTCGCCGCTGGTGGTGGGGCTGACCGTCGTGGCCTTCGGCACCAGTTCACCGGAACTGGCCGTATCGGTGCAATCCGCATGGTCGGGGCGGGTGGACATTGCGCTCGGCAATGTGGTCGGCAGCAACATTTTCAATATCCTGTTCATCCTCGGCATGTCGGCGCTGATCACGCCGCTTGTCGTGCATCGCCAGTTGGTTCGGCAGGAAGTCCCCCTGCTGGTCGGCGTGTCGTTACTGCTGTGGGCGCTGGCCAGCGACGGCGGCGTTGGCCGTTGGGATGGGCTGCTCTTTGTCGCGCTACTGGTGGGCTATACGATCCTGGTCATCAGCCAGAGCCGCCGCGATACCGCGGCAGACCGCGAAACCAATGGAGAGGTTCTGCCGCAGGACGGGACGGCCTGGGACTGCCATTGGGGGGTCCAGCTCCTGCTGGTGGCGGCCGGGCTCGCGCTGCTGATCCTCGGTTCCAACTGGCTGGTGGGGGCGGCGGTGACACTGGCCAGACAACTGGGCATGAGCGAACTGGTCGTCGGGCTGACCATCGTCGCGATCGGCACGTCGCTGCCCGAAGTCGCGACGTCCGTGATGGCGGCCGTGCGGGGTGAACGGGATATCGCGGTGGGCAATGTGATCGGCAGCTGTATTTTCAATATCCTGGCGGTGCTCGGCATATCCGCGAGCATCGCGCCAGGGGAATTGCTGGTGCCGTCTTCGATGCCCGCCTTCGACATGCCGGTGATGGTGGCGGTGACGGTGGCGTGCCTGCCGATTTTCTTTACCGGCCATCTCATTGCGCGTTGGGAAGGCGGCCTGTTTCTGGCCTACTACATGGCCTATACCGCCTATCTGATTCTCGATGCAGCGGGACACGATGCCCAGGCCGGTTTCTCGACCCTTATGAGCGTATTTGTGTTGCCATTGACGGCGGTCACGCTGATCGTGCTGGCTTGGCGGCATTGGAAACGCTTGCGATCAGGGCACCGGTCATGAGCCACGGTTCCCATACAGAAACACACGGCCCAACTTATCTGTGGCTGGCCGCTGTTCCCCTTACACTGTTCCTGCTGCTCGCCTGGGGTCTCGCGCGTTACGACTTGCCGTGGCGGGGGGAAGTGTCCTGGATCCCCAGCCTGGGCGTGTCGCTGGCCTTTCGCATCGACGGACTCAGCGCGCAGATGCTGGCATTGATCACCGGTATCGGCACCTGGATTTTCGTCTATGCCAGCGGCTATCTCGCCCATGAACCGCGACGGGGCCAGCTGTTCGCCATACTGATCCTGTTCATGCTGGCCATGATCGGCGCGGTCACCGCAGACAACCTGGTTGTGCTGTTCCTGTTCTGGGAGCTCACCAGCATCACTTCCTTCCTGCTGGTCGGCTTCAATCACGAGCAGGCTTCCGCTCGCGCTGCCGCACGCCAGGCACTGCTGATCACCATGGGCGGCGGACTGGCCCTGCTCGGCGGCTTGGTGTTGCTCGGTCAGATGGCGGGCAGCTGGACCCTTTCCGGCATCGTCGCCGCCGGCCCGGCCCTGGTCGATGATCCGCGCCTGCCCTATGCCCTGCCGCTGGTGCTGCTCGGTGCCTTCACCAAGTCGGCGCAGTTTCCGTTCCATTTCTGGTTGCCCAATGCCATGTCGGCGCCGACGCCGGTGAGCGCCTATCTGCACTCGGCAACCATGGTGAAACTGGGCATCTACCTGATGGCGCGGCTCGATCCGGCGTTCAACGATTTGCTGTTCTGGGAAGTGATGCTGATTGGCACCGGCACGGTGACGGCCGTCTGGGCTGCGGTGCTGGCGCTGCGTGAGCGCGACCTCAAGCGGATTCTGGCGCGCAGTACGGTTTCCGCACTGGGCACACTCACCTTGCTGATCGGGCTGCCGAGTCCGGGTGCGGGTCTGGCCGTGGTGGCCTTCCTGTTCGCCCACGCCCTCTACAAGGCGCCCCTGTTCATGGTGGCAGGCAATATCGATCATGCCACCGGCACCCGCAACATCGACCATCTGATGGGCTTGCGCCGCGCCATGCCACTGACCGCGGCGGCGGCGGTGCTGGCGGGTCTGTCGATGGCCGGGCTGCCGCTGTCTTTCGGCTTCGTCGCCAAGGATGCGATATCCATCGCCAAGTCAGAGGCCGAGGTGCTGCTGCTGGTCAGCTATGCAACGGTGTTCGTCAACGCCATTGCTGTGGCTGTGGCCGGTGTCGCGGCGATACGTGTGTTCTGGGGGCCGCCCGAATCACCGCGTGGGCAGGTTCACGAAGTGTCCTGGCGCATGTTCGTGCCGCCCCTGGCGATTGTATTGCTGGGGATCGAGTTCGATTTTTTTCCGGCACTGGCCGACCCGCTGCTGCTCGCGGCGGCACGCACCATCTCGCCTGAACTGGGGGCAGTCGATCTGAGCGCTGCCTACGACCTCAATGTCCTGTTGTCTGCCACCGGCATGACGGCGGTGGTCGGCCTGCTGTTCTTTCTGACATGGGACCGTCTGCATCATGCGCTTCATCGCCTGCACTGGCTCGACCGCTTTGGTCCGGCAGCGCTATACGAGTCCCTGTTGAACGCGCTGACGCGAATTGCCGCATGGCAGACACGACTTCTTCAGCACGGCCGCCTCAGCGGCTACATGCGGCTGACATTCCTCGCATTGCTGGCGATGGGAGCCTACATCTGGCTCCACACCGACAGCCGCGTGGTGCTGCAGTGGAATTGGTCGACCCATGCCTGGGCCTGGATCGTCGCCTGTCTGTTGATCGTGACGGGCGCCGGCGCAGCGCTGCTGCTGCGTGATCGGCTGGGCGTCCTGATGGCGAGCGGGCTGGTGGGATACGGCTCTGCCGTGCTGTTCCTGTTCGCCGGGGCGCCGGATCTGGCCTTTACCCAGTTCGCGGTGGAAACAGTGCTGGTGGTGGTGGCCGCCAGCGTGTTGCCGCGCTATGGCCGGGCAGTGTCCCGGCGCGAGCCGTGGCGGTGGGTGAACGGTGTATTGGCGGTAGCCGCAGGCGCGGGAACCTTTTTGCTGCTCGCGCACCTGCAGGGACTGCCAGTGAATACCGAACTGGCCGACGGCTTCGGCCGCATGAGCCTGCCCGAGGCCCACGGTCACAACGTGGTCAACGTGATCATCGTGGATTTCCGGGCCCTCGACACCCTGGGTGAAATCGTGGTGGTGGCCTTCTCGTTGCTGGCCGCCTTGCCGCTGCTTGGCGGCATCCGCAAGGGGCGAACATCGTGATGCCGCGATCCGCCCTGCTGACCCAGGCTGCACGCCCGCTCTACTGGCTCATGCTCGCCGCCGCCGTGTGGATTCTGCTGCGCGGACACAACGCGCCCGGCGGCGGATTCATCGGAGGATTGGTGGCGGTCGCCGGTAGCAGTCTGCTCGCCATCACCCTGGGCCCTGCCGTCGCGCGCCGTCTGCAGCCGCTGGCACCGCTGCCGCTCGCCATGTCGGGTGTCGGACTTGCCCTGCTGGCAGGTCTCGCTGGCGTCGCCACGGGGATGCCTTTCCTCACCCATGTGTGGACGGACATGGGACTGTCGACCGTGATGCTGTTCGATGTGGGCGTGTTTCTGGCCGTGTGGGGCGCACTCACCGGCTATGTCTTCGCATTGCTCGATAACGGGAGGCAGACACCATGAGCCTCATGCTCATGCTCGGCATCAGCCTGACGGTTGCGGCCGGGGTGCTGCTTGCGCTCTCGCGCGATCTCTTCCGTCTGATTGTGGGGCTGGCGGTGCTGGGCAGCGCGACCAACCTGATCGTCTTCATGGCGGCGCGCCCCGGCAGTCTCATTCCGCCGTTGGTCGAGGCCGGGACGCAACAGCTGTCCACGGCTGCCGCCAATCCCCTGCCGCAGGCACTGGTGCTGACCGCCATCGTGATCGGCTTCGCATTGCTGTGCTTTGCACTGGTACTGGGCGCCTGGCTTGCCGGCAACAGCGCGGGCGATGCAGACCAGTTGCGCGACGCCGAGCCGGCCGCCACCGATGCGGTCAAACCGCCCGTGCTGGAGCCATGATGCTGGTGCTGAGCCCATTGCTCGTTCCGCTAATCACCGCCCTGCTGACGGCGCTGCTCGCGCGGCATGCTGCGATGCAAACGCGTGTGAGCGTGCTGGGGGCGGCCACACAACTCATCTTCGCCGCGATGCTGCTGATCGACGTCCTGCAAGGTGGCCGCCAATCGGTGGCACTCGGCAACTGGCCGCTTCCCTATGCGATCGAATTCGCAGCCGATGCGCTCAGTGCCGCCATGGTGCTGATTGCCGCGCTGCTTGGCTTCGCCACCGTGCTGTTCGGTCGGCACTGGAACGAGACCGGAATGGGGATGCCCGGCCTGCAACCCCTGCTGCATGGCTTGCTGGCTGCAACCGCGGCCGTGTTTCTGGCGGCCGACCTGTTCAACCTCTACGTCTGGTTCGAACTCATGCTGATCAGCGTGCTCGGCTTGCTCGTGCTGGGCGGCAAGCGACGGCATGGCGACGCGGCGTTCAAGTATTTCGCGGTGAGCATGCTGGGCACGCTACTCATGCTCGGCGCGGTGGGCATGATTTACGGCGCCACGGGCCATCTCAATTTCAGTGCGCTCCGCGCAGCTTCCATCCAGCCTGGTCTGGCCGGTGCGTTGCCCGCTTACATCGGCTTGCTGCTGCTCGCTGTCCTGCTCAAGGCCGGTGCGTTCCCGTTGTTCGCCTGGCTGCCGGCCAGCTACCACACCTTGCCGGCGCCGCTGCTGGCATTGGTGGGCGGGCTGCTGACCAAGGTCGCCGCCTATGTACTGTTGCGGCTGCTGGCTGATGTCTTTGTCGCCACGCCCGGCGTGCTGATCGAGGCACTCGGCTGGCTGGCGTTGGCCACCATGCTGAGCGGCGTGCTGGGCGCCGCCTACCATTGGGACCTCCGGCGCATCCTCGCTTTTCACATCGTCAGTCAGATTGGCTATCTGCTGTTCGGTATTGCGCTCGCTACGCCGGCAGGTGCGGCGGGCACCGTCTTTTTCCTGCTCCACAACATCCTGGTCAAGGCCGCGCTGTTCCTGATTGCCGGCCTGATGTGGGCGTCGGCCGGACACTATGATTTGCGCCGCATCGGTGGCCTCTATCTGGCGCGTCCGCTGCTGGCAGTGCTGTTCCTGGTGAGTGCGTTTTCACTGGTTGGGGTGCCGCCCACCACGGGCTTCTGGGGCAAGTTCCTGCTGCTCAGGGAGGCATTTGACCAGGGCCGCTACGTCTGGGGCGGGGTGGCGTTGGCGGTCGGCTTGCTGACGCTGTACTCGATGAGCAAGATCTGGGTGGAGGGGTTCTGGAAACCCCATCCGATGCAGCAGCCCGATCATGGGCCGGCCCAGCTTCGGCCGGCGGCAACGGCGTTGCCGGCCACTGCGTACACAGCCGTGATGCTGCTTTCCCTGGTCATCCTGATCATGGGCATTTTTCCGGACCCGTTCATTCGCTATGTGGATGCCGCAACGGCACGCTTCTGGACAGGAGCCTTGCGATGAACAGGCTGTGGGCACTCGGTCGGCTGGGTACGAACTTTCTGCGGGAGGCGATCCGCTCCGGCTGGACGACGGCGCTCATCATTCTGCGCGGCGACAAGGCGTTGCAGCCGGGCTTCGTGCACATGCCCTATGGTGATTTGAGCGACACAGCCGCCAATTTTCTTGCCGCGCTCGTCACCCTGACACCCGGAACCACGACCGTGGACATCGATCTCGAGCGCAGGGAATTGCGGTTGCATCTGCTCGATGCCAGACAGGCCGAGGCAAGTCTGGCATCGATCCGGCGCGATTTTCTGCTGCCTGTTCGCACTCTGTTCGGAGGCAGGCCATGACGCTTCTGATGGTATTCGCGCTGGCAGCGGGTGTGAGCGCCCTGATGGGGGTGTACCGGCTGCTTGCCGGTCCCACGGACACCGACCGGGTGGTGGGCCTGGAAATCCTGTTTTCGGTGGCCATCGTGCTGAGCCTGATAGCCGCCTGGGTCAGCGGCAGAACGGTGTATCTGGATGTGGCTATCGGCCTTGCGCTGGTGGGTTTTGTCGCGACGCTTGCGTGGTCCAGACTGATCCAGGGCGACGCACCCGACGACGAGAAGGGTGTCTCGTGATGACGAGTCTGATTGGCGGGGGAATCTGCACGCTGGCGATGATCATCTTGGTGATCGCCGCCGTCGGCATCCTGCGCTTGCCCGATGCCCTGGCGCGTCAGCATGCCGCGACCAAGGCAGCCACGCTCGCGGTGTCGCTGTTTGCGCTGGGGCTGGGGCTGGCAGTGGGCGAGGTGGCGTGGACCTGGCGTTTACTGGTGCTGGTGGCGATCCTGTTGATGACCCTGCCATTGGCCTCCCATGCCCTGGCGCGCGCCGGGATCACGGAGCGTGAACAGAAGAACCAGATGCCCACGTCCTAGTATGGCGCGCCCGCTGCGGAAAGCAGGCATGGGCATGCCGCTTCAGCATGCGATCAGTACACAGCGGGAGGCGCCGTGGAAGCTGCGTCGGTGATTTCGGCCAGCACATCGAGCACGCTGACCGACGCATCCTGCTGCCCCAGCTTGTCCAACAGCCCGAACTGCTGCAGCTTGTGCGCCAGCCGCGGATTGGCCTCGCATACCCGCACGCGGATGTGGCGCTGCTGGAAATGTCGTACCACGTCGGCGAGCGCCTGCATGGCCGTGGCATCGACGAAGGGCACCCGTCCCAGCCTGAGAACCACCACGCGCGCCTGGTCGTGCAGGCCGGCCAGGGTGCGCTCGAAGGTCGCGGCGGCGCCGAAGAACAGGGGGCCGTCGATCGAGTAGATCTGCACGCCGGCCGGCACCCCGACCGGACATAACGCGGCCAGGCTGGCTTCGCTCTCGCCCTCGATGCGGACGGTTTCGCTCATGCGCTTCATGAACAGCAGCGCGGCCAGCAGCACGCCGACGTTGACGGCGATGACGAGGTCGGCGAACACCGTGAGCAGGAAGGTGATGAGCAGCAGCACCTTGTCGTTGGTCGGCGCATGGCGAAGCAGGTCGCTGAAATGACGCGCCTCGCTCATGTTCCACGCCACCACGAACAGAATGGCAGCCAGCACCGCCAGCGGGATATGGGCCGCCAGTGGCGCCAGCGCGACGATGACGGCGAGCAGGGTCAGCGCGTGCACGATGCTGGCGAGCGGGCTGTCGCCGCCGTTGCGGATATTGGTCGCGGTGCGGGCGATCGCGCCGGTGGCGGCAAAGCCGCCGAACAAGGGGCTGGCGATATTGGCGATGCCCTGGCCGACCAGTTCCTGATTGGGGTCGTGACGCGTGCCCGCCATGCCGTCGGCAACGACTGCGCACAGCAGGGACTCGATCGCACCCAGCATGGCAATGGTGAAGGCCGGACCCAGCAGTTCGAGTACGCGTGCGAAGCTGACCTGCGGCAGATGCAGTTCGGGCAGGCCCGAAGGAATGCCGCCGAATGCGCTGCCGATGGTGGCGACCCCGGCGAACTGGAAGTGAGCCTGCACTGCGGTGGCCGCGAGCATGGCGATGAGCGGGCTGGGGATGCGGCGGGTGAAACGCGGGGCAATCACCACGACGGCGAGGGCGGCCAGGGAAAGCAGGGTGGTCGGCCAATGCAGGCCAGGCATGGCGTCGACCAGTACCGCCAGTTTCTCATGGAAATGAGGGCCGGATGCAGCGGGATGCAGGCCCAAAAAATCCTTCCATTGGCCGACCCAGATGATGACCGCGATGCCGGTGGTAAAGCCGGTGATGACCGGGGTGGGGATGAAGCGGATGATGCCGCCCAGCTTGACCAGGCCCATTGCTAGCAGGATCAGCCCGGCCATGAGGCTGGCAATCTGCAGGCCGTCGATGCCGTATTTCGCGGTGATGCCGGCCAGAATGACAATGAAGGCTCCGGTCGGGCCGCTGATCGAGACCCTTGAACTGCCGAACAGCGCGGCCAGCAGGCCGGCTACGATGCCCGTGTAGATGCCCTGTTCCGGACGGGCACCGCTGGCAATCGCGAAGGCCATCGCCAGCGGCAGCGCCACGACGCCGACGACGAGGCCTGCGCCGAGGTTGCGCATCAGGTGGCGCCTCTGGAATAACCCGGCTCGCCAGGATTCCAGTGCGGCGATCATGCAGACTTCTTAGAACTCATTGCGGATGCGCTTGTAGCCCTTGACCAGTTCGTTGTTGGCCTGGGTCACGCTTTCGGAAAAGCTCGCCGCGTCGGGCGTCACGCGTTCGATCGTGGCCAGTTCGGCATCGGAGTGAATGTTTGCGGTAGACGGGATGTAGAAGCTGTGGGGGACTTCGCAGCCTTCCACCACGGAGTTGTGACGAATCACCGAATGGCTGCCGACCACGCAGTTGAACAGGACGGAATTGAAACCCACGAATACATTGTCACCCACGGTGCACGGGCCGTGAACGATGGAGCGGTGGGCGATGGAGGTGCCCTTGCCGATGGTCACGCCGCCACCAGCCTTGCAATGGATGACCACACCGTCCTGGATGTTGGAATTTGCGCCGATGACGATGGGCTCCATCTCGCCATTTTCATCGACTTCGTCGGCGCGGATCACCGCATAGGGACCAATGAAGACGTTCTCTTCGACGACGACCTTGCCGCACAGGATGGCGGTGGGGTCGACAAAGGCGCTGTCGTGGACCACGGGCAAATGCCCGGAGGGGTTCCTGCGAATCATGTGAATCTCCAATATGCGAAAGGCCGTACGGGATTATCCCGCACGGCCCTTGATTTGTGGTGCTCGGGTCTGGGGCAGGTGATTCCGCATGGACTTTCAGCCCGGCGGACACAAGCGCCCACAGTGGATCGGCGTGCTTTAGGGTTTGACCACCAGGACCGGGCAGTTTGCGTTACCGATGACGCGCTCGGCCACGCTGCCCAGCAGGATTCTCTTCAGGCCGGTTCGGCCGTGACTGCCCACGACGATGAGGTCGGCACCTGCCTCTTCTGCGGCCTTGACGATGGCCTCGTCGGGACGGCCTTCCACCACGCGGCCCTCGACCTGCAGTCCCAGGCCTTTCAGGCGTTCCACCTTGGCGGCCACCGCCTGCTCGGCCGCCTCGCGTCGTTCCTCACTATGGCTGCTGGTAACGACGGAGACCACGCTGATCGGCAGACCGGCCTGTTTGGCAAGGTGTCCCGCAGCGCGTGCGGCAGCTTCGCTGTAGGGAGAACCGTCGGTTGCCAGCAGGATGTGTTTCTCCCACAGGTGTGCGGGGCGCGGGGCGACCAGCACCGGGCAGGTGGCGTGACCGACTACCCTGGCCGTGGCCTCGCCCACCATCACGCGCGCCAGGCCGCGCTTGCCGCGCCGGCCCATGACGATGATGTCGGCGCCCAGTTCATCGGCTGCCGCGACGATTCCCTGTGCGGGGTCCGCCGCCTCGTAGGTGGTCGTTTCGGCGTCGCCGCCGGTTTCCGCTTCGAAGGATGCGAGTGCCTCGCGGGCACGTTTTTCGGCCTCTTCCTGCAGATTGGGGACCAGGGTGCTGTATTCAGGATTGTTGAGCGCGATGGACAGGCCGGTCAGGTGGGCGCCGTGCGACTTGGCCAGCGCGATGCCGGTGCGGATGGCGCCGGCGGAATAGTCGGAGCCGTCGGTGGCGACCAGAACCTTGTTCAGTACGCCGCTCTCGGAAAAGGTTTTGCTAGTCATGGGATTCCTCGCTCGATCAGTCGGCCACGGCGCTGCGTGCCAGCACGGCCTGTTGTTCCTTGTGTGCCTTCATGCCCTTGACGAGAGCCGACAGCACCGTATACGCCCCCACCAGCAGCGCAACGGCCAGAATGGCATCTCCGCCGATCTTGAGCATTTTCACCATGTCCGCGGGAAGGGGCTCGATGAGGCCGAGCTGGCCGAGGTAGCCGGGAATATAGAAGAAGCGCGAGAACAGCACGGTCAGCATGATGACTGCCATGGTGAACTTGACCTGGTAGTCCTTGACGTAGGTGGTGCCGATCGCGCCCAGTTGCACGCCGAACAGCGAGCCGAGCAGGATCAGCATGGCGAGGCGGATATCCACCACGCCTTCCAGACCATAGAAAATCGTGCCGCCGAGTCCCATGACGAAGGCAATGACGAGTTCGGTCGCGGACGCCATGATGGCTGGCAGCCCCAGGATGTAGATCATCGCCGGAACGCCTATGAAGCCGCCCACGGCGATGGCCGACGCCAGGAAACCCGTGGCGAAACCGATGGGTACGAGGAACAGCACCGAAAGCTCGGCCTGCGCGCCCTTCGAATAGATCATCGTGCCGGGAATCTTCACCGACTGGACCCAGCGCGCAATCTTGGTGATCGGGGTCGCTTCTTCGCCCTGTCCGGCGTCATCGAGCGCTTTCAGCTTGCGGTAGTCCTTGAACACGAAGCCACCGACGATGGCCAGCGTGACGACGAACATTGCCGACACATAGAGGTCGGTGCCGACCGCGCCGAAGGTGTTCTTGATGCTGGTCATCACATGCTTGCCGAACAGCACGCCGGCTTCGGCAAACAGGCCGAGCACCAGCCCCAGCTTGACATCCACCTGGCCATATTTGTGACGCTTGACCGAACCCACGAGGGCTTTGGGAAACTTGTGGCAGATGTTGGACGCCACCGCGACGATGCCGGGCGCGCCCAGCGTCATCATCGCCGGGGTGAGGACGAACGCTCCGCCCGAGCCGATGAAGCCGGACACCATGCCACCGACGAAACCGACCAGTATCAGAAGAATGGCGGTGAGCGGCGTAATGTCGATAAAACTGATGAATTCCATGCCGTGTTCCATGTTTTATCCTTATTTCTTTGCCTTGAGGCCGACCACGTCCCAGAACAGGCCGGTGAAGATGCCGTGCGTGTAGGAAAGGGCGAAGGCGAGGGCGATGGGTGCAAACACGTACCACCAGTTTCCTTCAATGAACGAGCCGTTTTCTGCGGCACACAATTCGGGGGTCGCCTTGTTGTAATACCGGGTGCCAGCGTCATCCAGAACCCGGCAGGCATCCTGCGTGGTGTGCGCCAGACTCTCGAAACTTCCTGAATACTGAAACAAGAACCAGTACAACCCAGCGGTAATGGCGCCCCAGAAGAGCGCCTTGCCCAAAGTGGCTTGACTCACTGCCATTTCCAACTCCCGGTGAAGAATGAATGAAGATAAAACGGACTTCAAAGACAAACACCCGGCGCGCGGGCATTGAATTTTGACGCAATTTTAACATTCGGCGGCCTAAACTGATGGTTTCACGACGTGGCGCTGACCCAGGAAATGGAATCCGGAATTCCCATGCATATCCTTGTCATCGAAGACAATCCAGACTTGGCAGCCAATGTCTGCGATTTTCTGCAGGCAAAAGGCCATATCGCCGACGTGGCAGGGGATGGCATCACGGGCCTGCACCTGGCCATCACCCAGAATTACGACGCCATCGTTCTGGATATCATCCTGCCGGGCATGGACGGACTGACGGTTTGCCGAAAATTTCGGGACGAGGCCAAGCGCACCACCCCCGTGCTCATGCTGACCGCACGCGATGCGCTGGACGACCGGGTGGCCGGACTGGAGTGCGGCGCCGATGATTACGTGCTGAAGCCGTTTGCGCTGCGCGAACTGGAGGCCCGCCTGAAAGCGCTGGTGCGCCGCTCGACGAGCGGGATGACTTCGAGTGTGCTGCAGGTCGGGGATCTTGCTTTCGACCCTGCGATGATCAAGGTGCGCCGCGGCGAGCGGGACATCAATCTGCCGCCTATCCCGCTCAAGTTGCTGGAAACCCTGATGCGTGCCTCGCCCAGGGTGATGAAACGGGAAGAACTCGAACGTGCCGTATGGGGCGATGCACCCCCTGATTCCGACGCCTTGCGATCGCACATGCATACGCTGCGCACGGCGGTGGACAAGGCAAACGAGCCCTCGCTCATTCACACCCTGCGCGGCATCGGGTATCGCATCGCCGAACCTGATGTGCACTAGGTTCGATGCGCTTTAGCCGCAGTCTGCGATTCCGGGTCGCCACGGCCTTTGCGGCCATTGGCGGCGTGATCAGCCTGGTCACCGCCATCGGCCTGTACATCGGGGTGCGGGATGCGGGCGAACGCCTGATCGACGAAACCCTGAACGCGGAAATGCAGGACTATCTGTCGCGCCGCAGTCGCAACCCGAATTCGCTGCCGCCAGCGACCGCCACCTTGCTGGGCTATGTTCTGCCGGCGCGCCAGGGCGAACCCGTTCCGCCTGCCGACATCGCCACCTGGCCGTCGGGCCTGCACGAAATCAGACTCGGTGGGATCTTTTACCGTGTCGCGATCGCAGACCGCGCGGGCAGCCGGTATTTTCTGCTCTACAACGAGACGCTTTTCCGGGAGAAGCAGGCCAGCCTGATCCTGTACCTGGCCGTTTTTGTCGTGCTGATGACCATTCTGTCGGGCGGGCTGGCGTTGTGGCTGGCCGAGCGGGTGATCGAGCCGGTCAAGGAACTGGCGCGCCGGGTCCGGGATGTGCGGCTGGATACCCATGCCGAGCGGTTGAGCGAGGATTTTCCGCATGACGAAGTGGGCGAACTGGCGCAAACCTTCGAGCAAACCCTGAATCGCCTGGCGGACTTCATCGACCGTGAGCGTGCTTTTACAGCGGACGTTTCCCACGAGTTGCGCACGCCGATAGCCGTGATCCATGGCGCGGCCGAAGTGCTTCTGGCCGATGAGGCCCGGCCGGCAGAAGACCGCCAGCGCCTGCAGCGCATCGAGCGCGGCGCGACCGATATGGCCGACTTGTCTACTGCCCTGCTGGCCATGGCGCGAGAGCGCGACGACGAACGACGCGAGCCGGTCGATCTGGCCGCGCTGATCGAAGAGTCGATCGAAAAGCACCAGCACCTGCTGGGTCAGCGCCCGGTCGACATCAGTCTGGAAATTTTCGCCCGACCCCGGGTCGCCGCCGACGTCAACCTGCTGGCCATCGTGATCGCCAACCTGATCCGCAACAGTTTCACCTATACCGAGCGGGGCAGCGTCAGGATCCGGCTGGACGAACAGATCTTGAGCGTTGCGGACACCGGACTGGGGATTCCCCGAGCCGCGCTCGACAAGGTGTTTCAGCGACTCTACAAGGGGGCACGCAGCGAGGGTGCGGGCATCGGGCTTTCGCTGGTGCGGAAAATCTGCGACCGCTACGGCTGGTCAGTCACGCTGGACAGCGTGGAAGGGCAGGGCACGCGCGCGGAGCTGCGTTTCATTCCGGTTTGACATTGGCTTGACGCGAACTTCACGCGGCGCCGACGCGGCATGGGTTATTTGTACGGGGTTCAAAGCACATCACCCTGCCGCAATGTCCCTGCCTTCCCCAAACGCGCTGCCTGACTGGCTCAAACCCTTCACCTCGTTTCTTCTGTGGTTGCCGCGCGTCAATCGCGATACCGTGCGTGTCGACACGATGGCCGGGCTGACCGGAGCGCTGGTCGCGCTGCCGCAAGGGGTGGCGTTCGCCACCATCGCCGGCATGCCGCCCGAATACGGGCTGTATGCGGGCATGATCCCGGCCGTCATCGCTGCGCTGTTCGGCTCCAGTTGGCACCTGGTATCGGGACCCACCACGGCGGCGTCCATCGTGCTGTTCTCGGTGCTGGCCCCGCATGCCGAGCCGGGATCTGCACAATACGTGAGCCTGGCGCTGACGCTTACCTTCATGGTTGGCGTGATCCAGATCGTCATGGGTCTTGCCAAGCTCGGGACGCTGGTGAATTTCATTTCCCATTCGGTGGTGACCGGTTTCACGGCCGGCGCCGCCATTCTGATCGCCACCAACCAGGTGAAGCATTTCACTGGCCTGGCGATTCCGCGTGGCGCGTCATTCTCGGAGACCTGGAGCCATGTAGTTGCGCGCGCCAACGAGATCGAGGTCGCGATTGCGTTGACCGGACTCTTTACCCTGCTGCTGGGAATCGCGGTCAAACGCTGGCTGCCGAGACTGCCCTACATGATCGTTGCCATGCTTGGCGGTGCGGTGTTCGGCTATTTTCTCGGCAACTCGCTTGGCGTTGAACTACCCGCTGTGGGTGCATTGCCCGCCAGTCTGCCGCCGCTGTCGATGCCAAGCTTCGACGCAGAAAGCATTCGCGCTGTCGCCTCCGGCGTGATCGCGGTCACCCTGCTGGCGCTGACCGAAGCCGTATCGATCGCCCGCGCGCTGGCCGCACGTTCCGGCCAGCATGTCGACGGCAACCAGGAGTTCGTCGGCCAGGGCATGTCGAATCTGGCGGGCGCCTTCTTCTCCGGCTACGTGGCCACCGGATCCTTCAACCGCAGCGGGGTCAACTACGAAGCCGGCGCCAAGACCCCGCTGGCAGCAATGCTGGCAGGTGTGTTTCTGCTGGTGCTGGTGCTGTTCGTCGCGCCCTGGGCGCAATACCTGCCGAATGCCGCCATGGCCGGCATTCTCTTCCTCGTGGCCTGGGGCCTGATCGATTTCGAGGAGATCGTCCACACTTTCAAGAGCAGTCGCCAGGAATCTTCCATCCTGCTTGCTACTTTCGCCGCCACACTGTTCCTGACGCTGGAGGAGGCGATCATCATCGGCGTGCTGCTGTCGCTGGCGATCTATCTTTCGCGCACCTCGAAGCCGCAGGTCCGTGTGCGTGCGCCCGACCCCAACCATAAAAAGCACCGCTTCACCGATGCCGAGAATGCGCCGCAATGCCCGCAATTGCGATTTGTTCGCATCGACGGCTCGCTGTTCTTCGGTGCCACCTCGCACGTCCGCGAATCGCTTGCCGCACAGGATCAGGCTGCGCCGGGCCAGAAACACGTCGCCATCGTCGCCCACGGCATCAACTTCATCGACCTCGCGGGCGCCCACTACCTGGCCGAGGAGGCCGAGCGGCGCCGCGGCCTGGGCGGTGGGCTGTACTTCATCCGCATCAAGGACACGGCGCAGGAACAACTGGCTGAAAGCGGCGCCTTGAAAACCATAGGGGGTGCCAACCTGTTCGACTCCAAAACCGAGGCGATCGCGGCAATTTACAAGCGCCTTAACCACGAAGTGTGTTGCGCCTGCAAAACGAGGATTTTCCGCGAATGTGCTGCACAGACAGCGCCTTCCCCTGTCATGTCCAACTTGTCGATGCCGGTGTCCCATGCCTGAAATACGTCGCTACCAGCGCGTGCTGGCGCTGATCAACTTTGATGGTCTGGATGGACGTACGGCGGAGAAAGCCTTGCTGCTTGCCCGCCTGAACCAGGCGAAGCTGGATTTCCTGCATCTGATCGAACCCGATGGCGTCCTCGACGGCGGTTACCCGGGCTGCAATCCGCGGGCAACGGCGCTTAGCCTGGAAACAGCGTCTCTGCGAAGGTTGAAGTTTCTGGCGGCCCGGACGGGCGCAGTGGAGGCGACGTGCCATGCCCTGCATGGGCCGATGCGTCAGGGTTTTCTGCAGCATGTCCGGGAATGGCAACCTGACCTGGTTGTCGCAGGCGAGCAGCATGCCTGTCTGGCCGGTTCGCATGATGTGCTGATCCTGTCCGCCCCGACACGAACGGGCCGCGGCAAGATGCTTGCACGATTCATGAACATATTTCGCTCGCGTTCCTGTGCGGTCGGAGTATAAAAGGATGACCTGGATTTAGTATGAATTAACTAGCTTTTTTGTACCCCCTCCTTACGGAGGGTTTTCAAGCCGGGGCCGAAAGCACTTGACGCTGGCATTCATCCGCCGAAACGTGAGGAGATAAAAAATGGAAGAGTTCATCAACAGCAGGCGCAATTTTCTGAAAATGGGCGGCGCCGTGCTGGCCGCCGGGACGGCGGGATGCGCGACCGGTGTCACCGGTTCGGCCATCGCCGGATCCGCTGACAAGCCGGCATCAGCCAGCACCGCCGACTACATCAATCTGCCCAAGGCCAAGGGGCCGCGCCTGGTGATCGTGGGCGCCGGCACTTCCGGCATGACCATCGCCCACCATGCCAAAAAGAACTATCCCAATTTCGACGTGGTGCTGGTCGACAAACGCGACATGTATTCCTCCTGCTTCTGCAGCAGCCTGTGGTACGTCGATATCATCAATCTGGAGTTCCTGGCGGCCCACAGCTTCCTGGATGCTGCGGTCAACTACAAGTACATCTTCGTCAACGCCACTGTCACCGGCCTCGACCGTTCGGCCCGCAAGGTGCACACGAACAATGGCGCGATTGCCTACGATTTCCTGGTGCTTGCTCCCGGCATCTCATATGACTGGGCGAAGATTGGCGTGAAGGATCCGGAAAATGTGGTCAATGTGGGCCAGATGTTCCCGGGCGGCTTCATCTCCCCCATGGAACACGTCACGCTGCGTCGCAAGTTCCGGGAGTTCGAGGGCGGAACCTTCATTCAAACCGTACCTTCCGGCAACTACCGCTGCCTGCCCGGACCCTATGAGCGCGCCTGTCTGATGGCCGCCTGGATCAAGAAGAACGGCATCAAGGGCAAGGTACTGGTCCTCGATGCCAACCCCGAAATCACCATCAAGAAAGACGGCTTCCATGACGCCTTCGACAATCTGTACAAGGGCATCGTCGAGTGGAAGCCAACTTCGGCCGTTACGGGCGTGGATACCGAGAAGAAGATCATCAAGACCGAGTTCGATTCGTATGCCTTCGACGACGCGTCGATCTATCCCAACATTCGCGCGAGCACGCTGATCGAGCAGATGGGCCTGGTGAATCCCAAGAGTCTGCAGAAGGAAGCCAACGTCGATACCCGTTTCTACAATGTGATCGGTGACCCGCACGTGTATGTGACCGGCGACTCCCGTCCGCACCCCTACTCCAAGAGCGCCAACACGTCCAACACCGAAGGCCAGTTTGTCGCCAGGGTGCTGGCCGCACGCGCGCAGGGCAAGGAAATCGCCTGGGAGTCCCCGCAAACGGTGTGCTACTCGATGACCAACGCCTTTCCACCCGAGGCCATCAAGGTGGACGCCAAGTACACTTACGATGCGAAAAAGGACGAGATCACCGGCTTCTCGCCCGACACCAAGACCTGGGAGACCCGCGACGAGGCCATGGGCCGCGCGTATCTGGAATGGGCAGAAGGCATTTACCGTGACATGTTCGGCTAAGTCATTGCGAGCGTGATTACGGAAGGGGCCATTGGGCCCCTTTTTCACCCGAAAATTCAGGAGACAGCAATGGACAGACGCAGTTTCATCAAGGTGTGCGGTGCCAGCGCCGCCGCCATCGCGGCGGGCACGCGGGCCCCGCTGGTGTACTCAGGCACGGCCAAGGACTATGGCCGGGCAAAACTCGTGGACGAGACCGGCCAGCCCCTCAAGGCTTCAAGCCTCAGCCAGGCCGAGGCCTATGTATTTGGCTACCCGTTTGCCGGCACCCCCAGCTTCCTCATCAGCCTGCCTGCGGCCGCCCCGGCCGGCGCAGAACTCAAGACCGCGGCGGGCGAAGCATACAGCTTCGCCGGTGGCGTGGGGCCCAACAAGAACATCGTCGCCTATCTGGCCATCTGCACCCATCAGTTGGCGCACCCCGAAAAGTCCGGCAGCGTAGTGGGCTACAACCCGGGCAAGAGCGAAGCCGCCGATAACCGCTCCGCAGTCATCACCTGTTGCGCCCATAACAGTGCCTTCGACCCCGCCGCTGGGGCCAGCGTCATTAGCGGGGCGGCCAGCCAGCCGCTGCCGGCGATCCGTCTGGAACATGATGCCGCCACGGACGAACTCTATGCTACCGGCATGTATGGCGCCGATTTCATCGACGATTTCTTCAAGCGCTTCAAGTCCAAACTCAACAAGGATTTTGGCATTGGCAAGTATCGCGAGCCGGCCGGCGCTAGCGTGCAGACGGTGCTGATCTCCAAATACTCCGCCGAAGCCGACCTCTGCTGATCCGGCCCCTGACGCACCCCGTTCGCCCGAAGCGGCGGATTGGGGACGCTGATTTCCCTGTGTGAAAAGGTGCTGTTTCAGCGCGGCTCGTCTTGCGGATCCGGCGTGGATCCCGGCGGCAGATTGAGGATGGTGGCAGGACCATCCGGCTTTTGCCGGTCGGCAAGCAGACGCAACGCCTGATGGAATTCGCCTGGCAGACGCCTCATGGTTTCCTCAGCGTGCGGCAGGTAATGCACGATTTCGAATGGCACGGGCTCATTGAGCGAGTCCCTTGTCTGCGGGCGAAAGTGCTGCCAGGCCAGTTCGACCCAGGCCTTGTTCTGGCTGTCGACGAATATGAATTCTTCCGTGTCCAGCACCGCCATGTATTGCAGGCTGCGGATGGGTACGAACAGACATTTGCCGGCGCGGGCCAACAGGGTGTGCGCAAGGTTGTAGGTCTCGGCGGGAAGCATCCCGGGCTTGCGCGCGATTTCCTCTTCGCGATAGAAATGCTCTTCCATGGCATTAAGGTAGCAGTCCTTCGCTCAGGGGTTAAGCTTTTTGTGCTGCGCCACTGGCGAGGCCGGAAAAGTCTGGGAGGCCCGGACGTTGAGGCAAAATTGGCGCGCAATCATTCTGACCTGAATTCAACATGACACATCTGCATGTCCCCCATGCGCCGGGGCTGATTTTCGACACCCACCTGGAACACTTCGATCGCGACGTGATCGCGGCTTCGCATACGCTGCCCATCCTGGTCGACTTCTGGGCCGACTGGTGTCCACCCTGCCGCGCGCTGACGCCGGTGCTGGAGCGCGTCATCGCGCATCACGCCGGCACCATCCACCTGGCCAAGGTCGAAGTCGATGAAGGCGCCAACATGAAGCTTGCCGGGCGCTATGGTCTGCGCGGTTTTCCCACGGTGCTGCTGTTCGTCAAAGGCGAGATCGTCGGACGTTTTTCCAGCGCCAAGCCGGAGCACTGGGTGCGCGAATTCATCGCCGAGCACACCTCGCTTGAATAAACAGCAGCTGGCTGAGCCCTTGTTGGTGATCGACACCAACGTCATGCTCGATCTGCTGCATTTTGACGACGCGGCTGCGCGACCCTTGCGGCTCGCACTGGAAGCGGGGCGACTGCGCTGCGTGGTGACGCATAGCACGCTGGGGGAATGGCGGCGCGTGCTGGCGTATCCCGAATTTGGCCTGGACCCCGCACAACAGGCGGCGCTGGTCGCGCGTTATCAATCCATGTCGGAAATGGCGCGGACGGTTGAAGTGGACGCCAGCCTGCCCCACAAGGAGGCGCCGATCCATTACGGGCTCTTGTCCACGCCAGGGGGGAAGCCCGTGTGGAGTCGTATGCCCCACAAGGGGACTCCGATCCACTACGGGCTGAAGCCCGTGTGGAGTCGTATGCCGCGCTGTAGCGACCCCGACGACCAGAAGTTCATCGAGCTGGCCGCCGCCGCCCACGCCCAGGGCCTGGTCAGCAAGGATCGCGCCGTGCTCAAGCTGCGTCGTCGCTGTGCGCCGTTGTTCCGGATCATGACGCCGACCGAGGTGGCGCGCTGGCTGGAGATCCTGCCCGCCTGAACGGACAGATCAGCCTTCATCCTGCAGTTGAAACCGGAGCCGCGCCGCCTCGCTCACCGCGAGCACCGCCGGGTGGCTCAAGCGCCGCTCCACTGAAATGGCGAAAAAGCGCTCGCGAATATCCAGCGTCTGGCCTACTTCGATGACGTCGTATTGCCGCATTACTGCCGGTGCTGTCGTCAGCGGCACCGGGAATACCCCTGCTCCGGCCTGACCGAAGGCGCTCATCAGCGCGCTGTCGTCGAATTCGCCGACGATGGCCGGCTGAATTCCCTTGCGTTCGAGCCAGCGCAGCAGGGGCGCACGCAACGCGCTGTCGTCGCCCGGGATCAGCAGGGGCGAGGCATGCAGATTCGCAGGAAAATCCTGCTGTAGCGATCGGGCGATACCGCGCGCAGCCAGAAACGCGATGCCGCATTCGCCGAGCGGATGGCTGTAACCCTTGATGTCCATGCTGGACGGCAGAGGGCGATCGGCCAGCACCATGTCGAGCCGATGGATCGACAATTCGGCGGCGAGTTGCTCCAGCCGGTCTTCCCGGCACACCAGCCTGACCGGTTCGGCCAGCGTCAGCGCGGGCGCCAGCAGCTGATAGGCGATCGCCTTGGGCACCACATCGGCGATGCCGACGCGAAACGGGTGCACCGGCGCGGCAGCGCGATTCTGCAAGGCTTCTTCGAGCTCGGCGCCGACGTGGAAGATTTCGTCGGCATAGGCGAGTGCGGTACGCCCGGCATCGGTCAGCTCGAGCCTGCGGCCGCTGCGGCGGAACAGCGCCACGCCGAGGCGTGCTTCGAACGCGCTGATCTGGCCTGATAATGTCTGCGGCGCCAGATGCAGCTTCTCGGCGGCGCGGTTGATCGCGCCGGTCTTGGCGACCGTGCGGAAGTAATGCAGGTGCTTGTAGTTGAGCATGGGCGAGCTTTCGATTCGATAAAATCGAACAATAGCAGTATGAAAATCGAATTTTATTGTTTATTTCCCGTCTGTATGCTGTTGCGTGTTTAGAAGCGTTGTCTTTCATTCAAGGAGAACATCATGAAACGTATTGTTCTGTTCCTCGCCACCAACCTGGCCATCGTGCTGGTGCTGTCTGTCACCATGCGCGTTCTGGGCGTCGAGCCCTTTCTCACAGCCAACGGCCTCAATCTGACTTCGTTGTTGATCTTTGCAGCGGTGTTTGGCTTCGGCGGGTCGCTGATTTCGCTCGCAATTTCGAAATGGATGGCCAAGAAGTCGATGGGAGTGCGGGTTATCGATGCGCCGTCGAATTCATCTGAAGTCTGGCTGGTCGATACCGTGCGGAAATACGCTGCCGATGCCGGCATCGGCATGCCGGAGGTCGGCATTTTCGATTCGCCCGAGGTCAACGCCTTCGCCACCGGCATGAACAAGAACAATGCGCTGGTCGCCGTGTCGGCAGGGCTGCTGCACACCATGACGCGGCAGGAGGCCGAAGCGGTGATCGGCCATGAAATCGCCCACGTCGCCAATGGCGACATGGTCACGCTGGCGCTGATCCAGGGCGTGGTCAACACCTTCGTCATGTTCCTGTCGCGCGTCATCGGCCATACCGTCGACCGCGTGGTGTTCAAGAACGAAGAGGGTCACGGCCCGGCGTTTTTCGTCACCATGATCGTCGCCGAACTCGTGCTCGGCATTCTCGCCTCCATCATCGTCATGTGGTTCTCGCGCCAGCGCGAATTCCGCGCCGACCGCGGCGGCGCCAGCCTGGCTGGCAAAGGGAACATGATCGCAGCACTGGAGCGTCTCGCGAGCCTGCATCCGCATCCGTTGCCGGACAAGATGGCGGCCTTCGGCATCGCCGGCGGCGGCGCGAGCGGGCTCAAGCGCCTGTTCATGACCCACCCGCCGCTGGAAGAGCGCATCGCGGCGTTGCGGGCCGTGCCGTCAGCCTGAGCCGGTCCGGGGAATGAACACGGTCGCGATGCCCGGTGTGGGCGAGCCCTGGATGTGGGCCGCCTTCATCGCGTTCGTTCTGGTGATGCTGGCGCTGGACCTGTTCGTGTTTGGCGGCAGGAAGGCACACAAGGTGAGTATCCGGGAGGCCGCCGGCTGGTCGCTGGTGTGGGTCAGCCTGGCGCTCGCCTTCAATGCCGGCCTGTGGTGGTACCTCAGCGGCACGGTCGGCGAAGAAATTGCCGACCGCAAGGCGCTCGAGTTTTTCACCGGCTACCTGATCGAGAAATCGCTGTCAGTCGACAACGTGTTCGTGTTCCTGCTGATCTTCTCGGCCTTCCAGGTCGCCCCCGAGTTCCAGCGCCGCGTGCTGATATATGGCGTGCTGGGCGCGATCGTGATGCGCGCCGTGATGATCCTGGCCGGCGCCTGGGTGGTGCAGGAATTCAACTGGGTGCTCTATATCTTCGGTGCATTCCTGGTGGTTACGGGCATGCGCATGCTCGTGGTAGCGGAAAAACAGCCTGATCTCGAGATGCACCCGGTGCTCCGGTTTGCGCGCAGGCATCTGCGCATTTCAGAGGGTGATCACGGCGAGAAATTTACCGTTACGAAGGATGGCGTGCGCTATTTCACGCCGCTTTTTCTGGTGCTGATTCTGATCGAGGTCTCCGACCTGGTGTTTGCGGTCGACTCGATACCGGCCATCTTCGCCATCACCACCGACCCGTTCATCGTCTTCACGTCCAACATCTTTGCCATTCTGGGATTGCGGGCGCTCTACTTCCTGCTGGCCGACGTAGCGGACCGCTTTCATTTGCTGAAATACGGCCTCGCAATGGTACTTACTTTCATTGGCACCAAGATGCTCATCACGCCGTGGTACCACGTGCCGGTGCAGGCCTCGCTTGCGATCGTCACGGTGCTGATCGGGGCGAGCGTCATTGCCAGCCTGTTCGTTACGCGAAAGGAGTCGACCTGATGTTGCGTCTGTTTGCAATCGTGTTTGCCTTGCTTCCCATGCTGGCCTTGAGTGGGTGTAGCGAGCCGCCTTATACCCAGGTCGACAATGCCCAGTTGAAGTCGCTGATTGGGCAGGGTGTGCCGCTATACGATATCCGGCGACCGGAAGAGTGGCGTCAGACCCGGGTGGTGGAAAGCAGCCGCACGCTGACATTCGTGGATGCGAGTGGGCGGCCCAATCCGGAATTCTTGCCGCGTTTCATGGCCGAGGTGGGCAAGGACGATCCGGTTGCCCTGATCTGCCGCACCGGCAACCGCAGCGACATCCTCGCCCGCCAGCTTGCGGATCTGGGCTACACGCAAATCTATAACGTGCGCGACGGCATTGCCCGCTGGATCGGCGAGGGCAATCCGGTCGTGGCGCATTGAGCGTGGCATGAGCCATCCGGCATCCGTATTGTCCATTCGCGACCATCTGCGCGGGTTTATCGAGCACGCGCGCGTGCAACGGATCATCATTGCCCTGATTCTGATCAATGCGGTGCTGCTGGGCATGGAGACCTGGCCTGCGGCGATGGCAGTCGCGGGCGGCCTGATTGTGGTGGTGGATGCCGCCATTCTCGGTGTGTTCGTGGTGGAGATCCTGATTCGCCTGTACGTTCACCGCATGGCGTTCTGGCGTGATCCCTGGAGCGTGTTCGATTTTGCAGTCGTGGCCGTTGCGCTGGTCCCAGCGAGCGGCCAGTTTGCGGTGCTGCGCGCGCTTCGTGTCTTGCGCGTGCTGCGTCTGCTCACCATGGTGCCCGCGATGCGGCGCGTGGTCGGAGCACTGCTCACGGCGATTCCCGGCATGGGCTCGATCGCTCTGGTCCTGCTCATTATTTACTACGTCTTCGCGGTGATCGCCACCAATCTGTTTGCCGCAGCCTATCCGGAATGGTTCGGCAGCCTGGGCCGTTCACTCTACACCTTGTTCCAGATCATGACGCTCGAAAGCTGGTCGATGGGGATCGCCCGCCCGGTGATGGATGAATTTCCCTATGCCTGGGCCTTGTTCATTCCCTTCATCCTGGTGGCCACCTTCACCATGCTGAACCTGTTCATCGCGATCATTGTCAATGCAATGCAGACCCATGCCGAAAGCGAACAGCGCGAGACGGATGCCGTGGTCGACCAGGACCGCACGCACATCGAGGCGGGTCTGCATGCGGAGATACGAGCCATGCGCGAAGAGATGCAGGCGCTGAAGCGGCTGTTGCAACGCCCCGGCCCTGCTCGCGCGCGCACCACCCAACGCATTTGCCAAGCGGTATCCCATGACGCCTGAAATGAACGACGCTGCCAAACCCAACCCCCTGTTCGACCTCCTGATCACCCTGATCATTCCGTCGTTGATCCTGATGAAGCTCAGCGGACCAGACGAACTGGGTGCCGCCAATGCACTGCTGCTGGCAATCGCGTTTCCGCTGACTTGGGGCGCCCGCGATCTGATCGGGCGGCGCAAGGTGAACCTCTTCGCTGTGTTGGGCCTGGTCAGTGTCTTGCTGACGGGTGGTATCGGCCTGCTGCAGCTCGATACCCAGTGGCTGGCCATCAAGGAAGCGGCCGTTCCCGGCTTGATCGGTCTGGCGGTCGTCATCTCCGCCTACACTTCCAGGCCGCTGGTGCAGGTTCTGCTATTTAATCCGGCGCTGATGAATGTTGAACGCATTCAGGCAAGACTGGGCGAGCGCGGCAATGTCGCCGCGTTCGCGGCGCGGCTGCGGACTGCGACCTGGATGCTGGGTGGATCGTTCTTCTTCTCGGCCGTCATGAACTATCTGCTCGCCACCTGGGTCGTGACCAGTCCGGCAGGTACTGTCGCATTCAACGAGGAACTGGGCCGACTGACCCTGCTGAGCTACCCGGTGATCGCCCTGCCGTCGATGCTGATCATGATGGCAGTGCTGTATTACCTGGCACGCACGACCCGCGAACTTGCCGGGCTGAAGCTGTCCGAGGCCTTCAAGCACTGACGGACTGGAGGTGCGGGTGTGCCCCGATGCTCATTGCCATCCTTGCCACTGACCTTTATCCGGCCTTTGCCAACGGCAGCAATGGCGAACGTGAACGGGAGCAGAACTGCCGGCCGTCATACGCTGGGGGTATTCGCGCGCCGAGTCCCTGGTGCACGGCGTAGATTCATCGTCGCGATGGGCGGTGTCGCCGCCGGGATGCCGAACGATTCCTGAAACGATCGTGCATCCGGTAAGCTAGCCGAATGCCGCTCAACATCGATTCCCCGCTTGCTCGCCGTGTCGCCGCGCTCGCGTTTCTGATTTTCATTTTCGGGCTCACCTTCTGGGTCCTGTCGCCGTTCTTTGCGTCACTGGCCTGGGCGGGGATTCTTGCGTACGTCACCTGGCCGCTGCATCAGCGCCTGCTCCGGAGGCTGCCCGAGCGCCATAATCTCACTGCGCTGCTGATGACGCTGGGCGTCGCGGCCACCCTGCTGCTGCCACTGGTGTGGGTGATGTTCACGGTGGCGCTGGATGTGGCGGCAGCGACCGCGACCTTCAAGCAGATCTCGACCTACGGCTTGCCGCCTTTGCCTCCCGGCGTCAGTGCGTGGCCAGGTGGGGCCTGGATCGTCGAACAATACCAGCGCGTTCAGGCCGACCCGGTCTGGCTGCGCATGCAGATCGAGGCGCTGGGGTTGACCGACGTTGCTTCATTGAAGGTGCTGGCCGGCAACGTCGGACGCATTGCGGCGAAATTCGGCCTCGCGGTATTCGCCCTGTTCTTTTTGTATCGCCACGGTGACAGCGTGCTTTCGCAATTTCGCGGGGTGGCCACCCGCTGGCTGGGCGATGCCGCGCGCGGCTATATCCAGGCAGTCGGCGTCACCGTGCGCGCCGTGGTGTTCGGGATCGTGCTCACCGCGCTCGCGCAGGGTGTGCTCGCCGGGCTCGGCTACTGGGTGGCGGGCATCGGCGCACCCGCGCTGTGGGGCGCCATAACCGCGCTGATATCGCTGATTCCTTTTGTCGGACCGGTGGTCTGGATTGGGCTGTCGCTGAGTCTTCTGGCGCACGGTGAAACGCAGGCCGCGCTGGGGCTGTTCTTGTGGGGTGCGCTGGTGGTGAGTTGGGTCGATAATCTGATTCGTCCGCTCGTCATCAGTGGACCGACCCGGATTCCGTTTTTGCTGGTGTTTCTCGGCGTGCTGGGTGGCATCAATGCCTTTGGTCTGATCGGCCTGTTTCTGGGGCCGGTACTGCTCGCGGTGTCGGTCGCGATCTGGCGCGAATGGCTGGAACACAAGCAATCGGCATGAGCCATTTGGCGCATTGCCCGGGACAGGCTTGGTGATATCCTTGGCCGACCATTCCGAGGCGTATCCATGAATCCATCCAGAGACACCCGATTCCCGCGCATGGCACTCAATGTGCTGGGCATGCTCGAGGCTGCCGGCCTCGTCATCATCACGCTGGCGACCCTGGTTGCGGGGGTGGTCGAAGTCAGGGTCATGTTTGACGCAGGAACCGTGACATTGGCTGATCTGTTGCTGCTGTTCCTGTACCTGGAAATCCTCGCCATGGTCGGCGTCTATTTCCAGTCCGGCCAGTTACCGGTGCGCTTTCCCATCTATATCGCCATCGTGGCGCTGTCACGCTATCTGGTGCTCGACATGAAAAGTCTCGATGTCTGGAAAATGATGGGCGTGACGGCTTCGATCCTGCTGCTGGCTGCGGCCGTGCTGGTGATCCGCTATGGCCATACGCGCTTTCCCTACAACGAACACCAGAAAGAACCGAGCGAGAATTCATGAATCAGAAAATGACCTATGCCGGTTTTTATCAGGACAAGCACGGCGTCACCATGCTGGCGCGCGTCGTGCTCGACGGCTGGTTGTTCGGCTTCATCCCGGAAACCGAGGACTGCGCCGGCTGGCAGTTGGGCCAGATGCAGGCGCTGACCGAAAAGATAGAGACCGAGTGGGACAAATATGGCAACCTGCCGAGCCGTCTGCCGCCTGAATTGCGCGAACGCCACACTGCACTTTACAAAATGGCAGTGGAGCGCGCACGTGAAAAAGGCTGGGACCCCGAACTCGGCGACGACGAGTGATCTTGCCAGCAGGGCTGTTCCCGCGGCCTGCCGACCTGCCTGATTCTGACTGATGGAACTCACCCAGCCGCTATTGCAACTGGCCACGCAGGCCCTCGATCTGGTGCTGGACTTCAAGCGCCCGGCCGATGCCGAGTTGTCGGCTTTTTTTCGTGAGCATAAAAAGCTTGGTCAACGCGACCGCGCGTTTGTGGCGGAGGCCGTGTTCGGCGTGCTGCGGCGTTATTGCTATCTGTCCGTGGTGGTGCCGGCCGCCAACCCGCGCACCCTGATCGTCGCCTGGCTGATCAAGGTGCGCGGCATGAGTGGCGCGACGCTGGAACAATTCGCCAAGACCGAGCTGATCAACCATATTCGAAACGCCAGAACGGACGACCTGCCGCTGGGCGTGGCGGCCGAGTTGCCGGACTGGGTGGTCGAGAAACTGCAGCAATCGATGGGCGACGCCGACATCCTCGCGCTTGGTCGTGCCCTGCAGCAGCCTGCGCCGTTCGATGTGCGGGTGAATGCATACAAGGCCAGCCGTGAGTCGGTGCTGGCGCAGCTGCAGGCCGAAGGATTGGCGGTCGTGGCCACGCCTTATTCGCCCTGGGGCATCCGCTTCAGGGATCATCCGGCCATCAACCGTCATCCGCTGTTTCTCGACGGCAGCCTGGAAGTGCAGGACGAGGGCAGCCAGTTGCTGGCCTTGCTGCTCGGTGCGCGGCGCGGCGAAATGGTGTGCGATTTTTGCGCCGGCGCCGGCGGCAAGACGCTCGCGGTCGGCGCGATGATGGCGTCGACTGGACGCCTGTATGCGTTCGATGTGGCGGAAAAGCGCCTCGCTAACCTGAAGCCGCGGCTGGCGCGCTCGGGGCTGTCCAACGTGATGCCGCAGCTGATTGCCTCCGAAACCGACACGCGGGTGAAGCGGCTGGCGGGCAAACTTGACCGTGTGCTGGTCGATGCGCCGTGTTCCGGTCTGGGTACGCTGCGCCGCAATCCCGATCTCAAGTTCCGCCAATCGCCCGAAAGCGTGTCGCAGCTCAGGCAAAAGCAGGCCTCGATCCTGCGCGCTGCGGCAAAGCTGCTGAAACCCGGCGGCCGCCTGGTCTACGCAACCTGCAGCCTGTTGCCGGAAGAGAACGAGGCCATCGTCGAGCCGTTGCTGGCCGATGGGGGGTTCTCCCTGCTGCCGGTCAACGACCTGCTGGCGCAGCTCAAGATTCCGCTGGATACCGGCAGCATGCTGAAGCTCTCACCCGCCCTGCACGGAACGGATGGTTTCTTTGCTGCCGCCCTGGTCAAATCCGGCGGTTGACCCGCAATGACTTTGCGGTTATCAATGCGGCGTTTGTTTAGGCGGGCTCCATCTTTCTGACATGACGGCAGCATCCTTCCACCCGCAGGTAGGCCGTGGTTGTAAAGCCGCTGAAGCGGCAACAACCACGCTCCATCCCGATTCACTGGGCACTTTGTGCGGCCTGTTCCGCGCACGGGTCGCCGCATCGCCGGAGCAGGTCGCCTACCGCCAGTTCGACAGCGCGCGTGACCGCTGGGTAAGCTTCACCTGGACGCAGGTGGCCGCGCAAGTAACGCGCTGGCAGGCTGCGCTGATGAAGGAAGGGCTCGTTCCCGGCGACCGCGTGGCGGTGATGCTGAAGAATTGCGTCGAGTGGGTGATATTCGATCAGGCCGCGCTGGGGCTGGGGCTCGTCACGGTGCCCTTGTACCTCGACGACCGGCCTGACAGCGCGGCCTACATCCTCAATCATTCGGGCGCCAAGCTGCTGCTGGTCGAGGGCAAGTTCCAGCACAAGAAGCTGGCCGAAATCACCGCGTCGGCCCCTGCGTTGCAGCATATCGTCAGCCTTGCCGCCCCCGAGAACGGTCTGGTGAACTGGAGTACCCGTTTCGTGGTGGCGGATGACTGGCTGGAGGCGGCGGCCGACACGACGGTGCCCGAGCGCCATCCGAGCGCGGACCTGCTGGTCAGCATCGTGTACACCTCGGGTACCACCGGGCGGCCCAAGGGGGTGATGCTGACCCACGAAAACCTGCTGTGGAATGCCTGGTATGCATCGCAATGTGCCGATTTCGGGCCGCATGAAGTGTTCCTGTCCTTCCTGCCGCTGTCGCATACGCTGGAGCGTACCGGCGGCTACTACCTGCCGATGCTGATTGGCGCGGAAGTGGCCTTCGCGCGTTCCATCGCCCAACTGGCGCAGGATTTGCAAAATATTCGCCCCACTGTGCTGGTCTCGGTGCCGCGCATCTACGAACGGGTATACGGGCGTATCCAGGACAGCCTGGAAAAGAAGGGCGTCTTCGCCCGCATCCTGTTCAAGCTGGCGGTGCGGGTCGGCTGGCGCCGCTTCGAATATGGCCAGCGGCGAGCCGGCTGGCATCCCGAACTGTTGCTGTGGCCGCTGCTGCAGAAGTTGGTGGCGGGCAGCGTGACTGAAAAAATGGGCGGGCGCCTGAAGATGGCGATTTCCGGTGGCGCGGCGCTCTCCCCCGACATCGCACGTGTGTTCGTTGGGCTGGGCGTGCCGATCTTTCAGGGCTATGGGCTCACCGAAACCAGCCCGGTGGTGTGCGTGAACCGTCCCGACTCCAACGTGCCCTCGAGCATCGGCCAGCCGCTGCCGGGCATCGAGGTGAAAATCGGTGACAACGACGAACTGCTTACCCGCAGCCGTTGCGTGATGCGCGGCTACTGGCAGGACGAAGAGGCCACCCGGGCCATGATCGACGCCGAGGGCTGGCTGCATACCGGCGACAAGGCAACGGTCGACGCCAATGGCCACTACGCGATCGTTGGCCGCATCAAGGACATCATCGTGCTGAACAACGGCGAAAAGGTGCCGCCCACCGACATGGAGTCGGCGATTCTGCTCGATCCGCTGTTCGAACAGGTGATGGTCGTCGGCGAAGGCAGGCCCTATCTGGCCGCGCTGACCGTGTTGAACGAGGCGCACTGGCAGGAGTTTGCCGAGAGTCTCCATGTCGACCCCAAACATCCGACCGCATTGCGCGACCCCAAGGTGGTCAAGATCCTGATCCGGCGGCTGGCCCATCATCTCAAGCATTTTCCGGGCTATGCCCAGATCCGCCGCATCCATGTTGAACTCAAGCCTTGGACCGTGGACGACGGTCTGCTGACCCCCACCCTCAAGGTCAAACGCAACCTGGTGCTCGATCGTTACCGCGCAGCGGTCGAGGCGATGTATGCTGATTTCGCGCGCTGAATTCCACGAAACGACATAGGGAGAATCTGATGTCCTCATTTCCTCTGAAGCACCTGACGCTGGGCTTCACAATGGCCGGGTTCGCCGGCTTGACGCAGGCTGCCGGCTTCGCCCTGATCGAGCAGAATGCAAGCGGGCTCGGCAATGCGTATGCCGGCCAGGCCGCCAGTGCGCAGGATGCCAGCACGGTATTTTTCAACCCGGCAGGGATGGGCCTGCTGCCGGGTTCTCAACTGGCGGTGTCCGGGAGTCTCATCAAGCCTTCAGCCAAGTTCCAGAATGGCGGCTCAACGGCGGCACCGCTCCAGACTTTGGGCGGTACCGGGGGCGACGCGGGCGACTGGGCTTTGGTGCCGAACTTGTATTATGTCCATCCGGTCGACGACAAGCTGGTCCTGGGTATAGGCGTGAACGCCCCTTTCGGACTCAAGACCGAATACGATCAAACCTGGATGGGACGTTTTCAGGCCGTCAAATCCGAGGTGCAGACCATCAACATCAACCCGTCCCTGTCCTACAAGCTGAACGACACCGTCCTGCTGGGGGCAGGATTGAGCGGCCAGTACATCGACGCCACGCTGACCAACATGGTCAATTACAGTGCGCTGGCGGGGGGTGCATTGGGCGCCAACTTGCAGGGACTGGCCAGTGTAGAAGGCAACGACTGGGGCTGGGGCTACAATCTGGGGGCCTTGTTCACCCTGGGCGACACCCGGGTCGGTCTTGCCTATCGTTCCGAGGTCGATTACACGCTCGAGGGCGATGTCAGCTTTGCCAACGTGCCGCCGCCGATGGCCGGCAGTCCGCAGTTGCACAACGGGCCGGTCACCGCCGATGTCACCATGCCCGCCTCCGCATCGCTGAGCCTGTTTCACAAGCTCAATCCCAGCGTGGACCTGCTGGCCGATATCACCTGGACGGGCTGGAGTACTTTCGACATGTTGACGGTGCGTCGCACCTCGGGCAGCGTGGTGTCTTCCACAACGGAGAACTGGCAGGACAGCTGGCGCTACTCTGTGGGGGTGACCTGGCACCAGAATGCCGCCTGGTCGTGGCGTGCCGGCGTCGCCTACGATGAAACGCCGGTGGAGGACGCTTACCGCACCCCGCGCATTCCCGACAATAGCCGTACCTGGGTCGCGCTGGGGGGGCAATACCGACTGTCGGGGAATTCCGCACTCGACTTCGGCTATGCCTATCTGTTCGTCGATGATGCCAGCATCAATTCCACCGCGCCGGGGGCCGGCACATTGCGGGGCGATTACAAGAACTCGGTGAACATCCTCAGCGCGCAGTACGCCTATACATTCTGAGGCGCGTGTGATCGCGGGCTTTGCCATCGGCTGTTCCCGCCTTGATCGTTGCTTGCTTAGCGTTCCTGGGTATTCGTCTTGGTTAAGACACCACTCGACAATCTGCTGACCCGCCTGATCGACGAGGGCCAGGACACCCAGTTGCTGTGGCAGCTTGCCCTGCTGGGAGTTGCCGCTGCGCTTGCCTGGATGGCCAGGCGTTTCGTCAAGCGCTACCCAATCGATCCGCAGAGCGCCTTGTCGGCGGGACGTGAGGGTCTCTGCCGCCTGGTCTTCCCGCTGGTCATGATGCTGGCCGTGCTGGTCATGCGGGCGCTGGCGGAATTGTGGCTGCCCACCACGCATCTGCTGAATCTGGCCGTCCCCCTGCTGCTGGCCCTGGTGCTGGTTCGGATCGTGGTGTACGCCCTGCGCTATGTATTCCATTCCAGCGAAGCCCTGAAAGCATGGGAGCGCACGGCGGCCTGGCTGATCTGGGGCGCCTTCGCGCTGCATGTCACGGGCCTGTTGCCGCGCATCCAGGGCGCGATGGATGCGCTCTCCTTCCAGTCGGGCAGTTATCGCTTCTCGCTCGGTTTGCTGCTCCAGGCGGCTGGGGTGATCGTCGCGGCGACCATTGTGGCGCTGGCGCTGGCGCGTCTGGTCGAAACCCGCCTGATGCGCATCCCGCAAATGAATCTGTCGCTGCGCATGGCTCTGGCGAAGGCTGCGCGTACCCTGTTCTTGATTTTGGCCGTGCTGGTAGCCCTGCCTGCGGTGGGGATCGACCTGACTGTGCTTTCGGTGTTTGGTGGTGCGCTGGGCGTGGGCATCGGATTCGGTCTGCAAAAGATTGCCAGCAACTACATATCGGGTTTCATCATCCTGCTCGACCGTTCGGTTCGCATCGGCGACCTGGTGACGGTCGACAACAAATACGGAGAGGTCAGCCAGATCAATACGCGCTACACGTTGCTGAAAGGGCTCGACGGCACCGAAACCATCGTTCCGAACGAAACGATGATCTCTCAGACCGTAATCAACCATTCGCTGAGCAAACCCAATGTGCGGATAACGCTCCCCGTGCAGGTGTCGTACGACACCGATCTGGAGCAGGCGGAGGCCTTGATGCTGGAAGCGGCACACGACCAGCCGCGGGTGATTTGCGACGAAGCGGGCAATCTGCCCAAGGTGTTTCTGAAGGAGTTTGCCGATAACGGTGTGCTGCTGGAGTTGGGTGTGTGGATACGGGATGCCGGCGAAGGTCAAAACAACCTGCGATCCGATATCAACTGGGCGATCTGGCGACGTTTCAAGGCAGCCGGTATCGAAATTCCCTTTCCCCAGCGGGTGGTGCATATGGCATCAATCGGTCCTCAAAATGCTAAAAATCATTGATTGTTATGGAATTTGTCCGTAAATTAGCGGATTGATTTATCCTTTTTGGAACTGTACACATGCAATTAGGCTTGCTGGATTTACCGTGGTGGGGTTATGTCGTGGCTGCGCTGGCGCTTACCCATATCACGATTGCCGCCGTCACCATTTTTCTGCACCGTTCGCAGGCACATCGCGCTGTCGACTTGCATCCCGTCATCAGCCACTTTTTCCGTTTCTGGTTGTGGCTCACATCCGGCATGGTCACCAAGGAATGGGTTGCCATCCATCGCAAGCATCACGCCAAGTGCGAAACGCCCGAAGATCCTCACAGCCCACAGACACGCGGCCTCAAGAAGGTGTTCTGGGAAGGTTCCGAGCTGTATCGTGCCGAGGCCAAGGTGGTCGAGACACTCGAAAAATATGGTCACGGCACGCCGGATGACTGGCTGGAACGCAACGTGTACAGCGGTCATTCGGCCGCCGGCATCTGGCTCATGATGGCGATCGATCTCGTCCTGTTCGGGCCCATCGGTCTCACCATCTGGGCCGTGCAAATGGCGTGGATTCCGGTCACCGCTGCCGGCATCATCAATGGTGTCGGCCACTACTGGGGCTACCGCAATTTTGCTTGCGAGGACGCCAGCACCAACATCATGCCGTGGGGGATCCTGATCGGTGGCGAGGAATTGCACAATAACCACCATGCTTACGGCACCTCCGCCCGCTTGTCCAACAAATGGTATGAGTTCGACATTGGCTGGCTCTACATCAAGTTGCTGTCCTACCTGGGCCTGGCCTCCATCCGCAAGGTGGCGCCCACCGTGAAATGGCAATCCGCCAAGCCCTTGTGCGACCTGGACACGCTGCAGGCCATCATCACCCATCGCTACGACGCGATGACGCGCTTCATGCGCAGCGTGCGTGAAGAGAGCGCGGCCGAAATCGCCAGGCTGAAGGCGGGTGCGAAACTGCCGCATAACTGGACCTTCAACAGTTTCCGCCGCTCGCTGAACAAGGAGCCGGCCGATCTTGCCGCCGCCGATAAGGCCGAACTGGATACGCTTCTTGGACAGAGCGAGCGTCTGCAAACCGTCTATCGGATGCGCCAGGAACTGGCTGCGATCTGGAGCCGTTCCACCGCCAGCCGTGAGCAGTTGCTCGAGCAGTTGCAGGGCTGGTGCAAGCACGCCGAAGACAGCGGCATCCAGTCGCTGAAGGATTTCTCGGTGCGCCTGCGCTGTTATGCCTGATGCTTTCCGGACGGCTTGTCTGATGACGGCCTGCTGTCGAACGCGTTCTTAACGCCCGGGCGAAGCGCCCAACAAAAAACCCGCCATTCAGCGGGTTTTTTGTTGGGCGGTAACCAGCCTTACTTCAGCTTGGTTTCCTTGTACATCACATGTTTGCGAGCCTTGGGATCGAACTTGCTGATCTCCATTTTCTCGGGCATGGTTTTCTTGTTCTTGGTGGTGGTGTAGAAGTGGCCGGTGCCCGCAGTGGACTCCAGCTTGATCTTTTCGCGTCCGCCTTTAGCCATGATTGAGCTCCTTAAACGGCAACGCCGTTGGCGCGCAGTTCAACTAGAACAGCATCAATGCCATTCTTGTCGATGGTGCGCAGGGCGGCAGTCGATAAACGCAGACGGATCCAGCGGTTTTCGCTCTCGACCCAGAACCGGCGATATTGCAGGTTGGGCAGAAAACGCCGCTTGGTTCTATTGTTGGCGTGGGAAACGTTGTTTCCGACCATGGGCTTCTTGCCCGTAACGACACATACGCGAGCCATGACGCTGCTCCAAAATTAAAGGTTAACAAATCCGGTTATCTGGCGGAGTTAACCAAGTCGGTCAACCCGAGAACCGCGATTTATATCACATCTTGCAATCACGAAGCAAGTTCGGCATCGGTTCAAAGATGGCCGGACTCCATGAATGACAGCGAGGACGCGCCCGCCACGATGAAGTGGTCGAGCACGCGCACGTCGACCAGCGCCAACGCATCCGCCAATCGGCGAGTGAGGCTGTGGTCGGCCTGGCTGGGTTCGGCCACGCCACTGGGGTGGTTATGCGCCAGAATGAGCGCGGCCGCGTTGTGTTCCAGGGCGCGCTTGATGATCTCTCGGGGATAGACGCTGGTTTGCGTCAGCGTGCCACGAAACAGCTCCTCCACAGCAATGACCCGATTCTGTGCGTCGAGAAACACGCAGCAGAACACTTCATAGGGCTTGTTGCGCAGGATCAGGCGCAGGTAGTCGCGCACGGCGGTTGGAGAAGCGAGCGCATCGCCCGCCTGCATCTCCTCGGCCAGGGTGCGCCGGGCCATTTCCATGACCGCCTGCAGCAGGGCGTATTTGGCTTCGCCTACACCGGGCGCATCGCAGGCGGATCGCCTGTCGGCGCGGCATAGCCCTCCCAGGCCGCCGAAGCGGTCGAGCAGTTCACGTCCAAGGTCGACCGCGCTTTTGCCGACCATGCCGGTGCGCAAGAACACCGCAACCAGTTCGGCATCGGTCAATGCAGACGCGCCCTGCTTCAGAAGCTTCTCGCGCGGACGCGTGTCCGCCGGCCAGTCACGAATCGCCATGCCAACCCCTCTCCCGTAGAATATTGCCATTCTCATGGAAAGCCGAGACCGTGTCGCTGGCGAATAAAAGAATCATTCTGGGTGTCACCGGTGGGATCGCCGCATACAAGTCAGCGGAGCTGTGTCGCCTGCTGGTCAAGGCCGGGGCCGAGGTGCGGGTGGTGATGACCGCGGCGGCACAGCAGTTTGTGACCCCACTGACGTTTCAGGCGTTGTCAGGCCAGCCTGTGCTGAGTTCACTGTGGGACGCCGCCAGCGGTGACGGCATGGAACACATCCATCTGTCGCGCGATGCCGATCTGTTGCTGGTCGTCCCAGCCTCGGCCGATTTCCTGGCCAAGCTCGTTCAGGGGCGGGCCGACGATCTGCTGTCGACCCTGTGTCTGGCGCGCAGTTGCAGGCTTGCCGTCGCACCTGCGATGAACCGCGAGATGTGGGCAGCCCGGCCCACCCGGCGCAATCTTGAACAACTGGCCGAGGATGGCGTGATGGTCCTGGGGCCGGCGGCAGGTGAACAGGCCTGCGGCGAAATCGGCCTGGGGCGCATGCTGGAGCCGAACGCAATCATGGCGGCCCTGCCAGGCTTGATGGGCCTGGGTGCGCTGGCGGGAAAGCGCGTCCTCATTACCGCGGGCCCCACTTTCGAAGCGATCGATCCGGTGCGCGGCTTGACCAACCTCAGCTCCGGCAAGATGGGGTATGCGGTGGCGCAAGCGGCGGCCGAAGCGGGGGCCGAAGTCTGTCTGGTTTCGGGGCCGACCTGTCTCGCCACCCCGGCAGGCGTGCGGCGGATCGACGTGCAAAGCGCGGCGCAGATGCGACAGGCGGTGCTGGCTGAATTGCCCTGCACAGTATTCATTGCCGTCGCTGCGGTGGCAGATTACCGGATGGACGTCACCGCGACGCAGAAAATGAAGAAAAGCGCAGGCGGCCTGACGCTGCATCTGGTCGCCAACCCCGACATTCTGGCCGAAGTGGCCGCCTTGCCCGATGCCCCGTTCTGCGTGGGATTTGCCGCCGAGACCGAGCAACTTGCGGCGTACGCAGAAGCCAAACGCACCCGTAAGAAACTGCCCCTGCTGGTGGGCAATCTGGCGCAGGACACCCTCGGGCAGGATGCGGCTGAACTGGTCCTGTTCGATGATCAGGGCAAGCATCCATTGCCGCGGGCCGACAAGCTCACCCAGGCGCGACACCTGGTCCGCCGAATTGCACACTTGCTCAACGACTAACTGACGAGATCCCGACGAAAATGAAGATGGATGTGAAGATTCTCGACGCCCGGCTGCGCGAACAGCTGCCGCATTACGCCACAGCGGGTTCAGCTGGTCTCGATTTGCGTGCCTGCATCGATGCGCCGATCACGCTCGCACCCGGCGCAACCCGGCTGATTCCGACGGGAATGGCCATCCACCTGGCGGATCCTGGTTATGCTGCGCTGATCCTGCCGCGTTCGGGCCTGGGACACAAACACGGGATTGTACTGGGCAATCTGGTCGGGCTGATCGACTCGGATTACCAGGGCCAGTTGATGGTATCCGCCTGGAACCGCGGCCAGCAGGCGTTCGAACTGGCGCCGCTGGAGCGTCTGGCGCAACTGGTCATCGTCCCAGTGGTGCAGGCCGAATTCAATGTGGTCGACGATTTCGAGGCCAGTTATCGCGGCGAGGGCGGGTTCGGGAGCACCGGCCGGCAATAGTGTCGGAATTTTTTACGCGTGGATTCTAAATGCACCCGGCAGGCTGGCCTGTCGGGTGCAAACACGTTGGGGCATGGAATTTGCTGAGTACAGCGCCAAGCCGGCTGGTTTTCTGGAATATATCGGAAACTGGCCATTGCGGAGAACATAAACATAAGAGGTTGGCCGGTTGGCGCATACGTCATGCCCCATACATCGATATTGCGGTTTGGATTGATACTCGCAGCAGCGCTGGCGCTGCTGGCAGGTGTCGTCACGACCATGTTTTACCTGTCGCGGCCGCAGACGCAGCCCGCGCCGGAGGAGTTCGACAAGCCGGTGATGGCGACGCAGATCGAGTTCATGGCCGATGCCATGCAGCGCAGTGCAGCGCGAATCGCCGCGCACCCGCAGACGCTGGCCTGTTTCGTAACCGGCTCACCAGAGGTGTGTCAGGCACAGGCTGCCAACCTGCATGCCTTGAACCAGGATGCTGCCGTGCTGTTTGTGACCGATGGCCAGCGTCAGCTGCTGCCGGGCTTTCTGTCAGGTGATACGCGGCTGATGCTGGCAAACGCCGGACGCGAAGGCGCGGGCGCATCCGCCACCGCCACCGCCACCTTCAACCTCTCCATGTCGCACCCGGTGCTGAGCAGCGACGGCAAGCGCCTGGGCTTTGTCATCGTCGAACAGAGCGTGCCGCAATTGCAGGCCCTGTTCGATACGCTGCCGCTGCCCGACGCGGCAGCCTATGCCGAATTGCAGCAAAGCCAGGGAGACGGCACGGTCAACGTGCTGATGCGTCGCGGCAACCAGGCTGTCAAAAAACGGGGTGAGCCGAACTGGATTGCTCTGACCGGCACGCCATGGACGATCGCGGTGTGGCGTCCGGTCACGCCGGTGGTCGAAAACGCGGCGCCCTATGTGCTGGGCTGGCTGATGGCCAGTCTGCTGATCGCGATCCTGGTCGTCGCGACCACCCTGGCGGTGCGCAACCGGGTGACCGACAACCTGCGCATGCTGGTGAAGTTCACCAACGATTTGCGGCAGCAACGGCTGCGCGTCGAGTATCCCGTGAGCCTGGCTGAGTTCAAACCGCCACTCGAAACCATGCTGAAGCTTGGCAAGGTGATGCTCGGCAAGCAGAAGGAAGTGACGGCCCAGGCGCGCGTCGATCATCTGTCACAGGTCAACAACCGGCGCGCCTTCGACGAGAAGCAGAGGGAACTGTTTGCCAGTCTGAAGGATGGCTGGTCGCATAGCCTGCTGATCCTGGACATCGACAACTTCAAGCAGGTCAACGACACCTTCGGCCACGAGGCAGGGGACCAGTTCATCATCAAGTTCGGCAATGCGCTGAAGAACTGTCTGCGCAACAGCGATTTCATCGCTCGCCTGGGGGGCGACGAGTTCTGTGTACTGTTCCCCTACACGCCGCTGGATCGCGCGCAGGAACTGGCAGAGCGACTGCGCGCCAACATGCCGGAAAGCGTGGAACTCATCCCCGGCGTCACGCAGAAGCTGTCGTGGAGCGGCGGCCTGTCGGAATACAGCCGCGACGACAAGCAGGACAACGAGGCACTGGCGCGTGCCGACGCCGCATTGCTCGAAGCCAAGCGCAGCGGCCGCAACGCGACGCGAATCAGGGCCGCCGCCTGAACGCTGCTGGCAGCAGCACGATCCCCAACCCGACCCACACGATCAGTACCGGCGCATTGCCCCAGCGACCATAGGGCGTGTTCCCTGCGTACCCCTGGATCTCGCCAGAGAGGCTGCCGCGGGTAAAAAGCGGCAGGCTGGCCAGCATGCGGCCCTGCGCATCGATGATCGCGGTCACCCCGGTATTGGTGGCACGCAGCATCATGCGCCCTGTTTCCAGCGCACGCATCTGCGACATCTGGGCGTGTTGCCAGGGCGCGAACGAATCGCCGAACCAGGCCAGATTGCTGACGTTGATCAGCACGCTCGCTGCGGGAAGCTGGCGGATGATTTCCTCGCCGAAGGCGTCCTCGTAACAGATGTTGGCCGCCACGCGCTGGCCACCGATGGCCAGCGGCCGCTGATCGATCGCCCCGCGCGCGAAGTCGGACAGCGGGATGTGCAGCACCTCGATCACCCAGCCCCACACCGCCTTCAGCGGGATGTATTCGCCGAACGGCACCAGGTGCACCTTGTGATAGCGCTGGCTGGGCGCGCTGCCGAGGCTGATGACGCTGTTGTAGTAGGCGCCCGCTGGTGACCCGGTCGGCAGGCCGGTCAGCACGTCGCCGTTGTTCTGCCGGCCGAGCGATGTCAATCGGTCGCGATAGGCATCGGGGAGGCTGGATTCGAACATGGGCAGGGCGGTTTCAGGCAGTACGATCAATTGCGCGGGCGAGGCTGTGGCCATGCGCGCATAGATTTCCAGCGTGGCTTGCGTTTTTTCCGGTTGCCACTTCATGTCCTGGGGAATGTTTCCCTGCAGCAGCGCCACCGTGGTCGGTGCGCCGTCCGGCGTGGTCCACGCTATGCCCCGCATAGCGTGGCCGCCGACGCCGATGGCAACGATCGCCACCGCGGCCCACGAGCGCTGAGCTCGCTGGCCATGTCCTGTCAGGCTCCATGCCAGCAACGCGGCAATCAGGGCCAGCAGGTACGACACTCCATACACGCCAATCACCGGCGCGTAGCCCGCCAGCGGGCTGGCGGGCACCTGGGAATACCCCATGACCAGCCAGGGGAAACCGGTGAAAATCCAGCCGCGCACCCATTCCGTCACACCCCACAACAGCGGTATCACGCCCAATGCGCGCAGTGCGGGCGACACGCGCCAGCGTGCCTGCAAGGCGCCGGCCATGGCCGGGAACAGGGCCAGAAAAGCGCAAAACAGGAAAGTCGCTAATGCCGCCAGCCATGGCGCCATGCCACCGTACACCGACAGGCTGACATATACCCAGCTCACGCCGGCGATAAAAAATCCGAGTCCCCATGCCAGTCCGATCAGGAAGCCGTTGCGCATGGAAGGAGATTGCGCCAGCAACCCGAACAGCAGCGTCAGGCTCAACAGCGGCAGCGGCCACAGGCCGAGCGGCGCAAAACCGGCGACTGCCATTGCCCCGGCAGCCAGGCTGAGAAGCAGCGTTGAAAACGTAGCGCGATCCATGGCAGGGTGTTTAATCGCCGCCCGGGACGATTCGTAATTCAGTGTTGCGACTCAAAATCGATATGACCGTCGATCAGCGTATAGCGCACCCGCCCCTGCATCGGATGGTTGAGGAAGGGCGTATTGTCGCCCTGGCTGGTCAGGGTTTTCGAGCTGACCACCCAGTCGGCGGCTTCGTCGAAAATGCAGATGTCGGCACAGCTGCCGACCGACAGGTTGCCGCCGGGCACCCCCAGAATCTGTGCCGGTTTCCACGTAATCAGGTCGATTGCCTGCAGCAGAGGTACCCCCATCTCGCGCGCCCATTTCAGCGTCAGCGGCAGCAGCAGTTCGACCCCGGACGCACCCGGTGCCGATTCGCCGAACGGCACCTGCTTGACGTCTTCATCAACAGGCGTGTGGTCGGAACACAAGGCATCGATGGATCCGTCGCGCAATGCTTCACGTATGGCGTCGCGGTCGCGCTGGCCCCGCAGCGGCGGCACCAGGTGCAGGTGCGAATCGAAGCTGACGAGATCGTTCTCCGACAGGTGGACGTGAGTGCAGGCGACGTCGCAGGTGACGGCCAATCCCTGCGCCTTGGCTGCACGCACCATGGCGATGCCCTCGCGCGTCGATAGCCGGGCGAGGTGGATGCGGGCACCGGTTTCGCGTGCCAGCAGCAGAATCGTCGCCAGCGCCACGGTTTCGGCCAGGGCAGGAATGCCGGGCAGACCCAGTCGCGACGCGACGGCGCCATCATGCGCGATGCCGTCGCGCGCCAGGGACACATCCTGCGGCCGCAGCCACAGGCTGAAGCCGAAGGTGGCGGCGTATTCCATCGCGCGCAGCAGTACCTGGGTGTCGGTCAACGGCGCATCGGCCTGGGTGAAGGCGCGGCAGCCCGCTTCGGTGAGTTCGGCCATCTCCGTAAGCATCTTGCCTTCGAGCTTCTGCGTCAGAGCCCCGATCGGGTAGACGCGTGGCCCCGGCAGATTTTTTGCGCGAAATTTCAGCATCTCCACCAGCCCCGGTTCGTCCAGCGGCGGGTCGGTGTCGGGTGGGCAGGCCAGCGAGGTGATGCCGCCGGCCGCGGCGGCGAGCATTTCCGATTCCAGCGTGGCGCGGTATTCGAAGCCGGGTTCGCGCAGTCGCACCGAGAGGTCGACCAGGCCTGGGCAGACAATCAGGCCGCTGGCGTCGATCGTGCGGTTGGCGTGGAAGTCCGCGGGTGCGTGGCCGTTGGCGACAATCTTGCCTGCTGCCACAAACACGTCGGCGACTTCGTCACGCGCGTTCATCGGGTCGATCACGCGCCCGTTCCTTATATGTATTTTCATACGGACGCCTCTGCCAGATTGTCGCCCTTGCTGATGATGGCCGGGGCAACACTGTTCATTTCCATTGCACGGGTTCGCTGCAGGACCTTCATGTGGTGGTGCCCCCCGCCAGCAGTGCCATCACGGCCATGCGCACGGCGATGCCGTAGGTCACCTGCGGCAGGATCACCGATTGCGGGCCGTCGGCCACTTCGGAATCGATCTCCACGCCGCGGTTCATCGGACCGGGGTGCATGACGATGGCGTCCGGCTTGGCAAGTGCAAGCTTGGCCGGGGTCAGGCCGAAGAACTTGAAGTATTCCTGCGCGCTTGGCAGCAGAGCGCCTTTCATGCGTTCGTTCTGCAGGCGCAGCATGATGACTACATCGCAGCCGCGCAGGCCGGTTTCCATGTCGTGGAAAACCTTGACGCCCATCTGCTCGACGCCGGTGGGCATCAGGGTCTTGGGGCCGATGACGCGGACTTCCGGCACGCCCAGCGTGGTCAGCGCATGGATTTGCGAACGCGCCACGCGCGAATGCAGCACGTCGCCGACGATGGCCACGGTCAGGTTGTGGAACTCCCCCTTGAAGCGGCGGATCGTGAACATGTCGAGCAGGCCTTGCGTCGGGTGGGCATGACGGCCGTCACCGGCGTTGATCACAGAGATGTGCGGGGCCACGTTGCGGGCGATGAAATGGGCGGCGCCCGACTGAGAATGGCGCACGATGAACATGTCGGCATGCATGGCAGCGAGGTTGTCGACCGTGTCGAGGATGGCCTCGCCCTTGGTCTGGCTGGACGTGGCGATATTGAGGTTGACCACGTCGGCGCTCAATCGCTTGGCGGCGATTTCAAACGTGGTGCGGGTGCGCGTCGACGGCTCGAAGAACAGGTTGAATATGCTTTTTCCCCGCAGCAGCGGGACCTTCTTCACTTCGCGCTCGCCCACGTCCATGAACGACTCGGCGGTGTCGAGGATTTGCGTCAGGATGGCGCGCGGCAGGCCGTCTATCGAGAGCAGGTGGCGCAGTCTGCCGTCTTCAGTGAGTTGTGGGTTCATGCGAGTGAAAGCGTCAGATGACCATCGTCCAGGCGCGACAGGTTGATGTTCTGGTTGTCGGGAACGGAAATTGTGAGACCGGCAAAGTCAGGGCGGATCGGCAGTTCATGGTCGTCGCGATCGACCAGCACCGCCAGCCGGATCGAAGCCGGGCGGCCGTAATCGAACAACTCGTTCATCGCCGCACGCACCGTGCGTCCGCTGTGCAATACGTCGTCGACCAGCAGGATGTCGCGGTTTTCCAGATCGAAGGGCAGGTTGGACGGCTTGACCTGTGGGTGCAGGCCGATGCGCGAAAAATCGTCGCGATAAAAGGAAATGTCGAGCGTGCCAAGCGGGGTGGTGCTTTGCAGCAAGGCATGCAGTCGCTCGGCCACCCAGGCGCCGCCGGTATGGATGCCGACGATCAGGGTATCGGGGGTGAGGGTGGGCGCAATGGCATCGGCAAGCTGCCTTATCAGAGTGTCGGCGTCAGGCAGTGAGGCGTGCATCAAAAAATCCCTGGAGTATGAGTTGGGCGGCAACGGCATCCGTCAGCGCCTTGTTTTTCTGGCCGTGAATGCCGCGTGCATGCAGCTCGGATTCGGCTGCCGTGCTGGTGTGGCGCTCGTCCACCAGGAACACCGGCAGATTGAAGCGTGATTCTAGTTTGTTCGCGAAGTTTCTGGCCACCCGGGTCATTTCATGCTCGCTGCCATCTGCGTGGGTCGGCAGCCCCAATACCAGCAGCACCGGGCGCCATTCGGCAATCAGCTTGGCGATGGCGGTCAGCCGCGCATCGGTGGATTCGGCGTGAATGACCGTGAGGGGATGCGCAATCCCGATCGACAGCTCGCCGGACGCCACGCCGGTGCGTTTCAGACCCAGGTCGAGGGCCAGCACCGTGCCGTGGGTGTCAGCGGGTTTCAAGCGTGCCCGGCTTCTTCGGAGAGACTGGCGAAGTCGATGCCCAGCAACTTCATTGCGGCAGGCAGACGTTCTTCCGGCGCCATGTCGAAAATGACCTGTGGGTCGGCCGCCACCGACAGCCAGGCGTTTTGCTTGATCTCGTCTTCCAGCTGGCCGGCCGCCCAGCCCGCATAGCCCAGCGAAACCATGAATTTCTCGGGTCCGGCATCCTGACTGACCGCCTCCAGCACATCCTTTGAAGTGGTGAGACTGACCGTGTTCTTGACAACAAGGGTCGAACTGAAGGTCTGCGGTGGTGTGTGCAGCACGAATCCCCGCTCGGTCTGCACTGGACCGCCAAAATAGACCGTATTCTTGTGCAGGCGTGCGGGCAGGGACAGCCCGATCTGTTCGAACAACATCGACAGATCCAGATCGATCGGCCGGTTGACCACCACGCCCAGCGCTCCCTGGTCGCTATGGTCGCAAATATAGGTCAGCGTGCCGTTGAAATTGGGGTCGACCATGCCGGGCATGGCGATCAGAAAATTGTGGGTGAGGTTGACGGTATCCATGATTGCCTTCCCATTGTAATCTGCCTCAAATCTGGCCAATACCTCTTTTTGCAAGTTATGCCTTCAACTATAGCGACTGGTATGGCTGATGCCTGAATACCAACGTGCCCTGGTCTGGTTTCGGCGCGACCTGCGCGATTACGATCACGCCGCGCTCTATCACGCGCTCAAACGCTCGCGTCAGGTCTTCTGCGCATTCGTGTTCGACCGAGCAATCCTCGATGCGCTCCCGGGCCCGGCCGACCGTCGTGTCGAGTTCATCCACGCCAGCGTCACCGAGTTGCAGCAATCCCTGCAATCCGGGGGCGGCGGACTCATTATCCGGCATGGGATTGCTCGCGACGAGATCGTGCAGCTGGCTGCCGAACTCGGGGTCGACAGCGTATTTTTCAATCATGACGACGACCCCGCTGCGCTGGCGCGCGACGCCGCCGTCGAAGCGGCGCTGCATGTCCAAGGTGTCGCCGTCCAGCACTACAAGGACACAGTGATTTTTGAACGTGACGAAGTGCTTACTGCGGCAGGCAAGCCCTTCAGCGTGTTCACGCCTTACCGGAATGCCTGGCTGAAAGCCCTGACCCCGTATTATCTGCGGGCCTATCCGGTGGATGCCTACGCCGGACGGCTGGCGGCGCGGTCCAGCGCCATCCCCAGCCTGCGGGCGATGGGCTTTGTGTCTGGCAATCTGGCCGGACTCAAGCTGTCAGCAGGCACGACGGGGGGCGCGAAATTGCTCGATGACTTCCTGCAACGCATCGACCGCTACCAGGAAGCGCGCGACTTTCCTGCCATCAAGGGGACATCCTATCTATCAGCACACCTGCGCTTCGGCACCGTTTCCATCCGCCAGCTTGCGGCTGCCGCCTGGCAGCAGGGGGGACGCGGCGCACAGACCTGGTTGTCCGAGCTGATCTGGCGCGATTTCTATCACCAGATCCTGTGGCACCGTCCCGACGTCGCCGCCGGGCATAGCTTCAAGCCGCAATACGACGCGCTGCCGTGGCCCAATCCGCCGGGCCATTTCGAGGCGTGGTGCGAAGGGCGTACCGGCTACCCGCTGGTCGATGCCGCGATGCGCCAGCTCAATCGAACGGGCTACATGCACAACCGGCTGCGCATGCTCAGTGCTTCATTCCTGACCAAGGACTTGCTGGTCGACTGGCGGCTCGGCGAGCGCTATTTCGCCGACACGCTCATCGATTTCGATCTGGCGGCCAACAACGGTGGCTGGCAGTGGGCTGCCTCGGTTGGATGCGATGCCCAGCCATGGTTCCGCATCTTCAACCCGGTCACGCAATCCGAAAAATTCGACCCGCAGGGCGCATTCATCCGTCGCTACCTGCCGGAGCTTGCGGCCGTTCCGGACAAATACATTCATGCGCCTTGGACGCTGCCTGCCAGTGAGCAGGAACGAATCGGGATGGTCGTCGGCAAGGCTTATCCCGGGCCCATCGTCGACCACGCGGCGCAACGCCAGCGGGTGCTGGCGCTTTTCAGGTCGTTAGCACCGGCCGTTTGCAGCTAGATAGTCCGTGGCCGGCATACCGGCGGGCGGGTCGCCAGGCCGCTCAGATAGGTGTCGAGCAGCGGCCCTGCGCAGGCGGCCAGGTCGTAGCTTTGCGGACTCAGCACCCATTCGTGCATCAGCCCCACCATGTAGGCGTGCAGCCCGTGCGTGGCGAGCAGGGTATCGGTGTCAGGCGGCAACTGGCCGCTGGCGACGGCCTGGTCGAACAGTTGCTGAACCCTCGACAGGCAGGCATCGCGATCGGCATCGTTCTTTGCCACGACGGGCGCCAATTCCTCGGTGAACTCGCACTTGTGAAATATCACGTCGAACATCGCCTGGGTGTCGGCATGTTGCGCCAGCTGGATGAGCGCCATCAGTGCAAGTTGCCTGACCGTGGCGAGCGGATCACGCTGAATGCTCTGGCTCGCTTCGGCCAGCAACGCCTCCACCGGCAGGGTGCCATGTTCGCAGACAGCCTGAAAAAGTTCGGCCTTGTCCCTGAAATGCCAATAGATGGCACCGCGCGTGACGCCGGCGCGCTCGGCGACATCGACCAGTCGCGTGTGCGCGACGCCGCGCTCACGAAACACCTGGAGGGCGGCCGCCAGCAGGGATTCTCGGGTCGCCTGGGCTTCTTCTCGGGTTCGTTTGACCATTGTGCGATTGTCCGGCAAAGCCGGGCCTCCTGCAATTTACATTCACGCATGTATGCTTTTATCATGGCGGGACATTCAATAGGCAGGGGGCATCATGCGTCGATTTACGCGGGCAGCAACAATGAGTTTGAGTATGTTGCTCGCCGCATGCGGGCAACAGGAGACGCCACAACAGGGCGGTGGTGCCCCGCCGCCGGCACAGGTGACGGTGGAATCGATGGTACCGCAAACGCTGCCGGTCGCTTTCGAATATGTCGGCCGGCTGGAGGCCTCGCGCGAAGTGGAAGTGCGCCCGCGCGTCTCGGCCGTGATCGAGCGACGGTTTTTCGAAGAGGGCGCCCCCGTCAAGTCAGGCGCACTGCTGTACCGGCTCGATGCCGCGAGCTTTTCCGCCCAGGTGCGCGCAGCGCAAGCCGAACTCGCCAACCGGCAGGCCCTGTTGGCGGAAGCGAAACTTGAGCTTGAGCGCAACCGCAGCCTTGCAGCCCAGGGATTTGTCAGCACACGTGCGCTGGATGCCACGCAAACTGCGCTTGCAGTCGCCGAAGCAGGCGTGAGGGCCGCCGAGGCCGTGCTTGCAGATGCGCGCGTCAATCTCGGCTACACGGAAATCCACGCACCGCTAACGGGCGTGATGGGACGGGCGCTCCAGGTCGAAGGCGCGCTGGTGAGCCCGACGGGACCGGCGCTTGCAACGCTGGCGCAGGTGGCGCCCATCTATGCGCGCTTCTCGATCGGCGAGGAGGCGCGACTGGCGCTGGAAAGGCAGCTTGCCGAAGGTACGCTCGAACAGGGCCGGCAGCGCGTCGGCCTGTTGCTCGCCGACGGTACCCGGATCGACTCCACCGGAAAGATCAATTTCAGCGACTACAAGGCGAATCCGCAGACCGGCGCATATGACATGCGCGCCGAGTTCGTCAACGCGGACGGCGCCCTCAAACCCGGGCAGTTCGTGCGCGTGGTCGTCGAAGGCGGGCGGTTGCCTGACGCGATCAGCGTGCCGCAACCTGCGGTGCAGGACGGCCCGACCGGCAAGTTCGTCTATGTCGCCAGCCCTGGCGAGCAGGGCATGACCGTCGCCCTGCCGCGTCCGGTCGAAGTCGGCGCCTGGACCAACAGCGGCGAGCCCGGCAAGAGCGCTGGCCGCTGGGTCATCAAGAGCGGTTTGAAGCCCGGCGACAAGGTGGTGGTCGATGGCATGGCGCGGATCTTCTTCCCCGGTATGCCCGTCGCGCCGACGGAAGCCGGTGCAGCCGCAGCAGCGGTGAAAAAATAAGGGTCTGACATGTTCTCGCGCTTCTTCATCGACCGGCCGATCTTTTCGGTGGTGCTGTCCATCCTGATCGTGCTGGCCGGCCTGCTGGCAATGCGGACGTTGCCGATCGCGCAATATCCGGAGATCTCACCGCCTGTGGTCACGGTGCGAGCGGTCTACCCCGGTGCCTCGGCGACGGTGCTGGAGCAGACGGTCGCCGCGCCGCTGGAAAACGCGATCAACGGCATTGAGGACATGATGTACATGAGTTCGACCTCGGCCTCGAACGGTGTCCTGGAAATCCAGGTCACGTTCGAGATCGGTTCGGACGTCGACAAGGCCGCCCTCAACGTCAACAACCGGGTCAAGCAGGCCGAGGCGCGGTTGCCGGAAGAGGTGCGGCGCCAGGGCGTGACGGTGGAAAAGGGTTCGTCGGCCTTCCTGCAGGTACTGGCCTTTCTGTCACCCGACGGTCGCTACGACGACCTCTTCACCAGCAACTACGTCACTCTCAATGTGCTGGACCGGTTGAAGCGCATTCCGGGCACCACCAATGTGCAGATCTTCGGTGCCAAGGACTACGCCATGCGCATCTGGCTGAAGCCCGACCGCATGGCGCAGCTCGGGGTGACAGTGGCCGACCTCACGCGCGTGATCAACGAGCAGAACGCGCAGTTCGCCCCCGGCAAGATCGGCCAGCCGCCAGTCGACGATGGCCAGTCGCTGGTCTATTCGCTGACCGCAAAGGGCCGCCTTGCCGATCCCAGCGAGTTCGAGAACATCGTCGTCCGTGCCAATGCCGACGGCTCGCTGCTGTATTTGAAAGACGTCGCGCGGGTCGAACTCGGTTCCAAGGATTACGATTTTGCGGGTCTGTACAACGGCAAGCCGGCGACATTGGTGGGTATCTTCCTGCAGCCAGGCGCCAACGCGCTCGATGTCGGCGACGAAGTGAAGCGCACGGTCGAGGAACTGAAGAAGCACTTCCCCGAAGGGCTCGACTATGCGGTCCCCTACGACACCACGCGCTTCGTCGAGGTGTCGATCCGCGAGGTGGTGAAGACCCTGGGGGAAGCGATCCTGCTGGTGGTGCTGGTCGTGTTCGTGTTCCTGCAGAACTGGCGCGCGACGCTGATTCCCATCCTCGCGGTGCCGGTTTCGCTGCTGGGCACCTTTGTCGGCCTGCTGCTGCTCGGCTACTCGATCAACACGCTGACGCTGTTTGGCATGGTGCTGTCCATCGGCATCGTGGTCGACGACGCCATCGTGGTGCTGGAAAACATCGAGCGCATCATCCACGAGCACGGCAAGTCGCCGCGCGAGGCCGCGCTGCTGGCCATGCGCGAGGTCACCGGCCCGGTGATCGCCATCGTGCTGGTGCTGTGCGCGGTGTTCATCCCGATCGCCTTCCTCGGCGGCCTGACCGGCGAGTTGTATCGCCAGTTCGCCGTCACCATCTCGATCTCGGTGGTGATTTCCGGTCTCGTCGCGCTGACGCTGACGCCGGCGCTGTGCGTGGCCCTGCTCAAGGGCGAGAAGCCGCATGCGCCGGGACGTTTTTTCCGACTATTCAACCGGGGGTTCGCGGGCATGACCCGGCATTACCTGGGCGGGGTGAAATTTCTCATGCGGCGCTCGGCCGTCGCGCTGGCAATCTACGTGCTGATGATCGCTGCCGCGGTGACGCTGTGGAAACTCACGCCCGGCAGCCTGGTGCCCGACGAGGACCAGGGCTTCTACATCAGCGCGGTGTACCTGCCGGACGGCTCCGCACTGTCGCGAACCGAAGCCGTGGTCAAGCAGGTCGACGCGATCGTGCGCAAGGACCCGGCAGTCGAACACGTGGTGGCTTTTGCCGGCCTCGATTTTCTCGGCGGCGGCTTCCGCAACAGTGCGGCGACCATTTTCGTCGCCGCGCGCCACTGGGATGAGCGCGAGAAAGCCATACCGCAGATGGTGGGCGAGATGATGGGGGCCACAGCGGGCATACGCGAGGCGCTGGTGCTGGCGTTCGCGCCGCCGCCGATTTTCGGCCTCGGCAACGCGGGCGGTTTCGAGCTCTACATCCAGAACAAGGGCGAAGGGGGGCCGCAGAAACTCGCCCAGGTCAGTGATGCCTTTCTCGCCGCCGCGCGTCAGGACAAGCGGCTCGCGCAGGTACTGACGCTGTGGCGGCCGCATGTGCCGCAGCTGTATGTCGACGTCGACCGTGAAAAGGCGAAGATGCTGGGCGTCAAGATCGACGAGGTGTTCAGCACGCTGTCGGCGACGCTCGGCTCGTATTACGTCAACGATTTCAACAAGTATGGCCGCACCTGGCAGGTGCTGATGTCCGCCGAGCCGGGCGCACGCAAGACGCCGCAGGACGTATCGGCGCTCTATGTGCCCAACGCGGCGGGCGAGATGGTGCCGATGTCGGCGCTGGCCCGGATCGGCTTTTCGTCAGGTCCGGAAACCCTCGATCGCTACAATAATCTCCAGGCAGTCAAGATCATGGGCAGCGCCGTGCCCGGGATCAGTTCCGGACAGGCGCTCGCCATCGTCGACGAGATCGCGAAAAAGGTGCTGCCACCCGACTTCAGCTATGAATGGACAAGTGCATCGTTCCAGGAAAAACGTTCAGGCGGCACCTCGGGCATTGCGCTCGGTTTGGCGGTGCTGATGGTGTTCCTGATTCTTGCCGCGCAATACGAGAAATGGTCGCTGCCGTTCGCCGTATTGATGGCGCTGCCATTTGGCACCTTCGGTGCGCTCGCCGCAGTGTGGCTGCGCGGACTCACCAACGATGTCTACTTCCAGATCGGGCTGGTGACGCTGCTGGGCCTTGCGGCGAAGAACGCGATCCTGATCGTCGAATTTGCCGTGCTGAAGAAGCAGGAGGGCTATTCCAGTGTGGCCGCAGCGCTCGAAGCCGCCCGGCTGCGCTTCCGCCCCATCCTCATGACCTCGCTCGCCTTTATTCTTGGCGTGCTGCCGCTGGCAATTTCAACCGGCGCAGGGGCCGGCGCACGCCATGCGGTCGGCACCGGGGTCGTCGGCGGAATGCTTGCCGCGACGTTCCTGGCGGTGTTCTTCATTCCGCTGTTCTTCCACTGGATGTCGGACCGAAGGCTTCAGGCCCGGGCCGACGAGATCGATGCGCATCCGCATGCGACCCGTTACGACAATGTGCATATGGCATCGCATCATCCGTCGCCGTCCCGAGGCAATCCCGAAACATGAATCGCGCTGCGGCGCATGGCGCCCCAGCTATCGTTTGCTGGCGTGCCGGTCCCGTCGCGCCTCACGCGCGGCGATGATGCATAGGCAGAACCTGCGTCCGTTTCCTTGCGTTTGGACGCAAAAAAGCCGGGGGTACCCGGCTTCTTGACACGACAAGCCATGCGTCTTGCGCATGGCCGATGTTTCAAGGTTTGCCCGCGTAGACGAGATTGAGGCCGATGTAGCTTCCTTCACCTGCGGCAGCGGGTTTGATGACCGGCTCCAGGATGTACTTGTCGGTCACGTAGGCGCCCAGCGCCGAACCGGCGATATGCGACGCGGCATCCAATGCCTGGTTTCTTCCATTTCCATTGATGTTGTATTCGTACAGGCTTTCCAGCGCCGCCCCGACGCTGCTGATGCCGAACCCCCACCAGCCCCGATATTCCCGTTGCTCCGGATACCAGTGGTCGACGACTGCAGTGATGCCGCCGGCCAGGGCAGCCCCGAATACGAAGTGGGCGGCTTCGCTGTTGAAGCTGTCCGTCGCGTGCGCATTCGACGCGACCAGCAGGCTCGCCGCCAGTATCCTGTTGAATTTCATTTGAGCTCCTGTTTCGGTTATGTCCGCTGGATAATCAAGCAGGATCAGCTTGTCATCTTGCTGTGGCGGGATGCTTCAATGGGGCCGCGCCGAATGGCGGATTGGCGAATACTGGTCCAGCGCCGTCGTTCCGTCAACCCCGGCATTCCGGCTGCGCGATCGCGCCACCTTACGCAGCCTGTTCGTGGTGGTAGCCCGTCACGGTATCGACTTCGGTCTTGGAGCCGAGAATCACCGGCACGCGCTGATGCAGGCCTTCCGGGGCCAGGTCGAGGATGCGCTCGCGGCCAGTGGTGGCCGCACCGCCGGCCTGTTCGACGATGAAGGCCATCGGGTTGGCTTCGTACATCAGGCGCAGCTTGCCGGCCTTGGCGGGGTCCTTGGTGTCCTTGGGGTACATGAAAATGCCGCCGCGCGTGAGGATGCGGTGCACTTCGGCGACCATCGAGGCGACCCAGCGCATGTTGAAATCCTTGCCGCGCGGCCCCGTCTTGCCGGCCAGGCATTCTTCCACGTAGCGCTGCACCGGCGCTTCCCAGAAGCGCATGTTGGAGGCGTTGATCGCGAACTCCTTGGTTTCGGTGGGGATCTGCATGTTGGGGTGGGTCAGCACGAATTCGCCGACGTCGCGGTCGAGCGTGAAGCCATTGGTGCCGTGGCCGAAGGTCAGCACCAGCATGGTCGAGGAGCCATAGATCGCGTAGCCGGCGCACACCTGCTTGGTGCCGGGTTGCAGGAAGTCTTCGGCCTTGGCGGCGCGGCCTGCGACCGGGGCCTTCATGATCGAGAAGATGGTGCCGACCGAGATATTGACGTCGACGTTGCTTGATCCGTCGAGCGGATCGAACACCAGCAGGTACTTGCCCAGCGGATACTGGGTGGGGATGGCATACACCTCGTCCATCTCTTCCGATGCCATGCCGGCCAGATGGCCGGCCCACTCGTTGGAGCGGATCATGATGTCGTTGGTGATGACGTCGAGCTTCTTCTGCGTCTCGCCCTGCACGTTTTCCGAATCGAGTGAACCCATCACGCCCAGCAGCGCCCCCTTGTTGACGACGTTGGAAATCGCCTTGCAGGCGGTGACGACGTCGTTCAGCAGCGAGGTGAAATCGCCGGTGGCGCCGGCAGTGCGGCGCTGTTCTTCAATGATGAATTGGGTAAGCGTGGTGCCGGTATGCATGGTTGAGCTCCGAGTAAATCAGGATTAAATATTAGCAAACCTGAATATTGTACACGAGTGGGCTCTCAGTCCGCCCCTACCAATTGGTCCGAGCGGGTGAATGTCCAGGTGCGCGTGATCGACAGGATGTCGGCTTTTTTCCGCATGTCGTCTGGAAAGGCGGCATAGGGCGCAGCAAGTTCGACGATCTTGATGGCAGCGGTGTCGAGGATTTTCGATCCGGACGAACGGTCCACCTCGATGTTCTCGATGCGGCCGTCGGCATAGATCGATACCGTGAGCTTGAGGCTGCCGTAGATGCCCTGGCGGCGCGCGGCCTCGGGGTAGTTCACGTTGCCGATGCGCTCCACCTTGGTGACCCAGTCTTCGACATAGCGCGCAAACGCGTATTCCCTGACGTTGGCACCGACGAAGGCGCGCTTTGGGCGTTTCTGGTACTCGTCCCACTGCTGCGAGATGCGCGCCTGCAGCTGGGCCATTTCGCGTGCCTGCTGGTTGAGCTGGGTGGTGTCGATGACGGGCTGCTCGGGGGCGGGTGGGGCCGCCTGTGGCTGGTCTTGAATCTGGGCTTCAGGTTGCAGCTGTGACAACAGGGCTTTGGCCTGCTTCTCGAGCTGGGCCACGCGTGCCTGAAGGGCGGCCTCCTCGCTGCCGACCTGGGACTTGCTGCTGGCGGGTAACGGGCTCTTCAGGCGCCGGTCCTCGTCGGTGTTGCCGCCGCCCGCCAGGTTCACCTGCGCCAGCGCGTCCGGGTTGAGCGGTGACTGCTTGCTCTTGGCGTTGACCAGCACCACTTCCATCGGCAGGTTGGGGTCCTCGAACAGGCGCGGGTTGACCTGCACGAACTGGGTCGACAGCACCATGCCGTGCACCGCCGCCGACGCGAGCAGGGCAAGCGCCATGCGCGTGCCTTGCTTGGAGGGAGCGGCGAGATTGAGGGGCGGGGCAGACACCATGCAGACCGGTAGTGGAAGCAGGCCTGATTCTACGGAAGGGCGGCGCTGCTGTCAGGCGGCGTCTCCAGCGTTGCCACATATTCGGCGTGAAAGCTGATATCGAGCAGGTCGATGTTCGAGATCGCGAGCCGGACTTTCGAACCCGGCGCGACGCCCGTCACCGAAGGTACACGCGTCACCATCGGCAGGTTGTCGAAGCGGACCAGGTCTTCGCGGATGACATGGGCGGTGACTTCCTGCACGTTTTCCTGGGTCAGCCAGCGCAGCATCCAGTAGCGCTCGAGCCTGCGCTGGAACTCGTTGTAGGCGTCGTACGCCAATTCGAATTCGCGCACCACCGAAAACAGCTGCTCGCTCCTCGGCGGGTAAACCGGATCGGTTGCCTGGACCAGGCAGATCAGCTGACGCTGGTTGACGAGGTCGACATAGCGCCGTAATGGCGATGACGACCATGCGTATTGATCGACGCCAAGACCGACGTGCGGGTCTGGCGAGGTCGTCATGCGGGTCTTGCCGTTCGCCTGCGCGCGATAAATGCCGGGAATCCGGTTTTCGGCCAGCCAGCCGCCCCAATGGGCATTGGCGAAGATCATCAGCTCGGACACCACCTTGTCGATCGGACTGCCACGTTTGCGCGGCACGATGCTGACACGCTCGCCATCGACCTTGAAGTTGTAGTCGATGCGGTCCACCGTGTCGGCTTTGCCGCGCCCGGCTTCAAGCGCGGCGGAAAAGGCCCACAGCCATTCGAGCTCGCGGCGGTAGGGATAATCGGCGACATCCGGATTGCCGAGGGTATCGGCGTTGAACTCGACTTCCAGCGCCTCGTGGCGCAGGTTGTCGGCGATGTGCACCATCTCGAGCCGGGTTTCGGTGCCGAGCACGCGCAGGTCGGACGCCACGTTCACATACAGCGACAAGGCAGGACAGTCGTGAGTCTCGCCCAGCGTGTAATGGTGGATCAGTGCTTCCGGCAGCATGGTGATCTTGTCGCCGGGGTAGTACACGGTCGACAGCCGTTCGCGCGCCACCTTGTCGAGTTCCGAGCTGGGCGCGATGCCGAGTGCGGGCGCGGCGATATGGATGCCGACGCGGATCGTGCCCTCGTCCAGCCATTGCACCGAGAGCGCATCGTCGATTTCGGTGGTGGCCTCGTCGTCCATCGAAAAAGCGCGCACCGTGCTTTTCGGCAATTCGGGCGGATCGATCGGCTCGGTGACCGGCGCAAACCCGGTGCCCCGCGGGAAATACTCAAGCAGGAAGGTCGCCAGATGAAAGTCGAGCGTCGACGGGATCGCGCCGCAGCGTTCGATGAGCCGCAGTTGCGACAGTCCGGTGGCCGCGGCCGCGTCTTCCAGAGCCTTGTATTCGAGTGTGTTCTTGTCCGGCGCGATGAGAATGCGCGGGATCAGCGAGGTGTATTCCGGGGGCAAATGGAAGGCAGCTAGTTCGGAAGCAAGATACGCCTGTCTTTCCGCCGCGAGGCGCTTCTTCTCCAGCCCGGCCTTGGCTGCTGCCAGCGTCTCGGGCGGCGCCGGGCGGTAGCGGCCCTTGCCCTTTTTGTGGAAATAAATCGGCGAGGCGTGCAGCTTCATCAGCAACGCCACCGACTCGGCCGGTAGCGGGGTGTGGCCATAGTATTCCTGCGCCAACTGCTCGAAGCCGAACTCGTCCGAGCCGGCCGCTTCCCACAGGAAATCGGCGTCGAGGTCCGCCGTCAGCGTTTCGGCCTCGGCCATCACCTCGCTCGGTGCGGGTGCGGCAAAACGCAACAGGATGCTGGCTGCCTTGATCTTGCTGCGTTTGCCCGATGCGGCTTCCACCTGAGCCGTCGCGTCGGTTTCGGACAGGATGGAGCCGGCCTTGAAATGGCCGTCCTCTTCAAAAATGAGGTACATGAAAAATCAGAAATCCAAAATGGTTTGAAAGTGGCGCTCGAACCCGGCAAAGCCGTGGTCGCCGCCGGTTTCGATGATCTGCGTGGCGCCCGCATAGTAAGCCACGGCATCGCGGTAATCGAGCACCTCGTCGCCAGTCTGCGCCAGCAGCAGATAGCGCTCGGGACGGGTGATGGTCATGACATCCATCGCTTCGAGCTCGGCCAGATGCGCTTCAGTGAGCACCCACTTCTCGGCGGTGTGCCAGTTGGTCTGGGGACCGAGTGAACTACGCATCAGGATGTGGGCATGCACTGCCGGATTCACCAATACCGCTTTCCAGCCGTGCTTTTCTGCCAGATGGGTGGCGTAGAAGCCGCCCAGTGAACTGCCCACCAGGGTGACCGACTCGGGATGACGCTGCGTCAGTTCGGCTTCGACGTGAGCGATGGCATCGCGCGGGCGGTCGGGCAGCGCCGGACAGAGATAGTCCGCCTGTCGCCCGAGACCGGCCATGTGCTCGCCGAGTTGCCTGGCCTTGCCTGACGCGGGGGAGGAATTGAAGCCGTGAAGATAGACGATCATCCGCGGATTTTACCGGGGTGACTGCGTTTCCCGAAATTGCGCCTTAACAGTTGCTGCAAGCAGGTTGAGCGGATGTGGTGGCAGGTGACCCCAAACAACAATTTCGTCCTGGCACGGTTTCTGATTGCAACAAGGGTGAAAGCACTGATGCCGCACATCGAAACCTGCACAACGCCTTTAAACACGGGGGCTTGAAGACAGGGGCGCCGGCAGACTCGGATCAAGAGTCTGCACCAGTCTGGGGCGCAGGGTGGAAAAGTTGGTGCGCAGCAGCGGTGGGATTTCATGGCCTTTTTTATCCTGATGAGGAGCGCGTTATGTCCGGCTTTGACAACCCGTTTGACCCCGATACCAAACTGCATCGCGCAGGGTGCAGTTGTGGCCGCCACCACAGCCAGGCCGACCACGATGCCGATATGGAGAACGAGGATGCGCGCGTCTCGCGCGTGGTCGAGTCGGCGGTGATGCGCGGACTCTTCCCCGACGACCAGAAGCGCCGCAACTTCCTGCGTGCGGTGGGTGCCGGCACGGCGATGGCGGCACTCTCGACGCTGTTCCCGATGGGGGCCGCCAAGGCGCTGGCAGCGGAAAAGGGCAAGCTGGAGAAGACCAAGCTCAAGATCGGGTTTGTCCCCATCACCTGCGCGACCCCGCTCATCATGGCGCACCCGATGGGATTTTATGCGCGCGAGGGGCTGGACGTGCAGGTCATCAAGACCGCGGGCTGGGCGCTGGTGCGCGACAAGGTGCTGAACAAGGAATATGACGCCTCGCACATGCTCTCGCCGATGCCGATAGCTTCTTCGATGGGGTTGGGTTCCAAGACTGATCCGACGGTCGTCGCGACGATCCAGAACATCAACGGCCAGGCCATCACGCTTGCGCTGAAGCACAAGGACAAGCGCGGCGATCCGTCGAAATGGAAGGGCATGAAATTCGCCACGCCGTTCGATTATTCGATGCACAACCTGCTCCTGCGCTACTACCTCGCCGAGTACGGCGTCGACCCGGACAAGGACGTTCAGATCACGGTGGTGCCGCCGCCCGAGATGGTTGCCAACCTGCGTGCCGGCAACATCGACGGTTTCCTGGGCCCCGAGCCGTTCAACCAGCGCGCGGTGTACGAAGGGGTCGGCTTCATTCATGTGCTGTCGAAGGACCTGTGGCAAGGCCACCCATGCTGCGCATTCGGGGTGACCGAGCAGTTCATCAAGGAAAACCCCAACACCTTCGCCGCACTGTTCCGCGCGATCGCGAGCGCGACCGACTACGCGCACAAGCAGGAGAACCGCGCCGAGATCGTCAAGGCGATCGCGCCGGCGGCGTATCTGAACCAGCCTGAAGTCGTCCTCACCCAGGTCATGACCGGGCGCTATGCGGACGGCCTGGGCAATGTGGTGAATGCGCCGGACCGTGCCGATTTCGATCCCTTCCCCTGGAACTCGATGGGGGTCTGGATCCTGACTCAGCTCAAACGCTGGGGCTATCTCAAGGGCGATGTCGATTACCGCAAGGTGTCCGAGCAGATTTTCCTTGCCACGGACGCTCGCAAGCGGCTGACCGACATGGGGCTGTCGGCGCCCAAATCGAACTACAGCAAGCACACGGTCATGGGCAAGGTGTTCGACCCGGCCAAGCCCGAGGACTATCTCAATTCATTTGCCATCAAGCGCTCATGAAAGCCCGCCTGAAACCCGTCCGGCAGTCGATCCTGCTCTCGCTGTTGCTGTTTGCGCTGCTCATCGGCGTCTGGCATTTGCTCACTCTGCCGGAGACGGTCGCAGTGGCCGCCGACGTCGACCCTGAATACGCCGCCCTGATGGGCGGCGTTGCCGGGACCGCGGCGTCGAGTTTTCCGACGCCGGGGGCGATGGCAGACACAATTTGGAACAAGCTGTCCGATCCGTTTTATGACAACGGCCCCAACGACAAGGGTATCGGCATCCAGCTCGCGTACTCGCTCGGGCGTGTGCTGACCGGATTCTTCCTCGCCGCCTTGGTGGCAATCCCGCTAGGCTTCCTGATCGGCGGGTCTCGCGTGATTTACAACGCGCTCGATCCCTACATCCAGTTGCTGAAACCGATCTCGCCGCTGGCGTGGATGCCGCTCGCCCTTTACACGATCAAGGACGCGTCGACCTCGGCCGTGTTCGTGATTTTCATCTGTTCGCTGTGGCCGATGCTCATCAACACCGCGCTCGGTGTCGCCAATGTGCGTCGCGACTGGCTCGATGTCGCGCGCACGCTGGAAGTGAAACCGCTGCGACGCGCGTTTCGGGTCGTGCTGCCGGCGGCCGCGCCGACCATCCTCGCTGGCATGCGCATCTCGATGGGGATCGCCTGGCTGGTCATCGTCGCCGCCGAGATGCTGGTGGGCGGCACCGGGGTCGGCTACTTCGTCTGGAACGAATGGAACAATCTGTCGCTGACCAATGTGGTCTTCGCCATCCTCATGATCGGCGTCGTCGGCATGGCGCTCGACAGCATCTTTGGCGTGCTCGGCAAGCGCGTCGATTACCAGGAATGAAGCCCATGACATTACCGGTCACCCACCCCTTTCTGCAGGTCGAGAACTTGGCGCGCATCTATCCCAGCCCCACCGGGGGCGATGCGGTCACCGTGTTCGACCATGTCAACTTCCGTATCCACAAGGGCGAGTTCATCTGCGTCACCGGCCACTCCGGGTGCGGCAAATCGACCATCCTCAACATCCTCGCGGGACTCGACAGCGCCAGTGCCGGCAACGTCTTCATGGACGGCCGCGAGGTGTCCGGCCCCAGCCTCGACCGTGGCGTCATCTTCCAGAGCCATGCGCTGATGCCCTGGCTGACCGTGCTGGAGAATGTCGCCTTCGCGGTGAAGTCGCGCTGGCCCAACTGGAGCAGGCCGAAAGTCCATGTGCACGCCATGCGCTACATCGAGCTGGTCGGGCTCAAGGGTGCCGAGCACAAGAAGCCATCGCAGCTGTCCGGCGGCATGAAGCAGCGCGTCGGCATCGCGCGCGCGTTTTCCATCGAGCCGAAAATGCTGCTGATGGACGAGCCATTCGGTGCGTTGGATGCCCTGACGCGTGGCGTGATCCAGGAGGAGTTGCTGAAGATCTGCGCCGAGACGCAGCAGACCGTGTTCATGATCACGCACGACGTCGACGAGGCCATCCTGCTGTCCGACCGAATCATGCTGATGTCGAATGGTCCGCACGCGCGCATCGCAGAAATCGTCAACAACACGCTGCCGCGACCGCGTGACCGCAGCGCCATCCACAAGCAGCCGCTCTACTATCCGATCCGCAACCATCTGGTCGACTTCCTGGTGAGCCGCTCAAAGTTGTTCGGCAGCCTGCGCGAGGCGGCCGATGCCCCCAGTTCTCCCGCCGTGTTCGACCCTGCAGACCTGGTCGAATCCGGGTTCTCGGACCGCGTGGAAGCTGTCCAGCCTGCGCCCGCAGGCAAACCCCAGATCCACCTCGTCAACGCTTAAGGAGTTCCAGTCATGACCCGCACCGAAGTTACCGACCTCATCCTCGCCGCCAAGCACAAGAAGGGCCTCAAGTGGGCCGACATCGCCAAGAAGGTCGGCCAGAGCAAGGAATGGACGACGGCCGCCCTGCTCGGCCAGATGACGCTCGACAAGAAACAGGCCACCGCCGTCGGCAAGCTGCTGGGGCTGCCTGCAGACGCCGTCGACCAGTTGCAGATCGTTCCCTACAAGGGCAGCCTGCCGAGCGCCGTGCCGACCGACCCGCTGATCTACCGTTTCTACGAACTCATCATGGTGTACGGCATCACGATCAAGTCGCTGATCCACGAGGAGTTCGGCGACGGCATCATGAGCGCGATCGATTTTTCGATGGATATTTCGCGGGTACCTGACCCAAAAGGGGATCGGGTGAAGATCGTTCTGAACGGCAAATTCCTGCCGTACAAGATGTACTGAGCCTAGCGGGGCACACCCTGGGATGCTCCGCGCTGGTCATCCGTCAACCACAGACATCGAGCGATCAAAATATGGCTAACATCTTCATGAAGTCGTCCTGGGGCAGCGACGATCCCACCCGGGCCGCCATGGTTTTCGGGCATGGCAATGCCCTTGCCCGGGCCGGACACTCGATCCGTATCTTCCTAGTTGGCGAAGCTGCCCCCTTGGCCATTGAGGCAGTACGGGCGTCCCTGTTCCCGGTGGGCTGGCCATCGCTGGCCGAGCAGTGGCGCGAATGCGTGGCCCTCGGCGTCGATATCCTGGTCTGTGATGCCTGCCGCCAGGCCCGCGGGGTGACTCCTGAATCCATTAAAGATTCGGGAGCCCGCATCGGCACCCCCGCCGACTTCGTCGCTGGGGTGGAGTGGTCCGACAAGATCGTTGCCGAGTGAAGGGGCGGGACAAGTTTGTCCTGAACGGGAAGTTCTTGTCGTACAAGACGTATTGAGGAAAGCGGGATGCCGAGTCGCTGTCTTTGATTCCGGTCTGCGCGTTGCCGGCTGGCCCAAGCCGCGTCCGCCGTGGATTTACTCGATTCAGGCGCAAGCTTGGGGCTCAGGCTGTATGTCTCTTAGTGATAGCGCGGGTATTGGCGGATCAAACCCCTTTGTCGTCCCCTGGGCTTTGGAGTTTGCGCACCACGCTCCTTAGCGTGAAGTAGAACGCCAAACCGAGAAATCGCAGCCAAACTCCCAGCGCGACCAGCCACATCAATGCGCCCGGGTATTGGTGCCGGAAGAACTTGCGGTAAAACCGCATCATCCCCCGATGCTTGTGCCATGCTACGAAAATCGGCCGGTGCTGGCTGCAGTGGCCGCGATGATGCGTGACCGGGGCATCGGGTACGAAAACGACCTTCCAGCCGTGCTGGCGAAAACGCATGCACCAATCCAGATCCTCGCAATGCAGAAAATAGGCTTCGTCCCATGGGCCTACATCGTCGATTGCGACCCTGCTCGTCAAAATCAGCGCCCCGGAAATGGCTTCCACTTGGACGGGTGAATCGGATAGCGCTTGTTCGTGCAGGTGAAAATCCTGAAAAAGCCCGGGCCAGCGCTGGTTCAGGCGGGTCAGGCCAAAAGCGCGCACGAACGAGCGCCACGGCGTGGGCACCAAGCGACGCCCGCCGCCTTGTTCGCTGCCGTCCAGGTTGGTCAGCAGCCCGCCCACCATCCCGATGCCCGGGTCGCTCTGCAGGACCTCCAGCAGACGATTGAGCGACCCTGGGCCCAGAATGCAATCAGGATTGAGGAACAATAGAAACGCCTGCGTCGCAAGCCCTGTCCCGATATTGCATGCGGCAGCAAACCCCAGGTTTTTCCCCACGAGGTGCATCACCAGCCGTTCCTCGCCAGGGAACTGCCTCGCCAGGTCGTCCATGCTCGAATCGGACGAATCGTTGTCGATGACGATGACCTGCTCGGCCTGCGACAGCGCCGTGCGGACGCACTCGAGCAGCAGCGCGCCGGCATTGTAGTTGACGATGACTACGGATACAGGCTGGAGAGGGTCGCCCAATGTAGAGTCCAAGTGTTTTCGATACGCCGGGGGAGTGGCCAAAGCCTGAAAGTTGTTCCGTGTTTGATTGGAGGCAGTCTCAGGATTGATCAAACCTTCCCATTCGCCCCGCGAGACCGTGAACGATCCCACGCGACATCATCCACCAGTGCTGGTGTCTGGGTCGGGCAAACAGGGAATAGGCGCCGTACTTTAGCAACAATCGCCATCCGTCCGCGATTTTCCAGTTCCAGGGCATTCCCGACTCACAGTACAGGCGAACGGCGTTGCGAAAATGGTAGTAGTGGCGAAGCGGGCTATGACTCGAGACTTTGCGCCCGAAAACCTCGATCGGATCTTCGCCAAGGCCATGCAGCATCCTTGCACCACAGACCCCGAACGACTGAAATCCTGCCTGCCTGGCACGCATGCCCCATTCGATGTCCACGTAGTCGATGAACAGGTCTTCGCGCATTCCGCCAACCGCATCGAGCGTTGTCATGGGAATCAGGCTGCCGGAGGCGATCAGATAGTCGACCTCGACCACAGCGTCATCGCTGCTGCACGCCTGGCGTTCGACCGATACGCCCCGAATCCTGATGAAAGGCGGCGGATTGTCCTGTCTCTTGTCGGTATAGCGTGGACCGATGGCCGCGATGGCAACCCCGGTCGATGATTTGGCGGCAGCAACATCGAGAAGTCTTGAAACCATGTCCGGGGCAGGTTCGCTGTCCTGGTCGAACAGAATGACGAATGCAGCCCCGGCTTGACGGGCAAGTTCAATCCCGGCGTTCTGGGCGGCCGCAATGCCAAGGTTCGAATGCAGCCGGACGACCTGGCACCATGCGTCCGAGCGCAGTGCCGGGTCGATATGGCATTCGGTATCCAGGATCGATCCGTTGTCGACCACGATGACCCTGTCGAGTTGCGGCCTGAGCGCGTTCAGCAGTACTCCCAGCGTTGCCGGATCCGGCTCATAGGTCACCACCACACCAGCTACCACTGCGCCATCCTTGGAAATTTGCATGGTCCTGCTTGCAGAACCGCGAAAGGTAAAGAGAAAATGATCCGCTCCCGCGGGATCGCGCCCCTGCCGGGCGTATCAGGGTCCGGAAAGATGAAGCCTGCGGCTGTCGTTCCGGCCGGAATTCTGGGGCATGGGAAACATGCCGTCAAAGATGCCGCGGTCGCGCCTGTTGTCAGCAGGCTTCGGTGGCGGGTTTGCTCCCGGTCAGGGACGGGCTCCGTCAGGGCCATGCAAGTCCAACTAGGCATCCCCGTCCAGCCCGGACGCGCCGCGTTATTGCCGCTCAATACTGCCTGATGCATCCGACAGCCTGAAGCGGAAGAACGGAACCCGGCCATGATAAACGGGTCTGCCACAGACCGATGCTGCCGGAACCCGTCAAAACAGGGGCTCGAAATTCGGTCATGCATGGCCGTATGCGCCGCGTGAAACCCAATTCGTGTCGGGCCAAATAAAAGTACAATGACTCATTTCATTTGCAGAGAAAGCCTTGTCGTCCAAAAAAATCATCGGTGAAATGCTCGTTGAGCGGAGAGTGCTGGAGCGCGCGGACTTGCTCGATGCGCTCAAGCTTCAGAAGGACGCAGGGGGTTCCGAACGTCTGGGAGCCATTCTTCTAAGGAAGGGCGCGGTCACCGAGCGTGATCTCTACGCGGCTTTGTCGGAGCAGCTTGTCATTCCTTTGGCTGGCGCCGAGGATTATCCGGCCCTGCCGATTTTCGAGGAACTGGTGTCGACCCGTTTTCTCGAGGAGGCCCGCGCCTTGCCCGTGCGCGAGGATGCCGGCCAGCTGGTGCTGGCAATGGCCGACCCGCTCGACCGATATGTCATCGATGCTTTCAGGTTGGTCACCGGGCGGGAGATTGCCGTTCTGCTCGGCTTGCCCAGTGAGATCGACGCCGCTTTCAATCGGCTTTATGTTGCGGGCCGCAGCAACATCGGACAGATCGTTGGCGAGGCCGAAGGGCCGATCGAACTGGAAGAAAGCAGCGACGTTCAGCATCTGAAGGACCTGGCCAGCGAAGCGCCGGTCATTCGCGTGGTGAGCCTGATCATGGAACGGGCCCTGGATGCGCGGGCTTCGGACATCCATGTCGAGCCGTTCGAGAACCGTCTGATCGTGCGTTTCCGCGTCGATGGCGTGATGCAGGAGGTGGAGTCGCCACCGCGTCGGCTGGCTGCGGCGGTGATCTCGCGCATCAAGATCATGGCCAATCTGGACATCGCCGAGCGCCGCCTGCCGCAGGATGGCCGCATCAAGCTGCGGGCGAAGAACAAGGAAATCGACCTTCGTGTTTCCACCGCGCCAACCATGCATGGCGAGAGCGTGGTGATGCGGGTACTGGACAAGGGGGGCGTGCCGCTCAACTTTGACTCGCTCGGTTTCGATCCGGCAACGCTCAAGCTTTTTCTCGATGCGCTCACCCAGCCGCACGGCATCGTGCTGGTCACCGGCCCCACCGGAAGCGGCAAGACCACCACGCTGTATACCGCGCTGCAGCTTCTGAACAAGCCGGACGTGAAGATTCTGACCGTGGAGGATCCGGTTGAATACCAGATGGAGGGCATCAACCAGATCCAGGTCAAGCCGCAGATCGGCCTGACGTTTGCCAACGCCTTGCGCTCCATCGTGCGCCAGGATCCGGACGTCATCATGATCGGCGAAATACGCGACTTGGAGACGGCCCAGATCGCAGTGCAGTCGGCGCTCACCGGGCACGTGGTGATTTCCACGCTGCACACCAACGATGCGCCCAGCACGGTAAACCGCTTGCTCGACATGAAGGTCGAAGACTATCTGCTGACATCCACCGTGAACGGCATTCTGGCCCAGCGCCTGGTGCGCTCGCTTTGCAAGGCCTGCAGCGAACCCTATAAGCCGTTGCCCGAAGTCGTGGAGGAGTTCGAGCTCAAGCGTTTCGCAGGCGACGCGCCTATCGTGTTGCGTCGCCCCGTCGGCTGCGAGGCTTGCGGCGGTACCGGCTACGCCGGTCGACTCGGCATCATGGAAATGATGCCGATGACCGACGCGATTCGCAGCCTGGTCATGCGCCATGCCGTTTCGTCGGAGATTCGACGGCAGGCCATCGACGAGGGGATGCAGACCATGTACGAGGACGGCCTGCGCAAGGTCCTCGCCGGAATCGTTACCCTCGACGAAGTGCTGCGCGTGACGCGGGAAGAGTGAGATGCCGCTGTTTCAGTACAAGGCCGTAGACGCGCAGGGGGGCATTCTCGAAGGCGAGATGGATGCGCGTGCATCGAACTTTGTGGCCGAGCATCTTCAGGCACAGGGTTACATGCCGATCCAGATCGAGGAGGCAACGGCAGGCGGCGACGGGTGGCTCGGTGGCTTCGGGCGTGCCCGGGTGAGCCAGGACGATATTGCCATGATGACACGCGAAATCGCCACGCTGCTGCGTGCCGGCCTGCCACTCGACCGTGCGGTGGAAGTCGTGATCAATCTTTCCGCCAACGATGAGGTCGCCGAAATTCTGGGCGAGGTCCGCAAGGAGGTTCGCGGGGGCTCTTCACTTTACGCTGCGATGGAAGCGCAGAAAGGCGTCTTTTCCCGCTTTTACCTCAACATGATCCGCGCGGGCGAGGCAGGCGGCGCGCTCGAAGTCGTCATGGCTCGCCTGACCGAGTTCATGGAGCGCGCCAAGGATCTCACGGAGACGGTCAAGTCGGCCCTGGTCTACCCGGCCATACTGGTCATGGTCGCAGTGGTCTCGGTCATCGTGCTGCTCATTTTTGTGGTGCCGCAATTCACCCAGATGTTCGAGGAATCGGGCAAGGCCCTGCCATTGCCGACCCAGATCGTCATCGCTGCAGGGGAATTTTTCCAGGCCTGGTGGTGGGCGCTGATTGCGGGTGGTTTGGCCCTGTTCGTCATGTTCAGGCGCCAGATGGCCGACCCGGACAGCCGCTACCGCTGGGACGAACGTTTTCTCGCGCTGCCGCTGGTCGGTGACCTGATCGCCAAGATTGAAATGGCCCGTTTCTCGCGCACGCTGGGAACCTTGCTTGACAATGGCGTGTCTCTTCTCGGCGCCTTGTCCATCGTCAAGGAAACCATGAGCAACAGCGTCATGGCCGAGCGGCTTGACGAGGTGGCGACCAAACTGCGCGAAGGCAAGGGCCTTGGTGCACCGCTCATGGAGGCCGAGGTCTTTCCCCGGCTGGGCGTGCACATGGTCATGGTCGGCGAGGAAACCGGACGGCTGTCCGAAATGCTCATCCAGGTCGCCGACGTTTTCGACCGTGAAGTGCAGACGGCGGTCAAGCGCACGCTCAGCCTGCTTGAACCTGCGCTGATCCTGGGCCTGGGCCTGGTCATCGGCGCCATTATCATGTCCATACTCGTGGCAATCTTGAGCGTCAATGAACTGGCGGCTTGACCGGTGGCTAGGTCGGGCTCGCGTCTGAAGGGCGGCCGGGCCTTGGCGTGCAGTATGTGAATTCTTGAAACAGGAGCTTGAAATGTTGTTCAAATTGAAATCGGCGAAGGCGCACCGCGGCTTCACGCTGCTCGAACTGTTGGTGGTTCTGGTGATTCTCGGCATGCTTGCAGCCTTGGCGGGGCCGCGGGTAATGAAATACATCGGCAGTTCAAGAACCGATACGGCCAAGCTCCAGATCGAGGAACTCATGTCCGCGCTGGACATGTACAAGCTCGAGGTCGGACGCCACCCCAATACCCAGGAGGGCTTGCAGGCCCTGGTCGAAGCGCCGTCCGGGGCGACCAACTGGAATGGCCCCTACCTGCGCAAAAAGACCGTCCCCAAGGACCCGTGGGGCGCTGACTATCACTATGAATCGCCGGGCCAGCACGGCGCTGTCGACATCAGTTCGTTTGGTGCGGACGGGCGCGAAGGGGGTGAGGGCGAGGACAAGGATGTCGTGAGCTGGTGATAGTCCGTCACAGCGGTTTTACCCTGCTGGAGTTGCTGGTCGTGCTGGCGCTGCTGGCGATGACCTACGCCCTGATTCCGCCCATGTTCAGTCTCGGCGGCTCGACTGCCGAACTCAAGGCTGGGGCGCGTCAAGTGGCGGCCGGGCTGCGAAAAGCGCGATCCCAGGCGATCGCCAGCCGGAGCGAGTCGACCCTGACCCTGAATGTCGAATCACGCAGCTTTGTGCTGAGTGGGGACGACACGCCACGGATCCTGCCTCGCCAGGCTGAGATCGGTGTCTACACGGCCCAGGGCGAGGTTCTCGACGCCAATAACGCCGCCATCCGCTTTTATCCCGACGGCAGTTCCACCGGGGGCCGGGTCACCCTGGCCATGGGCGAGCGGAAATACCTCATCGACGTCGACTGGCTCACCGGCCAGACCGAGATCCTGGATACGCCGTGAAACGTGCTTGCCGGGGCTTTTCCCTGCTTGAAGTGCTGGTCGCCTTCATCATCCTGGCCATGGCGCTGGGGGTGCTCATGCGTATCTTCTCCGGGGGGCTTGGCAATATCGGCATGGCGGAACATTACAGTCAGGCCGTGGCTATTGCAGAAATGAAGCTGGCAGCCGTCGGGGTCGAGTCCCCCCTGGCTGAAGGCGAGAATTCGGGTGAGGAACATGGCTATACGTGGCGAACCTCGGTGCGCCGGTATGAGGGGGCGGCCTCGCCCGTGGAACCGGCAACCCTGTTGCTTGATCTCTTTCAGGTCGAGGTCATGGTGAACTGGGACGAGACCGCCACGAAGCCGCGCAGCCTCCAGCTGGTGACCTTGCGTGCGGCCCCCAGGCCATGACCCCGATGCGCCGGGCACAAGGCTTCACCCTCCTCGAATTGCTCATTGGAATGACTTTGGTGGGCTTCATCCTGACCTTGCTGTTCGCGGGGCTGAGGCTGGGCATACGGAGTTGGGATGCAGGCGAGCAGCACATGGTCACGTCTTCCCGGCAGACGGTCGTCGTTGATTTCATCAGGCGTACCCTGGAGCAGACTTATCCCCTGAACTGGCGCGTCGACAACGAAGATCAACTGGCCTTCGCCGGGGAAGCCGACTCGCTGCGGATCGTCGGGCCGGTGCCGATTCACGATGGCGCTGCCAGCAATTATCTCATCGCGCTCGAACTCGCCGAGGGCGACAGCGGTCGCGATCTGGTGATGCGCTGGCAAATGCCCGACCCGCGCGAGCCGGGTTTTGCACCGCTGGAAGATGCCAAGCCCAAGGTGCTTGCAAAAGCCGTCAAAGGCCTGGAATTTGCCTACTTCGGATCCGAAAGCGATACGGACGAGCCCAGCTGGCACGACCAATGGGTCCACCAGAAGGCGCCCCCCGAGCTGATCCGTCTTCAGCTCACCATGGAAAACGGCGAAACCTGGCCGGACATCGTCGTTGCGACACCCATCAGGACAGAATGACCATGCGTTTGGGGACTCCAGCTTTTTCAGGGAACGTGGGCCGCTCCGAACGTGGCATCGCGCTGCTGCTTGTGCTCTGGGTCGTCACGCTGCTTGCCGTCATCGCGGGCAGCTTTGTCTACGGCGCGCGCAATTCGGCCCTGACTGCCGGGAATCAGGTCGCCATCGCCAAGGCGCGCGCGCTGGCGGATGCGGGCGTCCATCGCGGTTTATACGAGCTCGCCAAGCCGATGAGCGATGGCGCGCGCTGGAGTGCCGACGGCAGGGCGCATGATTTTGTTCTGAATGAAGGCGAAATCCGCCTCGTCATGCGCGACGAAACGGCCAAGATCGATCTCAATACTGCGAACGATGCTCTGCTCAAGGGACTGTTGCTGTCCGCCGGCCTGGACGAGGAGCACGCCAATCAGCTGCTGGATGCCATCCTGGATTGGCGGGACGACGACGAGCTTGTCCGTGCCCAGGGCGCCGAGCGCGATCAATACGAGGCCATGGGAAAGTCCTACATTCCGGCCAATTCGCAATTTCGGACGGTTGCCGAGCTGCAAGGCGTCATCGGCGTCACCCCCGACCTGTACCGCAAGCTTGCGGGTGCGCTCACCGTGTACTCGCGTCAGGCCGGCATCAACAGCACCATCGCGCCGCGCGAGGTCTTGCTGGCCCTGCCCAACGCGACCGCAGAGAATGTGGACAGCTATCTTGCCGAACGCGAGGAAATGCTGGAGGCGGGAATGGCGCCGCTGACTTTCCCGCAGGCTGCCGGATACGAAACGGGCGCCACCGCCCAAGTGTATAATCTGCGGTCCCGTGCGAAGGCAGCGGATGGCACGCAGTTTGTCCGAGAGGCGGTAGTTAAGTTGGCGCAAGACCCAAAACGGCCGTTTGTCATATTTATCTGGCAGGAGGGGTGGCTTTGATCCGCCCTGATTTGTATTGATGGCGCGCATGACATCCTCCCGACGCAGGCAGCGAAAGAGTCGCAAGGCGTTTCTGGGGCAATTCTTTCGCTGGTGGGGCCGTGAACTGGCTGCATTGGTGCCGCCCGCTTTGCGGCCCAGGAACCGGCCTTCTCCCCGCATGCTTTGGGCCGGCGTGGAAGCGGGAGCGCTCGTCCTCTGGCGCCTGGATGGGCAAAAGCGATATGAGCTGGGGCGCGTCAACCTTGCTGCGGGTGACACCGCAAGCACCAAGATTGCCTTCGATGCCCTGCGCGTCAAGACGGGCGGAAAGCCCGTTGGCATTTGCCTTCCCGCTGCGCAAGTGCTGCGCAAGGAGGTCGTTCTGCCGCTTGCCGCGGCCGAGAACCTGAACCAGGTACTTGGCTTCGAACTGGGGCGGCAGACGCCGTACACGGTCGATCAAGCCTATTACGATCAAAGGGTGTTGCGCGAGGATCTCGGCAGCAACCGCCTGCATGTCCTGTTGGGCATCACCCCCAGGACGGTCGTCGACGAAATTCTGGCGCACTTCAAGAACTGGGGCGTCACTCCCCATGCGGTTGTGGCGAGCGACGAGCTTGAAGGTGCCGGCGACTGCCTGAATCTGCTCCCGCGAGGCTTGCGCCCCAAGGCGAACCGTTCCGAATACAGGCTTTATGCCGCCATGGCAGGGGTTACGCTGGTGTTGTTTGCTACCTTACTGGCGATTCCGATCCTGAAGAAACGCGAGGTCGCGATGGAACTGGAACCGGTGCTGGAACGCGCCCGGCAACAAGCCGATGCGGTGAACGTTCTCAAGCAGGAACAGGAGCGCCTGCTGGCCGAATACACCTTCCCATTCGAGCACAAAGTGGCTATGCCATCCAGGGTCGCGCTGCTGGAGGAGGTCACCCGCATACTCCCCGACAATACCTGGCTGCAGCAACTGGAAATTCACGGCATGGAAGTTTCCATGCAGGGAACGACCAGCTCCTCGGCCAAGCTGATTGGCCTGTTCGAGCAATCCGGCCTGCTGGAAGGCGCCAGCTACAAATCGCCGCTGGTCAAGGGACGGGAGAACGAGGAACGCTTCCAGCTCGCGGTCGAGTCTAAGGCCATCGATCCGGTCGTGGCGCTCGCCGCTCAGCAGGCTTTGCATGAAAACAAAACGCCGGCCAAGGCAGCCGGCAAGCCTGGCAAGCCACAGGACAAGCAGCCATGAAGCTGACGCTGACGCCTCTGCAAAGCCGTGTGCTTGCCATCGCGCTATTGCTGGCCGTGCTTGCCGTGCTGGCCGCGCTGGTCTACATGCCATGGAAGCAGGCCCATGTCTATTACGACGCGGCAATTGCCGATCGGCTGGATCGTACATCGCGGTATCTACGCGTCGCCGCCCAGCGGAAAAACGTCGAGGCGAACATCGCGCTGATCGCAAAGCGGAATGCAAGCCGCTTCTATCTCAAGGCCAGTTCCCCGGCACTGGCCGCGGCCGAAGTGCAGCAAATGGCGCAGGCAATCGTCGAAGCCAATGGGCTCACCGTGGAAAGCACCCAGTTCTCGTCGCACAAGGATGAAGGCGCGCGCCGCAAGGTCACGGTCAGTTTCCGGCTGCGCGGCCCATTGCACGCAGTGCAGAAAGCGCTCTACGAGCTGGAAACGGCCCTGCCTTATCTGTATGTGGACAATCTGGTCATCCGCTCGAACGCGGGGAGAAATGCCAAGCCAGCCCCTGGCGTCGAGCCCGATACTCTGGTGCAGTTCGACCTGTTTGCCTTCACCCGGCTTGCCAAGCAGGCACCCAGCAAATCATGATGGCCCTTGTCAATACGAAGCGTTTGGCATTTCTGGCCTGGGCGGTCGCCAACGCGTCGCTGGTGATGCTGATCGGCATGGAGTTGGGCTGGGGCACGAAACTCGTCCAGCCCATGCCCGTGCCTGTGGTCCACCCATCGGCGCCGATCGAAGTCGTGCTTCCCCCCGACTATCGGCTGCCGCCACTGGATAAGGCCTATGCCGGGACGCTGGAGCGCTCTCTCTTCGTGCCCACGCGCCGCAAGGCGCCGCCGCCGCCGACGGTGGTGCCGACCATGCAGAAGGGGCAGTTCCAGTTGCTGGGAACCACGATCACCGACGAGTTCAGTATCGCGATCGTCAAGGAAATCTCGAGCGGCAAGGTGCGCCAGGTTTATCAGGGATTTACCATCAATGGTCTGCAGCTCGAGTTCGTCGCGCCCGATCGCATCGTTTTTTCCCAGTACGACGACAAGGAAGAAGTCCGGCTCAAGATCCAAGCGAGCCCCAAGCCTGCTGCTCCGCCACAAGCTGCATCTCAAGGTGAACAGCTAGGCACCCCGCAGGCCGCTCCCGCTGCGCAGCGGCCGGCAGCAGCGTTCGGGGCGGTGAAAGCGCCGGTGGCTTCGGAAATCCGGGTCGAGAGACGGAGACAAACGGAACAACCCCCGCTTCCGCAGTCGATAGAAGAACGCAAGAACGACCCGAGATTCAAGGATTTTTACAAGTAACGAAAAGGCAGTCTGTCGCGTGAATCCCAAGTACTCTGACGCCACAAACGGCAACCAACCCTGGAATTGTCAAGCATGAAAACTTACATCCCGAAGACGGGTCGAACAAACCGTATAGCGATCCCCGTCCTGCTTGCCGCTTTGATCGGGGGGTGCGCGACGCAGCCCGCGACTGACCCATCGGGAGGGGGGAACCATGAGGTCGTGACAGCCGAAGAGGCAAAATTGGTTGCCGACACCAAGGCAGGGACGCCTGTGGAAGACCGCTACAAGCTCTTTTATGGCACCGGCGTTGTGGTCAAGCCGTCTGAAACGCCTCCCGTCATTGGTGATGCAAGCGGCAATCTGACCCTGAATTTCGAGGGTGCCGATTTGCGCGAGGTGGTGCGTACCATTCTGGGTGACATTCTCAGGGAAAACTACATCGTAGACCCGCGCGTGGGGGGATCCATCACGCTGCGTACCGCGAGGCCCATTCCGCGCAGCGCCGCCATGCACACGCTCGAGGAAGTCCTGCGGATGAATGGTGCGGTGATGATCCGCGAGGGCGACGGCGTGTTTCGTATCGTCCCGGCGGCAACCGCAGGCAAGGGCAACACCACGCCGCAAATTGCCGAAAGCGGCAAACCGCTGCCTGGCGGCTACAGCATCCAGATCGTCCCCCTCAGACACATCGGCGTGGTCGACATGGCCAAGATCCTGGAGCCCCTCACGGGCGATACATCCAGTGTGCGCGTCGACCCGCTGCGTAACCTGCTCATCCTGTCAGGCACCCAGTTGCAGCTGCGGCACTTGATTGAGACCGTCGACATGTTTGACGTGGACTGGATCTCCGGCATGTCGGTTGGGCTGTTCACCCTGCAAAGTGTGGACGTCAATACGGTCAACGGCGAACTGGAGAAGCTGTTTGGCGACAAGAACCTGGGGCCGCTCGCCGGCATCGCCCGGGTCGTGCCCCTGGAGCGGCTCAATGCCTTGCTGATCATTTCGCCCCAACCGAAACTTCTGGATCTGGCGCGCACCTGGATCGAGCGTCTGGACCGTCCGGGCGCCGGTGGTGGTGGCCAGCGGCTATATGTGTATCAGGTCCAGAATGGCAAGGCTGAAAATCTGGCCGGGCTGCTCAACGAGGCTTTCTCCAGTTCCGCGAAGGCAGCTCAAGTCAAGGTCAAGACGCCGCCCGACCTCGCGCCCGGCGCCACGCCAGCCGAGGTCAAATCGGCAAAGCCGGCTGCAAACTCCGAGAAGGACGCGCAGTTTGCTTCGTTGAAAATAGCCTACGGAACAGGTGAGAGTGTGGGCTTGCCCCAGGACGTCCGGATCATCGCCGACAAGGACAACAATGCCCTGCTGATTCTGGCTAGTCCAGCCGATTACGACAACATCGAATCCGCACTGCGCAAGCTCGATGTAGCGGTGCGCCAGGTGCTGGTCGAGGTGACCATCGCCGAAGTTTCCCTCACGGACGAACTCACGTACGGACTGGAATGGTATTTCAACAAGGGCAATGGCAAGGGGCTGCTGGACACCGGCGCACCGGGGCTTACATCGCTTATCCCCGGTTTTTCCTATAGCTGGCTCAGCGCTGACTACGGCGCCGTCCTCAATGCCCTCGCCAAGGATTCCCGGCTCAAGATCGTTTCCTCGCCGCATATCACCGTGGCGGACAACCAGAAAGCCAAGATTCAGGTGGGCGACCAGGTGCCCACCCTCAGCCAGACCCAGTCGGTGGAAGGCTCGGCCGTCGGCATCATCAACAGCGTTCAATACACCGAGACCGGCGTCCTGCTCGATGTGACACCGCGCGTCAATGCCAGCGGGCAGGTCACCATGGAGATCAGCCAGGAGGTCAGCAACGCCACCCAGACGACCACCTCCGACATCGACTCGCCGACGATCCAGAAGCGAACCGCCAACAGCACCGTCACAGTCAGGTCCGGCGAAACCATCATCCTTGCCGGCCTGATCAAGGAACAGAAGGACAACGGCAACCAGGGCCTGCCACTGCTCTCGAAGATCCCGCTCATTGGGGGGCTGTTCGGCACTCAGACCTGGAAAGACAACCGCACCGAACTGATTATCCTGATCACGCCGCATGTGCTTCTCAGCACACCGGATGCCGCTGCGATCACCAAGGAATACCGCAAGCGTCTTTCAGGCCTGGAAAGCATGCTCAAATCGGTGGAATTGCCACCCAAGCCCGCTGCTGAAAAAGCGCAATAGGTGCGTTCTGTCAGCTTGAACGGATTCTTGGCCGACCGATGGCTGGGCGATCGGCGATCGTTTTGAGCGGCCGGCCAGCCTTGAAAAATGCTAGAATATGCTCGTTTATCTCCAGCATTGGTCAGACCGTGCCCCCATTTTTCGTCATCCTGCTGCTCGCACTGACCGCTCAGGCGCGGGCCGATGTGTATGTCTACACCGACGCGGACAAGGTGACGCATTACACCAATACCCCGGGGCACGACCAATACCAGCGCTTGTCGGCCTTGATGGAAGCGGAAGGAAGCCATAACCGGGCCGGCGCTGCCGTGGTGAAGGGGAATGCGGCCGTCTACGCACCGCAGATTGAACAGGCCGCTGTCGAAACCGGGATTGATGCCGCCCTTGTCCATGCGGTCATCACGGCCGAATCGGGCTACAACCCGGCGGCGGTGTCGCGAACCGGTGCACAGGGTCTGATGCAACTGATGCCCGACACGGCCAAGCGCTATGCGGTCAAGGATGCCTTCGATCCCGAGCAGAACATTCGCGGCGGCACCCGCTACCTGCGCGACTTGCTCGACATGTTCGACAACAACGTCAAGCTTGCGGTGGCTGCGTACAATGCGGGCGAGAATGCCGTGATACGGCATGGCAAGAAGATTCCGCCCTACCGCGAAACGCAGGCTTATGTGCCGAAAGTATTGCGTCTCTACGACAAATACAGGGCAGTGCTCTAACCTTCCCCTGAGTGCGGGGATAACGTCCGGCACAGTGAGCCGTCGTGACCAATTTCATAGACCACACCGCGATTGCCTGCCATAGCAACTATCATGCTCGGGGTGCGACAATCGCCAAGACAAAACCCAATGATTGACAGAATCGGGGTTTCTGTTTCTTGGTTGACGCTGTGACAGGTGCTTGATAGGGTGCGGCCTGATCTGAAAGTCATACAGATTTTAAGTGAACAAGCTTGGCGCCAACGATCGATTGGGCGCCGAATTTTATGAATGCCCCCGCTAGCCGTGGGCGAAGGCGGACCGAGGCCCTGTGGCTGCCTTGTCCTGGTTTCAGTCATCAATAGTTAAGGAGTGAAGCTTGGTTCCTGGGGTAGTTAGTCGCTTGGCTATATCAATAGCCACAATGGTGTGTGCGGTATCGTTGTCCCTGTCCGGATGTGCCAGTCTGTATCCGGAAGGCAGCGAGGAATGGCAGGAGGCCCAACGCCCGTTGCTGGAAACGCGTGTCGTAGATCGATGGAATGCCCTGATCAAGTGGGATATCGAGAAGGCGTATTCCTATACGTCGCCTGAATACCGAAGTGTTGTAAGCCTGCAACAATATAAGGGAAAGTACGGGCGCGCAGCCGATTGGCGCATGGCGCGGGTTGCCAAGGTCAGTTATGATGGCCCTGCCGTTGCGACAGTTTCGGTGGAGGTGACTTACCGGGCGATGATCCCTGGATCAGGGGGGCAAGTGATCGAAACCCCAAAAGCCATTTCCGAGAAGTGGATTTACAAGGATCGGGAATGGTGGTTCACATCCAACTAACACCTTGGCAAAATGTATTAAAGTTTTCGCCCGGGATGTCGGTAACAAGTGTTGTAGCTGGAGCCAAGCGCTTGGCTTAACTTTGATGTCTTTTTTTACCTTGCAAGGAGTAGATGTTATGAAATTGAATATTCGTAAAAAACTCGTGTCTCTGGCTGTCGCTTCTGTCGTCAGCGGCGGCGCCATGATGGCAATCCCGGCACAGGCCATGAACATTTCCCAGCAAAACAAGGGCGAGGTTCTGCTGTTCCCCTACTACACGGTCAAGGGCGGTTACGACACCCTCTTCTCCGTGGTCAACACCTCCAACAAAACCGCGGCTTTCAAGATTCGCTGGCGCGAAGCCGTGAACAGCAGGGAAACGCGTGACTTCAACGTGATCCTGTCGCCGCATGACGTCTGGACCGGCGCCGTGACCGCGGGTGAAACCAACACCGTGTTCCGCACCTACGACAAGAGCTGCACCTCCCCCCAGTTGCCCGGTATGCAAACCCAGGCCGAGCGCGCCGCAGCTGGCAGCTTTGGTGAAGTGGCTTTTGCTAACGTCGGTGACAATGCCGAAGGTTACTTCGAGATCGTCCTGATGGGCGTGGCTGATACCGTTACCAATACTGGCGCTGCTGCGGCCAGCCTGCAGACGAATGCACTTCACAATGCCGCTGGCGTGCCGGCCAACTGCACGACGGTTGACCAACTGTTCGCCACGCAAGCAGGTATTGACGCACTTAACCTTCAGATGTCGGCTCCGGAAGACATCCTCAAGGGCAGCGTGACCTACATCAACGTCGCTCACGGCGTGGCATTTAGCCCCAACGTGACCATGATCGAAGACTTCTCGTCTGATACGCTTGTGTTTGCCCCGGGCGATGATGCACCCGACCTGTCCTACGGCACTCCCGGCAATGCCCGCTACTTTGAAGGCGGCCAGACAATCAATCGCGGATTCTCGGAATCGCAGGATGGCGTGTCTTACCTGCTGGCCCAGCGCGCAATTGCAAACGAGTTCATCTCGGGTACGAACGCCGGCGCGTCTTGGGTTGTAACCATGCCGACCAAGCACCACTATGCGACCAGCAGCACCTGCTACGAAATCGCGATGAGCCTGTACAACCGCGAAGAGAAGACCGAGGTCCGCCTGGACGAGACCCAGTTCTCGCCGCCTCCGTCAGCTGGCACGCCGCTTTCGCTGTGTAATGAAAGCACCGTGATCAACTTCAACGGCGTTAACATCTTCGGCGCAGGTAGCAACCGCCTTAACGTGAACACCGACACCGTCGGTATGCAGGGTTGGGTGAACCTGACCTTCGTTGATGACATGAGCACGGGCGCCAGCATCGAAGGTATTCCGGTCATCGGTTTCGCTGCCCTCGTGCGTGACACTGCGGATGCTACTACGAACTACGGTAGCAGCGAGGAGTTCACTGGTACGCGTGCAGTCAACCCGTAATATTCCTGACGAGGAGGGATGCGCAAGCGTTCTCTCCGAATTCTGGAGACCCCGCCCCAGTGGCGGGGTTTTTTTTGCGATGAAAGTGCTCAAGGATTCGCCCGCTTGAAACGCGGGCGCCAATCTGCGGACGGCAAATGGCTGCAGCTACGCCTGTCAGGACGAGGCACATTCGATGCGCGCCGGATGCTTCAGGAAGTCCCACCAAATTGACGAATATCCTCAAGTCTTCGTCGAATCTGTCGTAAAGTTTGTATAGGCGTAATGGATCGCTGGCTTCTGACGCTGATGCGGGGAGTTGTGGGCGGCGGCCGATCGTCGCGTATATAAGCGATTTCCGATATAATTTTGAACTTTATTGCAATAAACCATTCTACGGATGCGTGTTTACAACACGCGGGCATGGGTGAGCCATCAAGGCATACCGGGTCGCACGGTCAATAGAGATGTCAGTCCTGAAAGGAAGCGTAATGAATTTGGTGAGTAAACTACGGTGGGCGTTGATCGCCGCCAGCCTCGTGAGCGGGTCTGCGCTGGCAGCAACAATCAACTGTGATGTCACGCCGCATCATTCGGTCGTTGCCGATGGGGAAACGCTGCAACTGACCGCCACCTGCACCGGTGGTTCGCTTGCCAGCATCGAATTGCTGATGAATGGCTCCCCCGTTTCAGGAAGCGTTAATCTTTCCAATCATGTCTCCGGAGAGGCGGTGTACTTCACGTCGCCGATCGGACTTGCCGCGAACGGCGCGGTGTTCACCGTGGATGGCAGCACGGGCAATCTTGCAGACCAGGTTGTCATGGCGCCGGGCGGCGGAGCCCGGGTCACGGTCAAGTCGGCGGCGGGTTCGGTGGCTGCCACAACCACGGGGTTTGCTGCTACCTCTGCTCAGCCCGCGTCTTGCGGTACGGCCGACGGCGGGACGTTCTCGTCGTTTCCTGCGGCTACGGCCTGCGCCACTGGCAGTACATCGTCGCTGGTGGTCACCGGTCCTACTTCCTTTTCATGGTCCTGCTTAAGCCTGACCGGCGGTACTGAAGCCAGTTGCTATGCGGCACGAGGTGTGACCTATATGGTTACGGCCACCGACAATGGCTCGTCTAACGGCAACGTTGGCCCGGCCAGCCAGCAGGTGGCGGGCGGCAGTTCGGCAACCGTGACCGCCACGCCTAACAGCAGCGGATACAACACTTCGTGGTCCAGCACTTGCGGCGGTACCCCGAGCGGCAATTTGTTCACTACCGGTGCGGTGAATGCGAACTGCACCGTGACCGCGAGCTTCAGCACGGCCCCGGCTGTGGTCAACGGCTCGTGCGGCAGCGATCATGGCGGCACGTTCAGCACTACGCCGACCAACCTTTGCTCCGCAGGCTTGGCATCCAGCGTTACGACTGGCACGAGCAGTTATTCCTGGAGCTGCGCGAGTACGAACGGCGGATCGACTGCTTCCTGTTCGGCAACCCGCACCACTACCCCGCCGCCGCCTCCTCCCGTTGGCGACGATCCCGGCGTCGGCAGCGGCCTGTGGGTGCCGGCCGGCACGAGCAACCGCGTTGTCGCGGACTCTCCCAACTCATCCACTGTGAGCTACGTGCCAGGGTGCCTCAACGGCCAAACCGCCAACAACTCGTATTCGGGCTGTGCGGCAAACAGCAGCTATACGAGTACGATCGCCGGAACGAGCACCCCCTATACCGTGAGCTTCGGCTCGGGTAAGCAGGTGGTGATCCGCTACCAGCCTAGGCCCGGTGCGGGGACCGAGTTCAAGTACGTCCGTGTGCGCGGTGCGACGGGCACCAACGTGAATACGTCGAATGTGCGGGTATGGATCAGTGCTGATCCGACTGCAACATACGATAGCGTTGCTGCGAAGTGCAAGGTCACGTCGTCCAGTACACCAACTGTCTTGACGGGCCCGGGTAACTGCCCCATTTCGGACAGCAATGCTGTGTACTACATGGGCATTGAATACGATGCGGCCACGGCCTATCGCTTCCAGGTAGATATAAGCGCATCTGATTTCTACTGATCCATCTGCGCGGGCGCCCCTCGCGGCGCCCAACACAATGGCGCGTACCCGCTGAATCCGGGTACGCGCCATTGTGTTGCCTGGTCTGGTTGCGCTGGCGCCAGCGTCGACACAAGCACCTGGAAGCCGTGGGATGAACCTGTAAGCCTAGTAATTGTTGGTAACAAATATGATGAATTGCAAACGATTGACGTGGGCAGCGCCGGGATTGCTGTCGGCTCCGCTCGTGTTGTGCGCCGGCCTCGCGCTGGCTGGTGAGGTATCCGATGGCATCGACGGGATATCGGTCGAGGCGATTCGAACCGAACTGTACAACGTGCCTCCGAGCGTTCGCAGCCGCATGAGTCGCGAGCAAATGAGCCTTTATGTCGAGAACCTGCTGCTGGATCGGCGCCTGGCGAAGGCGGCGGCTGAAGCGGGCATCCCACAACGGCCCGAGGTGCGCGCGCGCATCGAAAAGGCGACGCGCGATGTAATCATCCGTTCGTATATCGATGACGAGTTGGCCAAGTATGCAGCGAACCTGCCCGACTTGAAGGGACTTGCGCGCGAGCGCTACACACTCAATCCAACTGCCTATATGAAGCCGGAAGCGATACGGGTGTCGCACATCCTGTTTGCGGTGGACTACAAGGAAGCGGGCAAGAGTGACGAGGATGCGAAAGCCCAGGCCATGGCGGTGCTGAAACAGTTGCGCGGCGGTGCCGATTTTGCCGAGCTGGCCAAGCAGTATTCGGACGATAAATCCAGCAAACGCGACGGCGGCGAACTCAAGTGGGCAGAAAGAGGCAAATTCGTGCCGCCGTTCGAGGAAGCTGCCTTTGCCATGAAGCCGGGGGAGATCAGCGATCCCGTGCGCACCCGCTTCGGTTATCACATCATCCGTCTGGATGAGAGACGTGCGCCCGAGCAACAGACGTTCGAAGAGGTCGAGGACAAGATCGTCGCGGACTTGCGCAGGGACTTGTTGAATGAGCGGCGCGACTTCATGATCAAGCAGTTCAGGGCAAAGCGTGCGGTCGAACTGGACAACGAGACCTGGCTGGACTTGCAGAAACCTTAGCCGATTGGCGAATGCGTTTGCTGTCGGGACCGGTTGGCTGCCGGCCCCGCCGGCCAGATCGCTCCACACCCTTCGACGCCCTCCGGCTAAATCGCGTCCATCGGTTCGTTCGTCCTTGTTGAAGGGCAGGGGCGGGTGACCCGCGTGTCCTGAGCAAATTAAAGGCTCACAGCAAGCGGGCGTGGGCTTTTGTTGTCAAGATTTCACAGATGAAGGGCATCGGGGCTTGCCCTGTTTCCCTCGCTGTTCTCGCGCCGGTTCAGGTTCCGCCGCAGGCCGTTTCATGTCAATTGGCACCGAGATTCGCTTTCCCGACTACAATCTCCTTTTAACCTTTCAGCATCATTGCCGCCAGTGACGGCTCTGGCTATGCACAGCCAGGCCGAACGACAAAACCCCGGTGGGCCGCGCATCCGCCCGACAAGATCCGCATGAATACAGATGTTCAGGCCTTCGTCAGGATTCACACGCTGAATGAGAATGCAGCGTATGCGCCCGCATGCATGCCCTTCAGGGAAGACTTCCTCGACCCCCTGTCCGTGTCGGGTTTCCGTGATCGCTCACTATCGGCTACGGTCCACTGCGGTTCCTAGGCTGAATGCTGTTCAACTCGCTCGAATTCATACTGGTTTTTCTGCCCGTTGCATTTCTGGTTTATTTCGGCCTGAATCGAATTCGCCTTGCGGTGGCGGGCAAGAGTTGGCTGGTGCTCGCCAGCCTGGTCTTCTATGCGTGGTGGAACGTAGCGTATCTGCCGCTGATTCTGGTATCGATCCTGGTGAATTACGCGCTAGGCGGCGCGCTTGCCAAGCGCGCCGCGGGCGCCACTCGAGACGCGATCAAGGCCGAATGGCTGCTGGCGGCTGGGGTGGGCTTCAATCTCGGGCTGCTGGCCTATTACAAGTACGCCGACTTTCTCCGGGATAACTTCGGACGTCTGTTCGATGCGCCTCCCGTTTCGCTGGGCATCGTGTTGCCGCTCGCGATCAGCTTCTTCACCTTTACCCAGATTGCCTATCTGGTCGACAGTTACCGGGGCCGCGCAAAGGAATACGACCTGCTCAACTACACGCTGTTCGTGACCTTTTTCCCGCACCTGATCGCGGGGCCGATTGTGCATCACGGCGAGATCATGCCGCAGTTCAAGGCAGCTGCAAATCTGGCGCGACGCTATCGGAACGTGCTTGGCGGTCTGGCCCTGTTCAGCGTGGGACTGGCTAAGAAGGTGCTCATCGCGGATTCGTTCGCGGTATGGGCCACGGCCGGCTTCGACCAGGCCGACACGCTGAACTTTACCGAAGCCTGGGTCAGCAGTCTGTCCTATACGTTCCAGATCTATTTCGATTTCAGCGGCTACACGGACATGGCGCTGGGCGCGGCCCTGCTGTTCAACATCCGGATGCCGTTCAATTTCGATTCGCCTTACCGAGCGACGAATATCCAGGATTTCTGGCGGCGCTGGCATATGACGCTGAGTCGATTCCTGCGCGATTATCTTTACATCCCTTTGGGGGGCAGCCGGGTCGCACCCGGGCGTGTGTACGTCAATCTGGCGACGACCTTCGTGCTGGGCGGGCTGTGGCATGGCGCCTCGTGGATGTTCGTGCTGTGGGGGGGGTTGCACGGCGCAGCGATGATGCTGCACCGGATTTGGCAGCGCACGGGCCTGCGCATGTCGCCGGTTCTGGCCTGGCTGCTGACGTTCAACTTCATCAATGTGACCTGGGTGTTCTTTCGGGCGCAGACGCTGGAGGATGCGCTCAAAATGCTGCGCGGCATGGCCGGGCTCGATGCGATGGGCGGGCTCGGCACAAGATTCGCCGGCTGGGCCGGACTCATCGATAGTCACTTCGAGATCGGCGCGGCGTTGCTGGCGGCGCTGGCCCTGGTGCTGGTGCGCCGCAACAGCAATGTCCTGCTGTCTGGCACCAGGCTGGGCATGCGGTCGGCTGTCACCTACGGCCTGTTGGGCGCGGTGTCGCTGCTCGCACTGATGGCATCGAAGTACTCCGAATTCATCTACTTCAATTTCTGACATGGACAGGCGCGCGCGCAAACTCGTCTTCGTGCTGATCCTGTCGGCGCTGGGTCCGGTCGCGCTGCTGTTCGGCGCGTTCTTCGTCTACGATCCGCTGGCCCTGTTTCATCCGCCCTGGGGCAGGCCCGCGACGGTGCATGGCAACATGCGGCTGCACGCGGCAGGCGAGATCCGGCATGGCGATTTCGACTCGGTGATACTCGGCACGAGCATCCTGGAGAACAGTTCGGCCCTCGAAGCAAGCCGGCTCCTGGGCGGGCATTTCGTCAATCTTTCCATTTCGGCAGGTGATTTCTTCGAGCGCGGGCTGATGCTGCAGCGACTGCTCGAGCGCCATCCAATTCGCCGGGTGATCTATTCCCTCGATTTCATCTACCTGAACCAGCGCAAGGGGTATCCGGTCTTTCCCTTGTCGACCTACGATTATCTCTACGACTCGAATCCTTTCAATGACATCCGGGCCTATCTGAACTGGCATTTCCTTGGCTGCCTTTTTCGCTGGTCGCGGTCGCCCGATTGCGTTGGCCGTGAGACGACGCTGGATCGGCCGAACGCGTGGATGGACGAGCCGGAATACGCGGCGCGCTTCGGCGGCTTCGATGCGTGGTGCCGTGCCGGCGACAATTACCAGATCCGGGACGTGTACGAAAAGGTATCCGCGGCCGTGAATGCGATCCGGACAGGTACCCTCGAGGCGCCGGACGCAGGGCAAACGGCCCGCGCGATCGACTATCTGGAAAACAACCTGGTGTATTGGATCAAGAAATATCCGGACACCCGTTTCGATCTGGTTTTTCCGCCCTACAGCCGCGCCAAGCTCGCGATCTGGTACCAAAGCCGTCCAGGCGACGCACAAACGCATCTCGCGGTCATCCGCTATCTGGCAGAATTGAGCGGCCGGCTGCCCAACCTGCATGTCTACGGCTTCGAAGACCAGGATTTTCTCGACGATATTGCGCGCTACAAGGATATGGATCATTTCGACCCTGAGATCAGCGCCCTGATGACCCGCTCGATCGGACAGGAGGCGCATCGCATCGTCCCGCAAAACGTCGAGCGCTACCTCGCCGAGGCCGAGCGCCGTGGCCGCGCGTACCGGCTCGACGCTCTGGCCGCGCGACTGGCTGCCTGCGTCGAGCCGCGAACCGGGGCGCTGCCATGACGGCGCCGGGCACAGCCGGGCATGACGACGAGGGTGCGCCTGAATACGCCATCCGGGTGGCGGGCGTGTCAAAGACCTTCCCCATATACGACACCCCGCGCGATCGCCTCAAGCAGATGGTGATGCCTCGCCTGCTTCGGCTGCTCGGACGTGCGCCCCGGCGCTATCACCGGGAATTCCACGCCCTGAACGAAATGAGTTTCGACGTCCGGCGCGGTGAAACGGTGGGAATTATCGGGCGCAACGGTGCCGGCAAATCGACGCTGCTGCAGATCATCGGCGGGACACTTTCCCCGAGCGCCGGGACGGTCGAAACGCGGGGGCGGATCGCGGCGCTGCTTGAACTGGGCGCGGGCTTCAACCCCGAATTCACCGGCCGTGAAAACGTGTTCATGAATGGCGCGATACTGGGTCTGTCGCGCGAGGAAATCGCGCGGCGCTTCGACGAAATCGCCGCGTTCGCGGATATCGGCGAGTTCATCGAACAGCCGGTCAAATCCTATTCCAGCGGGATGTACGTGCGCCTGGCGTTCGCCGTGCAGGCGTGCGTCGATCCGGACATCCTGATCGTCGACGAGGCGCTGTCGGTCGGCGACATCGGGTTCCAGTACAAATGCTTCCAGCGCATGGAGGCGTTGAAGAAACAGGGTGTGACGATCCTGATGGTGACGCATTCGACCGGCAGCATTCTGGAATATGCCGACCGCTGCATCGTTCTGGACGCCGGCAGGATCCTCCACGACACCCCCGATGTGCTGGCGGCCGTGCTGGCCTACGAGAAGGGAATGCTGAACCAGGCGCAGGCTCAGGTGCCGCGGATCGAGACCGCGTCCGGTGCGTCGGCCGATGCCCGCGTGATGACGGCGGGCGAGCTGAGGACGATCCAGGAAGCCGAATCGAATCGGGAACTGGGCGAGAAACGTTTCGGCACGGCCCGCGCGATCGTCGAGCGCGTCGAGCTGTTCAAGGCCGACGGGGCCTCGATCGAGGACAATCCGCTGCTCAAGCCCAACGAGGAGATCGTGTTCAGATTCAGCCTGCTGGCGGCAGAAGTGATCGGGAATGTCGCCCTCGGCGTTTCGATTTCGGGCGTGCGCGGCGGCGACATCTGGGGCGACAACAATCTCAACGCCAACCAGCCCTTGAACCTGGTGCCAGGCAGGAACGTGGTGGAATATCGGGTGCGCCTGCCGATCAGCTCGGGGGAGTATCTCGTGCATTGCGGCTTGGCCTGCTTTGCCGGCGACAGCCGGGAAGAGCTCGATCAGCGCCGCCCGGTGCGTCATCTGCGTTTCTGGTCGACCCGCGATCAGGTCGGGGTGGTGCATGCGCCGATCCGGATTTCGCTGCCGGGAGAAGCCGAACAATGATCGCCGCCTTTCTGCTGCCGTTTCCCCTGCGCGGTTACCGTGCGCCCTACCTGTGGGTGTATTACCGCCTGCTGTCGTCTTTCGGCGAGCGCATGCTGTTCATCGCGAGCGAGGACTACGTTCGTGACCCGCAACACTGGCAAGCGCAGAACCGCTGGGAGTTGCTGCCAGGCAATGCAGAACGGCTGCAATATCGCGTGCCGATGCGTGAGCACATGGATGCGCACGCCTACGGCTTTCTGGACGACGCGGTTTTCGAGACCTTGCTGGCGCAAAGCGGCGGCAACCCGCTGGCCGCCTTCAGACGCCTGCTGAGCGAGCGCGTGCCCTGCCTCGACGCGGCCTTTGCGGAGATCCTGGCGCGCCCGTCCGCGAAGGGGATCGAGGCCATCCTGACCTGGTGCAATTGTCCATCTCTCAAGGCTGCCGCAGCCGAGCGGGGAATCCCAGTCGTTCATCTGGAGATGGGGCCCTTGCGTTTGCCGGATTACCGCCGACCGACCGCATATTTTGATTTCTCAGGGGTCAATGGGGGTACGGAGTCTGCGGTCCGCAGTGCACGTGCCGCGTTGGGGCGCGTCGATGTCACGATTGACGAGTTGAGAGCGTTCTTTGGCCCTGCGACACCTGAACCGGGAATCGCGCCTGTCCTGCGTGCCTCCACGGGTGTCGTGCTGCAGGTAGAGGACGACTCCAACCTGATAGCGTTCGGTCGTGGCTACGACAATCAGTCGATCATTGTCCTGAGCCACCTGCGCGATGCCACCGGCGGCGTGCTGATTCGGCCACATCCCGGCAGTCTGTTTGCGCTCAAGGAGAACTGGTACCAGATTGACGATTCACCAAACAGTACTGCTTTCATTCGTCGCTGCGAACGCATCCTTACGATCAATTCCAGTGTCGGCCTGGAGGCGATGCTGCTGGATGTCCCTGTGACCGTATTAGGCGATGCTTCGTTTCGCTTCATCCTCGAGGTCACGGATGCTGCGGAGCGCATTGCCCGCCTTGCGCATTACCTGTTTGCCTATCTCATCCCGATGCAATCGGTTTTCGATTTGGACTATCTGCGTTTCCGGCTTTCGAACCCGACGGAGGCCGACATTATGGTGCGTCATCTGGATACCTATCTTGACGGAGATGCCTGGCGAGTCGGCAGGACTGATCGTGCAGAAGCATTGATACGCTGTGCCATGGGTTCTGTTCCTCTATAGGTTTCCCGAGAAGGTCATGCCACGACCTGTCGGGTGATCGGTTCAAGAGATAGTGCTCAGTGGTGGGCGCATCCATCCGGTTGTGCTTACATTCTGAAAACAAGACGTGATCACCTTATTGCGCATCCCAAACTACTTTCATTTCATGAATGTTCGAATCTTTTCGCTCGCGATGATATTTTTGTTCGGCGCCTGGCTTCGCTTGGACCAGTTTGCCTACCAGGTGGTTACGGACGATGAGTGGCACGCCCTCATTCAACTGGTCAAACATTCTCCGCAGCAATTTCTGCTCTCATTCGGCGTTGCCGACTACAGCATTCCATTGACGTTCCTTTATTGGAACGAGGCAAACTGGTTTGGCCTGAGCGAAATGGGGATGCGATGGCCAATGATGTTGGCGAGCCTGCTCACACTGATACTCTTCCCTATCTGGGTTTCACGCCATCTTGGGTGGCGCGTTGCCCTTGTGTTTGCATTGCTCCTTTCCGTGTCGCCCTTGCTTGTCAGCTACAGCCGGAATGCCCGGCCTTATGCGCTGACCTTGTTTCTGGGTTATCTCGCCCACTATGCATTTTCCCGCTACTGGAACCGTCATGAAGGGCGAACGGCAAGCGGCGTTATATATGGTCTGAGCGCAGCACTGGCGTCATGGCTCCATCTGATCAGTCTGCCTTTCGTGGTAGCACCCATTCTCCATGCAAGTTTTTCCGCCATAGGGGAATGGCGCAAAGGAAACTTCGTCCCGATTCGCCGAATTGCTTTCCTGACGGTGCCGACGGCGCTCTTGATCGCACTATTGATCCTGCCCCCCCTGTTGAACGACCCCGGCGCCTTGTTGAACAAGTCGGGCAGTGACCTCCCAAATGTCGATACGCTCATCGGTGTCTGGCACACATGGCTCGGTGCCACTTCCGTCCCTGCCGTTCTGGTGTGCCTCGGCTTGGCCATGTTGGGGGGCGCGCGCTTATGGAAGGAAGCCCCTCTGGCAAGAAGTGCCACACTTGGGCTACTGCTCACGCTGATATTCCTGCTGCTCTCCCGGCCCGCCTGGATCCACAACCCATTGACCTTGGGTCGCTATCTGCTCCCGGCCATAGTCTTGCTGCTGTTGGCAGTTGCCACGGGTGCCGAGGCCCTCGCTTCACGCATCGAGCGAAAGTGGGGAAGTGTCCCATCCATTCCGTTCCTGTTGTTTCCAGTGATCCTGCTCATCGTCTCATCGCCCCTATGGGAAACCATGCGCAGGCCGAACAGCTATACGCTGCATTCCTATTTTCAAGTTGATTACCGTTACGATCATCAGGTCGTAAGAGAGAACATGAGGACACGAATTCCCTTGTCATCCTGGTGGGAGACCCTAAAAAATGTACCCGCTGAAAGCATGTTGATCGCGGTCGCGCCTTACAACTACTTCAGCCCCAAGTGGGATGCACCCCGTTGGGAGCAACTAAGCAGGCAACGCATAATCCCGGGTTTCCTGACGGGATTGTGTGTAGGTCAGCGTGACGGCGAACTCCCTGACGACCGGCGCTTCGCCATGCGCAATGCAGTGCATTTGAATGACGCCATGGCGCTGCGCAGAAAAAAAGTCGACTCGATCGTCTTTCAGAAACCCTACCTCGATAGTCTTGGCGGTAGGGCCGAACTGATCGGTTCTGACACGGCCCACTGTCTGGATGTCCTGCGTGCCAGGTTCGGCAAGCCCATTTATGAGGATGATAAGATCGCCGTGTTTGACTTGTAATATTTCAATACCGACAAGCCACATGCTCAATAACAAATCCATCATGATCGTCATGCCGGCCTATCGCGCCGCCAGGACGCTGACGACCACCTGGGAAGCCATTCCCCATGACATTGTGGATCAGGTATTGCTTGTTGACGACGCCAGCGATGACGAGACAGTCGCCATTGCACATGGATTAGGCATTCCGGTCGTGCTACATGAATCGAATCGCGGCTACGGCAGTAACCAGAAAACCTGTTACGCCATGGCACTGGAGCAGGGCGCGGACATCGTGGTGATGCTGCACCCCGATTATCAATATGAACCCCGCCTGGTTTCCGCCATGGCGGGCATGATTTCTTCGGGCGTATACGACGTGGTCATCGGTTCCCGCATCCTCGGCGGTGGCGCATTGAAAGGGGGCATGCCGCTCTGGAAGTACTTCGCCAATCGCGTCCTGACCGCCATGGAAAATATGATGTTGGGAGCCAAGCTGTCTGAGTATCACACTGGTTATCGCGCCTATTCCAGGGAGGTGCTGCAGTCCATTCCCTGGCAAAAGAATTCCGATGATTTCATTTTCGACAATGAGTTCCTGGCCCAGGTTATTCTCGGCAAATTCAGGCTAGGGGAGATTTCAGTGCCAACCAAGTATTTCCCGGACGCGAGTTCGATCAATTTTCCACGCTCCATGAAGTACGGTTTCGGGGTCATCAGGGTTGCCTTGCTTGGTCTGCTCGCACGCACCGGCGTGTACCGCCATAGCCTATTTCAACATGGCGGCTGAATCGCAAGACGAAGTTATCAGCGGGAATTTCAAACGCTATCACCGTCTGATTTACTCGGTCTCCCAAGCCGAGTGGTTGCGGGAATTCGCACTACACGTGCTGACCGGCATCCTGACGGTGGTCGCCCATTATTCAGTCATGTGGCTGCTTGTCCAAGGCGGCATGGCTGCGGTCCCTGCAAGCGGCATCGGATTTCTGGCTGGGGCAGCAACGCGATTCGTGCTTTCGTATACGAAAGTATTTTCCCCTGCGGACAGCGTGCCGGTCACTCTCGCGCGCTTCCTCGTGGCGTTGGGGTTCCAATGGCTGGCCAACATTGCGGTGCTGGATTTTTTGCTTGAAGCCGGTTTGCGAATCTGGCTTGCTCAATTCAGTACCACTGTAATACTGACCTTCATCAATTACCTTGCATACCGGTTCTGGGTATTCAAGGCGGGATCGAGAAGGCTTGACTGAGCCATCCCTGACATCAGCAAGTAATTCCATCCGTTATTTCGGGTCGCCTGAACGGGGGGGCTTGGCGGAATCACGACCACGAAAGAAATTGATGGGCGCCACCCAATGCTAACTCCGGCTTGGGAATGCGGACGGAGCAAAGTTGTTATAATTCCGCCACTTGAACCCGTCCCATCCAAAAATGCGATGCCAATTGCTGGGAGCTTGCAGTTGATGGCAGACGTTATTCCTTGCGACAGCATGGGGCGTGTATCCAGCGAGGCCATGCTCAGGCACGTTGACTCGTTGATCCCAAATGACCGTCTGAAAGCATGCCCACACAGATATCCCCGGAGCACAATGGCGAGGCGGCTTGATGAAGGCTTTTCTTATGCCTGCTCAGGAAGGGCGGGGCTTGCTTTATCCCGGATGCAGGCCGTCTGCACCCACTAACGGACGGCTTCGGTCGGACGGCGTTCTGGGCGTTCGTGTATCGCACCCGGGATTATGTGCGCTACCCGATTTGCTATCTGTCGCTGGAAGTGTTCACGTATTTCCAGATATCAAACGCTGCACTGGGTCTGATGTTGCCAGCGCTTTTCTGGTGCTGGAGCGTGTGGGTCGTTTTGACCGGGAACGTCGTTTGCGTTCGGCTGCATGTACGGGACAGATCTCGCAAGAGTCTGCTGCAAAGACATGTTGACGAGGATCACATCTGCTCGATGTGGGTTGGCGCCGGCATTGCGCGATGACGCGAGCCATGTGCACGTCCTGACCGGCATACGCGGATGGGCGGCATTGTGGGTGTTTCTCTACCATGCGTGGAGCTTGTCCGGACATTCCGATTTGGTTGTCAATCTGGCGGGCCTGTCGCTTGATTTCACGCCGCTGGCAAGCATGGGCGGCGCCGGAGTGACAATTTTTTTCGTGCTTTCAGGATTCTTGCTCGCAATCCCGTTTGCGGAATGGCAATCCGGAATGAGGGAGCGCCCCGCACTGAGTCAGTATCTCTTGCGCCGGGTCCTGCGGGTGTTTCCGGCGTACTACGCGCAGCTGGCGATCCTGCTCTTAGTTGCCGCGTGGGTTCCTGGTCAGCCGGGTATCGACGATTTGGGCGCGCTCGTCCGGCATTTGTTAATGCTGTTCATGCCCCCTCCACTCGGTGTGGAGCCGATCATGAACCTCGCCTGGTGGACTTTGCCCATTGAGTTCGCTTTCTATCTGGCCTTGCCTTTCCTGGCTTTCACGCTGCGACCGCGACGTGCAGTCGGGCTGCTGCTCGGGAGTTTGGCTGCCATGTATCTTTGGCGCCATGGGGTCGTGATGCGAATGGCCGACGCGCCTCTGCAAATGCGTGTGCACGCCGCGTATCAGCTGCCCGGCTCGATGGATGCTTTCGGGTTTGGCATGCTGGCGGCTGTGCTCTATGTGAACCGATTGCGACTGCCTCGCTGGGTCATCCCCCAGGAGAAATGGGGGCGGCTTGGCATCGCCGGCATGGTGCTGGTCGGCGTCGCCATCTACTGGCTGCCCGGAAGGCGAAACGAATACTGGGCGGACAATCCGATTTTCTATCTCTGGACCCCCGCGCTTGTGTTGGGTATTGCGGCAATCATCCTTGCGGGAGTAGGGGGAAGCCGGCTGATCACTCGGCTGTTCTCGAACCGCTTCATGATAGTTGCGGGCCTGGTCAGCTACAGCTATTACCTCTGGCATCTGCCGGTACTGCGCTGGATCGTGGAGACGGACTGGTTCCGGTCGCTTGAAGGCATGCGGTTTCTGTCCTTGCTGCTGGTCAGCACGCCATTGATATTCCTGATTTCCACGCTGTCCTATGTCCTGATCGAGTGGCCTGGGATGCGTTTCCGCCGGAGGACCGCCCGTGCCTGAGCTGACCAGCCGCACGTCTGTCGAATCCGCTGGGATGGCCGATCTGATCGTTCCTGTCTACAAGGGGCTCGAGGAAACCCGGCAGTGCGTCGAATCGGTTTTGCAGGCGAATTGCACGACACCGTTCGAACTGGTCCTGATCGACGATGCCAGCCCGGATCCCCAACTGGTCGAGTACTGCGCCTCGTTGCGGGACAGGCCCGGCGTGACGCTGCTGGTCAATCCGGAAAATCTTGGATTCGTTGCGACGGTCAATTGCGGCATGCGTCTTCACCCCGACCGCGATGTCGTGCTGCTGAACAGCGACACCCGGGTGGCCCATGACTGGCTTGATCGCCTGCGACGTTGTGCACACAGTCGGCCGGACATCGGCACGGCGACGCCCTTTTCGAACAACGCCACGATCTGCAGCTATCCGAACTTTTGTGCGGACAATGCCTTGCCGGCCCCCGGTTTGGCGGAGCTGGATGCCCTCTTCGCGCGGGTCAACGCCGGCAAGTCGATCGATCTGCCGACGGCGGTGGGATTCTGCATGTATATCAGACGTGCCTGCCTGGACAAGGTGGGGCTGTTCGATGCAGAGCAGTTCGGCCGTGGCTATGGCGAGGAAAACGACTTCAGCCGTCGGGCGGCGGGGGCAGGCTGGCGCAACGTGCTCTGCGCGGATGTCTTCGTGTTTCATGCCGGCGGGGTCAGTTTCCAGGGCGAGCGCGAGTCACTGATGGCGGTCTCCGCCGATCGGTTGGCCAGTTTGCACCCGGAATATGACGCGCTGGTGAAACAGTTCGTATTTGAAGACCCCCCGGCAAGCCTGCGCCAGGGGGTCGACATCGAACTGGCGCGGCGGCGGCTGGGATTCATGCCGAGGTCCGCAGGCAACGACAAGAGCGCGAAGAAACCGGTGCAACTGCATGTGATGCATGACCTGGGTGGTGGCGTTGCACGCTGGTGCCACGACTATTGCCAGGCCGACGAAGCGCGCATCAACCTGATCCTGAGACCATACAGCCAAAGCCGTGCGATGGCCGAGGGACTGATGTTGTACGCAGGTTCCGAGGATGCCGAACCGCTGGATTTCTGGCGTTTCGCGGCGCCGATCGCGGCGACCGTCGATAGCCATCCCGAGTACCGGGAAGCGCTGGCAGCCATCGTGCGCGATTACGCGGTCGATGCCATCCTCGTTTCATCCCTGATCGGACATTCGCTGGATGTGCTGGATACCGGTTTGCCGACGGTGCTGGTCCAGCACGACTTCTATCCCTGGTGTCCGGCGATCCACAGTTATTTTGAGGAAGTCTGCCAGACCTGCGATGCCGGGCGTCTGACGCATTGCGCCGAGCGCAATCCGGATTTCCATCCGGCGCACCGGATTTTCTCGGTCGAGCAGCGCCTGCGCGTGCGGCAACGCTACCTCGAACTGATCGAACGCAGGAACCTGCCCCTGGTCGTGCCCAGCCGGTCGACCCGCGAACATTTTCATCGTTTGCTGCCGGATCTCGACCCGACCCGGTTTGTCACGATTTCGCACGGTCACCTCGCCGACTTGTCACCGATCCCGCATGCCATCGGACAAGCGCACGGAAAGCTGCGCGTCGTGATCCTGGGCATGCTCTCGGTGAGCAAGGGGCTGCATGTGCTGTCGGAAGCTTTGGAGCGCCTGCTCGAAGTTGCCGAGCTGCACCTCGTCGGCGCGAAAGAACTGGGAGAATTGTTCAAGGACCGGCCCGGCGTGCGGGTGATCGACCGCTATTCGATGGCAGAGCTGCCCGGCATCCTGTCCGCGATCCAGCCCGATGTGGGGTTGCTTCTGAGCGTGGTGCCCGAGACGTTCAGCTATACCCTGAGCGAATTGTTCATGCTCGGCATCCCGCCGGTCGCGACGCGACTCGGCAGCTTCGCCGAGCGCATTCTTCCCGGGGAAACCGGCTATCTGTTCGAGCCAGGGGTCGAGGCTATGCTGGCCTGCCTGCGGGAGATCCACGCCGACCGGCAGACATTGCAGCGCATCCGTGCGCGCGTGTCGACGATGCGTATGCGATCGGCACAGGACATGGTCGCCGATTACCATCGTCTGATGCCGCTCCCCGAAGGGGGCGATGCGCCCGCCTGGATGAATCTACGGCGGCCCTCCGGTCAGGCGGGAGGGGAGTCGGTTTCGCAGGCTTTGGCGCTTGCTGCCCGCTGGAAGGAAACCCAGAGCCTGCGTCTGACCCTGGATATGCGGTCGCTTCGTTTGCAGGCGCGCGAGCGCGAGGTGCACAATGTGCAGGCCAGGCTGGACGAGCAGCGCCAACGGGAGTCGCGTGATTTGGCATCGCGCGACCAGGAGATTGCAGCGATGCGTGCCTCGACCAGCTGGAGGATTTCCAGTCCGGTACGGTGGGCGGGCCGGCGTCTGCGACAGGGGAAGATCCTGGCGCGTTGCCTCTGTCGCTTTCTGTCACGGCCTTCGCGCATGCCTGCACGAACGCGAACCCTGTTGAGGACAGGGCGGGATGAGGGCGTGGGCGGCGTCAAGCGAAAGCTGCTGCAGTGGCTCGACACACCGCCGGAACCGGTCGATCGTGCTGCGCCCGTCGAGGCCCCCATCGCAGCAGTCGAAGCCGATGGGCCCACGCAGGCCTTCCGCCGATATCACGAGTCGTTCGCCGCCAATGCGCGGGGGCCGATCCTCGAACGGATTCGGGCCATGGAAGCGCCACCGCTGATTTCGGTTCTGGTGCCGACCTACGACACGCCGGCGTCCATGCTGCAGGAAATGCTCGACTCGGTCTGCGTGCAGCTCTACCCGCACTGGCAGTTGTGCATCGCCGACGACGGCTCCAGCGAGCCGCATGTGCGGACCATGCTGGAAGAGTATGCGGCACGCGATACGCGCATCCGACTCGATTTCGCGGCAACAAACGGCGGCGTGTCGCACGCCACCAACCGCGCGCTGGCGATGGCCGAGGGGGATTTCGTCGTGCTGCTGGACCATGACGATCTGCTGGAGGAACAGGCGCTGTTCCGGGTGGCCGAATCGGTGTTGACGGACGATCCGGACATGCTCTACTCGGACGAGGTGCTGGTTGATGAGTACAACGAGACGGCGAAGCACTTCATCCACCGGCCTACGTTCTCGCCGGAGTATCTGCGCACCCACCTCTATATCGTCCACCTGATCGGCTTCCGGACGAGCCTGCTGCGGACGCTGGGCGGCCTCGACGAGACGTTGCGCATCTCCCAGGACTACGACCTGATCCTGCGTGTTAGCGAGCGGGCAGAGACGATTGTTCACATCCCGGAGATGCTCTATCGGTGGCGCATCCATGGCGGTTCCGCGGGCCAGAAGATGGCCGACCGGGTGGTGGGAACTTCCAGCGCGATCATCCGGCGCCATCTGCAACGCTGTGGCGAGCCGGGCGAGGTCGGGGAAGGGCCATGTTTCAATTATTTCGATGTGCGCTATCCGCTGGCGCAAGGCCTGAAGGTCGCGATCATCATCCCGGTCCGTCATCACGCGGATCGGGTGCGGGCCTGCATTGAAAGCATCGAGCGTACGACCGGGGCGGTCCCCCACGAAATCGTGCTGGTTGACCAGGGTTCCGACGGTCCGGTTTCGCTCGCCACGTTCGACAGCCTGCGTTCGCGGGTGAGCCTGCTGCATTGCAGCGAGTCATCCAGTTCCGCAGCGCTCATCAACTGGGCGGTGACGCAACTGGACGGCAGCCACACGCACTATCTTTTGTGCGACAGCGATATCGAGGCCATCGAGCCGGGTTGGCTGGAGCGCATGCTGGAACTGGGGCAGAAGCCGGACGTCGGCATTGTCGGCGCGAAGCTGTTGTATCCAGATCGCAGGACGATCCTGCATGCCGGGATGGTGGTGGGCTGCGGCGGCGTGGCGGATAAGCTTGGCCGTTTGCGGCTGACCAGCGATGCGTTCGTCGACTCGGGCTACATCGGCTCGCTCATCTGCAGCCGCGAAGTGTCCGCGGTGACAGCTGCCTGCATGCTCATTCGCGCGACGGTGTTCAGAAAGATCGGGGGCTTCGACGAAGCCACACCCTACGCGGATGTCGACCTCTGCCTACGGGCCGGCAGGCAGGGCTACCGCACCCTGTTCTGCGCGCATGCCGAATTGCTGCAGCATGATTCGTATAGGCGGGGGTGCGGCCAGGCCGCGCCTCCCACAGACGATGCGGTGTTCATCGCGAAGTGGCGGGAACTGTTCGAAACGGGCGACCCCTATTTCAACCCCAATCTTTCATCGCATGACCCGAACTGGCAGGTGACAAACCCGCTGCGCTTCGCACTGGATATCCGGCGGCGGATCTACACAAGGGCCCAGAAGTTGGCATCTCGTCTTTGAATGCGCCTGGCGTGCTGCCTGTGCTCCAGGCGCAGCCTTGAAGGCCACCCAGTGCGTAAGCAACCGTGTTCATGATTAGCCGATCAGGCGTCCGAAGCGGATTCTTCCCGGCCTGGCCCGATCGGATCCGGAAAGTCACGAAAGACATCCCTGACGAGTTCCGAGCGCATTAGATAGCCAACGATGACGACATCCATCATGACGACGAGCATGGCATCCGGGAAATCCCAGGAGGACGGGTCGGTGATGACATCCTTGTTCAGGTATGAAAATAGCGTGATGCCGGCAACGTAGGAAGCGATCAGCAGCCAGCGGCCAGATTTCCAGACCTGGCGCATGAAGCGCTTTCCATTGGGAACGCGATGGCCAATGGCGAATAGTACGAGCACCGCCAGCAAATCGGTCAGCATGAAGTAGGGACTGGTCTGAAAGTTGATCCACGGTATCGTCACGATATCCATGGGCATCAGCTTGGCGAAGCCCACAAAAAGGAAATGCCGGATTCCATACAGAATGACAAGCCAGAGCATGGCTGGAACCTTGAGCACAAGGTTTTCATCATAGTGATGTGCAGGATATTTCAGCATGTCGATCGGGGTCGTTTGGGAGGGGCGGCGAGCGCCAGCAGGCCTTGAGTCGGCGAAGCAAGGCCACCACCGTGGCGAGAGATGATACTGGAGTCAGGCTACCAAAGTCTCTTCCATTTGCATTGTCGGTTTTGGACGGTATTTGTTGGAATGGACTGCGCTGTTTTCAGTCACGTTGCATTCGAACGAATTCGAGGCTGCAGTTGCAGGCAAGGTGCTCCCGGTCCACTTGATGCATGCGTCCTGCATTCCAGCATCAAACACGTAAAATTGACTGCAACAAATGCGAAAACCTGACCATGACTGACCTTGCCTTCGTTACAACCTGTAAGGGTCGCCTGCACCATATCCAGCAGACATTGCCGTTGATGATCGCCGAGTCGCCGGCTGAAATCGTCGTCGTGGATTATGGTTGTCCACAAGGCGTCGGGGAGTGGGTTGCCAGCAACCACCCGGAAGTGACTGTGGTCCGCGTGGATGATGACCCCGGCTTTTGCTTGCCAAGGGCCCGAAATTTGGGTGCTCAGAATACAAGCGCCAACTGGCTTTGTTTTATCGATGCGGATGTGAAACTCACACCCGGATGGACGCAATGGATGGCGGAAAATCTCGACCCTCGGTGTTTTTACCGTGCCGGCATGGTGAACGGCGAGCGGATCAAGGATACCTGGGGCACGGTTCTCTGCACCCGCAAGGCGTTTGCTGATGTCGGTGGCTATGATGAGGCGTTTGGGGGATGGGGAGGAGAAGACGACGATCTGTACGAGCGTCTGAAAATGTTCGGATACAAGGAGGCGGCCTACCCGGCGCAATTCGTCGATGCGATCCATCACGACGACATGGCGCGAACCCTTTTTCATGAAATCAAGGACAAGGAACTTCAATTTTTCGTTAATCGTTTTTATTCGGAAGCAAAGCGGGACTTGCTGAAAATCATCGGAAGGGAATTGCCTCTGGCCGATCGACAAGTGATGATGAAAAAGATCAAGGCGGAGATCATGGCCTGGGGGCTTGAACGAGCGAATCCAACAGCCGGGTTTACAACCACTTTTTCCATTCCTGCATGGCTGCCAGAGCCGTTCAGGATGCTCAAGACTTACACTATCACGCTGAACATGCAGAAGATGGAACGCACCCAGGTTCCGCCGACGAAATAGACTGCTGAGTGCCGCCGGATGACCGCTGCCCGGTGAATAGGGATCGAGGGGGCGCGACGCCTGACGGAACGCGCACGTCAGTGCAATGGCGATACGGGCGAGCCCCCGCCCGATTTGTGCCCGGATGGTGATGAAACGGATTCCAGTACCATCGGGGATTTAAGCATTGATTTAGGAATTATGCCGAGTACGAGAATCAAGGCCGCCAATACCACGCTTTGCCTGATCGACACCCAAACCCATGCGCTGGCAGCGCGGGCAATGCGTTTATCCCTGACAGCGATGGATTTTGCCGATGCCGTCTTCATCTCCGACTCGGCCGCCGATACGGGCGGCGCCCGCCATGTGGCCATCGCCCCCCTGGTGGGCCGTGCGGCCTATTCGCGTTTCGTCATGAAGGAGCTGCTCCGACATGTCGAAACGGAGCATGTGCTGCTGATCCAGTGGGATGGCTATGTCGTCCACCCTGATGCATGGCGCGATGATTTTCTCGAGCATGACTACATCGGCGCGCGCTGGGGATTCCACAAGGACGCGCATTGTGTCGGCAACGGCGGGTTTTCGCTGCGCTCGCGGCGCCTGCTGGAAGCGCTCCAGGATCCCGCGATCGACCGTTACGAACCCGAGGACGAATTGATCTGCCGCCACTACCGGCCGCTGCTGGAATCCCGTTACGGCACGCGTTTCGCGCCACCCGAGGTGGCGGACCGCTTCTCGTTCGAAACGACCTATCCGCCGGGCAAGACCCTTGGTTTTCATGGTCTGTTCAACATGTGGCAATTCCTTTCCGATGAAGAAGTGCCCGGTTTCGTCGCGGCGATGCCGAGGTCGGTGCTCGGATCGATTCAATACCTCGCGCTGGCGAAAAACTTCATCGACCTGAAGCGACTCGATTCGGCAAGGGTATTGCTGGAACAACGCCAGCGCGTCTTTCCCGCCGATGCCAAGTGCGCCGCGATGCTGCAAACGCTGAATGGCGGATCGACTGGCACGCACCACGCTGCGCCGGTGAGCCGCAACGCACCCTGCCCGTGCGGCAGCGGGAAACGCTACAAGCATTGCTGCGGGCAGGAGGGTGTCGCGCAAGCCGTGACTTCGGCGACGGCTGAAAACACTCCGGAGACCTTGTTGAAGCAGGCCATGACGGATCATCAGGCTGGCCGCCTGGATGCTGCGCGGAAAGGCTACGAAGCGGTGGTGGCGCTGGGTGACGACGCGATCGCGGAACACTATCTGGGCGTGCTCGACATGCAGGATAAACGGCCGCTTGACGGAGAAAGACGGATCCGCGCCGCGCTGGCGAAACGGGGTGACGTGCCGGATTTCTACAATAATCTGGGCCTGTGCCTGCGTGCACAAAACCGTCTCGAGGAGGCTGTCGCAGAGTATCGCAAGGCGCTGGACCTACACCCGGCCTATGCTCCGGCCTGGAGCAATCTTGGCCTGGATCTGCACAAGCTGGGCCATCTCGGCGAGGCGCTGGACGCCTTCAATCGTGCCCTGGTGCTGGATGCGAACCTCATGCAGGCGCGCTTCAGCCGGGCACTCGTGCTGCTGACGCAGGGTGAATATGCGCAGGGTTGGGCAGGATACGACTATCGCATGCGGTGCCCTGAATATGCCGCGAACTACCGGCTGCCGGCGATGGCGGGGATGCCCCGTCCCTGGCAGGGCGAGGCCTTGGCAGGGAAGGCCCTGCTGCTGATCGCCGAACAGGGGATCGGCGACACCTTGCAGTTCATTCGCTATGCACGGCAACTCGCCGAACAGGGCGGCAAGGTCGACCTGCATGTACGCCAGGGGCATGTGGCGGGACTGCTGCGCAACGCGCAAGGCGTGTCCGAGGTATACACCGGCTCAGCAGCCATTCCAGCGCACGATTACTACTGTCACTTGTTGAGCCTGCCACGGCTGTGCAATACCCGTTCTCTGGGTGACGTTCCGGCCGACGTGCCTTACCTGGCGGCGCCTGCCGACCGACGTGCGTATTGGCGGCAACGCCTTGATGCAATACCGGCGAGGCTGCGCGTCGGCCTGGCCTGGGCTGGCAGCCCCAGCAACGTGGATGACCGCAACCGTTCCTGTTCCCTTCAAGCCCTCACCGGCCTGTTCGAAGTGCCCGACGTGGCCTGGATCAACCTGCAGATCGGGGTCGGCCGCGAGGAATTGCAGTCCGTGCAGACGCCGATTCTCGACTGGGGGAACGACCAGACCGATTATGCCGAGACCGCTGCGCTGATGGCCGAACTCGATCTGATCATCACGGTTGATACGTCCATCGCCCATGCGGCGGGTGCGTTAGCCCGCCCGGTCTGGGTCATGCTGCAGTACATCGCGGATTTCCGCTGGCTGCTCGATCGCAACGACAGCCCGTGGTATCCGACCGCGCGACTGTTCCGCCAGCCTCGCCCGAGGGACTGGGCGGGGGTCGTCGCGTCGCTGAAGGGGGCGCTTGCAGATTTCATGGTCGAGCGATCATGAGCAATGAACAAGGGTAGCCATGATTCCGCTCGATGAACTGTACGCCGTCGCTGTCACGCACTTTCACTCAGCCCTGCTCGAACATCTGAAGCATGGCGGTGAAGCCCCTGTGACTCCGTCCGGGGATCTGTGGCGGGCGATCGAGGACAACCATCGCTGCAATGTCGCGCTATGGGACGAAGAGGACCAGGCGCGTCGTCGCGATGTGCCGGATAGTGACATCGCCAACAGCAAGCGGCTGATAGACGGCCATAACCAGCGCCGCAACGATGCCATCGAACGCATCGACGAGCAGGTTCTGACCGCGCTGCCGAGCCTGCCGACGTCGGCGCGCCTGCATTCGGAAACGGTCGGCGCCCTGATCGACCGCCTGTCCATCCTCAGCCTGAAGATATTCCACATGGACTGGCAGACCCGGCGCGCCGATGCCGATGCGGCGCATCACGCGATGAGCCGTGCAAGGCTGTCGCGGCTGCAGGAACAACGTGCGGACCTAGGGGGGTGCCTGGACGAACTGACGCGCGGCTGCCTGGCCGGCACGCTGCGCTTCAAGGTATATCGGCAATTCAAGATGTACAACGACCCGAAATTCAATCCCTGGCTGTCTGCTTCCCGCACGGCGGCGACGGAAGCGCCGAACACGCCCGCTGCGCCGGATGATTGAAAGCAGGAGCGTGCACGAGATCCCTCAGGCCTGCGATGACCTTTAAAATCACCAACGCGCAGAACGGTATCGGAAATACCCATGTTTATTTCGAACTCCAGAAAATTCATTTTCATCCATTTGGAAAAGTGCGCCGGCACCTCGATCGAAGTCGCGCTCTCCCATACGCTACAGTGGAACGATATCCTGATCGGCAGCACGAAAGAGGGCGAGGCGATGCAGGATAGCTACAAGAAGCTGTTTGGCCTCGAAAAACACAGCACCGCCCAGGAGGTCAAAGAGGTCGTGGGCGACGTGATCTGGGATGAATTCTTCAAATTCGGTACGGTGCGGAATCCCTACTCCCTTGCTGTGTCGCAATACACGTATTCATTGCAGCATTTGCTGGCGGCAACCCAAAGGCTGAAGATGAAACCTTTGATCGAAGGAACTTTACAGAATCTAGATCACTACAACACCTGGCCCTACACCTATCCGGGCGTAAAGGCGCTACTCGCCACCGGTGGCGTCAATTCAAAATTTGGCGATTTCATCAGGTCAAGCAAACTGGCAGGTTGGGAAGGGTTCAATTCCCAGCGCGCCAGACTGGGCAACAACCTGGGCGAGTTGATCGTTGATCAGGTGCTGAAGATCGAAGCGCTCGATGGACTGTGGCCCGGGTTGTGCGAAAAGCTGAACCTCGGCGCGATTCCGCTCGGGCGGGTAAATCCGAGCACGGACGGTACGCTGGATTTCCGGTATTTCTACAGAAATCCTGATGACCAGGCGTTCGTTTATGAAATGTTCAGAGAGGATTTCGACTTTTTTGGCTATGCAAGGGACCTCTAGCGAGTCAATCCCTGCTGCAGGGGCGAGTCCACACTGGTTCGAGCCTGCCGCCACCTGGCCTGAGACCAGGGTGGTGCTCAATCCGGGAAATCGTAATCGACGGTCAGCGGCGCGTGGTCGGAAAAGCGCTGGTCCTTGTAGACGTTTGCCGACCGGGCCGTCCCGGCAATGCCGGGCGTGGCGATCTGGTAATCGATGCGCCAGCCGACGTTCCTGACCCAGGCCTGACCGCGGTTGCTCCACCAGGTGTAAGCCTCCCCGGTGTGATCCGGGTAGAGGCTGCGGTAGACGTCGACCCAGCCCAGTTCGTCGAACAACCGGCTCATCCAGGCGCGCTCCTCGGGCAGGAAGCCCGAGTTCGTCCGGTTGGATTTCCAGTTCTTGAGGTCGATCTCCCGGTGGGCGATGTTCCAGTCGCCGCAGATGACGATCTCGCGGCCACTTTTGATCAGCGTTTCAAGATGCGGGAAGAACGCGTCCATGAAGCGGAACTTGGCCTGCTGGCGTTCGGAGCTTGAGGAGCCGGACGGCTGGTAGAGCGAGATGACGGCGAGTTTGCCGTAGTCGGCCTCGATGTAGCGGCCTTCGGCGTCGAATTCGGGCACCCCGAGGCCTTTGATGATCTTCTGCGGTTGCTTGCGCGTGTAGACACCGACCCCACTGTAGCCTTTTTTCTCGGCGTAGTGGAAGGCCCCGGTGAGGCCATCGCACGACACGAATTCGGGCCTGAGGTCGGCGGCCTGTGCCTTGAGTTCCTGCACGCAGACAACGTCAGCGCCCTGAGCGGGCAGCCAGTCGAAGAAGCCCTTGGTGGCGGCGGAACGGATGCCATTGAGGTTGGCCGATATAATTCGCATCAAGATTGTTTCAAGAAGTCAGGGAAAATGTCCGATTACAAGGCCGAGTTCGTCGAATTTGCCATCGCTTCGAATGTGCTGTGTTTTGGTGAATTCAAGACCAAGGCGGGGCGCATGAGTCCCTATTTTTTTAATGCGGGACTGTTCAACGACGGCGACAAGCTGAAACGGCTGGGCGAATTTTACGCGAAAGCCATCGTCGACTCGGGGATCGCGTTCGATGTGCTGTTCGGCCCGGCCTACAAGGGCATCCCGCTGGCAGCCAGTATCGCGATTGCGCTTGTAGACATGGGCAGGAACGTGCCGTTTGCCTTCAACCGCAAGGAAGCGAAGGATCACGGCGAAGGCGGAACGGTGGTGGGTGCTACGCTGCAGGGCCGGGTGCTGATCGTGGACGATGTGATGTCGGCAGGCACGTCGGTACGCGAATCGGTCGATCTGATTCGCAATTCGGGTGCTCATCCGGCCGGCGTGGTGATTGCACTGGACCGGATGGAGCGCGGCACAGGTGAAAAATCGGCGGTTCAGGAAGTACGTGAACAATATGGCATTCCGGTGGTGGCGGTCGTCACCCTGGACAATCTGGTGGAGTTTCTGGGACGTGATGCAAACAGACAAGCTGAATTGCAGGCTGTGGCAGCTTACCGTGCACGCTACGGCGTTTAGCGCGCTGGCGGTCGCCCTGCTGCTGGGCGCGGGAGCGGCCGAGGCTGCGATGTACCGCTGGGTGGACGGCAACGGTCGCGTGCATTACAGCGACACGCTGCCGCAGACCTATCAGCAAAGCGGTGCAGACGTGATGAACAAGCAGGGCAGCGTCATCAAACGCAACCAGTCCGAAGCCGAGCGCCAGGCGGACGCCGAGCGCAAGGCAGAGGCGTCGCGCCTCCAGCGGGAGCAGCAAGCACAGGCGCAGCAGGATCGTGCATTGATGTCGACCTACACCAGCGAAGCGGAAATCGATCTGGCGCGCGATCGTGCGCTGGAACACCACAAGCTGGCGATCAAGGGCGCGGAGACGCGAGCCAAGGCTGTGGATGCCAATCTTGCCGAACTGAACGAGCGCGTCGCGAACCTCGAAAAGGCTGGCCGGCCCATTTCGGACAATCTGAAGGAACAGCTGGATCAGGCCGTCAATGAAAGCCTGGAGCTGAAGCGGCACATCCTGAAGAATGAAGAGGCGATGGTGCAAGTGCGCGAGAAGTACGCGGCAGACAAGGCTCGGTTCAAGATGCTGTCGGGCAGCCAGCCCTGATCAATTTATGCAGGCTGCCGTGACCTGACGCCGGGGGCCGGCTGTCAGGTCGGGTCTGATGGTAGAATCCGCCGCTTCGTGCGCTTTGCCCTGAAAGCCGGGGTGCGTGTCCATTCATGCCGGCTCCGACCTGATACATGCTGACCCACCCCATTCCGACACGCGACCTGCTCGAGGCGACTCCGCCCCGGTATCTGGCACGGGGCCGGATCGCCAATGCCGATGTCCGGCTGGTCGAATGTGGCGGTCATCTCTGGGTGGTCAAGGACTTCAGCGTCTGTCCGGTCTGGGTTCGACATACCGTTGGTCGCTGGTTCATCCGGCGCGAGCTGAAGGCCCTTCAGCGATTGCAGGGTATCCCGGGCATCGCCGAAAATCCGCTGCGGCTGGATGCATTCGCGCTGGCCTACCTTTTCATCGAGGGGCGTGCGCTGAATGAATTTCCCAAGGGCCAGCCGTCGGCGGATTTCTTTCTGGCCCTGGAATCCGCGGTCAAGGCCATGCATGCCCGGGGGATAGCCCATCTCGATCTGCGCAATCGCGGCAATATCCTGGTCGACGCGTCGCAGCAACCCTTCCTGATCGATTTCCAGTCACATGTTCCGTTGCCGCGCTGGTTTCCTCCACTGGCGCGTTCCCTGGAAAATATCGATCTGTCCGGTGTCTACAAGGCTTGGGGGAAGAGCCTGCCCGGCACCCTGGATGAAAGTCGCCAGCATCTGCTTGATAGCGTGAACGCATGGCGAAAATGGTGGGTGCTCAAAGGGTACCTCGGAATGGGCCGCTTGGCAGGCCGCCGCCGCCGTCGTTAAATACACTCAAACCTTTACCGGAGCCTCCTGACCATGTTCGAGTCAATCAATGCCCTGTTCAACAACGTCGCACTCAGAAAATTCCTGGTGCGCTACCGCATTGTGCTGGGCATTGCACTGGTCGTGCTGCTGTTCTGGCAACTCGGCTGGCGGGCGGAGAATTTCTGGCTGGCCTTCGCGGTGTCGATGGTGGGTGAATTCATCCAGCTCTGGTGCTTTGCCTCGCTGGACAAGAATTCGACGCTGGCCTTTCGCGGCCCGTATTCGCTGGTGCGCAACCCGATGTACCTGGGGCGCTATTTCATCATCCTGGGGATGCTGCTGCTGCTCGACAGCGGGCGCCTTGCGGTCATCATCGTGTATACGGTGCTCTACTGGTTCTACATGACGAACCGGGTCAAGCGCGAAGAGGCTTTGCTGAAGGAAGTGTTCGGCCAGAGCTATGCGGACTACTGTGCGGAGGTGCGGCCTTTTCTGCCACGCCTGACACCCTGCAGCAACGGCACCCTGGCCTTCTGGGACAGCCGCCTGTTCCGCAATTGCCACGGCTCACGCAACCTGATCGCCACCCTGGTAGTGTGGGGACTGATCGCGCTGCTGCTGTTCAGCTATTGATTTGGCCTGATGAAGTTTGAAGTGCTATTGAAGGCTGGCATGCCCGGGCTGTGTGAGGCAGCACGGGAGGCCGAATCAATAGCCATTAAAAACAGCGTTCCATTGAGACGGCTCACCAGACTGACCCGCTCAGGATGACGCAAAAATACCCTACCGGTTCAAGCATCATCTGGCCGTCTCAATAATAGGTCTGACAGACAGCGATAGCGGCGCTCAACCCAGCTTGCGCTTCAGCAGTTCGTTGACCTGGGCCGGGTTGGCCTTGCCCCTGCTGGCCTTCATCACCTGGCCGACCAGCGCGTTGAAGGCTTTTTCCTTGCCGGAACGGAACTCCTCGACCGATTTCGGGTTCGCGGCCAGCACCTCGTCGATGATCGTCTCCAGTTCGCCGGAATCCGACAGCTGCTTGAGGCCGCGTGCCTCGATGATGGCGTCGACTTCGCCGGCACCTTCCCACAGGCCTTCGAACACTTGTTTGGCAAGCTTGCCGGACAGGGTGCCGTCCTGGATGCGCGTGATCAGCGCTCCGAGCCGGGCAGCCGGGACCGGGCTTTGCGCGATGTCGAGTTCGGCCTTGTTCAGTGTGGCGGACAGTTCGCCCATCACCCAGTTGGCGGCGAGCTTGCCCTGGCCGCAGGTTTTCGCGACGGTCTCGAAGTAGTCGGCAAGCGCGCGTGAACCCGTCAACACGCCGGCATCGTAGGGGGACACGCCGTAGTCGCGCTGGAAGCGCGCCTGCATGGCGGCCGGCAGCTCGGGCAGCGCGGCGCGCACGGCTTCAACCCACTCTTCGTCCAGCTTCACCGGCAGCAGGTCCGGGTCGGGGAAGTAGCGGTAATCGTGCGCGTCTTCCTTGCTGCGCATCATGCGCGTCTCGCCGGTGTCGGGGTCGAACAGCACTGTGGCCTGCTCGATGCGGCCGCCGTCTTCCAGCGTTTCGATCTGCCAGCGGACCTCGTAGTCGATGGCTTGTTGCAGGAATTTGAAGGAGTTGAGGTTCTTGATTTCGCGGCGGGTGCCGAATTCGGCCTGCCCGACCGGGCGCACCGAGACGTTGGCGTCGACGCGGAAGCTGCCTTCCTGCATGTTGCCGTCGCAAATTCCGATCCAGGTCACCAGCGTATGCAGCGCTCGCGCGTAGGCCACGGCTTCTGCCGAGGAGCGCATCTCCGGCTCGGAGACGATCTCCAGCAGCGGCGTGCCGGCGCGGTTGAGGTCGATCCCGGTCATGCCGTGGAAATCCTCGTGCAGTGACTTGCCGGCATCCTCTTCCATGTGGGCGCGGGTGAGGTTGACGGTTATCTCTTCACCGTCGACAAGGATGGTGAGCGCACCGCCTTCGACGATGGGCTTCGCCAGCTGGCTGATCTGGTAGCCCTTGGGCAGGTCGGGGTAGAAGTAGTTCTTGCGGTCGAACACGTTGACGCGGTTGAGCGTGGCGCCAATCGCCAGACCGAACTTGATCGCGCATTCCACCGCGCCCTTGTTCAATACGGGCAACACGCCGGGCAGGGCGATGTCGACCGCGCTCGCCTGCGTGTTGGGTGCGGCGCCGAACGCGGTGCTGCTGCCGGAAAAAATCTTGGAACGAGTGGCGAGCTGGGTGTGGACTTCCAGCCCGATGACGGTCTCCCACTTCATCTCAAGCCCTCCGGCGCACGCGCATGCCAGTCGGTGGCGCGCTGGAATTGGTGCGCGACGTTGAGCATTTTCGCCTCGCTGAAATAGTTACCGACGAGCTGCAGGCCGATCGGCAGGCCACTGGAATCGAAACCGCACGGCAGCGACATGCCGGGCAGGCCGGCGAGGTTGGCGGGGATGGTGTAGAGATCGTTCAGATACATTTCGACGGGATCGTCGGATTTCTCGCCGAGCCTGAATGCGGTGCCGGGCGCGGTGGGACCGAGAATGATGTCGCAGGCCTCGAAGGCTTCGCTGAAATCATCGGCGATCAGGCGACGGATTTTCTGCGCCTGCAGGTAATAGGCGTCGTAATAACCATGCGAGAGCACATAGGCGCCGATCATGATGCGGCGCCTCACTTCCGCGCCAAAGCCCTGCGCGCGGGTCTTGCAATACATGTCGTCGAGAGTGGCGTATTCGGGCGCGCGGTAGCCGTAGCGTACGCCGTCGAAGCGCGACAGGTTGCTGGAGGCTTCGGCCGGCGCCAGCACGTAGTAAACCGGAATCGCGAGCCCCGAGTTGGCGAGTGAAATCTCGACGGTGGTCGCGCCGAGTCTTTTCAGTTCGGCGACTGCGGCTTCCACCGCGGCGGCGACTTCGTTGTTGAGGCCTTCGGCGAAGAATTCGCGCGGCAGTCCGACGCGCAGTCCGGTCAACGGCTTGTCGAGATCGCGCGTGTAATCCTCTTTTTGACGCTCCAGACTGGTCGAATCATTGGGGTCGAAGCCCGTCATCACATTGAGCAGCAGGGCACAATCTTTGGCCGAGGGCGCCATCGGCCCGGCCTGATCGAGGCTGGAGGCGAACGCGATCATGCCGAAACGCGACACCAGGCCGTAGGTCGGTTTCAGACCGGTGATGCCGCACAGCGCGGCGGGCTGGCGGATCGAACCACCGGTGTCGGTGCCGGTGGCGGCGGGTGCCATGCGCGCGGCGACGCAGGCCGCAGCGCCGCCGGAGGAGCCGCCGGGCACGTAGCCGGTATTCCAGGGATTTCGGACCGCGCCGAAATAACTGGTCTCGTTGGACGAGCCCATGGCGAACTCGTCCATGTTGGTCTTGCCCAGTGACGGCATGCCGGCGGCCTTGAAGCGCTGGATCACGTGCGCATCATAGGGCGCGACGAAGTTGTGCAGCATCTTCGAGCCGCAGGTGGTGAGCCAGCCGTGGGTGCAGAAGATGTCCTTGTGCGCGATCGGCACGCCCGTGAGCGGCCCCGCCTTGCCGGCGGCGATCAGGGCGTCGGCGTCGGCAGCCTCGGCCAGCGTCTTGTGGGCATCGACAGTGATGAAGGCGTTGATGGACGGGTTCAGTGCGGCGATGCGGTCGAGGTACTGCTGGGCGAGTTCGCGACTGGAAATCTGCTTGGCGGCGAGTTGCGCGGCGAGCGCGGAAAGGGACGTGTCGGACATGACTTAACTTACTCGATGACTTTGGGTACGAGATAAAGGCCGTTTTCGACTGCCGGCGCCACGGACTGGAAGGCTGCGTGGCGGTCGGTTTCGGTCACGTCGTCGTCGCGCAGGCGCTGATAGACCTCCTGTGCGTGGGCCATCGGCGCAATACCGTCCGTGTTGACAGCCTGCATGGTGGCGATGAGATCGAAAATGGCATTAAGCTGGGCTTGCGTAGCCTGCGCCTGCGCATCGTCGATTTCAATGCGCGCAAGGCGGGCGATGCGCTTGACGTCGTCCTGGGTTAGAGCCTGACTCATGAAATCCCCCGGGCGCGACGGAGGCAATTTTGGCGCAGGCTGCGAAGCGAACCGCGCGGTTTGGTCATTCCAAATAAGCTGTGAGCGACAAAGACATGCGCCAAAATTGCCCCGTCTCTCCGGGTTGTAGCCAAAAATGGCGTCTGCTGCGTTGCGCCGCTTGGCAATGGAATGACCATTGCCTGCGCGACGCGCCTTGCATCCATCCCTTTTTGGTCACAACGCGCTCCGGGGGATTTTATGAGGCAGGCTCTAGACATGGAAGCACCTGATGACTTACGGGAACGAAGCCCGTTAGGGTATCATAGCCCCCTTGTTTTTTCCGCCCTTTCGCCTGCCTGACCCAGGCGCCTACAGCAACCATGTTCAAGTTTCTGACCAGTTATTTTTCAACCGATCTCGCGATCGACCTCGGCACGGCCAACACGCTGATTTACGTGCGTGACCGGGGCATCGTTCTGGACGAACCCTCAGTGGTGTCGATCCGCACTGATCCGGCGGCGGGCGGCAAACGCACGGTTCAGGCGGTGGGCATGGAAGCCAAGCAGATGCTCGGCCGCACACCGGGCAACCTGCAGGCGATCCGGCCCATGAAGGATGGCGTGATCGCCGACTTCACGGTGACCGAGCAGATGCTCAAGTACTTCATCAAGAAGGTGCACGACACGCGGATGTTCCGCCCCAGCCCGCGCATCATCATCTGCGTGCCCTGCGGTTCGACCCAGGTGGAGCGCCGCGCGATCCGCGAGTCGGCGATCGGCGCCGGCGCGCGCCAGGTATATCTGATCGAGGAGCCCATGGCGGCGGCGATCGGGGCCGGCATGCCGGTTGCCGATGCGACAGGTTCCATGGTCGTCGATATCGGCGGCGGCACCACCGAAGTCGGCGTGATCTCGCTCGGTGGCGTGGTCTACGCCAATTCGGTGCGGGTCGGCGGCGACCGCATGGACGAGGCCATCATCAACTACATCCGCCGCAACTACGGCATGCTGATCGGGGAGGCCACCGCCGAGCAGATCAAGAAAAAAATGGGCTCGGCTTTTCCCGGCGCCGAAGTGCTGGAAATGGAAGTGAAGGGCCGCAGCCTTGCCGAGGGGGTGCCGCGCAGCTTCAATATCTCGTCTAACGAAATCCTGGAAGCGCTGACCGAGCCGCTCAACGCCATCGTGAGCGCGGTGAAGCAGGCGCTGGAGCAGACCCCGCCTGAGCTTGGCGCAGACATTGCCGAACGCGGCATGGTGCTGACTGGCGGGGGCGCGCTGCTGCGCGACCTCGATCGCCTGCTGATGGAAGAAACCGGTTTGCCTGTGATTGTCGCCGACGACCCGCTGACCTGCGTGGTGCGTGGTTCCGGGCGCGCACTGGAAGAAATGGACAAGCTGGCCTCGGTGTTCACCAACGAGTGAACGCGGCCGTACGCGTCATTCAGGCAGGCCGCTGATGGCGACACCCGGTCAACTCATGTTCGCCCGCGGGCTGGGTCCGACGACCCGCCTGTTGTTCTGGCTGCTGCTCGGGGCGTTCCTGGTGGTGGTGGATTCCCGTTATCACGCGCTCGATGGCCTGCGCAGCGGCTTCTCGCTGCTGCTGCGGCCGGTGCGAGAAGTCATGCTCGCGCCCGGCGATGTCGCTTCCGAACTTGGCGGTTTTTTCATCCGCCACCGACTCCTGCAAAAAGAGCGCGACGCTTTGCTGGCGGAACGCACGCAACTGCTCGCCGGCATGAACGAAGCCAGGGAACTGGGTCGTGAAAATGCCGAATTGCGGGCGCTGATGCAATTGCAGGCGCGACCCGGTCAGCAGACGATACATGCCGCCCTGCTCTATCGGGGTCATGACTGGTTCGCCCAGCGCATCACGATCGATCAGGGTGCCAATTCGGGGGTGCGCAGCGGCCAGCCGGTGGTCGATGCAAACGGCCTGGTGGGTCAGGTCAGCCGTGTGTATCCGCTTTCGAGCGAGGTCACCCAGGTGAGCAGCCCCGACCAGTTGACGCCCGTGTTTGTCGAGCGGACCGGCCAGCGCGGATTGGCTGCCGGGCTCGGGCAAGGGCGGCTGGAATTGCGTTACATGCCGACCCAGACCGATATCCGGCCGGGTGACCGTCTGCTGACGTCGGGCATCGACCGGGTCTACCCGGCCGGGATCCCGGTGGGGCAGGTGAGCCGGGTCTCCCGTTCCCAGGCCAGCCCCTATCTGCGCGTCGAGAGCCTGCCGCTGGCCGGCATCGACCGCTCGCGGGCAGTGCTGGTGCTGATCGCAGAACCGCGGGTGACCAAGCCTTGAGCGCGGCACGGCAAACGCGGGACAACTGGCGTCGTCTTCTCGGCACGCTTGTCCTCGCGGTACTGCTCGAGCAGTTGCCGTGGTCAGGCTGGATGCTGGTCATGCGGCCCGATTTCGTGCTGGTCGCCGTCTTGTTCTGGGTATTGCATCAGCCCGCGCGTATCGGCTTCGGCGCGGCATTTTTCTTCGGCTTGCTGGCTGATTTTCAGGATGGCGCGGTGTTCGGCCAGCATGCCATTGCGTACGTGATTGGCGTGTATCTGGTGTTGTTCCTGCGCTTGCGGCTGCTGCAATTCGACCCGATCCGGCAGGCGGCGCAGCTATTCCCGGTTCTGCTGGCCACGCAACTGGTGGTATTGCTGGTCGGCTGGCTGGCGGTCAACCCGCCCTCCGGTCTGGCCCTGCTGCTGCCCGTATTCACCAGCACCCTGCTGTGGTACCTGATCGCCCTGTTCATGCGCCTTTGGCATGGCAAGGGGGCGCAGGGTCGTGCATGAACCGCGCCACCCCACTCAAGAATCTGGATCTTGAGCTGACCCGTTTCCAGGGGCGGTTGAAGGTGGGCGGGACATTTGTGGCGCTGCTGGCGATCGCCTTGCTGGCGCGCGCGTTCTATCTGCAGGTCGTGCAGCACGAGTACTACACCCAGCGTGCCGAAAGCAACCGCATATCGCTGGTGCCCACTGCGCCCTACCGCGGGTTGATCCTGGACCGCAAGGATCGCATCCTGGCGGAAAACTATTCTGCCTATACGCTGGAATTGAAACGGGGCCACATCCAGGACCTGGAAGCCACGCTGGCGGAAGTGGGGGGGCTGGTCGAGATCACGCCGGGGCAGTTGCGGCGCTTTCGCCGCTTGCTGAGCGAGTCGCACGAGTTCGAAACGGTGCCGCTGAAAAGCAAGCTGACGGACGAGGAAGTGGCGATTCTGGCGGCCAATCGCTATCGCTTGCCAGGCGTCGAGGTCAAGGCACGGCTGTTTCGCAACTATCAGGCCGGACCCGGCATGGCCCATGTGGTGGGTTTTATCGGCCGGATCAACGACCGTGACCTGACGCGTCTGCGCGAGGAAGGTCGCGATCGCAACTACAAGGGCAGCGCCCATATCGGCAAGACCGGGCTGGAACAGAGTTACGAAACCCTGCTGCACGGCCGCACCGGTTTCGACCAGATGGAGACCGAAGCCAGTGGACGCGTGGTGCGCATGCTGTCGCGCATACCGCCGGTACCTGGCAAGGATTTGCGCCTGCATCTCGATGCGGAACTGCAGGCGGTGGCGGAACACGCCTTCGGCAATTATCGGGGCGGTCTGGTAGCAATCGACCCGCAAACGGGCGGCGTGCTGGCTCTGGTGAGCAAGCCAGGGTTCGATCCCAACCTGTTTGTCGACGGCATCGACCCGGAAACCTGGAAGGAACTCAACGAATCGCCCGCAAGGCCGATGGTGAACCGCGTGCTGCGCGGCATCTATCCGCCCGGATCGACCATCAAGCCTTTCATGGCGCTGGCCGCGCTGGAGCTGGGCCTGCGCAAGTCCTCCGACACGATCGTCGACCCGGGCTATTTCACCCTGCCCAACAGCCGCCATCAATACCGCGACTGGAAAAGCGGTGGCCATGGCATCGTCAACCTGCGCAAGTCCATTTCCCAGTCATGCGATGTCTATTATTACCAGCTGGCTGCGGACATGGGCGTCGACCGCATGCACGACTATCTGGCGCAGTTCGGTCTGGGGGAAAAGACCGGTATTGACCTGGACGGCGAGTCGCCCGGCCTGCTGCCTTCGCGCGACTGGAAGCAGCGTCGCTGGAACAAGCCCTGGTATCCGGGGGAAACCGTGATCGCGGGCATCGGTCAGGGCTACAACCTGGCCACGCCGCTGCAACTGGCGACGGCGACGGCCATGCTTGCCAACGGCGGCAAGCGCATCGAGCCGCGCCTGGTGCAGGCGGTGCGCGATCCGCTGACGCACGTCTGGCAGCCGTTGCCGGGCGTGGTGCGCGGCCAGCTGGCGATCAACCCTGCCAATCTCGAGGTGGTGCGCCAGGGCATGATGGACGTGTTGCGCCCAGGTGGCACGGCCGCGGCCGCCGCCGCCGGCGCGCCCTACACCATGGCTGGCAAGACCGGTACCGCGCAGGTGGTCGGAATCAAGCAGGGTGAGCGCTACAAGGAAGACCAGGTGGCCCGGCAGAATCGTGATCACGCGCTGTTCATGGCATACGCTCCGGCAGAAAACCCGACCATCGCAGTGGCCGTGATGGTCGAGAACGGGGGCCACGGCGGTTCCACTGCCGCGCCGATCGCGCGCGCAGTATTCGACTTCTACCTGACCGGGAAACGCCCCGGCAACATGAAACTGGAGGCCAGCAGTGCCGCAGACTAGCTCCTGGATCGTTCGCAGGCTGAAGCACCTCGACGGCATTCTGCTGACGCTGGTGCTGTTGTTGCTGGGCATCAGTCTGGCAGTGGTTGCGAGCGCTTCCGGCCAGAGTCCGGCGCGCATCAGTGGCCATCTCGTCAACATGGGGCTGGCGCTGGGCCTGATGATCGTGATGGCCAACGTGCCGCCGCACCTGCTGTCAAAAGTGGGCCCCCCCCTGTATGCGGCGGGGCTGGTTCTGCTGGTCGGGGTGGCGCTGTTCGGCGAAGTCCGCAATGGCTCGCGGCGCTGGATGAACCTCGGCATCTTGGCCTTCCAGCCCTCCGAACTGCTGAAGCTGGCACTGCCGCTCATGCTGGCCTGGTATTTCCAGCGCAACGAGGGGGTGTTGCGTGCCAGGCATTTCATGGTCGGCGGCGCGCTGCTGCTGGTGCCGTTTCTGTTGATCCTGCGTCAGCCCGACCTGGGAACGGCCTTGATGATCGGGGCGTCCGGTTTCTATCTGCTGTTCTTTGCCGGCCTGCCTTGGAAAGTGATGCTTGGCGGTGCCGTGCTCGGCACGGCGAGTCTGCCCATCGTGTGGGGGTTGATGCACGACTACCAGCAGCGCCGGGTGCTGACCCTGCTCGACCCGACCTCGGACCCCCTGGGCGACGGCTACCACATCATCCAGTCCACCATTGCGATCGGTTCGGGCGGGTTGTTCGGCAAGGGCTGGATGCAAGGCACGCAAAATCAGCTCGACTTCATTCCCGAGCGCACCACCGACTTCATCTATGCCGTGTTCGGCGAGGAGTTCGGCTATCTCGGCGTGATGATTCTGGTGGGACTGTATCTGGCCATTGTCGCGCGCGGCCTGGTCATTGCAGGGCGGGCGCCGACACTGTTCGGGCGACTGATTGCGGCCAGCCTGAGTCTCATTCTGTTCACCTATGTGTTCGTCAACATGGGCATGGTGTCGGGCATTCTGCCGGTGGTCGGCGTGCCGTTGCCGCTGATGAGTTATGGCGGGACGGCGCTCATCACCCTGCTGCTGGGGGTGGGCATCCTGATGAGCGTGGCGTCCCACCGCCAGCTCAACAAAACCTGACGCGATAAAATGTTTCGTATGAAGACGATCCTGATTCCGGCTGTCGCCGTCATTGCCCTCGCACTGACAGGGTGCAGCAGCAATCCACCCGCTGCCACGACAAAAAGCGGCGGCTACTATCTCGACGACGGTCCCGAGGCCAATCCGCCCCCTAATCTGGATGCCGTTCCCGATGCCGTGCCGCGCAACGAGCCGCTGCACCGATTCGCCAATCGTCCCTACGTCGCGCTGGGCAACACCTATACCCCGCAGACCGAGCACCGTCCCTATCAGCAAGAAGGCAAGGCCTCATGGTATGGCCGCCGCTTCCAGGGCAAAAAGACCGCGTCGGGCGAGCCGTACGACATGTACGCCATGACGGCGGCCCATCCCACCCTGCCGATTCCCAGCTACGCGCGGGTGACTTCGACCAGCAGCGGCAAGTCGGTGGTGGTGCGGATCAACGATCGCGGACCCTTTCACTCGTCCCGCATCATCGACCTGTCGTATACCGCTGCCTACAAGCTCGGCCTTCTGGGCAGCGGCAGCGGCCAAGTACGGGTGGAAAGCATCGACCCCGATACGTATGACATACAGGGCGCTGCGTTCAATGATGGCGTTTACCTGCAGGTGGGGGCCTTTGCCCAGGCCGACAACGCATACAAACTGCTCGATCGTCTGCAACACACGCTGGAACTGAATGCCACGCGCACCCGGGTGGTGCTGCTCGGGTCCCTGCATCGCGTGCAGATCGGCCCCTATGCAGGCGAAGCCGATGCGCGGGCGGACCAGGCACGCGTGCGGGAACGTCTCGACCTGGATGCGGTCCTGGTAAGGCGTGAAAGACGGGAAACCTCATGAGATTGCTGATGCTTATTCTGGCGCTGGTCGCCACGTCCCAGGCGTGGGCCCAACCCGCCGGCTTGAACGCGCGTGCCTGGATATTGATCGACCAGGCCAGCGGACACGAGCTGGCCGCATCCCAGGCCGATCTGCCGCTGGCGCCGGCCTCGCTGACCCAGTTGATGGCGGCCTATGTGCTGCTGGGCGATATCCGCAGGAACAAGTTGAGCCTCGGCGAGATGCTGACGGTGCCGGAGGCGGCCACCCAGGTCGACGGTGCACGCGTCTTCCTCAAGGCGGGCGATTCGGTCAGCGTCGACACCCTGCTGCAGGCCATGCTGGTGCACTCGGCCAGCGACGCCACGCTCACGCTGGTGACAGCCGCCGATGGCAGCGAAGCGGCGTTCGTCGAGCGCATGAACCGTGAGGCCAAGCGGCTCGGCATGACGAAAACCCATTTCATGAATGCCACCGGCCTCACCGAGCCCGGCCACGAGTCGAGCGCGCGCGATCTCGCCCTGCTCGGGCGCGCACTGGTGCGCGATTTTCCAGGACGCATGGCTCTTTTCAGCCAGAAGGAATTCGCCTACAAGGACATCACCTACTACAACGGCAACCGCCTGCTGTGGCGTGACGACACCGTGACCGGCCTGAAAGTCGGGCGCACGGCCGAGGCCGGCTATTGCATGGCGGCGTCGGCAAGGCGCGGCAACCAGCGCCGCATCGTCGTCGTGCTGGGTGCGCGGACGGATGCGCAACGCACCCAGGAAGCGCTGAAGCTTTTGAACTACGGCTTCGAGAATTTCGACAGCGTGCTGCTGTATCGCGCCCAGAATCCGGTCAAGGTGGCCAAGCTTTATCGCGGTTCGCGCTCGCTGGTGAACATGGGCTTCATGCAGGATTTCCACCTGCTGATGCCGCGCGGCGCCGCCGACCGCGTCAAGGCCGTTGTCATCACCCAGCAGCCCATCGTCGCGCCGATCAGAAAAGGCCAGCGCATTGGCACGCTGAGGCTGACGCTCGACGGCAAGCCGCTCGGCGACTATCCGCTGGTCGCCCTGCACGACGTCACCGTGGCCGGCGTCCTGGGGCGCGGCTGGGATTCGATCCGGCTCTTCTTCGCCCAATGAGTGTTTTTCTGAACGGCCGGTTCATTCCCGATGCGGAGGCGACCATATCCGTATTCGACCGCGGATTCGTTTTTGGCGACGGCGTCTACGAACTGGTGCCGGTGTATTCGAAACGTCCTTTCCGGCTCGACAATCATCTGCGCCGCCTGCAGGCCAGCCTCGACGGTATCCGCCTGGACAATCCCTATGGCATGGACGGTTGGCGCAAGCTGATCATGCAGCTGATCGAACTGCACGACTTTGCCGATCAGTCGGTTTACATCCAGGTCACCCGCGGGGTCGCACCGCGGGACCATCCCTTCCCCAAGGGCGTGCCGCCCACGGTGTTCATGTTCGCGCAACCGCTGGTCACCGCCACGCCCGAACTCAAGCGTACAGGCGTGTGTGCGGTGACGGCGGTCGACAACCGCTGGGCGCGCTGCAACATCAAGGCGATTTCGCTGCTGGCCAATATCCTGCTGCGGCAGCAGGCGGTTGACGCCGAGTGCGCCGAAACCGTGATGTTGCGCGATGGCTGGCTGACCGAGGGCACGGCGAGCAACATTTTCGTGGTGAAGCATGGCGTGCTGCGGGCGCCGCCGCCGTCGAACCTGATGCTGACCGGGGTGACCTACGACGTGGTACTGGAACTCGCCGCGGCGAACGGCATTCCGAGCGAACGGCGCCCGATCAGCGAGGCCGAGGTGCGTGCTGCCGACGAGTTGTGGATGACTTCGTCCACCAAGGAAATCCTAGCCATCGTGAAGCTCGACGGCGTGGCCGTCGGTGCCGGCGTGCCCGGACCGCTGGCGCAGCGCATGGACGCGCTGTATCAGATATTCAAGCAACAGGTGATGCGCGCATGAGTAATGAAGAAACCCTGCTGAGATTTCCCACCGATTTCCCGATCAAGATCATGGGCGAACGGCGCTTGTCCCCGGATGGGGGCGACGATTTCGCGCAGGCCATGGTCGAACTGGTGCTGCGGCACGCGCCGGATTTCAAGGCGGAAACTGTCGAAATGCGCGCGTCCAGCAGCGGCAATTACCTCTCCGTCACCTGCGTGGTGCGCGCCACCTCGAAAGCGCAGCTCGACGCGCTGTATCGCGAGATCACGGCCCATCCATGGGTCAAGATGGCGTTGTGAACGAGAGACGCGAAGGGTGAGGGACGAGGCCATCGTTCGCAGTCTCGGGCAGGTCGATTACGAGCCGACCTGGCGCGCAATGCAGGCATTCACCGCGCAGCGCACGCCCGAGACGGCGGATGAAGTCTGGCTGCTGGAGCATCCGCCGGTCTTCACCCAGGGACAGGCCGGCAAGCCCGAACACCTGATCGCCGCCACCCGGGTTCCCGTCGTCCCCATCGACCGCGGTGGTCAGATCACCTATCACGGGCCGGGCCAGGCCGTAGCCTACGTGCTGGTCGACCTGAGACGGCGCGGCTATGGTATTCGCGAACTCGTCACCCGCATGGAGCAGGCGGCGATCGATCTGCTGGCGGCGCAGGGCGTGACCGCCTCGCGTATGTCTGGTGCGCCCGGCGTCTATGTCGATGGCGCGAAGATCGCCGCGCTCGGCCTGCGCGTCAAGCAGGGCTGTACCTATCACGGTCTGGCCCTGAACGTGGACATGGATCTGGGCCCGTTTGCCTTGATCAATCCCTGCGGCTATGCGGGGATGCGGGTGACGCAATGTCGGGATCTGGGCGTTGCCGGGTCGAGCCAGGAAGTGGGACGCGTGCTCGGGGAGAGGCTGCTCGACACGATTTATAGTTGACTAATTTTGTTGGTTATTAGTATTCTTGCGACTTCCATTGGAGTCATTTATGAACACAGACACCCTGCCGTCCGACCCCAGGCTGCTGATGCGCTCGATCATCCAGCGCATCGCCACCGGTCCGGATCTGTCGAAGGACATCAGCCGCACCGAAGCCCATCTGGGCACCAAGGCCATCATCGAAAACGTCATCGATCCGGTGCAAGTGGGCATTTACTTTATCGCCCTGCGCATGAAGCGCGAAACGCAGGACGAGAACCGCGGCGTACTGGACGCGGTGCTCGAAACCACGCGCCGCGTGACTGCCGAGGTCGACGAAGTGGTCGACATCGGCGACCCCTACGACGGCTACAACCGCTGCCTGCCGGCCGCGCCTTTTCTCGGACCGCTGCTGGCCGAGTTCGGCGTACACGTCGTCTCGCATGGTCTCGACAAGGTCGGCCCCAAATACGGCGTGACCGCGCGCCACGTGCTGGAAGCGGCCGGCGTACCGGTCAACCTGTCGCCCGCCGAGGCCGCCGCGCGCCTCGCCGACCCCGCAATCGGCTGGACCTATATCGACCAGGCGCACTCCAACCCCGGCCTGCACAACCTCACGCCGCTGCGCGCGCAGATCATCAAGCGCCAGGTGCTGACCACGGTCGAGGTGCTGTCGAAGCCCATCGCCGGCCGCAAGCAGACCCATTTCGTCACCGGCTACGTGCACAAGCCGTATCCGCCCGTGTATGCCGATCTCGCGCGCGAAGCCGGGTTCGATAGCGCCTGCATCGTGCGCGGCGTCGAGGGCGGCGTGATCCCGAGCCTGCGCCAGACCGGCAAATACTTTCATTACCATGACCGCGGCGCCGAAATCGAAGCAACGGTCGACCCGGTCGCCCTCGGCATCGACCAGCCGGTGCGCGCGGTGCCGCTGCCCGGCGCGGTTGCCACCGAAGCGGGCGAGGACGAGATCGTCGCCGCCATCGACATCAAGGCCACCGCACACGCCGCGGCCGAGGCCGGCATCCTGGCCCTTAAAGGCGACAAGGGCGCGACCTACGATTCGCTGGTGCTGGCGGGATCGATCATCCTGCACCACGTCGGCAAGGCGGCGAGCGTCGCCGAGGCGGCCACGCAGGTCCGCGCCGTGCTCGATTCCGGCCGTGCCGTGGCACGGGTGAAGTGATGGGCGAATTCGTCGCCATCGCCGCCGCCGATGAACTCAAGCCGGCGCAAATGAAACGCGTCGTCGTCTCCGGCCGCCGCCTGCTGCTGTGCAACGCCGGCGGCACGCACTACGTGGTCGACGAAATGTGCAGCCACGAGGACTACTCGCTGTATCTGGGCTGCATCAAGGACGGCAGGATCAAGTGCTCGCTGCATGGCAGCTACTTCGACCTCGCGACCGGCAAGCCCACCTGCGAGCCGGCCGACGAACCGATCCGGACCTATCCGGTGAAGGTCGATGCCGGGCAGGTGTGGGTCGAAGTCTAGGATTCAGGATTCAGGATTCAGGGGATGAGCGGCTGATGGCCGCGATATTTTTTTCCTGACCCCTGACCCCTGACCCCTGACCCCTGACCCCTGACCCCAGCTATTTCCTAAGCAATTCCCTGATCGCCTGAACGATCTCCGGATGATCGAACTCGCGCCCGCCGATCGCGCTGGCGACGATGTATCCCTGCCTGTCGATCAGGAAAGTGGTCGGCAGGCCCGCCACCTTCCAGGCCTGCAGCGTGTGGCTGCGGGTGTCGAGCAGGATGGGAAAGGTCGGCCGCGTGTCGAGCTGGCTGGTGAAGACATCGATGGTGTCGGCATCCTCGCCGACGTCGACTGCCAGCACGTCGAAGGCTTCGCCCTTGAGTGCCTGCAGCAGCCGCTGCATCGAGGGCATTTCGCGTCGGCACGGCGGACACCACGTTGCCCAGAAATTAATCAGCACCACGCGCCCCTTGAGTTCGGCGAGATCGTGCGAGGCGCCGTCCAGGTCCTTCAGCCTGAGTGCCGGCGCGGGCGCCGGCGCCTGCCGGGTCAGGCTGTGAGACAGGTCGGGAAGATCGGCCGCCAGGCTGCTGGCTGCGGGTGCGCACAGGCCGGCCAGAACGCCCAGCAACAGCCCTGCCAGGGAATTACGCATTTTCATCAGCACACCTCAGCTGTTCGAGACTTCCTGAAAACGGCCTGCCACCGGCCTGCCACACGAAATGCAGGTCGAACCGGCCGCCACGCGGCACGCTGTAGCTCGTCATGCCCTGGTTCCAGTCGCCCGGCGCAAAGGTCTGCGCGTCGGGGAACTGCGCCCAGGTGAACGCGATGCGCGCGGCCTCGCTGACGCCGATCCGCTTCCACAGGGCTTCCCACTCGGCCTTGCTGCGGATGACGCGGTCGGGCTGGCCCACAACGCTATAGCGCCAGTCGGCCAGGCGGTGTTCGATCGGGGTGTCGCCGATATTGCGCACCACGGTCATGAAGACGCATTCGGTGGCGTAGCGCTCCGTCGCTTCGGGCGGGAACCCGCGCGCCTGATAGAAGGCGCGCGCCTGGTTCGGGCCGATCTGGGTCAGGCGGACCTGGATGCCGCCGGTTTCGGTCTGCCAGGTGGCGACTCCGGTTTCGGGGTCCAGGCGGGTTTCCGTGCCCGCACTGGCCACGGCACACCACACAGCCAGCAGGGTCAGGGTGGGGAATCGCATAGGCTAAAATTCTTTTTCGACGTAGTCCGAGCACATTATGGCAGACCCCATCCAGCACAAAGGCGCGGCCAAGACCTCGCGCATCCCGATCAAGATCGTGCCGCAGGAGCGCGTGCGCCTGCCGCCGTGGATTCGCGCCAGGTCGCCCAACCTGCCCAACGTCGGCCGGCTCAAAGGCATCCTGCGCGAGGCGAAGCTGCATACCGTATGCGAGGAGGCGTCGTGCCCCAACCTCGGCGAATGCTTCGGCCACGGTACCGCCACCTTCATGATCATGGGCGACCTGTGCACGCGGCGCTGCCCGTTCTGCGATGTCGGCCACGGCACCCCGTTGCCGCTCGACGCCGACGAACCGCGCCACCTGGCCGAGACCATCGCGCTGATGGCATTGAAATACGTGGTGATCACGAGCGTCGATCGCGACGATCTGCGCGACGGCGGCGCGGGCCATTTCGCCCAGTGCATCGCAGCGGTACGCGAGAAATCGCCTGCCACCCGCATCGAAATTCTCACGCCGGATTTTCGTGGCCGGCTCGACCGCGCGCTGGAAGTGCTCGGGACCGCGCCGCCCGACGTGATGAACCACAACCTCGAAACCGTACCGCGCCTCTACAAGGCGGCACGGCCCGGCGCCGACTACGTGCACTCGCTGAAACTGCTCAAGGACTTCAAGGCGATCCATCCGGACATCCCGACCAAATCCGGCCTGATGCTGGGCCTTGGCGAGGAGGACGACGAGATCCTGCAGGTGATGCGCGACCTGCGCGCGCACGACGTCGACATGCTGACGCTCGGCCAGTACCTGCAGCCCTCGCAGCACCATTTGCCGGTCCTGCGCTTCGTGACACCCGAACGCTTTGCGCAGTTCGAGCAGGAGGCGCTGGCGATGGGTTTCCGGCACGCCGCCTGCGGGCCGATGGTGCGGTCCAGCTATCACGCCGACCAGCAGGCGGCCGGGGTTTGATGTGCAGGCGTGGCGACCTCGCCGCGCCTACTTAAGCAGTCGCCGGCGCGTCAGCGCCAGCGCGATGACGTAACCGAGGCTGCCGTAAACCAGCAGCGCGACGACATGCAGCACGATGTTGTCGGGCACGCTGCCGACGACCAGCGGGCGCGCCAGATCGATCGCATGGGTGAGCGGCAGCCAGACCGAGACGCCTTGCAGGAACGCCGGCAACTGGGTCACCGGGAAAAACACGCCGCACAGCAGCACCATGGGCGTGATCACCAGCGTGAAGTAATAGAGAAAGAAGTCGTAGCTGGGCGACACCGCATTCATCACCAGTCCCATGCCGCCGAAACAGAAACCGACCAGCGCGACCACCGGGATGATCCACAGTGTCAGCCAGAAATGACCGTACAGCCCCAGCCCCCAGATCACCGCCAGGATGGCGACGCCGGAGAGCAGGCTCTTGGTCATCGCCCAGGTCAGTTCGCCCAGCATGACGTCGTCGAGCGTGAGCGGCGCGTTGAGAATGGCGTCCCAGGTGCGCTGCACGTGCATGCGCGAAAAGCTCGAATACAGCACCTCGAAGGTGGCGGCATTCATCGTGCTGTAGGCGACCGTGCCGGCGGCGAGGAAGGTGATGTAGGGCATGCCGCCCACATCCGGCAGCAGGCTGCCGAGCCCGTAGCCGAGACCCAGCATGTAGAGCATCGGGTCGGCCAGATTGCCGAGGATGGCCGGGATGGCGAGCTTTTTCCACACCAGGTAGTTGCGCTGCCACACCGGGACGAAGCGCCACGACAGTTGGGGAAGATGAAGAAATCTAATCACGCAAGTCGCGCCCGGTGAGTTTGAGGAACACGTCCTCGAGGTTGGACGGGCGATGCAGGTAGCGCAGGGTCGGGGCGCGTTTCAAGGAGCCGATGATGGCGTCGGCGTCTGGGGTATAGCAGAACAGCGTTTCGCCGACGTTTTCAAAGCGCTGGCACAGACCCGGCGCGTGGTCCTGTGTCCAGTCGGCCAGGCCCTCGCCGAACACCTCGACCACGGCCGGCTCGATCTGCGATTCGATCAGCGCACGCGGCGCCCCCTCGGCGACGAGGCGGCCATGATCGAGGATGGCGAGCCGGTCGGTGAGCCGCTCGGCCTCGTCCATGAAATGCGTGGTCAGCACGATGGTCTTGCCGTCCGCGATCAGCCGCCGCAGGCCTTGCCAGATCAGGTGGCGCGCCTGCGGGTCGAGCCCGGTGGTCGGCTCGTCGAGGAACAGGATGTCGGGGTCGTGCACCAGCGCGCGGGCGAGCGTGAGCCGTCGCTTCATGCCGCCCGACAACTGCGCGATCTTGGCGTCGGCCTTGCTCGCCAGGCCGGCAAATTCCAGCAGCATGGGCACGCGTGCGACGATGGCGGATTTCTCCATGCCGAAATAGCGGCCATAGGCGAGCAGGTTTTCGCACACGCTGAAATCCGGGTCGAGGTTGTCCATCTGCGGCACCACGCCGACCTTCATGCGTGCCTCGCGTGCATGTTCAGGCACTGCGATGCCCGCCAGTTCGATGCTGCCGCTGTCGGGTTCGATCAGTCCCAGCAACAGTCGCAGCGTGGTGGTCTTGCCGGCGCCGTTGGGGCCGAGCAGGCCGAAGCATTCGCCGCGGCGGACATCCAGGTCGAGCCCGCGCACCACTTCAGTGTCGCCGTAGCGCTTGGTCAGGTTGCGTACCCTCAGCACGGGCAGGCCTCCATGAATGCCTGTTTCAGTTCCTTGAGCTTGCCATGAAAGAAATGCCCGGCGCCCGGAACAATCTTCTGGCCGAGGTGCTGCTGCTCCGCCCATAGCTGGATGGCGGCAGGCGGAATCAGCTCGTCGGCGTCGCCGTAGATCACCACCGAGTCGGGCGGCACCGGGTCGAACTCGTACATGGTGACGGCCGGTGCGATGAGGATCAGGTGCCTGGCATGGAGTTGCTGGCGCAGCCGGTTCTGCACGAAGGCGCCGAAGGAGAATCCGGCCAGCGCCCACGGCAGGCCGGGATAGCTGGCTTCGACGAAGCGGGCGACTGCGAGCAGATCGTCGGTTTCGCCCATGCCGGCGTCGAATTCGCCGTCGCTCATGCCCACGCCACGGAAGTTGGGGCGCACGCTGACCCAGCCGGCTTCGTTGGCCGCCTTGGCCAGCGTGGTGACGACCTTGTTTTCGAGGCTGCCGCCGTGCAGCGGGTGCGGGTGGGCGACCAGCAGCAGGCCGCGGCGATCGGTCTCGGGGTCGTCGATGACGGTTTCGAGTTTGCCGGCCGGCACCGGGATGCGCAGTTTGTAGCGTTTCACTCAGGCGGGCTTCACTTCAGTTGCAGGCGTTCGACGGTGCGCCCCTGTTTGAGATGGACCTCGAAAATCTCATCGATGTCGGCTTCGTCGACGTAGGTGTACCAGACACCCTCCGGGTAGACGACCAGCAGCGGGCCTTCGTCGCAGCGGTCGAGGCAGCCGGCGCTGTTGATGCGGCATTTGCCGGTGCCGTTGAGGTTGGCGTGCTTGACCTTCCGCTTCAGGTAGTCGCGCATCTGCTGGCCGCCTGCGGCGCCGCAACATTTGGCGCCGTCGTCGCGCTGGTTGGTGCAGAAAAACACATGGTGCCTGTAATACGGGTCAGTCATCAGGAAGGGTCCGAATATTTGTTCGCGTTGCCGTGTGCCCGGTCGACGGGGTACTTGCGCGCATTGATGGCCAGCTTGTCGGCAGCGGCATCGAGCAGGTCGATGTGCAGCACGTCGGCCAGCCGGGTCAGGTAAATCAGCACATCGGCAATCTCCTGGCGTACCGCCTCATGCTGTTCCGCGCTCAATTGCAGGCTCTGTTCAGCCGTTAACCACTGGAAGGGTTCCAGCAGTTCTGCGGCTTCCACGCTCAGCGCCATCACCAGGTTCTTGGGCGTGTGATAGCGTTCCCATGCGCGCGCCCCGGCGAAGTCGCGGAGGCGCTGGCGCAGGGCATCGAGGCTGTCGATATCATCATTGCTCATGGGCGGCATGATACCGCGGCATGCGACGACCTTACGACAGTCATGTCAGATAGTTGTCGGTCAAGACATCGAAACAGGCGCAGGGTCGTTAGGGAGGCGCTGATCAATTTGGTCCGTTCGCCCTGAGCTTGTCGAAGGGCATGTCATTCGATTGATTTTGTTACATTTCTTTCACTCATGGTTCGATAGGCTCGCCACGAACGGAATAAATTAGTGCTTCCTTAGGAGTCAAGGCCCGGGGGGATGTCGATCGCTGGCCTGCAGCTTGCTTGCCGTACGTCGGTGATGAAGTCGGGTTTATGATCTGCTCTGGCATAATGCCTGCGGATCAACTGCATATATTTAGGGAGGGTGGACATGTTTACGATCAACAAGCACATCGCACGCGCGAGCTTCGTGTTGGCGGTTGCCGCCACAACAGGCTGTTCCAGCACACCGATCTACGCCCCGGCACCCAAGCTGGCGCCACCTCCCGTGGCCGTGGATGCGCGGATTAGCGGCTGGAATTACCTGCTTGGCCCGGGCGATTCGGTCAACGTGTTTGTCTGGCGCAACCCCGAAGTGTCCGGCACCTTCCCGATCCGGCCTGATGGCAAGATGACCATGAACCTCATCGAAGATATGCAGGCGTCCGGCAAGAGCCCGAGCCAGCTGGCGCGCGACATTGAAAAAGCGCTCTCCAAATATATCCAGGAACCCATCGCCACCGTCATCGTGAGCGGCGGCATCGGGCCCTATAACCAGCAAATCCGGGTGCTGGGCGAGGCCAGCAAACCGCAGGCGATGGGTTATGTCGAAGGCATGAGTCTGGTTGATGTAATGATCGCTGCAGGTGGGCTGACCGATTACGCCGATGGCAACAAGGCTTACATCTCGCGAATCGTCAAGTCAGATGGCGAGCGCGTTCAGCAGGGAGTGCGGCTCGAGGATTTGTTGCGTAGCGGCGACAGCACCGCCAACGTGGAAATCCGTCCGGGTGATGTGCTGGTCATTCCCGAAAGCCTGTTCTAATCGTCAATCACACCGTCAAGCGACGGTGTGATTGTTTTCCGGGGTAGAGAATCCGCATGGATCAAGTGTTGCAGCAAATTCTGGGCTACGCCAAAGCCGCCTGGCAACGGCGCTGGTGGGGCGTGGCTGTTGCATGGCTGGTGTGCATCGTCGGTTGGACCTGGGTCATGCTGATTCCCGATCGCTATGAGGCGTCTGCGCGCGTCTATGTGGATACCCAAACCCTGCTGAAGCCATTGTTGTCGGGGTTGACGGTCGAACCCAATGTGGAACAACAAATCAGGCTGATGACACGCCAGTTGGTTAGCCGCCCTACGCTGGAAAAAGTGGCGCGCATGACCGATATGGATGTAAAGGCCAAAACGCCGGAACAGACGGAAAAGATGCTGGATGATCTTGCAAGCAAAATTACGATTGCCGATGCCGGACGGGAAAACCTCTATACCATCAGTTACCAGGATGCCAGCGGAAATCTCGCCAAGAAGGTGGTGCAGTCGCTGCTGACCATTTTTGTCGAAACCAGCCTCGGCAAGACCCGCCAGGATATTTCCAGTTCGTCGCGCTTCATCGAGGAGCAGTTGCAGCAATACCAGCAAAAACTGAACGACGCCGAGAATGCACTCAAGGAATTCAAGCAGAAACACATCGGCATGATGCCGGGGCAGGGCGGTGACTATTACACCAAACTAGCTGAAGTAAGTGCCCAACTGCGGCAGGCGCAGCTCGACCAGCAGGAAGCGATCAACCGCCGCAATCAGCTCAAAAGCCAACTGGCCGATGAGGAGCCTGAACTCTCTGCCGCTGCAGCGGTGGTCTCGACCAACAGCGAGATCGATGGCCGCATCCAGGCGCTGCAACAGCAGATGGATCAGTTGCGCTTGAAGTACACCGATCTACATCCCGACATTCAATCGACCAAACGCCTGATCGAGAAACTCGAGGCGCAGAAGAAGATCGACCTGGCCCAGCGCAAGGCCGATCCTACGGGAGCCCGGATACAGAATCCGGTCTACCAGCAACTCACCATCGCCATTGCCGAGGCGGATGCGACCGTTTCCTCGCTCGGTGCGCGCGTGGCCGAATATCAGCGCCGCTTCGGCGAACTGCGCAATGCCTCCAACATGATTCCACAGGTCGAGCAGGAATACACCCAGCTGACACGCAACTACGATGTATATCGTCAGAACTATGACGACCTGCTGAAGCGCCGCGAGTCGGTCACGATGTCGGGCGAGGTGGAGAGCAAGACCGATACCGTCGATTTCCGCGTGATCGATCCGCCCTTCGTGCCGAGCACGCCGGCGTGGCCGAACCGCCCGCTGCTGCTGTCGCTGGTGGCGCTGGGCGGGCTGGTCGCTGGCATTGCCGTGGCCTTTCTGCTGAGCCAGTTGCGCAAGACCGTGACCGATCGCCGTGTCCTGCGCGAACTGACCGGGCTGCCCTTGCTGGGGGCGGTGGCGCGGGTGGAAACCGATGAATCCCGCCGCCGCAAGCGCAAGGGCCTGCTGACCTACCTGGCTGCGCTGGGGAGTCTGATCGCTGCCTATGGTGCGATCATGATCGTGCAACTGGTCGTGTCGCGGGCGGGCTAGGAGAACCCATGAGCATTATTGAAAAAGCGGCAGGCAGGATCGGCACCGGTGCGCCGCAACCAACGGCTCCGGGCGGCAACAGCGGCCATGAGCAAGGCAGCAGCCTGATCGAGAACGCGCTCAACAAGCAGCGCAGCAGCCATGCGGCGCCTTTTGTCGCCACCCCGGTGGAGCCGGTCTTCAATGTCCCGGACTCGCCAGCACAAGAAGGCAACAGCCAGGTGCAATCGATCAACCTGGCGCGGCTGCACCGCATGGGCGTGGTCGCGCCGGATGCCGAAAAAAGCCAGATCGCCGAAGAGTTCCGCATCATCAAGCGCCCGCTCATTGCCAACGCGTTCGGCCAGGGCACCGCGCGCGTCAAGAACGGCAATCTCATCATGGTGACCAGTTCGCTGCCAGGTGAAGGCAAGAGTTTTTGCGCCATCAACCTTGCCATTTCGATGGCAATGGAAATGGATCGCACCGTGCTGCTCGTCGATGCCGACGTCGCCAAGCCGCGGGTACCCGAGTACCTCGGCATCCATGCCGACAAGGGCCTGCTGGACGTGCTGCAGGACAAGGATCTCAAGCTGTCCGACGTGCTGATCCGGACCGATATTGCCAAGCTGACCGTGTTGCCAGCCGGCCGCACCTACAAGCGCGCGACCGAGTTGCTGGCCAGTGCCGCCATGACGCGGCTGGTCGAGGATATCGGCAATCGTTACCCGGACCGTATAATCCTGTTCGACTCCCCGCCGCTGCTGGCAACCAGTGAAGCGAGCGTACTGGCGACCCATATGGGACAGATTGTCATGGTGGTAGAGGCGGAAAGAACCTCGCAGGAAGCCGTGCGCGAAGCCCTTAGCCACATTCAGTCCTGCGAAGTCGTGGGCATGTTGTTGAACAAGACCACCCCGACGCCGGGCGCAGATTATTATTATGGTTACTATGGCAGTTACGGCAAATAAGCGCCGCCCGCGTGGCACGAAATCAGCGCAGCTCAGACAAGCTCCCTTCGCAGGAGCTTTTTCTGTTTTCATGGCAATGGCATTGAGTCCGGAAGCACACGCGCTCGACTGGGATTTCCAGCCCTATGTGAGCGGATCGGTCACCTACACCGACAACCAGAATCAGTCGGAGAATAACCCGAAGGATGCGGTGATCCTGACGGCGACGCCGGGCTTCAGCCTGGTCTCGAAAGGCTCGCGCCGGGTCCGGGCCGGCATGAACTTTGGCCTGACAGGCGTCGCCCGTTTCGGCGACGACCTCGATAACGAGTTCTATTCGAACCTGAATGCGCTGGGCAATGCCGAACTGGTGGAGGATTTCCTGTTCATCGATGCCACCGCGACCATTTCGCAGCAGCTGATTTCGCTGAGCGGCTCACAGACTGATGCCGCAATCAACAGCAACAACCGCACGACGACCAGTACCTATTCGATCAGCCCTTACGTCCAGAAGCGCTTCAGCAACTTTGCGGACGCCGTGGTGCGCTTCACCCAGTCTGGCTCCTATTTTGAGGATAACGCCTTCAATAACATCAATTCGAGTGAGATCGATGCGAACCTTGTCAATGGTACTCGCTTCAATAATCTTTCCTGGGGACTGAATTATTACTGGCGGGACGCGACAATTTCGAATAGCGAAAATACCCGCTTCGAGAGCTATGGTGGGAACCTCGGTTATGAATTGACGCGCAAATTCCGCTTGCTCGGCACGTTGGGGTACGATAACAATGACTACGCAGCCGCTCCTGGCAGCGAAATCAGCGGCACGTACTGGACGGCCGGGTTTGGTTGGGCGCCCAATAGACGCACAAATCTCGATGCATCCTTTGGTGAGAGCTATTTCGGCCGTACCTACGATCTAAATTTCAATTACCGGACCCGGGACTCGGTCTGGACTGCGAGCTACACTGATGGGGTGAACGACATTTCCCAGCAGTTGCTCAATACTCAGTCACTGGTTGTCTGGAGTTGCGATGGCGGGCTATTTTATGGGGACAGCGTACTTCCGCCTCCTGGTCAGACAAATTGCGTTCTGCAGGGGAACGCTCCAATTGGATCGGTACCGGTTGGTCTGTCCAACGGGGTTTACCTGAGCAAGAGCTTGTTGGGCGCCGTGGCTTGGTCAAAAGGCAAGACCAGTATTGGGCTCAACGTATTCGATACGCTCAGGCAATATCTGCAGCTTGAGGGACTACCCGATGACGAAATCCGGGGCATCAATCTTTCTGGTGGCTATAGGCTGAATCCGCTCACCACGTTGAATGCCTTTTTGGGGTACTCCAACTACCAGTCTGCGGCGGGTCTGAACTCGGTTCAGGCCGAGGACACCGACTACTACACGGGTAGCCTGGGCGTCAGCCGCCAGTTCGGTCGCGACCTCTCGGGTGCGTTGATCGTTCGCCACCAGCGGCATGATTCGAACCTGCCCAACAACAGCTATGACGAAAACAGCGTTACAGCCTCTGCTTCCATGACCTTCTGATTGTCTCCCGGGCGTGGCATGGCCATTGCTTCATCTATTGGCAAGCTGATCTGCATCAGCAACCATTCAACGGATACCGCATGTACGAAGACTATTACCGCTTTAGTGCCAAGCCGTTCCAGCTCAACCCGGACCCGCGTTTCTTCTTCGGGTCCAAGGGCCACAAGCGGGCGATGGCCTACCTCGACTATGGCCTGTCGCTGGGAGAGGGCTTCATCGTCATCACCGGCGAAGTCGGCGCCGGCAAGACCACGCTGGTGCGCAATCTTTTTCGCCAGCTCGAAGCCCACAACCTGGTCGCCGCGCAACTGGTGTCGACCCAGCTCGACGCCGAGGATACGCTGCGCAGCGTGGCCGCCTCGTTCGGCCTCGAGCATGAAGGGCTGACCAAATCCGCCTTGCTGAAGAACCTGGAAGATTTTCTGACCGCCGCCACGCGCCAGGGCAAGCGCGCACTGCTGGTGGTGGACGAGGCGCAGAACCTGACGCCGCGCGCGGTGGAGGAGCTGCGCATGTTGTCCAATTTCCAGAACGATGACCGCTCGCTGATCCAGACTTTTCTGCTGGGCCAGCCCGAGTTCCGCGGCATCCTGCAAAGCCCCGACATGCAGCAACTGCGCCAGCGCGTGGTGGCCTCCTACCATCTGGGGCCGCTCGACATGGACGAAACGCGCGGCTACATCGAGCACCGACTGCGCACCGTCGGCTGGCAGGGCACGCCAAGTTTCGAGGACGAGGCGTTCGCGGTGCTGCACCGCTTCACCGGTGGCATCCCGCGGCGTCTGAACACTACGTGTGACCGTCTGCTGCTGTTCGGTTTTCTCGAGGAGAAAAGTCACTTCGGCGAGCAGGAGGTCAACGAGGTGATCACCGACCTGAAAACCGAGGTGGCGCATCAGGATTTTCACGGCGCCACCGGCATCAACCACCATGCACCTGAAGGTAGCTCGCTCAATGGTGACGCCGCGCTGCTGACGCAACGCATCGAGCAGGTCGAGCGTTCGGTCAATCGCATCCTGCCCATCGTGCGCAAGATTCTTTATACCGTGAGCGAACGCAACACGGCGACAGAAGACGGGACGGCGTCGGAACATCGCGACGCCGCCCACTAGGGCAGGCCATGACCCAGGTCTTGTGTGTCGCTGGCGCGCGGCCCAATTTCATGAAAATCGCCCCGGTCATGGCGGCGCTGGCCGAAACCGGGGTCGCCGCACAACTGCTGCACACCGGCCAGCACTACGATGCGGCGATGAGCGACAGCTTTTTTGACGACCTCGGCATTCCGCATCCCGATCACCATCTCGAGGTCGGCTCCGGCAGCCATGCGGTGCAGACGGCCGAGGTGATGAAGCGCTTCGAGCCGGTGCTCGAAAGCGTGCAGCCGCAGGCCGTGCTGGTCGTCGGCGATGTCAACTCGACCCTCGCCTGTGCGCTGGTGGCCGCCAAGCGTGGCGTGCGCGTGATTCACGTCGAAGCTGGCTTGCGCAGCTACGACCGCAGCATGCCCGAGGAAATCAATCGCGTGCTCACCGACCAGATTTCAGACCTTCTGTTCACCACGGAAAAAAGCGCGCTCGCCAACCTGCAGCGCGAAGGCATCGATCCAGCCCATGTCGAATTTGTCGGCAACGTGATGATCGACACGCTGCACCGCAATCTCGCGCATGCGGTGCCGAGCGACCGGACACTGGGTGGCGTGCTGCAGGCATTTGCCGTGCTGACGCTGCACCGTCCTTCCAACGTCGACGATCCGGCCACGCTTGCCGCGCTGCTCGACGTTATCGGCGAGATCAACCGCAGCCTGCCCGTGGTGATGCCGCTGCATCCGCGTACCCGCGGCAACATCGAGAAATTCGGTTTGACCGAAAAGCTCGACGGGCTGCATGTCCTGCCGCCGGTGGGCTATCTGGAAATGCTCGGCCTGATGCGCGACACCAGGCTGGTGCTGACCGACTCCGGTGGCATCCAGGAAGAGACCACCGCGCTCGGCGTGCCCTGCCTCACGCTGCGCGACAACACCGAGCGCCCGATCACGCTAACCGAAGGCACCAACACGCTGGTCGGCTCCGACCCCGCTGCGATCCGCGCCGCGTTCAACGATGTAATGACCCACGGCGGCAAGGCCGGACGCATTCCCGAATACTGGGATGGCCGTGCGGCCATGCGCATCGCGCACGCGCTGAAAGGCTGGCTGCCGATGCAGAAAGGGGTCAGGGCTGCGTAAATGGCGACGATCAGGAACGCGATGTCGATCGATGTCGAGGACTATTTCCAGGTCTCGGCGTTTGCCCCGCATATCCGCCGTGAGGACTGGGACAGCCTGCCGTGCCGGGTCGAACGCAACGTCGATGTGATTCTGCAATTGCTCGACGGAGCGGATGCCAAGGCGACCTTCTTCACGCTTGGCTGGATCGCCGAGCGCTATCCGCAGGTGGTGCGCCGCATCGTCGACGACGGCCACGAACTCGCCAGCCACGGCTACGGCCACCAGCGCGCGACCGACCTCACGCCCGAGGCTTTCCGCGACGACGTCACGCGCGCCAAGCATTTGCTCGAAGACCTTGGCGGCGTGGCGATCCGCGGCTATCGGGCGCCGAGCTTTTCGATCAGCCGCAAGAACTGGTGGGCCGTCGAGGAACTCGAAAATGCCGGCTATGTGTACAGTTCGAGCATATACCCGGTACGCCACGATCACTACGGCATGCCCGACGCGCCACGTTTTGCGCACCGTCCCAACGGCGAGGGCGGCATCCTCGAACTTCCGCCGACCACGGTTCCGATGCTGGGCCGCAACCTGCCTGCGGCGGGGGGCGGCTGGTTCCGCCTGCTGCCCTACGAACTTTCGCGCTGGATGCTGCAGCGCGTCAACGAGCAGGAGCAGGCATCGTGCATGTTCTATTTCCATCCCTGGGAAATCGACCCCGGACAGCCTCGGCAGGCCGGTTTGACGGCCAAGACGCGTTTCCGCCATTACGTCAATCTGCAACGTATGCCGGGCAGGCTGCGCAGACTGCTGAACGATTTCGAATGGGACCGCGTCGATCGCGTGTTCCTGGCCGACAAATGAACAAGGCAAAACATTATTGTAGGAGGGGCGCCCTCGCCCCGAATTACGCCCACGCCGCGACCAACGCCCGCTTTCGCGGCGAGGGCGCCGGTGCATGGTTGTTGGCGCATAAGCAGCCTTACAACCATGGCCTACCCCTTGCGGGTGCTCCTACGTGGGTGGGCATCCAAATGGGGCATCCGGATTGAATATGCCAGCCGAGCCGCTCGTTGCACCTTCCATGTCGACCGCCGATGTCACGGTTCGTCTGCTCGATGCGGGCGACGCGGCGCGCTGGGATGCCTATGTGCTGGCACACCCGGACGCGACCTTTTTCCATCGCGCCGGCTGGCAGCGCGTGATCGAGGACGCGTTCGGTCATCGCACGCACTTTCTGCTGGCCGAGCGCGGCGGCGACATCGTGGGGGTGCTGCCGCTGGCCGAAATCGACAGCCGGCTGTTCGGGCACAGCCTGGCATCGCTGCCGTTCTGTGCCTATGGCGGCATCCTGGCCGATCATGACGCCGCCTGGCGCGCGCTCGACGAAGCCGCGCAGGCGCTGGCCACCCGGCTTCAGGTCGGTGCACTCGAATGCCGCAACCAGAGTGCACAGCATGCGCACTGGCCGACCAAGGATCTGTACGTCACCTTCAAAAAGGCCATCGCGCCCGAAATCGAGGCCAACCTCAATGCCATTCCGCGCAAGCAGCGGGCGATGGTGCGCAAGGGCATCAAGGCCGGGCTGGCGAGCGAGATCGACGCCGACACCACGCGCTTCTTCGAAGCCTATTCGGCGAGCGTGCATCGCCTGGGCACACCGGTCTTCTCGCGCAAGTATTTTCGGCTGCTGAAGGACACGTTCGGCGACGATTGCGAAGTACTGACCATCACGCAGGATGGAAAAGTGATCTCCAGCGTGTTGTCGTTCTACTTTCGCGATGAGGTGCTGCCGTATTATGGCGGCGGCGTGGATGCGGCGCGCGCGGTGGCCGGCAACGACTTCATGTACTGGGAACTGATGCGGCGCGCCTGCGAGCGTGGCCTCAAGGTATTCGATTTCGGGCGCAGCAAGCGCGGCACCGGCTCGTTCGACTTCAAAAAGAACTGGGGCTTCGAGCCGACGCCGCTGTATTACGAGTATTTCCTTGTGACGGACAGCGAAGTGCCGGAGATCAATCCGCTCAATCCCAAGTACCGCCTTTTCATCCAGGCCTGGAAGAAGATGCCGCTGGCGCTGGCCAACGTGATCGGGCCGCATATCGTGAAGAACCTGGGATGAACCGAAATAGCCCATTAGCCCGTCATTCCGGCGAATATCCAGAAGGCACAAGAGCCGGAATCCAGTGTGGAGAAATACCCCGCGAAGCGGACAGTACTGCGACGTTGTCCCGCCTGCGCGGGAGATATTTTTTGAGCTTTCCTAAAATCATTACAACGTCGCCGTTCGCCCTGAGCCTGTCGAAGGGCATATCCGAGTGGGCACAGGGCCGCTTCGGCATGCTCAGGACAGGCTTCGACAAACTCAGCCCGAACGGGAGCAGGTAACTGTCATGATTTTCGGAAAGCTCAATAATCCGCTGGATTCCGGCCTTCACCCGCAAGGGGCAGGCCGTGGTTGTAAAGCCGCTGCCCCAAGGGACACACCTTCGGATAAAGCGGCAACAACCACGCTCCGCTGGAATGACAAATCTGGAAATGTTCAAACCTGAATCATGGAAGGCCTGCTTTTCCTCGCCCACCGCATCCCGTTCCCGCCCAACAAGGGCGACAAGATCCGCTCCTTTCATTTGCTGCGGCATCTCTCCGCGCGCTACGAAATCCATCTCGGCGCGTTCGTCGACGATCCCGACGACTGGCAATACCAGGATGCGCTCAAACCTTATTGCAAATCGATCAAGCTGCTGCCGCTGCATTCGCGCCGGGCGAAGCTGGCGAGCCTGGCCGGCCTGCTGACCGGCGAGGCGCTGACGCTGCCGTACTACCGCAGCCGCGAACTCGGGCGCTGGGCAGGCGATCTGGCCGCATCCGGGAGAGTGACCTGCGGGCTGGCGTTTTCTTCGGCGATGGCGCAGTTCATGCCGCGGAATCTCGCGCGCCGCGTGCTCGACATGGTCGACGTCGATTCCGACAAATGGACGCAGTACGCGCCGACCCAGCGTTGGCCGTTGTCCCTAATCTATGCGCGCGAAGGGCGCAAACTGGCCAAATGGGAAGCGCGGGTAGCGCAGGAATTCGACGCCACCCTGCTGGTGTCGCCCGCCGAGGCGGCGCTGCTGCGACAGCGCGTGCCGCAGGCAGGGGAAAGGATCGGCGCGTTCGAAAACGGCGTCGACGCCGACTATTTCTCTCCGGCGCGCGATTATCCGAATCCCTATCCGCCCGACGCACGCGGCATCGTGTTCACCGGCGCCATGGACTACTGGCCGAATATCGACGCCGTCACCTGGTTTGCCGAGCGGATTTTTCCGGCCGTGCGCGATGCGGTGCCCGCCGCGCAGTTCACCATCGTCGGCAGCCGTCCGGGCGCGGCCGTGAGCATGCTGGCGCGCCAGCCCGGCGTCGTCGTCACCGGCAGCGTGCCCGACGTGCGGCCTTACCTCGCCCATGCCGCCTGCGCGGTCGCGCCCCTGCGCATCGCGCGCGGCGTGCAGAACAAGGTGCTCGAGGCGATGGCGATGGCGCGTCCCGTGATCGCCAGCCCCCAGGCCGCCGAGGGCCTGCGTGCCGAGGCCGGTCGCGATTTCATCCTGGCGCAGGGCGAAGCCGATTTCGCACAGGTTGTCGTGGCGCAATTGCAGTCCGGGTCATCGGCTGCACAGGCACGTGCCTGCATCCTCGCGAATTACGACTGGGATCGAAATCTGGCCGCAATCGACCCCCTGTTCGAACCGGGCCCGTGCCTGGCCCGTGATCTGGAGACTTGTCCCGCATGAGTGCCTTGCCCGAATCGCTTCCCGCCACCGCACGCAACGGCTGGCTGCTGCCCGGGGTGCTCGCCCTGGGCAGCCTGCTGCTGCTGACCGCGATGTTCTGGCCGACCTTCCATTCGATGGTGGAAGTGTGGGAGCGCTCGGAAACCTTCACCCACGGCTTCCTGATCTTTCCCATCAGCGCCTGGCTGATCTGGCGCAAGCGCCACGCGCTCGCGCGGATTGAGCCGCGCACCGATCTGCGCGGCCTGGTTCTGCTGGCGCTGGCCGGTGCGGGCTGGCTGCTGGCGGATGCCGGCAGCGTCAACGTCGTCGCGCAATACGCGTTCATCGCCATCCTGATCGCCGCGATCTGGACGCTGCTGGGGTGGGAGGTGGTGTGTGCGTCGTTCTTCCCGCTGATGTTCCTGTTTTTCGCCGTGCCGGTGGGCGAATTCCTGATCCAGCCCCTGATGGGGGTGACCGCCGACATTACCGTCACGATGCTGCAGGCCACCGGCATTCCGGTGTACCGTGAAGGGACCTTCTTCAGCATTCCCAGCGGGGACTGGTCGGTTGTCGAGGCGTGTTCCGGTCTGCGCTACCTCATTGCCTCCGTGACGCTGGGCAGTCTGTACGCCTATCTCACCTATCGTTCCTGGAAGCGGCGCTTGCTGTTTTCAATTGTCGCGATCATCGTGCCCGTTTTTGCCAACAGTGGCCGTGCCTACATCATCGTGATGATCGGCCATCTATCGGGAATGAAATACGCAGTCGGTATAGATCATCTGATTTACGGCTGGGTGTTCTTTGGTCTGGTCATGTTGCTGCTGTTCTGGATCGGCAGCTTCTGGCGCGAAGACGACCAGCCTGAACCCGACGTTGGGGATTTGACCCGCAAGGCAGTTGCCCAGACAACCCCACGGCCGGCCTTGCCGGTGGCGCTCACCGTACTGTTGGTGGCGGTTGTGTGGCCGGCTTACGCCACCTGGCTCGACATGCGACCGCTACCGGCCATGCCCGAATTGCAGATCGAGGCGCAGCAGGGATGGCTGCCGGGGGACCCCTTCACGACGTGGGCCCCGCACTGGGTCGGCGCCGACCGTCAGCTTCGTCAGCCATACACTCGTGAAGGACGCAGTGTGCTGCTGGGACTGGATTACTACGTGACCCAGCGGCAGGATGCCGAACTGATCAATTCGCAGAACTTCATGATTCGGCAGAATGACCCGGAATGGTCCAACGTCGGCGAAGCAGTTGCCGACGTGCAGATCGGCGGGCAAGCACACAAGGTGCGGCAGGCCAAGCTGCGCGGCAGCAATGGCCAGCGCCTGCTGGTATGGCAGTGGAACCTGATCAACCAGCGTCCCGTCGTCAGCGACTATCAGGCCAAGATGATACTGGCACTCGACCGGGTGCGGCTGAAGCGCGACGACGGCCTGTCGGTGGTCATCGCCACGCCGTATGAAGATAATGATATCGAATCGGCCGTGGACACTTTGGCGGGCTTTGCCGCCGACATGGCGCCCGCGATCGGGCGCACGCTCGACCAGGTCGACGGGCAGTGACCGCACACATCGTGCACATCGTCCACCGCTTCGACACCGGCGGCATGGAGAACGGCATGGTCAACCTGTTCAACACCCTGTCGCCGCAGCGTTACCGCCATACCGTGGTCGCGCTGACCGACTTCAGCGATTTTCGCCAGCGCATCACCGCGCAGCCGGTTGCCTTTCATGCGCTGAATCGCCCGCCGGGCAACGGACTGGGCTGGACCGTGCGGCTGTGGAAGCTGTTGCGCCAGTTGAAACCCGATCTGGTGCACACGCGCAACCTGGCTGCGCTGGAAGCGCAGTTCGTCGCTGCCGCCGCCGGAATCCGTGCCACGGTGCACGGCGAACACGGGCGCGACGTGTTCGACCTCCACGGACAGAACCGCAAATACAAGCTGCTGCGCCGTGCCGCGCGGCCGCTGGTGTCCAACTACATCGCGGTGAGCCAGGACCTTGCTTCCTGGCTGCGCACCACCATCGGCGTGCCGCCGCGCAAGCTGCACCAGATCTACAATGGTGTCGACAGCGTGAAATTTCACGCGCGCGTCAGCGCGCGCCCCGCTGTACTGCCGCCGGAGTTTGCCGATGCGGGCAGCATCGTTTTCGGCTCGGTCGGGCGCATGGCCGAGGTCAAGGACTACCCGACGCTGACACGCGCTTTCATCCAGCTGCTGCGCCAGCACCCCGCGTTGGCGGAACGGGCACGGCTGGTCATCATCGGCGAGGGTCCCGCACGGGCGACCTGCCTCGACCTGCTGCAGCAGGCGGGCCTGGGGCATCTGGCCTGGCTGCCGGGCGAGCGCCACGACATCGCGGACATCATGCGGGCGCTCGACGTGTTCGTGCTGCCGTCGAAAAACGAGGGTATCTCCAATACCATCCTGGAGGCGCTGGCGAGCGGGCTACCGGTGATCGCCACCGCAGTGGGGGGCAACGTCGAACTGGTGGCGGATGGCGTCAACGGCACGCTGGTCAAGGCCGGCAGCGCCGAAGACATGGCACAGGCTTTGCTAAATTGTCTGCATGAACCCGATCGCATCACCAGACAGGGCAAGCAAGCCAGGCTCGACGCCGAGCAGCGCTTCAGCATCCCTGCCATGGCGGAGGCCTACAGCGCTGTCTACGAGCAGACGCTGCGCAACCATGGATGACGGTGGGTTGACGATGGGTTCTGGATGTCGACATGAGAATGAAAGAATGATTGAGTTCTTGCAGCGGGAGCGGGGAACTGGAAGTTTGCCGGGAATGGCGACCTGTTCCGGGCGCCCCCCTCTCCCTAACCCTCCCCCCGGAGTGGGGAGGGGACGTGCGTGCATGGAGCGAATTGAGGATGAAAGAATGAATGAGTTCTTCCAGCCGGAACGGGGAGCTGGAAGTTTGCCGGGAATGGCGACCTGTTCCGGGCGCCCCCTCTCCCTAACCCTCCCCCCGGAGTGGGGAGAGGACATGCACGCATGGAACTTCGCAGTCATGCAATCGACGAGCCAGGCAGCTTTCCTTTGCCAGCAGACCCTCACGTTTGCCATGGCTACTCCCTCCCCCTCGAGGGGGAGGGCGGGGGAGAGGGTGAACGGCCACGGTCTGATCCCGCGCCGGCCATTTCTCTCGAGTACGGCAATTCAACAACCCCAAGAAACCGAACCATGTGCGGCATAACCGGCATTTTCGACACCCGCGGCGCGAGCGAGATTTCGCGCGATCTGCTGCATCGCATGAACGAAACACAGTTCCATCGCGGTCCCGACGAAGGCGGCCTGCATCTTGAGCCGGGCGTGGGGCTGGGGCACCGCCGGCTGTCGATCATCGACCTCTCGACAGGCCAGCAGCCGCTGTTCAACGAGGACGGTTCAGTCGTCGTCGTGTTCAACGGCGAAATCTACAACTTCCAGGAACTGGTGCCCGAACTCGAGGCGCTCGGCCATACCTTCCGCACCCATTCCGACACCGAAGTCATCGTCCACGCCTGGGAAGCCTGGGGCGAGGCCTGTGTCGCGCGTTTCCGCGGCATGTTTGCGTTCGCGCTGTGGGACCGAAGTCGCGAGACGCTGTTCGTCGTGCGCGACCGCTTCGGCGTCAAGCCGCTGTATTACGCGTTTCTCGACAGCGGCGAATTCATTTTCGGTTCGGAACTGAAGTCGCTTATGGTGCATCCCTGCCTGTCGCGCGACATCGATCCGCTGGCGGTCGAGGAGTATTTCGCCTACGGCTATGTGCCCGAGCCGCGCACCATTTTCAGACGCGCGTGCAAGCTGCCGCCGGGCTTCACGCTCACGCTGAAACGCGGCCAGGCGCGCGCGCTGCCCAAACAATACTGGGATATGCCGTTCACGCCGGTAAAGGTTACGGACGAGGCAGGCGCCATCGACGAGCTGGTCGCGCGCATGCAGGAGTCGATCCGCCTGCGCATGATTGCCGACGTGCCACTCGGCGCCTTCCTGTCGGGCGGCGTCGATTCCAGCGCGGTGGTGGCGATGATGGCGACGCAATCGGCGACCCCGGTGAACACCTGCTCGATCGGCTTCGACGATCCCGCCTACAACGAAGTCGAATTCGCGCAGCAGGTCGCCGACCGCTACCGCACCCACCACCACGTCGAGACCGTCGCCTCCAACGACTTCAGCCTGGTCGGCCAGCTTGCCCAGGTCTACGACGAGCCCTATGCTGACTCGTCCGCGTTGCCGACCTACCGCGTCTGCGAACTGGCGAGAAAGCACGTCAAGGTCGCGCTGTCCGGCGACGGCGGCGACGAACACTTTGCCGGCTATCGGCGCTATCGCTGGTTCCGCTACGAGGAGCGCATGCGCTCGTTCATGCCGCTGATGCTGCGTCGCCCACTGTTCGGCACGCTCGGCAGGCTGTATCCCAAGGCCGACTGGGCGCCGAAGGTGTTTCGCGCCAAGACCACGTTCGAGGCGCTGTCACGCGACACCGTCGAAGGCTATTTCCATGGCGTGTCGCTGCTGTCGGATGCACAGCGCAAGCAGCTGTTTTCACCGGCCTTCAGGCACGAGTTGCAGGGCTACGAAGCGGTCGAAGTGCTGCGCCGTTATGCGACCGTTTCCCCCACCGACGACCCCTTGTCGCTGGTGCAGTATCTCGACATGAAGACCTATCTGGTCGGCGACATCCTGACCAAGGTCGACCGTGCCAGCATGGCGCATGCGCTCGAAGTGCGCGAACCCTTGCTCGATCACGAACTGATGGGCTGGGTGTCGGGGCTGCCGGTCGACCTCAAGCTGCGCGGTACCGAGGGCAAATACCTGCTGAAGAAGTCGATGGAGCCCTACCTGCCGCACGATGTGCTGTACCGCAAGAAAATGGGTTTTTCGGTTCCACTCGCCGCGTGGTTCCGCGGCCCGCTCGCGGAAACGATCCGTGGCGTGGTGCTGGGCGAACGGCTGGCCTCCACGGGCATGTTCAACCAGGCCTTCCTGCGCGAGGTGGTCGGAGCCCATCAATCCGGCCGGCGCGACTACTCGGTGGTTCTGTGGACGGTGCTCATGTTCGACGCCTTCCTCGGCCAGGTGCTGGGGATCGAGGACGCGGAAAGGCGGGCGGCATGATGGGCAATGTCATGCCGCTGCCATTGCGAGCAAAGAGTTGCAGTTCAGTTGGCTTGGCGCGAAGCACGCGGATCTGCTTCGAAGTGAGCCGGCATTGCCACATCCCATCCCTCGTTCGGCCTGAGCCTGTCGAAGGCCGCGTGTTTGTTGATGGGCATGAGTCTGAAGCTGACCAATGGTCTGTAAGTGTTTCGACAAGCTCAACACGAACGGAATGCGGGATGAATCACACCGAACCGAGTTTGATGTTGCCCAGACGTCACCTCACCCTAACCACCGTTCGGCCTGAGCCTGTCGAAGGCTTGGTTCCCCTTGGTGGTTACCCGGCCCAGCAGGGCGGTGTGAGTCTTGGAGTGGATTACCCTGCTTCTATCAACGGCATGGGCAAATGACAGACGCCATGAAAATCCTCCACGTCTTCGACCACACCCTGCCGCTGCACTCCGGCTACACCTTCCGCAGCGCAGCGATCCTGCGCAACCAGCGCAAGCTCGGCTGGGACACGTACCATCTCTCCGGGCCCAAGCAGATCAACTGCAAGGTAATGGAGGAGGACGCCGACGGCCTGCATTTCTACCGCACGCCGAAGCCAGCAGGTTTACTCGCCAGGCTGCCCGGCGGCGATCCGTTCGCGGTCATGGGTGCCATCGAAACGCGCCTGCTCGGGCTTGCCCGTGAACTGCAGCCCGATGTGATCCATGCCCACTCTCCCGTGCTCGACGCCGTTCCGGCGATCCGCGTCGGCCGCAAGCTCGGCATCCCGGTGGTCTATGAAATCCGTGCCTTCTGGGAAGACGCCGCAGTCGACCATGGCAGCACGCAGGAAAACAGCCTGCGCTATAAGCTGACCCGTGCGCTCGAAACCTGGGCGGTCAGGAATGCCGATGCGGTCACCGTGATCTGCGAGGGGCTGCGCAAGGATCTGGTCGCGCGCGGCATCTCGCCGCACAAGATCACCGTGATTCCCAACGCGGTCGACATCGACAAATTCGCAGTCGGCGGCAAGCCCGACAATGAACTCAAAATGAAGCTCGGCCTAGGCAACAGCCGCGTGCTCGGCTTCATCGGCTCGTTCTATGCCTACGAGGGGCTCGACCTGCTGATCGATGCGCTGCCGGCGATCCTCCGTCAGATGCCCGACGTCAAGGTGTTGCTGGTTGGCGGCGGGCCGCAGGATACGGCCCTGAAGCAGCAGGTGATGCGGCTCGACCTCAGAGACCGCGTGGTGTTCACCGGCCGCGTACCACACGATGAAGTGAACCGTTATTACGACCTGATCGACGTGCTGACATATCCGCGTCACCCGATGCGGCTGACCGAGCTCGTCACCCCCCTGAAGCCGCTCGAAGCCAAGGCACAGGGCCGGCTGATGGTCGCCTCCGACGTCGGCGGCCACAAGGAGTTGATCCAGGACGGCAAGACCGGCGTGCTGTTCCACGCCGGCAATGTCGGCGACCTCGCCAGCAAGGTCGTGGGTTTGCTGAAATACGAGCAGGGCTGGGACGCCATGAAACGGCACGGCCGCCAGTTCGTCGAAACCGAACGCAACTGGGCAGCCAGCGTGGCGCGCTATCGCAGCGTGTACGGCAGCCTCGTCAAACCGGGGATGGAGGCCGCGCTTGGCTGAAGACCGCGCCGCAAAATCCGCTCAGATCGATCTGGTCGTGTTCAGTTCGCTTTTCCCCAGTGCGGCGCGTCCCGGCGCAGGACTGTTCATCCGCGAGCGCATGTTTCGCGTCGCGCAGCATCGTCCGCTCGCCGTTGTCTCGCCGCAGCCCTGGTTTCCCGGCCAGTCGCTGATCCGCATGCTGCGCCCGGGCTACCGTCCGCAGGCGCCGGCGCTGGAAATCCAACAGGGCATCCGCGTCTATCATCCGCGTTTCCTGTCGGTGCCCGGCCTGCTGCGCTGGCTCGACGGTTGGTCAATAGCGCTGTCCAGTTTCTTGCTGCTGCGACGCCTCAAGGCGGACGGCGCCCGTCTCATCGACGCCCACTTCACGTTCCCAGATGGCGAGGCGGCGATCCGCCTGGGACGCTGGCTGGGCCTGCCGGTGACGATCACGCTGCGCGGCACCGAAGTGCCGCACAGCAGGAATCCCGCGCTGCGGCCGCGCCTGTCGCGCACGCTCAGGGCAGCCGCGCGGGTGTTCTCGGTCTCCGACTCGCTGCGCCGCCTGGCGATCGAACTCGGAGCGGCTGCGGAGAAGACTGAAGTCGTTGGCAACGGGGTCGACACGGCGCTGTTCCACCAGGTCGACCGGTCTGCCGCACGCAGCCGGTACGGCATTCCGGGGAATGCGCAGGTCCTGGTCTCGGTCGGTGCGCTGGTCGAGCGCAAGGGCATGCACCGCGTCATCGACTGCCTGCCGGCACTGGTTGAGCGGCATCCCGATCTGCATTACCTCATCGTCGGCGGCGCCAGCCCCGAAGGCGACAATCGCGCCGACCTCGCTGCCCAGGTTGCGCGGCTGGGACTGGCGGACCGTGTGCATTTTCTCGGCGCGCTGCCGCCGGACGAACTCAAGTGGCCGCTGTCGGCAGCCGATGTGTTCGTGCTCGCCACCCGCAACGAAGGCTGGGCCAATGTCTTTCTGGAGGCGATGGCCTGCGGCCTGCCGGTCGTCACCACCGATGTCGGCGGCAACGCCGAAGTGGTTTGCAGAAGCGAACTCGGCACCGTCGTGCCGTTCGGCGACACTGCTTCGTTGCAGCTGGCGCTCGAGGCTGCGCTCGACAAGGACTGGGATCGTTCGGCGATCCTGGGCTACGCACGGGCGAATCAATGGGACAGGCGGGTGGCGCAGTTGATGAACGCGTTCGACGCGATCCTCCATGCCCGGGCCGGCCAACCCGAGTTGGCGGCCAAATGAACGTACCTGTATGGTTGGCCCGTAGCGTTTTCCGCGCACAGGAAGCAGTGATGCATCGCCCGACCTGGCCGATGCTGACCGAGCTCGAACGCAGCCAATGGCTGTCGCGGGACGACCTGCGCGACTATCAAACGATTCGGCTGAATGGCTTGCTGCAGACAGCGCTGGCGCATAGTCCCTGGCATGCAGCGCGCCTTGCACAGGCAGGTCTGGTCGATACCGTCAGGGCGGGAGCATTCCTGCTCAATGACTTGTCCAGATTGCCGACGATGAACAAACGCGATGCCCGCGACAACGTCGAACAGCTGGTGTGGCGCGGCGTGCCGGGTGGGGCTTTCCAGTACACCACCGGCGGATCCAGCGGCGAGCCGCTAATTTTCTACTTCGGCCGTGCCCGGCAGGCCGCAGATGCGGGGGGACGGCTGCGTGCACGCCGCTGGTGGGGTGTGAACCCGGGTGATCGCGAAGTGTATCTGTGGGGCGCGCCGGTGGAACTCAACAAGACCGACCGCGTCAAGGCCTTGCGCGACCGGCTGGTGAACCAGCTGTTGCTGAACGCCTTCGAGATGTCGCCCGCGCGCATGGATGATTATTTGACCGCAATTCAGGACTGGAATCCGAAGGCGATCTACGGCTACGCCAGCAGCCTGGCGCTGCTGGCCGCCCATGCCGAATCAGGCGGCATCAAGCCCAGGCTGCCAGCACTGCGTGTGGTGAGCACCACCGGCGAGCCGCTGTTTCCGCATCAGCGCGAACTGATCGAGCGGCTGTTCGGCGTGCCGGTCTCGGTCGAATACGGTGCCCGCGATGCCGGCCTGATGGCGCTGGAATCGCCCGATGGGGAACTGCTGCAAATGAGTGAAACCCATCTCATCGAAGTGCTGGACGACGCCGGCAATCCGGTGGAGGAGGGCGAGGCGGTTATCACCAGCCTGGTGTCCGAAGCTCAGCCCTTCATCCGTTATCGTACCGGCGACGTGGTCCGGCGATCCGGCCGTGCCGATCCCGGCGGCCGCGGCCTCGACGTGCTGGATGCCGTGGTTGGCCGGCAGACCGACTTCATCGTCGCCGCCGACGGACGCATCATGCATGCACTGGCGGTGATCTACGTGCTGCGCGCGATACCCGGCGTGGGCCAGTTCAAACTTATCCAGCATACGGTCTACCGGATGGAAGTGCAGGTGGTGCCGGATGAACGCTGGAACGAAGCAGCACGCGAAGCAGTGATTCAAGGCTTGCGCGCACGCCTGGGTCCCGCACTGAAAATCGATCTGAAGCTGCTGGATGCCATCGCCCCCGAAGCCTCGGGCAAGCACCGCTACGTGGTGAGCCATGTTTCGCTGAACGGCGCATTGGCGCAGGCGGTAGCATGATTTCAACCGCCATGCTTTCCCGACCCTCCTGTAGGCGCGCCGCCCACGGCGCGATCAGCACACACTATCGCGTTAAGGCGGCACGCCCGTTGACGCAGCGCAACCCCGGAGTGCATGACGCATGAGAGACATCCTGGTTACAGCCATCGTATTCGGAGCGCTGCCATTCATTTTCAAGCGGCCGTGGATCGGAATTCTGTTGTGGTCCTGGCTGGGTTATATGAATCCGCATAAGCAGACTTGGGGATTTGCCCATGACTTTCCTTTTGCGTACATTACTGCCATCGTCACGATCACCGCCTTCTTGTTCTCTCGCGAGAAAAAGGAAATGATCTGGACGCGCGAGACTATCGTGCTGCTGATATTCATCGGATGGATGCTATTCACGACATTCCTGGCACTCTATCCCGATCTCGCATGGGCGCAGTGGAACAAGGTTTGGAAGATCCAGCTCATGATCTTCCTCGTCGCCATGATCATCAAGAATCGCCAGCAACTGGACTGGATGATCTGGGTGATGGCAGCATCGATCGGATACTACGGTGTCAAGGGCGGTATTTTTACCATCATGACCGGCGGGGCTTACAGGGTGTGGGGGCCCGAGGGAACGTTCATCGGAGGGAATAACGAGATTGCGTTCGCATTGATCATCATCATTCCACTGATACGCTATCTGCATTTGCAGGCCGAGCGGCAATGGGTGCGCTGGGGCTTGGCTTCGGCGATGGTGCTGAGCGCGGTCGCCGCAATTGGCAGCCAGTCGCGTGGCGCATTGCTGGCCATATTCGCCATGGGATTCTTCCTTTGGCTTAAGAGCCGCCAGAAGGCAGTTACGGCCATGTATGCGGTCATTGCCGTTTCCATCATGGCCATGCTCATGCCCCAGGCATGGTATGACCGCATGAATACGATCAAGACCTACGAGCAAGACGCGTCTGCACAAGGTCGCATCAATGCGTGGCACACCGCTTTCAATTTGGCCAAGGACCGCATCACAGGTGGAGGATTCGAAACGTTCCAGGCGTCTGTGTTCCGCCAGTATGCGCCGGACCCCATGAATGTGCACGATGTACACAGCATCTACTTTGAAACCATGGGGGAGCATGGTTTCATCGGCGTCGGCTTGTTCGTGCTGATCGGATTGCTGGGATGGCGGCGTGCCCAACAGGTCATCAAGCGATGCGGACGGGATCCGGAGAAGAAGTGGGCGTCCGATCTCGCCGCGATGATCCAAGTCAGCCTGGTCGGCTACGCCGTTGGGGGCGCGTTCCTTGGGCTGGCCTATTTCGACTTGCCCTACCATCTCATGATTATTATCTTGTTGACGGCAAAGTTCACCGGGGTACTGGGTAATGTGACGCAACCTATGGGGAAAGGTGCGGTGGGCCCCGCTATTCATCCCTCGGCTCACTGGGCTAAATCAAATTCCTGGCAGCGTGAGTAAACGTACGGATGTCATGCTTGAAAATGCAGGATCAGGAGGACAACCATGCTCAATTGCCATATTTGCGGCGCGCGAGACCTTATCGGAATTGGTCGCAACCTTAAGTGCCGTTTTATCCGCTGTTCACAAACCGGTTGTAATTGATTTGCTGATAAACGGTAATGAACCTTTAGCCTTGGCTGTTGCGGAGCAGCTCGCCACCAGCCCTTTCGATGACAGCATGCCGGCGGTAAGAGTTTGGTTCATCGCTCTGGGTGACAAGGCTCATGCGTGGAACCAGTACATTCATTTCATCTGGCCTGGCGAAGGAACCACCTTTTTTCTAGATGGCTATGTCCATCCGGATCGCAATGCATTTGAGCTTCTGGAAATCAGTTTGTTGGCATCATCGCAAGCGCTTGGCGCGACTGGTGTACCCAGAGCCGGCAGGTCCGCGCAACGGCTACGAGAAGAAATGACCCAACAAGGGGGAATCCACGGAAACTTGTTTTGTTTAACTGATGAGACTGTCAGACGGCTCATAGAAATGGGATTCAAGTTGCCTCTTGGTATGTATCGCACTGACTCCACGCTGGGAGCAATCCTGATGTTTAATCTCAATCCCGCAAATAACGATTGGGACCCGAAGCGCATCCTGGTAGATCAAGATGTTTCATGGGCAACCAAAAAAAGGTATTGGTGGCGGTTTTCTGATTTGAAAGATCAAGCCAAGCGAGTTCTGCGCCAAGCCCAGGGAGTGCTTGAGAACCGTGCGGTCCGGCAGCATCTGGCAATCAGACGTGCCCCTCCTGCCGACCTGCCTGAAACTGCTGCAGAACTGGTTCTTGATTGGGTCACGCATTATCCTGATGAGGCACGCAAAATTTCAGGGCGCAATGTGTTGTTATACAGATACGCACTCAACAAATTCAGGCAGCCACGAAACTGGCAAGCCGCGGATATAATGCCGCGACTTATACAAAAATAATGATCAAGTCCTATAGGCTCAATGCGAATACGTGTTTACACATAAACTTCTGGCGCTATCAAAACACCGCATTGACAGAAGAAGTGGGTGGTGTAGAGGATGCGTGTTCAATGCTCGTTCGTAATTAACCACTGTTCCAGCATCATCACCACCCAGATCATCACCCCGTAATAGCTGGCGTGCTGGCCGCGCTGCATCGCCAACATATGATCGAGATAGGCCGGCTGTATCCAGCCGCGCCGTTTGAAGTCCGACAGGCTGTCTCCCACAAGCTCGCCGAGCGGAGCATATTGGTTGCTCCACACGCCGAACGGCAGGCCGAAGCCGTGCTTGCTCTTGTTGATGATCTTTTGCGGCAGCAGGTCGTCCAGTGCTTCCTTGAAGAACCAGCGCAGCTTCTGGCCGCGCACCTTGTAATCGACCGGCAAGTGGTTGGCGAAAGCGACCATACGGTCGTCGAGCAGGGGGTAATGGACTTCGATGCCGGCGGCTTCCGTCATCGTGCCCACCTTGCGCAGATCGTTGTCGGCCAGGGTGAACTTCAGGTCCAGACCCATCATGCGGTTGATGTAGTGTTCCGATGAGGTGCGTTCGTACACTTGGGTGAGTTCGGCATCCGTGGTGGACGGATCAATCGCATTGAGGAAATCCGGGGCAAGAATCTGCTCGAGCGGGGTGCGGTGCAGAAAGTTGTACGACTCGAGTCGCAGCGGCAACCCGATCTTGGCCTGGGCAACGTAGCTCCTCAGCTTGGCGAGCGGAAAGCGGTTCGACAGCACGGGCAGATGCGTGAGCGGTTCGATCAGCCCGCGCCGCAGCACAGCCGGCAGCTGGGCATAGGCTTCGAAAAGGCCCTGCTTGGCGTAGCGCGCGTTGCCGCCGAAGATTTCGTCACCGCCATCGCCCGCCAGCATCTGGGTAAAGCCTGCCTCGCGTGCGGTCCTGGCGCAGAAATAGGTTGGCACCGCTGAACTGTTGCCGAACGGCTCGTCGTATTCACGCGCGATGATAGGGATTGCGGTGACAATATCGGCCGGCTTCAGGTAGTACTCGTGGCTGTAGCTGCCATAGCGTTCGACGGCACAGCGCGCGTATTCCATTTCGTCGAAGCCCGCAGCGTCGAAGCCGATCGAGAAAGTGTCGACCGGGGCGCCGCGTGCGGCAGTCAGCGCGCCGACCACGGTCGAGCTGTCGGTGCCGCCAGAGAGGAAGGCTGTCGTGCCTGGCGCATCGGCATCACGCACCGCCAGATCCAGAATTTTGCGGAAGTCTTCGCGCTGGGGTTCGAATCCGGGGTCGACCGGGGTGTAATCCGCTTGCCAGTAAAATCCGGTTTCGATACGGCCGTTCTGCAGTGTCAGGTACTGTCCCGGCAGAAGTTTGTGGATGCCTTGATAGATGCTGCGCGGTGACGGGATGGTGTGGAAGTAGAGATAGTCGTAAATGGCCTGCGGGTCGATGTTGCGACCGATTGCGGGGTGCGCGGCCACGCTCTGCGCGCTGCTGCCGAACACCAGCTGGCCGCTGCGATGGGCGTAGCACAGGCGTTCGGTGCCGACGCGGTCGATTGCCAGAAAGGCCTTTTTCTTCAGGGGTTCGAGAACAGCAAAGGCGAAATTGCCGTGCATTAGTGTCGGCAGTTTCTCCCCATGGCGCAGCCACCCATGGGCCACCGCGGTAGCTAAATTATGATCGCGCGCGATGAACGCTAGGTCGTCGTCGAGAAACCTGGGCCGGCCATGGAGGGCGGCGGCGAGTCCGTTCTCGAGGCGAATGCCCGCCTTGTCAAAACGTGAGCACGCCGCGACCCCCAACATCTGGCTGCTGTGCTGGTGCGGCAAAGCTTCCGTCGACAAGCAGGCCGCATCGCCCATGCAACGAATCAGGTCCTCATGATTACCGTGTTCGCCCTGCCAGCCAAAAATACCGTCCATAATGTTTTTGTATTAGAAAGATTGGGGAGAGTCGCGAAAATACAAAAGGGTTGTAGATTGGTGTGGGCTTGATTATGGCCATCGAGTAGCAAAAGGAAATTACTGCGCACACCTGCCTATTAGCGAAATAATCCAACCTTGAAGCCGGGTGCCGGCGATGTTCAATCCCACCCCAAAAATTCCCTGCGTGTGCCTTCGAAATGAAAATCCGCGTATAAATGTCCGTGTGGTCGCTACTGTGCAAGGAGTGCTGATGTGCACTGTGGCCGTGGGTGAACTCAACCATTTAATATTCGCATAGTGCATATACATATTTTACGGAAGGGTGATGGATATCCTGCGGGGAGGGACCAATATCCGGATAAAGGGCTCTGGATCACCTGGAAGCATTACCGGTTGCAAATCAGCCGGTGGGTTGGAAACCATTCCCTCTGCATAGTGATATTTCAATGTAACTGCATCTCCTTCTACATCGTCCAAATCAATGCGGTTAAGTCTGCGTTGGATCACTTTCCCGCTTCCTTCGAGAAAATAACTGTGCGCCTGATGCACCTTGAATATTTTGAACTGGCCGTGCTGGGCGACCAATCCAAGCGAGTGATGTTGATTTAGGTATGCCACTGCGGCTGTAGATTGGGCGACAACCCAGCCGATGTTGTATAGCCTAAGTTGGTCAGAAAATGCGTCTATTGAAAATTCCGAGATGGGCTTGCCGAAGACCTTTCCGTCCCAAAAGTCCGCGTGATGCATGAAGACATAAGGGCCACCAATGAACTCGCGATGGGTTGTCATGGCAAGGTAACCGGGCACATGTGCATCGTCGTAGATTCGTCCCGGGGACGTTTCAAACAACACTCTGGCCTCGTCCGTCGTGTTTTTGTTTATCCAGTCTGTCAGCCACAAGGTAATCACTCCAGGGCCGCGTACTTCAGGTGACGGCCTTCCATAATGGGGGGTGTCAGCACTTGAAACCTCATTCTTCAATTCCGAAAGCAAGAAAACCGATGATGCAATCAGAAAAACGGCGCTGCCCTTGGCCATCATCCCGACAACTCCTTGGCGGCCAAACAAGCCTATGACCGTGCTTACACCAAGCGCGGCTGGCACAACCAGCAGCAGGTAAGCAGCAATTGACAAGCGGTTGGGGGTCAAGGTGGCTGTCACTGGCCACCAAGCACCAACGGCGGCAAATATTATTAGTGCGACAGCCGCGGCAACAAACCCTATCGAAACATAGCGTAATCTAGCATTCGCTGCAGAAAACAGAGACCAGACCGCACAAAACCATAAGATCGGATTAAGTCTCGCACCCCTGGCCGCGCCTTCTATGCGGCCCAGTGCTTCTGACCAGACGATTCCGATATCTACCACTTTCTGATATGGGGAAAGGCTTCCATCTGAATCGCCCCCAGTTTACTAGACACCTTTGAGCCTATAAATTTGGCCAAACGGAGGTGTTATGACGAACAAGCGGTATCCAGAAGAATTCAAGATTGAAGCGGTCAAACAGATCACCGAAAGGGGTCACGCGGCGGCAGATGTGGCAGCACGACTGGGCGTGTCAACGTTCAGCCTGTATCAATGGGTCAAGCGCTATACCGTCCCGGAAGCCGATCGGGTGGCTGCTCAGGATCAGCAGACTGAGATCCGTCGACTGAAGGCCGAACTCAAGCGCGTGACCGAGGAACGCGACATCCTAAAAAAGGCCGCCGCGTACTTTGCCAAGGAGTCCGGGTGAGGTACGCGTTTATCCGCCGTGAGGTGTCCAACCACGCGGTGCGTCGTTTGTGCAGGATGATGGCCGTGCATCCGAGTGGCTATTACGCCTGGTGTGTCACGCCAGAGTCGAAACGCACGATTGAAGACCGCAGATTGCTCGGCCCCATCAAACAGTCCTGGCTCGAAAGTGGTGGAGTGTACGGCTACCGCAAGGTCTCGGACGACCTGGTCGAGCTTGGCGAAAGCTGTGGCAAGAACCGGGTTTATCGTCTGATGTGCAAGGAAGGCATTCGCGCCCAGGTCGGCTATCGTCGGCGCCCCGGGCCACGCGGCGGTCCGGTGTCCGTCGTTGCACCGAACCATCTGCAGCGCCAATTCGACGTAATGGAACCGAACCGGGTGTGGGTGACCGACATCACCTACATCCGCACCTACGAAGGATGGCTGTATCTGGCGGTGGTGCTTGATCTGTTCTCACGCAAGGTGGTGGGCTGGTCAATGCAGCCGCGCATGGATCGCGAGTTGGCGCTCAATGCGCTATTGATGGCTGTCTGGCGGCGACAGCCGAAGGAAACCGTGCAGGTGCACTCTGATCAGGGCAGCCAATTCAGCAGCTATGACTGGCAGGATTTCCTTAAAGCGCACAACTTGCAACCCAGCATGAGCCGGCGCGGGAACTGCCACGACAACGCGGTGGCGGAGAGTTTCTTCCAGTTACTCAAGCGCGAGCGGATTCGTCGCCGGACCTACAAGGATCGTGAAGAGGCGCGACGGGATGTCTTCAACTACATCGAGATGTTTTACAACCCAAAACGTCGCCACAGTTACAGCAATCGGCTTTCGCCGATAGACTACGAGAAGCAGTACCAAGAGAGGCTTACGAGTGTCTAGGAAATCGGGGGCGATTCA